>NZ_RFLY01000009.1 GCF_003697345.1 Solilutibacter pythonis | reverse complement strand
CCGCCCGCTATGGCGACGGCTTCCCGGTCATCAAACCCTTCGACCTGCCGAAAGCCGGCAGCAAGGTCACAGCGGATTTCGAGCTGCCCAACGCCATGGACGGAGATCATCTACGGCCGGTCTGGGTGGGGTTTCGGTTTAGCGTCATCAAGAAAAAGAGCAGCCCTGAAGAAGCTGCCACCTGGATGAAAATGGTGGATCATTTGGGTCAATCCCCCATTCCGATCCGTATCCGGCTTTGGCGTATCGAAGGGGGAGAGCGCATTCCGATCGTGCTTCACGAGATGCAGCAAACCATCCGGCCCAGCAAGGCATGGTACGAACCTCACCCCGACGAGGTGTTCACTAAGCATAACGGCGCTGGCATGGATACCAAGGAAATGATTGCAATCGGCAAGTTCGACTACCGCAATCGAGCCTACCGACCATTGGAAGTGGCAAGCATCTTCCCGCCCACACCCGGCCGTTACCATATCGAGATGGAGAGTCTGGAGGACCATCCCATCCTGGCGAATCTTCCTTTTGAAATGGTCGTCACGCACTATCACCTATGGGGAATCAAGCAATGAGCCACCGATTCGATGACTGGCATCCGCACAACCCGGCTAAAGAACAGCTCTATACCGTCACCATCTATCTGGCTGCCCCCGGCACCCCCATCAAACAGGGAGAGGAGGAAACCCGCTCCCGCGCCGGGCATATGTACTACATGATCAACGATGGGAAAACAGAGAAAGCTTATGGCTTCTCTCCAATAGAAAGCGGGGCCAGCGGCCCCGGCCATGTCGTGGAAAATGAGCATTTAAAATACCAGAACCCTGCCTACAGCCGTACTATCCAGATTACCGCCCAACAATACGAAAAATTCAAGGAATATGGCGAAACGGGCGCACGTGGCGACGAAACCTACTTCAACCTAGAATACGGCGGCCTGCGCAACAGTTGCATCGATTTCACCTGGGGCGCGCTCAACCATGCCGGGCTGCATACCACCCGGCAATCGCTCCTCAACCGCACCCCGAGACCAGTGACGGATTTCGAAGGCGACGTGAAGGTGCTGGACAACAAGGAACACCTCCAGCGCATTCCCGCCCCTTTCCCCGACAGCAAGCTCAACCAGGAAACCGAAAACCCGCTGCCGGAGCGCGACTGGCTGCAACGGCAGCTCACCGAGAACCAGCCCGACCCGTATCCGCCGGATTTCCGCGACCCGGCCCATCCCGGCCATCTGCCATTCGCCACCGCGTTGTCCGCCGTGCGGCGGATGGAGCGGGCCAACGGCATCGTGCCCGGCCCGCACAGTGAAAAACTGGCCGGCGCGCTGGCGGTGAAGGCCGCGCAGGAAGACATCGATTTGGGCAACGCCCAACTAAGCCTGGAGGGCAATGGCCAGCTCGGGCTGCTTGGGCACGACGGCAGACGCCATGCGCTGGACACCCAACAGGCCATTCGCGGCACCATGGAAGCGCACACCGCCGCCTGGAACCAGACGCAGGCCGGGTCCACAAACCCTTCCGGCCAGGCGCTCGCCAACCCGCTGCTGGCCCGGCTGCCGGTCAACGACCGTCTGCTTTTCGAGCGCATCCGGGACGACTCGCCCGCCGATATCGACGATGCCCGGGTCATGCAGGCGATGTATCAGGCCAAGCAGAACGGTATCCGCCAACCGGAGCAGCTCGACCAGATCGTGTTCTCCGGCGACAAGCTGCTGATCCTCGGCAACACGCCCGGCTACCGCGCCACGATCGACACGGCCGAGCAAGCGCCGGGCATGCAGGAAACGCTTGGGCGGAACGATGCACTGAACCGGCAACTGGCCCAGCAGCAGGACGCCGAGGCGCAATCGCGGCAGCAAGCCCATGCGATGCGGATGGGCTGAGAGTCGCCGCGCATCCTCGCCCATCAACGCCGCCCGCTTGGCGCCGCGGCGTGGGCTTCAGCCCGCGGTTGCGGTCGCTTGCGCCACCAGCCAATCACGGAACGCGGCCATCGCCGGGGTCTCGGCGCGCGATTGCAGCCGGGTCAACCAATAGCCGCCGCCATCGATGTGAATGTCGAAGGGTTGGCGGATTTCGTCGCGGGCCAGCATCGACGCGAACATCGCCACCGGGGCCAGCGCCACGCCCGCGCCCTGGCGGGCGGCTTCCATCATCGCCAACGAACTGTCGAACACGATGCCACGCCGGATCGGCGTGTCCGCCGGCAGCCCCGCCGCGTCGAACCAGCGCGGCCACTCCTCGCCGCGATAGGAGCGCAGCAGCCCTTCACGGACGACATCGCCCGGCCGACACAGACGTTCGGCCACCACCGGCGCGCACAGCGCTGAAAACGGCGCATCCATCAGCCTGACCGCCTCGGTACCGTGCCAAGCGCCGCCACCGAAACGAATGGCGAAATCCAGCCCCTCGGCGGCGATATCGACCCGGTTGTTGTGGGTGGACAGGCGCAGATCCACCCACGGATGCGCGGCCTCGAACACCGGCAGGCGCGGCAGCAGCCAGCCCACGGCGAACGTACCGACCGCGCCGACCATCAGCCCTTCGCGATAGTGGCCGGACTCGAAGCGTGCCAGCGCATCGGCGATGCGGTCGAACGCCTGGCGCATCGCCGGCAGCAGGGTTTCGCCCTCGCCAGTCAGCATCAGCCCGCGCGGCAGGCGCTTGAACAAGGCGAAACCGAGCCGCCGCTCCAACGCCTTGACCTGATGGCTCACCGCCGCCTGAGTCACGCACAGTTCGATGGCGGCCTTGGTGAAGCTCAGGTGGCGGGCGGAGGACTCGAAAGCGCGCAGGGCGTTCAAGGGCAGCAAGGGACGATCCATGGCCAACACACCCGCAATTTTTCTAATGGCGAAGCCGAAATATAGTCGTTTGCGGCGGGGCATGGCGCGGCCTAAATTGCGTTTTTCCGCTCGCCCGAGCGCCTGTCCGGAGCCAGAACCGCCATGTTCAAGCCGCTGTTTGCCCGACCCGCCATCGCCACCGCGTTCCTCGCCATCCCCATGCTTTGCAATGCCGCCAGCATGCCGCCGGCGCGCCCGTTGAGCGCCGTGGTGGAATCCGCCATCGGCCCGGCGATGGCCGAACACCGGATTCCCGGCATGGCCGTGGCCATCCATGCGCGCGGCCAGCGCCATTACTTCAACTATGGCGTAGCCTCCAGGAAAACCGGCAAGCCGGTGACGGCGAACACCCTGTTCGAGATCGGCTCGGTGAGCAAGGTCTATGGGGCGACGCTCGCCGGCTACGCCGAGGCCAGCGGCAAGCTCTCGCTCTCCGCGCCGGTCAGCCGGTACATCCCCGCGCTCGCCGGCAGCGCCTTCGACCGCATCAGCGTGTTGCAGGCCGGCACCTATGCGGCGGGCGGTCTCCCGCTGCAATTTCCCGACGGGGTGAAGGACGATGCCGGCGCGATGCAATGGCTACGCGGCTGGCAGCCCGAGTGGCGGCCCGGCACGCAGCGGATGTATTCCAACCCGAGCATCGCGCTTCTCGCGCTGGCCGCCGCGGGCGGTCTGCGACAACCCTGCGCGCGCGCCATCGAACGCACGCTGGCGCCGCAACTGAAACTTCGCCAGACCTGGGTGACGGTGCCGGCCGCCGAAATGCCGAATTACGCTCAGGGCTACGACGACCGCGACCGGCCGGTCCGCTTCTCCGGCACGCTGATGTGCGCGGGCGCCTGGGGCAGCCTGAAGACCTCCAGCACCGGCCTCATGGATTTTCTCGAAGCTCATCTCGACGCATCGAAACTCGCGCCCGAATGGCGGCGGGCCATCGACATCACCCAAACCGGCTGGTATCGCACGCCGCTCAACCAGCAAGGGCTGGGCTGGGAAATCTACCCGTGGCCGGTGGACGAAACGCGCTGGGCCGAGGGCAATTCCACCCGCATGAGCCGGCGGGCCAATCCGGTCGACCCGATCGCCCAGCCGGCGCGCGCCGGCCACGGCAACCTGCTCAACAAGACCGGCGGTACCGGCGGTTTTTCCTCGTACGTCCTGCTGCTGCCCGGACGGGACATCGCCATCGTGCTGCTGGCCAACAAAAGCGGCTGGCCCGCGAAAGACCGCATCCATACCGCCACCGCCATCCTCCGCGCGCTGGATGCGCCAACGGAATAAACCCGCGCGCCACGCCGCCCGATGCCACGCCGGGGCTTTCCCCGGCGCGGTCGCTTGACCCGCCCGGTATCCTCACCCGATGCCCAATGCCGCCACCGATCCCGCCCTGACCACCTTGCAAACCGTATTCGGCCACGCCGCGTTCCGGGGCCGGCAGGCGGAAATCGTCGATTGCATCGTCGATGGCGGCGATGCGCTGGTGTTGATGCCCACCGGCGGCGGCAAGTCGCTGTGTTACCAGATCCCCGCGCTCTTGCGGCCCGGCTGCGGCATCGTGGTCTCGCCGCTGATCGCGCTGATGCAGGACCAGGTCGAAGCGCTCAGACAGGCCGGCGTGGCGGCGGCCTATCTCAACTCCACGCTCGATGGCGAAAGCGCCGCGAAGGTCGAGCGGCAATGGCTCGATGGCGGCCTCGACCTGCTCTACGTCGCGCCGGAACGGCTGTTGAACCCGCGCTTCCTCTCCCTGCTCGAACGCGCCCGCATCGCCCTGTTCGCCATCGACGAAGCGCACTGCGTCTCGCAATGGGGCCACGATTTCCGCCCGGAATACCGCCAGCTCACCGTGCTGCACGAGCGCTGGCCCGAAGTGCCGCGCATCGCCCTGACCGCCACCGCCGACCCGCCCACCCAGCGCGAGATCGCCGAACGGCTGCAACTGGAAAGCGCCCAGCGCTTCGTCAGCAGCTTCGACCGCCCCAACATCCGCTACCGGGTGGCGCAGAAGGAAAACGCGAAAAAGCAGTTGCTGGATTTCCTGCGCGGCCACGCCGGCGAGGCCGGCATCGTCTACGCGATGTCACGGCGCAAGGTGGAGGACACCGCCGATTTCCTGCGCGAAAACGGCATCGAGGCGCTCGCCTACCACGCCGGCATGGACGCCGAGGCGCGCGCCAGCCACCAGCGCCGCTTCCTGCGCGAGGACGGCATCGTGATGGTGGCGACGATCGCCTTCGGCATGGGCATCGACAAACCGGACGTGCGTTTCGTCGCCCACCTCGACCTGCCCAAATCGCTGGAGGGCTACTACCAGGAAACCGGACGCGCCGGCCGCGACGGCGAACCGGCTGAAGCCTGGATGTGCCACGGCCTGGGCGATCTGGTGCAGCTCAGGCAGATGATCGAACAAGGCGAGGCCGACGAAACCCGCAAACGGCTGGAACACCGCAAACTGGACGCCCTGGTGGGCTATTGCGAATCCATGCGATGCCGGCGCCAGGTGCTGCTGGCGAATTTCGGCGAAACCTTTCCGGATACCTGCGGCAACTGCGACAACTGCCTGAGCCCGCCGGAAAGCTGGGACGCCACCGTGGCCGCGCAGAAAGCGCTTTCCTGCGTCTATCGCAGCGGCCAGCGCTTCGGCGCCGGCCAACTCATCGATATCCTGCGCGGCGCCGAGACCGAGCGCATCCGCCAATTCGGCCACGACCGGCTCTCGACCTACGGCATCGGCGCCGAGCTCGATGCCGGCACCTGGCGCGGCGTGTTCCGGCAACTGGTGGCCGGCGGCTGGCTGGGCGTGGATGCCGAAGGCTACGGCGGCCTGCGCCTCACGGCGAAAAGCGCGGAGATATTGAAGGAACGCAAACCCATCGTGCTGCGCAAGGAACCGCCCCGCAAACGCGAACGCGAGCGGCTCCCGCGCGGCGGCGGCCCGACCACGCCCCTGACGCCCGGGCAGCAGCCGCACTTCGAAGCCCTGCGCGAACTACGCACCCGCCTGGCCCGCGAGCAAGGCGTCCCGCCCTACGTCATCTTCCACGACAAGACATTGCGCGAAATCGCCACGCGACAACCGCCCACACTGGCCGCGCTGGCCGAGATCGGCGGCATCGGCGCGAGCAAACTGGAGCGCTATGGCGAAGCCGTGCTGGCGGCATTGCGGGAAACGGAATAAGCCCGCTCCATCGCGGCACGACGCCGGCAGCCGCCACGCACGCGCCCATCGCCAACGGACATGAAACGCGCGCCGCCGGCGACTCCGGCGGCAAGCCCCGTGGCCACGACCCGTTACCCTATACGCCCATGTCCGTGCTGATCTGCCTCAACACCTGCCCCGACCGCGCCAGCGCCGAGCGCATCGCCACCGCACTGGTCGAGGAGCGCCTTGCCGCCTGCGTCAACCTGGTGCCGGGGCTGCTGTCCACCTACCGCTGGCAGGGCAAGATCGCGCGCGACGACGAACTGCTACTGATCGTCAAGACCACCGCCGAGCGGCTGGACGCCCTGCGCACGCGGCTGGTCGAACTGCATCCCCACGAACTTCCCGAACTTCTCGCTGTCGAAGCCAGCGACGGCCTAGCCGCCTATCTCGACTGGGTGCGCGCCGAAACCCGCCCCGCGTCATGACACCCGCGGCCAGCACTTAAGGAATCCCGATTCATGCCCTTGTTCATCCGTGGCTTCGCCGCGCTTCTCCTCGCTTTCGTCTGTCCATCCGCCCTGCCCCAGGCGATGGACCCGGGCGATCTCCCCCCCGTCGATTCGGTGTTCAAACCGCACGCCGAGGCGACGACGCGCGAGCGCATCGACGTGCGCTGGCGGATCGCGCCGGGTTACTACCTCTACCGCCACCGCACCCAGGTGACGCCGCTCGGCGGCTTCGAAGCGGGCGAACTGCAAATCTCCGACGGCAAGAAACACCACGACGAATTCTTCGGCGATGTCGAAACCTATCGCGGTGAATTGAAAGTCGCGCTACCGGGCAAGGCGCAATCCGATACCGTCGCCTTGCGCATCAAGTACCAAGGCTGCGCCGACATCGGCGTCTGCTATCCGCCGCAGACCCGCACCGTGACCGTGCGTCTGCCCGGCGGCGAGACGCAGCGCGATGCCGGATTCGCCGCGCTCGGCGCCAAACTCGGCGGCGGCACGCCGCCGGGCGGCTCGATCGTCCCCGGCCAGAACGCGATGCCGCTCCCGCCCGCCCGGGCATTCAAGGTCGAGGCCATCGCCGATGGCGGCAACCGCCTGCTGCTGCGGGTCGCGCCGGCGCGCGGCTACTACCTCTACCGCGACAAGCTGACGCTGCGGCTGGAAGGCGCCACCGGCATCGCGCTTGGCGAGCCGCGATTCCCGCCCGCGCGCGACCACCGCGACGAACACTTCGGCGCGGTCAAAGTGTATTTCGACGAAACCGACATCCCCGTGCCGCTCGCCCGCGACGGAGCCGGCGCGAAACCCCAGACGGTGACGCTCCACGCCAGTTGGCAGGGCTGCCAGGACAACGGCATCTGCTACGAGCCGATGAAGAAATCCTTCCGCCTCGCATTGCCGGCGATGGAAGCGACGACCCGCGCCGCGGCCGTCGCCACCGACGAGGCACGGCCGGGCAAGGTGGAAGCCGCGGCGGCCGCGCCACCGGGCGGTGAAGCCGCCCCGGCAACACCGCCATCCACACGCGGGAGCGATGACGCCGCACCAACGCCGCCCCCCGGCAGCGACGGCGCGAACGACGACACGAACGCCACGCCCGCCGCCAGCGCGACGGGCGGCCAACGCCGCGCCATCGGCCTGGCCGCCGCGTTGCTGTTCGCCTTGATCGGCGGACTGATCCTCAACCTGATGCCCTGCGTCCTGCCGGTGCTCTCGCTGAAGGCCCTGGCCCTGGCGCAAAGCGGCGAGAACCGCGCCACCGCCCGCCGCCACGCCCTCTGGTACACGCTGGGCGTGCTGGCCGCGTTCGCGGTGCTTGGCGGCGTCGTGCTGGCGCTGCGCAGCCGCCTCCTCGCCCAGGGCATGGGCTGGGGCTTCCAGTTGCAACTGCCGTGGCTGGTGGCGGCGCTGGCGCTGGTGGTGTTCGCCTTCGGGCTGTCGCTCTCGGGGCTGTGGCATGCCCAGGTTGCCGCGCCGCAAGCCGGGCTGGCGCTGGCCGGCAAGTCCGGCCGCCGTGGCGATTTCTTCACCGGCGTGCTGGCGGTGGTGCTGGCCACGCCCTGCACCGCGCCGTTCATGGGCGGCGCGCTGGCGTATGCCTTCGTCGCGCCGGCACCGGCGGCGATGGGCGTCTTCCTGATGCTGGGACTGGGGCTGGCGCTGCCGTTCCTGCTGATCGGCTTCGTGCCCGCGCTGGCCCGCTTCCTGCCGAAGCCCGGCGCGTGGATGGAGACGATGAAACAACTCCTCGCCTTCCCGATGTACGCCACCGCCGCCTGGCTGGTGTGGGTACTCGCGCAGCAGCGCGGCGCAGACGCCTTCGGGCTGTGGGCGCTCGCCGCGATCCTGCTGGCGATGGCGCTGTGGGCGTGGACGCACGCGCGCCGCGACGGCAAACGCTGGGCGCTGGGGCTGGCCGTGCTGGCGCTGGGCGGGTCGATATACGCCATCCATGCCATCGGCCAACTGGCGCGGCCGGCAAGCGCGCCGGCCACCGCCGCCGATAGCACGCCAGGCCGCGCCGACGCCCACGCGGCCTATTCGGCAGCACGGCTCGCCCAGTTGCGTGCCGAAGGCCGCCCGGTGTTCGTCAACATCACCGCCGACTGGTGCGTGACCTGCAAGGCCAACGAACGCGCGGTGTTCGCCCGCCAGGGCTTCCGCGAAGCGCTGGCCGAGACCGGCACGGTCTACATGGTCGGCGACCACACCGATGTCGACCCGGCCATCTCCGCCTTCCTGCAACAGCATGGCGCGGTCGGCCTGCCGCTGTACGTGTCGTATCCGAAAAATGGCGGTGCGCCGCGCGTCCTGCCCACCCTCCTGACCCCGGCGATCGTCCACGAAGCGCTGCGGGAAGCCGCGCGCTGAACGCATGAAACGCGAGGCGAAGCAATTGCTGCTGATCGCATCGGCCGCCGCGCTGGCCGGCGCGGTGGCGGCATTCGTCATCCACGGCCCCGGCCCGATCTGGCGCACGGAACTCGGCCAACGCGCCTTGAACGCGGCGATCCAGCCCGAGGCTCCGGCGGGGCAAGCCATCGCGCGCCGTGGCGAGCGCCTGCCACCGGTGCCGGTACGGACGCTGGCCGGCGAGCTCGCGCCGCTACCGCTGCCGCCCAACCGCCCCGCGCTGATCAACCTCTGGGCGACCTGGTGCGGCCCCTGCGTCAGAGAGATGCCGGAACTGGCCGCGTTCGCCGGCGCGCAGGGCGCCGATGGCGTGCAGGTGATCGGCGTGGCGCTGGACGACGCCGAGGCCGTGCGCCAATGGCTGCACCGCCAGCCATCGCCGTATCCACATTACCGCGACGACGCCGGCCCGCGCGATGCCGGTGTGGTGCTGGGCAATCCCGCCGGCGTGCTACCCTACAGCGTGCTGCTGGATGCCGATGGCCGCGTGCTCAAACAACGCGTGGGACCATTCGACTCGGCGCGGGAAATTTCGGCATGGTCGTCCGAAGTCAAGATGTGACGAGATTCCCTTTTCTGATTATATTTATATAAGGGAACCCCAGCTTTCCGCCATGCACCGCAATCGCGGTGTGACGTGGAGCGCCTCTTTCGCTCCGACGCCGGCAAGGCGCTTTCTCTGCAAGCAACCCATTCCAACCTCGCTCCGGCGGGTCAACCATCCCCTGGCCCTTCCAATGTCCACTTCGCCCCGGCTCCGCTCCCGACCTCCCATGCGCCTGGCCATCGGTCAATTGCCGGCGCTGGAGCAGAGCCACGTGCAGATCGCCATGCGGGTCATTTCCCCGCGCCTGCCCATTCCCTGCCAGGTCGTAATGGAGGCGGCCGCCGAACTGACCCTGGCCCCCGATCCCGCGGGCGATGCATTGATCCTGTCGAAAGGCCCGGACCGGCTTTCGCTCGAACGGCCGATCCGCATCGTCCCGCTGTCGGACGCGCTTTCCGAACTGATCAACCGCTCGCTGGCCGAACACGACGCCGCGCCCACGGCTAGCGCCGGGCCTGGCGCGAGTACGCGCCCCGCCGCCGGCAAGTCCCTTCTCGCCGTACTGCTCGAAGGCGCCCTGCCCGGGCCTTCGCGGGTCCGGCTGGTCAACGGCGAGGAATTCCTCATCGACGCGCGCCACCACAGCGCCTATCACCGGCTCGATCCCGCCGGCTTCATCCAGAGGGCGCAGGCGGCGAAAGTGGCTGAAGCCACCCCGCTCGACCCCGCCGAATTCACCCGGCTCACCACCCGGGAAGACGCCCCGCAGCCGATACAGGTCGAGCAACTGTGCTGGGCGCAACACGCCACGCCCGATGCCGCCGCGCTGCTGGAGCGCTGGCATGACGACCCGCAGGCGCTCGTGCAGCTCGAAACCTGGCCCAACCTCTCGCGCCAGAGCGATGCGCTGGCGTGGCTGCGCGTATTGGCCCGTCTCTCTCCCCGCGCCATGTCCCTGACCGCGCTGAAACAGGCCGCGGAGACGGAAGGCATTTCCCCGGCGCGCGCGCGCTTCGGCCTGTCGCTGCTGTTCGCCTTCGGCCACGCCCGCATCGTGATGTCGCCCATCGAACCCATCCCCATCCCGGCCCAGCCGGTAACGCCCCCGCAACCTTCCCCCAGTCTGCTGGGCCGGCTTCGCGCCCGCCTCCGCACCCTCGCCAACTAATTCCATCCATGTCCGATGTCCTCAAGATCATCTTCGTCGGCCCTCCAGGGGCCGGCAAATCCACCGCCATCCGCGCGATCAGCGACCATCCGCCGGTCAGCACCGACGTTCCCGCCTCCGATGAAAGCCGCTTGACCACGGTCGCGCTGGACTTCGGCGAAATGGCCCTGGACGACGGCGAAGTGCTGCGCCTCTACGGCGTTCCCGGGCAGGGCCGGTTCGAGTTCATCTGGCCGATCATCTCCGAGGGCGCCATCGGCGCGCTGTTCTTCATCGATGCGCGCCACCCCACCCCGCTCGACGTGCTGGATGGCTATCTGGAGAGCTTTGCGGATACCATCCGCCAAGTCACCAGCCTGCTGGTGATCACTCACGGCGACCACGCGGCACACGGATTCGACAGTCTCAAGCTGATCCGCCACATCCGCAGCAAGGGGCTCGAAATGAACATCACGCAAATTGATCCCCGTCAACGCACGGACGTGCTGTTCGCACTCAACATGCTGCTGGAATCCCTGCCCAACACCGCCACCGGAGCACGCGATGCAGCTTGATACCGAAGTCGACAGTCGTCGCTGGGACAAGTTCTTCCCCACCGACCAGCAAGGCCCCTGCATCGAGCGCATGCGCGATACCGTGGCCGGCATGCCCGGCGCCTACTGCATGGTGCTCTCGAGCCTGGACGGCATGCAGTTGGCCCGCGTGATCAACCGCGAGATCAATACCTCGCGCTTGGCGGCCATCACCGGCTCGCTGTGCGGACTTGGCGAAACGCTCGCCAAGGAATTGGGCCAGGCCGAGTTCCGCGACGTGATGATATCCACCAATACCGGAATCGCCGTGGTGCAGCGCGTGCCACCGCCGGGCGACCGCATGGTGCTGCTCATCGCCGCCAACCACGAGTCCAATGTCGGTATCGTATCGGCGCAATCGCGCTGGTGCGCGCAGGCGCTGGGTCAGGCGGCTTTCCGCCCGGTCGACTGAGTTTTTCGGAGACGACGGGAACGGCACCGTTCCGACGTTTCTTCTTCACTCCGGTGCCACCCATCATCCAAAAGGTTTCCCAATGGCCAACATCCAAGATTCTCTCGCCAACATCATGACCATCGATGGCTGCATCGCCGCCGCCCTGGTCGATTACAACAGCGGCCTCGTGCTCGGCAAGACCGGCTCGGGCATCGACCTCGACCTGGCCGGCGCGGGCAACACCGAGGTGGTGCGCTCCAAGATGAAAACGATGAAATCGCTGAATCTCAAGGAAAACATCGAAGACATCCTGATCACCCTCGGCAGCCAGTACCACATCATCCGCCCGCTCAAGAGCCGCGAGGGCCTGTTCGTGTACGCCGTGCTGCTGAAAGAACGTGCCAACCTGGCCCTGGCCCGCCTGAAGACCGCCGATGTCGAAAAGGACTTGGTCGTCTGACCCGATCCCCCCAAGGATATTGGTCGCGGCCCGCAACTCGTTTGCGGGCTTTTTCATTGGGGTATCCGGAGTCTGGCGCGAGTCCTGGATTCCAGGGCTTCTGTCTCGATGGCGAGCGTCGAGCCACCTCCCGTTTGCTGGCCCACATTCGCCAAGATGAACTTCACCAAGACCTTTGCCGTGCCAGCCCGTGAAGTTGCCCTTGACGGGAAGACGATCCGCCACGTTTCAGGCTAAAGGAAGAGCAACTCCCGCGACCGAAACGACGGCATGATCCGAGGTACGAGGATATGGCGCGGGTCCTGAAGTGGTTCCGCCGATTTCCCGGGTTGGGTGGAGACTCGCGCGCTCAAAGAGCGCTTCTGTCGACCCGACCCGGCATCAAGAGACCCGGCCGCGACTGGGACGGCTTGCACGAGAAGGCAGACCAGCATCTCAGCCAAGTCGGCACCTGTACTCCAGAACCTCTCCACCGTTGTGCACAATGGGCACGACGAAACTCTTCGCTCACTTCGATCGACCCATCATCAATGCCTATACTGAATCCGTCAGCCACCCGGCCAAGGACATGAACCGCATGGGCAGGGACTACAGCTTCGAGATGAAGCTGCTCTACGACGCCAAAGCGCGCAAGGACGACCCGGTGATTGAAGCCGTGGAAGTGGATGACGAACAGCCATCGCCACACGTCGAGTTCCAACGCATGACGATGATCCCGATGCACCAATGGGAGCTCAGGCGCATGGTCGAACACGCGTCCGGCCTCTCCACGTGTCGTCGACTGCCGGAGGAGGGGCACTTCGGCTCCCGGTCGGTTTGACGCCGTATCCGTTCGCAGGACCCCATACCCATATGCTTCAGGTTGCCGAAAGCCGCCGAAACGACATCCATGCAGCGATCCCGCGTGACCGCAAGGCCATGCTGGGACAGTTCATGACCCCGGACAGTATCGCGGGTTTCATGGTGTCCCTGTTTCCAGACGCGCCAGGCCCGCGCCGGTTGCTGGACGCGGGCGCGGGCCTGGGCGCGCTGAGCCGCGCCGTCCTCGATCGTTGGCGGGACCCGACGGCGACGGTGGAGGCTTACGAGATCGACAGCCGCCTTCGTGGGCGCCTGAGCGCGACCCTGGCCGGCTACCCAGCCAGGAGCGTCATTCACGCCAGGGACTTCCTGGGCCACGCCGCACAGCGAATCGCCGCGGGCGAGGCGCCGTTCACGCATGCCATCCTCAACCCGCCCTACAAGAAAATCGCCACCACCTCCGAAGCCAGGGCTGCCGCCAGCCGCGCCGGCCTGGAAACGGTGAACCTCTATTCGGCATTCGTGGGTTTGGCGCTGGCGCTGCTGCGTCCGGGCGGGCAGTTGGTGGCGATCATGCCGCGCAGCTTCGCCAACGGCCCCTATTACAAGCCCTTCCGGAAGTGGATACGCGCACATGGCGCGATCCGCCACCTTCATCTTTTCGGCAGCCGCGACAGCGCCTTCCGCGATGACGGGGTGCTGCAGGAAAACATCATCCTGCGCATTGAGCGCGGGGGCGAGGAAGGCCCGGTCCAGGTATCGCACTCGAGCGACGAGCGCTTCACCGACCTGAGCCGGGAGACGACGCCGTACTCGGCCATCTTCCGCCCGGGCGACCGCGAGCTGTTTCTCCACGTGCCCGACGGCACTGCCGACCCGCTGGACACGCCACGGGTGGCATCGTCCCTCACCGACTTGGGCGTGGCCGTTTCCACAGGGCCGGTAGTGGACTTCCGTATGCGCGAGAACCTACGTCAAATGCCCTCGCACGGCGACGCGCCCTTGATCTATCCGCACCACCTGTCCGGGGCCTCCCTCGCATGGCCTGCCGAGGGAAGCAAGAAAGCCAACGCCATCGCGGACAATGAACGCACCGCACGCTGGCTGTTCCCGGCCGGCACTTACGTTTTGACCCGCCGTTTCTCGGCCAAGGAAGAACGCCGCCGGGTGGTGGCCTACCTCCTGCCCGGCGAGGCGCTTCCCGGCTCTCGCGTGGGTTTCGAGAACCACATGAACGTCTTCCACGCGAGCAAGCGGGGCCTACCCGAGGCGTTGGCGTGGGGCCTGTATGCCTGGCTCAACTCGACGGCGCTGGACCAGCACCTGCGCCGCTTCTCCGGCCATACCCAGATCAATGCGACCGACCTGCGCAACATGCGCTACCCCGATCGCGCCACGCTGGAAGCATTGGGCGAGAAGGCGAAGAAACTGTACGACCTGGACCAGGACGCGATCGATCGACTCGTGGGGGAGTTATTGGGATGAGGCGGCGGATAGATCAAGCCAAGTGCATTCTGGCCTTGCTCAACATGCCGCGGGCGCAACGGAACGACCGCACCGCATACATCCTGCTGGCGTTGTCGAACCTGCGCCCCAACGCGCCATGGGCGAACGCGGACGGGGCAGACCGCTGGCGCACGGTAGACATCATGCAATGGTTGCGCGATCACTACGACAAGGATTACGCGCCGAACTCGCGCGAAACCCTGCGCCGCTTCTCGCTCCACCCAATGATCGAGGCCGGCCTGGTGCTGTACAACCCGGACGATCCGGCCAGGCCCGTCAACAGTCCCGACAACTGCTATCAAATTTCACCGGAGGCGCTGGCCTTGGTACGCCAGTTCGGCAGCAAGGACTGGAACGCCGCCCTAACCGCGTTCTTGAAGGTTCAGCCGGGTCTTGCCGCGAAGTACGGCAAAGCCCGCGACCTGGCCCAGGTGCCGGTTGCGATCCCTGGTGGACAGTTAGCACTGTCGCCCGGCGCGCATAGCGAACTCATCCGCGACATCATCGAGCGGTTCGCGCCCAGGTTCGTGCGCGGCGCCATCTTGCTTTACGTGGGCGACACGGGCGACAAACATGGCTACTTCGACCGCGACGCCCTGGCCGCGCTGGGCGTCGTCGTGGACGATCACGGCAAGCTGCCCGATGTGGTCCTCCACGATGTGGGCCGGAACTGGTTGATCCTGGCCGAGGCCGCATCTTCGCACGGCCCGGTGGATGCCAAGCGCCACGGCGAGCTTGCCAGGCTGTTCGCGAACAGCACCGCGGGCCTCGTCTATGTCTCCGCCTTCCCGAGCCGCGCGATCATGCGCAAATACCTCGCGGACATTGCCTGGGAAACGGAAGCATGGGCTGCTGACGAACCAGACCATCTGACCCATTTCGACGGCGAGCGCTTCCTGGGGCCTTACGCCTGAATCAGTGACCATGGCCCCGCGAGGGTTGACCCGGCGGCTCCCGCGGGGATGCGCCTCAACCCAGGGTCAAAAGTGGAACAGGGAAGATAGTCCAATTCGCACATCCACACATGGGACCCGGCGCTCCCTCTGGCGGGGGCGTCCCTCGCGCGCTAAAAAACCCCGGTTCCCTTTTATTTCCCGTATCGGTGACGGGAAAAGCGCCGCGCCTTGCCGGGGCGTGACGCGGATATGCGGCCTGTTCGCCCGCCGCGCTCACGGGCGCGGTGGCGGCAAACCGATCTTGCCGCCTTGGCGGCGCGCGGCGTCGGTCACGCCGGTACAGGCCACGGGGAGGCATTCGAACCCCCGGCCGTCCAGCGTGCCGCCGCGACGCTTCAATGCTTGGGATCGGCGAGCGTGCCCGCCTTCACCAGCACCATCTTCTTCGGGTCGATGTGTTTGCGGATGGCGGCGTTGACCTGCGCCAGCGTGAGGGCGCGAATCCGTTCCGGGTACGCATCCATCCAGTCCAGCGGCTGCCCCCGGCGGATCGTCTGCGCCAGCATGAAGGCCATGCCACGGGTGGTCGCCAGGCTGTTCTGATAGCCGCCGACCATGCTGGATTTACGGGCGGAAAGCTCCTCGGCGGTGATGCCGTCCTTCCACCAGCGTTCGAGTTCGCGGCGGGTGCTGGAAACGCCCCGGTCGAGCAACGCCGGGGCGAACGTCGCATCGATGGCGAACAGCCCGTCCGCCAGGTCGTCGCCGTAGTGGCCGGCGTCGATTCCGTAGGTCAAGCCTTCCTTCACCCGCACCGCGCTCATCAAGCGCCCGGTGATGCCGGTGCCGAGCACATTGATTCCCATCGCCAGTGGCAGATAGTCCGGGTCGGCCTGGCTGAGGCCGGTGGCCTGGCCCAGGACGGTCGTGGCACTGGCCTTGTCGGCCATCGCGATCGGAATGTCGTACACGGAGGGGGTCTTGGCCGAGGCGCTCGTGCGGACGAAATCGTGGCCACCGCCCCAGCCCGCGAACGCGCGCTCGACCATGGCCGAGGCCGATTTCAAATCGATGTCGCCAGCGAACACGATCGACATGTGCCGGCCGCCGTAGTTGGCGCGATGGAACGCCTTGACCTCATCGACCGTGGCGCTGGCGAGCGCTTGCAGCATGCGCTCGCTCGCCACTGGCGCGTTCGGGTGGTCGGGCGAAAAGACGGCCGACGACAGCGCATCGAACGCGCGCGCGCCGGTGCTTTCCCGCTTTTCCTTTTCGGCCGCCTGCATCCGCGCCCGGGCCCGGGCGAACTCCTCGGGCGAGAACGCCGGTTCGCGCAGTTCTTCGGCAACGACACCGACCACCACATCGAGGTCTTTCCTGAGCGCGCGCGCGCTGAAACCCAGATAGCGCGCCTGGGGTTGCCAGTTCACGCTGGCGCCGCGGGCAGTCAGCAGGCTGGAGATCGTTTCCTTATCGCGCTTGCGTGTGCCCGCTTCCAGCAGCATGGCGGTGAGCATGGGCACGGCGGGATTCGCCGCCTTGGCCGCCGCCTGCGCATCGCCGAGGGGCATCGTGCCGACCACGGAAACGACGTCCTTCACGGGCATCGGGTAGACGATGACGTCGATGCCTGCCACCGATGTCCGCTGCACTCTTTCGGCCATGCCAGCGGCTTGCGCGGCGCAGGCCGCGACCAGCAGGGCGGCCGCGAAAAGACCACGGGCGAGGGGGGAACTACGAAAGAGGTTCATCGGCTTTTCTCCTCGGGCACGAACCATCCGGTGGTGCTTTGGTCTTCAACGAGATATCGGGCGGCAACGCGTCGCACGTCGGCGGGCGTGACCTTCTCCAGCGCTTCGGGAAAGGTCACGAACAGGCTCCAGTCGCCCTGGGCGATGGCTTCGTTCAGCCCCATCACGGCTGCCCCGGTGCCATCGCGCTGGTAGGCCAGGCTGGCGCGGTATGGCCCCAGGACGGCGCGGATTTCATCAGCGGTGACGCCCTCTCGGCGCACCCGCGCGATCTCCTCCAGCAGGATGCGTTCGACTTCCGCGTGCCTGGCATCCGGCGTCATCGCCACGGTGATGTCGAAAATGCCGGGATCGTGGAAAAGCGCCGGCCCGGCCGATACGTCCACCGCCAGCGAGCGATCGACGAGCGCGCGATACAGGCGGCTGGTCTTGTCCTGACTCAGCACCAGTCCCAGCACGCTGAGCGCCGCCGCGTCGGGGTCGCGCGCGGAAACGCCGCGATAGGCGATTTCCACCACACCGCTGGCGCCGGCCCGCCGCAACTCGGTGCGACGCGGCCCTTCCTGCTTCGGCTCGGTCGTGTAGACCTGGGGAATCGGCGCGGGCGAGCGCGGGATCGCGCCGTAGTATTTCTTCACCCATTGCAGCGCCCGCCGCGTATCGATGTTGCCGACCAACGTGATGGTCGCGTTGTTCGGCCAGTAGAAGGTGTCGTAGAACTCCCGCAATTTGGACATCGGTACGTTCTCGATGTCGCTGCGCCAGCCGATGGTCGAATGGTGATACGGATGCGCCTGGAACACCGTGGCGTAGATCTGCTTGCCGAGGGCGCGCGCCGGTTCGTTTTCGTCCCGTTCGAATTCGTTGCGCACCACCGTCATCTCGTCCTTGAGCATCTTTTCGTCGAGCAGCAGGTTGCGCATGCGGTCCGCCTCGATGGCGATGTAGTCCTCCAGCGCATCGAGCCCGAGCGTGGCGTAGTAGTTGGTGCGGTCGAGGTAGGTCGTGGCGTTGAAGTTCGCCCCGGCCCGCTCGAGGTAGGCATTGCCGCCGTTGCCCTTGGCGTCGTTGAAATGCTTGCTGCCCTTGAACATCAGGTGTTCGAGCAGATGGGTGCTGCCGGTGCTGCCGGTCACTTCGTTGCGCGAGCCCACCAGGTAAGTCACCTGGAAACTGACCACGGGCACGGCGGGGTTGGGCATCACGAGCACGGTGAGGCCGTTCGCGTCCAGGCGATATTCGTCGATGCCGCCCATCGATTTGACGTGGGTGTAGCCCTCCACGCCGACGGGTTCGGCCGCCGTCGCACAACAGGCGGACGATACGAAGATCGCGCACAGGAAAAGGGTATGCAATCGCTTCATTGGAACGTTCTCTCGTCAAGTGCGCCGTCCGGGCGCGCAATGGGTCGGCGACGGGTCATGGCGATGCGTCGCCCTGCTCGAAGGCATCGAGCACAATGGCGGGGGTAAGCAGCTCGGGTAACGGCAGCGGCCGCACGTCACCGGGGCGGTAAACCAGGTTGAACGGCACCGCGCTCCGGTTCCACTTCGCAAGCTCAGCGGTGATCGCGGGATCGTTGTTGGTCCAGTCGGCCTTGAGCGCGACGATGTCGTGCCGGCGGAAGTAATCGGTCACGTCCCGGGATGCGAACACGACTTTCTTGTTGACCTGGCAGGTCGCGCACCAGCGCGCGGTGAAATCCACGTAGATGCCGCGGCCTTCGGCCTGCAACTCGGCCACCCGCTCGACGCTCCACGGCTCCCATGCCACCGCTTCGGGTTTCGCCGCGCGCGGCCACCCCAGCCACAGCGCGCCGGCGAAGGTGGCCGCGGCCAGCGCCACCGCCAGGCCGCCGCGACGGCCGGCGAAACCGAACCGGCCATAGATCCACGCGGCCAGCGCCACCAGCACCAACGCCAGTATCGCGTTGAGCAGCGCCGGTTCTTCGAGCTGCCCGGCCAGCACCCACAGAAGGTATCCAGCGGTCGCATAGAGCGGGAAGGCCATCGCCTGCTTGAAACTTTCCATCCATCTGCCGGGCCGCGGCAGCAACGCCACCAACTGCGGAAACGCCGACAGCAGCAGATAAGGCAGCGACAGGCCGAGCGCGATCAAGGTGAACAGCACGAACGACTGGGCCACCGGCAGCGTCAAGGCCGCGCCCAGCGCGGGCGCCAGGAACGGCGCGCTGCAAGGCGTCGCCACGACGGTGGCGAGCACGCCGGAGAAGAACGAGCCGGCCACGCCCTGCTTGAGTTGCAGGCGCGAACCGACCGACGTGGCGCGCACACCGATTTCGAGCAGGCCGCCGAGATTGAGCGCGAACACCAGCAGCAGCACCGCCAGCGAGAAGACGAACGGCGCCGACTGCAACTGGAAACCCCAGCCCAGCTCCCGCCCGCTGGCGCGCAGCACCGCCAGCACGCCGGCCAGCGCCCAGAACGAAAGCAGCACGCCGGTGGTGAACGAAAGTGCATGCAGCATCACCTTGCGGCGCGCGCGCCCGGCCTGTTCGACGAACCCGACGACCTTCAGCCCCAGCACCGGGAACACGCACGGCATCAGGTTGAGGATCAGTCCGCCAAGCAGCGCGAACACCAGCAGCGTGGCGGTAAGCCCGGCCGGGCCGGCATTTTCCCCGCCACCGGCCGCCAGCGCGCCGGTGCCGGCGGCCCGGGTCGCGGCGGCGGGCGCCTGAAACGGCACGTCGACCTGCACGCCGCGATACGCCCCTGCCACGTCGGTATACGCCAGCACGCCGCGTAGACGCGCCTGCGCGGGCGGCGTTTCTTCGGGATCGACGGCGATCTTCAGCAATGCGCGGTTGGCGCGGCTGGCGCTGGTCTGTGGCTGCTTGTAGGCAATGAAGTCATCCAGCGGGAAGAAATGCAGATCCTTCATTTCGCCGCCCGGCGCGGCCGCGTGCAACGTCACTCTGGCGGAGTCGCGGCTGGCGGCCAGCGTCCAGCCCGTCGCGTCGGCGGGCATCGAACGTCGTTTGAGCGCCTCGCGCACTTCCATATTCGGTGCTGGCGGTTCGTCCGATACGGGCACCATGAGCGACAAGAGCTGCTTGCCCGGTATGCATTCGACATCGCACATCAGCCAGTCGGCGCGCGCGCCGAGCGTGACGACCTCGCCCGGCCCGAGGTCCTTCGGCGGCATCAGCGAGACGGCCAGGTAGGTGGTGTCCGCATAGCCGTGCCCGGACACCATGCCCTGCTTGTCGCGGATGAGCGTAGGCGTCGGCCATTCGATCCCGCCCGCGCGCCAGCCAGCGGGCAACGACCATTCGATCCGGGTGGGCAGGCCGGTGCCCGCGTTCCGCCAGAACGTGTGCCAGCGCGGAGCATGCTCAAGTTTGAGCGCGACGACGAAAGGCTGGCCCGCTCGCGCCGATCCATCGGCGGCCACCAGCGACGCCCGCACCTGCGCGTGGGCCGGAAGCGACAGCGTAAGCAGCGCCGCAAGCCACAGTAGCGAGCGCCACAAGGCGCGCCTGATCGCGGCGCTGGGTTTCCCGATGCCGGTCATCGCGCTTTCCCGGCCGGTTGCATCCGCGCCCGGATTTCGCGCTCGATGGCGAACTCCCTGAGGTTTCTGGCAAGGATCGTACCGTCACTGGCGATGAGGACGTTGTTCGGCAGTTGCGTCACGCCGTAGGCCTTTGCGGATGTCGATTCCATCGCGCCCTCGTCGCGCAGATTGACCCAGGGAACGTTACCCTTGCGCATTTCCTCCTCAAGCGCCTTGCGCCATTCCTTTTCGCCCGCGTCGAGCGAGACGGCGAAAATCTCGAAGCCTCGCCCGTTGAACTCGCGGTAAACCTTGGCCAAGTGCGGGAATTCACCACGACAGGGCGAACACCAGGACGCCCAGAAATCGAGCAGCACCAGTTCGTTGGCCGCCAGCACGTCGGAAAGCCGGTGGGCTTTCCCGTCCGCGTCCCGCGCGACGATGTCCTTGTAGCGCGCGCCAACCGCCGATTCCTCGCGGGTTTTCTCATTCGCCGCGCTCTCGGCCATCGCCGCGCGCCGTTGCAGGATCAGCGGGTGGGGGCCGAGGGTTTTCTGGTAGAGGTCGAGCAGTTCGGATTCCTTTTCCTCCGTCAACTCTTGCCTGCTGTCGAAATCGCTCATGGCGAGCAGTTTGAGCAGCGCCGGCAGCGATGCCTCATCGATCAAGGACCACAGGTAATCGCGTCTGATCTGGTCGGCACGATTGTCGGCCCTGATCACTTCCATTTCCTTTCGCGCCCGCTTGACCGCGGCTTCGTCCATCATGTCGAGTTTCGAAAACTTCGCCATTTCGCGCTTGTAGCGCTGCCGCTCCGACAGGTATTCGGGGAACTGCCGGTAGGCGAATATCCTGTCGTTGTACTCGCCGCCTTTCGTCACCAGCACCAAGTCATCGAGAAATTCGACCTGGTAGCCGGCGTGCTCGACGATCATCGGCGCGCTTTCGTAACGTTTCTCGTCCGGCCACTGGATATAGAGCATCCCCGGCGCCGGCTGATCGATACGGCCCGAGAGGACGAAGGCGCCGTCCTTGACCTGCGCCTCGATGCGGCGCTCTTCCTGGCCCGGCCCGTAGGGGGGAATCAGCAATACGATGGTCGCGCCATCGGGCACCCCCCGCATCCGCTCGCCGTGAATCTCGAAATTGTCGGCGGGCGCCTCGCCCGCCCCCGCGCGCGCCGATTCATTCCGCGGCGGCGCGGAGGTGGCCGCCGGTTTCTCGCAGCCAGCCAGGGCGCTCAACAGCACGGCACCGGCGAAAATGAAAGCAGCTTGACGCAGTAAATTGCGCATGGCACGTACCCATGGTGAATATCGTTGAAAAATCCCGCGCGACGCCCGCCGTCGCGCCATTCGAGCGGCGCGACGGGAAGCATCGGGAAGCGTCGGATCAGAATTCCTTTCTAGCATTCAGGAAAACCACGCGGCCGCGCAGATTCACCCTGTTCGCAAGAAACCCATACGTGTTGTCGACGAACGGATATTCGCGGTCGAACAGGTTCTGCACGCCCAGTTGCACGGTGAAACCCTTCGCCCAGCCATTCTGTTGCTGCGTGCGATAACCGAGCGCCATGTCGAAGGTGGTATAGGAGCCGGCCTCACGACGCGCCGCAGGGTTGTAGTTTGTCCCCGGCCTGCCCGCCAGCGGACGCAGCACCCGATGCGGCCCCGAATAGCGCGCCGCCGCCGATGCGAACAGGCCGGCGCGCTCCCAGCCCAGCGCCAGATTTCCCGCCCATTTACTCGCACCGTATTCGCTATTGGAAAGCTCGATTTTCGGCAGCCATTCCAGGGAGCGCTGCGACAGTTCCAGCGAGCGCACCGCGTTCAAATCCACGCGCCAATCCCCGGAGGCGTTACCAAAGGCATAACTGGCGTTGATATCGACGCTACGCGACTTGCGCTCCATGAAATTGACATCGCGCGTATCCCACAGCAGCACGCCGTTTTCCCCCATCCTCAATATGCCGGACGGGGTACGCGACGGATCGGCGAACAATTCCGCGATGCTGACCGACGACAGCGCATTGCCGATGTAATTCTCGAAGCTGGTGCTGTTGTAGGTCGCCGACAGCGACAGTCCCGGCAGGTAGCCCGGCGTGTAATCGAAACCCAGGGTCCGCACCATGGCGATCTGTGGCTTCAGGTTCGGGTTGGTCCCGTAGATGCCGACGATCTCCCGCACATCCGCCGGCAGTTGAACCCCGTAGGATTGAGGAAAGAACGTCGCCCCCAGATCGCTGACCAACATCGTTCCGAACTGCTGAGCCGCCTGCGGCGCCAGAAACGATTTGCCCCAGGTGGCGCGCAGCCGCAGCGCATCGTTGGGTTTCCACGCCAGGCGCACCAGCGGGCTGGTATTCGAATAAGTACGGTGTACGGCCGTCTTGGGACCGGCCGCGTAGACATACGGCTCGCCCGGAATGGCGCCGGTCAGCGCCTGGATGTCGAAGCCGCCGCGCAGGATCAGATCCTCGCCGCTGAAACGCCCGTACGGGTAGTAGACCAGGGCGCTATCGCCATTCTGCTTGAACGTTTCGTGCCGCGCCGCCAGGGTGAGGGTCAGTTCCTTCGCCCAGGGCTTGTCCTTCAAGAGGGGCAAGCCAAGCTCGGCGAAATAGGCCGTCACCTCGCGATCGCTGCCGGACACCTCCGGCGCGGGAGCGGCGAACACCTTGGTTTCCATGAAGTAGTCTTCGTTGCGGCGTTGCGCGCCGAGCGCGAGCTGCGCCTTGCCTCCCGGCAATTTGAACAGCTCGCCGTGCAGCAGCACGTCGAGCGAGCTGGCATGCGACTTGAACCGGAAATAATCCCGGTCGATCAGTGATTCGAGCAGCGAGCGGTTTGCCGCCACGATGCTGGCATCGTTGCCATCGCCGAACACGTTCAGCCCATCGAGCACCGGCATGACCCGCACGAGGTCCTGCGGGTTGAAGGAGTCGGCGCCATTGCCGAACTTCACGTTGTTGCCGTATTCGCGCCCCTTGCCGTAGCTCAGCTCGAAATTCCAGCGCGGCCAGAACGGTAGTTTGCCGTCCAGCCCCACGCTGTAATCGGTATTGTCCTGCCATTGCTGCTGGCTGAAGCGCATCCCCTTGAGCTCGCGTTCGAACGAGTATCCGACGAACACCGGACGACCGAAGCGATTGTAGGGATTGGTGACGGGCACCAAGGTGTAATGGTTGAAGCCCCTGAGAAACTGGAAGTCGAGCAGCGTCGGTTCCCAGACCTCGGTGTTTTCCTGCCGGCTCTTGCTGAAATCCCAGCTCAGACGCAGGTTCGACGAAATCTCCTGGTATCCGTCCACGCGCAGCGACTTGCGCTCGATCTCGGGCCCGCGGTTCAGAAATGGAAAGACCGAAGGCAGCGGCGCGCCCGGCGCGGGTTGGACGAGCTGGCCCGGCAGCAGCGCCGTGCCGTTCTGCCCGCCCGGCACCAGGCCGAGGAAAGCCCCCGCCTTGGACGACGAGGCCGGGCCATCGACCTCGAACACCGCGCCGGGCAGACCCACGCCCTGCCGGCGCAGGTTGCCTCCGCCCTCGGCGGTGAAATCGCCCCTACCCTGCCATCCGCTGCGTATGCGCCGGTAGAAATCGGTCGGTTTGCTGCGCTGGCGCTCCAGGCTCATGCTCAATTGCCCGTTTTCCCAGCCAAAGCCATGCGCCAGGCTGATCCGGCTGACGTCGCCGCCGGTATTGGAGTTTTCGTGCCGCAGCTCCACCATGGCATGGTCGTATCCCTTTTTCAGGACGATATTGATCACGCCGGCCACCGCGTCCGCGCCGTATATGGCGCTGGCGCCATCGGTCAACACTTCGATGCGTTCGATCTGGGAAATCGGAATCGAGGAGATATCGGTATACGCACCCGAGGTCTGCGCCGAGCCCGCGCGGCGGCGGCCGTTGACCAGCACCAGCGTGGAACGGCTACCCAGGCCGCGCAGGTTGACCGACGAATGGCCGACCGGGGTATTGGCCAGGAAGCTTTCGCCGAATTCCGCTTCCTTGATGACCGCGCTGCCCGACGAGCGCGATGGCACCTGCTGGGGCAGGCTGCGCATCACGTCCTCGATCGAGGAAAAGCCGCGGCGCTGGATTTCCTCGGCGTCGATGATCAGCACCGGGGATGCGGAATCGATGCCCTTGAGGCGCGTGCCGGTGACGACGATGGTGTCGAGCGCGCCCTGCCCCGAAGCGCCGGTGGCGACTTCCCCGCTTTCCGGCACGACCGCCCCGGCCGGCGACGGGGCCGCCTGGGCCAGCGACTGCACCATCACCGTGTTGTCGTTGACGAACGCGAAACGCAAGCCCGCAGGGGCGAGCAGTTGCACCAGCGCCTCTTCCGCCCGATAAGTGCCCTGGACGCGCGGCGAGCGAATCCCCTGGGCCATGCCGGCGCGCGCATAGACCACCTGCATGCCGGTCTGGGCGGCGTAGGCTTCGAGCGCAGCCTCCATCGGCTGCGCCGCGATATCGATAGCCACAGGGGTCTTGCGCTTTGCCGCGTCGGCCTGGGCGGACGAGGCGCCGGGCACCCCCTGGGCAAAGGCCGGCGATGCCAGCAGCATCGACAACAACGCTGGCAACAATGCACGTTTCAGTCCCAGCCCCGCACGCGATGCACTCGTATTCTCGAAAGTCATTTCGTCAATATCCGCAGTTGGTGAATACCATGACTCGAGCCGGAACTTTTCGTCCGCCCGTAACATCAGTGCAACCGGGGAGGAGAAAAGAGTACTTTTCGCTGAAATATTTTTTCCACGCGCCGGCCGGAGGCCCGCCCGGCCTTCAGTCACGTTCCTGAATCAGCGTGTGTCCGCCCGCTTCAGTCACCTTCAACGAGGAGCAGCAGGCCACGAATTGCAGGAAGGACTCGGGATCGGTCGCGTCGAACACGCCGCTGTAGCGCTGCCGGGCCGCCGATTCGCCCTCCACCTCGATCTGTTGCCGGTTGTAGCGGTTGAACTCCTCAGCGATGTCCGCCAGCGAGGCATCGCGGAAGACCAGCCGGCGGGCGTTCGTGGCCGGGGCTTCGGAGACGACCTCTTCGGTCGCGGCGTCGGCGCGCGCCAGGGTGCGGCCATCCCCCGAAATCCGGACCGCTTCCCCGCTGGAAAGACGAACCGGCGCGCGCAGCGAATCCTTCGGCGCGCGACGCTCGCCGAGTGCGGCCAGCCAGCGCTCGGCGCCGAGCGGCAACGTCTGCTGCTTGCTCACTTTCACCACGCCGTGCGATACGCTCACCCGCGTCCCGGACGGTAGGCGGTTGACGCTGAAACGGGTGCCGATCGCCTGGATGAGGCTCTCGCCCGCATGCACGCGGAAGGGCCGGGCGGCATCGCGGGCCACTTCGAAATCCGCCTCACCGTAGCGAAGCCTGATATCACGCGCCTCGCCGGAAAATGCCACTTCGATGCCCGAACGCGGGCTCAGGACGATCCGCGAGCCGTCGGAAAGCGCGAGCGTCCTCTTCTGGCCGATCGATGTCGAATATTCGACCGCCACCGGGCGCTCGACCGGGCCGCCACGCCAGACCAGCAGGCCGACCAGCACGAACGCCGCCGCCGCCGCGGCCAAGCGCCGCGGCCCGAGGCGCCGCCACCACGGCGAGCGCGGATGCGCCGCCACGGGCCGCGGCGCGATCGGCGCGACATCCAGCCTCACGACGTTGCCCCCGTCACGCGCGCGCGCGGCGGCCACCACCGCGTCCACGTCGAAACCATCCAGCCCGCCCACGCTCAACTCCCGCTCAAGCATGTCGGCGATCAGGAACTCCCTCAGGTGTACCTGGGAAGCGACGATCCAGGCGCCGAACGCCTCGCGATCCTCGTCGCCCGGGTCGCCCTTCATGACATACAGCCATTCGGCGGCCTGGCGCGCGATACGCTCGCGCTCCTCCCGCTGCGATGCACGATAAATCTTCACGTCCGTATCCATCCCTAGCTCATGGCTCCAGGCTGGCGCGGACATGCGCCAGTGCCTGGACACTGTATTTCTTCACGGTATGCACGCTCAGGCCGAGTTTCTCGGCGATCTGCGCATGCGAAAGCCCATCGCGGCGCTCCAGCAGCAGCACCGCCAGCCGGTTCGGGGGGAGCTCGGCCAGCGCCTGCCTGAGCTGATGCTGGAAGAAGCTCCCGGCCTCTTCCGTGACGCCCCGCACGGGGGCGTCGGCAAGCCGCTCGGCGGCATCGGAATCAAAATCGACGCGCCGCCGCCGCTCGCGCATGCCGAACTCGCTGGCGACGTGGGCGGCGACGCCCCGGATGTAGGCCAGCGGGTTGCGCACCAGTTCGCCTTCCTGATTGATACGCAGCAGCCTGAGGTAGACCTCCTGCACCAGATCGCCAAGATCCTGCGCGTTGTTCACCCGCCGGCGCAGGTAGCGGCGCAGCTCGGCGTCGTGGTCGCGCAGGGCGGCCAGCGCGAAATCGTGCGCCCGGGGCGAGGGGGACTTTCCCGGTGACTTCATCGCCGGCGTCCTTGCGCGCGCCAACTGCCGCCCGCGGTCTGGCGCCCGCCTCCACCCCGCCGGCATATCCATTTACTCACGTCGGCCATCGCGACCCTCCAGAATGGGCTCAACACACTAAGGATATGTGTGTCGAAAGGGCCGATTCGGGTACATGCGCGCCCGCATTCATTTCGCGCGAAAAGCCCGGGCGGACACGACGGCCCCCGGCCCGGGGGCGAAAACGCATCCCCCGCCCCGGACGGCCCCGACGCGCCCGCCCAAATTTCAAACAATCGATTGAAATTTCGCCCATCATCGGCGATCTGGACAGCATCGTCGCTTTGTCGCACACTGCCGCCACACTCTTGACCGATGGCTCCGTCCCGATGGCGCAACTGCTGGTGCTGCATGGCCCCAACCTCAACCTGCTCGGCAGCCGCGAGCCGGAAGTGTATGGCCGCACGACCCTTGCCCAGATCGACGCCGGCCTGCGCGAGCGCGCCGAGGCGGCCGGCATCGGCATCGACATCCTGCAATCCAACGCCGAGCACGCACTAATCGAACGGGTACAGGCCGCGCGCGGCGACGGCACCCGCTTCATCGTCATCAACCCGGCCGCTTTCACCCATACCTCGGTCGCGCTGCGCGACGCTCTGGCGGCGGTGGCGATCCCGTTCATCGAGGTACACCTGTCCAACCCGCACGCGCGCGAGCCGTTCCGCCGCCATGGCTATTTCAGCGATCTGGCGCGCGCCGTCATCTGCGGCTTCGGCGCCGATGGCTACCGTCACGCACTCGAAACCGCCATCGCCCATGTTTCCGCCGAGGCCGGCTGACGCCGCCCGGCCCCGTTTCCACTTTTAGCCCGAGGCCCACCATGGATCTGCGCAAGATCAAGAAGCTGATCGACCTGCTGGAAGAATCCAACCTCAACGAAATCGAGATCAAGGAAGGCGAGGAGTCGGTCAGGCTCTCGCGCGGCGGCACGTTCTACGCCGCGCCGGCGCCGGCGCTGGTCCCCACGCCGGCCGCCGCCGCGCCGATGCCGATGAATTCGCCGGTCGAGGCCGCCACCGGCGGCGCGCCCAAGCCCGGCCCGGAACTGCCGCCCGGCCACGCGGTGCGCTCGCCAATGGTCGGCACCTTCTACGCCAGCCCGGCGCCGGACAAGCCGCCGTTCGTCACCGTCGGCCAGGCGGTCAAGGCCGGCGACACGCTGGGCATCATCGAGGCGATGAAGATGTTCAACCCGATCGAGGCCGAGGTCGCCGGCACCGTGCAGGCGATCCTGTGCGAGAACGGCCAGCCGATCGAATTCGACCAGCCGCTGTTCGTCATTGGATAAGCACGGAGGGGGAAATCGGGCGCCACCGGCCGGAAAAGCTTCCCATGCCGCGGCCTCCCGCCCCACGCCCGCGCATTCCGCCTTTCTCCGGCCCCCGGCCTCCGACCCCGGTCTCTGATCCATGCCCATGCTCGATAAAGTAGTCATCGCCAACCGCGGCGAAATCGCGCTCCGCATCGTCCGCGCCTGCCAGGCGCTGGGCATCCGCACGGTGGCGGTGCACTCCACCGCCGACCGCCACCTCAAGCATGTGGCGATGGCCGACGAGTCGGTCTGTATCGGCCCCGCGCCCTCGCCCGAGAGCTATCTCAACATGCCGGCGATCATCGCCGCGGCGGAAGTGACCGATGCCCAGGCCATTCACCCCGGCTACGGCTTTCTGAGCGAGAACGCCGACTTCGCCGAGCGCGTCGAGCAATCCGGTTTCGTCTTCATCGGCCCGAAAGCCGACACCATCCGCCTGATGGGCGACAAGGTGGAGGCGATCCGGGCGATGAAGGCCGCCGGCGTGCCCTGCGTGCCCGGCAGCGGCGGCCCGCTGGGCGAGGACGGCGAGGAGAACATCCGCATCGCCCGCGAGATCGGCTACCCGGTGATCGTCAAGGCCGCCGGCGGCGGCGGCGGGCGCGGCATGCGCGTGGTACATGCCGAAGCGGCGCTGCTGAACGCCATCGCCACCACCAAGACCGAGGCCAAGGCGGCGTTCGGCAACGACATGGTCTACATGGAGAAATTCCTGGAGAACCCGCGCCACGTCGAGATTCAGGTGCTGGCCGACGGCCAGGGCCACGCGATCCACCTCGGCGAGCGCGACTGCTCGATGCAGCGCCGCCACCAGAAGGTGGTGGAAGAAGCACCCGCGCCCGGGATCAGCCCCGAGTTGCGCGCGGAGATCGGCAAGGTCTGCGTCGAAGCCTGCATCCGCATCGGCTACCGCGGCGCGGGCACGTTCGAGTTCCTGTTCGAGAACGGCCGTTTCTACTTCATCGAGATGAACACCCGCATCCAGGTGGAACACCCGGTGACGGAAATGGTCACCGGCATCGATCTGGTGCGCGAGCAGCTTCTGATCGCCGCCGGCCGCAAGCTGTCGATCCGGCAGGAGGAGGTCCGCCTCCACGGCCACGCCATCGAGTGCCGGATCAATGCCGAGGACCCCGACAGCTTCCTGCCCTCGCCCGGGCTGGTCAGTCATTTCCACGCCGCCGGCGGCCCCGGCGTGCGCGTGGATTCGCACGTCTACGCCGGCTACCGCGTGCCGCCAAATTACGACTCGATGATCGGCAAGCTGATCGTCCACGGCGCCGACCGCGCCCAGGCCATCGCGCGCATGCGCGTGGCGCTCTCGGAAATGGTGGTGGACGGCATCAAGACCAACATCCCGTTGCAGCAGCGAATCCTGGCCGATGCCGGCTTCGCCGCCGGCGGGCAGAACATCCACTACCTGGAAAAACGCCTGGCCGAGAACCGCGAGCGTTCGCTGAAGCTCTCCTGATGCGCCGGCCGGGGCGCTTGAGCTTTCCCGGCCCATGTCCTAGGCTTACGCCATCCCGCCCTCGGCAGTACGCTTTCGATCCGTTTACGCGGACATGCATCGGAAGCCGATCCCGGGGGCGTCGCTTTTCGAGGGACTTACCAAGGGGCCGCGATGCAAACCGCCGTGCTGAACGATGGCGCGTATTTCCTCAAGTGCTTTCGCCGCGGCTTTCCCGACCGCGACCACAGCGACGACACCGCCGGCACGCGCACCGTGTTCGCGATGGCGCTTGAGCGCCTCGAACGCGCCAACCGCCGCTTTACCGTGTCTTTTTCTACGACTGCCCGCCCGTGCTGAAGAAAATGCACCTGCCAATCAGCAGAAGGCGCATCGATCCGGCCAAATCCCGGGAAGCCCTGTTCCGCCAATCCCTGCACGGCGCCCTGCGCCAGCAACGCAAACTCGCATTGCGGCTCGGGCAGCTTTTCTCGCACACCGACTGGGAACTCAAACCCGATGCGTTGCGTAAACCGCGCCGAAAGGAACTGACCTGGTCGGCACTGGAGGACACGCATTTTCAACTGGGCGTCAAGCAGAAGGCCGTGGACATGAAGATTGGGCTGGACATCGCCGCACCTGGCCTACGAGCGGCTGGTCAACCAGATCGTGCCGATTGCCGGCGATGCCGATTTCGTCCCCGCCGCCAAGCTGGCCCGCCGCGAAGGCATCGACTTCATACCGAACCCGATGGGCCAGTCGATTTCACCCGAATCGTTCGAACATATCGACAGGCTGCATTAGGTCGAGTTGAAATCGCTCATCGCCCAGCTGGACACGGAAACATCCACCATCACCGCACAGACGGAGCCATGACATGAGCTGGCTGCAACTCACCCTGCCGGCCTCGCGGGCGGCGCACCCGGATTACGAAGCCGCGCTGGAAGCCGCCGGCGCGCTCTCGGTGACGCTTCAGGACGCCGATGCCGAGACCCCGGACGAGCGGGCGATCTTCGAGCCGGGCGTCGGCGAGACGCCGCTGTGGCGGCAGATGACGCTGACCGCGCTGTTCGAGGGCGATGTCGATGGCGAGGCGCTCGTCGCATCGCTTGGCGAAGCGCATCCGGGGCTGGATTTCTCCGCCGCGACGATGGAGATCGTCGAAGACCGCGATTGGGCGCGCGCCTGGCTCGACCGCTTCCAGCCAATGCGCTTTGGAAAACGCGCCTGGATCGTACCGTGGGATCACCCGCTGCCCGACGAGGCGCGCGCGGAGGATGCCGCCATCGTCCGTCTCGATCCTGGCCTCGCCTTCGGCTCCGGCACCCATCCCACCACCGCACTCTGCCTCGAATGGCTCGACGCACTGGCCGCCGAGGGCCGCCTGCGCGATGCCGACGTGCTGGACTTCGGCTGCGGCAGCGGCATCCTGGCGCTGGCCGCATTGAAGCTGGGCGCGGCCGGCGCGGTCGGTATCGACAACGACCCCCAGGCGATCCTCGCCAGCCGCGACAATGCCGAGCGCAATGGCCTGGCCGGGCAAATCGAGGTGTACCTGCCCGGGGAGGCGCCGGCGCGCCGATATCCGGTGGTGGTCGCCAACATCCTCGCCGCCGCGCTCGACGAACTGGCCGAGACCCTGGCCCCCCAAGTCGCCCCGGGCGGCGTGCTGGCGATGTCCGGCATCCTCGCCGGGCAGGAGGACGAGCTGCTGTTGCGCTACGCGCCGTGGTTCGAGGGCCTCGCCGTCGAGCGCATGGACGACTGGGTGCGCATCAGCGGCCGTCGGCACGTCTAGGATGCGTCCATGAGCGAACCGCGCGCCACCGCCACCGACACCGACACCCCCAGCTTCGCCGCCGGCACGGCCAGCGCGCGGCCAACGGCATCGCCGGCCCTGTGGCTGGCCTGCGGCATCCTGCTGACCAGCCTGCTGGGAATGTTGCTGGTGGCCGGGCGCGGGCAACTGGCCGCCGATGCCCGCACCCGCCCGCTGGCCGAGCGCGCCTGCGCCCTGCTTGGCTGCCGGCTGCCGGTCTGGCGCGATGCCGGCGCTTTCCGCATGCTCGCGCACGATGTCCGCGCCGACCCGCAACAGCCGGGTGTATTGCGCGTGCGGGCCGGCTTCCGCAACGAGGCCCCATGGCCGCAGGCCTGGCCGCGCCTGGTGCTCACCCTCTCCGATGCCAACGGCCAGCCGCTGGCGCGGCGCGCCTTCACCCCGGACGAATATCTTGCCGACGCCCCCCCGCCATTGATCGGCGCGGGCCAGACCGCCAGCTTGCAACTGGCCGTGCATGAACCGGCGCGCCCGGCGGTGGCGTTCCAGTTCGGCTTCGACCCGGACTGAAACCACCGACGCATTCACTGAAGCATGACCGCAAGCGCGCTAGACTGCGCGCCCGCCCGACACCGGGCGGCACCGTTCCAAGGGACATCCTCAGGCCGTGCAGCATCGCCCCATCGCCCCCCACACCCCGCTGCGCGAGCACGTCGCCGCCTCGATCCGCCGCTATCTGGGCGATCTCGATGGCTGCGACGCCAACGATCTGCACCAGGTCGTGTTGCGCGAGGTCGAAATTCCCCTCTTCGTGGAAGTGCTGAACCACTGCGAAGGCAACCAGAGCCGCGCGGCGGATCTACTGGGCATCCATCGCGCCACCTTGCGTAAAAAACTGCGCGAATACGGCATCTCCGGCGCCTGAGCCGGCCGCCACCGGGTTCTATAATTCGCGGTTCCTCCCGTGGAACCACGCCCATGCCGCTCACCCCCGTCACCGGCGAATCGCGCCGTATCCGCCGCGCGCTCCTTTCCGTTTCCGACAAGACCGGCCTGATCGCACTGGCGCGGGCGCTGGCCGAGCAGGACGTGGAACTGATCTCGACCGGCGGCACCGCCCGGGCGATCCGCGAGGCCGGTCTCGCCGTGCGGGACGTGAGCGAACTCACCGGCTTTCCTGAAATGATGGATGGCCGGGTCAAGACGCTGCACCCCAAGGTGCACGGGGGGCTGCTCGGCCGCGCCGGCACCGACGACGAGGTGATGGCCGAACACGGCATCGCGCCGATCGACCTCCTGGTGCTCAACCTCTATCCGTTCGAGGAAGTCTCGCGCCAGCCCGGCGTCAGCTTCGAGGCGCTGATCGAGAACATCGACATTGGCGGCCCGGCGATGTTGCGCTCGGCGGCCAAGAATTTCGCCCGCGTCGCCGTCGCCACCGATCCCGCGCAATACGAAGCAATCGCCGGGGAAATGCGGGCCAACGACGGCGCGCTCTCCGGACAGACCCGCTGGCGGCTTTCGGTCGCCGCCTTCAACCGCGTGGCCCAGTACGACGCCCGCATCAGCGACCTGCTCTCCTCGCTCGGCGAGGGCGAACCCGCGCGGTTCCCGGCGCAGTCCAACGGCAATTTCGTCAAGGTGATGGACCTGCGCTACGGCGAAAACCCGCACCAGCAGGCCGCGCTCTACCGCGACCCGCATCCGGCCCCCGGCTCCCTGGCGACCTTCAGCCAGTTGCAGGGCAAGGCGCTCAGCTTCAACAACCTGGCCGACGCCGACGCCGCCTGGGAATGCGCGCGGCAGTTCGAACTGCCGGCCTGCGTGATCGTCAAGCACGCCAACCCCTGCGGCGTGGCCCAGGGCGCGGCCTGCGGCGATGCCTACGAACTGGCCTACGCCACCGACCCGACCAGCGCCTTCGGCGGCATCATCGCCTTCAACACCCGGCTGGACGCGGCGACGATGAAGACGATTCTCGACCGCCAGTTCGTCGAGGTGCTGATCGCGCCGGATTACGAGAACGCCGCGCTCGACTACGCGAAGAAGAAAGCCAACGTGCGCGTGCTGCGCATTCCGCTGGCGCCGCGCGCGCCGGGCTTCGTCGACCTCAAGCGCATCGGCTCCGGCCTCTTGATGCAAAGCGCCGACGAGCACGAAGTGACGCGCGAGGCGTTGAAGGTGGTGACGAAGCTCGCCCCCACCGAACGGCAGTTCGACGATCTGCTGTTCGCCTGGCGGGTGGCCAAGTTCGTCAAATCCAACGCCATCGTCTATGCCAGGGATCAACGCACCATCGGCATCGGCGCCGGGCAGATGTCGCGCGTGGTCAGCGCCAGGATCGCCGCGCTGAAAGCCGGGGAAGCAAACCTCCCGGTGCCGGGCTCGGCGATGGCGAGCGACGCCTTCTTCCCCTTCCGCGATGGTATCGATGCCGCCGCCGAGGCCGGCATCCGCGCGGTGATCCAGCCCGGCGGCTCGATGCGCGACGCGGAGGTGATCGCCGCCGCCGACGAGCACGGCATCGCCATGGTGTTCACCGGCGTGCGCCATTTCCGCCACTGAGCCATCGCTTCATCCACATGCCGTTGAAGGCGCATCCGCGAGGATGCGCCTTCTTTTTTGGCCCGATTCGCCGCCATGACCCCGATCCTGCTGTTCCTCGGCGGACTGGTCGCCCTGCTGGGCGGCGCCGAACTGCTGGTGCGCGGCGCTTCGCGGCTGGCGCTGGCGCTGGGCCTGACCCCGCTGGTGGTCGGGCTGACGGTGGTCTCGATCGGCACCAGCGCGCCGGAACTGGCCATCGGCCTCGGCGCCGCGCTCGAGGGCGCGCCCGACCTGGCGATGGGCAATATCGTCGGCAGCAACATCGCCAACGTGCTGTTGATCCTTGGCTTGGTCGCGCTCGTCGCCCCGCTGTTCGTCGACCGCCAGTTGGTCTGGCTGGACGTGCCGATCCTGGTCGCCGTCTCGTTCCTTTGCCTGTGGATGGCCGGCGATGGCCGCATCGCGCGTTGGGAGGGCGGCGTGCTGGTGGCGGGCGCGGCGGCCTACGTCGGCTTCCTCGTCCACCTGGCCCGGCGCAAGCCGGAAGAGACCCACCAGCCCGAACCGCGGCGAGCGGCCGCGCCAACGCACACGGCCGGGCAACTGGCGATGATGATCGCCGGCCTTGCCCTGCTGGTGCTGGGCGCGCGCTGGCTGGTCGATGCCGCGACCCGGGTGGCGCATACGCTCGGCCTGTCCGATCTGGTGATCGGCCTGACCGTGGTGGCGATCGGCACCTCGCTGCCGGAAATCGCCACCTCGGTGCTGTCGGCGCTGCGCGGCCAGCGCGATCTGGCCGCCGGCAACCTCATCGGCAGCAACCTCTTCAACCTGCTGCTGGTACTGGGCCTGACCGCGCTCGTCGCCCATGACGGGGTGCCGGTCAGCCCCGCCGTGCTGCATTTCGACATGTGGGTGATGGCGGCGGTGGCGGTGGCTTGCCTGCCGATCTTCTTCACCGGCCACCGCATCGCGCGCTGGGAAGGCGCGGTCTTCCTCGGCTACTACGCCGCCTATACCGCCTACCTGCTGCTCGATGCCACCCACCACGCCGCGCTCGACGATTTCACGCTGGCGATGAACGTCATCGTGATCCCGCTGACCGCGCTCACCCTGGCCATCTCGATAGGCCGCGCCTTGAAGTACCGGCACGAAGCGGGGCGCTGAACCGCCGCCCCGCTGGATTCCCGCCACCGGCGCCGGTGGATTTCCGGCTGGGCCAGGCCAGGGGGCACCCGATGCAACGGCCCACCCCGGCCTTGGCGCGGGCGTCAGCCCGATGCCTGCGCCGCCTTGCGCTGCCGCCCCGCCACGATGGCCTTGGCGGAGTCCACCATCGCCACGAAGCCCGCGGCCAGCATCATGCAGTCCTTCAGGACCAGCCGCCCCGCGCCCGAGAGGTATGGGAACCCGGTATGCGCATCGGCCCCTCGCACCCAGGTTTCAGGGGTGAAGATCAGAAAGCTGTAAGTCACGAACGGCGTGAGGAAGCACAGCAGCGCGCCCACGAACCCCACCTTGGGCGACCAGTAATGGCCAAGCAGCATCAGGGCGAACATGATCTCGACCACGCCCAGCCCATTGGAATAGCCGTAGGTGTTGTTCATTTGGTGCCAGGCGCGGTGGGTCTCGTTGAGCACCCCTTCGTGATTCATGTATTGCAGATAGTTGGACGGATCGTTGTACAGCCATGACATGAACGGGCTGTTGGCCACGAAAGGCACGATGCTGTCGGCCTCGTAGGGGATGAACTTGAGCCAGCCGATCCATAAAAACACGACCGCGATGGAAATACGGCACAGATGCACGCCCCAGCGCTCCCAGCCCGCGATCCGCGTGATCCACTCGTTACCGAAATTCATGATGCATTTCCCTCTCTCTTGTCTGGTCTGATTGCATTGCCCACGACATGGCGACGCCCATGTCGGCGTCGCCAGGGCATGTCGCCCCGGCGGCGCAATGCGTTCGCCAGGGCGGCCCCTTCCCTCTTCAAAAGTTCATCGATGGCTGTCGAGCGCATCCATCACGCGCGCGGAATAACTCATCGCCGCCCCGGCGTTGAGCGCCACGGCCACCCCGAGCGCCTCGGCGATTTCCTCGCGGCTGACGCCGAGTTTCCTCGCCGCATCGGCATGTACCGCGATACAGCCATCGCAGCGCGTGGTGACGGCGACGGCCAGCGCGATCAATTCGCGCGTCCCGGCATCGAGATGCCCGGTCTTGTGGCCGGCACTCGAAAGCATCTGGTAGCCGCCCACCGTATCGGGCGAGAGCTTGCCGATTTCGCCGACTCGGGCCATCAACTGTTTTTGGTATGCCTTCCAGTCGAGCACGTGCATTTCTCCATGATCGTCGTTTGATTGAAATCGAATCGACGGAGCCTTTCGATGCGTCGGCTCCGTTTTTCACAGGCCGGAATCATGCGCCATCGATACCTTGCGCATGGGTATGCAACGTCTCAATGTCCGGCGCTGTCGTCTCATTCCGCGCGGCGCCCATGGCGCGGGGAAACATGACGGTTACGATTACCGGCAACGGCGCGGGTCGTGACGCTCCGTTATCCCAACGCAACAATCACCACGCGTATCGTCTCCCGCCATTCCGTTCCAACCGGGCTTTGTCATGGATGCCCTCAGCCACTTGCTTTCCCTTGCCCGCCCCCGAGTCCGCGTGGATGAACGCTGCCTGTTGGCTGGGTCGTTCACGCTGGTCAACGAGGCCCCGCCGCCGGGAGAAGCGATGTTTCACCTGCTGCTGGCCGGACAATGCCGGATGCAAACGGACACGGGCACCGTGCTGGACCTGCGAGCCGGGGATTTCGTGCTGCTGCCCCGGGGCGACCCGCATACCCTGCGCGACAGGCCCCCGGCCGGACGCCCGCCCACGGTGCCGGCGTGGCAACCCCGACCCGCCAGCGGCCCGCCATTGAAATGCGACACCTCGACGCCGTCGGCCGACGACGTCGATCTGCTGTGCGGCCATTTCAGTTATCGCCAGGGCGCCGGCAGCCTGCTGGTGCGAATGCTGCCGCCGGTGTTGCGGGTATGCCTGCACGATATCGATTCGCTGCACGGCCTGGTCGCCCTGCTGCGCAGTGAGGTGGTGCGGCCATCCCCCGGCGGCCTGGCGGTCATCGACGCCCTCGGGCAGACGCTGTTCTCATTGGCGCTGCGCACCTGGAGCACGGACGGGCGGACACCGGCGGGCGTACTGGCGCTGGCCACCGACGCCCGGCTTGGCCCCTCCATCCAGGCCATGATGCGCACACCCGGCGCGCCGTGGACGATCGAAAGCCTGGGGGCATTGGTCGGCATGTCCCGCGCCACTTACGCCCGGCATTTCCAGCGGCTTGCCGGTATCGGCGTGGCCGAACTGCTGCAAAGCATCCGCCTGATGCACGCCTGCGAGCTGCTGCGCCATACCCGGCGCAGCCTAGGCGACATCGCGCAGGCCGTGGGTTACCGCTCCGAAGCCAGTTTCGGCAAGGCATTCCGCCAGAGCCTGGGACAGGCGCCGGGCAAATGGAGACGGGCGGACGGCATCCGGCACGATTGAGCCGCGCCGTCCCCCGCCGCCGGCATGGCCGGCACGCGCCGCGCGGCCAGCCGCCGCCCGCAAGTCACGATTCGTAACGGGCGGCGGCCAGAGTCCGCCAGGCGCTTCACTTCACCCGCCAAATCGACCGGTCGACTTTTTCCGCCAGTCCGGGACAGGTGCTGGCATCGAACTCCGGCTCGCGGCCGGCGGCGCGCTGGGCATCGTAATCGCGGGTGATCGCCACCACCACGCCCGAAAGCAGCAGCACCGCGCCGAGGTTGATCAGCGCCATCAGTCCCATCGCCGCATCGGCGGTATCCCAGACCAACGCCACTTTCGACAGCGCGCCCCAGGCCACCATCGCCAGACAGGCCAGACGCATGACGATGAAGGCGCGCTTGCCGCCGCGCAGGAAGGTGATCGAGGATTCGGCATAGGCATAGTTGCCGACGATCGAAGTCAACGCGAAGAACAACAGGGCGATGGCGACGAACTTCGCACCCCAGCCGCCGAAGTGCTCGGCCATCGCGTTCTGGGTCAGCGCCACGCCCTCGTGCGGGCCGGCCAGCGCGCCGGAGAGCAGGATCATGAGCGCGGTCGCCGTGCAGACCAGCAGGGTATCGACGAACACGCCGAACGCCTGCACCAGCCCCTGGCTGGCCGGGTGGTGCGGCGCCGGCGTCGCGGCCGCGGCGATGTTGGGCGCGCTGCCCATCCCGGCCTCGTTGGAAAACAGCCCGCGCTTGACGCCGTTCAACAGCGCCACCGACAACCCGCCCAGCACGCCGCCGGCCGCCGGCTCCAGCCCTAAGGCGCTCCTCACGATCAGCGTCAGCATCGCCGGCACCTCGGTGATGTGGGTCGCCAACACCCAGAGCGCCAGCGCCAGATAGACCATCGCCATGAACGGCACCACCATCACCGCGAAGCGCGCCACCACCCGCAAGCCGCCAAAGATGATCACCCCCGCCACCCCCACCAGGGCGGCGGCGCTGACGCGCGGATCGATGGCGAACGCCTCCCGCATCGCCCCGGCGATCGAATTGGCCTGCACCGCGTTGAAGACCAGCCCGAAGGCGAGGATCAAGCAAAGCGAGAACGCCACGCCCCAGCCGCGCGACCCCAGCCCGCGCCAGAGATAGAACGCCGGCCCGCCGCGATACTGGCCCTCGCCATCGCGCGTCTTGTAGAGCTGCGCCAGCGTGCTTTCCGCGTAGGCGGTGGCCATGCCGAGGAAGGCGATGAGCCACATCCAGAACACCGCGCCCGGCCCGCCCACCCCGATCGCGATCGCCACCCCGACCAGATTGCCGGTGCCGATCCGCGAAGCCAGGCTGGTCGCCAGCGCCTCGAACGGCGAGATGCCGGCCTTGTCCTCACGGCCGCCGGCGAAGATCACCCGCCACATCTCGGGGAAACGTCGCAGTTGGATGAAGCCGGTGCGCACGCTGAAATACAGCCCGGCCAGCGGCAGCAACGCCACCAGCAGCCAATCCCAGATCACCCCGTTGACCGCGCCGACGACTTGCGCCAGCCCGGCTTCGATATAGGCAAGTGCCCTCATCCGCCGCCTACTCCGTGCATGAAACGGCGGCCAGCCTAGCATCCAGCGGGGCGCGGCCCGCTAAAATCATCGCCCGCACAGGCAAGGACTTCGGCATGAAACTGCTCGTCATCGGTTCCGGCGGCCGCGAACACGCGCTGGCCTGGAAACTCGCCCACTCGCCGCGCGTCGAGGAAGTGATCGTCGCCCCCGGCAATGCCGGCACCGCCGGCGAGCATAAGTGCCGCAACGCCGCCGTCGACGCCACCGATCTCGACGGCCTGCTCAAGCTGGCCCGGGACGAAGGCGTCACGATGACCGTGGTCGGCCCGGAAGCCCCGCTGGTCGCCGGCGTGGTGGACGCCTTCCGCGCCGCCGGGCAACGCATCTTCGGCCCGACCGCCGCCGCCGCGCAGTTGGAAGGTAGCAAGGCGTTCGCCAAGGATTTCCTCGCCCGCCACGGCATCCCCACCGCGCATTACGCGGTGCACGAGGAGCTCGATGCCGCGCTGGCCCACGTCCGCGAAAAAGGCGCGCCCATCGTCATCAAGGCCGACGGCCTCGCCGCCGGCAAGGGCGTGATCGTGGCGATGACGCTGGAGGAAGCCGAAGCCGCCGTGCGCGACATGCTGGCCGGCAACGCCTTCGGCCAGGCCGGCGCGCGCGTGGTCATCGAGGAATTCCTCGAAGGCGAGGAAGCCAGCTTCATCTCGATGGTGGATGGCCGCACCGCCTTGCCGATGGCCACCTCGCAGGACCACAAGCGCGTCGGCGATGGCGACACCGGCCCCAACACCGGCGGCATGGGCGCATACTCGCCGGCCCCGGTGGTGACGGCGGAAATACACGCGCGCATCATGCGCGAGGTGGTGGAGCCGACCGTCGCCGGCATGGCCGCCGACGGCGCGCCGTTCACCGGCTTCCTCTACGCGGGGCTGATGATCGATGCGGACGGCGCGCCGAAGGTGATCGAATTCAACGTCCGCTTCGGCGACCCGGAAACCCAGCCGGTGATGCTACGGCTGGAGTCCGACCTGGTCGATCTGGTCGAAGCCGCGATCGACGGCGGGCTGGACGACGCCCGCGCGCAATGGCGCCCGCAATGCGCGCTGGGCGTAGTGATGGCGGCAGCCCACTATCCCGACACGCCGCGCACTGGCGACGTCCTCCACGGCCTCGACGCCGCCCCGCCCGGCGCGAGCAAGGTCTTCCACGCCGGCACCGGCTTCGACGCCCAGGGCAACGTGGTGACTCGCGGCGGCCGCGTGCTGTGCGCCACGGCGCTGGGCGACACCGTGGCCGACGCCCAGCGCGCCGCCTACGCGGCGGTGGCGGAGATCCACTGGGCGGGCGAATTCCACCGCGGCGACATCGGCTGGCGCGCCATCGCCCGCGAGCGGAGCTGAACCATACAATCAACTACTAATTCGTTTACAAATTAGTAGTTGATTGCTAGATTGCCGGCATGAAGCTGCCGCTCGCCCCGCCCGCGTGGCACGAACTGCTCGACCAACCGCCCGACTGGCTCGGGCGCGTCCTGGCGCTGCGCATCGGCCCCGAGGTGAAAGGCCGCTACGAACATTGGGACCGCCTGCGCCACCTCACCCCACCCGACGGTCTCGAACCCACCGAATGGTGGGCCGCCATCAAGCTCGCGCGCATGGCCATCGCTCGCCCGTTGCCGTTCCTGGACAAACAGCGGCAGCCATTCACCGTCGCGCTGACCGACAGCATCCAGCGTAAGCTGTTCTTCGTCGCCCGCGATGCCGCCGGCGCACTGCGCGGGGCCGACCAGCCCCAGCCCGACGCCAACCGCGAACAGTTCCTCTTCCGGTCACTGATGGAAGAGGCCATGACCTCTTCCCAACTGGAGGGCGCGGCCACCACCACCCAGGTCGCCAAGGACATGCTGCGCAGCGGGCGCGCGCCCCGCGACTACGGCGAGCGGATGATCGTCAACAACTTCGCCACCATGCGCGAATTGCGGCATTGGGCCGGACAGCCGTTGACGCCGGAGACCGTGTTCGAGATCCATCGCATGCTCACCGACGGCACCCTCGGCGACCCCGGCAGCGCCGGCCGCTTCCGCCGCCACGACGAGAACATCGTGGTCGAGGATGAAATCGGCACCCTGCTGCACATGCCGCCCGACGCCGCCGAGCTGCCGGCGCGGATGCGGACGCTGTGCGACTTCGCCAACCAGCGCGACGACGATACCGACTTCGTCCATCCGGTGGTGCGCGCCATCCTGATCCATTTCATGATCGGCTACGACCACCCCTTCGTCGATGGCAACGGCCGCACCGCGCGCGCCTTGTTCTACTGGTCGATGCTGAAATCGGGCTTCTGGATGGCCGAATACATCTCCATCTCCAGCATCCTCAGGCAAGCCCCGGCGCAATACACCCGCGCCTATCTGCATACCGAATCCGACGCCGGCGACGCCACCTATTTCCTGGCCCACCAGCTCGACGTGCTGCTCAAGGCCATCGAAGGCGTGCATGCCTACATCACCCGCAAGCAGCAGGCCCGACGCGAGGCCGAAAACCTGCTGTCGCCGCAAAGCCTGCTGTCGCGGCGGCTGAACCACCGCCAGCGCGCACTGCTGCTCAATGCCCTGAAACACCCCGGCAAACCGTTCAACATCGCCGAGCACCAACGCGCCCACGGCGTGGTCTACCAGACCGCGCGCAGCGACCTGCTGGGTTTGGTGGATGCCGGATTGATGCGGCAGGAACGCGACGGGCGCCAGCACGTTTTCCTTGCCACCGGAAACCTGGGGAAACGGCTGCAAGTGCAAGACGCATGAGCGCCGTTCCCGCCCCGGCCATCGCGCATGCACGCACGCGTGCCTGCCCCCGCTCGACCGCACCGCCCTCGTCCCAGGCCGCGCCGGGCCGAAAGCCATCCCATGTACTCGGCGTCCGCGAACCCGCTTAGACTGCCGCCAACCGCGGGGGCCTCATGTCCGACTTTCCAAATTCGCAACACACCCATTCCCAGTTCGGTCTGCTGAAACAGCGGCGTTTCCTGCCGTTCTTCCTGGTGCAGTGCCTGGGAGCCTTCAACGACAACGTCTACCGGCAGTCGATCATCGCCCTGCTGCTGTGGCTTGGCGTGTCGCTGGAAGAGCGCACGCTCTACACCAACCTGGCCCCGGCATTGTTCATCCTGCCCTATTTCCTGTTCTCGGCACTGGCCGGACAGGTGGCGGAGAAGCTGGAGAAATCCCGGCTCATCCGCCTCACCACCACGATGGAAATCCTCATCATGTCGCTGGCGGCGGCCGGCTTCATTCTCCAGAACATGCCGGTGCTGCTGGCGGCGTTGTTCCTGACCGGCGTGCAATCCACGCTGTTCGGGCCGGTGAAGTATTCGATACTGCCCGGGGTGCTGCGCAAGGAGGAACTGACCGGCGGCAACGGGCTGGTGGAGATGGGCACCTCGGTATCGATCCTCTCGGGGATGATGGTGGGCGGCCTGGTATTCACCCTCGCCGGCAGCGCCGGGCCGCATGCCGCGGCCGCCGTGGTGGTAGTACTGGCGGTGGCCGGCCGACTCACCAGCCAGTTCGTCCCGCCGGTGGCGGCGGGCGCGCCGGCGTTGAAGATCCGCTTGAATCCCCTGCCGGAATCGCTGGCGATCATGCGCCTGGTCCGCAAGCAGTTGGCCGTGCGTAATGCCGTGCTCGGCGTCTCCTGGTTCTGGTTCATCGGCACGGTCATCACCGCGCAGATTCCCAACTACGCCGAGGTGAATCTCGGCCTCAGGAACGAGCTGTACGTATTCGCGCTGGCGCTGTTCTCGGTCGGCACGGGCATCGGCTCGCTGCTGTGCGAAAAGCTCTCCGGGCGGCGGGTCGAGCTGGGACTGGTGCCCCTGGGCTCGATCGGCGTCAGCCTGTTCCTGCTCGATCTCTATTTCGCCCGCAGCGGCACGGCGCTCGCCGCGGGCATGGGCGTCCGCGAATTCGGGCAGGCGCCGGGCAACTGGCGGATCGTCGTCGATCTGCTCGGCGTCGGCGTGTTCACCGGTTTCTACGTGGTGCCGCTGTTCGCGCTGATCCAGAGCCGCACGCCGGCGGGCGAGCTCTCGCGCGTGATCGCCGGGCTCAACATCCAGAACTCGCTGTTCATCGTGATCGCGGCGGGCGTGGGCTATCTGTTGCAGAAATCGCTGGGTTGGAGCATCCCGCAGGTGTTCCTCGCGCTCGCCATCGCCAACGTGCTGGTGGCGCTGTGGATCTTCAGCATCGTGCCGGAGTTCGCCATGCGCTTCGTCGCATGGCTGCTGATCATCGTGCTCTACCGCATCCGCTGGCGCGGCGTGGAGGAACATGTGCCGGAGGAAGGCGCGGCGCTCATCGTCTGCAACCACGTCAGCTACATGGATGCGCTGATCCTCTCCGGCGTGATCAAGCGGCCGGTGCGCTTCGTCATGTACTACAAGATATTCAACATCCCGCTGATGAGCTGGATATTCCGCACCGCCAAGGCCATTCCCATCGCCGGCGCGCGGGAGGACCCCGCGCTCATGCGGCGCGCCTTCGACGAGATCGACGCCGCGCTGGCCGAGGGCGAACTGGTCTGCATCTTCCCCGAGGGCGCGCTGACGAAGGATGGCGCGATCGCGCCGTTCAAGTCCGGTGTGGAGAAAATCCTGGCGCGGCGGCCGGTGCCGGTGATCCCGATGGCGCTGCGCGGGATGTGGGCCAGCATGTGGAGCCGCCGCGATTCCCGGCTGGGCCGGATGCGCGTGCCGCGCCGCTTCCGCGCGCATGTCGAAGTGGTCGCCGCCGACGCCATCGACGGTGGCATCGTCAGTGCCGGAACACTGGAGACGAAAGTACGCGAGCTGCGCGGCGCGGCGGCGTGAACGCCAGCCCGCCCGGCGATGCCGGGCATTGATAACATTCGGCCTCAATACGCCGAACAGGATGGAGCATGAACACGTCATTCCCGTCGCAGCGGGTCCCCAGCCATCTGGTTTGGTCGATCGTCAATACCGTGTTGTCGGGGCTACTGTGCTGCTTCACCTGCATTTCGATTTTCGGTGTCCCCACCGGCATCGCCGCCATCGTCCAGTCGAGCAAGGTCGACGGCAGGCTGCAATACGGCGACGTCGCCGGCGCCATGCAATCGTCCAAAAACGCCAAGACCTGGAACTGGGTGACGACTGGCATCCTGATCGTCTCGCTGCTGTTGTGGGTGATATTGCTCGCCACCGGCCTCCAGCACCGCATGAACCAGCAATTCCAGCAGGTGCTGGAAGAAATCCAGAAACAGCAGATGCGGTGAATACGCGGCTTGAACGACGGCTGGCATTCGGCGGCGGCGCGGCCATGAGCCTCGCCGCCCTTGTCGCGCTGGCGCTGTTGCGGCGGTTCGATCCCAACCATCCCGGCAACCCGTTCTTCGCCTGCAATTTCCACGCCGTCACCGGGCTGTGGTGCCCCGGGTGCGGGGCAACGCGCGCGCTGCACGCGTTGGCCCACGGCGATCCGCTGCGCGCCTTGTCGATGAACGCGCTGGTGGTGGCGCTCATTCCGCTCGCCATCGGCACGCTGTTCTGGCTGTACGGCTGGCGGCCGACATGGATGCGCAAAGTGGCCGCGCCGCTCGCGCGGCCCTGGCTGTGGATCGCCGCGCTGCCGGGGTTCTGGCTCGCCCGCAACCTACCCTGGCCGCCATTCAACTGGCTGGCCCCGGGCTGAACTCAGGCGCGTTCGCCCGCCACCCAGCACTCGATCAGCCAGCGCGAAATCGACATCGGCGGCGACAACCGTAGCGGCGCGGCCCCATCGTCGCCCGCCAGCGCGGCGAGAATTTCCCCGCGGCCGAACCAGCGCGCGTCCTCCAACTCGTCCTGCGCGGTTCGCGGCGCATCCGGGTGCGCCTCGGCGATGAATCCCAGCATCAACGAACCGGGAAACGGCCACGGCTGCGAGGCCAGATAGCGCGAACGCAGCACACGCACGCGGCTCTCCTCGTACACCTCCCGCGTCACGGTCTGCTCCAGCGACTCACCCGGCTCGACGAAGCCGGCCAGCACGGAATAGCGCCGCGCGGGCCACGCCGCCTGCCGACCCAACAGCAGGCGCTCGCCATCGCTCACCGCGACGATCACCGCCGGGTCGCTGCGCGGATATTCGGTGCGGCCGCAGGCGGCGCAATCGCCCTGCCAGCCGCCGCGCGAATACGCCAGAACGCCGCCGCAACCCGGGCAGAAGCGATGCGAGCCGCGCCAGTGCAGCACCGCGCGCGCCTGCGCGAACAGCGTGGCCTCGAAGGCCGGCCAGGTCGCCGCCGCGGCGCGCAGGTCGAGAAGCGGCGCGCCCTGGGCAAAACCGGCTTCGCCCAGGGCGGCGAACCAGGGCTCGCCGCGCCCGAGGCCGAGAAAGACCGCGTAGGCCGGTGCGCCGCGTTCGAAGCGCGGGCGACCATCGCTTTCCACCGCCACCTGCCCACGCGCGTCCAGCCGCAGGCAGCGGGCGTCGGCGCGCAGGGCGTCGAGCGCGGCGGCATCGCGCCGCAGTTCGTCGGCGCGGTCGAGCGCTTCGGCGATGAAGGCGAAAGACGGCGGGTTCATCGGCGCATTTTCGCAAATGCCGAGGCGGCGGCGGCTCAGACCGTGAACGAGGAGCCGCAGCCGCAGGTCGTCCTGGCGTTGGGGTTGCGGATGGAGAACTGGGCGCCGTGCAGGCTTTCGGTGTAATCGACGGTGGCGCCCATCAGGTATTGCAGGCTGAGCGGATCGACCAGCAGGGTGACGTCGTCGGTGACGATGGCGAGGTCGTCCTCGGCGCGGGTCTCGTCGAATTCGAAACCATACTGGAAGCCTGAACAGCCGCCGCCCTGGATGTAGACGCGCAGCTTGAGCGCGGCGTTGCCTTCCTCGGCGATCAGTTCGCGCACTTTCGCGGCGGCGGCGGCGGTGAACACCAGCGGGGCGTCGAGCTGCTGGTAACCAGGGGCGGCGATGTCGGTGCGGGTTTCCATGGCTCCAAGGATGAGGGCGCGCTGATGACGGTTCAAGCGCCGGCGATCTCGTTCCAGTTGAAAGCGGTTTCGACCGACTGGCCGCGCGACGGCAGCAGGCGCACCACCAGCCGGGTCGGCACGAAGCCGGCCGGCAGCGCGAATTCGCCTTCCACCCGTTGCAGGTAGCGCAAGCCGTAATCGATGCCCGGGGCGTCCGGCCGCTGGCGCAGCGCATCCCAATCCAATTGGGTCAGCTTGCCGTCGCGGCTGCCTTCCACCCGCACCTCGACCTTGCCGCGGCTGGCGGCGGCCTGCTCGCGCCCCTGGGTCAGGGTCACTTCGAAACGCCAGACGTTGGCCGCCTGCGGGCGCACGTGCGCGGCGTGCACCGACAGCCCCCGGCGCTGGCGGTCGGGGCTGACGAAACGTTCGTAGAAATCGAGATCGGCGCGCAGGGCGGCGATCTGCTCGTCGCGCTCGGTCAGGGTGTTTTGCAGATCGAGCATCGCCTGGCGGCTGATTCGATCGGACTGACGCAAGGTGGCGATGTCCTGCTGCAATTTCGCCAGCCCGGGCCCGGGCTGGGGAGCGGCCGTCCCACCCCGCCCGGCCGAGAACCAGACCGCGACGGCGATCGCCACCGCGACCAACGCCACCGCCCACGGCAGCCAGGGCTCGCGCGGCGGATTGGCCGCCTGCCCGGACGTCCGCGCCGGTCCTTGGTTTGCTTCGTTCATCCAGCCCACCCGTGCTTAAGCCCGTGTCCAGCCAGTCTGCCGCATATAGTGCCCGCATGCGGCCCGGCTGGCCGCGGGGGAGCGTTGCAATGGAAATGTCGCTGGCGATGAGTGAAGCCCACCTGTTCGCAATTGGCGTGCTGCTGGCGTGGCTGGCCGGCATCCGCGTCTATCTCACCGTGTTCGGCGTCGGCATCGCCGGGCTGATGGGTTGGGTGGAATTGCCGCAAGCCTTGCGGGCCACCGAGTCGCCCTGGGTGCTGGGCGTCTCCGGCGTGCTGGCGCTGGCCGAGTTCTTCGCCGACAAGATTCCCGGCGTGGACAGCGGCTGGGATCTGCTGCAAACCCTGGCGCGGGTCCCGGCCGGCGCTTTCCTGGCCGCCGCGGCGATGTCGCCCGACGGCAGCCTTGGTCCCGGCGTGATGGCGGCCGGCGCGGGCGTGGCGCTGACCAGTCACGTCCTCAAGTCCGGCACGCGCGCCGTTCTCAATACCTCGCCCGAGCCTGTGACCAACTGGAGCGCCTCGATCGGCGAGGACGTGATGACGATGGGCGGGCTGGCGCTGGCCTTCTCGCATCCGTGGATCGCGCTGGTCATCGTCATCGCCCTGACCGTTCTCTTCGCGGCGCTGGTCTGGTGGCTGGCGCGCAAGACGGTGCGCGGGATGCGCCGGCTGTTCGGCGGCGACGCGCGCCCCGGCGGCGGCGGGCCGCCCGCCTGAGGCGCGACCGGAGCCGCTTCAGCGCTCGCCCTCCCCGCGTTGCCCGCGCGCGGTGGCCGCGACAGCCCCCCGCCGCCGCGCCGGACGGCGAACGCCGACGCTACTCACCTCGCGGTTGGGCGGCGGGATCGCCCCCGGCCCGGTCACGCCACGCGCCAGTGGCGCCAGATGTTGCAACGCGCGCGAATAGACGCCGCGCTTGAACATCACCACGTTCTGCACCGGGTACCAGAAATCGACCCAGCACCAGTGGTCGAATTCCGGTGTATCGGTCAGGTCGAGGCGGACGTCCTCCTCCCGGCCGGTCATCCGCAGCAGGAACCAGACCTGCTTCTGGCCAATGCAGACCAGCCGGTCGCGATGGCGAACCGCGCGCGGCGGCAGCCGGTAACGCAGCCAGCCGGGCGTGGCGCCCAGGACTTCGACGTGCCAGGGCAAGAGGCCGGTCTCCTCGCGCAGTTCGCGGTACATGGCTTCCAACGGGGTCTCGTCGGAATTCATGCCGCCCTGCGGGAATTGCCAGCCATCCCGGCGGATGCGGCGCGCCCAGAACACCCGACCATCCGGATGCATGAGCACGATGCCCACGTTGGGGCGATAACCGTCCGGATCGATCACGACGCGGACTCCCGAAATTGACGTTGGGGCCTGGCCCCGCTGGAACCGAATGTGCCATGCGGGCGACGGAGCGGCAAGCCGGTCATTCAGGCGCGAGACGGCCTCGGCCCACGCGCCCGTCCGGGCGGGATCGACCCGCGTCGCGGCGGCGCCCCCAAGCCCCCCATTGACGACATGCCCATCGGCATGAATAATTCCGGGTTCGCCGCGTCGTATGGCGTTGCCGATGGCTATGTAGCTCAGCCGGTTAGAGCACAGCACTCATAATGCTGGGGTCGGTGGTTCGAGTCCACCCATAGCCACCATTCCCCGAAACCCCGCGCGATGCGGGGTTTTCGCGTTTCAGCGCCCGGAAGCCCGCATGGACATCTTCAAGATATTCACCCTCGAAGCCGCGCATCGGCTACCCAACGTGCCGGCGGGCCACAAGTGCGCGCGGCTGCACGGCCATTCGTTCCGGGTGGAACTGCACGTGAGCGGCCCGGTCGATCCGCAACTGGGCTGGGTGATGGATTTCGCCGACCTCAAGGCCGCGTTCAAACCGCTCTACGAACAGCTCGACCATCACTATCTGAACGACGTCGAGGGGCTGGAGAATCCGACCAGCGAACGGCTGGCGCAATGGATATGGCAGCGCCTGAAGCCCGAGGTGCCGCTGCTTTCCGCGGTAGTGGTGCACGAAACCTGTACCGCCGGCAGCCGCTACGCCGGGCCGTAAAGCGCCTGCCACATTGCCGGCGTACAAATCAGGCGCCATCGTTCCCCGCCCGCTTCGCCCAACCGGGCCTCGCCAGATCGAACATACGGAAACGATTGCAATCGAATTGTTGCAACGCACAATAATTCGGGGTATGTTGCATCGCACAAATCGGGTTCCCCCGGTTTCACCCAACCAGCCGAGGAGAGAGTCATGTATCAGCAGCAGTTCAACGAGCAGTTCGCCGCCGCTACCCGTCAGTTCGCCGACACCGCGGCCCGCATCAACCGTCTGGCGCTGGAGAACGCGGAGCAGGTCTTCGGCCTGCAACTCGCCGCCATCGAGGAAAGCGCCAGCGCCACCTTCGCCTTCTGGAGCCAGTTGAACGAAGCACGCGATTTCAACGGCCTGCGCAACGCCGTCCCGGCCGGCATCCAGGTCGCCCGCGAAAACGCCGAGCGCGCCGTCGCCGCCGGCCAGGAAATCTTCGACCGCACGGTGAAGACCAACGAAGCCATCACCCAGATCGCCAAGGGCGAGGTGGAGCAAGCCGTCGCCAAGGCCCAGGCCGAAGGCGAAAAGGCGGTGAAGGCCGCCGCCAAGAAGGCCGCGCGCGCCGACTGATCCCGGCCACGCCCCGCACCTCGCGAAACCCGGCGGCTTCGGCTGCCGGGTTTCTTGTTGGCGTGATGCGAACGCCGGCTCAGGCGCGCGCCAACACCCGCAGCGGGGCTTGGCCCAACACGCGTGCGAGCGTGGCGAGGTTGGCCTGGAAGGCGTCCATCGCCGGGTCGACCGGGTTGGCGACCCACCCGGCGAATTCGCAGCCGTCGGCCAGAATCGCCCGCCAGGTCGAGCGCGCGTGATGCACACACCCCAGCCGCAGGCCGACCACCATCAACACCGGCAATCCGAGCGCGCGCGCCACATCGGCTTGTTCCAGGCTTTCGCTCAGCGGCGCCAGCCAGCCGCCGACGCCTTCCACCAGCACACCTTCGACACCCGGCATCGCACGCAGGCGCCGATGCGCCTCGGCGATCTCCCCCAGCCCGATTTCGACGCCGGCCGCGCGCGCGGCGATTTCCGGCGCCACCGGCAGCGGCAGCGCATACGGATTGCGCAGCGCATACGGCGCATCCGCAACGCCATCGGCGTCCAGTTGCGCCAGCGCATCCTCGCTGCGCCAGCCCGCGGGCGTGTCGATGCATCCGCTCGCCACCGGCTTCATGCCGATAACGCGATGGCCCGCGTCCCGCGCCGCGCGCAGCAGGGCGCAGGTGACGAAGGTCTTGCCGATTTCGGTATCGGTACCGGTGACGTAGGCATCGTGAAGAATCATCGGCCGTATTTTGCCGCGCGCGGCCACGCCGGTGGCTTCGCGCCCTGCCTTTCGCATCGTGCCCGGTTGCGCCGCACACGGCCGCGAAGACCTGCCGGCTTCCCCCTCCCTCGCGCTTGTGCGGGTCGTTGGATTGCGCCACGCACAGCCGCGAAGACCGATGCCGGGCCGGTGGTACCACGGCTCACTTCGGCTTTCGCGCCTGTACGGTCAAGAAGTTGCTTGGCCCGTCGCTCGCCGCCTCGCTGCCATCGCACCGTCCCGTCCCGTCCCGTCTCGTCCCGTCTCGTCTCGTCTCGTATCGTCTCGTATCGTCTCGCCACGGACGCCACGGACGCCACGGACGCCACGGACGCCACGGACGCCACGGGCGGCACGGGCGGCACGGGCGGCACGGGCGGCACGGGCGGAGCCTTCGTTACTCCGCGAAGCCGCTAAACTGGCCGCATGTTCGAGATGAATTCGCTTTCCGGCGACAAGCCGGCGCAATACGCGCAACTGCTGGCACAGGCCGAGGGCTTGTTGCACGGCGAGCGCGACCGGATCGCCAACGCCGCCAATCTTTCCGCCCTGCTGTTCAATGCCCTGCCCGCGCTCAACTGGGCCGGTTTCTATTTCTTCGATGGCCGGGAATTGGTGGTCGGCCCGTTCCAGGGGTTGCCGGCCTGCGTGCGCATTGCGCTGGACAAGGGCGTCTGCGGGGCCGCCGCGCGCGCGCGCGAAACGCAGCGAGTGGCCGACGTCCACGCCTTTCCCGGCCATATCGCCTGCGATGCGGCTTCGCGCTCGGAAATCGTCATCCCGCTGGTGAAGGAAGGCGAGTTGATCGGTGTACTCGACATCGACAGCCCCATCGCGGCGCGCTTCGACGCCGACGACCAGCGCGGGCTGGAAGCGATCGCCGCCACCTGGCTTGCCGCCATCGAGTGAAGCGTGGGACCGCGCGCAAGCGGGACTCGACATTTGCATCGACGCGAGCCGGCCCCGGGCGGGAGTGACCGAGCCGGCCAACGCCCGGCAAGGAAGGCCGACGCGCCCCAAGCATCGACGGAGCGCGGAAAGGGCCCGTCTTCTACAAAGTTTCGAGGAACGAAACGATCGCCCCGAGCTCGGTTTCATTCAGCCCCAGCGGCCGTAGAAGCGGATCGGTCTCGGGAAACAGCGGATCGTCTTCCTGCCCCGGACGCCGCACCGGCTTCACCATACCCAGGTTGTACATGCGCAGCACACCTTCGAGCAGCGGGAATTCGCCATTGTGCATCCACGGTCCGGTCCGCTTGACGTTGCGCAGGCTTGGGGTGCGGAAACGCCCCACGTCGGCCGGGTCGCCCGTGACCTCATAGCGGCCCAGGTCGCCGTTCGGCGTGCCGTAGCCATGCAGACCCAGGTTGTGGAAGCGGTTGTCGCTCAGGGTCGGGCCATGATGGCAATTGATGCAGCGCGCGCGCGTGCGGAACAAGTGCAGACCCAGCAACTGGCGATCATCCAGCGCATTGCCGCGCCCGCCCAGGAAACGGTCGAAGCGGCCATGACGCGGCGCCAGGCTGCGCTGGAACGCGGCCAATGCCTGCGAGATGCGTCGTTCATCGACCTCCCGCGAGCCGAACGCGGCCTCGAAGGCGGCGCGGTACTCCGCCAGCGCGCGCAGCCGTGCCACCATCTCGCGGCGGGTGAACGCCATCTCCCTCGGGTCTTCCACCGGGTGCATCGCCTGGTCTTCCAACGATGCGGCGCGGCCATCCCAGAATAGCGTCGTGGCGTATCCGGCCATCGCCACACTCATCGCGTTGCGCCGCCCGGGCTGACGGTCGTGGCCAAACGCCACACGCCGGCCATCGGCCCAGCCCAGCGCCTGCTCATGGCAGTTGGCGCAGGCGATCTGGCCGGATCGAGACAGTCGCGGATCGTGGAACAAGCGGCGGCCCAGCGCAATTTTCGTATGGCTGCTCGGGTTGTCGTCCGGTTCCGGCACCGGCGCGTCGGCGATCGGCCCCAGCTCGCGCCATGCCACACCCGCGTCGACATGGGGCGCGGGCCATTGCGCGGGTGGCGCGGCATAGGCCCGGCGAAGACAGGCGACCAGCCCTGGCGGCATCTCTGCGGGCGCCGGAGCGCGCAGCCACGTCGTGCAATCCGCCGGGGAGACGACCGCCTCCGGCATCCGTGCGTGCGGTGGCATTCCCGAGGATGGCACCACCGCCATCGCCCCGGCCAGAAACAGGGCTGGAACCGGTCGCACGAAGCCGGCCAACGCCGTGGCCGACCGCCTTGCCTGCCGGCGCTTCGCCCGGCAGGCTGGACCCCACCCGCCGGCCAATGCTTCGGCCAGGGCCATGGCCCACGGGCGCTTCAAAACCGCAGGGCCACGCCCGCCCAGAACGACCGGCCGCGCAGCCACGGACGGTTCGCGCTGGCGTACGCGTTACCGAAGTCGTTGAACAGGTTGTTGACCCGGAACCGCAGCGACACACCCGCCGTATCGCCACTCCAAGCCTGCCAGGTACCGGACAGGCCCACCGTCGTGGTGGCTTTCGCGCGGTAATCCTCGTACACGTTGTAGCGCTGGTCGTCGATGACGATGTCGGTGGCGCTGTCGCGAACGGCGTCGTAGCTGAAGTTGTGATCGAAGCTGAGCGCCAAGCTCAGGCGATTGTCCAGCCAATCGGAATCCACCACCAGGGAAGACCGTACCGGGATGTCCAGATTGCCGGTGACTTCTTGAAAAGTGGCGCGGGTATAGGTTCTCTCCCGGTAGTAGATGAAGTCATCCGGGCTGGTTTGGCCGTCGTCGTCGAAATAGGTGCTGGATGAGGTGGCGCGCCTGGACCAGGTGGTCGACAACGACACGCCGAGCTGATCGGCCAGCGGCGTATCCGACCACGACTTCCGGTACTCCAGGCTCGCCGAGCGGTAGCGACTACGACCATCGTTGGTCAGCACGAACTCGCGGCTGGCCGCCTTCGAGGTGGCGAACTGATCCTTGCCGCGGCGATCGATCAGACGCAATCGCAGGCTGCCGTCCAGCCATGGCTCGTGCCATTGCAACGCACTGGTGATCTCGTCCGTATAAGGCGTATCCAGACCGGCATCGCGATAGGACACATATCGCCTTGCGTGCGGTTTCCAGTCTTGCCGGACTTTGCCCGTCACCGGATCGGCGCGACGCGAAGATCCATCGATCCTGTAATTCACCTGCGAGGGCTGCTGGTCGCGGATCGCGTAATACAGCGCGGCGCCGTTGTAATAGCGGTTGAAACCGGCGCTCAAGGAGACCCGCTCGTGCGGCAGGAAGCTCAACACCATGCGCGGCGACAGGTTGGTATTCCTGAAATAGCTTTCGTAGTCGGCACGCAGACCGGCGCGTAGCGACCAGTGTCCCCAGCGCCGGTCGTATTCGGCATGGGCGCTCAGCATGTCGACCGAAGCGGTGGCGCGATAGGCGCTGTAGCCGGTCAGCATGCTGGCGTATTGCTCGGCACTGCAACTCGAATCGCCTTCCGCGCAGATGAAGCGGCGGTTCTTCCAGTCTGTGGGGAAATCGTCGGCCACGGTCCGGTACGAGCTGTAGAACCAGGCATCACGCGGACGCATGCGCTCGACGGTGGCGCGGTTCCAGTCGAAACCGGCATTGAACCGCCCATGGAAGATGTCGCCATCCATCTCGACGCTGAGACCCGTTTCCTTCTGCGACTGCTGGCGTTCGCCATGACCACCCTGCCTGCAGCTCGAATCCGATGGCGCGTAGCGGCATATGCCGCGCAGTTCTTCGGATTCCCATATCCATCGCCGGGCGCCGCGTCCCATGGCCTTGGCCCCGTAAGGGGTATAGATCGTGTCGCGGTCGGATTTGTTGAGCACGCGCGAGTCGTTATGGAACAGGCGGGAAGTCAGGCTTACTCCGCCCAGCCCGACGCGCGCCCAACGCAGGCCGTCGAGATCGATCTCGTGCCGCAACTGCGAAGTCAGGCCACGGGTACGCACGTCGAACACGGTATCGAGCCAGGCGACGTTGATGAAGCTGTTGGTGTAGTCGGTGCGGTTCGCATCCAGCGTGAACTTGCCGTACGCGGTGTCGTGCCGGGAAGCGAGCCGGTAGTAGCGGCTGGTCGAGGCATCCTCGATCACGCTGTCGTTGACGTATTGGGCATCGCGCTGTTTGCGGCTGTGGGCGTCCTGCTGGCTGTAGGAAAGACTCATCGCCCAACCATCCCTCACCGGCACATTGACCGACAGCGCATATTTGTCGTTTCGGAAATACGGCTTGAGGCGGTTGTAGCGGTTCTCGCCGTTTTTCGTGCCTAGCCGGTAATTCACCCAGTCGCTGCCGCTGCGGTCATGGTTGAAGGTCATGCCGAACGCATCTTTCGGGTCGGCCAGCTTGTAGTCCACCACGCCACCCTGGAAGTCGCCATAGCGCGCCGAGGCGTTGCTGTCGACCACCGTGACCGATTCGACGAACGTATCGGGCACGAATACCGTCTGCGAGTGCAGGCCGTAGATCACCGACTGATCGTGCACCGTGCAGTAATCGTGGGTGACATCGCCGCAATAACCCGCCAGCGAGGGTTTCTCCACACGCCCGGACAGGTTGTTGACGCCGATGCCGTTGATGCGGAAGTTGTTCTCGTACAGCTTGCCGCCGGAGATCGAGACCTCAAGCGGCCGCATGTCGATCTCGCGCATGCCGTCGTAGCCGGCATCGTTGGACGCGTCGTTCTGGTACTGCACGTTGGCCATGCCGCGCAGCACGCTGTTGGCATCTCCATCGCCGGCGATGCGCGCCTGGTAGCCACCGCCGGACAGCACGCGGGTGCCCGTGTCGGCCAGACTCCGGCCCCCGTAGGCGCTCACGTAGGCGGGAAGCGCGCCCTCCGTCCAGCCGCCCATGACGTTGAGCGGCGCGGTCTGCATCACGTTTTCCTGCGATGGCGGGGCCTCGGAACCGGGCAGCAGGCGTATCGTGCGCGCACTCTCGAAGCGATAGGACAATCCGCTTCCCGCCAGGAGCTTATTCAGGCCCTGTTCGACGTCATACGTCCCGGACAGGCCCTGCGTGCGCCGGCCGGCGACGCTCTCGGGCGTGAACGCCAGGGTCAGCTCATGCAAGGTCGCGAAGCGTCTCAGCGCCGGTCCAAGCTCCCCTGGGGGAATATCGATCGACAGCCGCCCGCCCGGTTGCACGGGCTTGCCCTGCAAGGCCAGCACGGGAAACGGCGTGGCGGTCGCGGTTGCAAGAATCGACAGGCACAGCGCATGCGTCAGCCAGCGGCGCGCCGGCCAGGGAGAGGGGTGGTTCGGATTCACGGTGGGGTTCCTTTCGGCGGTACGACTCGCCTTTCCCTGTCATTGACACGCGCCGACAGGAAAGGGGACACGCATCGGGCGTGCGTTTTCAGGCCGCCTCGATCAGGGTCCACGGCCCGCGGCGCACGACCTTGACCGGCAAGGTCCGCACCACGACCGCGAGCACGCCTTCCGGGTCGTCGGTACGGAACGTGCCCGAAATCCGCAAGCCCGCCACCGCGGGGTCGCACCTCAGCCAGCCACGGTGATAACGCGCCAGTCGCTCCAGAAACGCGTCCAGCCGCTCGCCGTCCGCATGCAGGAGACCCGCCACCCAGGCGAGATCCTCCCCGCCCAATGCGCGGATCTCGGTGATGGCGCCATCGACGATGCGTGCCATCCGTCCCGCCGCGATCGTGCCGCCCCTCCGGTCGGCTTCCGCGACCAGTTCCAGCACGCCCTGTTCGACCATGACGAGCAACCCCGCGCGCGCCTCCCCGGCGCCGAACCGGGCATCGCCAGTACGCAGGACGCCTTGCCGGGTCACGATTTGCAGCGCACGCGCCGGCGCCAACGGGCCGGTCGCCGTGCGCACGTGAAGCCTGCCGCGCACGAGTTCGAGCCGGCGCGCATCCCGCCCCATATCCACTCGCACCGCCGTGTCGGCATCCAGCATCAGCGCGCTGCCGTCGGCCAACTCGATTTGCAGGCGCTCACCTCGCCCGGTGCGGTGATCCACCCCATACAGCCGACGCCAAGCAATGCCGCCAATCGGCACCGCCATCGCCAGCAGCAGGGCATTGCGCAGCAGTGTCCGCCGCGACGAGGAGCGCGGGCGATCCAGCGCCTGCCTCGCCAGGGGCGCGGGCAAGCTTTCCAATCGGCCGAACACCCGTTCGGCGCGCCGCCATGCGCTGGCATGATCCGGATGCTGGTCCCGCCATGCCCGGCATGCGTCGATGTCGGTCTGCCCGGCCTCGCCGGAAGCAAGCAATGCCATCCATTCCGCGGCGGCATGCAAAACCCCATCGGGCAGTTCGGCCGGCGTGGCGCCCGCCTTGCCCGATTCGCCGGGCCGTCTCACCCCAGCACCTTCAGGCAATGCACGAAGGCGGATGCCATGTCGCGCTTGACCGTGCGCACGCTCACCCCGGAACGCTCGGCGATGCCGGGATAGGTCATGCCTTCGAGTTGGGACAAGAGAAACGTCCGACGCACCCGCGCGGGCAGAGCGTCCAGAACCTCATCCAGCAAGTGCAAGGTCTCCAGCACGACCCAGCGCTCCTCTTCCGAGGGCGCCCTGGCTTCCGGCAGGCCGCGCAAGGCTTCCAGCCATGCCTGCTCAAGTGAGTGGCGACGGTAATGGTTGGCGAGCAGGCGGCGGGCAATCGTGACTAGATAGGCCCGTGGCTCCTGGAGCGATGCGGCATCGGTGCCCGCCCGCAAGACTTTGACGAAGGTGTCCTGCGCCAGATCCGAAGCCAGTTCGCGGCACCCCAGCCGCCGGCCAAGCCAGGCTTGCAACCAATTGCCGTGCGCATCGAACAGGCGTGCGACAGGATGCAGCTGCAAGTGAGTGTCGGGCATTCGCTTCTTCAGCAAACGATAATCATTATCGATTATAGACCCTTGAGCCGGACTTCCCACCATGCATCGAAATCCCACCGGCCCGGGATGAAACGCGCGCCGCTTCGGCCTGCGGCTGTCGCCGCCATGCCTCGGGGGCTGGCGGAGATCAGGCGGGCGCGCCCGCATGCCCGGGAAGACCTCGCCCATACGGCCCATCAGCGCTCGATGTTCATCCTGCGCCATTCATTGATGGCAAACAACGTTGCGTATCACCCATCGACATCAATCGGGTTTGTCGTCAACAAAACAGGAAATGTTGATGTCTGAAGCACTTGATCCCCATCCGTGAACAACAAACGTATTGTCGTTAACAATGTTGATTTTATTGAAGACAAATCACAAGATAGACGTATGACCCTGGACATCAGCCAAGCCACGCACTATCACGATGGCCAATTCCCGCCCCGCGACCTGGCGCTGGCGCCTTTACTGAACGGCCTGTTGGCCGCCAATGCGGCGCTCGCCCGTTATGACCAGATGCTGCGCGGCCTGCACAACAGCGAGTTGTTCCTGGCTCCGCTGCGCGGCCAGGAGGCGGTGGTCTCCTCGCGTATGGAAGGCACGATCAGCACTTTGGACGAGATCCTGCAAGTGGAGGCCGAGTTCGGTGACGACGACGCCGGCGCCGCCCAGGAATTCCGCTCCGACGCCATCGAGACCCTGCTCTACCGGCGTGCGCTCAACACCGCCCAAGCGCAGATCCAGCAAGGCCAACCGTTATCGGAATCGCTACTTAAGAGCATCCACCGCCAGCTACTGTCGCTCGGCCGTGGCGCGCGCAAGGCACCTGGCGCCTACAAGCGGCAGCAAAACTACATCGGCGAGCAGGGCAGCCGGCGGGTGAGTTTCGTCCCGATCGCGCCGGAGCACCTGCCCGGCGGCATGGAGGCGCTGTTCGCGCTGATCAACGACGATCGCATGCCGGTGCTGTTGCGCACGGCGCTGGCGCATGCCGAATTCGAAGCATTGCACCCGTTCGAAGACGGCAATGGGCGCGTCGGGCGCATGCTCGTCACGCTCATGCTGTGGCAGGGCGATGCCATCGCCGCGCCCCATTTCTACATCAGCCGCTATTTCGAGGAAAACAAGGACGAATACATCGAACGGCTGCGCCAGGTTTCATCCAACGGGGACTGGGAAGGCTGGTGCCGCTTCTTCCTGAGCGCGGTCGAGCGGCAGGCGGTGGACAACCTGGAGGCGGCCCAGTCCATCGGCACGCTTTACGAAGACATGAAACCGCGGTTCGCCGCATTGCTGGCTTCCAAGTACGCGGTGGCCGCCTTGGACTACCTGTTCACCCATCCCGTCTTCAGCAACAGCCGCTTCACCAAGAGCGCGGGCATCCCCTCGCAGACGGCGGCGCGCTTCAGCCGCGTGCTGCTGCAAGCGGGCTTGCTGCAAGTGGTCAGGGAAGCCTCCGGACGCCGGTCGGCCATTTATCGATTCGAGCCCTTGATGGCGCGCGTCCGCGTCTGACACGCGCAAGATGGCGTCGCCGGCCAGACGACGCCGGGACGGACATCGAACCCCGCGGGCCCCGCCCAGGAAACCCGCGGCCGCCACAAACGCGTCGCCCGCATCCACCCGATCCGGGCCGATACTCGATGGCGAGCGCCCCGGTAAAGCACAACGCCCGCCCCCGCCATGCCCGTATCGCACCCGGTGCCGGCATTCGAGCGGCATGGACACCCGGAGGCTTCATGCAACCGCCATCAGACTGTCAACCGTGAGTAACCTGCGCCAACGAATATTTCGCATTCCTTAATACGCGGAAAACGAAATGAAACCGGGAACCTTGGGACGCGCCATCGCCTTCGCGCTTGGCGCCACCGCCCTGCCGGCCTCGGCGCACGCGACCGACGCCGATCCGGCCGTCTCGCACGCCTCGACGAAACTCGACAACGTGATCGTCACCGGCACACGCGGCAGCCAGCGGACCCAGTTCGACACGATGGCGCCGGTGGACGTGTTCTCGGCGGAAGACATCCAGGCGGTGGAGTCGGTCGATCTCAACGACGTACTGGCGCAACTGGTGCCTTCCTTCGTGGTGCAGCGCCTGCCGATGAACGACGGTCTGGTCTTCGTGCGTCCGGCCACGCTGCGCGGGCTCTCACCCGACCAGACGCTGGTGCTGGTCAACGGCAGGCGTTTCCACCGTTCCGCCTTTCTCGGCGCGCGCGGCGCGCAGGGCGCGGATCTCGCGCGCATCCCGGTCACGGCGGTGAAGCGCATCGAAGTCCTCCGCGATGGCGCTTCGGCGCAGTACGGCTCGGACGCCATCGCCGGGGTCATCAACATCATCCTCGACGACGCCACCGCCACCGAGCTTTCCGCGCGCGTCTCGCAATACAGCGCGGGCGACGGCAAGGCCGTCCGGCTGGGCGGCAAGACCGGCTTCGCCCTCGGCGACACCGGCCACGTCGTGCTCTTCGCCGAGGGCGAAAACGGCGATGCCACCTCGCGCAGCCGCCAGCGCGCCGACGCCATCGCCTTCCAGAACGCCAATCCCGACGTGCGAGTCCCCAATCCGGTACAGCGCTGGGGCCAGCCCGACCTCGACAACCGCCACCTCGGCTTCAACCTGGAAGTCCCACTGGCGGGCTACACCGCGCTGTACGGATACGGCATCCATTCGACCAGCAAGGGGGTTTCCGATTTCAACTGGCGCAACCCCGACGGCACGCCCTCGGTCTACCGGCAGGTGGCGGAATTTCCCGGCTGGGATCTGCGCGCGCTCTACCCGGCGGGCTTTTCGCCGAAGTACGGCAGCCGCCAGCGCGACACCCAGTTGATGGGCGGCGTGCGCGGCGAGTTCAACGAAAACTTCCGTTGGGACGTCAGCGCCAGTTGGGGCCGGAGCGCCATCCGCTACACGCTTGGCAACACCATCAACGCCTCGCTCGGCCCGCAAAGCCCGACCTTCTTCCAGCTCGGCCAGCTCTCGCAGGAAGAGTTGAACCTCAATGCCGATTTCGTCTATTCGTGGGAACTCGCCGCCCTGCCCGCACCGCTCAACGTGGCCTTCGGCGCCGAGCGGCGCAGCGAGACCTTCGGCGTCAAAGCCGGCGATGCGGCCGCCTACGCCGTCGGCCCCGGCGCGGCCAGCGGCCTGTCGCCCAATTCGAACGGCGCGCCCGGCTACAGCGACCGCCAGGCCGGCAAGTGGACGCAGCGCAGCCTGGCCGCCTATCTGGACGTGGAGGCCCCACTCACCGAGCGCTGGAATCTGGGCGGCGCGCTGCGCTACGAAAACTTCTCCACCTTCGGCGGCACGCTGAACGGCAAGCTCTCCACCCGGCTCGAACTCTCGCCGGCCCTCGCGCTGCGCGGCGCGTGGTCGACCGGCTTTCGCGCCCCCACGCCGGGCCAGGTACATTCCACCAATACGGTGCAGGGGCTGGATACCGTCACCTTGCAAGTATTCACCTCGGGGCGGCTCTCACCCAACGATCCGCTGGCCATCGCGCTTGGCGCGAAACCGCTGGGGCCGGAAAAATCGCGCACGCTGTCGCTTGGCATGGCCTGGCGGAACGATCTTGGCTTTTCCGGTTCGGTGGACGTGTACGACATCAAAGTGACCGACCGCTTCAGCCAGTCGCCGAGTCATGCGATCCCCGCCGGCATGCCCAACCCGATGCGCTACAGCTCGGTCAGCTTCTTCACCAACGATTTCGACACCACCACGCGCGGCGTCGACGTGATCGCCGGCTGGCTGCGCGACGGGGCGGCGGGAAAACTCAACCTGACCGCCGCCTGGAACTACAACCGCACCCGCGTGGATCGCGGCGACACCGGCGTTGCCAGCAACGCGACCCAGCGCATCCTGTTCGAGGAGCGGCTACCGCGCAACAAAGCCACCCTGACCGCCGACTTCGACGCCAGACGCTGGGGTGCGACCGCGCGGCTCCGCCACTACGGGGCATGGACGGATTCGTCCGGCAACGCCAGCGGCGACATCTTCCAGCGCTTCGGCGCGATCCAATTGTTCGACCTGGCACTGCGCTACCGCGTCGGCATACATCAGTTCCGACTGGGCGCGGACAACCTCTTCGACACCTATCCGGACGAAGCCACTTTTCAGGCCAGCCGCGGCCTGGTCTACTCGCGCAACGCGCCCTACGACACCGACGGCCGCAATCTCTATCTGGAATACCGGGTGAAATTCTGACGTGGACGCGCGTCGCCGCACGTTGCTGAAATCCGGTGCGCTGCTGGGCCTCGGCGCCAGCGGCTGGCTATCCGGCGTGCCCGCCGCCGGGCTTCCAAGCGGCGGCGCGGCCACCGATGCGAACTACTGGGACGCGGTGGCCAACCTCTACGACATCACCCGCGACGTGGCGATGCTGGACAATGGCTACTGGGGCACGATGGCCAAGCCGGTGCTGACGGCCTACCAAGCCGCCAGCGCCCGCGCCAACCACGACAACGCCTGGTACGGACGCCATGCGTTTCCCCGCGAATTCGAAGCCGCGCGCGCGCGGCTGGCGGAATCGTTGGGCGTGGGCGTGGACGAAATCGCGCTGACGCGCGGCGCCACCGAAGCTCTCCAGGCGCTGATCGGCGGCTATAACCGCCTGCGCCCTGGCGACGCCGTGCTCCACGCGGATACCGATTACGACGGCATGATCACCGCCATGCGCTGGCTCAACGCGCGGCGCGGCGTGGAAGTGCTGAAGATCGACCTGCCCGAGCCGTTCACCCACCAGAATCTGATCGACGCCTATGCACGGGCGATGGAACGGCATCCGCGCCTGCGCCTGATCCTGCTGACCCAGGTCAGCCACCGCCACGGCCTGCGCCTGCCGGTGGCCGAAATCGCCGCGCTGGCACGCGCGCGCGGCATCGACGTGATCGTGGATGCCGCGCACGGCATCGGCCAGATCGACGAAACGCTGCCGCGACTCGGCGCGGATTTCGCCGGCATCAATCTACACAAATGGATCGGCGCGCCGGTCGGCCTCGGCGCGCTCTACATCCGCCGCGGCCGGGTGGCGGACATCGACCCGTACATGGGCGAGCCGGGCGATGCCGGGGACATCCGCATCCGCGTCCACACCGGCACGGTCAATTTCGCCGCCTTCGCCACCCTGCCCGCCGCGCTCGAACTGCACGAGACGATCGGCACGGCAAGGAAACAAGCCCGCCTGCAATACCTGCGCGAGCGCTGGCTGGCCGCCGCGCGCGAGATGCCCGCGCTGCAAGTGCTGGCCTCGGACGACCCGCGTCTGGCCTCGGCCATCGCCTCGTTCCGCCTGCGCGGCAAAACCTCGCTGGCCGACAACATCGCCCTGTCCCGGCATCTGCTGGAAAGCGGCGGCGTCTTCACCGTGCACCGCGACGGCCTGGCCTCGGGCGCCTGCGTGCGGGTGACGCCGGCAGTCTTCACCCGCGAGCGCGAGATCGATCGGTTGATCGCGGCGTTGCGGCGGCTGCGCGCGCACTGAGAGATCGGCACTTCCGCGGGCAACCTCCGGCTTTGGCCGGCCTGGCCTCGGGCGCCCGCGTGCGGGTGACGCCGGCGGTCTTCACCCGCGAGCGCGAGATCGACCGGTTGATCGCGGCGTTGCGGCGGCTGCGCGCGCACTGAGAGATTGGCACTTCCGCGGGCAACCTCCGGCTTTGGCGGGCCTGCCGCCAGCCCCCGATCCCCTGTCGTTGAAGCCCCCATCGCCTGCCAGGCTGCCGGGCGCGCCGACATCATCGGCATTGGGGCGGCCGACGACGCGGCCGCCAGAATCCGCACCCCCGTATCGCCGCGACAACGCCACGGGTCGGGCGATACGGTCGCTGGCCGCTTGGCGGGCTGGCCGCTTCGACCGGCCCACAGCGACATCGACATTACGCGACGGGCCGGGCGTCCAGTCGCGCGTACCATGGGCACCAACGGAAGCGGAAACAGGTAGCGCTCAGAGGCGGGCGGCGTCGGCGCGGGCGCGGATGTCGGCGAAAGTATCGTCGTGGACGATCTTTCCATCCTCCCAGACCGTCACCATCGCATCCTCGAAACCCAGGGGCTTCTCGACCTCGGCCAGCGATTCGGCCGCCGCCGGGACCGGCACCGTTCGGAAATTGCCGTACTCGCGGTGGTGCAGCAACGTCATGCGCCCGCGCTTGCTCTGCTTGCCCTTGTCGGTGACCGGGTCCTTGTAGACATCGATCCACTTCCCATCGACGCGGGCGGCCGAACACTTGAGCGCGAACTTCTGAGTATCCCGATCCAGCCGCTGCAACAGCGCGCCGCCCATGCCGAAAGCCACGTTGTCGGTCGCATAGCCGGCGCTGGTGATCCGCTCCAGGATGGCGCGAACGCTGGTGGGGTTGATGCCGTCTCCCTGGATCACCCGTACGTGATCGAGCACCTTGTAGCCCTTGCCGTTGACGCTGTGGCCGAAGGCTTCGTCCAGCAACTCCAGGCATTGATGGACCACCGCCACCGGATCGCCGGAGTCGGGACGGATGACGATGGTGGCGCCGGAATCGATCACTTCCTGGCGCAGCGTCCCGCCCCAGTGCGTCTTGATGGCGTGGTAGATGTCGTAACTGTCCGACACCACCGCCACGGTGGCGCCGGGCTTGGCGAAGTGGGTCAGCATGTTGCGGTAGGCCAGGACCTCGTTCTCCCGGCCCCAACTGGTGATGGTGCTGTGCTCGGCGGCCGGGATGGAATAACCCGCCATCGGCGCGTGGTAATGGGCCCTGGCCAGTTGCAGGCCGGACACCGTATCGGTACCCAGGAAGTTGACCAGGTGAGCCGCCCCGCCCAACGCCGCCGATTCCACGCTGGAAACGCCCCGGCTCCCGAAGTCGTGCAGCTTGAAGGGCAACTGGCCTTCCGGGTCGTCGCTGGTGCGTTCCAGAAACTGACGGAGGGTCTGCTTGGCGTGCCAACTGGTGGTCGCCACCGTCACCGGATACCAGATGCGCAGCAGCATGGTTTCCAGATAGGACGGCACCCAGAAGGCCCGAGGGTCCGTCGACTCGATAGTCATCAGCGCGTTGTGGGTCGGCACCACCGTCCCCTCGGGCACGGCGCGGATACGGATCGGCAACCGGCCGCCGTGACGATCGACGATATATCGCCACCCGGCCTCGTTGAAAGGCTCGCCGTGGGCGGCGAACAGATCACGCGCCTCGTCGACATCGGCATGGGTGACGGGCCTGGCCAGGTATTCCTTCAGAATGGCCTGTAGGCCGAAGAACACGGTGCGGTCGTAAGTGCCGCCTCGCGACTCCACGTAAAAGAAGGTGGCATCGGTGCCGGGCGGATACTGCAACCAGTGACTGGCCTTGTAGCTGTCGGTATTGAGAAGCGGATTGTTGAGGCATTGCATGACGGAAACTCCTTCGCGTCGAGTGAAGCCGGCGGTCTGTCCGCCGGCGGGACGGAAATGCACTCCCTCGTGGATTTCCAACCGAGAGCGCTAGAACCGGCAGTGCCTCAAGCGTGGAAGCCAGCGGTTGTCGCCATTGTCGTTGTCATCTAGGATGACCGTAGCTGACTTTGGGGAAAGTAGCGATGCGGTTTTGGCTGATCATACTGCTTTGCACCGGCCTTTCGGTGACGTGCCCGGATGCACTCGCGGCGAACACAGGCAAGCAGAGGGCGAATCAACCAATGCCGCCCAAGCCAGCGCAGGATCCCGCCCTTGGACCGATAAGGGCTCTCGTAGCAACACCCGAGAACCAGGTTGACCTGGCCCGGGCCAAGCTTGCCATCGATCAGTTCATCGACTCGACAATCGATGTGCCTGGCACGCTGCGGCGGCTCGATGCGCTGGCTGCCGGAGTCAAGGCGCGCTTTCCTGCGAACGCAAACGACGCGGTCAAGATGGAACTGCTATTGGCTTCCCTGGGCCAACCCGGTCCATGGAATGACTATCGTCCCTTCAGCTACGACCTCGATGACCCATCCGGCAAGATCATTCGGAACAAGCTGTTGTCCACCTATCTGGATACCCGCAAGGGTAATTGCGTGTCCATGCCGATCCTGCTGGTCATCCTAGGCCAGAAGCTCGACCTGAACCTGACACTGGCGACAGCGCCGCAGCACGTGCTGGCGAAGTTCCACAACCCTTACGACGGCAAGTGGGTCAATGTGGAAGCGACCAGCGGTGGCTTCAAGCTGGATAGCAGCTACCAGCACGACATGGGTATCACGCCGAGGGCAATGGCCAACGGCATCTATCTGCGGCCGTTGAGCAAACGCGAATCGCTCGGAGTGATGCTGAGCACCTTGATGGAATCCTACCGGGATAAGCGCAAATACACGAAACAAATCGAGGTAGCGGATATGGCGCTAAAGCTCGATCCGAAGGACACGGCGGCGATGCTGCAAAAAGGCAGCGCGCACTACCTGATCATGAAGACGAATTACATGGATCGATATCCATCGCAGGCAGCCATCCCGCCGGAGAAGCAAGCCGAGTTTGCAATCCTCGCCCGAGCCAATATCCTCTGGTTCCAGAAAGCCGAGGCACTGGGGTGGGCACAGCCGACGACAAGGCAAGACACGACGTACCAACAGGTCATTCAACGAACGAAAGAGGCCCAACAGGGAGCGCGACCATGACGATGAAACTGCTTGCCGCGACCATCACAGCATTGACAATGACCGTGGCAAGCCTGTCTGTTCAGGCCCGTTATCTACAATCCGATCCAATCGGATTGGCCGGCGGCGTCAACACGTACGCTTACGTTGCAGGAAACCCGGTCAATTACACCGACCCCTGGGGGTTGGATCGTCAAATCATCTTTTGGAATCCACTTCCCAACCCAGGGTCCATGTTTGGACACGTTTCCTCAGTAGGGGGCGACGGGAGAAACTTCTCATTCGGCACCGGCGGATGGGATACGAGATACCCCATGGCGAATGCCTACATCCAACGTCAAACGCAGGGAGTTGGCCGAAGTGGAATGGGATTGATGGTTGAAATGACGCCAAAACAGGACGCCAGGTTTGATGCTTGCATGCAGGGCGAAAAAGACAAGCCAACAATGGGTGACTACAACTTTGCAACCAATAACTGCACGACCGCAGCACAGGGCTGCCTCCTCCGGGCAGGGATACCCATCCCGATGTCCATGAGCCCAGCACGATTCCGTGAAGCCCTGTTCAACGCGGGCGTAGTCAAGTCAGTCATTTGGCACAGGGCGAATCCGTAAAAAATGACATTCCCAAGATTGACGACCATAACCCTGACACTGATACTTCTATTCACATGGAGCGCCCTGTCCTCCCTTAGCTATACGGCCACCCCTCCGGTCGAGACAAAACTTTATCCGACCCCCACATCAAAGACCGCCATCGCACGAATCCCCCCGGAATCCGAAATTCAGATCATTGAATGTTTCGACACGGGTAGCGACTTATTTTATCTGGCAAGAACGAAGCACGGCCTCGAAGGATATGTTTTCGATCTGAAAATGGACTACCAGACTCATTGGCGCGGCATAAGGCTGAAACGATTGTTCAGCAACCCGCTTGCCACCGCATCGTGTTTTACCATGACCAGGTATTGGGATGTGCGTTAACGCACTGAAATGATACGAGCGACTCCCATGCAGAGCAGATGCCGCGAGCTCGGCTCTATCGCTCCAGCTCATCGGTATCGCCTCGCAGCCAGGGTCGCAGCGTATGTTTCCCGCCAATTAATGCGTCCATGGCGTATCCGCCACGCCAGGTTCAACCCAAGCCGGCACCGGCAGCACACCCGCTTGTGTATCCAGAGACGTGCCTCCAGCCACACCGCTGGAAGCACTTCCAGCCCTCCCGACATCAAATCCGCTTGGGCTTGTCATTCCCTTGCTCAAACGCGCAAACCCGCACCCACTCGACCAGCTTATTTCGGCCTCCACCCGTAACCGGGACAAACCCTTCATCCCCCGCAGTCGGGCGGCATCGCCGCCGCCCGGGCGGTCATTCCACCGTCACCGATTTCGCCAGGTTGCGCGGCTTGTCCACGTCGGTGCCGCGCGCCAGGGCGGCGTGGTAGGCCAAGAGCTGCACCGGGATCGATTGCACGATGGGCGAAAGCGCGCCGACCTGGCGCGGGGTGCGGATGACGTGCACGCCATCGGATTCGCCGAAGTGGCTGTCGTCGTCGGTGAACACGAACATCTCGCCGCCGCGCGCGCGCACTTCCTCGATGTTGGACTTCACTTTTTCCAGCAGGCGGTCGCTGGGCGCGATCACCACCACCGGCATGTCCTTGTCCACCAGCGCCAGCGGGCCATGCTTCAGCTCGCCGGCCGGATAGGCTTCGGCGTGGATGTAGCTGATTTCCTTCAGCTTCAACGCGCCTTCCAGCGCAATCGGGTAATGCACGCCGCGGCCCAGGAACAGCGCGTGCTGCTTCGGGGCGAATTTCTCGCTCCATGCCTTGATCTGCGGTTCCAGGTTGAGCGCATGCTGCACGCTGCCGGGCAGGTGGTGCAGCGCTTCGATCGCTTCCGCCTCGCGGGCCGCCTCCAGCCGTCCGCGCAGTTTCGCCAGCGTGCCGGCCAACACGAACAAGGCCACCAGCTGGGTGGTGAACGCTTTGGTCGAGGCCACGCCGATCTCCGCCCCGGCGCGGGTGTGGAACACCAAACGGCTGGCGCGCGGGATGGCGCTCTCGGGCACGTTGCAGATCGAAAGGGTTTTGCCCTGGCCCAGCGATTTGGCGTATTTCAGCGCCTCCATGGTGTCGAGCGTCTCGCCCGACTGCGAAATGGTGACGATCAACTGCTTCGGGTTCGCCACCACCTCGCGATAGCGGTATTCGCTGGCGATGTCCACCGCGCACGGGATGCCGGCCATCGCCTCGATCCAGTATTTCGCCACCGACCCGGCATAGAAGCTGGTGCCGCAGGCGAGGATCTGCACGGACTCGACATCGGCCAGCACCGCCGCCGCCTCGTCGCCGAAAAGCTGTGCGTCGAACGCGCCGAGATCGGCCACGCCCTCGATGGTGTCGGCCAGCGCGCGCGGCTGTTCGTGGATTTCCTTCTGCATGAAGTGGCTGTACGGGCCAAGTTCCAACGAAGCCAGCGAGACGTCGGACAGGTGCGCCTCGCGCTGGACTTCGGCATCGTCCACGCCGAACACGGTGACGCCGTCGAGCCGCACCTCGGCGGTGTCGCCTTCCTCCAGGAAGACCACCCGGCGAGTGGCCTGGATGATCGCCGAGACGTCCGAGGCGACGAAATTCTCGCCCTCGCCCAGCCCGATCAACAGCGGGCAGCCCATGCGCGCGGCGACCAGGCGGGAAGGGTCGCGCTTGTCGATCACCGCGATGGCGTAAGCGCCTTCGAGTTCCTTCACCGCCTGCTGCACGGCGGCGAGCAGCGATTTTCCCGTCCGCCGGTAGTGATGGATGAGGTGGGCAATCACCTCGGTATCGGTCTGCGAGGTGAATTCGTAACCGAGCGCGCGCAGCCGTTCGCGCTGCGCCTCGTGGTTCTCGATGATGCCGTTGTGCACCAGCGCCAGCTCGCCGTGACTGACCATCGGATGCGCGTTGGATTCGGTCACGCCGCCATGCGTGGCCCAGCGGGTGTGGCCGATGCCGAGACCGGCATCGAAGCCCTCGGCGAGCGCGGCGGCTTCCATTTCGGCGACGCGGCCGGTGCGGCGCACGCGGCGGATGCTTTCATCGGCCATCACGGCGATGCCGGAAGAATCGTAGCCGCGGTACTCCAGCCGCTTCAGCCCTTCGACCAGTACGGGGACCACATCACGCTGGGCGATGGCGCCGACGATTCCGCACATGGGACAACTCCTTTTCCAAGAGAGGCGATTTTAACCGGACACGGCGGTGTCCGGCGGACGTCCGTCAGGGTGAACGGACGCTCCACTTCACAAAAATTCACTTGTTAATCAACAATTTGAAGTTGGCACGCGATTTGCAATAAGTGGATATCCCTTCCCGCCACTCGAATCCGCATGAGCATCCGCGACACCTCCGCGCAAGACACCCGCCTCGGTTCCGGCCCACAGCGAAAGGCGCGCCAGAAACGCGTGATCCTGGTCGCCGCGGCCGCCGCCGCGTTCGTGGCGCTGGCCGGCTGGATCGGCGCGGGCTGGCTCTCCGGCGGCCGCTCGGTGGACGCCGCGCGCGTGCGCATCGCGCAAGTGAAGCGGGGCGACTTGGTGCGCGACATCGCGGCCGAGGGCCGGGTCATCGCTTCCAACAGCCCGAGTCTGTACGCGATCGGCGGCGGCACGGTCACGCTGAAGGTGGTGGCCGGCGACGCGGTGAAGCGGGGCGAGGTGCTGGCCGAGATCGACAGCCCGGAGCTGTTGAGCCGGCTCGCGCAGGAGCAGGCCACGCTGGCCAGCCTGGCAGGCGAGGCCAGCCGCGCGGCGGTGGATGCCCGCCTGGCGCGCTCCAACGCCCGCAAACTGCTGGATCAGGCGCGCGTGGAACAGATCGCCGCCACCCGCGAGATGCAGCGCTACCAGCGCGGTTTCGAAGGCGGCGCGGTGGCGCAAGTGGATTTCGCCCGCGCGCAGGACTCGGTGCAGAAAGCCGATATCGGCCTCAGCCACGCCCGCCAGGATGCCGGCCTGCAAGGCGCGGCCGCCGGCCTGGACGCACGCAACAAGATGGCGCTGGCCAGCCGCCAGCGCGCCGTGGTGGAAGAACTGCGGCGACAAGTGGACGCGCTCGCCATCCGCGCGCCGTTCGATGGGCAGGTCGGGCAGGTCTTCGTGACCCAGCGCCAGAACGTGCTGGCGAACGCGCCGGTGCTGAGCGTCATCGACCTGACCCGGTTCGAAGTGGAAATCAAGGTGCCCGAGAGCTTCGCCCGCGATCTCGGCATCGGCATGCCGGCGCAACTCACCGGCAACAACCAGCGCTACCCCGCCACCGTCTCCGCGGTATCGCCCGAGGTGGTGAACGGCGAAGTGAGCGCGCGGCTTCGCTTCGACGAAGGCGCGCAGCCACCGGTTCTCCGCCAGAACCAGCGGCTGTCCGCGCGCATCCTGCTCGACACCCGGAAAAACGTGCTGATGGTCGAACGCGGGCCGTTCGTGGAACAGGGCGGCGGCCGCAACGCCTGGGTGATGGACGGCAACGTCGCCAGTAAGCGCGAGATCGAGACCGGCGCGCAAAGCCTGGACGCTGTGGAGATCGTCTCCGGCCTGAAAGCGGGCGAGCGCGTGGTGGTCTCCGGCGCCGACGGCTTCGGCGATGCCGAGAAAGTCCGCATCAACTAACGCATCCCCTTCCCTTCGAATCCTCCCGCCCCGCCACCAAGGAAACCCGCATGCTCTCCATGAAACAAATCACCAAGGTCTACCGCACCGAGCTGGTGGAAACCCACGCGCTGCGCGCGCTCGACCTGCACGTCAAGGAGGGCGAGTTCGTCGCTGTCACCGGGCCTTCGGGCTCGGGCAAGACCACCTTCCTCAACATCGCCGGGCTGCTGGAGGAATTCACCGGCGGCGAATACGTGCTCGACGGCGAGAACGTGCGCGGGCTCTCCGACGATGCGCGCTCCCGGCTCCGCAACCGCAAGATCGGCTTCATCTTCCAGAGCTTCAACCTGATCCCCGACCTCAACCTGTTCGACAACGTGGACGTGCCGCTGCGCTATCGCGGCATGGGCGGCAAGGAGCGCAGGGAACGCATCGAAAAGGCATTGAGCGATGTCGGCCTGGCCTCGCGCATGAAGCACTATCCGGCCGAGCTCTCCGGCGGTCAGCAACAACGCGCGGCGATCGCACGCGCCCTGGCGGGCGAACCGCGCCTGCTGCTGGCCGACGAACCCACCGGCAACCTGGATTCGCAGATGGCGCGCGGGGTGATGGAACTGCTGGAGGACATCAACGGCCGCGGCACCACCATCGTGATGGTGACGCACGACCCGGAACTGGCCGCGCGCGCGCAACGCAACGTGCACATCGTGGACGGCATCGCCACCGACCTGCACGCGGAAAAAGCCGCGTGACGCCAGCACGCCCTTCCGCATCGGGGAAGGGCGAGGTCAACACCGCAGGGGAAATCTCATGTTCGGCTATTACCTCAAGCTCGCCCTGAAGAGCCTGAAACGCAACAAGGCGTTGACCGTGCTGATGGTGCTGACCATCGCCGTCGGCATCGGCGCCACCATGACCACGCTCACCGTGTTCCGCACGCTCGCGGGCGATCCTATCCCGGACAAGAGCGAGCGGCTGTTTCGCGTACAACTGGACATGTATCCGGGTACGGCGAAGAAAACCAACAGCGAACCGCCGGCCGACCTCAGCCGCTACGATGCCGAGACCCTGCTGGCCGCCAGGCGCGCCAAGGCGCAGGCCATCACCGTGGCGAGCACGATCGTGATCGAAGCCGGCGCCGCCGCTCAGCCCTTCATCGCCACCGCGCGCAATGCCTCGGCGGATTTCTTTCCGATGTTCCAAGTACCGATGAAACACGGCAAACCCTGGAGCCGCGCCGACGACGACGCGCGCGCGCGGGTGGCCGTCATCACCCCGGAGCTCAACGACAAGCTGTTCGGTGGCGCCGACGCCACCGGCAAGACGGTGAGGCTGGAAGACACGGAGTTCCGCATCGTCGGGGTGATGGATGAATGGCGACCCACGCCGAGGTTCTACGACAACAACGCCAGCACCTTCGGCAAGACCGAAATGGTTTTTGTCCCCTACGCCACCGCCCGCGAGCTGGAGTGGGGCAACAGTGGCAGCATGAACTGCTTCAGCGCCAGCCGCCAAGGCAAGGACACCGACCTCAATCAGCCTTGCGTCTGGCTCCAATACTGGGTGGAACTGGAATCCCCCGCGCGGGCGGCTGAATTCAAGCGCTATCTGGAAAACTATTCCGGGCAGCAGAAGGCCGCCGGGCGCTTCGCGCGGCCGCCGAACGTACGCCTGCGCAACGTGATGGCGTGGCTGGATTTCACCAAGGCGGTGCCTTCCGACGTCAAGCTGCAACTGTGGTTGTCGCTGGGCTTTCTCATCGTCTGCCTGGTCAACGTGGTTGGCCTCCTGTTGGCCAAGTTCCTGCGCCGCAGCGGCGAGATCGGCGTGCGCCGCGCGCTGGGGGCGAGCCGCGGGCAGATCTTCATGCAGTTGTTGATCGAGGCCGCCTTGGTCGGCCTGGCCGGCGGCGTGGCCGGCCTCGCACTGGCCTTCCTCGGCCTGTGGGGGGTGCGCCAGCAGCCGGCGCAATACGCCGAACTGGCATCGATGAACCTGCCGATGCTCGCCTCCACCTTCGCAGTCGCGCTCCTCGCCAGCCTGCTCGCCGGCGCGCTGCCGGCCTGGCGGGCGATGCGCATCGCCCCCGCCATCCAGCTCAAGACGCAGTGAGGACGCCATGAAACATTTCCGCCCCATCCTCTCCGCGCTTTCCCGCCACAAATCGGCGGTGGCCATCCTGCTCGCGGAAGTGGCGCTGACCTGCGCCATCCTCTGCAATGCCCTGTTCCTCATCGATCGCCGCATCGATGCGGTGAGCGTGCGCTCTGGCGTGGACGAGGCCCACCTGCTGCACATCAGCTTGTCGGGCATCGGCCGCCAGGACAATGCGATGGCGCAGACTCGCGCCGACCTGGCCGCCCTCCGCGCGTTGCCGGGCGTCGCCAACGCCAGCCTCGTATCGCAATTGCCGCTGGTCAACAGTTCGTGGAACAGCGGCATCTCGACCAAGCCCGGCGCCGAAGGCCAGATGCTCAACGCCACCATGTACATGGGCGAGGCAGCGATGCTCGACACCTTCGGCCTGAAACTGACGGCCGGGCGCATGTTCGCCCCGGACGAGTTCGTGGACATCCCCGACGAATCCGCCTTCAACACCCATCCGCCCAAAGTCGCCATCGTCACCCGCACCATGGCGGAGAAGCTCTACCCTGGAGAAAGCGCGCTGGGCAAGCCGTTCTACATCGGCGAGGAAGCGACCACCATCATCGGCATCGTCGATTCGCTGCTGCGCCCCAGCAGTACCCAATGGTCGCCCGAGCAAGCGCAATATTCGATGTTGCTGCCGATGAATCTCCCCTACACGCTGGCGCATCGCTACCTCATCCGCACCCGGCCGGACGCGAACCCGCGGGAGGTGCTGAAAGCCGCCGTCGCCGAAATCAAGAAGCAGAACCCGCGCCGGGTGATTCTCGACCAACAGACCTTTGGCGAAATCCGCAAGAACTTCTTCGCCCAGGACAAGGCGATGGTCTGGCTGCTCGCCATCGTCTCGATCATTCTGCTCGCGGTGACGGCCTTCGGCATCGTCGGGCTGGCCAGCTTCTGGGTGCAGCAGCGCGCCCGGCAGATCGGCGTGCGCCGCGCGCTGGGCGCCACCCGCGGCGACATCCTGCGCTATTTCCAAACCGAGAATCTCCTCCTGGCCAGCGTCGGCATCGCACTGGGGATGCTGCTGGCCTACGGCGTCAACCAGTGGCTGATGTCCAAGTACGAACTGCCACGCCTGCCACTGCAATACCTGCCCATCGGCGCGCTGCTGCTGTGGGCGCTCGGCCAGTTGGCGGTGTTGTGGCCGGCGTTGCGCGCGGCGTCGATTCCGCCGGCCACGGCGACGCGCAGCGTTTGAGCCCGCGCATGCCCATTCCCCATGAGAGAGAAGCCGTCGCGGCCGACTTCGCTCCTACAATGTCATCCGGGTTTTCTTGCTGAACGCCATGCCGACCGTCCTCGTCATCGACGACAACCCCTCCGTCGCCACCGCGCTGGAACTCCTGTTCTCACTGCACGGCATCGACACCGTGGCGGCGGCCAGCCCCGGCGAGGGCCTGGCGCGGCTCGAACGCGGCGACATCGACCTGGTGATCGCCGACATGAACTTCGAGGCCGACACCACCAGCGGCGACGAAGGCGTGGTGCTGTTCAACGACATCCGCGCGACCTGGCCCGACATGCCGGTGATTCTGTTGACCGCCTGGACCCAGCTCGAACGCGCGGTGGAACTGGTCAAGGCCGGCGCGGCGGATTATCTCGGCAAACCCTGGGATGACAGCAAACTGCTCACCAGCGTGCGCAACCTGCTGGAGCTTTCCGAAGTTCAGCGCACGCTCTCGGCCAACACCCGGCAAACGCGCAAACGCCGCGAGGCACTGGCCGACAGGCACGACCTGCGCGGCGTCGTCTATGCCGACGACGCCAGCGAGCGCGTGCTCGCCCTCGCCTGCCAGATCGCCGCCTCGCCCTTGCCGGTGCTGGTGACGGGGCCAAACGGCAGCGGCAAGGAAAAGATCGCCGAAATCCTCCATGCCAATTCGCAGGTGGCGCGCGGGCCGTTCGTCGCACTCAACTGCGGCGCATTGCCGGCCGAATTGATCGAAGCCGAACTGTTCGGCGCCGAAGCCGGCGCCTACACCGGCGCCAACCGCGCCCGCGAAGGCAAGTTCGAGGCCGCCGACGGCGGCACGCTGTTCCTCGACGAAATCGGCACCCTGCCGCCCGCCGGGCAGGCCAAGCTGCTGCGCGTGCTGGAAACCGGCCGCTTTTCGCGCCTGGGCAGCAACCGCGAGAAAACGGCGACGGTACGGGTGGTCTCCGCCACCAATGCCGACCTCCCGGCCATGATCGAACGCGGCGAGTTTCGCGAGGACTTGTTCTACCGCTTGAACGCCATCGAGCTGCGCCTGCCGCCCCTGGCCGAGCGCCGCGAGGACATCCTGCCCCTGGCCCGGCACTTCCTGGGCGACGACAAGCGCCTCTCCCCGGAGGCCGAACGCACCTTGCTGACGCACACCTGGCCGGGCAACGTGCGCGAACTGCGCAACGTCGTCCAACGCGCGGCGCTGCTTTCCAGACACGAATGGATCGAGGCGGAAGCACTCGGATTGCAGCCAGGCGAAACCCGCGAATCCGCGCATCACGAGCCGACCACCGCGGAAATCGAAGGCGCGCTGCGCCGCCACCGCGGCATCATCGCGCAGGCGGCGGCGGAGCTGGGCCTCTCGCGGCAGGCGCTGTACCGGCGCATGGATCGGCTGGGAATCGGGCGGGAATGAACGCGTCATGCTGAGCCGCATCGCCTTCCGGCACCGCATCGCCGGTCTGGCGGCGCTGTACGCGCTGGCGATGCTCGGCGTGGCCGGCGGCGTGCTCCACCAGGGCGGCGGCACATGGCTGGCGCTGGGCGCGGCGGCGGCGCTGATCCCGGCCATGTGGCTGCACGTCCTGTACCTGCAAGCCAGGGTGCAATCGATGTACCGCGCGCTGGCCGGCACCGTGGACAGTTATCGCGATGGTGATTTCAGTTTCTCGCTGGCCTGGCGTTGGCGCGACGAGCTGGCCGAACTGGTCGCCGCGCACAACCGCCTGGGCGAGACCCTGCGCGAGCAGCGTATCGCACTGGTGCAACGCGAACTGTTGCTCGACACCATCGTCCAGAACACCCCGGTGGCGATGACCCTGGTGGACAACGCCAGCCGCGTGGTACTGGGCAATCTGGCCGCGCGCAAATTGCTGGGCGACGGCCATCGCATCGAGGGAAGGGAATTCGCCGCCCTGCTCGATACCGCGCCGGATGCCCTGCGGCTGGCCTTCCAACGTGGCGGCGATGCGATCTTCGGCATCGGCAGCGACGACGACGAGGACATCTATCACCTCTCCCGCCGGCATTTCCGCCTCAACGGTCGCCGCCACGAACTGGTGCTGCTGCGCCAGCTCACCGCCGAGCTGCGCCGGCAGGAAGTGCAGACCTGGAAGAAGGTGATCCGCGTCATCAGCCACGAATTGAACAACTCGCTGGCGCCAATCGCCTCGCTCGCGCATTCCGGCGGCGAGCTGCTGCGGCGCCGTCAATACGAGAGGCTTCCACTGGCGCTCGCCACCATCGAAGAGCGTGCCCGCCACCTGGAAGCGTTCATCCGCGACTACGCTCGTTTCGCCAAACTGCCCGCGCCGCGTCTGCGATCCAACCTGTGGTCGCTGTTTCTCGTGCCGCTGAAAAGCCAGGTGGCTTTCGCCTGGGATGGAACCCATGGCGATGCCGGCTTCCGCGCCGACCCCGCGCAACTGGAGCAGGCCCTGCTCAACGTGCTTAAAAACGCGCACGAAGCCGGCGGCGACGGCAACGAAGTGCGGCTGCAACTACGCCGCCAACCGAAGGGGTGGCGCATCGACGTACTCGACCGCGGCAACGGCATGAGCGAAGCGGTGCTGGGACAGGCGCTATTGCCGTTCTACTCCACCAAACGCCACGGCACCGGCCTTGGCATGGCGCTGACCCGCGAGATCATCGAGGCCCACGGCGGGCATATCGCGCTGGCCAACCGCGAAGGCGGCGGCCTGTGCGTCAGCCTCTCGCTGCCGGACTAGCCGAGAAAACCCACCAGGTTGTTCACCGGGATACGGAAGATAGTCGGCTTGTGGCCCAGGCTGGCGTGAGGCCGGCGCCAATCGTACTGGTGCAGCCAGTGCACGAAGGCGTCGGCACGGTGATCGGACATTGCATGGGATCGGGCATGGGCCCATTCACGCGGACGCGTTCGCACCAGGCGTTCGGCCTTGCCATTGATACGTGGCGTGTGGGGGCACGTGCGTGGATGGCGGATGCGAAGCCGACGGACGACACGGCGGAAGAGCCGTGAGCGGTAACAGGCACCGCTGTCGGCGAGAACACGTTCGAAGCGCACGCCCAGCCTGCGGGCCTGTAGCAGTGCCCGGCAGGCGCTGATGCCACACGCGTCCAGTTCGATGGAGCCGAACGCCACGCGCAAGTGATCACCGATCGCCAGGTACACATACTCCCAGCCGATGCCATCGGAGTTGATCCGGCGATTGTCGGTGACACGATGGCCGGGTCGCTGGAAGCGGGCGAGCTTCTTGATGTTCAGATACGGCAATTGGCTGGGTGCCGCGTACTCGTGGCGATTTCAGGTGAAGCCGGTTCCAGAGATGCCGGGCACCCATCCGACGGCCGGCTCAGTCTGGCACCACGCGGCGAAGCGCCACCATGGCCGCGCCTCGCCGCCCCTCATTCGAAGATCGGCAGGGATGCATGGGTCGCGGCCGGGCTATGGCGCTCAACACTCGCCCGGCACACGGCGTCTTATACCGCGTCCCAACGGGTCATCGAACGTTACGCCACAGATCGATGCCGGATCACCGCCATCGACGGGCCGGCATTCGGTGCTTCGATGGATCGCTAAGCGCACGCGGATACCCGCGCGCGCAAGCCGGCTTCACGCCGGTTTCTTCACCGGGCGTCGCCAACCTTCCAACGTCTGCTGGCGCGCCCGGCCGACGCTCAGCTCGCCCTCCGGCGCATCCCGGGTGATGACCGAACCCGCACCGATGGTGGCCCGCTTGCCGATGGCGAGCGGCGCGACCAGTGACGAGTTCGAGCCGATGAAAGCGCCATCGCCGATGCGGGTCTTCGCCTTGTTCACGCCGTCGTAGTTGCAGGTGATGGTGCCCGCGCCGATGTTCACCGTCGCGCCGATCTCGGCATCGCCGATGTAGCTCAAGTGATTGGCCTTGCTGCCGACGCCGAACACCGAGGCCTTGATTTCGACGAAATTGCCGATGCGCGCGCCATCGGCCAGCACCGTGCCCGGGCGAAGCCGCGCATACGGGCCAATCTGCACCGCGCCCTCGGTGCGCACGCCCTCCAGGTCGCAATGCGCGCGCACCTCGGTGCCGGGGCCGAGCGTCACGTCCTTCAGCCGGCAGAATGGGCCGACTTTGACGCCCTCGCCCAACACCACCTCGCCCTCGAAAATCACATCGACATCCACTTCCACATCGCCCTCGGCGCGCACCCTGCCGCGCACATCCACCCGGGCGGTATCGGCGCAGCGCACGCCCTGCGCGCACAACGCCTTGACCGCGCGCCGCTGGAAAGCGCGTTCGAGCTGGGCAAGCTGCCAGGGATCGTTGGCACCCTCGGTTTCCATCGGGTCGGCGACGTGCACCATCTCGGCGGCGGTATATTCGCGCGCGGCCCGGACGAATACGTCGGTCAGGTAGTACTCGCCCTGCGCGTTGTCGTTGGAGAGATGCGCCAGCCAATTGCGCAGCGCATTGCCATCGGCAGCGAGGATGCCGGTGTTGATGGTCTGGATGCGCTTCTGCTCGGCGCTGGCGTCTTTCTCCTCCACGATGGCCCCGACGTTGCCCTGCGAATCGCGGACGATGCGACCATAGCCGGTCGGGTCGTCGAGATCGGCCACCAGCACGGCGAGCCGCGCCTCCTTCGCCAGCAGCTTACGCAGGGTATCGGCGGCGGTCAGCGGCACGTCGCCATAGAGCACCAGCACGCGCGCGCCATCCGGAATCTGCTCGATGACCTGCTGCACGGCGTGTCCGGTGCCGAGGCGCTCGCGCTGTTCGGCCCATTGCAGATCGGGCTGGTCGCCGAAGGCATCCAGCACCTGTTCGCCGCCGTGGCCGTAAACGATGTGGATGCCGGCCGGCGCCAGGCCGCGCGCGGCATCGACGACGTGCGCCAGCATCGGCCGGGCGGCGATCTTTTGCAGCACTTTCGGCGTGCGGGACTTCATGCGCTTGCCCTCGCCGGCGGCGAGGATCACGACATGCAACGGGGCATCGGTCATGGACGGCTCCTGATTCGTGACAATATTCTAACGACCACGCGGTGGCGCATTGCTACGATGCGCCACCGATTCCCCCGTGCCGCCTCATGCCCTTCCACCGCCTGGAACGCCTCCCATGAGCCTGCGCCGACACGCAGGCGGTTATCTGCTAGTCGGCGGCATCCAGTGGCTCCTGGACTGGGGGGTGATGGTGCTGCTCAGCCATCTCTGGCTATCGGTGGCGCACGCCAACATCGCCGGCCGCATCAGCGGTGCGCTGCTGGGTTACTGGCTCAACGGACGCTACACGTTCGCCGACGGGGATACCGAGATCGGGCGCGTGCAGTTCGCGCGCTTCCTGGCGATGTGGATCGGCACCACGTTCGTCAGCACCTGGGCGGTGACGCGGGTGGACGACTATTTCGGCATCGCCTGGGCGTGGCTGGCCAAGCCGGTGGTCGAAATCGCGCTGGGCGTGGCCGGCTTCGTGCTTTCACGTCACTGGATATACAAGCGCAAGCCACCGGCAGGCGCCTAGCGCCGGGGGAAAACGCCGCCTTCCGCCACCTTGGCCGACAAATCCGCCAGGCGACGGCGACGCGACGGGCACACGACGGAAAAGCGGCGGATGATCCGCCGCTTTCCATCCCGCGAACGCGGAAAATCAGTGCTTAAGGTTCTTGCGCAGGCGCTCCAGCGCGGCAAGCTGGGCCGTGACCTCGGCCAGCCGCTTCTGCGCCTCGGCCACTTCCATCGCCTCGCCACGGTTGGCCAGGATGCGCTCGGCCTCTTCCTTGGCGGCGCGCACGGCCGCTTCGTCGATGTCATCGGCGCGCACGGCGGTGTCCGCCAGCACGGTGACGACTTCAGGCTGCACTTCCAGGATGCCGCCGGAGATGGCGAAGTCGAGTTGCTCGCCGGCCGGCGTGGTCACGACGACCTTGCCGGGCTTGAGGCGGGTGATCAGCGGTGCGTGCCTGGGCGCGATGCCCAGCTCGCCCACTTCGCCGGTGGCGACGACCATCGTGGCCTCGCCACTGAATATCTCGGCCTCGGCGCTGACGATGTCGCAACGGAGGGTGTTAGCCATCGGATTCTCCCTTCAGCCCGCCGCGGTCAGGCCGCGATCTTCTTCGCCTTCTCGATGGCCTCGTCGATGCCGCCGACCATGTAGAACGCCTGCTCGGGGATGTCGTCGCACTCGCCATCCACGATCATCTTGAAGCCGCGAATGGTGTCCTTCAGCGACACGTACTTGCCGGGCGAGCCGGTGAACACTTCCGCCACGTGGAACGGCTGCGAGAAGAAGCGCTCGATCTTGCGCGCGCGGGCCACGGCCAGCTTGTCCTCTTCGCTCAGCTCGTCCATGCCGAGGATGGCGATGATGTCCTTCAGTTCCTTGTACTTCTGCAAGGTACCCTGCACTCGGCGCGCGGTGTCGTAGTGCTCGTGGCCGATGACGTTCGGGTCCATCTGGCGGCTGGTCGAATCCAGCGGGTCCACCGCCGGGTAGATGCCGAGCGAGGCGATCTGGCGCGACAGGGTGACGGTCGAATCCAAGTGCGCGAAGGTGGTGGCCGGCGACGGGTCGGTCAAATCGTCCGCCGGCACGTACACGGCCTGGATCGAGGTGATCGAGCCGGTCTTGGTCGAGGTGATCCGCTCCTGCAACACGCCCATTTCCTCGGCCAGGGTCGGCTGGTAGCCCACCGCCGAGGGCATGCGGCCCAGGAGCGCGGACACTTCGGTACCGGCCAGCGTGTAGCGATAGATGTTGTCGACGAAGAACAGCACGTCGCGGCCCTTGCCGCTGGCGTCCTTTTCGTCACGGAAATATTCGGCCATGGTCAGGCCGGTCAGCGCCACGCGCAGGCGGTTGCCCGGCGGCTCGTTCATCTGGCCGTAGACCATCGCCACCTTGGATTCCGGCAGGTTGTCGAGCTTGACCACGCCCGCTTCCTGCATCTCGTGGTAGAAGTCGTTGCCCTCGCGGGTGCGCTCGCCCACGCCGGCGAACACCGACAGGCCGCTGTGCTGGGTGGCGATGTTGTTGATCAGCTCCAGCATGTTCACGGTCTTGCCCACGCCCGCGCCACCGAACAGGCCGACCTTGCCGCCCTTGGCGAACGGGCACATCAGGTCGATCACCTTGATGCCGGTTTCCAGCAGTTCGTTGGTCGATGCCTGGTCCTCGTAGCTCGGCGCCGTGCGGTGGATTTCCCAGTGATCCTTGGCCTGGATCGGGCCGACCTCGTCGATCGGGTTGCCCAGCACGTCCATGATGCGGCCGAGCGTGGCTTCGCCCACCGGCACCGCGATGGCGCGGTGGGTGTTATCGGCCACCAGCCCGCGCTTCAGGCCATCGGTCGAGCCCAGCGCGATCGCGCGCACCACACCGTCGCCCAGTTGCTGCTGCACTTCCAGCGTGATGTCGGTGTTCTGCACCTTCAGCGCGTCGTACACCTTCGGCACGCTTTCGCGCGGGAATTCGACGTCGACGACGGCGCCGATGATCTGGACGATCTTGCCTTGGCTCATGGTGGTTTCCTCAGTCTCTTGTCTTGTTGTGGCGTCGCTTGGGCGTCAGACCGCCGCCGCGCCGCCCACGATTTCCGAAATCTCTTGCGTGATCGCCGCCTGGCGGGCCTTGTTGTAGACCAGGTTGAGCGTGCCGATCAGCTTCGTGGCGTTGTCGCTGGCCGCCTTCATCGCCACCATGCGCGCGGCGTGCTCGGAGGCGACGTTTTCCATCACCGCCTGGTACACCAGCGATTCCACGTAACGAGCCATCAGGTGCTCCAGCACCGTTTGCGCATCCGGCTCGTAGAGGTAGTCCCAACTGTGGCGGGCCATCTGCGCCTCGGCCGGCGGCAGCGGCAGCAACTGGTCGAAGGCCGCGCGCTGGGTCATGGTGTTGACGAAGTCGTTGTAGCAAAGCATCACGCGATCGACGCTACCGGCGTCGTAGGCATCCAGCATCACCTTGATCACGCCGATCAGCTGCTCGACGTGCGGGGTATCGCCAAGGTGCGTCACCGTCGCCAGCATGTTGACCTTGATGCGGCGGAAGAACACCGACGCCTTCTGGCCGATGGTGACGATATCCACTTCCACGCCCTGCTCGTGCCACTTGCGTATCTCGCCCAGCAGCTTACGGAACAGGTTGTTGTTGAGGCCGCCGGCCAAGCCGCGGTCGGAGGAGACGATGATGTAACCAACGCGCTTGACACTCTTGCGCTCGACCATCCACGGATGCACGTAGTCACTGCCGTTGGCCTGGGCGACATGGCCGATCAACTGCTTCATCGCCCGCGCATACGGACGCGAGGCCTTCATGCGCTCCTGCGCCTTGCGGATCTTGGAGGCCGAGACCATTTCCAGTGCGCGCGTCACCTTGCGGGTGTTCTGCACCGACTTGATCTTGGTTTTGATTTCGCGTCCGCCTGCCATTTTTTGCTCGCTTTGCTCGCTCTAGGGTTCAGAGACCAGGGGTCGGGGGTCAGGTAAGCCGCCTTTGCTGGCCCCTGATCCCTTCCATTACCAGGTGCCGGTCTTCTTGAAGTCCTCGATGCCCTGCTTGAAGGCGTTTTCGATCTCGTCGTTCCAATCGCCGGTGGCGTCGATCTTGCTCATCAGCTCACCCAGGCTGTTGGCGAAGTGCGCCTGCAAGCCCTCCTCGAAGGCACCGATCCTGGCGACCGGCACGTCGTCCATGTAGCCCTTGTCGGCGGCATAGATCGACAGCGACTGCTGGGCCACCGACATCGGCAAGTACTGCTTCTGCTTCATCAGCTCGGTGACGCGCTGGCCGCGTTCCAACTGCTTGCGGGTGGCGTCGTCCAGGTCGGAGGCGAACTGGGCGAAGGCCGCCAGCTCGCGGTACTGCGCCAACGCGATGCGGATGCCGCCCGAAAGCTTCTTCATGATCTTGGTCTGGGCCGAGCCGCCGACGCGCGACACCGAGATACCGGCATTCACCGCCGGACGGATGCCGGCATTGAACAGATCGGTTTCCAGGAAGATCTGACCGTCGGTGATCGAGATCACGTTGGTCGGCACGAAGGCGGACACGTCACCGGCCTGGGTCTCGATGATCGGCAGCGCGGTCAGCGAGCCGGTCTTGCCCTTCACCGCGCCGTTGGTGAACTTCTCCACATAGTCCTCGTTGACCCGCGCGGCGCGCTCCAGCAGGCGGCTGTGCAGGTAGAACACGTCGCCCGGGAAGGCTTCGCGACCCGGCGGGCGCTTCAGGAGTAGCGAAATCTGGCGGTAGGCCACGGCCTGCTTGCTGAGATCGTCGTAGATGATCAGCGCGTCTTCGCCGCGGTCGCGGAAGTATTCGCCCATGGTGCAGCCGGAATAGGCGGCGATGTACTGCATCGCGGCCGATTCCGAAGCCGAGGCGGCCACCACCGTGGTGTAGGCCAGCGCGCCGTTTTCTTCCAGCTTGCGCACGATGTTGGCGATGGTCGAGTTCTTCTGCCCGATCGCCACGTAGACGCACTTAATGCCCGAGGACTTCTGGTTGATGATGGTGTCAATGGCGATGGCGGTCTTGCCGGTCTGGCGGTCGCCGATGATCAGCTCGCGCTGGCCGCGGCCGATCGGGATCATACTGTCGATCGACTTGTAGCCGGTTTGCACCGGCTGGCTGACCGACTTGCGCCAGACCACGCCCGGGGCGATGGCTTCCACCGGCGCCGAGGTGGCGGCGTTGATCGGGCCTTTGCCGTCGATCGCCTCGCCCAGCGCGTTCACCACGCGGCCCAGCAGTTCCGGGCCGGTCGGTACTTCCAGGATGCGGCCGGTGGTCTTGGCCACGTCGCCTTCGCGCAGATGCTCGTAATCACCCAGCACCACCGCGCCAACCGAATCGCGCTCCAGGTTCAACGCCAGCGCCGTGGTATTGCCCGGCAGCTCGATCATTTCGCCCTGCATCGCATCGGCCAGACCGTAGATGCGCACGATGCCGTCGGACACACTGGTCACGGTGCCTTCGTTGCGCGCTTCCGAGCCCAGCTTGACCTGCTCGATGCGGTTCTTGATCAGTTCGCTGATTTCGGACGGGTTGAGCGTGGTGGTTGCCATGTCTGTGGTTCCTGTGTCGTGTGCCGCGCCTGCGGCACGACGGTTTCATCTTGTTTGGAAGTGGGCCCGGCGCGCGGCAAAAAGTCGCGCGCGATGCCCGCCCTACTGCGCCAATGCCGTTTCCAGCCGGGCCAGCTTGCCCCTGAGCGAGCCGTCGATCACCACGTCGCCGGCGTCGATCAGCGCGCCGCCGATCAGCGATTCGTCGATGCTGACCTCGGCCTCGACCTCCCGACCGAAGCGACGTTTCAACGCCTCGACCAGCCTGCCCAGCTCCGGCTGGGATATCGGCGCGGCCGTGATGACTTTCGCCCGGACGACGCGCTGCGCTTCGGCGCGCAGTTGTTCGAACAAACCGGCGATTTCCGGCAGCAGCTTCATGCGACCGTTTTCGGCCAGCAGGCGGATGAAGCCCTGCACGGCCTCGCTGGCGTTTTCCGGCGAAAGCAGCTTGACCGCGTCGTCGCGGCTCAGACGCGGATCGCCCAGCAGGCTGTCCACCTGAGGATCGGCGGCCACGCGGGCGGCGAAGCCCAGCGCTTCCGACCATGCGGCCGCGCCACCCGCATCGCGGGCGGCCAGCCACGCGGCGCGGGCGTAGGGACGGGCGAGGGTGGCGTTCTGGCTCATGTCAGATCTCGGCAGCCAGTTCGTCCAGCAGCGCCTTGTGCGCGTTCGGGTCGATCTCGCGGCGGATCAGCTTCTCGGCGCCGGCCACCGCCAGCATCGATACCTGCCTGCGCAGATCCTCGCGGGCGCGGTTGGCGCTGGCGGCGATGTCGGCCTCGACGATGGCCTTCTGCCGCACGCCTTCCTCGACCGCCTCGTGGCGCGCGGCCTCGACGATCTGGTTGGCGCGTTGATGGGCCTGCTCGATGATCTCGTTGGCCTTGGCCCGCGCGACCTTGAGTTCCTCGTTGGCCTTTTCCTCGGCCTGGGCCAGCGCCTTCTGGCTGTTGTCGGCGGCCGCGAGGCCCTCGGCGATCTTCTTCTGGCGCTCCTCGATGGCATTGAGCAGCGGCGGCCAGATGAACTTGGCCACCAGCAGGATCAAGCCGGCGAAGGCGATCGCTTGTGCGATCAGGGTGAGATTGATGTTCATGTCCGGGTCTCGGCGTTGACTTCAGGCTTCGCGCCTTGCGACGCGGTTGGAACCGGGCGTGGCCGGCGATGCGCGGCCACGCCCCGCAAGCCGGAGATCAGCCCAGGCGCGAGACGAATTCGCCGATGAACGGGTTGGCGAAAGCGAACAGCAGACCGACGGCGACCGAGATGATGAACGCGGCGTCGATCAGGCCGGCGGTGATGAACATGCGCACCTGCAACGCCGGGATCAGTTCCGGCTGGCGGGCGGCGGATTCGAGGAACTTGCCGGCCATGATGGCCAGACCCAGACCGGCGCCGAGCGCGGCCAGGCCGATCATGATGCCGACGGCCAGCGCGGTGAAGGACTGGACCTGTGCGAGGTTGGCAAGAGCTTCCATGGTGATCTCCAAACGGGTTTTTGCGAAGTGAAGGGGAACAGCGAAGGGTGAAACGAAAGGGTCAGTGCGCGTCTTCGACGAGGCTGAGATAGACGATCGACAGCATCATGAAGATGAACGCCTGCAACGGAATGACCAGCAGGTGGAACAGCATCCAGCCGAAGCCGAAGGCCGCGCCGCCGAGCATGCCGAGGATGCCGGCACCGCCGAGCACCCAGATCAGCAGGAAGACGATTTCGCCGCCGAACATGTTGCCGAACAGTCGCATGGCGAGCGAAATCGGCTTCGACACCCATTCGACGATGTTGAGGATCAGGTTGAACGGCATCATCCATTCGCCGAACGGCGCGGTGAGGAATTCCTTGGTGAAGCCACCCAGGCCCTTGGCGCGCAGCGAGAAGACGATCATGAGGAAGAACACGCTGATCGACATGCCGAGCGTGGCGTTGACGTCGGCGGTCGGCACCGGCTTCCAGAAGTGGATGCCGACCAGTTCGAGCGGCTTGGCGATGAAGTCGGCCGGGATCATCTTGATGAGGTTCATCAGGAGGATCCAGAAGAAGATGGTGATGGCGATCGGCGTCACCAGCTTGGATTTGCCGTGGTAGGTGTCCTTGACCTGGGTATGGACGAACTCCAGGCAGATTTCGACGAACGCCTGCCACTTGCCCGGCACGCCGGCGGTCGGCTTGCGCACGGCGAGCCAGAACAGGAAGACCATGAACAGGCCCATCAGCACCGCGGTGACGAAGGTGTCGACGTGCAGGGTCATGAAATCACCCTGGCCGACATTCGCCGTCAAGTTTTTCAAGTGGTGCTGGATGTATTCGGTCGGCGTCAACGCGCCGCCTTGTTCGGGAGCCATCACTGGTTGGAATTCCTGACAGTTTTCAACGATACCGACACCACATAAGCGACCAGTGCCGCCAGCACGCCGATCAGCAGGGCCAATGGCGGCAGTTTCCATGCCGCGACGGCCCCGACCATCACCGCCAGGAACACGCCCCAGCGCACGACGATGCCGGCGAACCAGCGAACCAGCACGACGTTGGCGGGCGCCACGCCCCCTGCCAAGGCGATCCGCGCGGCCAGCCAGTTGCCCAGGGCAACGGCCAGACCACCGACGAATACACCGAGACCGAAGCGAAGCCCCCCGGGCGCCAGAAATCCGGCGGCCACGGCGGCCAACGCCACTGCCAACATCTGCCGCAAGGCGGCCTGCCTCACCATCCGCTTGGATCGGGCGACTGGATCGTACATGGGCTTTCCTGCGGCGCGCTTCCGGCCGAAAACCGGCCCCGCGAAGCCTTGAAAGTATAGCAGGCGTGAAAAAGCCGAGACAAGCCAAGCCTCCATTCAGTTCCAACCGTCTCTTTCGATAGATAAGACAAATCGAAACAGGCGATCGGTTGAATTGGACAATCGCTGTGACCCGTCACTAAATGAAACGAAATATCATTCAATGGATTTCGTCATGTCCAAGACTTTCAGCTTCGCCTGCGTCCATTTCAGCGTCGCCTTTCTGGTCGGCTGGCTGATGACCGGCAGCCTTTGGGTCGGCGGCGCGTTGGCGCTGGTCGAGCCGACCTGCAACACCGTCGCTTTCCATCTGCACGAGAAGGTCTGGAAACGCATCGAGGCCCGGCGCGCCGGCCAGCCCCTGCCCGCCTGAGTCGCCGGCGGGCGGACCTCGCTATTTTTTCTTCGGAATGTAGAGATCGGTGATGGTGCCTTCGTAGACCTCGGCGGCCATGCCGACGGATTCTCCCAGGGTCGGGTGCGGGTGGATGGTGTGGCCGATGTCGGCCGCCTCGCTGCCCATCTCGATGGCCAGCGCCACTTCGCTGATCAATTCGCCCGCATGCGGGCCGACGATGCCGCCACCGATCACCCGGTGGCTTTCCTCGTCGAATACCAGCTTGGTGAAGCCTTCGGTGCGGCCAAGGCCGATCGCGCGGCCCGAGGCGGCCCACGGGAACTTGCCGACGCCGATCTTCAGACCTTTTTCCTTCGCCTCGTTCTCATTCACGCCGACCCAGGCGATCTCGGGGTCGGTATAGGCCACGCTGGGGATCACCCGCGCCACCCACGTCTTCTTCTCGCCCGCCGCCACTTCCGCGGCCAGTTTGCCTTCGTGGGTGGCCTTGTGCGCCAGCATCGGCTGGCCGATCAGGTCGCCGATGGCGAAGATGTGCGGCACGTTGGTGCGCATTTCGGCATCGACCGGGATCAGCCCGCGCTCGCCCACCGCGACGCCGGCCTTTTCGGCATCGAGCTTGCCGCCGTTGGCGCTGCGGCCCACCGCCACCAGCACACGGTCGTAGCGCTTGGCCTCGGGCAGGCTTTCGCCTTCGAAGGCGCAGTGAATGCCGTTTTTCTGCGCCTTGGCTTCCACCACCTTGGTCCGCAGATGCACGGCGACGCCCTGCGCCTTGAGGCGCGCGGCCAGCGGCCTGACCAGGTCGGCATCGGCACCGGGGATGAGTTGCGGCGCCAGCTCCACCACGGTCACTTCACTGCCGAGGCCACGATAGACGGTGGCCATCTCCAGCCCGATGATGCCGCCGCCGACCACCAGCAGTTTCTTCGGCACCTCGGCAAGCGCGAGGGCGTCGGTGGAATCCATGACGCGCGGGTCGTCCCAGGGGAAGCCGGGCAGCTTCACCGCCTGGGAGCCGGCGGCGATGACGCAATACCGGAAGCGCAGCCGCTGGATCTTACCGCCCGCCTCTTCGATGACGAGCTCATGCGGCGATGCGAACTTCGCCGTGCCCCGCACGGTGCGCACCTTGCGCTGTTTCGCCATGCCGGCCAATCCCTTGGTGAGCTGGCCGACGACTTTTTCCTTATAGCCGCGCAGTTGCTCGACGTCGATCTCGGGCTTGCCAAAGCGCACGCCGAAATCCGAGGCATGCGCGGCGGCGTCGATCACTTCCGCGGCGTGCAGCAACGCCTTCGAAGGAATGCAGCCGACGTTGAGGCAGACGCCGCCGAGCGTGTCGTAGCGCTCGACGAGCACGGTATCGAGGCCGAGGTCGGCGGCGCGGAAGGCGGCGGTGTAGCCGCCGGGGCCGGCGCCGATCACCACCATCGCGCATTCGATGTCGGCGGGCTGACCGCTGGCGGAAGCCGCCTTCGGCGCGGATGCGGTTTCCGCCTTCGCCGGCGGCGGCGTTTCGGGGGGCCTGGCGGATGCGGGCTTTCCGGCCGGGGCCGGCGTTTCCGGCACGGCGGCGGCCTCGCCTTCGGTCTCGACGATCGCCACGACGCCGCCTTCCGAGAGCGTATCACCCAGCGTCACTTTCACTTCCTTCACCGTGCCGGCCACGCTGGAGGGGACTTCCATCGTCGCCTTGTCGGATTCCAGCGTGACGAGCCCCTGATCCCGGGCGACGACCTCGCCCGGCTTCACCAGCACCTCGATCACCGGCACGTCGGCATGGCCGCCGATGTCGGGAACTTTCACTTCAACCTGGGCCATCGTGGTCTCTCCGTGCTTGTTGCAATTGTCTTTCTGCCAGCGCGTCGGTCTCGATCTCGCGTTCGGCGTCGGCGCGCGCATCGTTGCGCGCCAGCCGCGCGCGTTCTTCCTCGCCGAGCTGTTGGTTTTCGGGGGAGGCATCGTCGTCCCGTTCGGGCACTTGCCCGCGCAGGGCGGCCAGTGCCTGCGCGCCTTCCAGGCCGAACAAGCTGCGCAGGCGCAGATCCTGTTGCGGGAACGGAATCTCGATGCCGTATTTCTTGAGCGCCGTGTCCAATTCCCACATGTAGGCGGCCTTGACCGCCACGTTGCGGCGCGCGGCGGCCTCGGTCAGCCAGACCGCGAGGATGAAATTCACGCTGCTGTCGCCAAATTCCACCAACCAGACCTGCGGCGCCTTGTCGCCAGTCATGCTGAGGGTGAAGGGAACGTTCGACGCCGCCTCCAGCGCCGCTTTCTTCACCAATTCCTTATCCACGCCGTAGGCGACGCCGAACGGCACGCGGATGCGGCGATTGACCGAGCGATAGGTCCAGTTGGTGACGCGCTTGCTGACGAATTCGGAATTCGGCACCAGCATGTCGATATTGTCGTTGCTGGTGATCTGGGTCGAGCGGATGTTGATCGCCTTGACCACGCCGCGCGCGTTGTCGTCGAGCTGGATGAAGTCACCCACTTTCAGCGAGCGGTCGAACAGCAGGATCAGGCCGGAGACGAAGTTGCTGAATATCTGCTGCAAGCCGAAGCCGAGACCGACGCCGAGCGCGCCGGCGAACACGGTGAACTTGCTCATCGGGATGCCGAGCGCGTCCAGCGCCCACATCACGCCGAGCGCCAGCAGCAGGTAATGCAGGATGCGTGAGACCGTGTACAACGATGCGGGGTTGGCACGCGGGTTGCGCTTGCCGTAGCGCTTGATGGCGCTGCCGGCCAACCGCGAAAGCAGCAGCATCGCCACCACCGCCAGCAGCGCGCTCAGCACGCCGCCGACCGTCAGCATGCTGCCGCCCAGTTCGACCAGCCGGTATTCCAGCAACGGTTGCAGGCCGCTCAGCGCACGCGTATCGACGCCATCGCGCACGCGTTCGGCGACGCGCTCGACCTGGCTGGCGGCGTCGGGCTGCATGCGCGGAGCCTACAGCAGGACGCGCCGCATGTCGGCCAGGAGCCGCGCCAGCGCGGCGGTGAAACGCGCCGCCGCGGCGCCGTCGATCACCCGATGGTCATAGCTCAGGCTGAGCGGCAGCATGAGCCGCGGGGCGAATTCCCGGCCATTCCAGACCGGCTGGATGTCCGACTTCGACACGCCGAGGATGGCCACTTCCGGCGCGTTGACGATCGGCGTGAAGGCTGTGCCGCCGATACCGCCGAGCGAGCTGATGCTGAAGCAGCCGCCTTGCATCTGGGCCGGGCCAAGTTTGCCTTCGCGCGCCTTCTTCGCCAGCGCCGAGGTTTCCTGTGCGATCTCGATCACGCCCTTCTTGTCGCAATCGCGCACCACCGGGACGACCAGGCCGTTCGGCGTGTCGGCGGCGAAGCCGATGTGGAAATACTTCTTGAGCGTCAGATTTTCGCCGGTCTCGTCCAGCGAGGCGTTGAAATCGGGGTATTGCTTCAGCAGCGAGACCACCGCCTTCATGAGGAAGGCCAGCATGGTGAGCTTGATGCCGGCTTTCTCGTTTTCCTTGTTGAGCTGGACGCGGAGCGCTTCCAGGTCGGTGATGTCGGCGCTGTCGAATTGGGTGACGTGCGGGATCATCGCCCAGTTGCGGGCCAGGTTGGCGCCGGAGAGTTTCTTGATCCTCGGCAGCGGCTTGACCTCGATCTCGCCGAACCGGGCGAAATCCACCTTCGGCCACGGCAGCAGGTCGAGGCCGCCGCCAGTCAGCGCCGCACCGGCGGCCGGCGGCCGGCGGCCGCCTTCCATCAGCGTCTTCACGAACCGCTGAACGTCGGCGCGGGTGATCCGGCCCTTGTCGGCGCTGCCGCTCACCTGCATCAGATCGACGCCCAGTTCGCGGGCGAACAGGCGTACCGCCGGGCTGGCATAGGGCACCTTGCCGGGCAGCACGGCATCGGCCTCGAAGCGCACGGCGGGGCGGCCCGGCTCGGCATCGGCAAGATCGGCGGATTCGCCGCGCGCGGAACGACGCGCGGTCAGGTCGTCGACTTGTTCGATCGACGCCTCGCTCAGGCGATCGGGCGTGGCCGGCACCTCGACCGGCTCGACCTTCGTCCCGGTCTCGCTGGCGCGGGCGGTGGGCCGGGCGGCGACGGGCTCGGCGCGCGGCGGCGCATCGACGGAAGCGCCGGCCTCTTCGCCGACTTCGATCAGCGCCACCAGGTCGTCGGACGAAAGCGTGTCGCCCAGCTCCACCTTCACTTCCTTCACGATGCCGGCGAAGGGGGAAGGCACTTCCATCGTCGCCTTGTCCGACTCCAGCGTGACCAGACCCTGGTCCCTGACGACGGTATCGCCAGGCTTGACCAGCAACTCGATCACCGGGACGTCGCTGTCGCTACCGATGTCGGGGACGCGCGCTTCCTTCAATTCAGCCATGACCGCTCCGGGGATGTGTCGAGGCCCTATTGTGGCCGGAGAAAGCCGCCCGCCACAAATACACGGGGGCGGATGGTGGCCACGCCGATCTTTTGACCCGGAAACAATTTCCCAAGCCTCCCCGGATCGAGACTGAACACCGCCCCGCCGCGATCCCGCCGGCCCAGCAAGTATTCATGAGGGCGTCGATAAGGTATCCCCCGCCCACTCCGAAGGGCGAAACGATACCAAGGAGATCCCCATGAAATTTCGCACCCTGAGCCTCGCCATCGCCGGTGCGTTCGTCCTGTCCGCCCCCGCCGCCTTCGCGCAGGATTCCACGGACACCGCGGGCAGCAAGCGCTTTTCCATCGCCGGTGGCTATGCCCACATCAAGCCGCGCACGAATGCCTTCGACGCGCCCAACACCGGCGTGAAGGGCAGCGGCATGCCGACACTCTCGGCCGCTTATCACATCACCCCCAACATCGCCGTGGAAGCCTGGGGCGCGGTCGACAAGAGCACCCACAAGATCGGCGGCGGCAGCCAGGTCAAGGCGCAGCCTTACGCGATCAGCGGCCAGTACCACTTCGGCCAGCCCGAGCAGGCGATCCGTCCGTATGTCGGCCTGGGCTATTACGAGGCCAACATCAGCGGCGAGCGCGACGCCGCCGGCAACACCTTCGGCATGAGCACGCCCAAGGGCGCGATCGGCACCATCGGCGCCGACTTCAACATCACCGACCGCGTGTTCACCCGCGCCGAGGCGCGCTACATGCAGGGCAAGTCGGACGTGAAGATGGCCGGCCAGAAGGTTGGCGAAGCCAAGCTCGACCCGTGGGTGGTCGGCGTGGGCGTGGGCGCGCGGTTCTGATCGCGGCGCGCATCGACGTCTCCAGACGGAAAGACGGGCCTTCGGGCCCGTTTTTCTTTGCCGGCATCGCCCAGGCTTTGAGCGCGCCGATCCACCGCGGGCGTTTGCCGCCGCCCGCCCGGCCACGATCCCCGGTGCCATCGGGAATGGCAACGACGGCGCCATCGGCGGGACGAAGGCGAGAGTCGCCAGCGGAACCGGCAGAAATGGCATGTGGGCGGGATGCCTTCGCTCAAGGGTGCTCGCCGACATCGTGCACGCGCTCGCGGCGCAGCAGGTAAAAGCCGCCCATCACGATGATCGCGGCGCCGAGCCAGGTCGCCGCATCCGGCAGCACGCCCCAGACGGCGACGTCGATCAGCACCGTCCACACCAGCGCGGTGTACTCCAGCGGCGCCACTTGCGAAGCCTCGCCAACCCGGAACGCCTCGGTCAGCGCCACCTGCCCCAACGCGCCGAACACCCCGACCATCGCAATCACGGCGATATCCTGCGGACGAATCGCCAACCATTGCGGCCAGGCCAGCGCGCCGGCGCCAAGGCCCATCAGCAGCAGCACCCAGACCACCATTGCCTGGGTGCTGTCGGTACGGGTCAGGATGCGCACGCTGATCGCGCTGGCGGCGTAGCAGAACGCCCCGCCCAGCACCGCCAGCGCCGGCCAGGACATCGTGCCCGCGCCCGGGCGCAGGATCACCAGCACGCCGGCCAGGCCGATGATCACCGCCATCCAGCGCCGCAGGCCGACTTTTTCGCCCAGTAGCGGCACCGCCATCGCGGTGACGAGCATCGGCGCGACGAAGGTGATGGCGTAGGCGCTCGACAGCGGCAGCCGCGACAGGCCGAAAACGAAGCTCGCCATCATGGCGATGCCGAGCGCGGCGCGGATTAGATGCAGCCGCCAGTTGACCGGCCTGAGCGAGGCCCAGCCGCGCGTCGCCACCGCCCAGACCAACACCAACGGCAGCGAGGACAGCCCACGCAGCGCACCCACCTGCAACGGCGGGTAATGCGCCGCGAGCAGCTTCATCGAGGCATCCATCCCGACGAAGGCCAGCACCGCGCCCAGCATCAACCACAGCGCGCGGCGGGAGTCGGGACGATGAACCATGTCGATGCGGCAAGAGGGCGGCCGCTCAGGCTAGCACTCGCGGGCTGGGCTATCCTGCGGCCCCCTCGACACGGATGCAGCCATGCCCGCCTTCGACATCGTTTCCGAAGTGGACAGCCACGAACTGACCAATGCGGTCGATCAGGCCAACCGCGAACTGACCACGCGTTTCGACTTCAAAGGGGTCGATGCCGGCTTCGCGCTGGAGGACGCGGTGATCGCCCTGCACGCGCCAAGCGAGTTCCAGTTGCAGCAGATGAGCGACATCCTGCGCGCGCGTTTGATCGCGCGGAAGATCGATCCGCGCGCGCTCGATGCCGGCGAGATCGAGACCAACGTGGCCGGCGCGCGGCAGAAGATCACCGTCAAGCAGGGCATCGGCCGCGAGCTGGCGAAGAAGATCCAGGGCGAGCTGAAGGCCAGCAAGCTGAAGGTCGAGAGCCAGATCAACGGCGACAAGCTGCGCGTCAACGGCAAGAAGCGCGACGACCTACAGGAAGCCATCGCCCTGCTTCGCGGCAAGGAATTCGAGCTGCCGCTGCAATTCGAGAACTTCAGGGATTGAGACGCGTGCCGCCCCGCCCGCCCCGGCCCGGCCATGCCGGACCTCGCCCGGCATGGCGCCAGCCGGCGCCGGCCAGACGCTCCGCATCGCGCGCGCCAACGGGCGATTTCGCCATGACCGCCATCGACGTCGACAAGGCCGAGGTGGAAGCCGACATCCGCCGCTGGGTGGAGCGCGCGGTGATCGGCCTCAATCTGTGCCCGTTCGCCAAGTCGGTCTACGCGCGCCACCAGGTGCGGATCGTCATCAGCGATGCCGACAACCTCGACGACCTCGGCGCCGAGTTGGGCGAGGAACTGCTGCGCCTGCGCGACGCCCCGCCCGAGCGGATCGACACCACCCTGCTGGTGCTGCCACGGGTGCTGCGGGATTTTCTCGATTACAACGACTATCTCGACGAGGCCGACGCCCTGCTCGGCGCGCTAGGCCTCGACGGCGTGTTACAGGTGGCGAGTTTCCATCCCGATTACCGCTTCGCCGGCAGCTTGCCCGATGATCCCGGCAACAACACCAATCGCGCGCCGTGGCCGGTGCTGCACCTGCTGCGCGAGGAGAGCATCGACCGCGCGGTGGCGGCCTACCCGGCGCCGGACGCGATCATCGCGCGCAACCTCGCCGCGATGGACGAACTCGGCAACGCCGGCTACCGCGCACTGCTTGCGAAGCGCTGAGCGCGCGTCTCAGGCGAACAGCCGCGCGCGGTCTTCCTCGTCCAGCAACCGCCATTGGCCTGCCGGCAAATCGCCCAGCGCCAGCCCGCCGATGCGCTCCCGGTGCAATGCCTCGACGTGGTTGCCGAGCGCCGCGAACATCCGCCGCACTTGGTGGTAACGCCCTTCGTGCAAGGTGAGTCGCGCCCGACGCGGCGAGAGCGCTTGTAAATCCGCCGGCAGGAGCGGGGTGGTTTCGCTTTCCAACAGCAGATGGCCGCTGGCGAAAACATCGCCTTCGTCGCCACGCAGGTCGCGGGCCAGGTCGGCCACGTAGACCTTGGGCAGCTTCGACTTGGGCGCGATGATCCGGTGCAGCAGTTGGCCATCGTCGGTGAACAGCAGCAGGCCGGAAGTATCGCGGTCGAGCCGGCCCACCGGCGAGACCACCGGTGCGCGCAGCCGGAAACGCTTCGGCAGCAGGTCGTACACCAGCCGGCCATGATCCTTGCGGGAGCAGGTGACGCCGACCGGCTTGTTGAGCATCAGCAGCACGCCGGGCGCGGCATCGAGCGGTGCGCCATCGAGCCGGATATCCGTATGCGCCCGGATATCGTCGCCGTAGAGCGGCGCGCCCCGCGCATCGGTGACGCGGCCATCGGCGAACAGGCCGATTACTTCGCGGCGGCTGCCGTAGCCCAGGTTGGCGAGATAGCGCAGCAGCTTGACCTTGCCGCTCACCGGCGCGGCTCCCGGGCTTCGATCACCTTGTAGCCGCCGCTCGCGGCCACGCCGCGCAGGCGGCCGAAGCGCGCGCCGAGCAATGCCTCGTAGGGCAGGTGCGCGTTCGCCACCAGCCAGAATGCGCCGGCGGGCGAGAGCGCATCGGCGGCGGCGGCGATGAAGCGTTGACCAAGCTGCGGCTGCGGCGATTTACCGGTGTCGTGGAACGGCGGGTTGCTGACGATGACATCGTAGCCAGCGCCGGCCGGCAACCCGGCCGTCACATCGCGCCAGTGGTAGCCGATGGCGATTTTTTCACCATGCGCGGCCAGGTTCTCCCGCGCCAGCGCCAGTGCGCGGTGGTCGGCCTCGAACAGGTCGACGGCGGAGACCGCCGGACTCCTCGTCAGCAGCGCATCGGCCAGGAAGCCCCAACCGGCGCCGAGATCGGCGGCGCGCCCACACAGGTTCGCCGGCAGGTGTTCGGCCAGCAGCGCGGACCCGGCATCGATCCGATCCCAGGCGAACACGCCGGGGCGGCTGATGAAACGACCATCGAGGATCGGCCTCGGCGCATCGGCCCGACGCCATTGCGCCAGCAGCGCGGCATCGAGACGGGTCTCCTCACGCTTCGCCCAGAACACCCGGCAATGGTATTTGCTGAGGCCGCCATCGAGCGCGCCGGCAAGCTTTCTGAAATCACCTTCGAGCGCTTTGGCGCCCTCGTCGTTGGCCACGCTCACGACCACCCGCCCACCCGGTTCGCAGGCATCGAAAGCGGCGGCAAGCAGCGCGCGCGCCGACTCGCGCTGGCGCGGCGGCAAGAGCCAAACCTGGGCATGGCGCGCGCCGGCCGGCGGCTGCGGCGCGGCGGCGATGCCGGCGCGTTGCAGGGCATCGGCCCAGGGCTTGAATGGCTGTACGCAGGTCAGCCGCGGCGGCTTGACCGCATGCAGGGCGGCGCCTTCGCGGCCATGCAGGAACAGCGTGCCGGCATCGCTGCGGTGGAGCAGGCCCTGCGCGAACGGCAGGCAGAGCGCGTCAAGCGCGGGGTCTGGTTTCATCGCGGCATTTTATCGGTGCCGGGCCGCATCCCGCCCGGCCGAATGCTTCACGCGGGTATTCGCGCCCCGCGTTTCCAGCCACTGGGCGAAGCCGGCCGCTTCTTCGTCCGTGGCGCTTCGGCAGGCGTGCATTCGATACGCGGCCATGCCGGGCCGCGCTGGCGGCCAACCGGCCCGGCCCCGGAAACCCGCATGGGAAGCATCTTGCCGGCGTGCCCGGGTCGCTCCATGCGCCATGCATCCCGCTTCCCGGTGGTACGAGATCACTTGCCGCCGAGCAGTGGATACGGGTTGATCGGCGTGCTGTCCCACCATTCGCCCTCGGGACCGAGCAGACCGATGGCGAAATGCAGATGCGGCGCGTCCGGGCTGGCATTGCCGCTGCTGCCGACCTGGCCGATCACTTCGCCGCGCTTGACCTCGCTGCCCTCGGCGATGCCCGGCGCGTAGCCTTGCAGATGGGCGTAGTAGTAGACGTACCTGCCGCTCGGGTCGAACTGATAAAGCGTGGTGCCGCCCTGCTTGCTCTCGAACAGCTTGACCACCTTGCCATCGGCGGCGGCCAGCACCGGCGTGCCTGCGTCGGCCATGATGTCGATGGCGTCATGGACGCGGTTTTGCCCACGGGCGTCATCGAAGGTGTTGGAAAGCTGCGTGGCGCTGACGCCCTGCACCGGCACCTGCAACCCGGTGGGCGCATTGGCGGGGGGCGTCTCCAGCGGCGTGCGCGCGACCGGGCCGCCGGCGGTGGCGGCGGGCGGCGCCGGCATCGCGATGCCGGCCGGCTCGTTGACGATGCGAGCGGCGCCCGTACCGCCCGGCGTGGGCAAGGCGGCCACCGGCGCGACCGGCGCCGCGCCGGACATTTCCCGTTGCATCCAGAAATAGACGCCGTTGGCGCCAACCAGCAGGCCGGCGACGAACAGCAGAAACTGCCGAAACAGGCCGGCGCCGCGATATTCGACCACGCGCTTCTCGACCACGCCCGGCGGCGGAGAGGGAGGCGGGGTATCGGCCGGCGGCGGCGTGGCGGGTTGGTTCATGGCATCGCTCCGCTTGGGACAGGGAATCAGGGAATCAACGTCACCGGGGTGCCGCGCGCGACCGCATTCGATACCTGCAATACCGACCAGTTGGTCATGCGGATGCAGCCATTGGAATGGGTCTTGCTGATACTGCCCGGCTCCGGCGTGCCATGGATACCGTAATGCGGCTTGGACAAACCCATCCACATCACCCCGACCGGGCTGTTGGGGCCGGGCGGCAAAGTGACCGGCGGGCCGGGCTTGGCTCCTTTGAACAGCTTGGGGTTGTAGTTGTAGTGCGGATTTCTCGCCACGCTGCGCAGTTCCCATTCACCAATCGGCAGGGGGTCGCGCTCGCTCCCGGTCGTGACCGGGAACTGGGCATAGACCTTGCCGTCCTGGTCGATGAGCATCAGCAGCTTGGCCGCCTCGGAGACCACGATGCGGGTGGCCTGCGGCAGCGCCGGGATGTCCCGCACGTTGGGCACGACGATCCCCGTACCGGCCCGGGACATATCCACCCCGGGATTGAGCTCGGCAAGCGCAACGGGGCGGATATGGAATTTCTCACCCAACGCCTCGCCGATGCTGCTGTAGGAAAGCACCGGCAACTTGGCCTTGCCGTACATGCCGCCCGGCATCGGCCGGAACGGGCCTTTCACGTCGGCCTCGGTCAGGGTGTAGCGCGTCAGGGCCGGGCCGTGTTTCTCCAGCGCCTCCCAGGTGGCCTCGTCGAGCCGCCCGGTCACCGGCAACCCGGACAGGCGCTGGAAGCCACCGATGGCGCGGGTGGTGTTGGTGCCGGGCCGGCCGTCGATCTCGCCGGGCGAGACCCAGGCGCGATCCATCAGCACCTGCGCGCGCAGCAGGCCGACGAAACCTGTACGGTCGGTCAGCACGTCGGGCCCGGCGGCGACCGGCGGCGGCGCGGGCGGCTCGGCCTCGCGCAAGGACGCCGGATCGCGCTCCGGCAACGGCTTCTCGTCCTGGCTCGGCACGGTTTCGGCGGTTGGCGGGGCCGGCAGCACGATCGGCGGCGGTTCGGCGGGCGCCGCGGGCGACGCCGGCGGCGTCTGTAGCGAAACCGGGGGCGGCGCGAGCAGCGGCGGCGTCCGCGCTTGCAGCGGCGGGGCGATCAGCGACACGGCCAGCAGGCCGGCGAACACGAGCGGGATGCGCGACATGGGAATGTTCATGAATGCGGATACTGACCGCCTCCATGCTGCAATGGCGTGAAATTCCACCGTATCCGCGCTGGCCCGCGTTCCCGCCGCCGCGTATTCTTGCGCCTTTCCACCGCGCCCCGATCACCATGTCCGACACGCCCCCCGACCGTCTCAGCAACGATCCGCGCAGCAAGTTCCACGACGAGACCCTGCTGGAGCGCGGCGTCGGCATCCGCTTCAACGGCGAGGAGCGCAGCAACGTGGAGGAATATTGCGTCAGCGAGGGCTGGGTGCGGGTGGCGATGGGGCGCGCGCTGGATCGCCACGGCCAGCCGATCACGATGAAGCTCAAGGGCACGGTCGAAGCCTACTTCCGTACCTGAACCCACGCCTCGCCGCGACCCGGCCGGGCCGGTGCTTTCCCCGGCCCGCCGTCTCCGCGCCGGCTCCAGTGGCATGGGAAACCCGATACGCGCCGGGCTGGCGACCCGCCCCACGCTCCGCCGCCGGGAACGGGGCTATCGGCCCCGTCCGGCAAGCCGGCGGCTCGATTGGGCGGCCAGGGCGGCGGCATCCACCTTCAACACGCGGTCCCCTGCTAGGCTTGCGTTCTCCTCATAGCACGGGTGTTGCCATGCGTCGTTCGTTGATTCTCGCGGCCATCGCCGGTGGCCTGCTTCTGGCACCGGCCGCGCAGGCCAAGGAAGTCCGCTGCACTCTGAAATACAACATGTCCGGCGGCGGCGCGTTCTACAAGCGCTCGGCCGGCGAGGGCACCATCACCTGCGATAACGGCCAGTCGATGCGGGTGACGATCCGCTCCCGGGGCGGCGGGCTGACTTTCGGCAGTTCGAAGATCGAGGACGGCATCGGCAAGTTCTCTCCCGTGCTGGACATCAAGGATCTGATTGGCGGCTACGCCACGGCGGAAGCCAACGCCGGCGGCGGTTCCGCCAGCAAGGCGCAGGTAGTGACCAAAGGCTCGATCTCGCTGGCGCTGAGCGGCCGGGGCAGCGGTCGCACGCTGGGCGTTTCGTTCGGCAGCTTCATCATCGAGGAAGCGGGCAGGTAGGCCGGCGGCCGGATCAATCGCCCAGGGCCGCCTGCAACAGCGGGAAGCAGCGGCGGTCCTCGAAGCGCACATGCGCGTGCAGGCGCTCGCCGAACGCGCGCAGGTCTGCGGCGGCGAGCGCACCGGCCCCGGCGCGGGTGCAGCCGACGGCGAGCACGCCATGGTCGTCCAGCAAGGCGACCGCCAACGGTTTCGGCAGTGCCTGCGGATGCGCCCGCAGAAGCGTTTCCTCGGCACGGAAATGCGCACGCATCTCCTCGTCCCAATAACGGGCGATGCGCTGGTTCATCGCCGCGATCACGGCCGGCGGCGCAGCATCGTCGATGCGCTGGCAATCGCGCGCCAGCACCAGTGCGCCGTGGTGTTCACGCGAGAATTCCAGGATGACGCCCTTGCGCGGCATCACGCTTCATCCAGCAATGCGCGAGCCCGCGCTTGCAGGGCCAGCCAGTTCGTCATCAATTCGCTTTCCTTCGGCATCACGCGGGCGATCAGGGCGAGCGCGGCTTCCAGCCGCTCGACACGCCACGCCAAGTCGGCGACCGTCTGCGCCTCGACCAGCTCCACACGGCGATCGGTGCAGATGCCGACACACGGCCGTTCGGCCTGCAAACGACCGCAGCCAACGCAACGCCAAGCCTCGATGGTTTCGATCATCGCCGCAGTCTGCGCCGCGCGGCGGCTGGCCGCGCTGACCTTGGTCAAGCCTCGCCGGATTCGCCGCGGCGCTTGCGGCGCGCGCGCGGATGGGCGCCGTCGTACACCTTCGCCAGGTGCTGAAAATCCAGGTGGGTGTAAATCTGGGTGGCGGCGATGTCGGCATGGCCGAGCAGCTCCTGCACCCCGCGCAGGTCGCCGGAGGATTCCAGCACATGGGTGGCGAAGCTGTGCCGCAGCAAGTGTGGATGCACGCGCTTGAAGATGCCCTGGCGGTGCGCCAGCCGGCCCACGCGGAGCTGTACTGCGCGCGGGGTGATCGGCTTGTCGCCGCCACGTCCGGGGAAGACGAAAGCGGCATCGCCGCCGCCGCTGTCCTTCCGCCACTCCCGCAGGGCACGGCACGCATGCGCACCGACCGGGACGATGCGCTGCCGGTTGCCCTTGCCCAGCACTTGCACCAGCCCTTCGGCCAAATCGAGATCGCCCCAACGCAGGCCGCACAGTTCCGACAGGCGCAGGCCGGAGGAATAGAACAGCTCCAGCATCGCGCGGTCGCGGGTGCCGAGCGGCACGTCGGTCGGCACTTCGACCAGTTGCACCGCCTCGTCCACATCCAGCACCCGCGGCAGCTTGCGCGCGGCCTTGGGCGCGCGGATGCCGGCGGCGGGATTGGCCGCGATGCGGCCCCGCTTCAGCAACCAGCCAAGAAAGCTGCGGCAGCCCGACAGGCGCCGCTGCACGCTTTTCGGCGATAGCCCGCGCCGATGCTCGCTGGCGATGAAGCGACGCACGTCGTCGCCTCGCAGGTCTTCGATCGCGGCCACGCCGTTTTTCCCGGCCCATTCGCACAAGGCGTCGAGGTCGCGCCGGTAGGCGTCGAGCGTGTGCGCGGACATCCGCCGCTCGACGGCGAGATGGTCGAGAAAGGCGTCGATATCGTCCCGCATGGTCCGGTCACTCGGCGGCCGGCGCTTCCCGGAACCGCGCCAGCACGGCCACGAAGGCTTCGCCCATCATCCGCAGGAACAACGTCCCCATGCCGGGATAGAAGCGGTTGGCGTCACGGCTGCCGACGGCGATCAGGCCGGTACCGGGCAATGCCAGCAATGCGCTGGACTGCACCTCCTCGGCGCGCGGGCCGTACAGCAGCGCGTTCTTGTCGGGATTGAGCCGGCCACAGAGCGGCTCCTCGTCCTTCAGCGCGTCGCGGAACGGCGTCAGGCTGGCATCGCCCTCCGGCAGCACGCGCAGCCAATCGCCCGATTCCAGCCCCTCGACCGGCCGGAACAGGACGATCCGCACCAGATCGCCCTGGAAATCCTCGGCCAGCGAGGCGGCCATCGCCCGCACGCTGTCGGCGGCGCTGCCCTGCTGCATCAATTGCAAGGTGAGCTGATGGGTACGCACCGCCAGCCGTTCGTTTTCCTGGGCGTTGGCGAACAACTCGTGCAGGCGGCGGTTGAGTTCGCGGTTCTTGTCGCGCAATACGTCCAACTGGTAACTGGCGAGCGAGGCCGCGGGGCCGCTCTCCTTCGGCACCACGAGGCTCAGCGCGAGGTCGGGGAACTGTTTCAGGAAATTGGGATGGCGGCGCAGCCAGACGGCGATTTCGTGCGCGCCCTGTTTGTCTTCACTGGTGTTCATGCGATCGGTTTCCCCAGGCTGTCGGCGTCGAGCACGCCATCGAAAACGAAAGCGGCCGGGCCGCTCATCGAAAGCGGCGCGGCGTCGTCCGTCCATTCGATGAGCAACTCGCCGCCGGGCAAGGACACGTTGACGCGGCGATCGAGCCGCCCGCGCCGCATCAATATCGCCGCCGCCGCCGAAGCGCCGCTGCCGCAGGCCAGCGTCTCGCCCGCGCCGCGCTCGAACACGCGCAGGCGCACATGGCCGCGATCGAGCACCTGCGCGAAGCCGACGTTGACCGAATCGGGGAAATAACCGCTCCGCTGCAACAGCGGGCCAAGGCGTTCGACTTCGGCGCCGGCGATATCGGCCACTTCGAGCAGGGCGTGCGGGTTGCCCATCGAAACGGCGCCGATGGCGATTCTTTCACCATCGACATCAAGCGGGTAACTGTCCGCCGCGTGGTCGAAGCCGGCCAGCGGCACCACGGCCGGTTCGAAGCGGGGCCGGCCCAGGCCGATGCGCCAACGGCCGTCGGCGAGGCGTTCGGCCGGGTGCAGACCGGCCGGCGATTCCAACACCAGATTCGATGCCGCCAGCGCGTCGGCGCGCGCGATCCAGGCGGCGACGCAGCGGGCGCCGTTGCCGCACTGCCCGGCCTTGCCGCCATCGCCATTCCATATGCCGTAACGGACGTGCGCGCGCGGATCGCGCGGCGGCTCGATGGTCAGAATCTGGTCGCAGCCGACGCCGCGATGGCGGTCGGCAAGCAGGCGGCAGAGCGCGACATCCGGCGCGGGCCGGCCATCGCGCAAGTCGAGCACGACGAAATCGTTGCCCGCCCCGTGCATCTTGCTGAAGCCGAGCGTCGACACCTCAGCGCGGCGTGCCGTCACCGGCCTGTTTCGCCGGCACCGGCGTCGGTGCCGGCCCCTGCTTGGCTCGGTTGGCTCGGTTGGCTCGGTTGGCTCGGTTGGCTCGGTTGGCTCGGTTGGCTCGGTTGGCTCGGTTGGCTCGGTTGGCTCGGCAGTTCGACCGCTGGCGCTTCGGCCGGTGCGGGCTTCTGCGGCATTACCAGCGGCCCCCTGTTGCCGCAGGCGGCGAGCGCGAGGGCGAAAACGGCGGCGGCAAGAGGGGATCGGATCGATTTCATCCGCGGATGGTAGCGCGCCGCACCGCCATCCGGGAGAGCGCGCGGGCGGCGATTCAGCCGCCGCGCGGCTCGGGTCGGCGCCATAACCAGAGCGCCACCAGGGCCATCGCCACGATCCCCGGCAGCGCCCACCAGCGGTTGGGCATCAACGCCAGCATGACGATGGCCGAGCACGTCATCATCAGAGTCGCCAGCCGTTTGGCGCGGCGGCTGACCGCGCCCTCGGACTGCCAGTCGTGGATCATCGGCCCGAAGCGCGGGTGCCCCAGCAGCCAGCGATGCAGACGCGCCGAGCCGCGCGCGGCGGCGAACGCCGAGAGCAGCACGAACGGCACCGTCGGCAAGCCCGGCAGAAAGATACCGAGGAAGCCGAGCGCCAGGCTTGCATAGGCAAGCAGCCACCAACCGAGCCGGGTCAGTCCGCGCATCGGCTCACCCTGGCGGAACGCCACCGGCTCCCACCAGGGCGGCGGAAACGGCCGAGGCCGGGGATTCCCGGCCTCGGTCGGGGCGCATCGAGCGCGGCGGCGGCCTCACGGCGCCGGCTTCACCTCAAGCTGGTCGAGCATGAAGGCATACATCTCGGCCTGTTCGCGGTAACGGCGGAAACGGCCCGACTTGCCGCCATGGCCGGCTTCCATGTTGGTGCGGAACACCACCGGGTGCGACGAGGTGTTGAGGTCGCGCAGGCGGGCGACGTACTTGGCCGGTTCCCAGTACTGCACCTGCGAGTCCCACAAGCCGGTGCCGACGAACATCGCCGGATAGTCCTGCCGCTTCAGATTGTCGTAGGGCGAGTAGCCCAGCATATAGGCGTAGCTTTCCTGGCTGGCCTCGGGATTGCCCCACTCGTCGTATTCGTTGGTGGTGAGCGGGATGGAGGCGTCGAGCATTGTCGTCACCACGTCGACGAACGGGACTTGCGAGAGGATGACGCGGTAGTCGCGCGGCGCCATGTTGCTGATCGCGCCCATCAGCAGGCCGCCGGCGCTGCCACCCATCGCGGCGACGCGGTCCTTCGCGGCGTATTTGTTGTCCACCAGCCAGCGGGTGACGTCGATGAAGTCGGTGAAGGTGTTCACCTTGTGGAACATCTTGCCGTCCTCGTACCAGGCGCGGCCCATTTCCTGGCCGCCGCGGATGTGGGCAAGGGCGTAGACCATGCCACGGTCGAGCAGGCTGACCACCGAGGCGCTGAAGCCCGGGTCCATCGACGCGCCGTAGCTGCCGTAGCCGTACTGGAGCATGGCCGCGCTGCCGTCGCGCTTGAAGTCCTTGCGGTAGACCAGCGAGACCGGGATGCGGGTCTTGCCGTCGCGCGCCGGCACCCAGACACGCTCGGTGGCGTATTTCGACGGGTCGTAACCCGGCACCGGCTGCCGCTTCAACTCGCGGCGCTCGCCGGTCCTGACGTTCATCTCGTAGGTGGTGGCCGGCGTGGTCATCGAGGTGTAGCTGTAGCGCAGCCAGTCGGTATCGGTTTCCGGGTTGCCGGACAGGCCCATCGAATAGGCGCTTTCGTCGGCCTTGACGTATTCCTCCCGGCCGCCCTCGCGCAGCACGCGCACGCGTTCGAGGCCACCGGAGCGCTCCGCCACCGCGCTGAAGCCGTCGAACAGTTCGATGCCTTCGATGAACACCTGCGGGTCGTGCGCGATCCAGTCCTTCCAGTCCTGGCGCGAGGCGGTATCGGTCGGCGCGGTGACGATCTTGAAGTTGGTCGCCTTGTCCGCGTTGGTGCGGATCACCCAGCGGCCGCCGAAGTGATCGGCGCTGTATTCCACGTCGCGCTCGCGCGCGGCCAGCCGTTTGAATTCGGCCGGATCGGCGGCCGGCGCGTACCACTGTTCGTTGGATACGGTGCTGTCGAGGATGATGCTGATGAACCTGTCGTCGCGGGTGCGGCCCAGGGCCATGTAGAAGGTTTCGTCCTTTTCCTCGTAGACGGTGGCGTCGTTCTTCGGGTCGGTGCCGAGGACGTGCTTCTTCACCCGCTTGGTCAGCAGGGTCTTGGGGTCGTTCTCGATGTAGAGGAAGGTCTTGTCGTCGTCGGCCCAGACGCCGTAGCCGACGGTGCCGGGGATGCGCTCAGGCAGGGTTTCGCCGGTTTCCAGGTTCTTGACGCGCAGGGTGTACTGGCGACGGCCGTTGGTGTCTTCGCCATAGATCACCCATTTGTTGTCCTGGCTCACGCCGCGGCCGCTGATCGCGTAGTAGTCCTTGCCGGCGGCCATCGCGTTGACGTCGAACATCACTTCCTCGCCGGTGAAGTCGCCGGCGTCGTTGGCTTTCTGGATGCTGATGGCATCGATGCCCGCGCCATCCCGGCGGCGCGCGTGGATCGGGTAATCCTTGCCCTTTTCGAAGCGCGAGTAGTACCACCAGCCGCGTTCGCGGTACGGCACCGAGCTGTCGTCCTGCTTGATGCGGGCGACGATCTCGTCGTAGATGCGGTCTTCCAGCGGCTTGAGCGGCTGCATCAGGCGGTCGGCGTAGGCGTTCTCGGCCTTGAGGTAATCGAGCATGGCCTTGTTCTCGCGCTTGTCGTCGCGCAGCCAGTAGTACTCGTCGTTGCGTTCGGCGCCGTGCGGGGCCTTGATCACATGCGGCTTCTTCGCCGCGTCGGGCGGCGTTGGCCTGGCGGCGGGATTCTGGGCGGCGTTGGCGTTGGTCAGGCTCATGGCAAGCGCAAGGGCGATGGCGTAGGGATGGGGATTCATGTGGGGGTTCCTTCGCGGGAAGACAAACACCCCGCCGTGGCGGGGCATCCGGGTACTCATTGGCTCAGTTGGTTCCAGAGGAAAGTCAGGTACAGCGCGTTCATGTGCGCGGCCTGGCGGTTGTCGGCGGCGCCGCCATGCCCGCCCTCGATGTTCTCGTAGTAGCGCACGTTCTTTCCGGCCGCTTCCATCTTCGCCATCATCTTGCGGGCGTGGCCGGGGTGGACGCGGTCGTCGCGGGTCGAGGTGAGGATCAAGGTCGGCGGGTATTGCCGAGCCGGGTCGAACAGGTGGTAGGGCGAGAACTCGCGGATGAAGGCCCATTCCTCCGGTTTGTCCGGGTCGCCGTATTCGGCCATCCACGAGGCGCCGGCCAGGAGTTTGTTGTAGCGCCGCATGTCGAGCAGCGGCACCTGGATCACCACCGCGCCGAACAGCTCGGGGTATTGGGTCAGCATGTTGCCGGTCAGCAAGCCGCCATTGCTGCCGCCACGGATGCCCAGACGCGCCGGGCGGGTGATCTTGCGCGCGGCGAGATCCCGCGCGACCGCGGCGAAATCCTCGTAAGCCTTGTGGCGGTTCCGCTTGAGCGCGGCGCGGTGCCAACGCGGGCCGTACTCGCCGCCGCCGCGGATGTTGGCGACCACGTAGACGCCGCCCTTCTCCAGCCAGCCCTTGCCGATCGCGCCGGAATAACCGGGCGTGAGCGAAATCTCGAAGCCGCCATAGCCGTACAGCAGCGTGGGGTTTTCGCCATCGAGCTTCATGTCCTTCTCGTGGACGATGAAGTACGGCACCTTCGTCCCATCCTGGCTGGTGGCGAAATGTTGTTCGACCACCTGGTTCGATGCGTCGAAGAAGCTCGGCATGGTCTTCAGCACCCGCGGCGCCTGGCCGATCTCGGCGATGGCGAGCGTGGTCGGGCTGGTGAAGCCGGAGACCGTCAGCCACACCGCGTCGGATTCGTCGCTGTCCACCGCGCCGACGCCGATGGTGCCGATGGCCGGCGCGCCGGCGAACTCGCCGCGCTTCCAGCCCGCCTTGCCCGGCGTCATCACCGTCAGCCGGTTCTTGACATCTTCCAGCACGTTCAACACCACGTGGTTCCTCGTCCACGTCGCGCCGGCCAGCGAGCTGCGCTCGGTCGGCTCGAACAGCACGGTCAGCTCGCGCTTGCCGGCCATCCAGTCGTCGAAATTGGCGACCAGGTAGGAGCCGCCCTTGTAGGTCTTGCCGCCCACCGTCCAGTCCTCGCGCGGCTGCAAGGCCAGCCATTCGCGGTGCACGTCCTTCTCCACCGAGTTGGGTGCGTGGACCTTGGCCAGCTTGCCATCCTTGCCCAGCAGGTACAGCTCGTTGTTGTAGAAGGCGATGGTGTTACTGATGAAATCGCGCTCGAAGCCCGGCGTGTCGTCATGCATCGCCGAGATGTACATGTCGCCGGGCTTGCCCTCGAACACGGTTTCCGCCGCCGACAGCGGCGTGCCGCGTTTCCAGCGCTTGGCGATGCGCGGATAGCCGGAGCTGGTCTGGCTGCCATCGCCGAAATCGGTGTAGACGAAGACGGTATCCCGGTCGATCCAGTCCATTCCGCCCTTGGCCTCGGGGCGGAAAAAGCCGCCCTCGACGAACCCGCGCGCGCCGAGATCGAACTCGCGGGTGACGTCGGCATCGGCGCCGCCGCGCGAAAGCGCGATGAGACAGCGCTCGTACGACGGCCGCAGGCAGTTGGCGCCATGCCAGACCCAGTTCTCGCCCTCGGCCTCGTTCAGGACGTCGATGTCGAGGAGGGTTTCCCACTTCGGGTTGGGCTTGCGGTATTCGGCAAGCGTGGTGCGCCGCCACAGGCCGCGCGGGTTGGCCTTGTCCTGCCAGAAGTTGTAGTACCACTCGCCCATCTTCTTGACGGCGGGAATCTTGGCGTCGGAATCGAGGATGGCGAGGATTTCGGCTTCCAGCCGCTTGAATTGCGGCGTCGAGGCCAGTTCGGCTTCGGCCTTGGCATTACGTTCGCGCACCCAGGCCAGCGCCTTGTCGCCGCCGACGTCCTCCAGCCACTGGTGGGAATCGGTCTGCTGGGCGGCGGGCATGGCGGTTTTTTCCTGCGAAAGGGCGGCGGAGGGGGCGGCGCAGAGCGTGAGCAAAGCGGCGGCGCCGGCCGTCTGCGCGGCGTGGAGCAGCTTGGACATGAAGGGTTCCATACGGGGATGGTCGATCCCGAACGCTAACACAGCCGTCCCGGCCGCCCCCCGGGCCGGAAGTCATGCCGAATGCAGGCGCGCCGCCCCTGGCTTGCGACGCCGAAGCTCGCCCCGGCGCCACTTCACCGCCGCCGCCCGACGCCGCGGCCGCGCCGATGCCGCCACCGCCGGCAAGCCGGCCCGCCGCGACAACCCGAGCCCCAGCCACGAGGCCAGCGGCAGACCGACCAGCCACAGCGGCAACCAACCGAAGGCGGCGCTCGGGGCATGCGCGAACGGCAGCAGTACGGCGCACGCCAGGGCCGCGATCACGGCTTGACGGAGCAGGGTTTCCAAACGGTCTTGCGAGGGCGTGGAACGGGACATGGCACGGCTCCGGTGAGGTCGGACGCCAGACTGCGCCGGCGCCGTCTCACCAGCCGCGACCGCTCTCGTCCTCGTAATTGGAGCGTGCCAGCTCCAGCAGCGCGCGCGCCTGCGCCCGCAGCGATGCCGGCTCGACGATCACCGCGTCGGCGCCGTAGTGCAGCACGTCCATCAGCAATTCCCGGCCGTTGCTGTAAGGCACCTTCAACTCGTAGCGGCCATCGGCCAGAAAGCGCCCCTGCTGCTTGGAATGCCAGCGCTCGTCGGCCACCCAGCGCGCCGCCTTGGGGCCGAAGACGATCGTCGCCCAGCCCTTCGGCTCGCCGGAAAAGATGCCGTAGCTGCCGGCCAGATGCTGGTCGAGCTGGACTTCGGGCACGTCGATGGCGGGCTCGCCGCCGAGCTTGGCGCCGTGGATGCGATCGACCGAGAAGCTGCGCAGCGCCTCGCGGTCGTGGTCCCAGGCATCGAGATACCAGTTGTCGCGGTAATGGGTGATGCGTTGCGGCGAAACCGTGCGCCGGGTTTCCTCGTCGGTGGAACGGGCGCGATAGACGAAGGCCAGGCGCTTGCGCTCCAGCACCGCCGAGGCCACGGCGCGGAACGAAGCTTCGTCCAGCTTGCGGATACGGTGCTGGATCACCCGCACCCGCTCCACCGGCCAGCGCTTGCCGCCGGCCTGTTCGGAAAGCAGCGATTCCACCCGCTGCTGCAACGGCGCCATCGCCGCCGAGAGCACACCGCCGCCAGTGCGCGAAAGCAGTTGCTGCGCGGCCAGCAGCGCATGCAACTCCTCCGAGGACAGCCACAACCCGGGCAGTTCGAAACGATCGGATTCGTGCGGGTCGTAGCGGAAGCCGGCCTCGCCATCACCGAGCACCGGCGCCATCAAGGCATCGCGCAGAAAGGCGATGTCGCGGTAGACGGTGGCGCGCGAGCAGCCCAGTTCGTCGATCAGGCGCGGCACGTTGACCGGCACCCGCGCGGCCTTGAGGATGCGATGCAGGGCGGTGATGCGTTCATAACGATCCATGCGCGGATTATGCCGCCTCGAATCGCGCCATCGCGCCGCCGGCCCCACTGAACGCGCGCCGGCTTTCAAAAACTGGATGCGCACTGAATAACGAAAACTTTACTAATTCAATATTCAGTTCCGTTGGCCCAGGATGCAGCACCCCCATCCGGGGCGCATTCAGTTTTATAAGGATTCATGATGAAAACCCGATTGATCGCTTTGGCCGTCGCCTCGTTGCTGGCCACCCCCGCCATCGCCAATGCCCACGACGCCACCGACGAAGGCTGGAGCGGCACCGGCGAAATGGGTCTCGCCATTTCCAAGGGCAACACCGACAGCCAGAGTCTGGTCGGCAAGCTGCGCGCCAAACGCGTGCAAGGCCCGTGGGCCTATGCCGCCGGCGCCGCCTTCCTGAACGGCAAGGCCAACGGCAAGGAAAGCGCCTACCGTTACGAAGCCTTCGGCAGCGCCGCGCGCGACCTGAACGAGAAAAGCTACATCGTCGGCAATCTGCGCACCGAGCGCGATCACTACGCCAGCTACGAATACCAGAACATAGCTTCGGCCAACTACGGCTTCCGCGCCATCGAGAGCGAAGCCACTCACCTGACCTTCGAGGTCGGCGCCGGTTATCGCTGGTCCAAGTTGCAGAACCTGCGCGTGCACGAAAACGGCGCGATCGCCCGTGGCTCGATGGACTTCAAGCACCAGTTCAACGACAACGTGGCGATCTACGACACCCTGCTTGTCGAAAGCGGCAAGGCCAACACCTTCATCCGCAACGACATCGGCGTGCTGGTCAAGATGACCGACGCGCTGGCGCTGAAGGCCGGCGTGGAAACCCGCCACAACACCGACGTGCTGCCGGGCATCAAGAAGACCGACACCCTCACCACGGTGAACGTGGTCTACGGTTTCTGATCCCGCCACGGACGAGGTATCCGACGGCGCCGGGCATTCCCGGCGCCGTTTCTTCTTCCGCCGGCGCCCACCGGCCCCGATGTGGAAGCCGGCCGGCGCGCGGAAAGCCACCAGGCCATCACCGACGCATGACGGGATCTTCCTCGACCGCTCGAAGGCACGGCCAGCCCAGCCCGTGGGAACCGCTCAGCCGAGCGACAACGCCCTGGCCTGCGTCTGTTGCTGTGCCTGCTGCTGGTTCTGCGCCGCCAGTTGCTCCTCGCGTTGCTGGTTGGCTTGCAGCGTCTGTTGGATGCTCTCTTGCAGCGGCGGCGCTTCGGCGGTCACCTCCAGCCAGATGCGTTGGCCCGGCGTCGTGCCGATCACGTGTAATTGGTCGCCCAGCATCGTCACACCGGCCACTTGTTCCGTCTCGTGGATGCCGCTTCGCTTGGCTTCCAGCAACGCCTGCGCGACCACTGCGTCGCCAACGTGGGCGGGCGTTTGGCCGCGCAGTGCGCTGAACATCGCCCGATCGTCGGGGGGCAGCATCCGCAAGC
>NZ_RFLY01000008.1 GCF_003697345.1 Solilutibacter pythonis | reverse complement strand
CCGACGACCGGGCGATGTTCAGCGCACTGCGCGGCCAAACGCCCGCCCACGTTGGCGACGCAGTGGTCGCGCAGGCGTTGCTGGAAGCCAAGCGAAGCGGCATCCACGATGCCGAGCGCGTGGCCGGGGTGACGATGCTGGGCAACCAATTACATGTCATCGGCACGACGCCGGGCCAATGCATCTGGCTGAACGTGACCGCCGAAGCGCCGCCGCTGCAAGAGAGCATTCAACAGACGCTGCAAGCCAACCAGCAACGCGAGGAGCGACTGGCGGCGCAGAACCAGCAGCAGGCGCAGCAACAGACGCAGGCCAGGGCGTTGTCGCTCGGCTGAGCCATCCAAGGCTCGAAGCGCTCGATGCTATCAGGGTCGAGTTCTACGGCAGCCGGTAATGCGGTAGGCATGAACGCCAACCTGTCGCCCGCCAGCGAGCTTCCGAGCTTCTGGTCGATTCATGAAGTCTCGCAGTCATTCGAAAGCCCCCTGTCGGGGTGACTGGATCGGGGGCTATCGGTAACAGCGCAGGCCACGGGTTCCCGTGGCCTTTTGCGGGTATGAGAGGTTGCCGGTCAGCTCGCCATCGGTTCGCTGAATGCTTCCGGTTCGTGGCCGAGATCGGCGAAGGCGCTCATCGGGATGCAGGCGCAGAATATGTTTTTGTCGCCGTAGACGTTGTCCACCCGCGCCACCGGCGGCCAATATTTCTGCCGTTTCAGCGATTCGAGCGGGAACACCGCCAGCTCTCGGCCGTAGGCGTGTTTCCAGTCGGCGGCCATTGCCTGGGTGGCGGTGTGCGGGGCGTGTTTGAGCGGGTTGTCCTCACGGTCGAGCCGGCCTTCCTCGACCATGCGGATTTCGTCGCGGATCTGGATCATGGCGTCGATGAAGCGGTCGAGTTCGTGCTGCGATTCGCTCTCGGTGGGTTCCACCATCAGGGTGCCGGCAACGGGGAAGGAGAGCGTCGGTGCGTGGAAGCCGAAATCGACCAGGCGTTTGGCGACATCCTCGGCACTGATGCCGGTGGCGTCCTTGATCGGGCGCAGGTCGAGGATGCACTCGTGCGCGACCATGCCGTTGCGGCCGGTGTAGAGCGTGGGGTAATGCGGGGCGAGGCGCTTGGCGATGTAATTGGCGTTAAGCAGCGCTACTTGCGTCGCGCGGCGCAGCCCGGCAGCGCCCATCATCGCGATGTACATCCACGAGATCGGCAGGATGCTGGCGCTGCCGTAGGTGGCGGCGCTGACCGGGCCGCCTTCGCCCACGCCTTCGGTCTCGAACGCGCCGCCGGCCGCCGGTTTGGGCAGGAATGGCGCGAGGTGCGACTTGACCGCGCACGGGCCGACGCCGGGACCGCCGCCGCCATGCGGGATGCAGAAGGTTTTGTGCAGGTTGAGGTGGGAGACGTCCGATCCCCATTTGCCCGGCTTGGCCACACCGACCAGCGCGTTCATGTTGGCGCCATCGGTATAGACCTGTCCGCCGTTGGCGTGGACGATCTCGCAGATTTCGACGATCGCCTCCTCGAACACGCCGTGGGTGGAGGGGTAGGTGATCATGATCGCGGCGAGATCGTGCTTGTGCTTTTCGGCCTTGGCGCGCAGGTCTTCGACATCGACGTTGCCGTCGCGGTCGCAGGCGACCACCACCACCTTCATGCCGCACAACTGCGCCGAGGCCGGGTTGGTGCCGTGGGCGGATTCGGGAATCAGGCAGATGTTGCGCTGGTGGTCGCCACGGCTGGCGTGATACGCGCGGATCGCCAGCAGGCCGGCGTATTCGCCCTGCGCGCCGGAGTTGGGTTGCAGGCTGACCGCGTCGTAGCCGGTGCATTCGACCAGCATCGCTTCCAGCCCGGCGATCAGTGCCCGGTAGCCTTCGGCCTGCCCGGCGGGGGCGAGCGGGTGGATGTTGGCGAATTGCGGCCAGGTCACCGGGACCATCTCGGCGGTGGCGTTGAGCTTCATGGTGCAGGAGCCGAGCGGGATCATGGTGCGATCCATCGCCAGATCCTTGTCGGCCAGCCCGCGCATGTAGCGCAGCATTTCGTGCTCGCTGTGGTGGGTGTTGAATACCGGGTGGGTGAGGAAGGTGCTTGTGCGGCGGAGTTCCGCGGGAATTAGCGCGGGCGCCTCGGCATCGAGCTGGTCGATGTCGAGGCGCGCGTCATCGTCGCCGAAGATGCGCAACAGCAGCGCCAGGTCGTCGCGCGTGGTGGTTTCGTCCAGCGAGACGCAGATCGAGCCGTTTCCGCGCACCCGCAGGTTGACGCCAAGCGCCTGCGCGCGGGCGAGGACGGCTTCGCTCTGGTCGCCGGCTTCCAGGCAGAGCGTGTCGAAGGCGGTCGCGTGCACGGCCTTCAAGCCGAGTTGTTTCAGCCCGGTGGCGAGGAGAGCGGTGTAGCGGGCCACGCGTCCGGCGATTCGCTTCAGGCCCTCGGGGCCGTGGTAGACGGCGTACATCGAGGCCATCACCGCCAGCAGCACCTGCGCGGTGCAGATGTTGGAGGTGGCTTTCTCGCGGCGGATGTGCTGCTCGCGGGTTTGTAGGGTTAGGCGGTAGGCCTTGTTGCCTTCGGCGTCGATGGAGACGCCGATCAGGCGGCCGGGCATGTTGCGCTTGTAGGCATCGCGGCAGGCCATGAAAGCGGCGTGCGGGCCGCCGAAGCCGAACGGCACGCCGAAGCGCTGGGCGTTGCCGATCACGATGTCGGCGCCCATTTCTCCCGGTGGTTTCAGGAGTGTCAGCGCCAGCAGGTCGGTGGCGACGACGAACAGTGCGTTGTGCGCGTGGATGACTTCGGCATCCTTGCTCCAATCGGCGATCCAGCCGCTGGAGGCCGGATACGACACCAGCACGCCGAAGTAGTCGCCTTGGGCGAGCGCGGCGTGGAAGGCGTCGGTCGAACCTGCCACCTCGATGGTGATGCCGAGTGGCCGGGCGCGCGTCGCCAGTACGTCGAGCGTCTGCGGATGGGTGTCGCCGGAGACCAGGAAGGTATTCGATTTCGATTTGGCCGAACGCTTGGCGAGGGTCATTGCCTCGGCGGCGGCGGTGCCTTCGTCCAGCAGCGAGGCGTTGGCGATCTCCATGCCGGTGAGGTCGGCGCACAGGGTCTGGAAGTTGATCAGCGCTTCCATGCGGCCTTGCGAGATTTCCGCTTGATAGGGCGTGTAGGCGGTGTACCAGGCCGGGTTTTCCAGCAGATTGCGCAGGATGACGTTCGGCGTATGGGTGCCGTAATAACCCTGGCCGATGAAGCTCCTGAACACCACGTTCTTATCGGCGATGGCGCGGATGTCCGCCAATGCCTCGACTTCGGTCATCGCGCCGGGCAGGTTCAGCGGTTCGCTCAAGCGGATTTTGCCGGGGACGATGGCTTCGGTCATCGCGTCCAGCGAGTCGTGGCCGATCACCTTCAACATGTGGGCGATCTCGGCGTCGTTGGGGCCGATGTGGCGGGCGATGAAGGCGTCGCGGTCTTCGAGTACGGCAAGCGTGGGGACGTGGGGCATGGTGGCAGGCATCCGGTGGCGCGGCGCGATGCCGCAGGCAATGAACGCCCCTCTGTCCTTTTGCCTGAGAGTTTGAACGGCGGCTGCCGTCTTGCCCCTTCGGCGCCGGCGCGGGGCCGGTCTCTCCAGAGTCTCGATGCTTGCAGCGGTCACTGACCTGAGCGATTTCGGGCGGTTGCGCCTTCGGCAGCGGCTCGCGGCCGCCTCTCCCACTGCCCGGCGATTATAGCCATCGGTATCGTTATGATGCGGCCTCTCTCGAGCGGCGCTTCGTCCATGTCCCGCAACGCCCGCAAGCGCCGCCAACCGGCCGCCACGCCCGCCGCCGCGAAGCCCGCGCCCGTGGCGAGGCGGGCGGTTGCGCCGCTCACCTTCTATTGGCCGGCCAATGGCCGTACCGAGGCGGTTTCGGCCGCCGCGATCGCCCGTATCGAACGATTGCCGCGGCGACTGTCGGCCGTGGCGAAGTGAGTCGGGCCAGCGCCGATATGCGCCGGCTGGCGCCCGTGCTGGGGGCGTTGGCGATGTTCGGCCCGTTCTCGATCGATACCCTTTTCCCTGCTTTCCCCGACATTGGCAGGCAGTTCGGCGCCGACAAGCTGGCGATGCAGCAGACCATCAGTGCCTATCTGCTGGCCTATGCAATGATGAGCATCGTGCACGGCCCGTTGTCCGATGCGCTGGGGCGGCGCGGGGTGATCATCGGAGGGTTGGTGGTGTTCGCCATCGCCTCGGCTGGTTGCGCGCTGTCCACCTCGCTGCCGATGCTGCTGGCGTTCCGTGTGTTGCAGGGGCTTTCGGCCGGCGTCGGGCTGATCATCGGCCGTGCGGTGATCCGCGATGTCTTTCATGGCGACGACGCGCAGCGGCTGATGAGCAGGGTATCGATGATCTTCGGTGTGGCGCCGGCGGTGGCGCCGCTGGTCGGCGCGTGGCTCTTGGGTTGGTCGGCTTGGCCATCGATCTTCTGGTTCCTGGTGTTGTTCGCTTTGGCGATGATCCTCATGGTGCTCTGGCGGTTGCCGGAAACCCTGCCGCCGGCGCAGCGCCATCCCCTGCGGATGGGCGCGGTGCTGCGCGGTTATCTGGGCATGCTGCGCAATGCCCGGCTGATGCGGCTGGCGATGGCCGGCAGTTTGAACTTTGCCGCATTGTTCCTCTACATCGCTTCGGCGCCGGCGCTGGTGATCGATCATTTGAGGCTGGGCCAGAAGGGGTTTGGTTGGTTCTTCATTCCGATGATCGGCGGGATGATGCTCGGCGCATTCGCCTCCGGGCGGATGGTGGGACGGGTGGCGGGGGTGCGGCAGATTCGCCTTGGCTTCGCCTGCTGTCTGCTGGCCGCCATCGTCAATATCGCTTATCACGCCGGCGTCGAGCTGCCGGGCGTGCTGCCTACGGTGTCGCCCATCGCGCTCAATGCCTTCGGCATCGCCCTGGTGTTCCCGGTGCTCAGTCTGGCGTTGCTTGACATGTATCCGGGTGCGCGTGGCGCGGCCTCCTCGCTACAGGCTTTTTGCAATCTGGTCTGCAATTCGGTGATTGCCGGACTGGTATCGCCGTGGCTGAGCCACGACCTGTTGCAATTGTCGATGGGGGCCGCCGTGCTGACCGTTCTCGGCTGGTTGTTCTGGCGCTGGGAGCACAATCGCCGGCCGCGCGCGCCGGGTTGCCTGGAGGAGGCGGTGGCGCTGGAGCCGATCGACAAGCTCTGAAGCGACCGGCGTCAATGGGTTTGTCCGGCTCGCCGGCCGGCGTTTGCCCGGCGGGGATGGCCTGTTGTCTCGGGTTTCAGCCGGTGCGCTGAACGCCGTGGGAAAGGCGGCCTGTTCGCCGCCTTTCCGTGCCGGGCATGGCCGCCTTGTGGCGGAGGAGATTCAGCCCTGTGGCGCATTCCAGCCGCATTGCTTGCCGGCGTTTTGCTGCTTGAGCCAGCCTCGCAGTGGCGCGAAGTATTCCAGCACGGCGCCGGCGTCCATCTTTTCGCCGCCGGTGAGTTCTTTCATGGTCCGCTGCCAGGGTTGGCTGGCGCCTTTCGAGAGCATCGCCCAGTAGCGCTTGCCGGCTTCCTTGTTGCCGTAGAAGCTGCACTGGTAGAGCGGGCCTTTGTGGCCGGCGGCATCGCACAGTGATTTGTAGAACTGGAATTGCAGCACGTGCGAGAGGAAGTAGCGGGTGTATGGGGTGTTGCCCGGCACGTGGTACTTCGCGCCCGGGTCGAAGAATTCCTCGCCACGCGGCATGGCCGGAGCCACGCCCTGATACCTGGCCTTCAGGTCCCACCATGCTCGGTTGTATTCGCCGGGCTTGATCGAGCCGTCGAACACGCCCCAGCGCCAGCGGTCGATCATGAGGCCGAACGGCATGAAGGCGACTTTGGCCAGGGCCATCCGCATCTGCGAGTTGATGAGCGCTTCGTCGGATTGCTTCTGTTTCTCCACCAGCCCGATGGATTGCAGGTATTCCGGCGTCATCGCCAGCACGATGACATCGCCGATCGCCTCGTGGAAGCCATCGTGCGCGCCGGCCTGGAACATCGCCGGCTGCACGTTGTAGGCCAAGTCGTAATAAATGTGGCCCAGCTCGTGATAGATGGTGGTGAATTCCTCCTCGTTCGGCTTGATGCACATCTTGGTGCGCACGTCGCCCTTCATGTCCATGTCCCAGGCGCTGGCGTGGCAGACCACGTCACGGTCGCGCGGCTTGATGAACTGGGTGTTCCTCCAGTAGCTCTCAGGTAGTTTCGGCATGCCGAGCGAGGTGTAGAAATCCTCGGCGCGGCGGGTCATCTTGACGGCGATGTCCTTTTGCGCGGCACGTTCGATTTCTTCCGCGCCACGGCCGGCGGGCTTGGCCTTTTCAGCGGCGAGGGCGTCCTGGTATTGCTTCTCCAGCGCGCCGGTGATGTCGAGGCTGCCGGCATCGGGGTAGGGCGCCAGCATGTCCCACAGGTTGCCCCAGTCCTGCTGCCACATATTGCCCATCAGGTGCGCCGGCAGTAAGCCGTCCACCGAACCCTTGCCGGGGTATTTCCGCTCCAGTTTGTCACGGGTGTAGCAGTGCAGTTCCTCGTACAGCGGTTTGACCTGTTCCCATAGGCGGTCGGTCTCGGCGGCGATCTCGGCCGGCGTCATGTCGTAGCCCGAACGCCACAGTTCGCCGGTGTTGGCGAAGCCGAGCCCCTGCGCCCCTTCGTTGGAAAGCTCGACGAAGCGTTGGTAGTCCTTGCGCATCGGCTGGGCGATGGTGTGCCAGCCGGCCCAGGCGTCGAGCTGGGCGTCGTAGTCGCGGCTGGTGCGCAGCACGTCTTCCAGCTCGCCCAACTGGCGGCAGCTCTTCGTCTCGCCTTCGCCTTTGCAGTAAGTGCCCGCGCCGTACATGCCGCCCATCTTGCTGGCGATGCGGGTGAGCTCGGCCAGGTGCGCCGGGTTCTTCGGCGGCGGCATCGAGGCCGAGAGTTTCAACAGCCGCAGCGTGCGTGCGCTTTCGGCGGACATCTTCTGGCCTTCGTACTGCTTGGCCTGCTCGATCCACTGGTTCAGCAGGGTCAGCCAGCGTTCGTCGCTCTTGGCGGCGAGCATCTGGGTGTCGTCGCTGATGTAGGTGGCGGCCAGCCATTGCGGCACGGTGATCTCGGGGTACATCGCTTTCAGTTCGGTGTTGATGCGGGTGACGAACTGGTCGGCGGTTTCCCGAGGCGCGGGGGGCGCGGCGAAACTGGCGGCGGGGACGAGGCTGGTGGCGATGGCCAGCGAAAGCAGGGCATGGCGGAGTGTCATGGCGGGTGCGGTTCTGCGGTGAAGGTGATGGCGCCAGTGTAAGGCCGCGCCGGGCGCTGACGCATGCGGCGGCGCGCTAGACTGCGCCGGTTCCCATCACCGGATTGCGCATGTCGGATGTGCGTCGCGGCGTGTTGCTCGGGCTCGCCGCCTATGCCGCGTTCTCGTTCAGCGATGCCTTCATCAAGCTGTTGAAAGGGGGCGTGCCGCTGTTCCAGCTGATGTTCATGGGGGCGGCGCTGGGCTTGCTGGCATTGCCGTTCGTGCGTCGGCCCGGCGAGCGCTGGCGTGATCTGGTCAGGCCGAAGCTACCGGCGATCTGGTGGGCGCGGGTGGTTTGCGGGGCGGTCAATACTCTCGGCGCGCTGGTCGCCTTCACCCGCTTGCCGATGGCGGAAGCATTCGCCTTGATTTTCCTGATGCCCCTTTTCGTCACCCTGTTGTCGGTGCTGGTGCTGCGCGAGCAAGTGGGGTGGCGGCGCTGGCTGGCGGTGGTGCTGGGCTTTGCCGGGGTGCTGGTGGTGTTGCGACCCGGCTTCCGCGAGCTGCATGCGGGCCATGCAGGCGCGGTGGTCTGCGGTCTGGCCGGCGCCACCGGGGTGATCCTGGTGCGCTTGGCCGGCGGGCGCGAGCATCGCCTCACCTTGTATGGCACCCAACTGGTGGGCAACTTGTTGATCGCGGGCGTGCTGATGTGGCCCGCGCTGCGGATGCCCGACGCCACCCAGTGGCTGCATGCCCTCGGCTTTGGCCTGCTTTCGGCGCTGGGCACGGTATTGCTGATGTACGCCACGCTGGCGACGCCGGTGAATCACGTCGCGCCCACCCAGTACAGCCAGATGCTGTGGGCGGTGCTGTTGGGCGCGCTGTTGTTCCGCGACCGGGTGGATGCGCTGACCTGGCTCGGCATCGCGATCATCGTCGGGGCCGGCCTGTTCACGTTGATCGGCGAGGAACACGTCACCGGCTGGTGGCGCCGGATGCGGATGCTGTCACCGTAAGGCGGAACGCGCGGATGCGGCGTTCATTCCGCCCGGTTGCCCGAATTCGCGCGGGGCAGGCGCAAGGCGTCGTGGAATGGGGCCGGCCAGCGATCGGGTGCCGGGCCGCGGTCACGGGAAGCGCAACGCCCTCGAGTCGTCCAGTAGATCGTGCGCGACCAGCCACTGCCAGGCGTCCTCGGCGTCCTGCTCGACGTAGGCGCGGGCGCTGCCGAGGCGGAAGGTGTAGCCCCAGGCATCCATGTCGGCGAGTAGGCGCTCGCGGCCGCAGCCGGGGATATGCTCGGCCAGCAGCGATTGCAGCACGCAGACCGCGTTTTCCTCGGCGATGCAATCGGTGGCGTCGGTATGCACGGCGGCGCGCTTGTCCGCCGGCAGAACGATCAGGTGGCCGGCTTCGTGCAGCATGGAATGCACCGGCGTGTCGTCGCGCACGTAGACGTCATGGCCGATGATCCCGGCCTCGCTGTCGCCCCAGTAGCTGCCGGGAATGTCCATGCCGTCATCGACACGATGCAGGCAGAGGCCGTAGCGGGCCAGCAGGCGGGCGGCGTCATCGAAGGCGATGTCGCGGAGTGTGAGGACGTTGGGCATGGAGACGGTGAGAGGGGAGGGCGAGGGCGCGATGGGGCGGCCGCGACCGGCGCGGCAACGCCCCGGTCGCGACGGCGCGCGGGTCAGGTTTGCGGTTTCTGGTCGGGCAACTCGATGGAGATGTCGAGCACGTCGTATTCGCCGTGCTTTTCCTTGGTCACCGAGATCGCGCTGTCGGGGATGTGGAAATGTTTCTGGATCAACGCCATCAGCTCCACCTTGAACTCGGGCGGAATCGGGATGTCGTGCTGCGGATCGCGCTCGTCGCGTTGCTGGGCGATGATAAATTGCAAGCGGCTCTTGGCCTCCTGCGCGGAGTCCTTCTTCGGCTTCAGGAAATCGAACAGACCCATCGTCAACCCCCGAAGATCTTGCTGAAGAAGCCCTTCTTCTCGGCCTGGATGAAGCGCAGCGGGCGCTCCTCGCCGAGCAGGCGCGCTACCGAGTCCTCATAGGCCTGGGCCGCATCGGAGTTGGCTTCCAGGATCACCGGCTCGCCCTTGTTGGAGGCATTCAACACGTCGGTGGATTCGGGGATCACGCCGATCGCCTTCAGCCCCAGCACATCCTCGACGTCCTTCACCGAGAGCATTTCGCCTCTCTCGACGCGCGCCGGGCTGTAGCGGGTCAGCAGCAGGTATTCCTGCACGCGGCCGCCCTCTTCGGCTTTCTTGGTCTTGGAGGACAGCAGGCCGAGGATGCGGTCGGAGTCGCGAACCGAGGACACTTCCGGGTTCACCACCACCACCGCCTTGTCGGCGAAATACATGGCGAGGAAGGCGCCCTTCTCGATGCCGGCGGGAGAGTCGCAGACGATCACGTCGAAGCCGTCGGCCTCAAGCGCCTTCAGCACCTTTTCCACGCCTTCCTTGGTCAATGCGTCCTTGTCGCGGGTCTGCGAGGCGGCCAGCACGAACAGGTTCTCGAAGCGCTTGTCCTTGATGAGCGCCTGCTTGATCGAAGCCTCGCCGTTGACCACGTTCACGAAGTCGTACACCACCCGGCGCTCGCAGCCCATGATCAGGTCGAGGTTGCGCAGGCCGACGTCGAAATCGATGACAGCGGTTTTCTTGCCGCGCTTGGCGAGGCCGGTGGCGATGCTGGCGCTGGTGGTGGTCTTGCCCACGCCGCCCTTGCCGGAGGTGATGACGATGATTTCAGCCAATGGGGTTCTCCTTAGATATTCAGGCTTTGGGCTGTCGGGGGATATCGGTTTGCGGTCATTCGAGCGACTTTATCTGCAATTCGCCGCCATCCAGGTAGACCTGAACGGCGCGTCCGAGGGCTTCGCGCGGGAAATCCTCGGCGACGCGGTATTGGCCGGCGATCGCCACCAGTTCGGCATGGAATTCGCGGCAGAAGATCCGTGCGGTCTCCATGCCGCGAGCGCCGGCCAGCGCGCGTCCGCGCAGCGGGCCGTAGACGTGGATGGAGCCATCGGCCATCACCTCTGCGGCGGCGCCGACCGCGCCCACCACGGTCAGGTCGCGCTGCTCGGCATAGACCTGCTGGCCGGAACGGACCGAGGCGACCTGCATCAGGCCGGGCTCGCCATCGGCGCTGGCGGCCGGGGCGGGCGTCGGCATGGTGGATTTCGTTGCCGGCGCGGGCGGCGGCGCCGGTGGCGGGGCATCGGCCAGAATGTCGCGTTCGTACTGGGCACGGAACTTGGCCAGGAGCGGCAGGCCGAGTTCGATGGCCAGCGCATCGTTCTCGCGGCTGCCGTAGGCCAGGCCGATCGGCAGCACGCCGGCTTCGCGCAGGGCGGCGATCAACTCGAAGGCCTCGGCCGAACTTGGCAGCCTGGCCAGGCCGCCGAAATCGAGGATGACCGGGGCGCGGGCAAACATCTTCGGCGCGCGCACGACGCGCTGGCGCATTTCCTCGGCCAGCGCCGCGATGTCCAGGTCGCGTACGCGGAGATTGGCGATGCCGACCTGGCCGATCTTCAACTCGCCGGCCTGTTCGTAACTGATCACCGTCACGGGCAGGTTCCGGTCGGGCGTCGCTCGGCGGACGGGGTGCGCGAACGCGTCACCCAGGGCTCGTTGGGCAGCGTCTCGCCGTAGGTTCGATGGATCCATTCGTGGCTGCACATCGGCTTGACCAACATGCAGGCGCGGGTGCCGTCGGCCTGTGGATTCTGGCCTTCCTCGCGGAAGCCGAAACTGCCGTGGAACAGCAGGGCCGGGTCGGTGCCCTCTTGCAGGAACACTTCGCAGCACAACTCGGGATAGCGCGCTTCGGCATAACCGTGGACATCGGCGTACAGGGCGCGGCCGACGCCGCCGCCGCGACGGCGGCTGGCGACCACGATGCGGTCGATGTAAAGGAAAGCGGCGTGGCGCTCGGCGAACCAGCGGAAATTGCGGCTATCGTGCTGGCTGCCCGAGCCGAACGCGATCAACACGCCGGCGATGTGGCCGTCGCGTTTGGCGACACGGAAATATTCCGCCTGGTCGTGGAAGCGGCGCATGCGCGCGGCGTCGATCGGCAGGATGCCGGGCCCGGCGGCGTTGTTGAGGGCAAGGACGGAATCCAGCTCGTGCTCAAGCACGTCGCGGATGACGATGGACATTCAATGACTCCGTTCGTTGAAGCGAGCCGCTCTGGGCGCGGCCAAGGCGGCATTATCGCATGCCCATCGTAACTGCCGGTCGCGGGCCGTGCATGACTTCCGGCTGGCGCGCGCCGCGCCGGGTGACGGCTAAGATGCGGCATGCCCGCCAGCATTCCCCATGTCCGCCTGTTGCGCTACGCCGGCCTGTTCACCTGGGCGATGGTGGGCGCGCCGCTGGTGTTCAGCGCGTTGGTGCTACGCGGGCAGGGGGGCGAATCCCAGCCGCCGGTGATGGGGCTGTTGGGCTGGATGGCCTACCTCATCTACGGCGGGCTCTACTTCTGGCTGACCACCCGGCTCGGACGCGTGCAGCGGCGCAATTCCGCCAACTTGCTGGTACTGGTCAGCTTGCTGGCCTGTGCGGTGGCCGTCAGCCATTTCAGTGGAACCGGACTCGGCGGCATCCTGATGGTGGTGGCGGCCACGACCCTGCCGTGGTTCCTTTCGGTGCCGCTGGGCATGGCCCTGCTGGTGGTCAGCCAGATGGCGATCGCGCCGTTGTTCGTGTGGTGGTGGGGGTTCGACTGGGCGTCCGCCATCCTTCAATCGATGGTCTATGCCGGTTTCAGCGCGTTCAGTTTCGTCGCCGGACTGGTCGCCAGGCAGCAGACCGAGGCCCGCGAGCAGCAGCGTCGACTGAACGCCGAACTGCGCGCCACCCGCGCCCTGCTGGCTGAAAGCGTGCGGGTCAACGAACGCACTCGCATCGCCCGCGAGTTGCACGACTTGCTCGGCCATCACCTGACCGCGCTCAGCCTCAACCTTGAAGTGGCCGGGCATCTGGTCGAAGGCCAGGCCGCCGGCCACGTGCGCCAGTCGCATGCCCTGGCCAAGCTGTTGTTGACCGATGTGCGCGAGGCGGTCAGCCAGATGCACGAGGATGCCTCGGCCCTCCACGTGGCGGGCGCGTTGCGGCCGCTGGCCGAGAACGTGCCGGGGCTGGCGATCGAGATGGACGTGCCGGACGAACTGGTGGTCGATGATGCCGAGCGCGCCCACGTTCTGCTGCGTTCGGTGCAGGAGATCATCACCAACGCGGTGCGCCATTCCGGCGCTTCGCGGCTGGCGATAACGCTGCGGCGCGAGGGCGATGCCATTCACATCGTCGCCCGCGACGATGGCCGTGGCACCGACAGCCTGCGCCCCGGCAACGGATTGCGCGGCCTGTCCGAGCGACTGCGCCAGTACGGCGGCGAGGCCAGCGTGGACACCGCGCCGGGGGCAGGTTTCGCGCTGACCTTGCGCCTGCCGCTGGAAGACGCCTGCGGCGATATTCGTCCCTCATTGCAAGCACGAGGTGTAGCGGCATGAGTACCGTCATCAAGGTCTTCCTGGTCGATGACCAGACGCTGGTCCGCCAGGGGGTGCGTTCGCTGCTGGCGCTGGCCGACAATATCGAAGTGGCTGGCGAGGCCGCCGATGGCCGCGAGGCGGTCGAGCGCATTCCCGCCTGCGCCCCGGACGTGGTGCTGATGGACATGCGGATGCCGGTGATGTCCGGCCTGGAGGCGTTGCAGGCGCTGGCCGGCGCCAACCATCTGCCGCCGACCATCATCCTCACCACCTTCGACGACGACCAACTGGTGTTGGCCGGGATCAAGGCCGGCGCGCGCGGCTATCTGCTCAAGGATGTCTCGCTGGACCAGTTGGTCGGCGCGATCGAGACGGTCGCCGCCGGCGGCTCGCTGGTGCAGCCGGCCGTGACCCAGCGCCTGCTTTCCGGTCTCGAACACATGCAGAACGCCTTCGTCAGCCTGGAGCAGCCCGATCCGCTGACCGACCGCGAGACCGAAATCCTGCGGCTGATGGCCGGCGGCTTTTCCAATAAAGAGATCGCCAATTCGTTGGGGGTGGCCGAAGGCACGATCAAGAATCACGTCTCCAGCATTCTGTCCAAACTGGGCGTGCGCGACCGCACCCGCGCGGTATTGAAGGCATTCGAACTGCAACTGGTCTGAACGCTGCGTTCGGCGGCGGCGGCCGTGGCGGCAAGGGTAACGCGCATCTCGCGGCGGGGTGCCACCGCCAAGATTTCCCTTCACTCGCCAACGAGCGGTTTGATAGGATGGCGAATCCGTGACCCGCGGCGGCCGGCTGCCGTCCCTGGAGACCTCCCGCATGACCCGTTTGTACGAGTTCCTCATTTCGCTGGCGATCGTCGCCGTCTTGTTCGTGATCGTTGGCGTGGTATTGCCGGACCGCCGTCAGGTCACGCAGAGCGTGGAAACCAACCGCCGCCAGACCATCGTGTTCGATGTGGTCAACAGTTTCCAGCGCTTCCGCGATTGGAACGCCGTTTCCGCCCGCGACCCCGCCATCGAGCTGAAGCTCTCCGGCCCCGAAAGCGGCAAGGGCGCGCGCGTGGATTACGTGTCGAAGGAAAAGGGCATCGGCAGTGGTCACTGGGTCATCGCCGACAGTAAGCCGAAGAGTCGGGTCGATTACACCATCGAGAGCAAGGGCTGGGGCAACAACAAACGCTCCTCCATCATTCTCGAACCGACCGGCCGCAACAACCGCAACGTCAAGATCACCCAGACTTACGACGTCGATTACGGCTGGAACCTGATCGGGCGCTACTCGGGCCTCTACGTCGGCAGCTTCACCGGCGAGGACATCAAGATCGGTCTGGCGCGCCTGACCCACATGCTGGCCGGCATCCCCAACCAGGACTATGCCCAGGCCGGCAACCGGCTGGAAGGGCTCGAGGTCGTCACCGTTCCGGCCCAACACGTGTTGATGGTCAACTCCGGCGCGATCAAGCGCAACGATGAGAGCATCCAGGCCGCGATCAAGTCCAATCAGGAATGGATCAAGCGCGTGATGGATGCCAACGGACTCGAAGCCGCCGGCCCGGTACGCATCGTCACCAACGAGCTTTCGCGCGAAAACTACAACTTCGACGTGGTGCAGAGTGTGCGCAAGACCGGCCAGGAAGGTGAGGCCGCCGGCGACATGACCGTCACCCTGCAAGGCCCGGTGAAGTACGAACTGCAACCTGAGTTCAATGCCGCGCGCGGCAAGTTCACCGGCTATTTCCCGGAACTTGAGGCGATGCGCAGCGCGGTGCGCGCCTGGTCGATGGTGCGCGGCAAGGAAGTCGCCGGCCGGCCGTTCGAGATCTACACCGGTGGCGTCGATGCCGCCTTTACCGGGAGCGGCCAGTTCGAAGTCTATTGGCCGCTTAAATAAGCATCGTCTGCTGGATCGATTCGTCACGAACGCCGCGCCTATCGCGGCGTTCGTCTTTTGGGCATGAGGAGAATGAAAAATGGGGTCCTTCATCCGTGGCAACTTGAGCGAGGCGCAGATGCGCCAGCGCTTCTGGTTCGGTGCGCTGGGGTCGTTGCTGGCGGGCGTATCCGTCGGCCTCTCGGCTTATGCGGCCCATGCCGGGCTGGCCGAACAGCCGAAGTACTGGCTGCAACAGGCGGCATTGTTCGGTTTCGGCCATGGGGTGGCCTTGGCCGCGCTGGCGCCGTTGGCGGTGCGTCGGCTGGCTTTCGCCGGCCTGGGCTGTATCGTGCTGGGCGTGCTGCTGTTTTCAGGCACGCTGGTGCTGGCGGCGCTGGCTGGTCTGCCGACCAGGACCGCGCCGTTTGGCGGTACGTTGATGATGCTCGGCTGGCTGTTGCACGCGCTGGGACAGTGGCGTAAATGAGGTATCCGCGCGGCTTCGACACGCGCGAAGCCGACGCGTGGCTGAGCCGCCACGACCGTGAACTGGGGCGCTGGATCGCGCGCGTCGGGGTGATCGGGCCGCAGCCGCAGTGGCGTGGACGCTTCGATCCAGCCGACGCGCTGGCCCGCGCCATCCTCTATCAGCAGCTCTCCGGGAAGGCGGCGGCGGCGATTGTCGGCCGGGTCGAGACGGCGATCGGGTCGTGCCGTCTGCATGCCGATACGTTGGGCCGGGTCGATGACGCCACGCTGCGCGCCTGTGGCGTGTCCGGCAATAAATGCCTGGCCCTGCGCGATTTGTCCCGGCGTGAGGCGGAGGGTGGGATTCCCTCGATGCGACGGCTGGCGTGGATGGACGAGCGGGCGATCGTCGATGCGCTGGTACGGGTGCGTGGCATCGGCCGCTGGACGGTGGAGATGATGTTGATGTTCCGTCTCGGCCGCGCCGACGTGCTGCCGGTGGACGATCTCGGCGTCCGCAAGGGCATGCAGGTGCTGGATGGCCTTGACGCGCCGCCGACGGCGAAGGCCATGCTGGCCCGTGGCGAGCGCTGGGCGCCGTTCCGTACCCAAGCCAGCTTCTACCTCTGGCGGATCGCCGATTCCGCAAGTCGCGACAAGACGCCGGTACCGCGTTCGCGGGATTGAAGTGGCCGTGTGGATCGAAAAACGCCGGGCGTCGGCCCGGCGTTTCCGTGTGCCTGTCCGCGGGTGGATTTCAGCCGCGCAGTGCGGGGTTGTCCCAGCCCGGGCGCGGGGCGAAGCGGGCGCCGTGTTTCGCTTCCAGGGCTTTCAGGCGGGCGAGCAGGGCATCGACGCCGGTTTCGCGCACGTACTGGATCGGGCCGCCACGGAAAGGCGCGAAGCCGGTGCCGAAGATCACGCCGCCATCGAGCAGCTCGGCATCGGCGACCACGCCATCGTGCAGACAGGCCACCGCCTCGTTGATCATCGGCAGGACCAGGCGGTCTTCCAGGTCGTCCGGCGCTTTGTAGCCGGCGGGGACTTCCGGCTTCCGCGCCTTGCCGCCTTCCCAATGGTAGATGCCTTGGCCGTCCTTCTTGCCGCGCTTGCCCGGCTCGGGGGGGGCCGAGAGCGCCTCGGGGATGGCGAGGCCGAGAAACGGCGCCAGCTCGGCGCCCACGCCGGCGGCGACATCCAGACCCACGGTGTCGACCAGTTCCACCGGCCCCATCGGCATGCCGAACTTCACCGCGGCCTTGTCGATCACCGGGCCGGGGATGCCTTCGGCGTAAGCGCTCATCGCTTCCAGCATGTACGGGAACAGCACGCGGTTGACCAGGAAGCCGGGCGTGCCGGCCACCGGCACCGGCAGCTTGTCCAGCTTCTTGCAGAACGCGGCGAGGCGTTGCTGCGTCTCCGGGGCCATCGTGTCGTGGTGGATGATCTCGACCAGCGGCATCAGCGCCACCGGGTTGAAATAGTGCAGTCCGGCGAATTGCGCGGGGCGGGCGATGTGCCCGCGCAGCTCGGTCAGCGGGATCGACGAAGTGTTCGTCGTGAGCAGCGCATCCGCCTTCATCTTCGGCTCCACCGCCGCGTACAGCGCACGCTTGGCTTCCGGCTTCTCGATGATGGCTTCGATGACCAAGTCGGCCTCGGCGATGCCGTCGCCATTCAAGTCGCCCTTGAGCCGCGTGGCGACTTCCGTGCGCTTGGTTTCGTCCTTGACGCGTTTGGCGAACAGCTCGCCGGCGCGGCTCAATGCGCCGTCGATGAACTTCTGTTCGCGGTCTTGCAGCGTGACCTCGAAGCCCTTGTAGGCGCTCCACGCGGCGATGTCGCCGCCCATCACGCCGGCGCCGACCACGTGCACACGGCGGATGCCGGCATCGCCCGAGCCGAGCGATTTCATCCGTTCCTGGAGGAAGAACACCCGGATCAGGTTGCGCGCGGTCGGTGTCGAGGCCAGTTTGACCACGCCGCGCCGCTCGGCTTCGAGCAGTTTCAGCGTGCCACCCCCGGCGTTCCGCCAGGTGCCGATCAGCGCGTAAGGTGCGGGATAGTGCGCTTTCGGCGCCTTGCGCGCGACTTGTTTCACCAGCATCGGCGCAAGCGCCCGGCGCACCGGCCAGAGGTTGCTGGCCCAGGCCAGGGCGCGCTGCTTGAATGGCCGCGCCGCGCCACGGAGCGCCAGTTGTGCGGCGGTGTCTTCCAGCGTGGCGGGCGAGGCGGTCTTGTCCACCAGCCCCATGGCCTTGGCGGCGCTGGCCGAGACGCTGCGGCCGGTCAGCATCAGGTCGAAGGCCGCCGGCGCGCCGATCAGGCGCGGCAGCCGCACGCTGCCGCCCCAGCCGGGAAAGATGCCGAGCTTGATCTCGGGTAGGCCGATGCGGGTGGAAGCGTCGGTCGAGGCCACGCGGTAGTCGCAGGCCAGCGCGATCTCGGTACCGCCGCCCATGCAGAAGCCGTGGATGGCGGCGACGGTCGGGCAGCGCAATCTGGCCAGTTTTTCGAAAGTCATCTGGCCGCGGCGGATGGCGTCGGCCACGGTGCCTTTGCGGTCGAACTCGGCGAATTCCTTGATGTCGGCGCCGGCGATGAAGCCGCTCGCCTTGGCCGAGGCGATCACCAGCGCTTTCGGCGGCTCCAGCGCGATGCGTTCGAGCGCGGTTTCCAGCTCCACCAGTACTTCTTGTGAAAAAGCATTGATCGATTGGTCATCGCGGTCGAATAGCAACACCAGCACGCCGTCGTCGCGTTGCTTCAGGCGCCAGTTGCGCAGGGCGAGGCCGTCGAAATGGGGCGTCATGGTGTACATCCGAAACGGTATGGAAGCCCTTTATCATCGGCGGTGCGTTCGTTGGCCGTCAAATCGCGCCGTTATCCGCGATGATGCGGATGGCGGCAGCGAGCGGATGCCGCCGGAACTTTTCCATACCGCCCCGGTCAGACACGACAATCAACCGGGGCGGGAGACCCATGTTTCGAGGAGTCGCGGCTTTGACGGCCGATCCCCACATCGATAAGGGCAATATCCACGGCGAGGCGCTCGATGCCGAACTGGTGCGTCGTGTGCAGCAGGGCGAACGCGGCGCTTTCGACCTGCTGGTGCGCCGCTACCAGCATCGCATCGTGGCGCTGGTCGGGCGCTACGTCGGCGACTGGGCCGAGGCCGAGGACGTGGCGCAGGACGTTTTCATCCGCGCCTACCGGGCGATCGGTGGTTTCCGTGGCGATGCGCAGTTCTACACCTGGCTGCACCGGATCGCCATCAACACGGCCAAGAATCATCTGGCGGCGATGAAGCGGCGACCGCCGACCGAGGACATCGACGCCACCGATGCCGAGCAGTTCGACGCCAGCTTGCGGATGCGCGATGCCGATACCCCGGAGCGCGAGCTACTGCGTCACGAGGTCGAGCAAGCGGTGATGCGGGCGGTCGACGCATTGCCGAAGGAATTGAGGCAGGCCATCACCCTGCGTGAGATGGACGGCCTGGCTTATGACGACATCGCGCAACGGCTCGATTGTCCGATTGGTACGGTGCGTTCGCGCATTTTCCGTGCCCGCGAGGCGATCGATCGCGCGTTGCGTCCGTTGGTGGAGAGCAGCGCCACATCCCGTGAACGAGGACGCCCATGAATCCGAACGAAACCCCTCGCGAACAACTGTCCGCGCTGCTCGATGGCGAGCTGGAGGCCGAGCAGGCCCGTTTCCTGCTGCGCCGCTTGCAGCACGATGGCGAACTGGCCGGCGACTTGGCGCGCTGGCAGATTGCCGGCGATGCCCTGCGCGGCCGAGCCGAAGCGCCGGCGCCGATCGGTTTCGCCGAGGCCGTGGCCGCGCGTATCGCGGCGGAAGCCTCGCCGGCGATGCCCGCCGATGCGCCGCCCGCCGTGGCGGCCCGCCGTGCGGGAGCGGCCGCGATGCCGACGGTTACTGCCCGTCCGGCGCCCCGCCATGCGCGCTGGCGCTGGTTTGGCGGCGGCGCGTTGGCGGCCTCACTGGCGTTTGCCAGCCTGCTGCTGATTCGCCCCGCCACACTGGTGGAGCCGGTGGCATCGCCCGCGCCCGCCGTGGCCGCGCAGGGGGCGCCGGCTGCCGTGCAACCAGGGCGGGTGGCCGAATCCACGCCCCGGATCGCGGTGGCGGATGTCACCGCCGCGCAGGCGTTGACCGAAGATGCGCCGGTGCGTCCACGCGCCATCGTCGCCAATCCGCGCCGGGAAGCGCCGGCGCGACTTGCCCGTGCTAGCGCGCATGGCCAGTCCACGCGCCCGGCCAGCGCCCCGAAAATTACCTTGCCGGCGTCACCCGAGGTGGCTGGCGGGAATCGCTTCGCCATCAATGAGGCCGAGACCAGCCAGGACCCGTTCCGTCAGCCCGAAGCCAAACCCGCCTGGCCGCGCGCGGTGCTGCCCGGCGCCGGCGCAGGCACCTTCAACGCCAGCTTGGATTCGGCGGCGGCCTATGCGCCGTTCCAGCCCCGCCCACGGGTGGGCGACGAACAATAGCGGGATGCACCTGGATGATTTCCGCTTCCGAGTAAACCTGCTGATCCGTTCCGGTCAAGGCCGCCTCACGGTGGCATGGCCGAACCTGGAGACCGACAAGCGCGACCCATGCATATTCATATCGACAAAGAAGCGCATGCGAACGACTTTGCCCGGCTGAACGAGCAATGGATTCGCGAGCATTTTCGTATGGAGGATTCGGATCATGCCCTGCTCGCCGATCCGCTGACGATTATCCGTAACGGCGGCCATATGGTGAGCCTTACCGACAACGGGCGAGTCGTCGGTGTCTGCGCGCTGCTGAAAGACCCCGATGGGCGCTACGAACTGGCCAAGATGGCGGTCGATCCCGGTTGCCGGGGACGTGGATTCGGAAGCGAGTTGATCGAGGCCGCCACCGCGCTGGCCCGCGCCAAGGGTGCGTCATCGCTTTATCTCATTTCCAACGTCAAGCTGGCGCCGGCGATTTCCCTTTATGAAAAGCACGGTTTCGTCACCACTCACCTGGGGCCGCATCCATCCTATGAGCGGGCGGACATCATCATGGAGAAAGAGATTTGATGTCCGTTGTATCCATGTCGATTCACCGTTCGGGCTGGTTTCGCTTCGCCGCGGTTCGGGTACGTTGCCGCCCCGCCGGCGCGTGGGGCGGCCTGCCGTGTAATGCGGCTGGACTCGGAGGCGGGGCCGAATGAGAAAGCAATATCATTTTCGTGATGGCGACAAAGGGCTTCTGGCCTGGGACGTCGATAAACTGATCGCGCTCGCGAAAGGCGTCGAAGCCGAAAACCTGCCGCTCGAAGCATTGCGTGAGCTGGACGAGCCTTATTGGTACGACTCGGAAGACGATTTGCCGACCTGCCGCTCGATTGCGGATCATATGCGTCTGGTGAGGGCGGCCGATTTGGCTTACCCAATCATCATCTGCCCGGATGGAAGGCTCATGGATGGCATGCACAGAGTGGTAAAGGCCGTTTTGGAAGGGCGTCGCTTCATTCGCGCATGCCGGCTGCCCCGACTCCCGGCGCCGGATTATGTCGGCGTGGACCCGGACGATCTGCCTTACGATGCGCATCGATGATTCGCCCACGCCACCCGTCGATACCGTGTTCATGCTCAGGTATTAGATATTAGAAAGAAGCGCCGCCAGATCCGCGACGACCGTTGCATGCCGGCTGAATGGCATGCATTACCCGATTCCATTTCTCATCACCGATATCGACATGAAAAAAATCCTGCATCCATGTTTGCTTGCCCCGCTCACCGTGATTGCCACCGCCGGCGTGGTCGTCCTACCCAGTGCCTGCGCGCAGCAGGCTGGCCCGCCCGCGCCAGTCGCGACGGTACCGGCCACGCCGGGCCCGGAATTGGTCAGCGGCCTGCCGGACTTCACCCGGCTGGTGGATAAAGTCGGGCCGGCGGTGGTGAGCGTGGAGGTCAGGACCGCGCCGCGTGGCAACGCGATGGGGCGTGACCCGATGGCCGAAATCTTCCGCCGCTTCGGCATGCCGATGCCGCCGGGCATGCAGGGCCCGCGCGGATCGATGCCGCAGCAGCCGCGCGGCGTGTCGCTGGGCACGGGCTTCTTGATTTCCGCCGATGGTTACGTGTTGACCAATCACCACGTGGTCGACAACGCCGACGAAATCAGCATCCGCCTCAGCGATCGCCGCGAGCTCAAGGCCAAGCTGGTGGGCAGCGACGAACAGTCCGATGTGGCCTTGCTCAAGGTGGAGGCCAAGAATCTGCCGGCGCTGAGCCTGGGCGATTCGGCGCGGGTCAAACCGGGGCAGTGGGTGGTGGCGATCGGCTCGCCCTACGGTCTCGATCATTCGGTGACCGCCGGTATCGTCAGCGCCATCGGACGCTCCACCGGCAACCAGCGCTACGTGCCCTTCATCCAGACCGACGTGGCCATCAACCGCGGCAATTCCGGCGGCCCGCTGCTCAACACCCGTGGCGAGGTGGTCGGGATCAATTCGCAGATATTCAGTGTGTCGGGCGGCTTTCAGGGCATCAGTTTCGCCATCCCGATCGATACCGCGATGAACGCGGTCGAGCAGCTCAAGAAGTCCGGCCAGGTACGGCGCGGGATGCTCGGAGTCAACATGAACCCGGAGATTTCCAGCGGCCTGGCTCGCAGCATGGGGTTGCCGGACACCCGGGGGGCGTTGGTCGCCGATGTCCAGCCCGGGGGGGCGGCCGCCAAGGCGGGCATTCAGCCGGGCGATGTGGTTCGCAGCTTCAACGGTACGCCCATCGAGGTGTATAGCGACCTGCCGCCGATGGTCGGCGCGTTGCCGCCGGGCAGCAAGGTGAAACTGGGCATCTGGCGCGATGGTCGCGAGCGCGGCATCGAGGTCGTGCTGGGCGAGGCCGGGCCGGACCGCGCCCCGGGCTTCGGCCGGCGCGACGATGCGCCCGCCACGGGCGCGCCCTCGCCCTCGGCGGCGGGCCTGCTTGGCCTGCGTATCGTCGAGCTGGATGCGGATGACCGTCGCCAGTTGGGGCTGAAAGCGGACGAGGGCGTGGGGGTCGTCGGCGTGGAGTCGCGTGCCGCCCGCGAGGCGCAAGTGCTCCCCGGCGACGTGATTTTGTCGGTCGGCCGCACGCCGGTTGGCAGTGCCGCGGCATTGCGTGGTGCGCTGGCTTCGGTCAAGGCCGGCGATACGGTGACTCTGCGCCTGGCCGGCATTCCCAATCGCAGTGCGCCGCGCTTCGTGGCGATCCGCACCGGCGGCGACTGAAACGTATAGCGGTGTTCGTGAGGTGGAAGGCGCGGGCTTGGATGTCCGCGCCTTCTTTTTTGCCTGGGCTTGCGGGGGGCGCCCGGCCCGTTGGCGGTAGGGCGGTTTCGATGGCGCCGCGCCGCTGGACTGGCGTCTCGGTCGAGCGATTGGGGCGGTCCGGCTTCGCGCATGGGCCGTTCATTGCCCGGTGGCGGTCGTGACGCCGTTACGGGATTGGCGGCCGCGCTTCAATCGAGGAATTGCAGTTTCGCCAGTTCCGCGTACAAGCCGCCTTGCGCCAGCAACGCTTGGTGGGTGCCTTCGGCGACGATGCGACCATGATCCATCACCACGATGCGGTCGGCCTTGAGGATGGTGGCGAGGCGGTGCGCGATCACCAGGGTGGTCCGGCCGGCCATGAGGTGTTCCAGCGCGGTCTGCACCGCGCGCTCGCTCTGCGCGTCCAGTGCCGAGGTGGCTTCGTCCAGCAATAGGATGGGGGCGTCCTTCAACAGGGCGCGGGCGATGGCGATGCGTTGCTGTTGGCCGCCGGACAGGCGTGCACCGCGTTCGCCTAGCGGTTCGTCGAGACCGGCGGGCAGTGCGCGGAGGAAATCCAGTGCCTCGGCGGCCTCGGCGGCGGCTTCGATCTCGGCCTCGCGCGCTTCCAGCCGGCCGTAGCGGATGTTGTCGGCGGCGCTGGTGGCGAAGATCGTCGGCGCTTGTGGCACCAGCGCGATCTCGCCACGCAGCGTGGCCGGATCGAGCCGGCGGATGTCGATGCCGTCGATTTCCACCCGCCCGTGCTCGGGGTCGTGGAAACGCAGCAGCAGCGAGAACACCGTGCTCTTGCCGGCGCCGGATGGCCCGACCAGCGCGACGGTCTCGCCGGGCGCGACGCGCAGATCGAAATCGACCAGCGCGGCGGAGTCCGGCCGCGCCGGGTAGTGGAAGGTGACGTTTTCGAAGCGCACGTCGCCACGCAGCGGTTGTGGCAATGCCTGCGGCTGGGCCGGGGCGGCGATGCGGGGAATCTCGTTCATCAGGTCGTTGATACGGCCCATTCCGCCGGCGGCGCGTTGCAGTTCGTTCCAGACTTCGGCCAGCGCGCCGACCGAGCCGCCGCCGATCAACGCGTAGAACACGAACTGGCCGAGGGCGCCGGCGCTCATTCGCCCGGCGATGACATCGTGCGCGCCGCTCCATAGCACCAGCGTCACCGCGCCGAAGATCAGCACGATGGCGAGGGCGGTGACGATGGACTGGGCGCCGATGCGCTTCTGCGCGGTCTGCACGGCGATGGCGAGGGCTTCGCCGAAGCGCTGGCGCTCGAATGCTTCGCGCGCATGGGCCTGCACCGTGCGCACCGCGCCGATGGCCTCGGCGGCATGGGTGTTGGCATCGGCGATGCGGTCCTGGCTTTCGCGCGAAATCTTCCGCAGCCGGCGGCCGCCCAGCACGATGGGCAGTACCGCCAGCGGGATGCCCAGTACCGCCCAGGCGGCGAGTTTCGGCGCGGTGAAGAAGAGCATCGTCAGCGAGCCGAGCACCGTGACCGTGCTGCGCAGCGCGACCGACATCGCCGAGCCGACCACGCTGCGCAGCAGTTCCGCGTCGGCGGTCAGGCGTGAGATCAGCTCGCCGCTGCGGTTGTCGTCGTGGAAGGCCGCGTCCAGCCCGATGAGATGCGCGTACAGGCGCTGGCGCAGGTCGGCCACCACCCGTTCGCCCAGTAGGCTGACGAAGAAGAAGCGCGCGGCGGTCGCCAGGGCCAGTATCAGCACCACCGCGAACACCAGGCTGAAGGTGCGGTCGATGTTGCCGCCGCTGGCGAAGCCGTGATCGATCATCTGCCGGAACGCCACCGGCAGCGTGAGCGTGGCGGCGGACGAGCAGCCCAATGCCAGCAGCCAGGCCATGAACAGGACGCGTTGACGCATCACGTAGGGCCAGAGCGCGCGCAACGTGCCGACCGGGGCCTTGGCGGAATGCGTGGATTCGGTGGCGGCGTCGGAAGGTTTGAACTGGGCCATCGCTGCGGAATGGTGTCGCGAGGCGTGGATTTCAATCCGTGCCGGCGGGTATTCGCTACGGTGAGACGGGTGGTGCCGGCAGCAGCGGTTTGAGGTCGGCGGGGATATCCGCTTTTGGATTGCGCAGGATGAATTCCTTCAGGCTGGCGCGGGCTTCCTCCAGCCGGCCATCGGCCTTCAGCGCGCGGATGCGTTCCAGCCACGCCTTTTGCATCTGCGGCGTGGCGGCGCTGACTGGCGGGCGTTCGTCGAAGTCGCCGGCGCTCGCGCGGTCGAGGGGGGGCGAATGTCTGGCGGCTGCGGCTGCGGGCAGTGCTGCGGGTGGCGGGGGGGCGATGCGGCTGTCGCCCGCCTGCGCGCGGTCGATCGACACTTCGCGGGGTCGTGCCTGGGCTGCCGCGTTCGTGGTCCCGGAGTGTTCGGCATGGAGCGGCGCATAGGCATGCGGGGCGGGGTCGATGACGATCTCGGGTGGGCCTTCGAGGTCGGCGCTGATCGGCGGCGCGCGTTTCGGCCGGTTGGCGGAGGCAAGGCCGGATGGCGCGGCTGCTTCCGTCTGGGCGTGGGGGCTGGCGGGCGTTGGGTTCCGGCGGGAGGACGGGCGGGCCGGGCGCGGCTTCGGTGCCGGCGCGCTGACGGATGGCGGCGGCGCTGGCGGCGCGGGTTCGGTGACGGCCACATTGGCGGGGGCGCGGACGTAGGCAATCGGTTGACGATCGTCTTCGGTGGCGTCGCCGCTCGCATCGGCGCTGGCAACCGCCATGGGCGAGCCTATTTCGGGCGCCGGTGAGAGGATCGGGTGTACTTGCCACAGGAAGCCGGCGACCGCGCTCAGCGAAGCCGCCATTCCTAGCCAGACGGGCCAGTGCTTGCGCCGTGGCGGTTGCGCCGTGGCGTGGTTTTCGTCCGCTGTGCGTCCGGCGAGCGCCAGGATGCGGGCGTCCAGCTCGGCCGAGGGCTCACCGCGCGGTGCGATCCGCGCCAGTTGGGCGGCCAGTTGGCGTTCCTCGGCATCGAGCGGTGGGCGGTGGGGCATCGTCATTCGTTCAACCTCGCGCGCAGTTTGTCCATCGCGTAGCGCAGCCGCGATTTCACCGTTTCCCGGCCGACGCCGGTCGCTTCGCCGATTTCCTCCAGTGTCAGTTCCTGTTCCAGTCGCAGCAGCAGTACGGTGCGTTGCTCGTCCGGCAACTCGTCAAGCGCCAGTTGCAGGCGGCGGCGTTGTTCGAATTCCGACAGGGCGCGCTCCGGGGTGGCGTGGTCGGAGATGCGGGCGATGCGTTCGTCGGCGTCGGCCGGCGCCATCGGCCGGTGTTTCTGCGCGCGCCAGTGGTCGTTGAGGCGGTTGTGGGCGATACGATACAGCCAGGCGCCGAAGGCGGCTTCGGGCTTCCATTGCATGCGTGCGGCGATCACCCGCTGCCAGACGTCCTGGAAGCATTCGTCGGTCAGGGCGGCGTTTTTCAAATGGCGCAGCATGAAGCGGTAGAGCGGCGTGCGGTGGCGCGCATACAGTTCGGCAAAGGCGGCTTCCTGGCCGGCGGCATAGGCCAGCATCAGCGATTCGTCGCTGGGTTCGTCGCTACCGTGGGCGCGGGGCTGCTCCATGCCGTGCAGACTACGTGTTGCCGTGTGACGGGAAAAGTGGGACGTGGCGGGTCGGGCGTTCACGCTGGTCGATAACGCGTGCTGCCCGCCACCGGGGTTGCATGGCCGGGGTGACGTTCAGGCACGCAGTACCAGCAGGCGCTCCTCGCTCATGTCGGCCATCGCCCAGCGCACCCCCTCGCGGCCGCAGCCGGAATCTTTGATGCCGCCGTAGGGCATGTTGTCCACGCGCAGACTGGGCACGTCGCCGACGATCACCCCGCCCACCTCCAGGCTGTCCCAGGCCCGCATCGCGTGATCGAGGCGGGCGGTGAAGACGCCGGCTTGCAGGCCGAAATCGCTGTCGTTGGCGCGGGCGAGCGCTTGGTCGAAATCGTCCACGGTCTCGATGATCGCCACTGGCCCGAAGACTTCCTTGCGGTACAGGTCGCACTCGCGCGGTACGTTCTCCAGCAATTGCGCGGGCAGCCGGTTGCCCGCGCGCTCGCCGCCGGCCAGGCGCCGGGCGCCGCGTTTGAGCGCCTCGGCGATCCAGCCTTCGATGCGTTCGGCGGCGGCTTGGTCGACCAGCGGGCCGATGAAGGTGGATTCATCGCGCGGGTCGCCTGCCGGCAGCGATTCCACTTTTGTCTTCAGTTTCTTTGCCAGCGTTTCGTGAAGGTCGCGGTGGACGATGATCCGCTGCACGCTGATGCAGCTCTGGCCGCTTTGGTAGTAGGCGCCGAATACCAGCCGATCGACGATGTGATCGAGCGGCGCGCCCGGGTCGGCATCGACGATGCAGGCGGCGTTGCCGCCCAGCTCCAGCGTCACCTTCTTCCTGCCGGCCCGCGCCTTCAGTGCCCAGCCGGTGAGGCCGCCGGTGAAGGAGAACAGCGCGATGCGCGGGTCTTCGACCAGCGGCGCGGCGTCCTCGTTCGAGCACGGGATGATCGAGAACGCGCCTTCGGGCAGGTCGGTCTCGGCCAGCACCTCGCCGATGATGAGCGCGCCGACCGGGGTTTTCGCCGCTGGCTTCAGCACGAAAGGGCAGCCCGCGGCGATCGCCGGCGCGACCTTGTGCGCCACCAGGTTGAGCGGGAAGTTGAACGGGGTGATGAAGCTGCACAGCCCGACCGGGACGCGCCGGGTAATGCCGCGATAGCCACGGGTGCGCGGTGAGATCGCCAGTTCGAGAGTTTCGCCGTGGATGCGCGTGGCTTCCTCGGCGGCGATGCGGAAGGTGTCGATGAGGCGGGTGACTTCGCCGCGGGCATCGCGGATCGGCTTGCCGGCCTCGATGCACAGGGCGGCGGCCAGCTCTTCGTGGCGCTGGCCGAAACGCGCGACGCAATGCATCAGCACGTCGCGGCGGGCATCGGGCGGAAAGGCCGCCATCTCGGCACGGGCGGCGTGGCCGGCGGCGATCGCCCGTTCGACCAGCGCGTGGTCGCCGAAAGCCACCTGGGTGGCGCGCTCGCCGCTGTATTTGTCGAACACGTCGATCGCTTGTGCGGCTTTTTGCGCGTGGTTGGCGAGATAGAGCGGATAGGCGGATTTCAGTTTCATCGTGCGCGCTCGTGGTGATCGGCGGCCAGCCTAGCGCGGTGCGGGTTGGCTGGGGGCGAAGGTATTCACCCGGCGCCATCCTCCACCCGCATCCGCAGTTCGCCATCGGCCAGTTGGGCGCGGATGGCGTCGCCGGCCCGGGCGTCGCCGACGCCACGCACGAGATGGCCGTCCTCGTGGTGGAGGATGGCGTAGCCGCGCGCCACCGTGGCCAGTGGGCTGACGGCGGCCAGGGCGCGGGCAAGCCCAAGCAGCCGTTGCCGGTCGAGTTGCAGCCGCGCCCGCAAGGCCGCGCCAGGGCGGGCGCGTAGGCTGTCCAGGCGCCGTGCCAGTTGGTCAAGGCGGCGTCCCGGTGCTTGCGCGCGCAGGCCGCCGCCCGCCTGGCGCGTGCGCGTGAGGGCGTGTTGCAGGTGGCGGGAGAGGGCGGCGTCCAGCCGGCGCCGGGCTTCGCGCTCGCGGGCGGCGTAGAGGGCGAGGCGAGCCTGTGGGCGTTGGGTGTCGAGCCGCAGCCTGGCGCGGTCGAGCCGCTGCATTGCCGCGCGCAGGCGGTGCTGCCGGTCGGTTTGCGCGCGCTGGCCGAGCCGTTGCAGCCGTTGCGCCAGCGCGAAGCGGTCGGGGGCGATGAGTTCGGCGGCGACCGAGGGCGTCGGCGCGCGCAGGTCGGCGGCGAAATCGCTCAGGCTGAAATCGGTTTCGTGGCCGATTGCGCTGACCACCGGCACTGGCGAGGCGGCGATGGCGCGCGCCAGTTGTTCATCGTTGAAGGCCCAGAGGTCCTCCAGCGAACCACCGCCGCGGGCTAGCAGCAGCACGTCGTAACGTTCGCTGGCGATGGCGCGCGAAAGCATGCCGCGAATCTGCGCCGCCGCCGTTTCGCCCTGCACCGGCACCGGCAGTACTTCCACTTCCAGCAGGGGGAAGCGCCGCGCCAGTACCGAGAGCACGTCGCGCACGGCGGCGCCGGTGGGCGAGGTGAGCACGCCGATGCGGCGCGCGAACGGCGGCAGCGGCCGCTTGCGGCTGGTGTCGAACAGGCCCTCGGCCTGCAACTTCGCTTTCAGCGCCTCGAAGGCCCGGCGCAGCGCGCCTTCCCCGGCTTCCTCCATGTGGTCGAGTACCAGTTGGTACTCGCCGCGCGCCTCGTACAGCGTCACCCGGCCCCGGGCCAGCACGCGCAGCCCCTCGCGCGGGGCGAACTTCAGCCAAGTCGATTTGGGCTTGAACATCGCCGCGCGCACCTGCGCGCGCGCGTCCTTCAGCGTGAGGTAGAGGTGGCCGGAGGCGGGCCGCGCGACATTGCCCAGCTCGCCCTCCACCCAGATCAGCGGGAAGGTGTCCTCTAGCAGGTTGCGTGCCAGCGTGTTGAGCTGGCTGGGGCTGAAGATGTCGTCGGCGGGGGCTTTGTGCGGCATCGGGAAAGGATACCCGCGCCACCGGCCGCGCGAAGATGACGGGGGCGGCCGCCGGTCGGGGCAGGCGGTTGCGCATGCCGGGCGCGCTGTCATCCGCGAATCGCGGTGTGAACGAACGGTGGCCGGCATGCCGGCTGGGGATCGACGGCGGCATCGCTGCCGAAATCGTGACGGGCTGTGCGACGGGTTGGGTGACGGGCTGGGTGGCTGGCTAGGTGGCTGGGTGGCTGGCTGGCTGGATGGCTGGCTGGATGGCTGGATGGCTGGATGGCTGGATGGCTGGATGGATGGGTGGATGGGTGGATGGGTGGATGGGTGGATGGGTGGATGGGTGGATGGGTGGATGGATGGGTGACGGGATGGGTGACGGGATGGGTGACGGGATGGGTGGCCTGGGCGTGGCGTACTGCTCGCATCTGGGGGGCGGCGCGATGGTGCAAGGTGATGGCCTCAATGCCACCGCGCATCCGTCGGCGTGGCCTGGTGCGCGGCGCTCCCGATGTCGCTTGAAAACACCACGCAAACTTGCGCTCGTTACAATTCCGCCATGAATGCCGAATTCCCGCTTCCTGAACCGCACGGCTTCGGACCGCAGGCCCGCCATCGCACCCGCGCCGTCGCCATCGGCAAAGTGAGGGTGGGCGGCGACGCGCCGGTGGCGGTGCAATCGATGACCAATACCGACACCGCGGATGTCGCTTCGACGGTGAAGCAGGTCGGCGAGCTTTGGCGTGCCGGTTCCGAGCTGGTGCGGTTGACGGTGAACAATGCCGAATCGGCGGCGGCGGTGCCGCGTATCGTCGAGAAGCTGGCGATGATGGGGATCGAGGTGCCGATCATCGGCGACTTCCACTACAACGGCCATACCCTGCTGGCAAACGAACCGGCCTGTGCCGAGGCGCTGGCGAAATACCGTGTCAATCCCGGCAACGTCGGCTTTGGCAAGAAGAAGGACAGCCAGTTCGCCCAGTTGATCGAGTTCGCCATCCGCCACGACAAGCCGGTGCGGATCGGCGCCAACTGGGGCTCGCTCGATCAATCGCTGGCGGCCACCTTGATGGACGAGAACGCCGGTCGCGCCGAGCCGTGGGATGCCGGGCGCGTGCTGCGCGAGGCGCTGATCCGTTCGGCGCTGGATTCGGCGCATCGCGCGGTCGAATTGGGCTTGCCGGCCGAGAAGATCATCCTGAGCGCCAAGGTCAGCGGTGTGCAGGAGCTGATCGCGGTCTATCGCGACCTGGCCCGGCGCAGCGATTTCGCCCTGCATCTGGGCCTGACCGAAGCGGGTATCGGCAGCAAAGGGGTGGTGGCGTCCAGTGCGGCGCTGGCGGTGTTGTTGCAGGAGGGGATCGGCGACACCATCCGCGTCTCGCTCACGCCCGAGCCGGGCACCTCGCGCACGCAGGAAGTGGTGGTGGCGCAGGAGCTGTTGCAGACCCTCGGCCTGCGCGCCTTCACGCCGATGGTGACGGCCTGCCCCGGCTGCGGCCGCACCACCAGCGAGTTCTTCCAGGAATTGGCCGGCGTGGTGCAGAAGCACGTCCGTGAAAGGATGCCGGAATGGAAGATCAAGCATCCCGGCGCCGAGAACCTGACCCTGGCGGTGATGGGATGCATCGTGAACGGGCCTGGCGAATCGCGTCATGCCGATATCGGTATTTCGCTGCCGGGCACGGGCGAAACGCCGGCGGCGCCGGTGTTCGTCGATGGCGAGAAGACCGTCACCCTGCGCGGCGAGCACATCGCCAGCGAGTTCATCGCGTTGATCGACGATTATGTCGAGCGGCGCTACACCTTGTCGCATCGGGATTGATTTGCGCGGCCTGCTGCGCGACGAGGCGCGTTACGGACTGCAAGCCCTGCGCCGGCACGGCCCGCGCATGGGGTTGCTGTTCGCGTTGATCCTGCTGCCGTTGTGGGGCTTCGGCGAATTGGCCGAGGACGTGCGCGAAGGCGAGGTATTCTTCTTCGACCGCCCACTGTTGGAATGGGCGAGGACCTGGTCCTCGCCGGTGCGCGATGCTTTCTTCGTTCTGGTTTCGAAGCTGGGCTACGAATGGGGCGTGGTGCCGCTCGACGTGCTGCTGGTCTTGGTGCTGGCGTTCGGGCGGCGGATGCGCGAGGGCCTGTTCGCCGGGGTGGCGCTGGCCGGCTCCGGTCTGCTCAACATGGCGGCGAAAAACTACTTTGGCCGGGCGCGTCCCAGCCTGTGGGAATCGGTCGCGCCGGAAACCACGCTGAGCTTTCCCAGTGGCCATGCGATGGGTTCGATGACGCTGGCGGCGGTGTTACTGATGCTGGCCTGGCGCACGCGCTGGCGCTGGCCGATGCTGGCGGCGGTGACGGTTTTCGTCCCGTTGGTCGGGGCCTCGCGGGTTTACCTGGGCGTGCATTACCCGAGCGATATCCTGGCCGGCTGGAGCGCGGCCTTGGCCTGGACGGCGGGTGTCTACGCGGTGATCTTCCGTGGTGGCGCGCGGCCCTGGCGCGGTTGAACGCATGCGCCGGCGCGGTGCCGGTCAACTGCCCGGTTCCACCCCTTCCGAAGGTGCGTTGCTGGCGTGGCGGCGGGCCAGTCTGGCCTCGCGGTGGGCGATGTAGCCGGTGGCGGCCAGGATCACCGCGGCGCCGATCATCGTCCAGCGGTCGATGCGCTCGTCGAACAGCAGCCAGCCGGCGATGCTGACGAAGGGCAGTTGCACGAAGCTGATCGGGGTCAACGCCGAGACATCGCCGATCTTCAGCGCGCGCGTCCACAACACTTGGCCGAGCGTGCCGAACAGCCCGGTCAGCAGCAGCCACCTCCAGGCTTCGCCTTCGGGCATCCGCCATACCAGCAGCGCCGGCAGCAGCGACATCGGCACCCAGAACATGTAAGTCCAGAACACGATGGTGTTGGCACCGTCGATCTTCGCCAGTTGTTTGATCTGGATCGCTACCAGCGCGCTGCCCACCGCGCCGCCGACGGCCACCAGCAGGGCTGGCGAGAACGCGTCCGACCACGGCCTGACGATCACCAGCACGCCGATGAAACCCGCCGCCACCGCCAGCCAGCGGCGGATACGCACTTGCTCGCCCAGCATCCATACCGCGAACAGGGTGACGAAGATCGGCGAGGAATACGACAGCGAGATCGCCTGCCCGAGCGGCAGGTGGGCCAGCGACCAGAACATGCAGAACATGCCGAGCAGGCCGATCAGGCAGCGGATGAAATAGCGCGGCAATTGCGCGGTGCGCACCGTGGCGGCGATCTCGCGCCCGGGCCTGGTCGAGCTAAGCGCCGGACCGAACAGCATCGGCAGCAGGAAGAGCAGACCGAAGGCGTTGCGGAAGAAGGCGATTTCCCAGGTCGGCAGGGTTTTCGAGGCCAGGCGGATGGTCAGCGCCATCAGGCCGAAGCTGAGCGTGCTGGCCAGCATCAGCAGGGCCGCGCGCAGTGCTTGGTTCACCAGCGGGCTCCGATCAAGCGTGGCTCCGGCTCGATGTCGATGCCGAAACGCCCGTGCACCGAGGCCGCGATACGCCGTGCCAGCGCCAGCAGTTCCTCGCCGCGCGCCTGACCGTGGTTGACCAGTACCAGCGCGTGCCCGGGCGAGACGCCGGCATCGCCTTCGCGCGCGCCTTTCCAGCCGCACTGGTCGATCAGCCAGGCCGCGGACAGCTTGCGGGTAGTGTCGTCGGGGCCACGGAACATGGGTAGGTCGGGGTGCGTCTCGGCCAGCACCCGCGCGATGTCGGCCCCGATGATCGGGTTCTTGAAGAAGCTGCCGGCGTTGCCGATGATCGCCGGGTCGGGCAGCTTGCGGCGGCGGATGCGGATCACCGCCTCGGCGACGTCGCGCGGGGCGGGCGCTTCGATGCCCATCGTCGCCAGTTCCTCGCCGATGCCGGCATAGCCCAGCGCGAGGCGCGGCGTGCGCGCGAGCCGATAATCGACCCGCAGCACCGCGTAACGTTGCGGGTCGGCCTTGAAAGCGCTGTCGCGGTAGGAGAAGCCGCAATCCTGGTGCCGCCGCCAGCGGGTTTCGCCGCTGGCGCGGTCGTGTACTTCGACCGCGGCGATGCGATCCATCACCTCCATGCCATAGGCGCCGATGTTCTGGATCGGCGAGGCGCCGACGGTGCCGGGAATCAAGGCGAGGTTTTCCAGCCCGTTCCAGCCCGCGACCAGGGTATGCATGACGAAATCGTGCCAGCGGCTTCCGGCGGCGGCGCGTACCCGCAGGTGTTCGCCATCGTCATCGACCACCTCGATGCGCGCATCGCGCACCCGTACCACGCAATCGATCTCCTCGGCCACGGGCAGCAGATTGCTGCCGGCGCCGAGGATCAGTGCGTCGCGGCCGGCGGCGCGCAGGGCATCGGGCAGGGCATCGGCATCGTCCACTTCCATGAGCCGGCGCGCCCGCGCGGCGATGCCGAAGGTGTTGACGAGCGGCGCGTCGCGGGATTCGCGCAACGGAGCGTGGCTCATCGTTTGACGTGAAGTCCACTGCTGGGAGCTTCCTTGCGGCGGCGGATGGCTTCGACGCATTCACCGACCAGTTTCGGGCCGCGATAGATCAGGCCGCTGTAGAGCTGCACCAGTTGCGCGCCGGCGGCGGTCTTGGCCACCGCGTCGGCGCCGGAAAGGATGCCGCCGACGCCGACCAGCGGCATGGAATCCGGCAAGCGCGTGCGCAAGCGGCGCAGCGTGGCGGTCGAGCGCCCAAGCAACGGTTCGCCCGAGAGCCCGCCGGCCTGCTGCGCCAGCGGGTGGTGCCGCACGGCGATCCGCGAAACCGTGGTGTTGGTAGCGATCACGCCATCCACCTCCAGGTTGCCCAGTACGCGGCCAGCGGCATCGACGTCCTCGTCGGTGAGGTCGGGTGAGACTTTCACCACCAGCGGCACGCGCCGGCCATGCCAGGCGGCCAGCCGTTCCTGCGCCTCGCGCAGACGGCCGATCAGCACGCGCAGATGCTGCTCTTCCTGCAACTCGCGCAGGCCGGCGGTGTTGGGCGAGGAAATATTGACGGTGACGTAGTCGGCCAGTGGATAGACGCGCTCCAGGCAGTGCAGGTAGTCGTCCACGGCGTTCTCGTTGGGGGTGTCCTTGTTCTTGCCGATGTTGATGCCGAGGATGCCCGGGCGCTCCTTCAACGAGGCCACGTTGTGTACGAGCGCATCGACGCCCGCGTTGTTGAAGCCCATCCGGTTGATGATGGCGCGGTGCTCCGGCAGCCGGAACAGCCGTGGTCGCGGGTTGCCCTTCTGCGGCCGGGGTGTGACCGTGCCGATTTCAATGAAGCCGAAACCGAGCGCGAATAGCGCCTCGATGTGTTCGCCGTTCTTGTCGAGGCCGGCGGCCAGCCCGACCGGATTGGGGAAATCGAGCCCGAGCACGCGGGTTGGGAGAGGCGTGGGCGGTTTGGGTAGCAGCCACCGGCCGATGCCGCTGGCGGCGGCCACGCCGCCCAGGCGCAGGGCGAGCGCATGCGAGCGCTCGGCCTCCATGTTGAACAACAAGGGGCGCAGTGTGGTGTACATGCCGGCTCGACTCAACTGCCGCCGGCGGCGAACCAGGCCAGCCCGCCGAAGAACAGCACGATCACGATCACGAACAGGACGCCGATGACCGTCAGCACGATTTGCAGCCAGCCCAGCAGCAGCCCGATCAAGGCCATCGCATCGCCGTCGTAACGTTCCGGCGCCAGGCGGATTTCCTTGCGCGCCATGTAACCCGTCACCACTGCGACGATGGAGCCGATGAACGGCAATAGCACCCAGGCCAGGATGCCGCTGACCAGACTGACGATGGCCAGCGGGTTGTTCTGGCGGATCGGCGTGGGCGATTGCGGGGGGGCTGCGTTCATCGCGCTTCCGTCAGAGGTCGAACTTGATGCCCTGGGCTAGCGGCAGCGCGTCGGAATAGTTGATGGTGTTGGTCTGGCGGCGCATGTAGGCTTTCCAGGCGTCCGAGCCGGATTCGCGGCCGCCGCCGGTCTCCTTCTCGCCGCCGAAGGCGCCACCGATTTCGGCGCCCGAGGTGCCGATGTTGATGTTGGCGATGCCGCAATCCGAGCCGCTGGCGGCCAGGAAGGCTTCGGCGCGCTTGAGGTCGGTGGTGAAGATGGCCGAGGACAGTCCCTGCGGCACCGCGTTCTGCATCTCGATGGCTTCGTCGATGTCCGAGTACTTCATCACGTAGAGGATCGGCGCGAAGGTTTCGTGCTGCACCACTTCGGCCTCGTTGGTCAGGCCGGTGACGATCGCCGGCTTGACGAAGAACCCCTGGCCATCCAGCTTTTCGCCGCCAATCTCTATCTTGCCGCCGCTGGCCTTGGCCTTGGCGATGGCGGCGAGGAAGGCATCGACCGCATCGGAGGAATTCAGCGGGCCGACCAGGTTCTTCGCGTCGGTCGGGTCGCCGATCTTGCCTTCGACCTGGCCGTAGGCCTTGACCAGCGCGGCCAGTACTTCGTCGTAGCGCGATTCATGGACGATCAGGCGGCGGGTGGTGGTGCAGCGCTGGCCGCAGGTGCCCACCGCGCCGAACACGATGGCGGGGATGGCCAGCTTCAGGTCGGCGGTTTCATCCACGATGATCGCGTTGTTGCCGCCCAGTTCCAGCAGCGAGCGGCCCATGCGCCGCGCCACGCGCTCGCCCACCGCGCGGCCCACCTTGGTGCTGCCGGTGAAGCTGACCAGCGCCACGCGTCTGTCGTCGACGAATGCCTGCGCCAGGTCGGTGCCGGCATCGTTGAACAGGAAGAAGATGTCGGGGAAACCGCCGGCGCGCAGTGCTTCGTTGCAGATCTTCATGCTGGCGATGGCCGAAAGCGGGGTCTTCGGTGAGGGTTTCCACACGGTGATGTCGCCGCAGATGGCGGCGATGAAGCTGTTCCACGCCCAGACCGCGACCGGGAAGTTGAAGGCGGAGATCACGCCGACGACGCCGATCGGGTGCCACTGCTCGTACATGCGGTGGCCGGGGCGTTCGCTGTGCATGGTCAGGCCGTAGAGCTGGCGTGACAGACCGACGGCGAACTCGCCGATGTCGATCATTTCCTGCACTTCGCCGTCGCCTTCCGGTTTGGACTTACCCATCTCCAGGGCCACCAGCGAACCGAGCGCGTCCTTGTGCGTGCGCAGCGCGTCGGCGCATAGGCGGATCGCCTCGCCGCGCTTGGGCGCCGGGGTCTTGCGCCAGATTTTGAACGCGGCCGCGGCGCGTTCCATCAGGATGTCGTAATCGGCCTTCGCGGTGGCATGCACCTGGCCCAGTACCTCGCCAGTGGTCGGGTTGATCGGCTCCAGCACGCCCGCGCTGGTGGTTTTCGACCATTCGCCGTTGCCGAGATAGGTGCCGGATTCAATGGCGGAAAGACCAAGCTGATCGAGGACGGGGTGCGTCATGCGGGGGCTCCTGGGGGGATACGAAAGAGATGGCGCCCCCGGCGCGATTCGAACGCACGACCTTCCCCTTAGGAGGGGGACGCTCTATCCAGCTGAGCTACGGGGGCAAGCCGGCCGATTATCGCATGCGTGGGCGAGGGCCGGCATCAATACGGCAAGCTCTCGGCCAGCGCTTTCGCGACGGCCTCCGGGGTCCGCATCCAGCGGAAATGGTCGGCATGGCCGGGCAGTTCGGCATCGCCCAGGTGGTGAACGCGCAGCCGGCCGCCGAGGTGGCCGGTGAGGGCGCGCAGAGAGTTTTCCGGCGCGTACCAGTCGTGTTCCAGCACCACGGCGTCGATTGGCGCTTGCACGCGCGGCATCACGGGGGTGAGATCGCGGCCGAGGCTTGCGATGCGATAAGCGCTGGCGCGGCCGGTGCCGGCCCAGTCGCGCATCACGCCGTGGGCCTCGCGGCCGCCGAAGCCGATCCGTCTTCCCGGCAGGGCGCCGAAGCGCTTGGCCAGCCAGGGGGTGAGGCGGAAGGCCAGCGGCAGCAGCAGGCGCAGCCGCAAGCCGAAGGCGGCCGGAAACGGTGCGCCGCTGCCGATCAGCCAGAGGCGGCTGGCGCTGTCCGGCGCCAGTGCCAGCCGGCAGGCCGAGATCTGGCCGCCCAGGCTGTGGCCGCCAAGGATCAGCGGCAGCCCGGGCAGGGTCGCGCGCACGGATGCCTGGCTCACCGGCAGGTCTTGTTCCAGCAGTTCGCGGTAGGCCCAGTCCATATCGTGGCCGGCGCGCACGGAACTGCTGCCGTGGCCGCGCCATTCGTGCAGGAACGTGGCGATGCCGCGTGCGGCCAGCGCGTCGGCGAAGGGGGGGTAGTGGCGGGCGGCGACCCCGAGCGCGGGCGACCAGAGGAGCGCCGCGCGAGGGGCTGGCGGAATGCGCGCGCGCAGTATCCAACGGTGGCCATCGGCGCTGTCGAGTGGGGTTTCGCGCGTGTCGATGTTCAAGGCCGCTGCGCCGCGCCGAAGTGATCGAGCACGTGCAGGCCACCAAGGCCGGGCGGGTAGCCCAGCGCCAGGGCGCGGGCGATGTAGTCGCTGGCCGCGCGCGCGGCTTCGCGTGGCAGCAGGCCGAGAGCGAGGTGGGCGGCGATCGCCGAGGCCAGCGTGCAGCCGGTGCCGTGCGATTCGAGGTGGAGCCGTGCATGGACGAATTCGGTTTCGCCCGCGTCGTCCAGCCAGCGGTCGCGTACCAGCGCGCCTTCGTCGAGGTGGCCGCCCTTCAGCAGTACCACGCGCGGCCCGAGCGCGCGCAGGTCGGTCAGCGCGGATCGGGCCGAAGCGGCATCGACGATTTCCCGCCCCAGCAGCCATCCGGCTTCGGGGATGTTGGGCGTCAGCACGGTCGCCAGCGGCAACAGGCGTTCGCGCAGGAGGCGATGGGCGTCGTCGTCGAGTAGTTTCGCGCCCGAGGTGGCGACCATCACCGGGTCCAGCACCACGAAGCGTGGGCGGTGCGTTTCCAGCGCGTCGGCGACGGCCGCCACCGTTTCCGCGTTCGCCAGCATGCCCAGCTTGACCGCGGCGACGTTGAAATCGGCGAAGCAGGCGTCGATCTGGGCGCGCAGGAAGGTGGCCGGCGGTACGTGCACGGCGCTCACGCCTTGCGTGTTCTGCGCCGTCAGCGCCGCCAGCACGCAGAGCCCGTGCACGCCGTGCGCGGCGAACGTGCGCAGGTCGGCCTGGATGCCGGCGCCGCCGCCGGAATCGGAGCCGGCGATGGTCATGGCGGAAACGGGGCGTTTATCGGCGCTGGGATCGGGATTCATGGCGGCTGAAACGATGGTGGTGGTAGAGCGCGTAGCCGATGCCGACCACGCCGGTCCAGGTGGCCGGGACGTAGAGCGCATCGTAGGAGAAACGGCGGAACAGGAGGGCGCCGACGATGCAGCCGAAGGCGAATGCACCGATGGTCAGTATCGAGAGCTGGATGCGGGAGAATTCCCACGGCCGCCCGCGTAGGGCGTGGCCGATGGCGATGCCGAGATCGGTGAACAGCCCGGACAGGTGCGTGGTGCGCACCAGTGCGCCGCTGTAGGTGGTGGCGATGGCGTTTTGCAGGCCGCAGGCCGCCGCCGCCAGCAGCGGCCCGGCCAGGCTGCCGTCCTTGAACAGCGCGGCGGCGGCGAACAGCAGCGCCGATTCCAGCGCCAGCGCCACGCCGTAGCGGCGGCGCAGGCGCAGTTGCACGTCCTGGATGATCGCTCCGCTGACCACCGCGCCAAGTACGAAGGCCAGGATCATCGCCAGCAGTTGCAGGCTGGCGTGCCAGTTTCCGCCCGAGAGCGCTTCGCCGAGCAGCGTGGTGGTCCCGGTGAGGTGGGTGATGCCCTGGTGCTCGAAGCCCATGTAGCCGGTCACGTTGACCATGCCGGCGATGCAGGCCAGCGCGCAGGCGCCGAGGATGACCCAGGCGGGCAGGCCGGCGCGTTGCTTCATGGCACCCTTGCGCTCATCCCATCCACTTCATCGCCAGCGAGGCCAGCACCATCGCCATGCCGCCGTAGGTGCCGATCTGCGCATGCCGCCGTCGCGTCGGCAGGTTGGCCTCGGTCAGTGGCGCGAAGGCGCGGTTCCAGGTGCCGAAGGCCATCAGGCCGAAGCCAAGTGCGCCGAGCGCGGCGTGGAGGGGGTGTCCGCCAGTGAAGAATTCGGCGCCGCGGATCACGGCGAAGAGGATGAAAAGCCCGAGGAATGCTTTATCGGCGGTGGTGGCGCGCGCGGCCATCACAGCACTTCCGAAGCGTGATCGGCCAGCCGCGAGCGTTCGCCGCGACGCAGGGTGACGTGCGCCGAATGCGCCCAACCCTTGAAGCGGTCGACCACGTAGGTGAGGCCCGAAGTGGTTTCGGTGAGATACGGCGTATCGATCTGCTCGACGTTGCCCAGGCAGACGATTTTGGTACCGGGGCCGGCGCGCGTCACCAGCGTCTTCATCTGCTTGGGCGTCAGGTTCTGCGCTTCGTCGAGGATCACGTAACGGGAAAGGAAGGTGCGCCCGCGCATGAAGTTCATCGAGCGGATCTTGATGCGGCTGGCCATGAGGTCGTTGGTCGCCGCCCGTTCCCAACTGGCCGCGCCCTTGTTGGTATTGGGCATCAGTACTTCCAGGTTGTCGGTCAGCGCGCCCATCCACGGGGTCATCTTCTCTTCCTCGGTGCCGGGCAGGAAGCCGATATCCTCGCCCACGCTCACCGTGGCGCGGGTCATGATGATCTCGCGGTAGCGCTGCGCGTCCATGGTCTGGGCGAGGCCGGCGGCCAGCGTCAGCAGGGTCTTGCCGGTGCCGGCGGTGCCGAGCAGGGTGACGAAATCGATCTCCGGGTCCATCAGCGCGTTGAGCGCGAAGTTCTGTTCGCGGTTCTTCGCGGTGATGCCCCAGACCGCGTGTTGCTGGCCGCGGTAGTCGTCGACGATCTGCAATACCGCCTTGTCGCCGTCGACCGAGACCACGCGGAACTCGCTTTGCTCGTCGCCGGGCAGGTAGAGAAACTGGTTGGGATGCCAGTCGTTGCCGGCTTCCGCCTTCACCTCGTAATAGGTGCGGCCCTTGTCGGTCCACGACTTCAGCTCCTTGCCCGAGCGCTGCCAGAAATCCTCCGGCAGGGCCAGCGCGCCGGTGTAGAGCAGGCTGAAATCGTCCAGCGCGCGGTCGTTCTCGTAGTCCTCGCTGGCGATGCCGGCGATCGCCGCCTTGATCCGCAGGTTGATGTCCTTGGAGACCAACACCACCTCGTGCGCGCTGTTCGCTTTCAGCGCCAGGATCGCGGCCAGGATGTGGTTGTCAGGCATCGCCGCGCCCAGCGCCTCGCCGCCGCCGAAGCCGGCGGTCTGGAAGCGCAGTACGCCGCGCGCGGCTTCACTGCGCAGTTGCAGGCCGCCGGGCGGGCGCAGGGTCAGGCCGGTGGCGATCTTGTCGGTGCCCTCGTCTTCGATCAGTTCGTTGATGAAGCGGCTGACCTGGCGCGCGTTGCGGGCGGCCTCGCTGGCGCCTTTCTTGCCGTTGTCCAGTTCCTCGATCACCTGCATCGGCAGGAAGATGTCGTGTTCCTCGAATTTGAACAGGGCGGTCGGGTCGTGCATCAGCACGTTGGTGTCGAGCACGTACAGGCGCTTGCCGTGGGTCATGCGGCGGTTTTCCTTTCGAGGGTGGAAACGAAAACGCCGCCCGCCGGCGGGGCCGGGTGGCGGCGTTGGCGGCGCGCGGTCGCGGGGATCACTTCGATTGGGCCGCCTTCAACGCCGCGAGCACCGCCTCGGCATGGCCCGGCACCTTGACCGGCTGCCAGCTCTGGGCGATGCGGCTTTGCGGATCGATGAGAAACGTGCTGCGGACGATGCCTTCGTATTCGCGGCCGTAGTTTTTCTTCATCTGGATCACGCCGAAGGCGCGGCAGAGTGTTTCCTCGCGGTCGCTGACCAGGTCGAAGCCGAAGCCCTGCTTGGTCGCGAAGTTGGCATGGGTACGCACGGAATCCTTCGATACGCCCAGCACCCTGGCATCGAGTTTCTCGAACGCTGGCAGCAGGGCGTTGAAGTCGCGGCCCTCGGTGGTGCAGCCCGGCGTGTTGTCCTTCGGATAGAAATACAGCACCAGCCAATGGCCGGCGTGGTCGGCCAACGTAGTGGTTTCACCGCTGCCGAGCGCGAGTGGCAGTTGCAGCGTGGATCGATCGATGGGCTTGGTTTGCTGGGTCATGGTCAGAACTTCATCGGGTCCATGATGGCGTCGAGGTTGAGGTGGTCGCAGAAATCGAGGAAGTCGTCGCGCAGCGCGGCGATGTGCATGTCCGCCGGCACGCCGATGGTCACTTGGGCGGTGAACATCTCGGCGCCGGTTTGCATCGCCTTGTAGCGCGAACTGTGCAGGGTCTCGACGGTGATGCCCTGCTGGTTGAAGAACTCGGCCAACTGGTAGAGGATGCCGGCCTTGTCGGCCGCCACCACCTCGACGATGTAGGGGATCAGGTTGGATTGCAGCGGCTTTGGCCCGGTGCGGTAATGGACGATGCGGAAGGATTCGTCCCGCGCGAGCCGCTCCAGCGCGGATTCGAGCTTGGCCACGGCGTCCCAGGGGCCGGAGGCCAGCGCCGCGACCGAGACGTCGCGGCCGACGGTGGTGAGACGGGCATCGACCAGGTTGCAGCCCGAATCGGCGATGCGGCGGGTGATGGCGAGCAGCGGCGACTGCGGGTGGGTGCTGTAGGCGCTGATGAAGAGGTGGTTTTCGTTCTGCGCGGGGCGCGGGGATTGATCGTTCAAGACAGCTTCCAAGGCCGGTGGGCCTGAACAGAGGCCGGCGGAAGGCCGGCGCCTCGGTGCAGGATACTTGCCGGTGATTTCAGCCCGCAAGTAACATGCGGGGGCATTTCGTTGGCGCCATGCGCGCCGTTTCCCATTCGCAGGCTCCGATCTTGGCTGATTCCGCACCGCGCATCACCGGCAGCATCACCGCGCTCGCCACGCCGTTCGACGCCCGGGGCGAGGTCGATTTCGATGCCTGGTCGCGGCTGGTCGACACCCAGCTCGACGGCGGCACCGAGGCGCTGGTGGTGGCCGGTTCCACCGGCGAGGCCGCCGCGCTCGACGATGCCGAATACGAAGAACTGCTGCGGCGAGCCGTGGCGCGGGTGGGCGGGCGCGTGCCGGTACTGGCCGGCACCGGGCTGTCTAACACCGCCAAGACCATCGCCCTGACCCGCCGCGCCGCCGCGCTTGGCGCCGATGCCGCGTTGGTGGTGACGCCGCCCTACGTGCGCCCGACCCAGGCCGGACTGCTCGCCCATTATCTCGCGGTCGCCGACCAGGGCGGCCTGCCGGTGCTGCTCTACAACGTCCCCGGCCGCACCGGCAGCGACATGCGGCCGGAGACCGTGGCGCGACTGGCCGGCCATGCGGCCATCATCGGCATCAAGGAAGCGGTCGCCGCGCCCGAGCGGATGGCGGCTTTGTTGCGGCTCAAGGGGCCGGGCTTCGCGGTGCTGTCCGGCGACGATCCCACCGCCTGTCGCGCCCTGCTGTCCGGCGCCGATGGCGTGATCTCGGTGGCCTCCAACGTGCTGCCCGCGTCCTTTCGCCGGCTTTGCGATCTCGCCCGCGCCGGCGAGGCCGAGGCGGCCACTGCCCACGATGCCACCCTGCGCCCCCTGTACGACTTCATGAGCTGCGAGCCGAACCCGATCCCGGTGAAGGCGTTGCTGCGCCGCTTCGGCATCGGCGAAGGATTGCGCCTGCCGTTGACCCCGCTTTCGGAGGCCAATGCCGGCCGGCTGGAACCGGCGGCGGCGGCTATCCTTGCCCTCGAACACGAATGCCGCCGCGCGGCCTGACGAATCCCACCTGGAGAATCCCATGCGTATCGCTTCCCCCGGCCGCGCCGCCATCCTTGCCAGTCTCGCCGTCGTCGTGGTGCTCACCACCGGGTGCAGCCGGTTCCGCAAGGACAACGAAGCCTACAAGTTGAGTGGCGAAGCCCGCCCGCTGGAATTGCCGCCGGAAATGGATCGTCCCGACACCAGCGGTGCGATGGCGCTGCCCGGGCAGGCGGGGGGCGTGATGGCCTCGCAGGCGGCACCGCGCGCCGCCGCCGCGGTGCCGGCCGGTTCCAGTTTCAACGTTGCCGGCGATCGCGATGCCGTCTACAACCGCCTCGGCGAGGCGTTGGGCGCCGTTCCCGGCCTGGCCATCACCAGCCGCGCCCAACTGCTCGGCAGCTACGACGTGGCCTATCAGGGCGTCAATTTCCTGGTGCGTGCGACCCAGAGCGGCGAGGGCGTCCAGGTGTCGGCGGTCGACCCGCGCGGCCTGCCGGAAACCGGCGATGCCGCCACCGCGTTGATGGGCCAACTCAAGACCGCGCTCGGCGGTCGCTGATCCCGCTTTTAGGCAGGTCAATCGATGGCAAGTGGAACGGACGCCTCGGCGTCCGTTCCGTTTTCCGGCGTTTGTTTCAGAACGTGTAGGCCACGCTCAGCCGTGCATTGCGGCCGGGTTGGGTCAGGCGGCCAAAGCCTTCGTCGGTGGCGTAGCCGTACAGGGCGAAGTTACCGCGGCCGACCATGCGGATGCGCGGCCAGGTGGCGTATTCGCGGTCGAACAGGTTGTAGACGCCGGCATTGATCCGCCACTGCGGGCTGGGCTGGAAACTGGCGATCAGGTCCACCACCGTCCATGCCGGGCTTACGAAGCGCTCCATCGCTTTGCCGGTGAATGGGTCGGTGCGCACGGTGGTGTCGCGGCGTTTCTTGGCCAATGCATGGGTCAGGTGGCCGCCGATGCTCCAACGCGCGTCGGCGCTGTTCCAGCGCAGGCCGATGACCCCGCGCGCCGGGTTGATGCTGTCCAGTGGCGTGCCGTTGCGCTGTTCGCCGCGGGTCTGCGACCAGGCCATGCGCAGCGACCACGATGTGCCGAACCGCACCTGGCTATCCAGTTCGTAGCCCTTGACCGTGACTTGGCCGAAATTCTCGGGCCGGTAATAGCGGTTGCCGTCGGTGACGCGGCAGCCGCGGAAATCGCAGATTTGGTATTGAGTGCCGGCATTGCGCACCGTTTCCACGGCTTCGATGAAATCGCTGTAACGGTCGCGGAATACCGACACGCCCCAGCGCGCCATCTCGCCTTGCCAGCGCCAGCCCAGTTCAAGATTCAGGCTGGTTTCGGCTTTCAGGTCGGGGTTGGGGGCATTGGTCCAGTAGCGCACGGTTTCGCCGGTGGCGACCACGGTGGCGTTGCTGTAGCTGATCGGCGAATACATGTTGGCGACGGTCGGGGCGCGGAAACCGCTGCCGGCCTGTAGCCACAGCGTCTGGTTTCCGGTGATGCGCCAATCCAGCCCGGTCTGCCAACTGGGGGCGGCGAAGCGCACCGGCACCATCGCGCCCAACGGGTCGGTGAAGGTGGGCGAGGTCTTCGGCGTGTAATCGTAGCGGTCGTAGCGGGCGCCGAGCGTCAGGCCGAAGCGGCCATCGGCGAGGCGCATGCGGTCGCGCAGATAGAGATTCCACGAACCCACGGTGGTTTCCGGCACCTGCGAGGGGTCGATCTCGACACTCGCCACGCCGCCGTCGGCCCGCCAGCGGGTGTCGATCGAGCTGAAATCCACTTTGCGCCGCTGCCAGGCCAGGCCATAGCCGATCCGGTGGCGGACGTCGCCGTCGATGGCCTTGTCGAAATCGAAGGCGATGCGGTTTTGCCGCTGGCGGCTGGCGCGGTTTTCGCTGCGCCAGCAAGGCGCCGTGCCGCCGGGGCAGCCGCGCCCGGCCAGGATGCGGGTCAGGCCGGTGCTTTCGGTCTTTTGCCAGTCGGCTTGCGCTTCCAGCGTGTCGAACAGCGCATGGCCGGCCCGCCAGTGCCAGCGCAGGCCGTAGCGGTCGCGCTGGTTGCGGTCGTCGCCCCAGCGTTGCAGATAGCCGGGGGGCGAGACCCGGCTCAGGTTTTCGACCCGGGCTTCACCAAGACTGCGTTCGGCGACGATGCCGACGCGGTGCGCTTCGCTCAGCACGAAATCCAGCTTGCCCAGCCAGTTGCGGCTGTCACGGTCGACGGGGTCGGGGATGCGCCGGGAACTGCCGGTTTCGGCACGCGTATCGGCGTACCAGCCACGGGTTTCCTGTCCATTGCGGCGGGTGTGGACCAGCATGGATTCGACGATGCCGCCGCGGTTGGCGAAGCTTGCCGTGCCCATCTTCTCGCGGCTGGCGCTGGCATAGCCGAGTTTGAGGCCGAGGTGGGTGTCGTTGCCTTTGGCCGCCAGGTAGTCGCGCGGGTCCTTGCTGACGAAGGCCACGCCGCCGCCGAGTGCGCCACTGCCTAGGCCGATGCCGTCCGCGCCTTTGACGATCTCCACCCGCTTCAGTGTGTCGATGTCGGGGCCGCCGCGACCGGCGCGGAAGAACTCGTAATCGCGCGCGGTTTCCAGCGATTCGGCCAGATCCAGCCCGTCGATGCTCATCGATACCCGGTCGCTTTCCAGGCCGCGGATGTTGAAGCCATTCTCGCCGAAGCGGCCCATGTCGACGATCTCCACGCCGGGGATATAGCGGATCACGTCTTCGAGCCGGTTGGCTATTTCCTCCGCCAGGCGCTTGTCGTCCACCCGCTCGACGTTCTGGTTGGCTGAACGCTTTTTGAGGCGTTGCCCATGCACGGTCACGCGGTCGAGCGAGGCGGCGGCTTCGGCGCCGCTTCCCTCGGCGGCATGGGTTGCCGGCGACAGGGCCAGGAGGATGGAAAGCGCCAGCACGCGGCGCGTGGGTTGAATCTGCATGGAAACTCCACAGGTCGGTTGGTCGATTTCCGGCTGCGGTCGGGCAGAGGGCCGTGCGTGGCGGGACTGGCGGGGATGCGTGGCGCGAGGCCGCGCGAAACAAAGAGACGGAACGCCACACCTCCCTGTGTGGCGCTCCGTCCGGGACACGGGCTAGTTGGCGCCAGTGCGCGGCTTGGGCGGGTGGGTGGCGTCGGTGGCGTCCACCCGGCCGTCGCCATTGCGGTCGTTGCCGTCGAACAGGCGCTGGCCGGAGGCCATGTATTCACCCCAGTCGACACGATCGTCGCGATTCTTGTCGAGCACGCCGAAGCGCACCCGGGTCTGGCGGATGGCGCGCACGTTCAGATCGTGGCGGGCGCGCTCGATGCGCTCGCCGTACTCGGTGGCGTATTCGTCGAAGCCGATGCGGCCATCGCGGTTGACGTCGGTGCGTTCGAATTGTTCGGCGCGCGCGGTGTCGAATTCCTCGCGCGCTAGGTGGCTATCGCTGTTGCGGTCGTACAGCGCCATCAGGCCGTTGCGGCTGTGGGTGGTCGGCAAGTCCAGCAGGCGCCGCCGGCCATCCGCCGCTGGCAGTGCGGTGGGCAGCTTGTCCGCGGCGTAGGCGGCGTAAATGCGCGCGCCGGAGGCGTCGTAGCGCTCGCGTGTGACGTGGCTGCCGCCGCCGGCCAGCGCGCTGAAGCGGGTACGGGTCATACCGTCGATGGCGGCCAGTTCCGGCTTCAGCATTTCATCGAGGCGGGCATCGAATTCGGTGACGTATTCGGGCAGGCTGATCGCGCCGTCGCGGTCGAGGTCGGTGGCCTCGAAGCGCTGGCGGCGGAACCGTTCGAACTCGGCCCGGTCGATCGCGCCGTCGCCATCCAGGTCGTGCGCCTGGATGAAGTGGCGGACGTTTTCGCCGTGGCCGCTGAACGAGGCGCGCGGGCCGCTGGCCGGTTTGTCGGCGGCATGGGCCACCACGGCCGGCAGCAGCAGCGACAGGGCGAGGGTGAGTTTCATGGCGGCTCCGGGCGTCACTGTGCCAGCGTGCGGAAGGTGAGGGTGTAGGAATGGCTGTATTCCGCCGCGCCGACCGAGGCCGGGGCGGGCGTGCGGTGGCGCACCAGCGCCAGCCACCGCGTGGGGTGTTCCGATTTGAAGACCGCGCGGCCGTCGGCATCGGTGGAGAGCGTGACAATCCGTGGCGTGTTGCCGCTGTCGGATACCGCCTCGGTGATCTCGATTTTTTTCCCGGCCAGCGGTTGTCCGTCGAACAGCACGCGGAAGGCGAAATCCTCGCCCACGTAGAGATCGTTGGGATGGTCGATGGCGACGATCTCCAGCCCCTTGCCGCGCGGCGCCAGGGCGGCGCGGTTGGGCGCACCGACACTGAGGTAGGTTTCGGCGATGGTCAACGATTGGAAGTCGGAAACCAGCTTGGCGCCGGCGGGAATCTTCACGGCCGGGTCGCGGCTGGATTGGCGTTTCCCGTCCACTTCCCAGGTGCGGAAGCGGGCGCCGTGACGCGGGCCGGTACTGAAGCGCCATGTCCCCGGTGCCTGGCCGATGCGGTGCTCGGCCAGCGTGCGCGCTTTCCAGACTTCGATGCGATCCGGCGCGTGATGCCGGCCATCGGGACCGGTGACGACGAATTCGCTGTTGTCGAACGCCACTTCCGGCACGAAGAAGGTTTCGGCGAACGCCGCTTCCATCGATACCAGGCCGCCCCGAGCGGCGACGTCGCCAGTGGCGTGGAGATAAGGCGTATGCGCCCGGACAGGCAGTACGGCCAGCGCGAACAGCAGGCCGAAGGTGGCGGCTTTCATCGGTGGATCCCGGTCAGAGACGTCCATCAGGACGGGTTGTCTGCTGGCGACCGGCTGGACCGATTGGCTGGCGGGGGGCGATTTTACGTTGTCCCGGCACTCTCACGCAACAAGAATCGTTCTCGTTGATGCGCGGGCGGTTGCCGGAAAACGGCGGGGACGGTCATGCTCCGGAGCGCTTTCGAGGCGCGGCAAGGGTGGCCGGTGGCGGAGATAATGTCGCGGATGGAATATCCATGCGGGAACGGACGCCAAGGCGTCCGTCCGTCATCGTTGCGGGGCGCGCTTCAGCGTTCGAGGAAGGGCAGCTTGTTCGGCTTGCCGTCCCATTCCTGGGCGTCCGGCAGCGGGTCCTTGCGGGTGGTGATGATCGGCCACTCGGCGGTCAACTCGGCGTTGAGCGCGATGAAATGCTCCTGGCCGGCCGGCACGTCATCCTCGGGGAATATCGCGTTGGCCGGGCATTCGGGTTCACACAGGGTGCAATCGATGCATTCGACCGGATCGATCACCAGGAAGTTCGGCCCTTCGTGGAAACAGTCCACCGGGCAGACCTCCACGCAATCGGTGTACTTGCACTTGATGCAGTTGTCGGTGACGACGAAGGGCATGGCCTGGTTTCGGGGAAAAAAGTGGCGCTCCCTACGGGACTCGAACCCGTGTTTCAGCCTTGAGAGGGCCGCGTCCTGGACCGCTAGACGAAGGGAGCATTGGTCGCATGAATGCGAGGCGGGATAGTATAGGGCGGTTTATCCGATTTGACACGTATCCGGGCCGAATGTCCGAACAATCCAATCCCCCTTTCGCCGCGCCGGTGTTGCAACACATCCCGCGCGATGCCCACAACGTCTCGCGCAAGGACATCAGTTCCGGCGCGCTGCGCGTTCTCTACCGTTTGCGCGAGGCCGGCTTCCAGGCTCACCTGGTCGGCGGCGCCGTGCGCGACCTGCTCATCGGTGTCATCCCCAAGGATTTCGACATCGCCACCGATGCCACGCCGGAGGAGGTCAAGGCCCTGTTCCGCAATTGCCGGCTGATCGGCCGGCGCTTCCGGCTCGCGCACGTGGTGTTCGGCCGCGAGATCATCGAGGTGGCGACCTTCCGCGCCGCCGGCAACGATGACAGCGGCGATCGTCAGATCGATGACGACGGCCGCGTGCTGTGCGACAACATCTACGGCGGTATCGAGGAAGATGCGCTGCGGCGCGATTTCACCGCCAACGCCCTGTATTACGCCATCGAGGATTTCTCGGTGCGCGATTACTGCGGCGGTTTCGAGGACGTGCAGGCGCGCGTCCTCCGGCTCATCGGCGATCCCGAAGCGCGCTATCGCGAGGACCCGGTACGCATGCTGCGCGCGGTGCGGTTGGCGGCCAAGCTCGGCTTCACGATCGAGCCGGCCACCGCCGCGCCGATTCCGCGCCTCTCACCCTTGCTGGCCGAAGCCGCGCCGGCGCGGTTGTTCGAAGAGTGCCTGAAACTCTTCCTGTCCGGCCATGCCGTCGCCAGTTTCGAGGGCCTGGAGCGCAACGGCTTGCTGCCGGTGCTGCTGCCGGAAACCGCCGCGGCGTTGAAATGCAATCGTAGCGGTGCGTTGCGGCGGATGCTGGTGGCCGGGCTTGCCAACACCGACGCGCGGGTGGCTGGCGAGGAGCCGGTATCGCCGGCTTTCCTGTTCGCGCTGCTGTTGTGGCCGGCTTATGCGCACGCGCTGATGAAGCTGCAAAACAAGGGCATGCATACCGCCGAGGCGCAGCGCCGCGGCGCCGACCAAGTGACCTTGCACCAGACGCGGATCGTCGCGCTTCCGCGCCGGTTCTCGATTCCGATGCAGGAAATCTGGCTGCTGCAACCGCGTTTCGCCCAACACAAGCGCGTCGAGCGACTGCTGGCGCATCCGCGCTTTCGCGCCGCTTTCGATTTCCTCCAGTTCCGCCAGTTCGCCTCGGACGAGCACGCCGCCGATGTCGCCTTCTGGCGTGGCGAGCAGTCGATGCTCCCGGAACTGCGCGTCGCCTGCGATCCAGACGGGGAAACCCCGGATGAGATCGCCGCCGAGGAGGCGGCGCAGGCGGCCGATGCGCCGCGTCGTCGCCGCCGCCGGCGTCCGCGCAAGCCGGTGGAATGAACGCGCCGGTCACGGCCTTCGTCGGCCTGGGCGGCAATATCGGCGATGTCGAGGCCACCCTGCGCGCCGCGTTCGGAGCGTTGGGCGCGTTGCCGGAGACGCGCCTCGTGGCGGCGTCCTCGCTCTATCGCAGCGTGCCGGTGGGCGGCGTCGCGCAGGCCGATTTCGTCAATGCGGCGGCCAAGCTCGAAACCACGCTGACCGCGCCGGCGCTGCTGCGGGCGCTGCTCGCCGTCGAAAGCGCGCATGGCCGTGATCGCGCGCGTGAACGGCGCTGGGGGCCGCGCACGCTCGACCTTGACCTGCTGATGTACGGCGACGCGGTCATCGAGGCCGATGGGCTCGACGTGCCGCATCCGCGCATGGCCGAGCGTGCCTTCGTGCTGCTGCCGCTGGCGGATATCGCCGCCGAGGCGCGGATTCCCGGCCTCGGCCCGGTGTGCGAGGCGCTGGCGGCGCTCGGCCCGGCTGACCGTCTTGGCGTCGCTCCGATCCGCTAACCTGTAGCGCCCCGCCGCACTGGAGCCGCGATGAATTCGCCCGTGAAACCCGTCACCGTGCCGGAACTGGCCGCGCTGCGCGCAGCCGGCCGCAAGCTGACGATGCTGACCTGTTACGACGCCGGGTTCGCCCGTGCACTCGATGGCAACGGCATCGATCTGATCCTAATCGGCGATTCGCTGGGCATGGTGGTACAAGGCGCCCATTCGACCCTGGCGGTGACGGTGGACGACATCGCCTATCACACCCGCTGCGTGGCCGCCGCGACGCGCCGCGCGCTGATCGTCGCCGACCTGCCGTTCCAGGCGGACGCCACGCCCGAGCGCGCGCTCGAAGCCGCCACCAAGTTCCTTCAAGCCGGCGCCGGCATGGTCAAGCTGGAGGGGGCCGGTCACAAGCTGGAGACGATCCGCTTCCTGGTCGAGCGTGAGATTCCGGTATGCGCGCACCTGGGCCTGACCCCGCAATCGGTGCTGCGCTTCGGCGGCTTCAAGGTGCAGGGGCGCGGCGACGCGGCGGCGGAAAAGCTGCGCGCCGAGGCATTGGCCGTGGCCGAGGCCGGCGCCGCGCTGCTGGTGCTGGAAGCGGTGCCGTCGATGCTGGCGGGCGAGATCACCGCCGCTTCGCCCATTCCCACCATCGGCATCGGCGCCGGTCCCGATACCGACGGACAGGTGCTGGTGTTGCACGACATGCTTGGCCTCGACAGCGGCCATCGCCGCCCGCGCTTCGTGCGCGATTTCCTGGCTGGGGGTGGTTCGGTCGCCGGTGCCGTGCGCGCCTATGTCGACGCCGTGAAGAGCGGCGCCTTCCCCACCGCAGAGCATAGCTACGAGGCTTGATTCCACTTCCATGATCACCGCCACTTCACTCGATTCGCTGCGCGCGCAGGTACGCGGCTGGAAACAGGCCGGCCAGCGCATCGCTCTGGTCCCCACGATGGGCAACCTGCATGCCGGGCATTACTCGCTGATCGCGCTTGCCAGGCGTCACGCCGACCGGGTGGTGGCCAGTGTGTTCGTCAATCCGACCCAGTTCGGCCCGAACGAGGATTTCGACCGCTACCCGCGCACGCCCGAAGCCGACGCCGCCGGTCTGGATGACGCCGGCGGCGACCTGCTGTGGCTGCCGAAGGTGGACACGATGTATCCGCTGGGCGTCGGCAACGCGGTCACGGTCGGCGTGCCGGGCATCGCCGGGGTGCTGGATGGCGCGCATCGCCCCGGGCATTTCGACGGCGTGGCGACGGTGGTGGCGCGGCTGTTCAACCAAGTGCTGCCGGATGTCGCCATCTTCGGCCGCAAGGATTACCAGCAACTGGCGGTGATCCGGCATCTGGTGCGCGACTTGGCGTTTCCGGTGGAGATCGTCGGGGCCGAGATCAAGCGCGAGAACGACGGCCTGGCGATGAGTTCGCGCAATCAGTACCTGTCGCCCGCCGAACGCGAGACCGCGCCGGTCATCCACCGCACCCTGTCGGCGATGCGCGATGCGTTGCGGGCCGGCCTGGCGCGCGAAGAGGTGGAGGCCAACGCCGCGCGCGCATTGGCGTTGGCCGGCTTCGCGCCGGATTACGCCGTGATCCGCACGCCGGAATTCCGCGCGCCCGCCGATGGCGAGCCGGGGCCGAGGGTGGCCTTGATCGCCGCCCGGCTGGGCGCGACGCGGTTGATCGACAATCTGGAATTCCAGCTCGAACCCCACGCCGAGGTCGGTGCCGGGGGCATTGGCGGCTGAACGTCGCGCCCACGATGTTGCGGCGCGCAAACCGCGCCCCTACACTGCGCGCAGTTTCACCGGCCCGGAGCCGTACCATGTTGTTGACCCTGTTGAAAGCCAAGATCCACCGGGCCTCGGTGACGCACGCGGAACTGCATTACGAAGGTTCCTGCGCCATCGACAGCCGATTGCTGGAAATTTCCGGTATCCGTGAGAACGAGCGCGTCGAAATCTACAACATCAACAATGGCGAGCGTTTCGCCACCTATGCCATTCGCGCCGAAGCCGGCAGCGGCATCATCTCGGTCAACGGCGCCGCCGCGCACAAGGCCGAGCCGGGCGATCTGGTCATCATTTGTGCCTACGGCCAGTGCGACGAGGCCGAGGCGGCGACGTTCAAGCCAACGCTGGTCTATGTGGATCGCGAGAACCGTCTGACCCATACCAACGAGTCGATCCCGGCACAGGCGGTCTGACCATGCCGATACGCTTGAGGGAACAAGCGGCACGGCTGGAGAAGTGTTCCCTGCGGGAAATGGTGGCGGCCGACCCGGCGCGCGCGCGCGATTTCGCGCTGCGGGTCGGGCCGCTGTACGCCAACTTCGCGCGCCAGTCCTACGATCGCGAGGCGCTGGCGGCGTTATTCGCGCTCGCTCGCGAGGTTCGCCTGCCGGCGGCGATGAGACGCCTGGCCGATGGCGCGAGCGTCAACGGCACCGAAGGCCGTGCCGCCCTGCATACCGCGTTGCGCGACGCCTTGCCGAGCGCGGTGATCGAACGCATGGCCGCGCAGTACCCCGATCCCGCCGCGACGGCCGCGTGCGCTGTCTTGCGCGATGGGCTGTCCGCCACCGGCGAAGCGCGAGCCGCGCGCGCGGCGGCGGCCGAGGCGCGCGCGCGCATGGCCGGGATGATCGGCGCATTGTTCGAATCGGAGGTTGTCGATATCGTCAGCATCGGCATCGGCGGCTCCGACCTGGGTCCGCGAATGTTGGTCGATGCGTTGGCGCAACCCGGCGCGCGCTTCCGGGTGCATTTTCTTTCCAACGTGGATGGCGCCGCGGCGCAGCGCGTGCTGGACGGTCTCGATCCGCGGCGCACGGCGGCGATCCTGGTCTCCAAGAGCTTCGGTACCCGCGAGACCTTGCTCAATGGCCGCATCGTCGCCGACTGGCTGGGGGACGACGGCCGCCTGTATGCGGTCAGCGCGAACGGCGAACGCGCGGCCGCCTTCGGTATTCCACCCGAACGCACCTTGCCGATGTGGGATTGGGTCGGCGGCCGCTATTCGCTGTGGTCGGCGGTCGGGTTCCCGGTTGCGCTGGCGATCGGTCTGGAGCGCTTCGAGGCGTTGCTGGCCGGCGCGGCATTGATGGATGCGCATGCGTTGCGGGCCGCGCCCGAGACCAATCTGGCGTATTGGCACGCGCTGAGCGCGATATGGAACCGCAATGCGCTGCGCGCGGCCAGCCAGGCCGTGCTGCCTTACGAAGAGCGCCTGCGCCTCTTACCGGCCTATCTACAGCAACTGGTGATGGAAAGCCTGGGCAAGCGCACGCGGCTGGATGGCGGCGAGGTCGAGGTCGATACCGTGCCGGTGTGGTGGGGGGGCGTGGGCAGCGACTGCCAGCACAGCTACTTCCAGGCGCTGCACCAGGGCACGCAAAAGGTGCCGGTGGATTTCATCGGCGTGCTCCGCCCCGACCACGATCACCCGGCGAATCATGTGGCGTTGCTGTCCAACTTGCTGGCGCAGGGCGAGGCGTTGGCCAATGGGGAGGAGGGGGCGGATCCGCACCGCCATCACCCCGGCAACCGGCCCAGCACCTTGCTGTTGCTCGACGCGCTGACGCCAACCGCGCTCGGCATGCTGCTCGCCTTGTACGAGCACAGCGTCTATCTGCAATCGGTGATCTGGGGCATCAACGCCTTCGACCAGTTCGGCGTCGAGTTGGGCAAGCAGTTGGCCGACCGGTTGTTGCCGGCGCTGGCTGGCGAGGCCGAGGCCGATGACACCGTCACCCGTGCGCTGCTTGCGGAGATCGCCGCGCGGCGTTGAGTGGCGTGGTTCTCAATCGGCGATGCCGTGGCGGGCCAAGGCCCAGGCCACGTGTTCGCGCACGAGTTCCGATGGGTGATCGCGGCGTGAGCGCAGCGACACGGCGACCTCCGGTGTGCGCGGCGCGTTGCCCAGCGCGAGCGCGATGTTGCGCAGCCAGCGTTCGTGACCGCTGCGGCGGATCGCCGAGCCTTCGGTGCGGCGCAGGAATTCGTCCTCGCTCCAGGCGAACAGCTCCACCAGCGTGGCCCGATCCAGCCCATTGCGGACACGGAAATCCGGTTCGTCGGCGCGCTTGGCGAACTTGTTCCACGGACAGATCAACTGGCAATCGTCGCAGCCGAAGATGCGATTGCCGATTGCCGCGCGGAACTCCTCCGGGATCGCGCCCGCGTGCTCGATGGTGAGATAGCTGATGCAACGTCGCGCATCCAGCCGGTAGGGCGCGATGATGGCCCGGGTCGGGCAGATGTCGATGCAACGCGTGCAAGTGCCGCAATGATGGGTGGCGGGCGCCGAAGCCGGCAGGTCGAAATCGACGTACAGCTCGCCGAGAAAAAACCACGAGCCGCCATCCTTGTCGATCAGGCAGGTGTGCTTGCCGATCCAGCCGAGGCCGGCGTTGCGTGCCAGCGCGCGTTCCAGCACCGGCGCGGAATCGACGAACACCCGGTGCCCGAACGGTCCGATGACCTCGGCGATGCGCGCGGCCAGCTTCTGCAACCGGTTGCGCATCAGCTTGTGGTAATCGCGGCCCAGCGCGTAGCGGGCGACGTAGGCGCGTTCGCCGTCTTCGAGCGTGGCCCAGGCTTCTTCGTGCTCGCGGCCGTAGTCGAGCCCGACCGATATCACCGACAGCGTGCCGGGAATCAGTTCGTCCGGACGCGAGCGCTTGTCGCCGTGCGCGGCCATCCACTGCATGGTGCCGTGCAGCCCTTCGGCGAGCCAGGAGCGCAGATGCGATTCGTCCTCGCCCAGCGCCACGCCACTGATGCCGAAACGGGTGAAGCCGAGGCTTGCCGCTTCCTCGCGGATGCGGGTGGTGAGAAGGGCGATGTCGGCGCGTGGGGCGGGCATCGGCGAAGTATAGAATCGCCGCATGCAGTCGCTCTCCGCGCTTTACGACAACGCCGCTTTGCGCGAGCTGGAAAAACGCGCATGTGCCGAGCCCGACATCGACGACACCACGCTGATGCGTCGTGCCGGACAGGCCGCATGGCGCTGCTTGCTCGAACACTGGCCGAACGCGCGCCGGATCGTGGTGCTGGCCGGGCCTGGCAACAATGGCGGCGATGGCTGGGTGCTGGCTAGGCACGCGCGCGATTCGGGGCTGGATGTATGCGTCGTGCATCCGTCTTCGATGCCGCCGCGCACGCCCTTGGCCATGCGGATGGCCGGGGAATACGCCGATGCCGGCGGCCGGGCCGAGGCATTTTCGGGGGTGCTGCCGGTGGCCGAGGTGATCGTCGATGCGTTGTTCGGTATCGGGCTCGACCGCGCGCCGGAGGGCGAAACGGCGTCGATGATCGCGGCGGCCAATGCCGCTTCGTCGCCGATCCTCGCCCTCGACGTGCCAAGCGGCATCGACAGCGAGCGTGGCGCGGTGCCGGGCGTCGCCATCTTCGCCGCCCACACCATCCAGTTCATCGCCGCCCATATCGGGCTCGCCACCGGCGCGGCGCTGGATCATGTCGGCTCGCGCTCGCTTTCCACGCTCGATGCGCCCGCCGCCTGCTTCGACGGTTTCGCGCCGAAGGCCGAGGTCGCTGCATCGCCGCGTTTCCCACGCCGTGCTCGCGATTCGCATAAAGGCCGCCACGGCCACGTGCTCGCCATCGGCGGTGAGCATGGTTATGGCGGCGCCATCCTGATCGCGGCCGAGTCGGCCTTGCGCGGCGGTGCCGGGCTGGTCTCGGTCGCCACCCGCGCCGAACACGTCGCCGCGTTGCTGACCCGCCGCCCGGAGGCGATGGGGCATGCGGTCGAAGTCGCCGTCGACCTTCAGCCCTTGCTCGAACATGCCGATGCGCTGGCGCTCGGCCCCGGGCTGGGGCGGGGCGAATGGAGCCACGGTCTGTTCGAGGCCGCGCTGGCCAGCGGCAAACCCTGCGTGGTCGATGCCGATGCGTTGAACTTGCTGGCCGCCGCGCCGCGCCCGCTGCCGGGGGCGGTGTTGACACCGCATCCGGGCGAGGCCGCGCGTCTGCTTGGCAGCGACACGGCCAGCGTGCAGCGTGATCGCTATGCCGCTGCCGAAGCCATTGCCGCGCGGTATGGCGGCGCGGTGGTGCTGAAGGGCGCGGGGTCGGTCATTGCCGCGCCGGGAAGGACTTCCCGTGTGCTGGCGGTCGGCAATCCCGGCATGGCGTCGGGCGGTATGGGCGATGCGCTGTCCGGCGTCATCGCCAGTTTGCTGGCGCAGGGGGCGGCGCCGTTCGAGGCCGCTTCGGCCGGCGCCTGGCTGCATGGCCGTGCCGGCGATCTGGCCGCACGCGACGGCGAGGCCGGTCTGCTCGCCGGCGATCTCATCGGCCACCTGCGCGCGGCCATCGCGGAGTGCACGGCATGAACTTCGACCTCTTCCTGCCCGATCCCGCCGCCACCGACGCCATCGCCGGGCGTTTCGCCGCCCGCCGCCCGGCCAACGCCATCGTTCACCTGCATGGCGATCTCGGCGCCGGTAAGTCGAGTTTCGCCCGCGCTTTCCTGCGCGCATTGGGCGTGACCGGCGCGATCCGCAGCCCGACCTACACGCTGGTCGAGCGCTACCCGCTGGATGACGGCGGCGAGGCGCTGCATCTCGATCTCTATCGCATCGGCGACCCCGGCGAACTGGAGTTCCTCGGCATCGAGCCGGAGCAGGCGGCGCTGTGGCTGGTCGAGTGGCCGGCGCGCGGTGGCGCGGCGCTACCCCCGGCCGATCTGGCCATTTCGCTGGAAATGACGGGTGGCGGGCGGCGCATGCGGGCCAGCGCGGCATCGCCTGCCGGGCGCGAATGGCTGACCGAGGTGTCGACCAGTGGCGGGGTGGAACCGGCGTCGTCGCAGGTCTTGGGCGCGAGGATTGCCGGTTCCGCGCCCGATGAGGCCCCCCAAACCTCGGAAAACTGAGAGGAAGTTAACCAAACTTACGGATTTTCAAAGGGAAAAGGTTGATTTGGGGCGGTGGCGATGATTGAATCCCCGCATGCGCGCAAGGGGTTTGAGAATCGAGCAATTGCTGCTGGGGCTGGTGCTCCTGGCCGCGCTCGTCTGGAATCTTGCCGAGGCGCGCGAGGTGCGCAGCGTCACCCTGCGTGAAACCGCGAGTGGAACCCGCGCTGAGATCGCGCTGGACAGCCGTGTCGATTACCGCACCATTTCGCTCAGCAATCCTGATCGCCTGGTGCTGGACATCGCCCAGGCCGGAATGTCGCCGCGCGTGGCATTGCCGGCCGGTGGCGGCGTGGTGAAATCGGTGCGCAGCGGCCAGCCAGAGTCCGGCACCACGCGCATCGTGTTCGATCTGGCCGCGCCGGTGGTGGCGATTGGCCCCCACCTCGAATGGCGCGAAGGCCAGGCGGTGTTGATCCTCGAATGGCCGGGCGACGGCATCGCCGCGATCGCCGCCGCCGCTTCCGCCACGCCAGTGCCTTCGGCAACCGCTGCCGCGTCATCGCCGCCGCAGACCGCTGCGACACCGTCGCCGCCACCGCCGGCAACCGTTGCCACGCCATCGCCTTCGGCAACCGTTGCCCCGCCGTCGCCGGCAACCGCTGCCACGCCATCGTCGTCACCCGCGCAGGCGGCGATGCCGGCTTCACCCGACAGATTGCCGCAGGTGGCTTCCAATCCGGCTCCCCGGCAAGCGGTGCCGCCCGCGCCGGCCGCTTCTTCTCCGCCGGCCAGCGCCACACCGGTGCGTACGCTGCAAGAGATGAATCGTCCCGGGATGCTCCGGTCGATCGTCGTCGCCATCGATGCCGGCCACGGCGGCCAGGACCCGGGGGCGGTCGGCATGAATGGCACCCGGGAAAAGGACATCACGCTGGCCGTGGCACGCGAACTTGCGCGTCAGGTGGATGCGATGCCGGGCCTCAAGTCCTACCTAACCCGCGACGCCGATTTCTTCATCCCGCTGGCCGAGCGCTACCAGCGCGCGCGGCGCGCCAAGGCCGACGTTTTCGTGTCGATCCACGCCGATGCCGCCGAGAACCGCGCCGCGCGCGGCTCTTCGGTCTACGTGCTGTCGTTGCGCGGGGCGACCTCGCAGGCCGCGCGCTGGCTGGCCGATCGCGAGAATGCCGCCGATCTGGTCGGCGGCGTCAAGCTGAAGGGTAAGGAGAACACGCTGGCTTCGGTACTGCTGGACCTCTCGCAGAGCGCCACCCAGCGCGCCTCCGAGCGTATCGCCGGCGAAGTGCTGGGGGGACTGCGGCGGCTGGGCAAAACCCACAAGAACCAGATCGAGAAAGCCAACTTCGTCGTGTTGCGCTCGCCCGACGTGCCCTCGATGCTGGTCGAGACCGCCTTCATCAGCAATCCCGACGAAGAAGCGAGGCTGAAGAATCCGGCCTTCCAGCGCCAGTTGGCGCGCGCCGTGCTCGATGGTATCCACACGCACTTCACCCGCATGCCGCCGCCGGGCACCCATTACGCCGCCCGGCGGGAAGCCCCGCAGGCCGGCAGCGTATCCAACGCCGCCGCATCGCCCTGACGCGGCGGTTTAGAATCACGGGCCGTGACCGACGCCGTACCCGTGACCGACGCCCGCATCCGCTTGCTGCCCGATACCCTGGCCAACCAGATCGCCGCGGGCGAAGTGGTGGAACGGCCCGCCTCCGTGGTCAAGGAACTGGTTGAAAACGCGCTGGACGCCGGCGCCGCTCGCGTCGATATCGACCTGGAGGAAGGCGGCGTGCGTCTGATCCGGGTGCGCGACGATGGCGGCGGCATCGCCCCGGAGGAACTCGCGCTGGCGGTGCAGCGCCATGCCACCAGCAAGATCGCCACGCTCGATGACCTTGAAGCGGTCGCCACGCTCGGCTTCCGTGGCGAGGCATTGCCGTCGATCGCCTCGGTCAGCCGTTTTCGCATCGCTTCCCGGCGCGCCGCCGACACCCACGGCCATGCGCTGGAAGTGGAGGGCGGCCGCGTCGGGACATCCGCGCCCGCGGCACAGGCCGTCGGCACCACGGTCGAGGTAAGAGACCTGTTCTTCAATACCCCGGCGCGCCGCAAGTTCCTGCGTGCCGAGCGTACCGAGCTGGGGCATATCGAGGAATGGCTGCGTCAACTGGCCTTGGCCCGGCCCGATGTCGAATTGCGCCTCGGCCACAACGGCAAGGCCATGCGGCGCTATCGCGGCGGTGGCGGCGAGGCGCTGATCGCCGACGATCGCCTGATCCAGACGCTTGGCGAGGAGTTCACCCGCCAGGCGCTGGCCATCGAGCACGAGGCGGCTGGCTTGCGCCTTTCCGGCTGGATCGCGCAGCCGGCCTACAACCGCCCCAGCGCCGACCAGCAATACCTCTATGTCAATGGCCGCGCGGTGCGCGACCGCAGCGTGGCGCACGCGGTCAAGCTGGCCTATAGCGACGTGCTCTACCACGGCCGTCAGCCGGCTTACGTGCTGTTTCTCGAGCTCGATCCGCGCCGGGTCGATGTCAACGTGCACCCGGCCAAGCACGAAGTGCGTTTCCGCGACGCGCGGCTGATACACGATTTCGTCCATCGCACGTTGAAGGATGCCCTGGCCGATACCCGTGCCGGCGCGGTGGCGACACCCGGCGCCGGTGCCGGGCATACGGATTCATCCGCATCGTCGATGCCCTTCGATCGCTGGCCGCGCCCCCAGGCGCCGCTGGGCCTGCGCGTGGGGGAGGCGCCCGCCGCTTATGCCGCGCTGTATGGCGATGGGGCTTCGGCATCGTCTTTCGCGCCCCACGTTTCCTCGCCCGGGGCGTTGCCCGTCGCATCGCCGGCGCTTCCCGGAGGCGAGGAAATCCCGCCGCTCGGGTTCGCCATCGCCCAGTTGCATGGCATCTACGTGCTGGCCGAGAACGCCGAGGGGTTGGTGGTCGTCGACATGCATGCCGCCCACGAGCGCATCAACTACGAGAAGTTGAAAACCGCTTTCGATGGCGAGGGGCTGCGCCAGCAACCCTTGCTGGTGCCGATGTCGCTGGCCGTCTCCGCGCGCGAGGCCGAGCTGGCCGAACGCGAAAGCGCGGCCTTGCACGCGCTGGGCTTCGACGTGAGCCCGGGTGGGGCGCAGTCGTTGCTGGTGCGCGCGGTGCCGGCGCTACTCGCGCAGGGCGATCCCGAGGCGCTGGTGCGTGACGTGCTGGCGGATTTCGTCGAACACGGTCACAGCCCGCGGGTGGCCGAGGCGCGCGACTGCCTGCTGGCGACGATGGCGTGCCACGGCAGCGTGCGCGCCCACCGCCGCCTGACGATCCCGGAAATGAACGCCCTGCTGCGCGAGATGGAGGCGACCGAACGCTCGGCGCAGTGCAATCACGGCCGCCCGACCTGGACCCGCTTTTCGCTGGGCGAGATCGACCGCTGGTTCCTGCGCGGGCGCTGAGCGTAAGCCTTGGTCGGCGACCGTTAGAATCCGGATTCACGTGAACGGAGTCGCCACATGCCCAAGCGTTGCCTGATTGCCCTTTCCATCGCATTGCTGGCGGCGAATGCCGTGGCGAAACCGCCGGCGGTGGCGGCTTCACAGGTGGCCGCGCCACCGGTGCCGCTGCTGTGGAAAGCCTGCGATAGCGACAATTGCGTCTACATGCTCGGCTCCTTCCATGTGTTGAAGGCCGACGACTATCCGCTGTCGAAAGATGTCGAGGACGCATTCGCCCGCGCCGCGCAGGTGACGTTCGAGATCGCGCCGGACGAAATGGCTTCGCCGCAGTTGGCGCGGAAGATGATGGCGGCGGCGGTGCGGCGCGACGGCAAAACCTTGAAAGATGCGCTTTCGCCCGAACTCAATGCCAAGTTCGACGCCTGGGCCGAGGCCAACCGCGACGCATTGGCGAGGCAGGGCATCGACGTGCCGATGCTGCAACGGTTCAAGCCGTGGTTCGCCTCGATCCTGGTCACGATGACGGCGATGCGGCAGATGGGCATGGAGCCCGAATTTGGCCTGGACAATCACATTTCGGCCAAGGCCAGGGCGGCGGGCAAGCGGGTGGCGGGGCTGGAAAGCGGCGATTCCCAGGTCGTGTTGTTCGATGGCATGAGCGCCGAGCAACAGCGGCAGATGCTGGAGGAAGCACTGACGGCCGCGCGCGAAGGCTCCGCCGGGATTGGCCGGCTGCACGGTGCTTGGCGTCGTGGCGATGCCGACATGCTGTTGCGCGAGACCATCGACAAGATGCGCACCGAATACCCGCGTCTGTACCAGGTGATCAACGTCGATCGCAACCTCGCCTGGGTACCGCAGTTGCAGGCGCGGTTGGAAGCGCCGGGCAGCGACGATACCTTGGTGGTGGTCGGCGCGATGCATCTGCTCGGTAGCGATGGCGTCGTCGAGCGGATGCGTGGAAAGGGCTATCGGGTCGAACGGGTGTGCTCGGCCTGCGTCGGGAAATAAGGCGGCCGCCGGATGCCTCGCCCAGGTTCAGGGCGAGGGATCCATCACGATGCAATCGACCGGGCAGGGCGGCACGCACAGTTCGCAACCGGTGCACAGCGGTGCGATGACGACGTGCATCAACTTCGATGCGCCAATGATGGCATCGACCGGACAGGCCTGGATGCACTTGGTGCAGCCGATGCAATCGGCCTCGACGACCCGCGCCACGATGCCCGGCCTGTGCTCGCCTCGCGCGCGGTCGTAAGGTTTCGCCGTTACGCCGAGCAGCTTCGCCAGCGCGCGCGCGCCGGCGTCGCCGCCGGGCGGGCAGTGGTCGATGTCGGCTTCGCCGCGCGCCAGGGCTTCGGCATACGGGCGACAGCCCTCGTAGCCGCACTGGCCGCATTGCGTCTGCGGCAGCAGGCGGTCTATGCGCTCGACCAGTGGCGTATGGATGGCTTCGGCCTGTATCGCGGGCGGCCGGAAAAATCCGGTGCCGGGATCAGCGCACCGGCATGCCGGGCTGCGCGCCGGCATCGGCATCCAGCAGCGCCAGCGCGCCGCCATCGAAGCCGGCGGACAGGATCATCCCCTCGCTGAGGCCGAAACGCATCTTGCGCGGGGCGAGGTTGGCGATGAACACCACATGGCGGCCGACGAGCTTTTCCGGCTCGGTATAGCTTGCGCGGATGCCCGAGAAGATTTGCCGCTGGCCGAGCTCGCCGGCGTCGAGCAGGAAGCGCAGCAACTTGTCCGAGCCTTCCACGAAGCCGCACTCCAGCACCCGGCCGATGCGGAGATCGAGCTTGGCGAAATCCTCGATACCGATGTATTCCACGGCGTTTTCAGCCGTTTTCGCGGCGGCGGGCGCGGGTTTGGCCGCACTGGTCGCGGTGGCGGACTTCAGGGTTTCCTTGCTGGCTTCGGTCATGGCGTCAATGTGTTTAGGGTCGATGCGGGTGAACAACGGCTGATAGGTTTCGATGCGACGCGCGAGCAGCGCGGCATCGCAATCGCGCCAATCCGCCAGCGGCGCGCCCATGAACGCGGATACGCGCGCGGCGGTGGCGGGCAGCACCGGCGCCAAGGCCAGCGCCAGCACGCGGAACAGGTTCAGCCCCTGCGTGCAGACCGCCTGCAATTCGGCATCGCCGCCTTCCTGCTTGGCGATCACCCACGGCTTCTTTTCGTCGATGTACTTGTTGGCTTCGTCGGCCAGCAGCATCGTCAGGCGCAGCACTTGCGCGGCGTCGTTGCCGGCGTAGGCGGTTCGGATGTCTTCCAGGGCTTCGACGAAACGCGCGTACATCGCCGGCTCCGGCAGCGCAGCGGCCAGTTCGCCGCCGAAGCGCTTCTCGATGAAGCCGGCGCAGCGGCTGGCGAGATTGACGAACTTGCCTACGATGTCGCTGTTCACCCGCTGCACGAAGTCGGCGAGGTTGAGATCGAGATCGTCCACGCCGCCCGAGGTCTTGGCCGCGAAGTAGTAACGCAGCGCCTCGGGCGCAAGGCCGTGATCGAGCCAGCTACGCGCCATCACGAAAGTGCCGCGCGATTTCGACATCTTCGCGCCATCGACGGTCAGGTAGCCGTTGACGTGCAGCCGCGTCGGCGTGCGGTGGCCGGCGCCATGCAGCAGGGCCGGCCAGAACAGGCCGTGGAAGTTGACGATGTCTTTGCCGATGAAGTGGTGCATTTCGGCATCGCCATCGGGTGTGAGGAAAGCATCGAAGCCGATGCCATCGCGCTCGCACAGCGCCTGGAAGCTGGAAAGGTAGCCGATTGGCGCATCCAGCCAGACGTAGAAATACTTGCCCGGCGCGCCGGGAATTTCGAATCCGAAGTAAGGCGCATCGCGAGAAATGTCCCAGGCGCGCAGCCCGCCCTCGCCCGCGAGCCACTCGCCCAGTTTGGCCTTGACGCCCGGCACGGCGACATCGCCCCTGAGCCACTCGCGCAGGAAATCCTCGAACTGGCCCAGCTCGAAGAAGTAATGCTCGGAATCGCGCAGCACCGGCGTGGCGCCGGACACCACCGACTTCGGCGCCTTCAGATCGGTGGGCGAATAGGTCGCGCCGCAGACCTCGCAGTTGTCGCCGTACTGGTCGGGCGCCTCGCAGTTCGGGCAGATGCCCTTGACGTAGCGGTCGGGCAGGAACATGCCGCGCTCGGGATCGAACAACTGCGACACCGTGCGCCTGCCGATGTGGCCGCTGGCTTCCAGCCGCGCGTAGATCGCCTCGGTCAACGCCCGGTTGCGCGCCGAGTTGGTGGAATCGTAATGATCGAAATCGACGTGGAACGCGGCGAAATCCGCCTCATGCCCGGCCTGGATGTCGGCGATGAAGGCTTCGGGCGAGGTGCCGGCCTTTTCCGCCGCCAGCATGATCGGCGTGCCGTGGGTGTCGTCGGCGCAGACGAAATGCACGGTATCGCCGGCCATGCGCCGCGCCCGCACCCACACGTCGGCCTGGATGTAACCGACCAGATGGCCGAGATGCAGCGGCCCATTGGCGTAGGGCAGGGCACAGGTGACGAGGGCTTGGCGGGACATGGCGACAGGTGGCGAAAACGGGCGGGAATTATCGCATGGGCCTTGCCCGCACTAAAAACGAAGGCCCGGTTGCCCGGGCCTTCGACGTGCCGCGCATTGAAGCGACGATCAATTACGTAGCCAAGTGGCCGTGCGACAGAAAATCGCCTTGCAGCCGGTCACTTCCAGCTTCCTGCCGCCATCGGTCACGACGACCGATTTGGCACGGAAGGTGTCGCCCGTGGAAGGCTTCAGTCCGTTGCCATCGCCCCAGACGCCGTTCTTGTTCTTCAGGTTCCACAGTACCGGCATGCCGATGATCGATTTGCCCTTGTCCTTACCGCTGCACTTGGTGCATGTGGGCGGCGCGGCGATGTTCTCCACGATCTTGGCCGCCAGCGTACCGTTCTGGGCCTCGTAGACCTCGACCACGGTCATCGGCTTACGGGTTTCGTCATCAAGGGTCCTCCACTTGCCGACTGGCGACTGCTGGGCCGATGCCAGCATGGGCATGGCGGCGAGGCCGAGCGTGAGTACAAATAGGGTCTTGCGCATTTTCTTTTCTCCTGCTCCTGTGTGGGCCGCCAATGGTGATGGCCAGCGGATGACGTTTATATCCCATGCCGGGCCACATGGGGGAAAGTTGCGATGCAGCATGTCGGCTTCAACGTCCAGTGGGGGTTGGGTGTGAATACACCGTGATGTTGACCATGCCATCACCGCGGTAGTGAGGATGTCGATGTGTCGGCTAGCGGATTTTAAGCCGTTGATCGCTGTTCAGTGGGTATCGTTACGGCGATAGAGCAAGGCCCGGTGATTGCCGGGCCTTGTTGGTCACAGGGCGATCAATTGAGCTTGTAAGTGAATTCCAGCCCAACCCGACGCCCCAGCGCGTCGTAAGAACTCCAGAAGTAAGGGTAGGAGTTGAATGTCGGATCGTTGGGATGAATCCTGTCGAACACGTTATTGACATTCAGGCGCATGCCGAAGCGGTCGTTGAAGCGTTTGCCAACGCTGATATTCCAGACGATGAACGGTGCGATTCGCCGGTTGTAGCCATAGGCGTCGGCCACTGAAGTCCGCCAGATCGGGAAGCTGCCCAGGCGGTTCATGAATACGGTGGAATCCCAACTGTCCTTGTTCCAGGTCAGGCTGGCGCGGACGCGGCTGCGGAAGCCCGCATTGGAATTCAGGTCGCGATAATCCCGGGTCGCGGAAGCAGGCGTGGCGCGGTCTTTCTGGCTCAGTACGTGAGACCACGTTACCGACGTGTTGAAGGTTCCGAAACGTTCGGTGTGGAAGCGGTAGCGGATAGTGCCGTCCAGGCCCTTGGTGCCGACATAGGCCAGGTTGATTGGGCCGCTGCGGATTTCCGTGATCGTACCATTGGCATCGCGACTGATGCGTGGCAGGGTTGCGTTGCAAAACTCCGAGCCGATGGCGAATGGATACGGTTCGCCCTTGGGGTACAAGCCGGTATTGCAACCCAGTTCCGCCTCCAGAATGGAACTCCCGCTTTGTACGCTGACGACATCATTCAGGTCAATGCGGTACCAGTCGAGTGAGGTGGACAAACCATCGGTGATGTCCCAGACGAAACCAACGGTTGCGGACCGACCGGTTTCCTCGCGCAGGCTTGGTTGACCTTGGGAGGTGGTGAAGACCTGATAGCTGTACCTGCCGCCAGAACCGCCGCAGACGGTGGGGTCTGGGCTGATGTTGTTCAGATAGCAGCGGTAATAGTCGGTAATTCTGCCGAAGCTGCCGCTGCGTTCGGAGAATACGTAGTGCATGTCCGGCGCCTTGAAGCTGGTGCTGAGGTTGCCACGCAGCAGAAAGTTGTTGAACGGACGGAATTCAAGGCCCAAGCCCCAAGTACGGGCGTCGTTGACGTTGGTGATGTCATCGTATTTGTCGTAGCGTCCGGCTACGCTTGCGAGCAGCATGGAGGTCAGCGGGATACTGAACTCGATACCAGCGGCATAGCGTGAGCGCTTGCCACCGCCTCCTGTGCCAGTCAGGTTATAGATTTCGGGTATTCGGAATTGATGGTTGATCCGGGCCTCAATAGCGCGGCAAGCTGCTTGACCCCCGGGATTGATCCCAAGCTACTTACCATTGCTTACGGATGTCGGTAAGCAGTGCCGATCCGGTTCAAAGTTCACCTCGTTCCAACAACCGGGTCAGCAACTCGATGTCCACGCCGTAGTTCTTCGGTGCACTGGGGTGCCTGTCTGGATCGAACGCTATAGGTGGCGACGCATCGCCGACGATGGCATCTTCTTCCCGGTATATCCGCTTGAAAGCTGGAGCTTCAAATTCGGACTTTGAGGGTCGCCGCTAGAACTTGGGCCGGGATAACGTGTGCTTGTGTACACCCTCGGTGAACAGAATCTTGGCCCGCAACGCCTCGAAGCTGTAGCCGCGTCCCAGCCGGTTCATGACCCGGATCAGGTTGTTCAGGCTCTCGGTGTAGGCGTTCGTCACGCGACGGTAGAAGTAGTTAAGGATGTGCGGCTGCCAGTTCGACCATGCCCACAGTAGATCGGCGAAGTACAGTCTGATCTCGGACGTGAGAGCCTGCTCCCACGCCGCATAGCGCCGAACGGCCTCCTCAGACGTCTGAGCGTCGTAGATGCCGTAGAACGCCTCCTTGGCGCGGTAGGCATCGCCCAGCGCAGGGTAGTTTTTGGTCCAGCCGTCGATGTTGAGACGGTCCTTGTCCGTTAGGTCGCACTGACGCTTCAAGAGCACGAAGCGGTCGTGCATCAGCCCGCGCCACTGCGCGGGCGTCAGCGCGGCACGCAACGCTTTGCGCGCCCGCTCAACAGCCTCGTTCGCCATGCGCACGACGTGGAACTTGTCGATGACGATGATCGCTTTTGGCAATACCGCTTCCACCGCGTCGCGGTAGGGAGTCCACATATCCATCGCGACCACCTGAACCTTGTCGCGGCGATCCATCTTGGACAGGTACTTCGCCACCGTTTCCTTGTTACGGTTCGGCAGAAGATCGACCAGCGTGTTGTTGCCGATGTTGGAGATGACACAGCGTGGCCGTATCAGGTGAATTTCGTCGATGCTCATGATCTTGGGCGTCTCGAACTGCACCTGTGCCTCCAACTCGTTGATGTAGTCGTGGAAGATGTTGCGGACGGTCTTCTCGTCGATGCCGGTCTCATCCGAGATCGACAGGAACGGTCGCTTGGGGCTTTGCTGGCCGATCCAGCGGGCCAGTCGGGCGGTCAGGCCACGGCCATCAGCCACTTCCGGCAGGGCCTCGTAGAAGGTCTTGCCGCAGCTCCGGCACAGGAAACGCCGGGTGTCGATGTAGAGACCTACCCGGCGGGCGTGCATCGGCAAGTCTTTGATGTGCCGCTCGTGCCGTCCGAACCTGACCAGTTCATCGGACTGGCAATGGATGCAGGCCGGTACGGATTGCACGACCTCGGCGTAGATATGGTAGTCGTGCTCGCCTTCCTCGATCCGCGTTACACGGTGGGAGGGGAGGTTCAGGATATTGGCGGGCATGCTTACGCCCGTAGCCGATCAGGTCAGCGGCGAAGCCGACGCCCGAATCTCCAAGGCTAAGGCTTCCATGCGCTGTCATGATCGTCCGCGTCCAATCGTGGCGAACACTCGAGCACTTCGGGCAAACGCTCGACCAAGCCCTCTTCCATGTGCATCTTGCGCAGACAGCCTATGAGATATGTCTGGTCGCAGATCAACTCGCAAGACCTGTGGTACGCCCTGACGACGTGTCCCCCGTAGGCAGCCTTGGCCTTCGTCCATGCGGATTCAGGGATGTCGCCCCAGTGGTCGATCATCATCGCCAAGTCGATGATGTCGCGGCTCAAGGTGGACTTGTCCAATCCGCGGTCCGCATTGGCCAACAACTTGGTCGCGTACATGTCCTCGCGCGACAAGGTTGGTACTTGAAACACCGGGTCAAAGCTGCCACTGATCTCAAGATTACCTTCAAGAAGAAACTCAACTTTGACAGGAGCGCCATCTACGTCCAAGAACGTCGCGATTTTGTCACGTTCACTACGGACATCCCGGCGATGCGGAACGGGCTCCCTCAATAGGGCTCCGAGGCTCTGCATTGTCACGGTGTTGCGAAGTACCCGGAAACCCTCCTTGGAGGAGCACAGGAAATCAACATCAATAGACTCCCTATACTCGCCCAAAGAGAGCACGATGGCCGTACCGCCGCCGAAGTAACACTTCGCGTCCTGCAGAAGTTCGGCGTTGAAAAACTGCAAGAGCTTCGCAATGCGCAGATGGTGTGGCCTTTCAAACATGCAGCACTCCCTTACCGACCGCCTGCACGAGATGGTCGATCAACTGTCGCTCCTTCGGAAGAAGGCTCGCCTCATCGACGTAGAACCAGTTGCGCTCATAGAGAGCCAGCGCCTCCTCTTCATCGACAAGATCATCGTCTCGCCGATTCCATGCGATCAGCCTGAGCTGCGGGTAGTCAGCCAACCGGAGTTGCATCGCGCACTCCATCAATCAATAAATCCGAGTTTACAGTACATCCGTAGCTACTGGCTGTCAATCACGAAATCCGAATGCCCGTTTTAGTTTGATGATGTCGCCTTCGAAGTTTTTCTTCAGAATGATGTTGATCACGCCCGCCACGGCGTCGGAACCGTAAATCGCGGATGCGCCGCCAGCCAGGGTTTCGATGCGCTCGACGGCGGCTGCCGGAATGCTGTTGAGATTCTGGAAATTGCTACGGCCGTTGTAGGGGAACGGGTAATCGTTGGCACGACGGCCATTGATCAGCAGAAGTGTGCGCCCCGGCCCCATGCCGCGTAGGTTGATGACTGCGGCGTTCGGTGTGAAGCCGCCGCTGGCGCTGAAGTCGTTTTGTCCATAACCGGTGTTTTGAGTCAATGTCTGAAGAACCTCATTGACCGTATTGAAGCCTTCCTTGGTGATTTGTTCGGCAGTGATTACTGTCACTGGCGAAGGGCCTTCCACTTCGGCACGTTTGATGCGTGAGCCGGTGACCGTCACAGTATCGAGGTTCCCCTTGCGCGCGGGCTCTTCTCGCTCCTGCTTCTGGGGGGGGGGGGGGGGAGTGCGTGGTGCTTTGGGCTTGCGCCAGTAGCGGGACGTTGCCGATCAGCGAGGCAGAAGCCAAGGCGGTGCTGAGACGGTGGTGCTTCATGGATAGGTGTTGAATTGACATCGTTTCCCCTTCGGATGTATCGGAGTTGGACATGCCAGGGAAGAACCCGTATGAACTCCTGGCATTTAATGAACGTTTATCATGTCTGACACATTGTTCTCACACTTGCAACCCTGACTTGATAAATAGGGGGGGGCGGCTAATCAAAACATATGCTGAATACGTAATGTCTGCGCGCCCTGATCGCGAGTGAGCGAATTGAACGATGAGTTTCATTGTGGCGAAGCAACATCGGGCTGCGGTAATGCGTTCGATCGACACGCGGCTCCAGGAAGGGAACTCTTGGTCCGAAGGAGTTCTTCCTCAGGCTCTTAACACGACTTCAAGCTTTCCCCGGTATCCGCAACGTGATTGCAGGTGGGACGGGCAAGGGCGGCATCGGCCAGCCCACTCTGGCAACGGCATTGATACGAATGGAGCGTGTCGGCGTGGGTGATGCCCGCCGCAGGCAGTACCAGACGCAGCTCGAAGGCGCAGGCCCGGTTGAACTGGAAACCGCCGCGATCATCGCGATTGCCACCGGGGACGTGCCGCTGGCTGCCGCGGTCACGACCGTGGTGGACCGCCGTCCTTCGGATCGCCGCCGGCGGCGTTTGCCGAGAGGGTGTGGGGCGCAGCACGCCGAGGTCACGGCCAAGCTCAAGGGCGTCCTGCTGGCCGAGCGCACCGCGCGCGCGGCCAATGACCAGTTCGTCCGCGGCAAGGCCGACCCCATCGCCAACCTGAGCAACCAGCTCGCCGCCCGGGCCATTGCCGAGGCGTCGGGCGAGGAGGACGAAGCATGAAAGGCGCGCTCCTCAACGTCCGGAAGGCGAAGGCCGTCCACGAAAAAGAAGCAGGCCGAGCGCAACGCCACGGTCAACAAGATGAAGAAGCGCGCGGCGACCACTCGCCGCGGCCGCTGACTGAATCGGGGTGTCCCGGCGGTGACGTATCGCGCCCGCCTTGTGCCGCCGGGGCACCCTGACCAGCCAGCGACCCCCGGCGCGGACGGGAATGACGCCGTAGGCGACGGCGGTGGGGCGACGGCGCCGGGGGAAGCCGCCACGCGGCAGGCAACCGCACCGCGGGAAACGATGGCTCGGCTATGGGCTGATCCCGAACATCGCGCCCGCATATCCGCGCAAATGAAGGCCAGGTGGGCGGACCCCACCTACCGGGAGCGAGCCCGCGGCTTCCATCGAGACGAACGGACCTACCGCTGGCAGCACGTCGTGTCCGGGCGGATCGTCTCCCGGACCAAGCTCGAAATGCGCGAGGAACACGGCTTGCGGCCCGATTCGCTGGCTGGCCTCGTGGCCGGGCGTATCCAGACCTCCCGGGGCTGGCGGCTCGCGCCGCGGTCCCTGCTGGGCGAGGGGCCGCGGTGGATATTCCTGTGACTTCTAGGCCGCCTGCCGATTCAGAACAAAGTGTGGAATGCCTTGTTCGTTCTCGGTGATGCAGGAGGCAAAAAAGGTCATAGGGATGACTATTCGAGCCTCATGAGCGCAATAAGCCGTGTTGTAAAAGTTCCTGAGTAGGAATTTCACAAAAACGATGGGTGTGATAGGTGCGAACACCGGAATTCGGCAATTCTGATACTGGCCTAGTGTCAGGTGTGATCTTGGGTGATGAATATCGACATGCTTGGCGTCATCAGACGAGTAATCGAAGCGTATCGGAAACGGGACTACATTCTTCTTCAGAATGTCTGCGTATATTTCATCATCTTCATACAGCTCTGGCTCGTTCTGGAAGGATTCCAGCGTGGGCGATGGGAAGTATGAGAGCCGATGCCCGACCAAATCCTCGCCAACAAAGTCATAGAGCAACTGTGCTATCGCGCCGTCGAGCATTCGGAAGTTGAATGCTCGCGTCTCCTCAAGGCGATGATAAATCTCTCGGTAATCGACGCCACTCTTGAGGGCTATCGAGAGGTCGGGGTCGTTTGGAATCGTGACGAGAGTGTGCGGGCCAGAGTGCTTGACTGAAGGATAATTTTGTTCATCGCACAGGCTACACTCTACAAGTAGAGTAGTGATACTCTCGATCTGCGCGCGGACTTGTTCCGAGTTCATGAACTAGCGTCCCTTCAGAACCTTGTTCAGTCGATCAATCAGCTCTGGAGAGAGGTCTTCGAGTTCAATTTCCCCGCTTTCAAGGGCTTCAACAAAGCTTGTGCCTTCGCCAAGTTTTTGCTGTAGACGCTTTCGTTCAGCAGCGGTCATATCGCGATTGATGATCTGGAGCTTATTGCGCTGCTCCTCATCTGGATAATTGAATTCGAGTCGGAACTCGTGCTCCTTCACGCGAGCGAATTCCTGTTCTAGCTTCTTCATATTGGCGCCGATTCCCAAAACTCTGACCCATGCCTTGCTTCGAGTGATCGCGGTAAAGAGGCGATTTCTGGCTGTGCCAAGTTCGCTGGGAAGGAAGGTTGAGTAGCAATCCTGCGCATTGATCACATAGACCATAGCGCCTTCATTGCCTTTGGCTCGAAAAATACCAGTGAAAGTGACGGAATCACTCTCAGAGAATATGTCTGCGGAATTTGTCACGCCCGCGATAGAAGAGTTGATGCCACCCTTGAGGAGTAGGGCGCGCGCCTTCCCAACCGCATTTCTAGTTTTCAGCGGGTCGGGATTGATGACAATAATGTCATCCGCATTCAGCTCGTCCTCGCGGATGTTCTTTTCAATTTCTTGAACAAGCCAGTTGGTCTGTTCCTCTTCGGAATCAAATGTTATAAATTGGATCAAGTCATCGATGCTTGAATGGGACTCAAGAAACTTAGGGCTCGTTTCTTCCGTGCGTTCGAGGGATACAAATTTTCCATCTTCCAGCGCGCCTTTGTGGACTCGATATCCCACGTCTTGCCAGAGTTCTTTTTGTTCGAACATCTGGATGAGTCCTTGAGGCTCGCGATAGATGCCGAACCCAAGTGCGTGAGCAGTAGCCAAGAGGGGGCGCGAGTTTCGGTAGCACTTCTCTAGGATGATGTCTTGCCGCGGTACGCCCGGTGCAGGCGTAGCGAAGGTAACTACCGGCTCGCCATTCGCCTTCTTGCCAAAAATATCTTCCGGTGAAGGGAGAGAGTTTCTCGTTAAGCTTTGCAATTCGTCATAGGCATAGACAAGTCGCTTGGGTAGCTTCAGGAATGCGTAGCAAAGTCGCAAAAAGCTGGGCGAGAAATCTTGGGCTTCATCGACCAGAATCGCATCAAACACCTGTTTGGGGTTTTTCGCTTCAGTTAGTGCTTTCTCGCACGCCCCTTCAAAGCTTTTCTTGGAGCCGAATTCGTTTTCAGCGGCTTTGAAATCAAGATAATTCAGGCTGTTAATTGCGCAGAATTTGTGATACACGCCGTCGCGCTGTTTGTCCCCGGGCGCACCCCATGCATTGATGATCTCGATCTGATCCCAGTCCGGTTCTTCGTTCGTTTGTTCGCTGACAAAGGTGTTGATGAGCCGCTCAAATTGGCCCTTAAGCGAGCGCGTGTTGAAGGTTACAGCGATCTTCCAGTCGGGGTGCTGGGCATGGAGGTAGGCGACCTTGAGGGCCAGAACGATAGTCTTGCCAGAGCCAGCCAGCCCCCTGATACGCTGGACGCCATCCGCCGTTTCGATGACTGCGGCGCTTTGATGCGAGTCGAGGTTCGCAATCGAATCTTCGACGCCCTTCAGTCGGGCGCCACGTGAATCTGCCTTCTTAACCTCTCTGCGCTTCCTGCCGCGGCGGATGCTCGATATGGCCTGAATAGTTGAGGCTAAAGTTGCATAGAGTTCTGGCGTATCCCAGTCAATCTCTTCAAGCGCGGCGGGCAGCGTATCGATGCCGACCAAAGGGTGGTCCTCGTCGGCTTCATGGGCATCTACGTTGATCGCTGGAGCAAAGGCGATGGTAGAAATCTGCACCGCTAGATTACGCTTCTTCGTGAGCGCGTTGTAGTTCAATAGCTTCGCTTGGAGCCTGTTGTAGTTCTCGTCAAGGACGGACACGTAATCGTCAAGGACCCTGCCTTCAACGAGATGGAAGGTGACGACTCCCTTTGACGGGCTGAGCAGCAGAGCATCGAACGGATACGCTCCATCGGGAGTGCCGATGACCGGGTAGCCAATGTAAAGGGTTCCCTCAAGACCGTCGATCTTCTCAAGCGTCTCTGCGAGCTGTCTGCTCGCTATAGGCTTGGAGGTGGTGCCCCAAATGGTGTCGATCATTCACGCTTCCAGTAAGTAGTCCGGTACTCAGGGCACTGAGTTCAGAGCTTACATGCCCGCTTGAGTAGACCGTCCTTCGATCAAATCCGAATTGCACATAGGAAAAAGCCGCCCTGTGGGCGGCCTTTTCGCCCACATAGCCCAGCACATCGGGCGTAGTAGGTCTTCTAGCAGGGTAGTTCCGGAACCGCCTGGCCGGAGCCACCACCTACTGGATAACTGGCGGAGAGAGGGGGATTCGAACCCCCGAAGCGCGGTTTAGACGCTTACACACTTTCCAGGCGTGCTCCTTCAACCACTCGGACACCTCTCCGGCTTCCCGCCGGCCAAGGGCCAGCGGGCCGGACATTCTAAACGTCCGCCGCGTGCATGGCAAAAGGTTTCTTTGCGTCATCGGGGCTGGCCGCGGGGCGTGGCAGAATGCCCGCATGAGCTATCTCGTCCTCGCCCGCAAGTGGCGTCCGAAGCGGTTCGCCGAGCTGGTGGGCCAGGAACATGTGGTACGCGCGTTGTCGAATGCGTTGGATACCGGTCGTGTCCATCATGCGTTCCTGTTCACCGGCACCCGTGGTGTCGGCAAGACCACCATCGCGCGCATCTTCGCCAAGTCGTTGAATTGCGAGCAGGGGACTTCGGCCGAGCCTTGCGGCGAATGCCGAACCTGCCTGGACATCGATGCCGGCCGTTTCATCGATCTGCTGGAGATCGATGCCGCTTCCAACACCGGCGTGGACGATGTGCGCGAGGTGATTGACAACGCGCAGTACATGCCGAGCCGCGGCCGGGTCAAGGTCTACTTGATCGACGAAGTGCACATGCTGTCGAAGTCGGCCTTCAACGCGCTCTTGAAGACGCTGGAGGAGCCGCCGGGCCACGTCAAGTTCCTGCTTGCCACCACCGATCCGCAGAAGCTGCCGGTGACGGTGCTTTCGCGCTGTCTGCAATTCAACCTGAAGCGGCTCGACCTGCAACAGATCGAAGGCCAGATGCACAAGATCCTCGGCGCCGAGGGGATTGCCTTCGAGGAGGGCGCACTGCGCCAGCTCGCGCGCGCCGCCGATGGCAGTCTGCGCGATGGTCTTTCGCTGCTCGACCAGGCCATCGCCTACGGTGGCGGCGAAGTCGGCGATGCGGCGGTGACGGCGATGCTCGGTACCGTCGATCGCGGCCGTGTCGGCGCGTTGCTGGCGGCGCTGGCCGATGCCGATGGCGAGCGCTTGATGGCGGAAGTTGCCGCGCTGGCCGAGCTGTCGCCCGATTGGGGCCATGTGCTGGAGGCCGTCGCCGAGTCGTTGCACCGTATCCAGGTGCGTCAATTGGTGCCCGTCGCCGTGGCGTATGACGAGGTGGGTATCGATGTCGATGCGCTGGCCGAGGCGCTGCGTCCCGAACTGGTGCAGCTCTGGTACCAGATGGCGTTGAATGGCCGCCGCGATTTGTCGTTGGCGCCAAGTCCGCGCGCCGGCTTCGAGATGAGCTTGCTGCGGATGCTGGCGTTCCGTCCGGCCGGGCAAGGCGGTGAAGCAACGGCACCGCCGTCGCTTCCCAGGTCCGCCGGTTCCGCGCGCGCCGAGGCCCGGCAGGCGGTGGCCGAGGCCGCCGCGCGGCCCGTGCCCGCGCCGGCACCGCGCCACGAACGCGAGGCCGCCGCGCGGGCGCCCGAACCGGCGATGCGGGCGTCGTCGCCGCCCCGCCCCGCTGCCGTGGAAGGCCCGATCGACCGCGAGCGCTGGCTCGACATCCTGGCCCGGGCCGACATGCGCGGCGCGGCGCGCGCGTTCGCCGCGCATGTCGGCTTCGTCGGTTACGGAGACGGTGTGCTGCGGCTTTCGCTTTCGCCCGACGACGAGTTCCTGAAGACGCCTTCCACTCTCAAGCAGTTCCGCGAAGCGCTGGCCGATGCCTTCGGCGCGCCGCCGGATATCCGCTTCGAAGTGGCCACCGATACCGGCGACACCCTGCACCGGCGCCAGCAGCGCGAACGCGATGCCCGCCACGACGCTGCCGAGAACGTTTTTCTGAACGATCCCGACGTACAGCGGTTGATGGCGCAGGGGGCGAAGTTGGTGCCCGATTCCATCCGTCCGCTCGACGACTGACCCACGAACATCCATAGGAGTTTCCCCATGCGAGGCAACATCGCCCAACTCATGCAGCAGGCGCAGAAGATGCAGGAAAACCTGCAACGCGCGCAGGAAGAACTGGCCAATCTGGAAGTCACCGGCAATGCCGGCGGCGGCATGGTCACGGTGACGCTCACCGGCAAGATGGAGTGCCGCAAGGTGCGCATCGATCCCGGCGTGTTCGAGGATGCCGAGATGGCCGAGGATCTGGTCGCCGCCGCTTTCAACGATGCGGTAAACAAGGCCAATGCCGCCAGCCAGGAAAAGATGGGCGCGGCCACGGCCGGCATGCCGATGCCGCCGGGAATGAAATTGCCGGGCCTGTTTTGAACGGGGGAGTGATGGCCCGTCGTGACATCCCGCCAGCACGGGCGTGGGAATTGAAACGCCGGTGTTTGTCCAGAGCCGTTTGGCGTTCCTGGTCGCGCCTTCGCGGTTGAGGATGTGTGTTTTTACGATGGTGTCGCGCCGCCTCGCGTCGTTTGCGTGGATTGCGAGCGCGGCCTCCCCGTGCGCATGATGGAGCTTCGATGAGTCTTTCCTTGCTCGAACAACTGATCGAGGCGTTGCGCGTGTTGCCCGGCGTCGGGCAGAAATCGGCGCAGCGGATGGCCTATCACCTGCTGGAGCGCGAGCGTGGCGGTGGCGAAAAACTGGCCGGGGTGATGGCCGAGGCGATGGCGAGGATCGGCCATTGCGCACGCTGCCGCGATTTCAGCGAGGGCGATCTTTGCCCGACCTGCGCCAATCCCGCGCGCGATGCCGCCGAGTTGTGCGTGGTTGAAACCCCGGCCGATCGCCTCGCCATCGAGCAGGCAACCGGTTATCGCGGCCTGTATTTCGTCCTGCAAGGGCGGCTGAGCCCGCTTGACGGCATCGGCCCGGCCGAGTTGGGGCTCGATGCGCTGGCCGAGCGGCTGGCCGGTGGCGAGGTGCGCGAGCTCATCATCGCCACCAATCCCACCGTCGAGGGTGAGGCCACCGCGCACTACCTGGCGCAATTGGCGCGCCAGGCCAAGGTGCGGCCCAGCCGGCTCGCGCATGGCGTGCCGCTTGGTGGCGAGCTGGAGTACGTCGATCGCGGCACGCTCTCGCATGCTTTCGGCAGCCGCAGCGAGATGGAGTGAGCCAGCGCTTATCATCGGCGCATCCATGTCCGGAGCCGACCATGAGCACCATCTTCCATAAGATCAAGCGTCGCGAGATTCCCGCCGAGATCGTCTACGAGGACGAGCACTTGTTTGCTTTCCGCGACATCGCGCCGCAGGCGCCGGCGCATGTATTGTTCGTGCCCAAGCGCGATTTCGCCACGCTCAACGACGTACCGGCGGACGAGCCGGAAATCGTCGGCCGCCTGGTGGTGGCCGCGACCGCCTACGCCAAGGCGCAGGGTTTCGATCAGAGCGGCTACCGCATCGTCATGAACTGTAATGGCGATGCCGGTCAAACGGTGTTTCAGATTCACCTGCATCTGCTGGCCGGCGCCCCGCTGGGCCGTTTCGGCACGCCGGCCTAAGGTTGCCGCTCGGCACGCCTCCCGGCCAGCGGGCGGCCGGGGCGCGGTCAATGCTTGCCGAGCATGGCCTCGATGCGGGATTGCAGCAGCCCGCGCCGCCAACCGTCGAGCGCTTCCGGCCAGGTCGGCCAGCTTTCGAGCAGGGCTTCCAGCCAGCGCCGCGAGGCCAGCATGCCTTCGGGGATGGTGTGCTCGCCGGCGACTTCCGTCACCGCGTTCTGAAGCTTGCGCAGCGTTTGCTTGTCGATGTCGTTATCACGGCGCACCGGCGGCATCGTGGCTTCGTCGGCCAGCGGGGTGGTCAGCGCGGCCCACAGTTCCTTTGCCAGTTTGCGCGGCGATTTCGGCGTGCGCTCCAGCATATCGCGCAGCGCGTTGAAATCCGCCGGCGGGCGTTCGGCCAGTTGCAGCGCCATGGGTTGGTCGATCACCCAGTTCTTCGGCAGGTCGCGTTCGCGCGCGGTGGCCTCGCGCCAGCGCATCAGCCGCAGCAGGCGGGCCTGTGCCTCGCGGCTGAAATCCTGCGCCGGGCGCACGCCGAGATGGGGCCAGGGATCGATGGCGTCGGCGGCGGCATTGCGTACGGCGCGCGCGCAATCTTCCGTCAGCCATGCGGCATGGCCATTGACGGCCAGCCGTGAGGAGAGATCGTCATGCAGGGCGAACAGGTGACGCACGTCCTCGGCGGCGTAGTGCAATTGCGAATCCGACAGCGGGCGGCGCAGCCAGTCGGAGCGTTGCTCGCCTTTTTCCAGTGCGATGTCGAGCTGCATTTGCACTAGCTTCTGATAGCCGAGCCCGGCGCCCAGCCCGCATAGGGCGGCCGCGGCCTGGGTGTCGAACAACGGCGAGGGCAGGGCGTCGCAATCGTGGCCGAAGGCGACCAGGTCCTCGCTAGGGCTGTGCATGATCTTCAGTATCGATTCGTCGCGCAGCAGACCGGCGATGGCCTCGTTCATCCCGGGTATGCGCGCATCGACCAGCAGGATGTCTTCGCCGATCGCGATCTGTATCAGTGCCAGCACTGGCCACCAGGTGCGCTCGCGGACGAATTCGGTGTCCAGCCCCACGCGCGTGGGCTTGGTGGCGAGGAATTCGCACAGTTTTTCGGGGTGGTCGATCCAGTGGTTCACGCGGTATCCGGGCGATGCGGGGCGGCTAACGATACCCTAAGCGCCATGCCACGCTTCCGCCTCGCCTTGCTGTCCTGGTTGCTCGTGCTTGCCGCCTGCGGCGGGGAGGACGCGACGCCCGCGCCCGAGGCCGGTTCGGCGCAAGCGCGCCTGCGCCGTGGCCTGGTCAGTGTCAGCGAGGACGAACTGCCGGCCTATGCGCTGGACTGGCAGCCGCCACTGGTGGCGATTGCCGACGACACGGCGGCCGAGGCTGCCCGGAAGCGCGCCCGAGAAGCGCTCCGTCGCGGCGATCTGTATGCCGATGCCGATTCGGCGATTCCGATCTGGCTGGCTCTGAAGAAGCGCGACCCGCGGGATGCGGCGGCGGATGAAGGTCTGCAAGCGGCCTTGACGAAGCTGCTGGCGCAGGGGGATGCGGTGCTGGCGGCGCTTGGCCGCCCCGATGCCGGCATTGCCGAGGCGCATCGTATCGCCGCGGTGTTGCGCACGCTCGATGGCGACGCGCCGGAGACGGTGGCCTATCTCGATCGCGTCGATGCCGCCGATCGCCTGCAAGCGCTGGTGGAGCACGGCGAAAACGAATTGCGCGATGGTCGCCTCGGGGAATCCGGGCTGGGCGCATTGACCGCGTTCCGTGAAGTGTTGCGGGCGCGTCCGGGCGATGCGCGCGCCGAAGCCGGCATCGGCCAGGTGGAAGCGGCCATGATCGCCCGCGCCGAATCGGCCCGCGCCGCCGACCGTTACGCTGAAGCCGGCGAGTGGCTGGCGCGCGCGGCCAAGCTGCGGCCGGAATCGCCATGGAGGGTGGACGAAGCGCGCAGGCGACTGCGGTTGATGCGTGAGGCGCGTGTGGCGACGCTCTACGCGGCCACGCTCAAGACTCTCGATGCGCCGGATGAGTTCGGTGCTTTCCGTCAGGCGCAGGCACAGATCGACGAGATGGCCGCGATCGCGGTGGAGAACGACTGGCGTATCGCCCGCCTGCGGGAAAAGATGCTGCTGGCTGCCCACTACGGCCGCCACCGCCCCGGCCAGCGATTCTCCGATCCGTTGAAGGGTGGCGGCCATGGCCCGCCGCTGGCGGTATTGCCGCATGGCCGCTTCCTGATGGGCGCGCCGGAGAGCGAAAAGGATTCGACCAAGGCCGAGTGGCCACGGCACGAGGTGCGGTTTCGGCGCGGCTTCGCCATCGCCCGAAGCGAGACCACGGTGGCGGATTTCCGCCGCTTCATCGATGCCACGGGCTACCGCACCCGTGCCGAGCGGCGCGGCTATTCGGTGGTATACGACGAGCGCAGCGGTAACTTCGTGTTGCGCAACGATGTTACCTGGCGCAGCGATTACCACGGCAGGCCGGCCTCGCCCAATCTGCCGGTGATCCATGTCGACGTGCGCGATGCCGAAGCCTATTCCGAATGGCTTTCAGCCCAGACCGGCCAGCGCTACCGGCTGCCGAGCGAGGCGGAGTTCGAGTACGCCCTGCGTGCCGGCGGGCAGACGCGCTTCCCTTGGGGCGATGGCGCGCCGCCGCGCCAGACCGGCAACCTGACCGGCGCACTCGACCGCTCGCCATCCGGGCGGCGCTGGGGCAACGCCTTCACCGGCTATGGCGACGGCTACTGGGGGCCGGCCCCCGCGGGCAGCTTCCGCGCCAATCGCTTCGGGCTGCATGACCTTGGCGGCAATGTCAGCGAATGGGTGACGGATTGCTGGCATGTCGGCTTCCGTCGCGCCCCGGCCGATGGCGGCGCTTGGCACAACCCCGGCTGTCGCACGCGCGTGGTGCGCGGGGCCTCGTGGTCCAGTGCGCCGGCGCAGACGCGCTCGGCCTGGCGGATGTCGCAAGCGCATGACGTCACCAACGCCCGCACCGGATTCCGGGTGGTGCGGGATATCTGAGCGGCCGGTTTCACGCCGTCGTGGCGTGGGGCGAAGTCCAATTTCCCGGCCGTCAGGCATGCCGTAAGCTGCGGATGACTTCGAGGAACCATCGAGATGCGCCAAGATCCCAACCAGGGCCAGTACCGCCAGCCGCGTCGTCGCGGATTCAACCCCCGCCTTCTGATCCTGATCGCTTTCGCGGCTTACGGGCTTTATTACTACTTCTCCAACCGCACCGTGGATCCCTATACCGGCGAAAAAGTGCTGATCGACAAGAACCTCGATGCTTCGCGGGAAGAAGCCCTGGGCCTGCAAGCCTATCGGGACATCCTGGCCCAGGAGCGGCCGGTCGATTCCAGTTCGCAGATTGCCCGTCAGGTGCGCGAGATCGCGGCGCGGCTGGTCGACAAGGTGGATGAGGTGGAGTCGGCGCTGGCGCGGGAGCGTGGCTTGCAACCCGGCAACTTCGCCAGGGATTTCAAGTGGGAAGTGAATGTCCTCGATTCACCGCAGGCGAATGCCTTCGCATTGCCTGGCGGGAAGATGGCGGTCTACACCGGCTTGGTCCCGGTGGCGAAGAATGCCGACGGCATGGCGGTGGTGATGGGCCACGAGATCGCGCATGCCTTGATGCGCCACGGCGCCCAGCGCATGGCGCGCGGCAAGCTGGAGCAGATCGGCGCGATGGCGGGCGCGGCCAGTGGCATGGACCCGCAGATGCAGCAGATGATCTACCAAGCCTACGGTGTGACCTCGCAACTGCCGTATGCGCGCAGTCACGAATCGCAGGCGGACGAAGTCGGCCTGATGCTGATGGCCGCCGCCTGCTTCAACCCCGATGAAGCCGTCCCGCTGTGGCAGCGGATGTCGGCACAATCGGGCGGCAACAGCCCGCCGGAATTCGCCTCGACCCACCCCAGTGCGGAAAGCCGCATCCAGCACCTGCAATCGCTGCTGCCGAAGGCGCGCCAGTATCGCCAGCAATTCTGTCAGAGCGGTGCGGCCCAGCCGGTCGCCGGCCTGTCCTGAGCGGCACTCCACAGCGGAACGAGAACGGGCCGCAAGGCCCGTTCTCGATACGTATCCATCGGCAGGGTGGCGGGGGCGCTACAGCTAGAGTCCTTTCAACAGCGAACCCAATACCAGCATCACGAAGGCCACGGTCATCATCCAGAACGAATAGGGCGCGGCGGCGGGAAAATAGCCGAGTTTCCCGGCGGTGGCGAGGGCGCCGATCAGCAGCGCGATGAACCAAGTGGCGAAAGCTGGGGGTGTCAGTCTCATGGGCTTCGGGAGCAATGGAGGGCGGAAATCGATGAACGGCCCGCCGTAGCGTGGCGGGTTGGCGCGGATGACAGTGCCGGCACCGCCGGCGCTGAACGGCGCGAGGTCTACCGGCTTTTGAAGCGCCGGTCTCAGCGCTTGCCGGTCGGTTTGGCGTCATCCCTGGGTTCGGGTTTGGCGACGCCGGCCTGGCCGGCCATGAATTTCTGGAACTGGGTCCACGCTTCGAGGTTGCGTTCGGCCATCTGGTTCATCATCGCCCATGGGCTTTGGCCGATCATGCCGCCGAGTTGCTGGCGGAACTGGCTTTGCTGTTCGAGGAACAACTGCATCGAGCGCTCCAGGTAGTTGCCCATGAAGCCCTGCATGGAGTCGCCGTAGAAGCGAATGATCTGGCTCAATAGCTGGGTGGACAGTACCGGTGCGCCGCCCTGTTCCTGCTCGGCGATGATCTGAAGCAGCACCTGGCGGGTGAGATCCTCGCCGGTCTTGGCATCGCGCACCTCGAACTCCTCGCCGTCGAGGATCAGCTGCCGCACTTCCTCCACCGTGATGTAGCTGGAGATCTCGGTGTCGTACAGGCGGCGATTGGGGTACTTCTTGATGATCCGCGTGGCCATGCTGCGTCTATCCCCTGTGGAATTTCCACCAGGATGACGCACCACAACAGGTGGCGCAACTGCCTTGGCGGGCGGCCCTTCGCCATGGCGACTCCTCGATGTCCCCGTGCCAGGGCGATTGGTTGATGTCGGTCAAGCGGTGGCAATGAGATTCATTTATGATTGGCGGCGCTGGCAGCGTACGAGATTGGCTCGGCAAGCGACGCTCGACACGTTGCAGGGGGGCGTGCCGATCGTGCTGAAAAATACCCAGGGGATGCATATCCAGGCAATTTCACACCTTCTCGAACCTTCATGGGTGCGTGAGCCGTTGCCATGTATCTGACGAATAATTTTGGAGATATGAATGAATAGACACAAATACCCCGTAGCTCGCATGGTGCTTGCCTGCGCGGCGCTCGCGGGGAGCGCCCAGGCGCAGCCGCTCGCTGTGGCGCAGGCGCCGGAAAGTCAAATGGATGGGCGCTCGACGCCTGCCCCGGAACGGGAGCGGGCGCCATCCACGCAAAAGAATACGCCTGCTGATTCGGCGACGGCCGACACTCCGCCCACCTTGTTCAGAGTCACCATCGTCGGAAACTGGCTGAACAACCCCTCGAGCACCACGGTGTTTGGCCATCCCGGTACGCGCGATTTGATTATCCGCGATCAGTTTCAGGCACAGGGCGCGACCACCATCCGTGAAGTATTGACGCGTATCCCGGGGTTGAACGCGCCGGAAAACAACGGCACGGGCAGTCATGATATGGCGCTCAATCTGGGTGTGCGCGGGCTGAATCCCCGTCTGGCCGGGCGCTCCACCGTGTTGATTGACGGTATTCCGCTGCCTTTCGCACCTTACGGGCAGCCGCAGCTTTCGTTCAGCGCGGTCTCGCTGGGCAACCTGGATGCGATAGACGTGGTGCGCGGCGGCGCCACCGTGCGTTACGGGCCACAGAATGTCGGCGGCATCATCAATTTCGTGACGCGGCGGATTCCGAAAAACCCCACGGCCACGTTCAACGTACAGACTGCTTTCATGCCCAATTCGGCTCAGACGGGGGGCAAGACCACGGCCAGCACGTTATTGGGCGGTACGCTGGACAATGGTTTGGGAGTGGCGCTGCTTTACAGCGGCGTGCGCGGCGGCGACTGGCGCGCGCGCAGCGGCACGAAGATCGACGACCTGATGCTCAAGATGCGTTTTGACAGCGGCCCGCACGCCTTCAATGCGATGGCGCAGCGTTACGAGGGCAGGGCGGACATGCCCGGCGGCCTGAGTGTGGCCAACTACCAGCGCGACCCGTACCAATCCACCCGGCCTTGGGATAGTTTCTGGGGGCATCGCAATCTGTTGACGGTCGGTTACGATTATGAGCCGGATACCGCGGCCCGGTTCTCGGTCAAGGCCTTCCGTACCGAAACCTTGCGCAGCGGTTATCTGGATCAGGGGGCGTTCTTTTCCCTTTCCCCGCGCAGCTATACCGTGGATGGGATCGAGACCCGCTTCAGCCGGGGGTTCGGCATTGGCGAATCCTTGCACGAGATCGGTGTCGGCCACCGTTATGTGCGCGAGTCCAGCCGGGAATGGCGTTATCGTTTGCCCGCCAGCGGGAACACTTTGCCGACCGAATCCAGCCCGTTGGATCGAAAGACGCACGGCTATACCCGGGCCAATGCTTTCTTCATCGATGACCGCATCACGTATGGCCCTTGGGTCATCGTGCCCGGCGTGCGGGTCGAGCGCATCAGTTCGGGACAGATCAATGCGTTCAGCAGTAAACGCGATGCGGGTAACTACACTGCGATACTGCCGGCGCTGAACGTGACCTATGCGTTGAACGAGCAATGGAATCTGTACGCCAATACCGATACCTCCTTCGGTACCTTGCAATACAGCAAGATGAAGAGCGCGGTCACTAGCGGGGACGTGGCGCCAGAGAAAGGGCGCTCCTGGGAACTTGGCACCCGTTACGATAACGACGGGTTGCTGGTGTCGGCCGGACTGTTCGCCATCACTTTCAGCAACCAGTACGAAAGCAACCAGCAGACCAATAGCGTTTATGCGCGAGGCAAGACGCGCCACCAGGGCCTGGAGGCGAACGTTGCCTATGAGCTGGCCGGTTGGCATCCCGCGCTGAGTGGGTTCAGCGCTTATGCGAACTATGCCTACGTGGATGCCCGCATTCTGGAAGAGGGGCCGAACAAGGGAAACCAGGTGCCTTTTTCGTCCCGGCACAAGTTGGTCATGGGGCTGGATTACCGTCAGGGGCCGTGGAAGCTGGGGGTGGATGGCAGCGCGCAATCGGGGCAGTTTTCCGATAACCGCAACACTTCGATGGAGAGTCCCGCGGGCAACAATGGCCGAATCCCCGGCCATATGGTCTGGGGGCTGCATGGCAGCCATGCATTCGGTTCGAATTACAAGGATCTGACGTTGGGCGTGGGGGTGCGCAACGTGTTTGGAAAACGCTACTTCACCCGCTCGTTCGACGACAATAATCGCGGTATCTATGTCGGGCAGCCACGGACGCTGTATCTCCAGGCTTCGATGAAGTTCTGATACTCGGCATCCCGGTATGTGTGACATGGGCCGGCACGCTTTATCGGGCGTGCCGGCCTTTTCTTTTCATTGCCGGGGCGGGCTTCGTTCCGTCCAGGGTCGCGCGATGATGGCGGGCGAAATCCCTTTTGACCAATTCATCATAGCGGGCGCGCCTTCCGCATGCTGGGCGAGACTGTTTGGGGTACGGGTGCGTCGTCAGGCGCCGGCATCAAGTGGCAATCACCAGCCCATGTGGTGGCCGCCGTTGATGTCGAGGTTGGAGCCGGTGATCCAGCCGGCTTTTTCGTCGGCCAGGAAGCCGACCCCGTAGGCGATTTCCTCCGGCGTACCGAGGCGGCCGGTAGGGATGTCGGCGACGATCTTGGCGCGCACTTCTTCCGGCACGGCCATCACCATGTCGGTGGCGATGTAGCCGGGCGAAATGGTGTTGACGGTGATGCCGTTCTTCGCGTTCTCACGCGCTAGCGAAATGGTGAAGCCGTGCATGCCGGCCTTGGCGGCGGCGTAGTTGGCCTGACCGTATTGTCCCTTGAGGCCGTTGACCGAACTGATCTGGATGACTCGCCCCCATTTGCGTTCGCGCATGCCCTCGATCACCTGCCGGGTGACGTTGAAGCAGGAGTTGAGGTTGGTGTCGATCACCTGCTTCCACTGCTCGGTCTGCATTTTGTGGAAGGTGCCGTCACGGGTGATCCCGGCGTTGTTGACCAGGATGTCGATCGGGCCAAGCGCTTCCTCGACCGCCTTGACCATCGCCGATGCTTCGTCGGTGGAGGTGACGTCGCCCTTGACCAGCAGTACCTCGTATCCCTCGGCCTTCATTTTCTCGGCCCAGGCATGCGCTTTTTCTTCGTTGCGATAGTTGGTGGCGACCTTGTGCCCCATGTCGGCCAACTGTTTGATGATTGCCGTCCCGATGCCGCCGGTACCGCCGGTAACCAATGCCACGCGTGAAGTCATGTCGCTTCCCCCATTGAGGTTGGTGTGATGGTTGACTCGATTCTAGAGCGGCGGTCTTCAAATCATGTTGTGCGGCGCGACAGGTGCGCGCGGGATGCGCGAAACCTCGAAATCGGCCAGTGCAAGGCGCAGGAACCGCTGGGGCGAGGTCGCGCTGGAGACTATTGCGGTGGATTGACCAAGCGCCTGCCAGACGAAGCGCAGGGCGGGCAGCGGGTCGCCGGTATCGACCGGCAGCGCCGCCAGCGATTTGCCGAGCTTGCGTCCGTTGTCGTCCAGCAGCAGTGGAAGGTGGGCGTAGTGGGGCGTTGGCAGCCCGAGTGTGCGTTGCAGGAAGATTTGCCGGGGTGTGGAGTCGAGCAGATCGGCGCCGCGGACCACTTCACTGATGTCCATTGCGGCATCGTCCACCACCACCGCCAGTTGGTAGGCCCAGTAGCCATCGGCGCGCTTCAGCACGAAATCGCCGACTTCGCGGTCTAGCGTCTGCGTCCGCCGGCCGTGGATGCCGTCGGTATGAGCCACATGGCTATCATCCGGCACGCGCAGGCGTATGGCCGGGGTTTGGCGCTTCGTCACCGCCAGGCAACGCCGGTGCGGGCCGCCGCCATCGAGATCGGCGCGGCTGCAATGGCATTCGAAGGCGAGGCCGCGCGTCAGCAGCCTGTCCAACGTGGCCTGGTAGCGTGCGTCACGTTGCGACTGGCGGACGACTTCGCCATCCCACTCCAGCCCGCACCGGCGCAGGGTTTCCAGTTGCGCCTCGACGGCGCCCGGCACCTCGCGGGCGTGGTCGATGTCTTCGATGCGCACCCGCCACTCGCCGTTTTGCGCGCGCGCATGCAGCCAACTGCCAAGCGCGGCCAGCAGCGAACCCAGATGCAGCGGCCCGGTGGGCGAGGGCGCGAAACGGCCGCGGACGCTCGTCGCCTGTCGCTTTCGTTCAGCCATCACATTGAATTCAATGGTCATCGGGCATATTTTCCCGATTGATTCCGCCATTTGTGAAATCCAACATGTTCAAGCGCGTTTTCCTTTTTCTCGCCACCAACCTTGCGGTGCTGCTGCTGCTCGGCATCATCATGAACGTGGTGCTGCCGATGTTCGGCATCCGTCTCGGCAACAATGGCGGCCTGCTGGTATTCGCCATGCTGTTCGGCTTCGGTGGCTCCTTCATCTCGCTTCTGATGTCGAAGTGGATGGCCAAGCGCGCTACCGGGGCGATGGTGATCGCCGAGCCTCGCAACGAAGTCGAGCAGTGGCTGCTTTCCACGGTGCGGCGGCAGGCGCAGGCCGCCGGTATCGGGATGCCGGAAGTCGCCATCTACGAAGCCCCGGAAATCAATGCCTTCGCCACAGGCGCCAACCGCAACAACGCTCTGGTCGCGGTCTCGACCGGCCTGCTGCGGGCGATGGACCGCGACCAGGCCGAGGCGGTGCTGGGCCACGAGATCGCCCACGTCGCCAACGGCGACATGGTGACGATGGCGTTGCTACAGGGCGTGCTCAACACGTTCGTGATCGTACTGGCGAGGGTGGTCGGGCGCGCCATCGATGGCTATCTTTCCGGCGGGCGTAACAGCGATGGCCCGGGCTTGGCCTACTTCGCCATCGTGTTCGTGCTGGACATGATCTTCGGCATCTTTGCCAGCATGATCGCGATGTGGTTTTCGCGTCACCGCGAGTTCCGCGCCGACATTGGCGGGGCGACGTTGGCCGGCCGCGAGAAGATGATTTCCGCGCTGGAACGCCTCAAGCTCAACCACGGCGAGAACACGCTGCCCAAGCAGGTGGCCGCTTTCGGGATCAGCGGCGCCATCGGCCACGGTCTCAAGAAACTGATGCTGAGCCACCCGCCACTGGATGAGCGGATCCAGGCGTTGCGCGATGCGCGTCTCGACCAGAACGCGGTGCGCGAGGGTATCGCCGCCTGAGTCGACCAGACCGCATCCAAAATGAAAACGCCGGGGAAATCCCGGCGTTTTCTTTGTCTCCACCCGTTCGGCTCAGGGCAGTTGCTCGGTTAGCGGGGCGATGAAGTCGCCCTGCATGTACTTCACACCGGCGGTGAACAGCGCGGTCATGGTCGCGGCATCCTTGACCCCGCGCGCGATGCAGGGGATGTTCAGGCTGTCGGCGGCGGTCACGATCTCGGTGATGCGTTCGAGGTTTTCCTGCGACTCGCTGAAATCTTCGATGAAGTCTTCGTTGAGCTTGAGGAAACGCGGCTGGACGTGGCTCAGCATCTGCAACGAATTGAGGCCGGTGCCGAAGTGTTCGATGCAGAAGCTGGCGCCGAGCTTGCCGAGTCCGTCGTTGAAGCGCTGCGCGGAACGCAGGTTGGTGAATATCTTGGACTCGGGCAATTGCAGCACGAGGCGGTCGGCCGGTACGCCGGTTTCTTTGAGCATGCGTTCGATATCGGCCAGCAGCGTGGCGTCGTCCAGCGACAATTGCGAGATCTTCGCCAGAATTCGCACCACCATGCCGCGATCCTGCCGGATGCGAATTTCCTTCAGCGCGTGGCGGATCGTCCAGCGGTCGATGACGTTGGACAGGCCATGTTCCTCGGCCAGCGGGACGAACTGGTCGGGCAGCAGCAAGTGGCCGTCGCTGGCGTTCATTCGCAGCAGCGATTCGTGGAATTGCTCTGTTTCGTCGTGCAGGTTGACGATGGCCTGGTAGTGCAGCACCAACGCATCGTTGGTGATCGAGTCGCGGATATGGGTGGTCCAGGCGGCGATGCGTTCTTCTTCGGCACGTTCGGTCTCGCGGGGGTCGAACACCTGCACCTGGTTGCCCCCCACGCTGTTGGCGTATTGAAGACTCTCGCTGGCTTTGGTCAGCACGCGCGAGACCTGGGCGATGCGTTCGCCAATCTGGGCGCCGCCCACGCTGACGGTGGTGCTGAGGGTCTTTTCGGTGGTTTCCAGCAGACGGCTGTTGAAGGCCAAGCGAATGCGTTCCGCCACTTCGAGGGTCTGCCGGTACTGACTGTTGGCCAGCGGCACCGCGTAGGTGTTCTCGCTGATGCGCGCGATGAGCATTTCAGTGCCGAGCGTCTCGCGCAGGCGGTCGGCGACGGCCGCGGCGAGGTCGTCGATGTTGTCCAGCCCGACTTGTTGCCGCAATAGCGCGATCTGGTCGAGTTCGATCAGCAGCAGGGCGTGCTCGTTTTCGCCGCGCGCGGCCTCGGCCACGTATTGGTCGAGGTATTGAAGGAAGGTCTGGCGGTTGAGCAGGCCGGTGGCCATGTCGCGCCGGCGCAATTCCTCCACTTCGGCCGCCAATGCCGGATCGATTTCCTGGCGGCGTATCACGACTTGCAGGCAGGGTTCGCCCTCGTACTTGGCCTGGGTGAACTCCATCACCGCCGGGAAGTCGTGGCCGTGGCTGTCGCGCATTTGCAGTTCGTGGCGCGGTGGCGCCTCGCCTTTCGATAGGTCCTTCAGCAATTGCTTGAATTCGGTGACGTGCGCCGGCGCCACCATGTCGAGCAGGGACATGCCTTCTATGTCGCCAAAGTCGTCGTAGCCGAACATTTCGAGGTAGGCGCCGTTGGCGCGGATGTACATGCCTTCGTGGACGTAGGCGATGGGGTCGCGAGAGGACTCGATCAGCGCATCGCAGCGGCGTTCGGTTTCGCTTAGCTGGCCTTCCAGCTTGCGAAGCCCGCGCCGTGCGCTGAGGTCGTCGAACTCCCGCGCCACGATGTCGCGCAGGTATTCGAACCGACCGCGCGGAACGACGCCGCGGGCGCCGGCGGCGGTGAGGGCGAGCAGGGTGGCATCGTCGATGCGGGGGACTTCCACCAGCAGTGGCAGGTCCTTGCCGCTGGCTTCGACCAGGCGGAAGGTCTCGGCGTCGCTGACCACGTTGGCGGGAGAGGACAGCAGCACCAGGTCGAAAGCATGGCTGTCCAGCAGGGTGGACAATTCGCCGACATTGGCCGGGCGCGAGGGGCGCACGGACATGCCGAAGTTTCGCAGGTTGCTGACGGTGGCCTCGGCTTCGGCAACGTCATCGTTGACTACAAGGATACGGATGGGGGCGTCCGCGCCTTTGGGCATATGAAATCTCCGGGAGTGGGACCCGCACGGCGGAGCCGGTCGGGATGCCCGTCACTATATCGGACGTGGTTCATGGATTCAGTGCCGATAGTGGCCGTTTGCCGCTGTCGCCCGCCACTTCCCGCACCAGTCGCGGCACCAGATAGCCGGACAGGCGGGCCGCCAGTTGCCGGTGCAATTCGCGGGCGCGAGCATCGTCCACTTCGAAATGCGCGGCCCCCTGGACGCGGTCGAGCTGGTGCAGGTAGTAGGGCAGCACGCCGGCGGCGAAACCGCGCTCGGACAGCCCCGCCAATGCGTTCACCGAGTCGTTGACGCCGCGTAGCAGCACCGCTTGGTTGAGAAGATGGGCGCCCGCCGTGCGCAGGCGGGCCAGCGCCGCATCCACCTCGGCATCGAACTCGCGGGCATGGTTGGCATGGATGACGAAGGCGACCGGCCAGGGCAGGGCGGCCAGCCAAGCGGTCAGCTCGGTATCGATGCGCGAGGGCAGCACCACCGGCAGTCGCGAATGGATGCGCAGCCGCTTGATATGCGGAACCGTGGCGAGCCGTGTGGTCAGCTCGGCGAGTTTCGGGGTGGCGAGCGAGAGCGGATCGCCGCCGGAGAGCAGCACTTCCTCGATGCCCTCATCGGCCTGGATGGCCGCCACCGCGTCCGCCCAGCCGCCGCGCGCGGCGGTTTCGCCGGCATAGGGAAAGTGTCGGCGGAAGCAATAGCGGCAGTTCACGGCGCAACTGCCGGTGGCGATCAGAAGCGCGCGGCCACGGTATTTCCGAATCACGCCAACGGCGGCCTTGGCGGCGCCGTCTCCCACCGCGTCGTGCGTGAAGCCGGGCACGATGCGCTCCTCGTCGTCGACCGGCAGCACCTGGCGGAGCAGCGGGTCGGCGGCATCGCCATGACGCATGCGCGAAACGAAGGCACGAGGTACGCGCAGGGCGAATTGCGCGGCGGCGGCGGCGGACAGGCGCGGGGCCAGATGCCCCAGCCCCAGCAGGGACAGCAGCTCGACCGGGTCGCGCACGGCATCGCGCCATTCGGCCTGCCAGCCCGTGGGCTGTAGCGTGAGAGGGGCAGCGGGTATCATGTCGCACCCATTTTATTTGATCGCCGCCCGCGCGCGGCCCGAAGGAGACCCCGCATGGCCAGCCTGGGCATGAACGACGTCAAGAACGGCCAGAAGATTCTGGTCAACAACGAACCCGCGGTCATCACCGAGACCGAGTACGTCAAGCCGGGCAAGGGGCAGGCCTTCACCCGCGTCAAGTTCCGCCAGATCAAGACCGGCCGCGTGCAGGAAATCACCATGAAGGCGACCGACTCGCTGGAAGTGGCCGACGTCATGGATACCGACATGCAATACCTGTATTCCGATGGCGAATACTGGCATTTCATGAACCCGGAATCGTTCGAGCAGGTGCAGGCCGATACCGCCGGCATGGGCGGCGCCGAGAAGTGGTTGAAGGGCGAGGAGGAATGCGTGGTGACGCTGTGGAACGGCGTGCCGATCGCGGTGCAGCCGCCGAATTTCGTCGAGCTGAAGATCACCGAGACCGATCCCGGCGTGCGCGGCGATACCTCGGGCGGCGGCGGCAAGCCGGCCACGCTGGAAACCGGCGCGGTGGTGCGCGTGCCGCTGTTCGTCGGCCAGGAGGAGATCATCAAGGTCGATACCCGCAGCGGCGAATACGTCAGCCGCGTGAAGTGAGTGCCGGCTCGACGCCGATTGATCGGGGCCGCCTCGCGCGGCCCTCGTCTTTCATGGAACCCCCATCGCGTTCGGGCAGAATAGCCGCATGAACGAAGCGACTTCTCCCATCCCCTGCGATCTCCTGATTGAAGCGGGCCATGTCATTCCGGTCGCGCCGCATGGCGTGGTGCTGGAAGACCATGCCGTCGCCATCGACAAGGGCGTGATCCTCGCCATCCTGCCGCACGCCGAGGCCCGCGGGCGCTATGCGCCGAGGGAAACCGTCTCGCGCCCGGATTCGGCGTTGATTCCCGGCCTGGTCAATGCGCATACCCACAACCCGATGACGCTGATGCGCGGTGTCGCCGACGACCTGCCGCTCAAAGTCTGGTTGCAGCGGCATATCTGGCCGATAGAGGGCGCGGTGATCGGGCCGGAGTTCGTCGCCGACGGCTGCACGCTGGCCATCGCCGAGATGCTCCGGGGCGGCACCACCTGCGCCAACGAGCACTACTTCTTTCCCGACGTGCAGGCCGCCACCTACAAGCGTTTCGGCTTTCGCGCCCGCATCGGCCTGCCGGTGATCGATTTCCCCACCGCCTGGGCGAAGAGCGACGACGAGTATTTCGACCGCGCCGGCGAAGTCCACGATGCTTGGCGCGACGACGCGCTGATCCGTACCGCCTTCGCCCCGCACGCCCCGTACACGGTGGACGATGGGAACTTCGAACGCGTCGGCCTGCTGGCCGACCAGTTGGACATTCCCGTTCACCTGCACCTGCACGAAACCGCGCAGGAGGTGCGGCAGTCGGTCGAGCGATACGGTGTTCGCCCGATCGCGCGCCTGGACCGGCTCGGTCTGATCAACGATCGCTTGATCGCCGTGCACATGACCCAGCTCACCGAGGCGGAGATCCGGCTCTGTGCCGAGCGCGGGGTGAGCGTGGTGCACTGCCCGGAATCCAACCTGAAGCTCGCCTCGGGCTTCTGCCCGGCCTGCGCACTGCTGCGGGCGGGCGTCAATCTGGCCATCGGCACCGATGGCGCGGCCAGCAATAACGACCTCGACATGGTGGGCGAGACCCGCACCGCCGCGCTGCTGGCCAAAGCGGTGGCCGAGGACGCGGCCGCGTTCTCCGCCGCTGAAGCGCTACGCGCGGCCACGCTGGGCGGCGCGAAAGCGATGGGGGTGGAGGATGTGATCGGCACCCTGGAGCCGGGCAAGCAGGCCGATATCGCCTGCCTCTCGTTCGACAGCATCGAGGGCCAGCCGATGTTCGAGGCGATCTCGCAGATCATCTATGCAACGGGTCGCCATCAGGTCAGCGACGTATGGATCGCCGGTAAGGCCAGGCTGTGCGAACGCAAGCTGGTGGGGATGGACGAAGCCGGCATCCTCGCCAATGCGCGGCAGTGGCGGAGCCGCATCGCCGCCATCGACAGCGCGCGCTGAACTCGCCTCCCGGGCGGGTGGGCGAGAGCGTAGGAGAACGACATGTCAGACGCACAACAAAATTTTCGTCAGTCCGAACTGCACAAATTCGGTGCTTTGGCCAACCGCTGGTGGGACAAGGAAGGCCCGCAGAAGGCCCTGCATGCGTTGAACCCGGCGCGGCTGGGTTATGTCGCCGAACGGGCGGAATTGACCGACGCCACCTGGCTGGATGTCGGCTGCGGCGCGGGCTTGCTGTCCGAGGCGCTGGCCGCCGCCGGCGCGCGTGTCACCGCCATCGATCTGGCGCCGGAGCTGATCGAAGTGGCGAAGCTGCACCAGCTCGAAGCCGGCCATCGCATCGACTATCGCCTGCAATCGGTGGAATCGTTGGCCGCCGAGATGCCCGGCGCTTTCGATGCGATCACCTGCATGGAAATGCTGGAGCACGTTCCCGACCCGGGCAGCGTGATCGGCGCCTGCGCGCGCCTGCTGAAGCCGGGCGGGCGGCTGTTCCTGTCCACCCTCAACCGCACGCCGGCCGCGTTCGCGCTGGCGATCGTCGGGGCCGAATACGTTGCCCGCCTGCTGCCGAAGGGCACCCATCAGTACCGCGACTTCATCAAACCCTCCGAACTCGCCACCTGGCTGCGCGGGGCGGGCCTGCGGCTGGAGGATGTCAGCGGCCTGATGTACGAGCCGTGGCGGGATTCGGCGCGGTTGACCTCGCGCACCGGGGTCAACTACCTGGCTTCGGCGGTGAAGGCGTGAGCCGGGTGCGACGCTTCCCCGAGGTGGTGTTGTTCGATCTCGACGGCACGCTGCTCGACAGCGCGCCGGACATGCTGGCCACGGTCAACCTGATGCGCGCGCGTCGCGGCGTGGCGCCGATGGCGCTGGCCGACATTCGTCCCTTCGTCTCGCGTGGCGCGCGGGCGATGGCCAGCGCGGCATTCCCCCGGTGGAACGACGAGGAAACCCTTGCCGCGGTACCGGAATTTCTCGACACCTATGCCGGTGAGCTAGGCAAGCACGGCAGCCCATTCGACGGCATCGAAACACTGCTTGCCGCCATCGAACGGGATGGCGGGCGTTGGGGCATCGTCACCAACAAGCCGGAGAGGCTCGCGCGCGACCTGCTGCCGATGCTCGGCTGGAGCACGCGCTGCGCGGTGCTCATCGGCGGCGATTCGCTGCCGGCGCGCAAGCCGCATCCATTGCCCTTGCTGCACTCGATGGAAACGCTCGGCGTGGTGCCCGGGCAATGCGCCTATGTCGGTGACGACCGGCGCGACATCGAAGCCGCGCGCGCCGCCGGCATGCCGGCGATCGCCGCGCTCTGGGGCTACCGTATGGCGGACGATGACCCGCACGACTGGCATGCCGACGTAATGATCGAAACGCCCGCCGATCTGCTCGATGCGGAGCGTTGGCCGTGAGCGAGGCGCGGGCCGAGGCCGCCGGCTTCATCGACAAATGGCGCGCGCGCTGGCCGGAGTGGAGCATCGCGCGGGTATTCGTGCCGGTGGCCCGGCGTGAGGTCGCCGAGGCATGGTTCGCCCTGTTGCAGGAATGGCTGGATGCCGCTTCCACCCCCGATCCCGCGCCGGGCCTAGCCAAGCTGGCCTGGTGGCAGGAGGAACTGCACGCTTGGGCCAAGGGTGCGCGCCGGCACCCGCTGGGCACGCTGCTGCAAAAGGAAAAAGTCGACTGGAATGCGCTGGCCGCCGCTTTGCCCGCGCTGATGCGGCGTGGCGATGGGTACGATCTCACCGCTCTGGATCGCTTCGCCTGCATGCTGGACATCGCCGAACGCCGTCTGTTTGACGAAGACCGCGACGGCTGCGCCCTCATCAGCCATGAATTACGCGAACGGCTGGGGCTGCCCGATGAACCAGTCGCGGCCGGCTCCGCCACCCGTCCACGCCGCTTGCTCGCCGCCCTCGCCGGTGCTCGCAGGGGGGAGCGGGCATTGTCGCCGTGGAAAACGCTCTGTTGCAGCTGGCGGGCGGCGAGGCGTTGAACCCGCCGGTACAATATGCGAGCCATTCGCATTAGAGCCGTTCATGTTGATGTCCGTTTCACGTCCCTTGCCCGATGTCGCCTTCGAGTCCGCAGCGCTGGCGCGGCCGCTCGATTGGGTCGGCATGGAGGGCATCGCATTACCGCTGGCGCTGGGTGGCGTGCGGGTGCCGGCCAGCATCGATGTGGCGGTGAACCTGGGCGAGGCGGGACAACGTGGCATCCACATGTCCAGGCTGTATCTCAAGCTGCAACAGGTGCTGCCATCCGCGCGTCTCGATGACGCCAACCTGCGCGCGCTGATGCGCGGGCTGATCGATTCCCAGGAGGGTATTGCCCAACGTGCGCGGCTGGTGCTTCGCTTCGACCAATTGCTCGAACGCCCGGCGTTGATCAGTGCGAATCGTGGCTGGAAGCGCTACCCGGTCGAACTGGCGCTGGAGGCCGAAGAGGATGCCTTGCGCGCGTGGTTGCGGGTCGAAGTCGAGTATTCCAGCACCTGTCCCGCCTCGGCGGCATTGTCGCGCGAGTTGAATGCCGAAGCCTTTGCCGCCGAGTTCGGTGAAGGCGTGGTCGAAGCGGATGCGGTACGCGACTGGCTGGCCTCGAAGGCTGGCTTGGCGGCGACGCCGCATGCCCAGCGCAGCGTGGCGACGGTGCGGGTGGCGTTGCGCGAAGGCTTCGAAGACTTGCCGCTGCAAGCGCTGGTCGATGCGCTGGAGGCGGCGTTGGGCACGCCGGTGCAGACCGCGGTCAAACGTGAGGACGAACAGGCTTTCGCCCGCGCCAATGCCGAGAACCTCATGTTCTGCGAGGATGCCGCGCGCCGAGTGGGTGCCACGCTGGCGGCCTTGCCGTGGCTGGCGGCGTGGGAGGCGAGTGTGGCTCACCTGGAAAGCCTGCACGCTCACGACGCGGTCGCGCGCCTGAGTGGCCGCAACGACTGAGCGTTGTTGATCCTGCCCGGCGCGAAGTGTGGTTCCCGGAGGATCGATGAAGCGGACAGACACCAAAAAACTCCCGCGTCAATCTTTTGGCGGAAGCCGTCAGGGAACCGAAAGCTCAAGCGAGACGGGAACTTGGCTTATATCGGGTCGCGTTGTGGAGCTGCGACCGCGTGGGCTAAGAGCCGCATATGGAGCGTTGCGAGAGAAAGCCGGATCGTGCCGTATCAGGGGCAAATGCCAACGAATTGTCATAGTTCAGCCGACCGCAACCTTCCACATGCGGTTCTTAGGGAGGTTGGCCCAGCAATGGGTTGTTTACACGTCGATGCAGCGAGGGGGTCAATGACGAACCAGCACGCTGGAGATGTTCCCACGCAGGTGGCGCAGGGATGCTGCTGTGCCTACCGCGCAGCCAAGTAACAGCGCCAACCCAATGGCAGCAAAGCCGTCTGCGGTGGTAACAGTTGCAAAGGTGAGCACGTCACCCATGACGTGCCCCGTCACTGCGATGACCGCGCTGGCCACCAACAGACCGAGCAGGCAACCTGCATTGAACAGCAGGATTGTCTCGGCAGTCAGCAGGAGTGCCAAGCGGCGTGTCGAGAAACCGATTGCGCGTAGTGTCGCCAGTTCCGATCGGCGCTCACGCAGTGTTTGCCCCATGGTCCAAGCCGTAGTGAAAAGCAGGCTGAACAATACCGCACTCATGATCGAACGGGTGATCAGATCAATGTCTCCGAGTTGCCGGACCCGCGCGGCGAACGCAGCCTGTTCGGACATGGTGTGGGTTTCCGTCGCTGAGTTGGCCGACAGAGCATCGATTTCCCGCGCCAGCTGATCCGAGCGTCCGACATCGGCGACACGGCTGGCATACCAACCGACGTGCCCATCCACATAGGGTGAGGCGGCATCCAAGTAGTCCCAGTGCATCAGTACCGTGTTCGCATGGAAGTTGCTGGCTCCGCCATCGCGCGAGCGTAACAGACCAACAATCACGAACGACCAATGGTCATTGCCTGCACGATCGACGAAGACCAACGAGCCGAGGGGCACCGTCTGCCCGACTCGCCATTTGAATCGGTGTGCGATCGCTTCACCGACCAAGAGGCCATTGCGCTGTGCTGCGAATTCGCGGCGTGCCTAAGGGTCGACTTCGATTTCTGGATATACATCGAGATAACCGTCGGAAATTGCGAATGCTGCGAGGGGGGTGCTGGGCTGCTGATAGTAGCCGCCGAACCAGGTGGCGTGGCCATGGGCAGTCAAACCACTCACTGTGGCCATGCGTTCCTGAAGCGCCAAGGGTAACGGGCTGGACACAGCATGTCGCGACTGAGTCACCAATCGTGCCGCACCGTGGGCGCTAGAGCCGGCGTCGAGGAAGGTGTTGCGTACGCTGTTCAACAGCGCGAACAACAGGAATGCACAAGCGATGGCGGCCACTGTCAGCGAACTGCGGACCCGGTTGCGACCAAATTCCACAAGAATCATATGGAGGTGGGACATCGGTGGTCAGCAGACCTCGTGCGGTGGCGCGGATTGTCGATCGCTGTGCTTTGGTTTCACCAGTTGTCTTCGTCCAGCAATGCGTCGGGGTGTGGCTGGCGATACCAACGCAGCAGGAATCGCGCGCACACCGCGATGATCGCAGTCATGATCAGTCCACCGAGCCAGATCGAATGGATGGGGAGTTCGTGCCATCTCCCACTGGCTAGCGCCGGACGGATGACACCGAAGGAGAAGCCGGCCATCGTGCCAAGCAGGCCGAGGATGGCACCGACGACAACGCCGACCTTGGCAGGTGGGGGGGGCGGCACATTGGGGCTCATGGTGTGGATCTCCTACGCGGTGTTCAGAGTGGGGACAGCCCGGTCAGTCGCGAAAGCGTCAGCAGTGCCACTGCAAGAAGCAGCACGGAGCCTAGCCAGGCTGCTGCGACCAGCAGGCCGCGGTGGACCGATACCATTCCCAGCATTCTGGCGAAGTCGGATGTCTTGCCGGGGAGCAAATTAAAGGTAAAGCCCAGTAACGCGCACATGAGCGAGAGGTTGATGAGCGGATGCGGGGCGATGAAGTGGACTGCGACGGCGCAACCGACCAGGATGGCGCAGTCCGTCCAGGGACCTGAGGCGAGGATGCGCACAGTGGTGTGCGAGTCGGGGAGTTCTCCTGTTGCTTCGATCACGCAACGCGCCTGCAACTGCCCGTGCTTGAACATCTGGATCAAGGCACTGTGGCCGTGCAGCCGGGCGACGAGGAAATGCCCGATTTCATGGATCAACGATGTTGCTGTAAGCATGAATGGCAGAAACAACCCTGCCCACCAGGGCAGCACCGAGAGTTTGGGGATTGCCAGCACGATGATGGTAACAACGGCCAGGCAGGCGCCCACCGGCACGAACGTGAATGCAGGGAATCTGGTTGTCGGACATTATTCCCTCGCCTTGTAGTTGAAGCAGCCCAGGGCGAGGGCGAGCATGGTCAGCAGCCAACACAGCAGTGCTCCCAGCGACAGGGTGACTGGGAACTGCAGGGAGGCATCGAACATCACATGGCGCAGTAGGTCCATGCCATAGGTCGTTGGCATTGCCAGTGCGATCCATTTTGTGGCGGCGAACTTGCTGGCATTGAAGAACAGGTCGCCGAGGAACAACACCAGCAGGTTGCACAGGGTGAAGGCATGGATGCCCAGTGAATAGCTTGACAATACCGAGCCCAGGCACAGGCCAATGGAGATGAAAACGGCCGAGAGCAACAGCGATATCAAACCCACGCAAGCCACCTGCATCCAGCTCAGTTCGAGTCCGAACATCACCATCGCCAGCACCATGTAGCCGGCGACGATGGCCATGGCGAGCACTAGCTTGGTGCATAGCTCTGCGGCGAAGTACCAGATCATGGATACAGGCAACATACGGTATAGGCGCAACGTGCCGCGGGCACGCTCCTGCAGCAGTTTCACTCCGGCAGTGAACAGCCCCACATTGAGTAGCGCCATCACCATGATCGCTGGCAGCATGAAAAACGGCGAGTTACCCGGAGCTACCACCCGCAACCGCGAATCGATGTCGGCAGGTAGAGTTGGTGCGGCTTCGATCGCACACAGCATCAGTTCGGCAACCGGGCGCCAGTAGGACGCAGTGTGGACGATGGCTTCGCCCGTGGTCGGGTTGCGGTCCAGGATCAGCGCGGGTTCACCGTCACGCAGGTGCTCCTCCAGCTTTTCAGGAGCGATCTCGCTGATCCGGAAACTGTCGGCTGGCAGTGCTGACCGCCAGTCGTCGGCTGCCAACGCGGCGGGCAGAAGGCCCACGGAAACGGTGCGTTCGGGGCTACCTAAAATGTAGGCGTAGCCATAGATGAACATGAAAAGTAGCGGCACGGCCAGCGTCATGGCAAGGCCAACGCCATTGCGGCGGAAGTGGCTGAAGGACTGGGCCAGGAAAGCGTTGAAGACTGATCAACGACCGCCCGCGGGGTAGATGCTGTTCATCGGTCAGTCGGCCTTGGAAACGTAGTTGAGGTAGGTAGATTCAGTCTCCACTGGATTGATACCCAGGCGTGCGTTGAAGCCATGTTCGCGTTCGGCTTCAAGCAACGCCGCGTTGAATCCCGGAATCTGTTCCTTGGGGCAGCGTGCCCGCCAGCGGTCGCCACGGTCGGCCGCGATGACGGTCACGGATTGCATCGCTGCACTGCTATGGATGAAACTGGCTGGCGCATGGAAATCCACGTTCAACATCGTCGGCATCGCTTCCGCGGGTGCGAGTAGCGAAAGCGTGCCGCGCAGATGCCCTTCCTCGATGAACACGACGCGGTCGCATAGTGCCTCGGCCTCCTCCATGTCGTGAGTGGCGATCAGTCCGGACAGGGTGTGCTCGCGTTTGCGTTCGATGATCGTGTCCCAGACCGCGCGTTTGGAGCGCAGGTCCAATGCGTTGGTGGGTTCATCCATCAGTACCAGTGAAGGTGAGCCGGCCAGCGCGGCGAACACCGAAACCCGTTGCCGTTGTCCTATCGAGAGCTCACCTGCGTTACGGGTAAGAAGGTGGGAAAGGCCCAGCCGTTGCTGAGTTTGCTGCAAGGTGGAACTGTCGCCGTGGACTCGTCGATACAATTCGATGAGCTGGGCGACCGTGGCATGCTCGGGAATGGCATTACGCTGGAAGATGAACCCGATTCTGGCCCTCGCTGCCGGCGGAAGCCGGCGTGGATGATGACCGAACAACCGAACTTCGCCCAGGCTGGGTGTCTGGATGCCCTCGATGATTTCCAGCAGGGTGGTCTTGCCAGCTCCATTTGGGCCGAGCAGGCCAACCAGTTCGCCAAGCCCCACTTCCAAACTGAGGTCGTGCAAGACAGTGCGATTGCCAAGCCGATGGGTCAGTGCCTGGATATCAAGGGGCGTCCCTGCCAAATTCTTCTGCGCCATGAGTCACCGTAACAAGTCCGGGCTGGCCGCAGGCAGCTTACCGGTAGCGGGACTGTTCCCCCGCTGCCGGCGACGCGCGGCATTTGCAGTGTGAATTACTGGGTAATGACGGGTTGTTCGCCGCCGCCACAACCGAAGGTACCTGCACAGCCCGCGGTGCCAAGGCAGCCGGTGCCGGTGCCGAAGGTGCCCGCACAACCGAAGGTGCCAAGGCAGTTGAAGGCCACGCTCAGTTCGCCATCGGCGAATGGATCGAATGATGAATCTCGGTGGATGGTGATGTCGAATTCGGATGCACCGACGGTACCTGGAAAATTCATACGGTTTTCCTTTGGAGGGTGTTGAATCAACAGGGAGGACAGTGAGATTTCACGAAATCTTGACTTTGTAAGGTTTCATGAACCTAACAGTCGAGACTTATGTGCGCAAGTCGGAAAAATGGCAATGCGGGGGCGGGGGAATTCCTACATCATTTTCGTTCCGAATGGATCTGGTTGATGCCTGCTCTGAATCGCCCCGGCTTCAGTAGCCATCTCCAAGTCAAGAACGAGCGACGGCAATGGCTTGGGTTGCAGCCGTTGAAGCGTGCTGGCGTAATGTATCCCCGAAGCATGATCACCTTTGCAGCGAGGTGTCGTGGTACACGTTTCATGGTGCAGGGGAATCATGAGCGCTCCCTTCGCAACCGATCCAGATAGTCCGCTCACAGCCACATCAGCTCAATGCGCTTTTTGTCGCATGGTCGCAGGCTCGCTGGACATTCTTCTTCGACGTGCGCAAGTTGTACTTCCAGCACATCAATGTCGATTTCCAGACGTTCGTGCCCGATCTTTCGCGAGCTCATGCGAGAGCCATGCGTCGCTTGGTTTCCCTTGGAAACCCATCCGCGGCAGTGCCACGTTCAGCGTATCGCAATTGAGGTATGGGCATGTTTGCTTGGCCAGTGTCGGGAGAACTCATGGGCATCAAGGCTTGCGTTTGATCGACCCCGGTGGCTCGATGGCTTGCCGGCGCGCTGGCACGATATGGGCGGGACGCATCTTCATCGGCTCGCGGGTATCGAACAAGTGCATTCTCGAGGTCGATGTGCTCCCAACGTGCAGCCGCGACCACTGGCGGTCGCATGGCGGCAATTACGGGGCTGCACGCGTGACGGGCGACTCGTAGGCGTCGATGGCAATTTGGACATCCTTCAACGGGGGCGCTTCGGTTGCCGCCGCGATATGCCCACCTTCATGCTTGGGCAGGGCGCCACGCAGTGAAAGTTCGGAGCCATGAGGTTTTCTGGCCTGGATGGCCAAGCGCACACGGTGATGTACTGGCGCGTTCCGCTGGGCGGACTGGGGGCGTGCGCATGAATCGAACGGAGAACGGGCAGGACATCTGCCGTCATCGATGACGAGATCGGGATCTGGCCGGATGACGCTACCAAGTCGCGCTCGATAACCGGACGAGCCCTGCGAAGGGTGTCTACGCAGATGCCCTTGCTCTTGTCCTCCAACCACGTCAACGCAACGTGCCTGAAGCTGCCGTTGCGAGCACGTTGACATTCCGGCAGCTGCTTTCGATGTTCATTCAGTGGATGCCGTGCTATTCCTACCATTCGGCGTGCCTGGCTGGCGAATTCGCGTGCCTCTTTCAACGAAACATCCCGGCGGCGTCCAAGTGCGGTTGTCCACGACCAGCGAGCCGAAAGCGATAGCGCCCGCGCTTCAGGCCCGATGGGCGCATCTCGATGCGCAAGTCATCCCCGCCCGCAACCCGTTAAACCGTCGGTCGTGGCTTGACGCTGGCAATCAAACTTTCGCCGAGCAAGCCTGCGGGGTCGGCAACGCATGGAATCGTTACTCACACTTGCCGTGCAAGCCAGTTTGATCTGGTGAGACGACCTGCTGCCCGGCTGGGCGCTACAAGCCATTGTTTTGCAACGATAAATAGATGCCAGGCAACAAAAAACCCCGCTTGCGCGAGGTCGTTTGATTCCAACCGTTGGTGCCCAGGAGAGGACTCGAACCTCCACGGTTTTACCCGCTAGTACCTGAAACTAGTGCGTCTACCAATTCCGCCACCTGGGCAGGTGGGAGCGGAATTATGGGTGGCGATGAATGGGCTGTCAACACTTCCTGGCAAGTCATCGTGGGCGTGCTCGCGTCCGCTGCACGCGGGCATGTGCGAGCATGAGCGGATGAAGAAGAAAACGAAGAAAACGAGCGTGGGCCAGCCTGGAAATCCCAAGTCGGCGGCGCCCGGCCGCCGACCGGCGAAGAAAACCGGTAAGGCCGCGCCGTGGATGCCTGACAGCACGGCCGTGCCGGGCGGGCGGAGCCATGCGGACAAGCAGTCAACCCGCCAGACGAATGTCCGCGCCGATGTCGTGGGGCGAAAGGCGAAGCCACAGGCGATGCCCGCCAACGGCGGGCCGCATCACGATCCCCATTTCCAGCGTGAGTCCCGGCGTTACGCCGAGCCGATCGCCAGCCGCGAATACATCCTGCAAGTGCTGGGCGATGCCGATGGCCCGTTGGATGCCGATGCGATTGCCGCCCTCCTTGGACTCACCGCGCCCGACCGCCGCGAGGCGCTGGATCGCCGACTCGGTGCGATGGTGCGTGACGGGCAGTTGTTGCAGAACCGGCGTGGCGGTTTCGCGCCGACCCGGCAGCTCGATCTTATCGCCGGCGTGGTGATCGCCAATCCCGAGGGGTTCGGTTTCCTGCGCCCGGACGCGGGGGGTGGCGAAGACCTGTTCCTACCGCCGGCGGAGATGCGCAAGGTGTTGCACGGCGATCGTGTGCTGGCTTCGATCACGGGGATGGATCGGCGCGGACGCAGCGAAGGCACGATCGTCGAGGTGCTGGAGCGCGGCGTCACCCGACTGGTGGGCCGCTACGAGGAGGAGGCCGGCGTTGGTTTCGTGGTGCCGGACGATGCCCGTATCCAGCGCAACGTGATGATCCCGCAGGCCGAGCGCAACGACGCGAAAACCGGCCAGCTGGTGGTCGCCGAGATCACCCAGCCGCAGGATGCCCGCCGCCCGCCGATCGGCCGTGTCGTCGCCGTGCTGGGCGATAAGCTGACGCCTTCGCTGGTGGTCGAAGCGGCCATCCACGGCCGCGATATCCCGCACGAATTCCCGCGGGCGGTGCTGGACGAAGCCGCCGCCGTGCCTTTGGAAGTCGTCGCGGCCGATCTGCGTGAGCGCGCCGATCTGCGCGGCTTGCCGCTCGTGACCATCGATGGCGAGGACGCCAAGGATTTTGACGATGCCGTGTATTGCGAGCGCGTGCGTGGCGGCTGGCGGCTGGTGGTCGCCATCGCCGACGTCTCGCATTACGTGCGTCCCGGCACGCCGCTGGACGAGGAGGCCGAGAAGCGCGCCACCAGTGTGTATTTCCCTGGCTACGTGGTGCCGATGCTGCCGGAAACCTTGTCCAACGGCATCTGTTCGCTCAACCCGAAGGTGGACCGGCTGTGCTTCGTTTGCGACATGAAGCTCGACAATGACGGTGTGCCGAAGTCCTCGACGTTCTACACGGCGGTGATGAATTCGCACGCGCGCCTCACCTATACCGAGGTCTGGAACGCGGTGGGCGAAGGGATTCCGGCGGAGGATCGCGCCGCCGCTGAAGCGAAGATCGGCGAACTGCTTCCGCATGTGCGGCAGTTGCACCAGATGTACCAGCGAATGGCGAAGGCGCGCGAGTCGCGTGGCGCGATCGAGTTCGAGTCGGGCGAGGTGCGTTTCGTCCTCGACAACCGTGGCGAAGTGACTCAGGCCGGCATGCTCCAGCGCAACGACGCCCACAAGCTGATCGAGGAGTGCATGATCGCGGCGAATGTGGAGGCGGCGAAATACCTGCTGAAAACCGGCATTCCGGCCCCGTTCCGCATCCATGAGCGGCCGCCGGAGCAGAAATACGCCGATCTCCAGGAGTTCCTCAAGGAGTTCAAATTGTCGATGCCGCCGTGGAGCCGCGTGCATCCGCGCGATTTCACCGCGTTGATCCACCAGGTGCGCGAGCGCGCCGACGCCGCGCTGATCGAATCGGTGTTGCTGCGGAGCCAGTCGCTAGCGGTGTATTCGCCTGCCAACGTCGGCCATTTCGGACTGGCGCTGGAAAGCTATGCGCATTTCACTTCGCCGATACGCCGCTATCCCGACCTGCTGGTGCATCGCGCGATCAAGCACGGCCTGGCCGGTGGCGACGTCGATGATTTCCGTTACAGCGCCCGTGAGATGGATCGCCTATCGCTGCAATGCTCCGAGCGCGCGCGCCGTGCCGACGAGGCCGAGCGCGAAGTGGACGAGCGCTACCGCGCGGCCTGGATGGAACGGCACATCGGCGGCGAGTTCGATGGCGTGATCAGCGGCGTGACCAGCTTCGGCCTGTTCGTGGAACTGGACGATTCGAAGGTCAACGGGCTGGTGCACGTCACCCAGTTGCCGCACGACTATTACCACTTCGACGCCATCCGCAAAACGCTGACCGGCGAGCGCCGGGGTCGCGAATTCCGCCTGGGCGATCGCGTGCGCATCGTGGTGCTGAAGGCCAGCCTGGAGGAGCGCAAGATCGACTTCCGTCTGGCCGAGGACAATGACGTGGAGAAGGCGCAACGCGGCCAGCCGGCGCGGCGGCAGAAGCGGAAATATTGAGCGAAGCGGCATCGCCCAGGCTCTACAATGCCGGCATGAGCAAAGCTTCCCAATGGATTGCCGGCATCAATGCCGTGGCCTCGGCGTTGGCGCACGATGCGGCGAATGTCCGCGAAGTGCTGGTCGAGGCCGGGGGGCGGAACGCGCGGCTGGCCGACATCGAATCAGAGGCGCGGCGGCGCGGTATCGAGGTGCGCCGGGTCGCGCAGCAGGCGCTCGACGGTGTGGCCGGCGGCTTGCGTCACCAAGGGGTGGTGGCGCGCTATCAGGCGGCGAAGACCTGGGGCGAGCACGAACTGGCGCCGCTGGTCGAGGCCGCCGCGGGGCGCGCCTTGCTGCTGGTGCTCGATGGCGTGCAGGACCCGCACAATCTCGGCGCCTGTCTGCGCTCTGCGGCGGCGGCCAATGCGACGGCGGTGGTGATCCCGCGCGACAAGGCGGTTCAGGTCAATGCCACCGTGCGTAAGACTTCGGCCGGTGCGGCCGATCGCGTCCCGGTGATCGCCGTCACCAATCTTTCGCGCACGTTGCGCGATCTGCGGAAGCTGGGCGTGTGGGTTTACGGGCTGGCCGGCGAAACCAATGCCTCGCTGTATGCCATCGACCTCAAGGGCGACGTGGCGCTGGTGCTGGGCGGCGAGGGCGATGGCCTACGTCGGTTGACCCGCGAGCACTGTGATGGGTTGGCGAAGATCCCGATGCCGGGCGAGATGGAGAGTCTGAATGTTTCAGTGGCGACGGGCGTGGCGCTGTTCGAGGCGGTGCGTCAACGCGCGTAGCGCCGCCGCTCGAAGCCGGCGGTGGCTGGGCGGTCAGGGCGCGGGCGGCGGCAGAACGCGCGGCCACTGGTTGGCGATGGCGCAAAAGAGCTTGGCGGTCATTTCCGCGTCGTACACGGCGGAGTGCGCATCGGCGGCGTTCCAGGTCATGCCGGCGGCTTGCACGGCGCGCGCCAGCACGGTCTGCCCGTAGGCGAGCCCGGCCATCGTCACCGTGTCGAACACGCTGAAGGGATGAAACGGATTGCGCTTGTGCCGGGTCCTGGCCACGGCGGCGTTGAGGAAGTTGAGATCGAAATGGGCGTTATGGCCGACCAGGATGGCGCGTTGGCAGTGGTGTTTCTTCACCGCCGAGCGCACCTTGGCGAAAACATGATCGAGCGCTTCCTTCTCAGGTTTGGAGAGGCGGAAGGGATGGTCGAGCTGGATGCCGGTGATTTCCAGCGATTTCGGGTCGATCTTGGTGCCGGGCGCGGGGTCGAGATGAGCGCAGGCGGTCTCGCCTAGGGCCAGTTGGCCGTTTTCGTCGAGGTCCAGCGGTATGGCGGCGATTTCCAGCAGCGCATGCTGGTTCCAGTCGAAGCCGCCGGTTTCGACATCCACCACCACTGGCAGAAAGCCGCGGAAGCGGCCGGCCATCGAAATCCGCAGGGTGCTGGGCGAGGTGGGGTCGGACATGCGCGCAGTTTAATCGTTGCCCGTGGGAGGCGTGAACGGGTATGGGCCGGACAGGGATCGGCTGATGGTTTTCCAGGTGGCCCGTACAGGTGTCGAGGCGGGGTTTTTCTTGGCGGTTTGTGCGTGCTGCGTGGGTGCTTGGGATCAGGGGGGCCGGGTGCCGATCAGCGTGCCTTCATCGCGCAGGCGTTGCAGCATGGTGCGTGCTTCGGCAAGGAAGATGGTGTCGTCTGGCAGGCCGGCTTCGGTGGCGAGCGCTTGCAGCAGTGTCGCGCCATCGGCAGCGTCATTCGTCGAGATGATCTGCAACAGTCTGAATGCCAGTGGGGAGAGCGCGGCGAAGTGCGGCTTCATCGTCGGGTCGCGACGCACCAGCAGCAGGGTTGGGGTATCCGGGCGTGTTTCGGGCACGAAGCCGGGGCCAATGCGATCGACCGGCCAGGCGTAGGCCAGCGGCCAGGCTTGCGGGGACAGCACGGGAATGCCGCTCAGCGGATCGCCCTCGGCGTTGTGCGGCGGCGCTGGAGTGTCGTCGATCTCGGCGCGCAGTTCCATCCATTCGTAATGCGCCAGTTCGGGCAGCCAGGGTGCGTGTTCGGATTCGTGTTCGGCGAGCCAGCCGATGAATTCTTGTGCTATTTCGGTGAACAGGGGCGTTTGGCAGCGGTGATGGCGATGGAATTCGCACACGAGCGATGACCAGCCGTGCGCGCCCAGCGTGCGCCGGATCACCGGAAAATTCGCGGCCAGCAGGTTTTCGATGGTGTTGAAGAACAGGGTGCGATAGACCGCCAGCCGGCGCTCGCCGATGCCGGGCGGTGGCGGGTGCCCGGCATCGCGCAGGTGGGCGGCGAAAGCGAATTGCCGGGCCTTGAGGGCGTCATCGGGACTCATGGGCGCGCCTCGGCTTGCAGCGTGCGAATGCGTGCCAGCTCGCTTCGCAACTCGGCATAGGGCGGGTAGTTGAAGTCGCGTTCCAGCAGGGTGGGGTGGGTGCCATGTAATCGGTAGGCTTGTGCCAGCAGCGACCAGACATCTTCCTTGACCGCGGTGCCGTGGGTGTCGATCTTGAGGTCGTCGCTTTCGTCGTGATGGCCGGCGATGTGATAGCCGGCGATGCGCGCGGACGGCATGGCGGCGAGGAATGCGCGCGCGTCATAGCCGTGGTTGGTGGCATTGACGTAGATGTTGTTGACGTCGAGCAATAGCTGGCAGTCGGCGGCGTCGAGCACGGCATTGATGAAGTCGGCTTCCGGCATGCGTTGCCAGGGCGCGGCGTAATAGCTGATGTTCTCGATGGCAATGCGCCGGCCGAGGCGTTGTTGCACGCGATCGATGCGGGCAGCGACGTGGTGTGTGCTGGTTTCGTCGAACGCTAGTGGAAGTAGATCATAGAGGTGGCCGTCGTCGGCGCTGTAGCTCAGGTGTTCACTGTAGTGATGGATGTCGTGGCGTTGCATGAAACCGCCGATGGCATCGATCAGGTCGTCATCCAGGGGCATTGCGCCGCCTAGCGAGAGCGACAGCCCGTGCAGGGTGATGGGATGGCGCGCGGCGAGGGCGTCGAAGCGCGCGCCCAACGCGCCGCCGACGCCGATCCAGTTCTCCGGCGCGCATTCGAGGAAATCGAAATCGCCCGCCGGCGCGGTTTCGATCGCCCTCAGCAGGCCACGGCGCAAGCCAAGGCCGACAGTGGCATCGGCAAGCGCGCCGGTCATCGACCGGCGCGCCCGTTGTCAACCGATCCGGTCAAAGACTGCCACCGCACTTGCCGGCGCCGCATTTGCCTTCGCTGTCGTTTTTGCCTTCGTCCGATTGGGCACCGCACTTGCCCTCGCCGCACTTGCCTTCGGCAGCCTTCTTCTTGTCGGCGCGGTATTGGTCCATTTCGGCCTGGGTGATGTTGCCATCGCCATCGAGGTCGTGGCTTGCGAACTGGTCGTCCTTGCCATCGTGGGCGGCGGCGAATTCTTCACGTGAGACCTTGCCGTCGCCATTGGCATCCATCCGCTTGAAGCCGCACTTGCCTTCGGCCTGGCGGGCGGGCGGTGTATCGCCCATGTAGGCGGATTCGAGCGGCTGGATGGCGAAAGCGCCACCGGAAAGCGCCAGCGAGCCGGCGAGTGTGCCGAGGGCGAGCGCGGTCTTGTTGCGAGACTTCATCGGAGCATCTCCTTTGGGGGAGACCGATGGTAGCGCCAAGGGGCTGGCAAGGGTTGAAGAAAGCGTTAGTGCTCCGCCAGAAAGCGTTCGGCCCGCCGGAAGCGGGCCTCGAAGGCGGAATTCAAACCTTGGCGATCACGCTGCTGTCGTCGCGTTTCTCGCGTGGCGGCAGCGGGTGCTGGTCGCCGTGGGCAAGGAACCAGATGTTCTCGGCGATATTGGTGGCGTGGTCGCCGATGCGCTCCAGGTTCTTGGCCATGAACAGCAGGTGGGTGCAGGGCGTGATATTGCGTGGGTCTTCCATCATGTAGGTCAGCAACTCGCGGAACAGCGCGGTGTATTGGAGATCGAGCTCGGCGTCGTGCTCGCGCACCGTCTGGGCGGCGTTCGCATCAAGATCGCGATAGGCGCGCAGGACATCGCGCATCTGCTGTGCGGCCAGCCGGCCGAGCGAGTGCAGGCCGCCGGTGACCGGCAGTGCCGGGGTGGTGTTCAGTGCCAGCGAGCGCTTGGCCATGTTGGCGGCGTAGTCGCCGACGCGCTCGATATCCGAGGAGATGCGCAAGGCCACCAGGATGATGCGCAGGTCGGTGGCCATCGGGCCGCGCAGGGCGAGTTTCATCACGTCCTGGCTGACTTCGTGTTCCAGCGCATCGATGGCGTCGTCGTTGGCGATGATGCGTTCGGCGGCGCTGTCGTCGCGGCGGTCGATGACGTCGAGCGCGGCTTCGAGCTGCGCCACCGCCATCGCGCCCATGCGCTGGATCTCGTGGCCGAGTCGCTGCTGCTCTTCGTCGTAACTCTTGACGATGTGGTCGTGTTCGTTGGGCATGAGGTGATCCTGTTTCGAAACGGATTCTGTTTTTCGGCGGGGTTCCGGACGGTTGTCCCTGGCGAGGCATTGCGGGCTTCGGACCGTTCAGGCCGAGGACGGCCGGACGTTCGTGGCGCCGCCGTTTACCCGAATCGACCGGTGATGTAATCCTCGGTCTGCTGTTTCGAGGGGTTGGAGAAGATGGTCGAGGTCTCGTCGTGCTCGATCAGGTCGCCCAGATACATGAAGGCGGTGAAATCCGACACGCGCGCGGCCTGCTGCATGTTGTGGGTGACGATGACGATGGTGTAGTCGTGCTTCAGTTCCTCGACCAACTGCTCGATGCGGCTGGTGGAGATCGGGTCGAGCGCCGAGGTCGGCTCATCGAGCAGCAGCACGTCGGGGCGGAGCGCCACGGCGCGCGCAATGCACAGGCGCTGCTGCTGGCCACCCGAGAGGCCCAGTGCGCTCTGGTTGAGCTTGTCCTTGACCTCGTCCCACAGCGCGCCCTGACGCAAGGCCAGCTCGACGCGATCGTTCATCTCCGACTTCGAGAGCTTCTCGTGGTGGCGGATGCCGTAGGCCACGTTTTCGTGGATCGTCATCGGGAACGGCACCGGCTTCTGGAACACCATGCCCACCTTCGAGCGCAGGCGGTTCATCGGGTACTTCGGGTCGAGTACGTTCTCACCGTCCAGCAGCACCTCGCCTTTGGCCTCCAGCTTCGGATACAGCGCGTAGATACGGTTGTAGATGCGCAGCAGGGTGGACTTGCCGCAGCCCGAAGGGCCGATCAGCGCGGTCACGCGTTTCTCCGGGATGTCCAGGTTGATGCTCTTCAGCGCGTGGAACTTGTCGTAGTAGAAGTCGAGGCCGCGTGTGGAGATTTTCACCGAGGCCGGCATGGTGGCCTGGCCTTCGCGAACCTGCATCTGCATGGCGGGGCGGGCGTCGTTCATGGTGGGGATCCGGGCAGAGAGATTAGTCATGGGTGATCTTGTTGCGCAGCAGAATGGCGCGGGCGAACAGGCTCACGGCGAGCACGAACAAGGTGATGAACAGCGCGCCGGCCCAGGCGATGTGCTCCCAGTTCTCGAAGCCGGAACCGGCGAACTTGTACATCACCAGCGGTACGGCGGACATCGCGCCGTTGGGGTTGAGGCTGAAGAATTCGTTGCCGAAGGCGGTGAACAGCAATGGCGCGGTCTCGCCGGAAATGCGCGCCAGCGCCAGCAGGATGCCGGTGACGATGCCCGGCAGCGCCGAGCGATACAACACCTGCACGATCACCTTCCATTGCGGCACGCCCAGCGAGAGCGCGGCCTCGCGCATCTGTACCGGCACCAGGCGTAGCATCTCGTCGGTGGTGCGCACCACCACCGGCAGCACGATGAAAGCGAGGGCGACGGCGCCGGCGATCGCCGAGAAGCGGCCGCCGGTCTGCATCACGAACATTGCGTAGACGAACAGGCCGAGGACGATCGAGGGCGCCGAAAGCAGGATGTCGTTGACGAAGCGCACCGCCGTGCCGAGCTTGGCCCGGTTGCCGTATTCGGCAAGCCAGGTGCCGGCGGCGATGCCGAGCGGCGTGCCGATCATCACCGCCATCGCGCACATCATCAGGCTGCCGACGATGGCGTTGCGCAGGCCGCCTTGCTCCATCGGCGGCGGCTGATCCATGGTGAACAGCGCCAGGTTGAGATGGGCGATGCCCTTGCTGATCAGCGTCCACAGGATCCAGCCGAGGAAGAACAGGCCGAACAACGCGGCCAGATTGGCCAGGCTCACCGCGATGAGATTGGTGAAGCGGCGGCGGCGATAGAGGGCGTCGGCCTTCTCGAAATCCTTGGGCTTGAGCGCGGTGGCGTTCATCAGTTGCCCTCCTTCTGAGAGAGGCGCATCAGCATCAATCGCGCCAGCGCCAGCACGATGAACGTCACGATGAACAGTACGAAGCCGAGCAGCAGCAGCGCCGAGCGGTAGGTCTCGGTGGCCTCACCGAAATCGTTGGCGATGAGCGCGGCGATGGTGGTGGAAGGCTCCAGCAGCGAACTGGTGAATTGCACGCTGTTGCCGATCACGAAGGCCACCGCCATCGTTTCGCCGAGCGCGCGGCCGAGGCCGAGGAAGATACCGCCGATCACCGCCGAGCGGGTGTAGGGCAGCACGATGTCCCAGTTCACTTCCCACTTGGTCGAGCCGAGCGCGTAGGCCGACTCCTTGAGCCGGGAGGGCACGGTCAGGAAGACTTCGCGCATCACCGAGGAAATGAACGGAATCACCATGATCGACAGCACGATGCCCGAGGTCAGCATGCCCGCGCCGATCGGCGGGCCCTGGAACAGTTTTCCGATCACCGGGATCGGGCCGAGATGGCTGTCCAGGTATGGAATGACGTGTTCGCGCATGACCGGCATCAACACGAAGAAGCCCCACATGCCGTAGATGATCGACGGGATGCCGGCGAGCAGCTCGATCGCCGTGCCCACCGGCCCGCGCATCCAGCGCGGCGCCACTTCGGTCAGGAAGAAGGCGATGCCGAAGCTGACCGGCACGGCGATCAGCATGGCGATGATGGCGGTGACGATGGTGCCGTAGATCGGCACCAGCGCGCCGTATTTGTTCTCGACCGGGTTCCAGTCGCTTGAGGTGAAGAAACGCCAGCCCTCGCTCGACAACACCTCGCGCCCGCCCCACAGCATTGATAGCGCCGCGGCGGCCAGGGTGAACAGGACGAAGATCGAAGCGGCCGTCAATAGCCAGCGGAAGGTGCTGTCGTTGCGTGCGTCCTTGGCATCGCGGTTGCTGGGAGCGGGCAGGGAAACTGCATTCATCGGAAAGGCTCGATGCGGGAGGCGCCGGAAAAGCGTGCTTGCGCGAACGACGGGAAGCGACGCGCGCTTCCCGCCGGCGTTCGTGCGCGGATTACTTCAACGAGGCCCAGTAGGCTTCGATCTGCTGGACCAGCTCCGGCGGCAGCGGCACGTAATCGAGCGTCTTGGCCTGCGCCTGGCCCTGCTCGAACGCCCACTTGAAGAAGTCGAGCGTGGCCTGCTGGCGCACCGCATCCTTCGGCTGCTTGTAGATCAGCATGAAGTTGGTGGCGGTGATCGGCCAGGCGTCGGCACCCGGCGCATTGGTGATGACCAGGTTGAAGTCGCTGGCGTTGGCCCAGTCGGCGCTGGCGGCGGCGGCCGAGAAGCTGGCGGCGTTTGGTTCCACCCAGTGGCCGGCGGCGTTCTGCATCGAGGCATACGGCATCTTGTTTTGCAGCGCGTAGGACAGCTCGACGTAGCCGATCGAGTTCTTGATCTGCTTGACATAGGCGGCCACGCCTTCGTTGCCCTTGCCGCCCATGCCGACCGGGAAGTTCACCGTGGTGCCTTCGCCGACCTTGCCCTTCCAGTCGGCGCTGACCTTGGAGAGGTAGTTGGTGAAGTTGAAGGTGGTGCCGGAGCCGTCCGAACGGCGCACCACGCTTATCTTGTCCTTCGGCAGCGTCACGCCGGGGTTTTCGGTGGCGATCCTGGCGTCATTCCAGGTGGTGATCTTGCCGAGGTAGATGTCGGCCAGCACCGGGCCGGAGATGCGCAGCTTGCCCGGCTCGATGCCTTCGAGGTTGAACACCGGCACCACGCCGCCGATCGCCGAGGGGAACTGCGCCAAGCCGGCCTCGGCCAGCTCCTCGGATGAGAGCGGGCGGTCGGTGGAGCCGAAGTTCACGGTACCGGCCTTGATCTGGGCGATGCCGCCGCCGGAGCCGATCGACTGGTAGTTGACCTTGTTGCCGGTGGCTTTGTTGTAGTCGGCCGACCAGCGCGAGACCAGCGGGTAGATGAAGCTGGCGCCGGCACCGGTGATGTCGGCGGTGACTTTCTCGCCCGCGGCGGCGGCCGGCGCGTTGCCGGAGGCGTTCTGGGTGCCGTCGGCGGCGGGTTGATTGCAGCCGGCCAGGACGGCCGTGGCGGCAAGGGCGAGGGCGGTGAGACGCACCGGATGGAAATTCATGTGGGCTCCTGTTGAGCAGGGAATAGATCCGCGCCGTGGGCGGTGCGTCTATGGGACGATTTCAATGTGACAATACGATTACTATCCGTCACAAATCTCGTCGCAATTCCGTAATGAATTGAAATTCCAGTGTTTTTTGGGTTCTTTGGTAGCCGTGTCGGTTTTGCTCCCCATGCGTCCGGGTCGTTTACGTCATCGCAAAAAAAGCGCGGGCCCGAAGCCCGCGCAAAGAGGGTCTTGCACGGAGGAAGAGGCTCAGTAGGCCATGTTGGCCGACCAGTAGGTTTCGATCTGCTGCACCAGGGTGGCCGGCAGCGGCACGTAGCCGAGCTGGCGGGCCTGCTGGCCGCCGTTGGCGTAGACCCAGCGGAAGAACTCCTTGGCGGCCTTGGCGCCATCGGCGTTCTTCGGTTCCTTGTGCATCAGGATGAAGTTGGTGGCGGTGATCGGCCAGCTTTGCGCGCCCGGCGCATTGGTCATCACCAGGTAGAAGTCCTTCGAGTCGCTCCAGTTGGCATTGGCGGCGGCGGCCTGGAAGCTCTGCTCGCTCGGGTTCACGTAGTTGCCTGCCGAGTTCTTCAGGCGGGCGTAGGCCAGCTTGTTCTGGATCGCGTAGGACAGCTCGACGTAGCCAATCGCGCCGCGCATCTGCTTCACGTAGCCGGTCACGCCCTCGTTGCCCTTGCCGCCGATGCCCACCGGCCACCTCACCGAGGTGCCTTCGCCAACCTTGGATTTCCATTCCGGGCTGACCTTGGACAGATAGTTGACGAAATTGAAAGTGGTGCCCGAGGCGTCCGAGCGGCGCACCACGGTGATCTTCATTTCCGGCAGGTTGACGCCGCCGTTGAGCGTGACGATGCGTGGGTCGTTCCACATCGTGACCTTGCCAAGGTAGATGTCGGCCAGCAGGTCGCCGTCGAGCTTCATCGCGCCGGCGCTCACGCCCGGCACGTTCATCACCGGCACCACGCCGCCGATCACCGACGGAAACTGCGCCAGCTTGAACTGCGCGAGCTCCTTCGGCGCCAGCGGGGCGTCGGAGGAGCCGAAGTTGACCGTGCCGGCCTTGATCTGGGCGATGCCGCCGCCGGAGCCGATCGACTGGTAGTTGATCTTGTTGTTGGTGGCGCGCGCATAGTCGGCCGACCACTTCGACATGGCGGGGTACACGAACGAAGCGCCGGCGCCAGTGGCCTCGGCGGCCTGGACGTTGACACTCATGCCAGCGGCGATCGCCAGCATGGGAAGAGAGGTCTTGAGGAGGTTGCGCACGAGTGACTCCGGTTAGCGAATGAAAATGGCGGGATTGCAAGGCCGCCATTCGACCCGGCTTTGATGACAAAAACATGTTGTGCGGATGACACGTGGGTGACATATCGATATCGGACGATTTTGTTTTCGTATCGCCCGATTTCCTGATTTGTCCGGCAAGAGACGCGCCGCTGGAGGCTTTGCGAGCGGTTGTCCGGAATGTCATCCAATTGACATGTGGATGGCATGAAATTGTCATCGGGTTCGGACACCCTGGCCGCGCCTTGACGGTTCCTTAACGCGCCGCGCGCCGCGGCGGCTTTCTTCCACCTTTCAAATTCCCCACACAAGACTTCGGAGTCACCCATGCGCGTTTCCACCTTGGCCATCTCGCTGGCGGTCGCCGCCGGCATCAGCCCGGCCGCCTATGCCCAGAACGTTTCCAGCAGCGAATTGGCCGCCCTGCGTCAGCAGATCGCCGAGCTTCAAGCCAAGGTCGCCGAGCTAGAAGTGCGCGCCGAAGGCCAACAGGAAATCAACGTCGCCAACAAGGAAGAGTTCGACAAGCTGGCCGACAACCTGCCCAAGGTGGAGACCAAGGGCGGTATCAAGATCACCTCGCAGGACAAGAAGTTCGAGGCGTCGCTGGGTGGCCGCATCCATTTCGACACCTATGCCTTCGACCGCGACATCGCTCCCGTCACCGGTACCACCGAGTTCCGCCGTGCCCGCCTGACCTTGCAGGGCAAGGCGCTGGGCTGGGATTACAAGATGGAGCAGGACTTCGCCGCCGGCACCAACCCCGATGGCTTCCGTGACGTGTACATCGCCAGGAAGATCGGCCCGGGCAAGCTGACCATCGGCCATTTCAAGCCTTACCGGTCGATGGAGGAACTCACCAGCTCGAACGAAATCCTGATGATGGAGCGTCCGCTCTCCTCGGCCACCGGCCTGTACAGCGGCCGCCAGTTCCAGCAGGGCGTTGGTTACAGGATGAGCGCGCCGAATTACACCATCGGCGGTTCGTTGTTCAATCTGCGCAGCGCTTCCAGCACGCGCAACGAAGGCATCGGCTTTGCCGCGCGCGGCACCTGGGCGCCGATCAACGATGCCGATAACACCCTGCACTTCGGTCTTTCGTACAGCAATGAGAACAGCAACCAGGCGACTCCGACGCTGTCGGCCGTTGCCAACTACGCGGGCCGTCGTGGGCCGTCGCAGACCATCGCCAGCATCAACGCGGGCAGCGCCAAGAGCGTGAGCGTGATTGGGCTGGAAGCCGCCGGGGCGTTCGGCCCGGCCTTCTTCCAGGCCGAATATGCCAATGCCGATTTCAGGATGCCGATCGGCCCTTCGCAGAAGGTCGATACCTGGTACGTGCAGGGTAGCTGGCTGTTGACTGGCGGCCATAAGCCGTACAAATCCGATACCGGCATATTCGGGTCGGCCGCGGTGCCGGAAGGCGGTGCCTGGGAGTTGACCGCGCGTTACGACACCATCAAGAACAAGCGCATTGCCAATCGCGAGGCCAGCTCGGCGATCCTCGGCGTGAATTACTACGTCACCCCGAATCTGCGCTTCATGTTCAACTACACCCGCGGCAACAACGAAGTCAACAACGACAAGACCAACCAGTACGCGCTGCGCACGCAGTTCGCGTTCTGATCGGTCCGGTTGCGAAGGAAAACGAGCGCTCCGTAGCGACCGAACCGCCCCCCGGAAGTTGGATGAGTGTTCAATTTCCGGGGGCGGTTCGTTTGCCGGGGCGTTTCCGCTGGTGTGTGAACCTGCCGCTGGGTTGCGAGGCTCGGTGATCACCATCGTCCCGGTAGGTTTCTGTTGGCGTGCGCGGGCCTGCCGCCAGTTGGCTCAGGCGGCTGCCTGCGCTTTCTCGGGCCAGTGGCAGAGGTCGAGGATCGGGCACAGGCCGCAATCGGGCTTGCGCGCCTTGCAGATGTAGCGCCCGTGCAGGATCAGCCAGTGGTGCGCGTGGCGTAGGTATCCGGGCGGCACGCGTTCCAGCAGCGCGTCTTCGACCGCGCGCACGTCCTTGCCCGGCGCCAGCCCGGTGCGGTTGGCGACACGGAAGATGTGGGTGTCCACCGCCATCGTCGGCTGGCCGAAGGCGGTATTGAGCACGACGTTGGCGGTCTTGCGGCCGACGCCCGGCAGCGCCTCCAGCGCGGCGCGTTCGGCCGGCACTTCGCCGCCGTGGCGCTCCAGCAACAATTCGGCCAGCCGCGCGACATTCGCCGCCTTGGTGTTGAACAGGCCGATGGTGGCGATGTAAGGCTTCAGCCCTTCCGCGCCCAGCGCGGCGATCGTCGCTGGCGTGTTGGCGATAGGGAACAGCCGTCGTGTCGCCTTGTTGACGCTGACGTCGGTGGCCTGGGCGGAGAGGGCGACCGCCACCAGCAGTTCGAATGGCGTCGAATATGCCAGCTCGGTTTTCGGCTCCGGCTCCAGGTCGTGCCAGCGGCGGAAGGCTTCGGTGATCTCGGCCGCGCTCATCAAGGTGGATTCGCACGGTGTTTTCTTTGCCGCGGGGGGGCTTTTCGATACGGGTTTCTCGGCCGATGGTTTTTTCGACGGCGTTTTTTTCACCGCCTTGCCGGCTGGGATGTTCTTTGTGGGTGTCATCGTTTGGCCTTGGCCAGCGCGCGGGCCAGCGCCGCCGCCGCCGCTCCGGAGAGTGCCGGTTTGCCGGTAGGGCCATTGGCAAGGGTGTCGGACTGGCGTTGCCGCCGCTCTCCGGCCTGCCGCGCCAGTCGGGCGGCGCGGGCGCGGTGGCGTTCGCGCGCGGCCAGCGCGGCCAGGCGTTCGTCGCGCACACGCTTCAGGGTGGCGATGTCGGTGTCGGCCAGGCCGGCGCGATACGCGGTTTCCGAATCGCCCGGCCAGTCCAGCAGCCCGAGGCCGAGCGCGGCATCCACATCGTCTTCGTTCAAAGCCGTGGCGATGGCGGCGAGGTCGATGCCGGGAGTGGTGTCCGCCGCCATCAACGCCCCTTGAAGGCGGGGGTGCGCTTGTCGAGGAAGGCCGAGGTGCCTTCGCGCATGTCCTCGGTGGAGAACACCAGGCCGAACTGGGCCGATTCATATTCCAGACCTTCTTCGATACCGCATTCGCCGCCGATGTTCACGCAGTCGAGCATCGCGCGCAGCGCCAGCGGCGCGGCGTTGGCGAGTTGGGTGGCGAGTTTCATCGTTTCATCCATCAGTTCGGCCGCCGGCGCCACGCGGTTGACGATGCCGAGTTCGCGCGCGCGTTCGGCGTGGATGGGCGCGCCGGTCAGGCACAGCTCCAGTGTTGCCGCGCGGCCGGCCAGCCGCAGCAGGCGCTGGCTGCCCCCGAAGCCGGGGATCAGGCCGAGGTTGATCTCGGGCTGGCCGAGCCTGGCGGTGTCGGCGGCGATCCGCAGGTGGCAGCACATGGCGAGTTCCAGCCCGCCGCCGAGGGCGAAACCATTGATCGCGGCGATCACCGGCTTCGGCATCTTTTCCACCCGCCGCATCATACGTTGCCCGCGCAGCGAGAAGTCGCGCCCTTCCACCGGCGTCAGGCCATTCATTTCGCTGATGTCGGCCCCGGCGACGAAGGCTTTACCGCCCGCGCCGGTCAGCACCACCACGCGCACCTCGGCATCGCTCGCGGCTTCATCGAAAGCGCGGTGCAGGGCGCCGAGGGTGGCCGAATCGAGTGCGTTGAGTTTGTCGGGGCGGTTGACGGTGAGAGTGCGGATGCCGTCGCGGGTTTCGATCGAAAGCGGGGAAGCGGACATGTTGCCTCTTGGTGGGAAAAGTCGCGGGAACCAATGCCGGGAAGGGTAGTCTGATGCTGTCAGTGGCGGTTAAGGCCGTGGCTGATTATCCTAGCGCGTTGTTTGCGGGCATGATGTCCGCCCCACATCAAGAGGAAATCTATGAAATTGCGTTTGCTGGCTGCCGCCGTCGCGGCGCTCACCCTGACCGCGGGCGTCGCCGGTGCGCAGGACATGAATTCCGAGAAGGGTAAGCTGAGCTACGCCTTTGGTTATGACTTCGCCCGCAATCTGGCCGAGAGCGGCGAGCCGGTCGATACCGCCGCGGTGGTGAAGGCGGTGCAGGACGGCCTGGCCAAGAAGCAGCCGGCGATCACCCCGGAGCAGGCCCGTCCGGCGCTGGAGGCTTTCCAGAGGCGCCAGCAGGCCAAGGCCCAGGCCGCGCAGGCGGAGTTCAACAAAGTCGCTGGCGAGAACCAGACCAAGAGCACCCAGTACCTCAACCAGTTCAAGGCCCAGGCCGGTGTGAAAACGCTGCCGGGCGGCGTGATGTATCGGGTGATCGGGAATGGCGCCGGCGCCAAGCCGACGCTTGCCAATACCGTCTCGCTGGAGGTCAGCGGCCCGTTCCCGTTCGGCCAGCGCCCGCAGCAGGCCCAGCCGGCGCAAACGCCCACCATCAAGGTCAGCGAGATCGAGATGCAGGCGATGCGCGATGTCATCACCCAGATGCCGAGTGGCGCCAAGTGGGAAGTCGCCTTGCCGCCCGACAAGGCTTTCGGCAACGACCCGCGCTCGGGTTTTCCGCCGAACGTGGCGGTGACTTTCGAAATCAAGCTGGTCAGCATCAAGTAAGACCGATGGCAGAATGGAACGCCGGCCTCGCGCCGGCGTTTCTCTTTGTGCGACCCAATGCCGATGAACGACCCGGTGAAGACCATCGAAAGCCCGTGCAGTGGCGTCTGCCAGTTGGACCCGGAGGGATTGTGTCTGGGGTGCCGGCGCAGCCGTGACGAGATTGCGCGTTGGCGATCCATGGACGATGGCGAACGCCGTCGCATCATGCACGAGGTGCTGCCGCGTCGTGGTTGGCAGTCGCTGTCGGTGGTTCCGCGATGAGTCCTGGGCTGGCCGACATCCTCCCGGCGTTGCGGCCGTTGCCGCGACCGCCGCTGGACGCGCCGTGGAACCGCGAGGGTATCGACGATCTGCTGCCGGCCACGCTGCGTGAGGCGGCGGTGCTGGTGGGGCTGGTGACGCGTGCCGAAGGCGCGCGGATACTCTTCACCCGCCGTACCGAGCACCTGCGCCATCACGGTGGCCAGGTCAGTTTCCCCGGTGGCGCGGTGGAGCCGTGCGATGCAGGCGTGGTTGCCGCGGCGCTGCGCGAAACCCGTGAGGAAATCGGTATCGGCGATCCCGAGGTGGTACCGCTCGGGTTTCTCGATCCGATGGCGACCGTCACCGGCTTCCGGGTGGTGCCCGTGGTGGCGCGGATCGATCCCGCTTATCGCGCCGTGCCCGACCCGGGCGAGGTGGCCGAGGTGTTCGAGTTGCCGCTGGATTTCGTTCTCGCGCCCGGTACTTTGTTCCATCAGGCGTTGTCGTGGCAGGGCCGGAAGCGCCGCGTTGCCGAACTGCGCCCATGGCCGGGGGCGGCGCACCCGCGTATCTGGGGCGCGACTGCGATGATCGTGGAGAATCTGCGCCACCGCCTGGAGAAATCGCGATGAAGATGCACCGGCAAACCCTGATCGATACCGCCACCCTGGCCGCCGCGTCCGGACGCGAGGATTGGGTGATCCTCGATTGCCGCGCGGTGCTGACCGACCGTGCCGCCGGCGCGCGGCTCCATGCCGAGGGCCACATTCCCGGCGCGCTCCACGCCGATCTGGAGGATCGCCTCTCCGACATGGCGCGAACGGGGCAGGGCCGCCATCCGTGGCCGTGCGCCGAGACGTTCGCGCGGACGCTGGCTGGCTGGGGCATCGCGCCCGACACGCAAGTGGTGGCCTACGATGCCGACAACGGCATGTACGCCGCCCGTGCCTGGTGCCTGCTGCGGTTGTTCGGTCATGTGCGGGTCGCGGTGCTGGATGGCGGGTTGAAAGCCTGGCGCGAGGCTGGCCTGCCGCTTTCCATCGAAGCCGCGCCACCGCGCGCGCGGGCCACGCCGTATCCGGGCGATTTCGATCGCGCCCGCCTGTTCGACCATGAGGATGTCATCGCCCATCTGGCTCACGGCGGGCTGCTGGTCGATGCCCGCGCACCGGAGCGTTTCGTCGGGGAGGTGGAGCCGATCGACCGGCGTGCCGGACACGTGCCGGGCGCGGTCAACCGGCCGTTCCCGACCAATCTCGGCGCCGATGGCCGCTTCAAGCCACGCGAGGCGCTGTTCGCTGAATTCGCCGCTCTGCTGGGCGGGCGCACGCCTTCCGATCTGGTGGCGATGTGCGGTTCCGGCGTCACCGCCTGCCATCACCTGTTGGCGATGGCGCATGCAGGGCTGGAGGGCGGCAAGCTCTACATGGGGTCGTGGAGCGGCTGGATTGATGACCCCGCGCGGCCCGTCGCCACGGGCGAAGGCTGATTCCGGCCGACCCCGGCGCCGCATCATGGCGGCCCGCTGACATCGATGCGGGTGCTCAAGCCGAGCGTGCCCGGTTAGCGCATCGGCACCGTCTTCAAGCCGGTCGCGCTCGGTCAGTGCATCGGCATCGTCTTCAAGCCGGTCGTGCTGGGTCAGCGCATTGGCACCGTCTTCAAGCCGGTCGTGCTGGGTCAGCGCATCGGCACCGTCTTCAAGCCGGTCGTGCTCGGTCATCGCCTGGGCGCCGTCTTCAAGCCGGTCGCGCCCGGTCATCGCCTGGGTATCGCCTCCAAACCGAGCGTGCTCGGTCAGGGCCTGGGTATCGTCTTCAAGCCGAGTGTGCTCGGTCAGTGCATCGGCACCGTCTTCAAGCCGATCGGCGGCGGGTGGGGGCCGGCGAGTCCGTGGCGTATCCCCCGGACTCAGGCGGTGTGCTTTCAGTCCTCCTCTTCCTCGAACTCGACCATGGCGTCGAGGTCGAAGGCCAACTCCTCCAGTACTTGGCGTACATGGCGGGCGGTCGAATCGTTGGGGGCGTCGATCTCGATCTCGTGGGCGTCCGGGCCGCGCACGTCGGAGAGGCCGGCCGAGCTGGAATCGGCATCGTCCATATGCGGCATCAGGTCGGCCACTTCCTCGACGTGTTCGATGCCGTCCAGGCTCTGCAACAGGTTGGTGATGGCGCGGATGTCGTCTTCGCTGCCGGTGATGCGTATGCGGAGGAGCGGCATGGGGTGTCTCGCTGGGAACCGCGCCCAGACTAGCAGCCTGGGCGAATGCGTGGGGAGGAAATCTATCGCACTGACGAAAACGCATCGCGCTGGAGGTAAGCTCGGGGTATGGAAACCGTCCGCGACGCCACCACACCGCCGGTCAGTCTGCGTCCGCTGGAGCGTGGCGATCTGCATTTCGTCCATCAGCTCAACAACAACCGCAACGTGATGGGTTACTGGTTCGAGGAGCCTTACGAATCGTTCGTGGAGTTGGAGGAGTTGTTCGCGAAGCACATCCATGACCAGAGCGAGCGCCGTTTCATCATCGAGGACGCCGCCTGCCAGCGGGTGGGGTTGGTGGAACTGGTCGAGATCAACCATCTGCACCGGCGCGCCGAATTCCTGGTCATGGTGGCGCCGGAGCACCAGCGCCGCGGCCATGCCGGCATCGCCACCTGTCTCGCCATCAACTATGCCTTTCGCGTGCTCAACCTCTACAAGCTCTATTTGTTGGTGGATGTCGACAACGCCGCCGCGATCCGCATCTACGAGCGCTGCGGCTTCCAGCGCGAGGGCTTGCTGAAGGACGAGTTCTTCAGCGACGGTCGCTATCGCAGCGCGTATCGCATGTGCCTGTTCCAGCACGAGGTGCTGGCGACGGATGGCTGATGCCGGGCTTTCCCGGCGTCACAGTGGCCATCAGGGCTTTTTCACCCGTACCGGGATGTTGATGTTGCACAGGTCGATATGGCCGGCCGCTCGCGCGTACCAGGCGTCGCGGCGGTTGCGGCGCGCCTCGACCACCGCGGCGAAGGCGGGGGCGTCGGTGCGCATCACTTCCAGCGCGACGCGCGCGTTTTCCGGCAGTGCGCTGCCCAGGCGGATGCGCTGGATCGGCGTGCGCAGCCCGGCGTTCTCGTAGAAGCCCATCGGTTCCGGCCCGCGCGGGATCGCGCTCAGGAATTCCATGCCCTGCAACACCCGCCCGACGGTGGTGATGTTGCGGTCCAGCCCGCGCGGTGATTGCCCGGTAACCACGTACAGCTCGGCGCCGATGCTGCTGTCTGGCGCATTGTCGCGGCCGGCGCCGAGGGTGCCGTAGCAATGCGCCAGCCAGGCGTCGCCCGATTCGCCCTCGCGCGCGGCGGGGAAGCCATCGACGAAGCCGGCCTGCGGCGCCCAGCCGTCGTGATCGGGCATGGCGGTGAATGCCAGGCCCTTGGCGCTGCGTTCGAATTCGGCGGGCAGTTTTTTCTCGACGCCTGAAGGAATCGGTCTGGCCTTGGCGCCGTCGTCGGCCTCGGCATCGCCGAATTGGATGACGAAGTTGTCCTGCGAGCGGTAGATCGAGGTGCCGTCCCAGAAGCCGGCCTTTGCCAGCCGGCGAATGTTTTCCACGTGCCTGGGCGCGAACTGCGGGGCGAGTTCGATGATGGCGCGGCGGCCATCGCCGAATTCCATGTAGAGCAGGTTGTCCGGCGCCGGGGTGCGCCAGGCGCTGGCCGGGGCGGTGTCGATGATTTCCTTGGCGCTGCGGTACTTGGGCGGGTCCGACGGGGCGGCGGCCTGCTGTGCGGCGGCGGCGGGGGCGAGCAGGGCGAATGCGAGTATGGCGTGCTTCACGCGTGCAGCCCCAGCCGTTCGTGGCGGTAGTCGGCATCGAGAAACGGTTCGAAGCCGGTTTCGCCCGGCCGCCTGACTTCGACGCTGAAGCGGTAGCGATCCGCGCCATCGAAGGCATAGCGGTGGCGCAGTGCGAGCTGCGGGGTTTCGTGCTCGAAGATCAGCGTTTCGCCTTCCCAGCGGCCATGCGCCGGCGTTAGCGGCGGCATATCGTGGCTGTCGAACCACCACCACAGCACGTCGCCGGAATCGGGGGCGATGGTCATCACCCCGTGGCCGCGAAACACGATTCGGCCCTCGACCTCCTGCCGGTATTCCTGCAACAGCACCAAGCCCTCGACATCGGGTTGGAAGCGCACATGTCCGGTGCTGGCCGGCGCATCTCCGGCATTCGCGCGCTCGGGGCCGCTCCAGGCGCCGATGAAACGGCGAAGGCGTTGATGGCCGGGGCCGGCCTTGGGTGACAGGCTCATCGGAGACTCCTTGGAAACCGAACCCGAGGATAGCGCGGGCATGGCCGACAATGACTAGTGGCACATTCTCTATATCGAAATCAACAATAGTATCGAAACATGAATAGCCAAACCGACAAGCCGAGCGACGACGAACTGCGCCTGCGCAAGTTCCAACGCGAGCTGTCCGTTGGCACCGTGGCGCTGGCGTTGCTGGCGGTGGTGGCGCGCTCGGGCGAGCCGATGTACGGCTATCAGATCGCCAAGGCGCTGGAGCAGGCCGGTGGCGTGCTGGCCGGCAAGCAGAGCGCGTTGTATCCGGTGCTGCGCAACCTGGAGGCTTCGGGCCTGCTGGAGAGTTTTGTCGAACCCTCGGTCAGCGGCCCGCCGCGCCGTTACTACCGCGCCACCGGCAGCGGGCGCGCCACGCTGCGCGACTGGAGCGAAGCCTGGCGCGCCACCCGCGATTCCGTCGATGCCGTGCTCAAGGGGAGCCTGAAATGAACACCGGACTGCCAACCACCATTCCCGCCTATCTGGCGCACCTCAGGCGCGCACTGGAAGGCGCCGACCCGGCGATGATCCAGGACGCCCTGTACGACGCCGAGGAATATCTGCGCGCCGAGCTGGCGGCCAATCCCGGCAAGTGCGAGGCCGAGGTGATCGCCGATGTCGCCGGCAGCTATGGCGACCCGGAGGAGGTTGCCGACATCTACCGCGACACCGAGGTCAAGGTGCGGGCCGCGTTGCGCACGCCAAACCCGCCTTCGAAGTGGCTGGACGGGCTTTCGCCGTGGCGGAGGATCTTTGGCGTGTTCACCGATCCGCGCAGTTACGGGGCGCTGTTCTACATGCTGCTGTCGCTGGGAACCGGCATCGCTTATTTCACCTGGACCGTCACCGGCATGAGCTTGTCGGCGGGGCTGATGATTCTGATCGTCGGGTTGCCTCTGTTCGTGCTGTTCATTGGCTTGAGCCGGTTGCTGGCGCTGGTGGAAGGGCGGCTGGTGGAGGCGTTGCTCGATGAGCGGATGCCGCGCCGCCCGCCCTATAGCGATGTCGGGATGCCATTGCTGAAACGGATCGGCGCGATGTTCACCGACCCGCGAACCTGGGGCACTTTCTTCTATTTCCTGCTGATGTTGCCGCTGGGCATCGCCTATTTCGTCGTGGCGTTGACCGGGCTGTCGGTTTCGTTGGGCTTGATGTTCGGGCCGCCGGCGCGGCTCTTGGGATTCCCCCTGAAGATCGATGTGGCGGGGAGCCAAGACCTGATCGGCCAATATCCATTCGCCGCGCCGCTGGTGATGCTGGCCGGTTTCCTGCTGTTGACGCTGGCCCTGCACGTCGCGCGCGGCATTGGCCGCCTGCACGGGATGCTGGCCAAGCAACTGCTGGTCAAGGTGTGAGGCGGCCGTGCCGGATGCCGGATGCGTCTGGCATGCCCGTCATTTGCCGCTGTTCGCGGCGATGAAGTCACGCACCTGCGGATAGACCTTGTGGCGCCAGCGGCGGCCGCTGAAGATCCCGTAATGGCCGGCGCCCTCGACGGTGACATGCCGCTTGCGGCTTTCCGGCACCTTGCCGCAAAGCGCGAGCGCCGCGCGGGTCTGGCCGGCGCCGGAGATGTCGTCCAGTTCGCCTTCGATGGTGAGTAGCGCGGTGTCTCCGATGGCGTTCGGGTCGACCTTCTCGCCACGGACCCGCCATAGCCCGCGCGGCAGCAGATAGTCCTGGAACACGGTGCGGATGGTGTCGAGGTAGTACTCGGCCGGCATGTCCAGCACGGCGTTGTATTCATCGTAGAAGCGGCGGTGCGAGGCGGCGGTTTCCTGGTCGCCCTTGATCAGGTCCTGGTAGTAGTCCCAGTGCGACATGGCATGGCGCTCCGGGTTCATCGCCACGAAGCCCATGTATTGCAGGAAGCCCGGGTACACCCGGCGGCCGCGGCCGGGATAATTGGCCGGCACGGTGTGGATCAGGTTTTGCTCGAACCACGACAGCGGCCGTTTCATCGCCAGCGCGTTGACCTGGGTCGGCGATTCGCGGGCGTCGATCGGGCCGCCCATCATGGTGAGGGTCTTGGGGGTCGGTTCGCCGCGCGAGGCCATCAGCGATACCGCGGCCAGCACCGGCACGGTCGGCTGGCAGACGCTGACCACGTGCAGACTCTCCACGCCGATATGACGGATGAATGCTTCGATGTAGGCCACGTAATCGTCCAGATGGAACGCGCCGGCCTCTTTCGGCACCATGCGGGCATCGGTCCAGTCGGTGATATAGACCTTGTGGTCCTTCAGCATCGTCTTGACGGTATCGCGCAAGAGCGTGCTGTGGTGGCCGGAAAGCGGGGCGACGATCAGCACCGTCGGGTCGTCCTTCATGCCGGCCAGGCCGTCTGCCTGATCGTGGTAGCGCTTGAAACGCAGCAGGCGGCAGAACGGCTTTTCCAAGGCGACCCGCTCGACCACGGGGATCGCCAGTCCATCGACCTCGATCTCGTGGATGCCGAACTCGGGTTTCTCGTAATCCTTGCCGATCCGGTGCATCAGCTCGTAGCCGGCGGCGATGCGCGGCGCGCCCGGCAGGCCGGAGAGCCAACTGCCCGGCGCGGTGTACATCTTGGCGATGGCTTCGGACCAGTAGGTGAGCGGCGCCATCCAGGCGCGGGCGGATTCGTGTATCTGGTAGAGCAGCATGGACATTCCTCTTTTATGCTGCGACGCAGCATACCTTGTCCGGGTGTGGATCGGGTATGTGTCGGTCGTGGCATGGATGCGTTGCCCGTCCTTGCCCGGTCAGCGGCGCGGTACGGGGGATGGGGTGGGCTCCAGCGCGTCCAGCATATCGGCCAGGTGGCAGCTTTTGCCCGGTTTCACGTTGTCGATGGTGGTGACGCGCAATTGCGATTCACCGTCGTTCTCATGGTATTCGCCGACGACGGTGAGCTGGATCGGGCCGCGATGCGTGCCCCAGCGCCGCAGGAACGTCGCCAAAGGGGCGCCATCGGCGGGCACGGGGGCGGCTTCGAGCAGGCGATACGTGCTGCGGATGGCGTCGCAGCGTTCGAGCCAGACATCTGTGCCGCTGTCTTCGGTCTTGAGCGTCCCCGTGTAGATGTCCGTCACCGCCAGCGCTGGCTGAGCGGACAGGCCGATCGATAGGCCGAGGATATGGGCCATGGCGTGCTTTCGGGGCGTCATGGCGCGGTTTCGAGGGAGGTGGCGTTTGCGGCCAGGGCCGGGCCCAGCCAGCCGTGTGAGCCGATCTGGACAAGGCCGGCGCGGCGGAAGCGCTGGCGGTACCAGCGGGCCGGACGGACGTGGAAGCCGTGTTCGTCGCCGGTCGCCTGGTCTTCGGCGGTGAAGGTTTCGAGGAAGGCCACGCCGCCGGTCAATTCGGCAAGCCCGGGCAGGCCACGGCCGAGTTCGCGTGCGTCGAGGTAGTGCAGCACGTCGCTGCACACCAGTAAATCGACCGGCGCGCACGGGCGCAGGTATTCGAAATCGGCGAAACGGGCGGGGCGCAGGTTGCGGCTGCGACCGTAGCGACGCACCGCGTATTCGCTGGCATCGAAACCGAGATAGTCGAGGTCGGGGAGCAGCTTCAGTAGCGGTGCGCGCCAGGCGCCTTCACCGCAGCCGATGTCGAGTACTGTCCCGATTGGCCGTTCCAGGTGGTATTCGGCCATCGCCACCGCCAGCGCGACCTTGCGCGCGAGCCGCCTGCCATCGCCGATGCCTTCGCGCCGGTACCAGCGGTCGAAGTATTCGCGGTCGTAGGTCTTGTCATTCATGCGTGGCATCCTATCGGCAATTCGTCGGAGCGCCGCATGTATCTTTGGATCAAGACTTTCCATCTGGTGTTCGTCATCGCCTGGATGGCGGTGCTGTTCTATCTGCCGCGCATCCTGGTCAACCTCGCCGAGGCCGGCGGGGAGCCCGCGGTGCATGCGCGGCTGGTGCTGATGGGCAGGCGGCTGGCGCGCTTCGGCCAGATCATGTTCGGCCTGTTGTTCGTGTTCGGCGCGTGGATGTGGATGGGCTATGGCATGAGTGGCGGTTGGTTGCATGCCAAGCTGACCCTGGTGGCGTTGCTGTTCGCCTACGGCATCGTGATCGGCCGATGGCTGAAGGGCGCGGAGGCGGGGCGGTCGCTGCCGTCATCGCGCGCGTTGCGGCTGGTCAACGAGTTGCCGCTGCTGGCATTGGTGCCGATCGTCTGGCTGGTGCTGGCCAAGCCGTTCTGAGCCGAATGAAGGGCGTTGCTTGCCGCACGCTCAGAAACGCGTCAGCCTGCGTTTCTGTTCCTGGCGGTGGATGTCGTGCACGGCGTAGCCGGCGTCGCGGTCGGGCAGGTCGAACCACTCGGTGCGTTGCAGCGTGGCGCGGGTATCGTGCAGGCCGCTTTGCCAGTGGTTTTCCATGGAAAACCGGCCGAAGGCGTAATCCTTGAATTGTTGTTCGTGCGGCCGGGCCTGATAGATCAGATGGAAGATGTTGAACACGCGGTCATCCATCCAAGGGGCCAGCGCCTCGCGCATGTTTTCTGGCAGTTGCTTGCCAGGCAGTCTTTCGATCAGCTCGTTGAGCGCGGTGCGCAACTGCTGGGTACGGGCCACCATGTCGGTGCCGTGCCGGGTGCGGCTCGAGTATTGGATGTCCTTGCCGCGTTCCAGCACGTCCATCATGGTTTGTGGCTTCGGCCCGCTGGCGCTCCATAGATCGACCTGGAAAGCGAGCGTGTCCCGCCGCGGCCAGTCATCGAGGATGTGCTCCAGCGGCGTATTGGAGACGATGCCGCCATCCCAGTAGAAGCGACCTTCGATTTCCACCGGCGCGAACGCTGGCGGCAGCGCGCCCGAGGCCAGGACGTGCTTTGGCCCGATCCGGGTCTCGCGGCTGTCGAAATAGCGGAAATTGCCGCTTTCGACATCGGTGACGCCGACGGTCAGGCGGACGTCGGCGTCACCGTTGATCCGGTCGAAATCGACGAGTCGTTCGAGTGTCGCCAGCAGTGGGGTGGTGTCGTAGAAGCTGGTCGCCTGCGGGCTGCCGTCGGAAAGCAGGAAGGGGGAGGCCGGCCAGGGTTCGAAGAAGCCGCGCTGCCCCTGCCAGAGCGCGGCCAATGCGCTCATGGTGGCGGCCCAGGTTTCCAGCGCCGGGTTCATCGGCAGCATGGCCAGCCCGGCGCGGATAGAGATCGCCGGCCAGGTGGCGAGCCCGGCCGGTTCGCAGATGGTTTCCCAGAAGTCGCGCAGGCGTTCGATACGGTCTTCCGGGCGGTTGCCGGCGATGATCGCCGCGTTGATGGCCCCGATCGAGATACCGGCGTACCAGTTGGGGCGGATGGCGGCTTCGTTCAATGCTTGGTACACCCCGCACTGGTAGGCGCCGAGCGCGCCGCCACCCTGCAATACCAGGGCGATGGCGGGATATTGTGCGATTCTGCCGTGCAGGCGTTTGGATGCGTCCTTCATGGTGTTCCCGGTTTGAACATGGATGGATGCCGCCGCGTCGCATCGTCGTGCGGCCGAAGCATGCTTCGTTTCCGGCCCCGGAACTGGGCTGTGCCGTGTCTTCTTGCGGGGATCGACGTTGCCGGGCTCGGGACGCCCCCTTCCCCCAACTCGCTTCCTCAAGGGCGCGGAAAGCGTGTCCATGTCTACTCGTGCGAATCCACGGCTACGCTTTCCCGAGCCCCGAGCCCCGAGCCCCGAGCCCCGAGCCCCGAGCCCCGAGCCCCGAGCCCCGAATTCACTGCATATGCCAGCCATGGCTGACCGCGATGCTCTGGCCGGTCAGCGCATTGGTTTCGAACGCGGCCAGGAACAGCGCGACGTTGGCGACGTCGTCCACCGTGGTGAATTCGAAATCCACGGTATTTTTCAGCATGATGTTCTTGATGACCTCTTCTTCGCTGAGGCCGAATTCCTTGGCCTGCTCGGGGATCTGTTTTTCCACCAACGGCGTGCGCACGAAGCCTGGGCAGATCACGTTGGCGCGGATACCCAGCGGGCCGCCTTCCTTCGCCACCGTGCGGGCCAAGCCCAGTAGGCCGTGCTTGGCGGTGACGTAGGGCGCTTTCAGCGGCGAGGCTTCCAGCGAATGCACGCTGCCCATGTAGATGATGGCGCCGCCGGCCTTGCGCTTCTCCATGTCGCGCATGGCCTCGCGAGTGGTGAGGAAGGCGCCGTCGCAGTGGATCGCCAGCATCTTCTTCCAGTCGGCCAGCGGGAAATCGGTGATCTTGTGGATGATCTGGATGCCCGCGTTCGACACCAGCACGTCGATCCGGCCGTATTTCGCGATGGCCTGGGCGAAGCCTTCGATCACCTGCGCCTCGTCGGTGACGTCCATCGCCACCGCCAGCGCCTCGCCGCCGGCCTCGCGGATGGCCCGCGCGGTGGCCTCGGCGGCGTCCAGCTTGAGGTCGGCGATGACCACCTTGCCGCCGGCTTCGGCGTAGACCTCGGCGATGCGCTTGCCGATGCCGCTGGCCGCGCCTGTGACCAGGCAGACTTTGTCGTCCAGATTGATGTGGGTCATGTTGGAAGCTCCTTTGGGTGTGCGCCGCGGCCATGCTCCGCCGCGTGTGGTGGGGGAGGGTGAAGGCCCAGAATGAACGAAGCCGGCGCTGGCCGGCATCGTCCGAAAGGGCATCAGCGCTTGACCGGGGTGGCGAATTTCCCCGGTGACGGCAGCTCGGTGGGTACGCCCCCGGCATTGCAGTGGCCGGTGTCGCATACCGCTTTTCGCAGGCGAGGGTGGGCTTGGAGCAGGAAATGGAAAATGGTGTTCTGCTCCACGCTGCCGCGTACCGCCTGGCTGCCGGGGCCGCGCGCCCAGATGCCGACATCGTCGCCACCGTGGGTTTCCGAGCGCATCGGGATCATCGATTCCTGTAGGTAGTCGGGGTGCTCGGTATCGATGTCGGTCAGGTCGGGCCGGCCGCGCTCGGCTACCTGCCAGCCGCTGGATTCGCGGTTGGCTCGTTTCGGGCCCTCGGTCTGTTGGTCGTTGGCGCCGGCGTAGCCCGGGCCGTTGGCGTAGTTGAGCGTGGTGTAGGGCAGGCCGGTGGCGTCGCGGGCATATTGGGTCGGGTCGCCATCCTCGCCGCTACCGCCCTTGACCTTGCCCAGGATCGGGTTGCCGCGCGCCGGGTAGCCGACGAAGTTCATCGTGTGCGCGTGGTCGGCGGTGACCAGGATCAGGGTGTCGGCTTCATCGGTCATCTCGGTGGCGGTGCGCACCGCGTCCGACAGGGCGATGGTGTCGACCAGGGCGCGATAGGCGTTGCCTTCGTGGTGGGCATGATCGATGCGCCCGCCTTCCACCAGCAGCACGTAGCCTTCCGGGTTGCTGCGCAGGCGGGCGATGGCGGCGCGCGTCATCTCGGCCAGCGTCGGTTCGCCGGCCTTGTCCTGCGGGCGGTCGTGCTCGTAATGCATGTGGTCGGGTTCGAACAGGCCGAGCAGCGGGGCGTTGGCGGGGGCTTCGGCCAGTTGCCTGGCGTTCCAGACGTAAGCGCCCTCGGGGTGGCGGCTCTTCCATTGGGCGATCAGGTCACGGCCATCCAGGCGCTCGCCGACTTTGTCGTCGTATTCCGGGTCGCGTTGATCGACCGGCATGAAATTCTTGCGGCCGCCGCCCATCAGCACGTCCGGCCCGTTGCCGAAATCGGATTCGATCATTTGCCGGGCGATGTCGTGGCAGCCGAAATCGCGCGCCTCCTGCGGCAGGTCGGTGTCGCTCTCCCAATTACGGTCGGCACTGTGGCTGAACGTGGCGCCGGGGGTGGCGTGGGTGACGCGGGTGGTGGTGATCACGCCGGTGGAGAGGCCGTTGGCGGCGGCCAGTTCCCACAGCGTCAACATCGGCGATTTGCGCGCGGCGGCGCAGTCGCCGCGCGGCGCGTCCTGGCCGATCGAAAGCACGCCCATGCGGGTCTTCACGCCGGTGGCCATCGCGGTCATGGTGCCGGCGGAATCCGGCGTCTGCGCGTTGGTGTTGTAAGTGCGGCTGAGCGCGGTGGCGGGGAATTCTTCCCAGGCCAGTTTCTGCTCCTCGCCCGGGCGGCCGGCGCGCTGGCCTTCCAAGATGCGCGCGGCGGCGACCGTGGGTAGGCTCATGCCGTCGCCGACGAACAGGATCAGGTTCTTCGCCCGTCCCGCCGTCGCGCCGCGCTGGGAGGCCTGGGCGGCGCCGTGGCGGAACCACCAGGCCGGGGTTTCGCCGTCCGGGCGCTGGATCGAGGGGACATCGACGTGGATCGCGGGCGCGGATGCGCGGGTGGGCGCGCCGGCGGCGCAGGCGGACAGCACGGTGGCGGCGAGTGCGGCAAGCAGCGGCGTGATGGAAGGAGGTACGTGGGGCATCGGAAAGTCGGTCGCGGGCTAATGCGGAATACGCATTATGAAGTGCCGATGTGACGCTTGGTGGGCGGCGGGCGCTGGGGTATCGTCGCCGGATCGTGTCCAGGGGTTGACCCATGTTCGACTGGTGGTTCCGTATCAAGTTCTGGAAGCGGGTGTTGCTCGGCTTCGCGCTCGGCATGTTGGCGGGATGGTGGCTCGGGCCCAACGCCGAGACCTGGTTCGGCTGGCTGGGCAATCTCTACGTCACGTTGATCAAGATGATCGCGGTGCCGCTGGTGTTCTTCGCGGTGATCAGCGCGGTCTCGGCGCTGTCCGGGCAGAAATCGATGGCGGCGTTGGGTGGGCGCACCTTCCTGTGGTTCGCTTTCACCGCGGTGTTGGCGGTGCTGGTCGGCATCGGCGCGGGGTTGATCTTGAAACCCGGTAGCGGAGTGAGCCAACTGGCGGTGGCCGAGAACTGGACGCAGCGCGACGTGCCCAGCGTGATGCAGGTATTGCTGGGCGTGGTGCCGGACAACCTGTTCTACGCGCTGGCCGGCATTGGCACCCGGGTCAACGCGGCCGGCGAAACCGTGCTGGCCGCCGGCCGGGGGTCGATCCTGCCGGTGATCTTCGTGGCCGGGTTGATCGGCTTCGCCATCGTCAGGCTGGGCGACAAGGTGGCGGAGACCCGCAAGATCGCCGCTCAACTGAGCGATATCTGGATCCAGATCACCCGCTATGTGCTGGAGTTCACGCCGTTTGGCACCTTCGGCCTGATTGCCGCGCTGGTCGGCACTTATGGTTTCGAGAAGCTGCTGCCGCTCGGCAGTTTCGTCATCGCGCTGTACGTGGCCTGCGCCTTCCATATCGTGGTGGTTTATACCGGCCTGCTGCTGGCGCACGGGCTCAATCCGCTCAAGTTCTTCAAGGGCGCGGCGCCGGCGATGGAGGTGGCGTTCGTGGCCTCGTCGAGCTTCGCGGCGCTGCCGGTCTCGCTGCGCGCGGCCACCCACAACCTTGGCGTGAACAAGGATTACGCAAGCTTCGCGGTGCCGCTGGGCGCCAGCATCAAGATGGATGGTTGTGGCGCGATCTACCCGGCGCTGGCGGCGGTGTTCATCAGCCAATACATGGGCATCGACCTTACCCTCAACCAGTATCTGGTCATCATGCTGGCCTCGGTGCTGGGCAGTTTCGGCACCGCCGGCGTGCCGGGCACGGCGGTGGTGATGGCGACGGTGGTGCTGACCGCCGCCGGCCTGCCGCTGGAAACCATCGGTTATCTCTACGCGATCGATCGCGTGCTGGACATGATGCGGACGATGACCAACGTCACCGGCCAGGTATTGGTGCCGGTGCTGGTGGCGAAGGAAACCGGCATGCTCGACCGTGAGGTGTACGAAGCCGCCCCGACCGACGTGGGAATCGAGGTGGATTCGCATTCCGACACGCCGGGCAAGGGTGAGTCATAATCAGCGGGAATCTTCAAACTAACTAATCAGGAGGCACCCATGAGTCGCACCATCGATCCCGCCATCAAGGCCCAGGCCATTGATACGCTCAATACCATCATGGAGCTGGAACTCGCCGGCGTGGTGCGTTACACGCATTATTCGCTGATGGTTTACGGCTATAACCGTATTCCGATCGTTTCGTGGATGAAATCGAATGCCGACGAATCGCTTTCGCACGCACACAAGGCGGGCGAACTGGTGACTTTGCTCGGTGGCCATCCTTCGCTGAAGATCGGGCCGCTGTTGGAAACCGAACAGCACGACATCGGCGACATGCTGCGCGAAAGCTTGGCGCACGAGGAAAAAGCCCTGAAGGCGTATTACGAATTGTTGGATCTGGTCGAGGGCAAGTCGGTATTGCTGGAGGAATATGCCCGGCAGATGATCGAGAGCGAGGAACTGCACGCCGACGAGGTCAACAAGATGCTGCGTCGTCCGGGCGACATCGCGCCGTTCAAGGGCTGATGCCGGTACCGTCGGGCGCATGTCGCCCGACAGGCGCTTGAAGCACGGGCAATGAAGCCCGATATTGGAAGGCGAAGGTAATCCCTTCGCCTTCCGTATTTCTGGAGCAGATGACATGGCCACGGGCTGGGCCGGCGATGGTGCCGTGCAGGAGCAGATCGACGCCACGGTGAAGGATGCCATCGCACGGGCGCGCAGCCGCCTGCCGACCGGCGAGAGCCTGCGCCATTGCGAAGCCTGTGATGCGCCCATCCCCGAGGCGCGGCGCCAGGCGATTGCCGGCGTGCGTCTGTGCGTGCCCTGTCAGGAAACGCGCGATGCCGGAGAGGCGGCCCATGGCGGCTACAACCGTCGTGGCAGCAAGGATTCTCAGCTGCGCTGAGACGCCTCACATCCGCGAGAATTGCCAGCTCAGCGGACGGCCGTCGCGGTAGGGCATGACGCCGTGAAAGGCGCGTTGGTCGTCATCGAACACCAGCGGTAGGAAATGGCGGTCGCCTTCCCACATCGGCAGTTCGTGCAGGCGCTCCAGCGGTACCCATTCCAGAGGGCCTTCCGGGTTTTCCGAATACGGTTCGCCCTCGAAGGCGGTGATGAGGAAGACGAAGCCAAGCCAGTCTTCGCCGCGCTTGCCGAAACCGGGCCAACTGATGGTGCCGCGCAACTCCAACGCGGTGCATTCGATGCCCGCTTCTTCGCGGATTTCGCGGATCATCCCAGCCAGCACGTCCTCGTCCGCCTCCAGTTTGCCGCCCAGACCATTGTATTTGCCGAGGTGCTCGTCGTCGGCGCGGGCGTTCCGGTGCACCATCAGCACCTGTTCGCGGTCGGGCGAGAGGATGTAACCGAGGGTACCGATGATCGGGGTATAAGGCATCCGGGCATTTTACCCGAGCCTGCCGGGCGGTCACGATAGGTCCACGCCATGACAGGCGGTATCGGCCTCCGAGCCATGGAGTCGCGCCATGTGCGAAGGAAGCTGCCAGTGTGGGCGAACCCGCTTCGGTGTCGATGCGGGCGACATGCAGGCCGTGATGGAATGCAACCGCTCGCATTGCCAGTGCAAGGGCTATCTGCTTTGGTTCCTGCCGCGTACCGCGTTGTCGACCGAGTCGGGAGTAATGCGCTTTCCACTTGCGCGTTCAATAAGCACCTCATCCAGCCCAAGTTTTGCCCGACCTGTGGATGCGCTCTCTGGATGCCCCATAGCGATCAACGTGCGCTGCCAGGAGTGCATCGAGCTGGCCGGGTTGCCAAGTCAAGCGATTGATGGCCGCTCGCTTTGATGCCGTGGCCATGACGTTCCGTCGCCACTCACGGCCGGCCGGATCGGCAGTCGCCGCGTGACTGGATCGTCTGCGTGGTGTTGGGCGGGATAGTGGAAGCTTGATGCCGACGCGCTCGCACAACCGGGGACTCAGGGGGCTGGTCGAATGCGGGTTGGGGGCGCCCGGCCACTGAGTTGAGTACTGTCGCCGGGCAGGGGATGTCGATGGACGGCGGCATGGGGATTTCATGCCGGTGGTTTTGGAACGAGAAGGCCGCCTTTCGGCGGCCTCAAAACGATCGCGGGGTGGGGTGGCTCAGCCGTGGGTGGCGACGCGGCGCGCCTGCATGAATTTGCCGGACCAGTAGCCGGTATCCATCCGTGAGACCATCACGTCCTTGCCGGTACGCGGGGCATGGACGAACTGGCCGTTGCCGAGGTAAATGCCGACGTGGTCGATGCGGCGGCCGCTGCGGCTGAAGAACACCAGGTCGCCTTCGTTCATCTGGTCGCGGTTGACGCGTTCGCCACGGGTGGCCATTTCGCGAGAGACGCGCGGCAGCTCCACGCCCAACGCGGTACGGAACACGTAGCCGACCAAGCCGCTGCAATCGAAGCCGTCGGTGCCGGTACCGCCCCAGCGGTAGGGGGTGCCGAGCAGGGCGAGCGCGCCCTTCAGCAACTTTTGTACGCGATTTTGGGTGGGGGCGTTGGTGACTTGGGCGGCGTTGCCCATGGGCATCAGCACGATGTTGTCGGGTACCGCGGAGTTGTCGAAACTGGCCATGACCGATTTGCTGGCGGCGGCCGTCTGTAGGGTCTGGACATCGGTGCCGCGTACAGCGGGGAGATCGGTGGCGGCCATCGCCGGCGCGGAAAGCGCGGCCAGGAGAACGATGGCGGAAACCGGAAGGAATCGGGTCTTGCGGGAAGCGTCTTGCTGGGCGCCGGAGCGGCCGGGGAGAAGCTTTGACTTCATCACGCGGTCTTCACTGTGCTAAATCAGCGGTGAGTTTGCCGATACGCGTGGTAAGAGTTGTTCTGTTTTCGTTAAATTAAGGTTAATTTGCGTGATTATTGTCACAAAAATTGACTTTTGGCTCACCGGGCTGCCATTCCGCCTTCATTTACATGACCGATAGCCCTCATTTATTTCAAGCTGGCCAGTACGCGCCGGGCACCGGCATAGCGGGCCTGCCAGTAGCGGCCGTCGAGCTGTTCCATCCGTACCGTGCCTCCGGTGCGCGGGGCGTGGATGAAGCGGCCATCGCCGACGTAGATGCCGACATGCGTGACCACGCCGCCGCTGGCGAAGAACACCAGGTCGCCGGTGGCCAGGCCGGTGTCGTCCACCGCGGGCGCCGCCAGTGCCGATAATTCGCGCGAGGTGCGCGGCAGGCGCAGATCCAGCATGTCGCGGAACACGTAGTTGACCAGCCCGCTACAGTCGAAGCCGCTTTCGGGTGTGTTGCCACCCCAGACATAGGGCGTGCCGACCAGGCTGATGGCGCGCATCAGCACGGCGTTGGCGAGCATCGCACGATCGAGCGTGACGCCGGTGCCGGGCGTGGCGGCGGGGCCGTTTTCCGCGGCCGGGCTGGCCGGGGCGGCGAGGATCAGCAGCAAGGGCAGTAAGCCCAGGCATGGGTGCCGCGCTGGCGTCGCTTGCATGCTGCCGGGATAATGGGCGGTCATACGGGTTTCCCTGAGCCGGTATCGGCGCAAGTTTGAACCCATTCCTCCTTCACTTTCAAGTGCTTACTGCGAGTATTTCATGAAGATTGAAAAAGACCGGGCCGTCCGTTTCCATTATTCCGTTGCCGAGAAGGGGCGGGCGCCGGTGGAGAACTCGCACGAAAATGGTGAGCCGCTGGCGGTGCTGATTGGTCATGGCAACATCATTCCGGGGCTGGAAAAGGCGATGGAAGGCCACGAGGCCGGTGACAAGTTCAGTGTCGAAGTGGTTGCCGGCGAAGCTTATGGCGAACGTCGCGAAGGGCTGTCCCAGCGCGTGCCGAAGAAGCATTTCCAGGGCGCGAAACTGGCACCGGGTATGCAGGTGGTGCTGAACACCAATTTCGGCCCGCGCGCGGTCACTATCGAAAAGGTCGGCATGACCACGGTGGATGTCGACCTCAACCATCCGATGGCGGGGAAGGACCTCGACTTCGAGATCGAAATCGTCGAAGTGCGCGAGGCCAGCAAGGAGGAGCTTGAGCACGGCCACGTCCACGGCGAGGGCGGTCACCAGCACTGATGGAACCAAGGCCGGTGTCGATTCCGTCGCAGTCCTGCGGCCCGACACCGCCGCAAACGCGGGTCGCGGCGCTGGATGTCGTCCGTGGCTTTGCGCTGTTCGGCATCTTCCTGATGAATATCGAAGGGATGGCCGATACGCTGGCGCGGAGTCAGGGCGGCATCGACCTTTCGCTCGACGGCATCGACCGGCAGGTCGACGCGCTGATCTACGTGCTGGTCCAGGGCAAGTTCTATACGCTGTTCTCGTTCCTGTTCGGCATCGGTTTCGCCCTGTTGGCCGAACGGGTGGAGACCGTCGTCTACCTTCGCCGGCTCGCCTTGCTGGGCGTGATCGGCCTGCTGCACGCCACGCTGGTCTGGCCGGGCGATGTGCTGCTGAGCTATGCGCTGGTCGGTTTGCTGTTGCCGCTGTTCCGGGAGGGATCCGCGCGCTGGCTATGGCGATTCGGCCTTGTCTTCTATGGCGTGGCGCTGGCGATGCTGGTCTGGGGCCTGTGGCTGTTGATCGGTCCGGGCGGTGCCGGTGCGGGAGATTCGCTTGCCGAGATACGGGCGGCCACGATGGCGGCGCAGGCCAGCGCCTATGGCGAGGGGAGCTTCCGCGTTGCCACCGGGCAGCGGTTGTGGGATCTCCTGGTGGTGATGTTCGGGTTGGTTCAGATCGGCCCGCTTCTCTTTGGCATGTTCCTGCTTGGCATGGCTTGGGTGAAACGCGGAGCCATTGCCGATATCGCCGGGCATTGGCTGGATTACCGGCGCATGGCCATGTTCGGCCTGGGGCTCGGATTGCCGCTGATGGTGCTGGCGGCCTGGCTGGCGCCGGATATTGGCGACATCGCTCACTGGCGGGGGATTGCCGGCATCCTGCTGGCGTGGGTTGCGCAGTTGTGGATGTGCCTGGGGTATTTCGCGGCCATTGTGCTGCTGTTTCATCGCCACCCATCGGCACTGTCCTGGTTGGCGCCGGCGGGTCGGATGGCCTTGACCATTTACCTGCTGCAATCGTTGATCAGCACATGGATCTTCTATGGTTACGGACTGGGGTGGTTCGGCCAGTTGCCGCGTGCCTGGCAGCCGCTGTACGTGTTGGCGGTGTTCGCGGTGCTGGTGGCCTTCAGCCATGTCTGGTTCGCGCATTTCCGTCATGGCCCGCTGGAGTGGCTATGGCGCTGGGGCACTTACGGCGTGCGTCCGCCAATGCGGCGGGTGGCATGAATCACGCCTTGCCCGAGTGGCCACGGATGGCGGGCGGCGGGCCAGTCAACACGCGCTTGGCGCAAGTAAACGCGCATCCGAAGTAGGGGAGGTAGGTCGCACTGTCGCTTAAGCAGTACCGTGCTCGGCCGATTCAACGAGCATCAGATGGGAATGTGGTCGGACCAAGCTCTAAGGCTCAATGCTTTAAGAAGAATTGGCGAGCCATCTGCCCCGGGTGCTTGATAATGATTCGCATTTGTATGGATAATGCTCTCCTCTCAAGCTGTTCAGGCGAGTAAATGAAGCTGCGGAAAAGAACTCTTGCTGTACTGGTCTCGGCCTTGATGCCGCAGTTGGCGCTGGCGGCCGATCCGGTCCACGATCCCGACGGGGTGCCCGCTGTCTCTACCAGCGAAGTGACCACCCTCGACACCATCACCGTAGTCGGCACCAATCCCGCCCGCTACAACAGGGACGGCTCGTCGGCAGCGCTGGGTATTGACGCGTCGGTGTTCAAAACGCCTCGCAACGTCGTTGTCCTGCCCGAGCAGATCCTGCTGGATCAGAAGATCACGCAACTTGACGAAGCCCTCAAGAATGTCAGCGGCGTCAGTCGTGGGCACGGCTTTGGAGGGACCTACGACGACGTGTTCCTGCGCGGTTTCCGCGCTGAAACGATCTATCGCGATGGTCGCAGGCTGACGTTCAACCAGCGCAACTCGACGACTGACATTGAACGCATCGAGGTACTGAAGGGCCCCGCTTCGCTGCTGTTTGGCGCGATCGAGCCCGGTGGCGTGGTCAACATCGTCACCAAACGGCCGAAGGCCGAGGCCCGGCGCTACACGGAGCTGACCGTCGACGAGTACGGCAAACGCCATATCATGGGGGATTTCACGGGTCCGCTCAACGCCGATGGCAGCTTGTTGTATCGGCTGGCGGCTTCCTACGAGAACTCCGATACCTTCCGTAACGGCCACAAGGTCAAACGTACGTTCGTCTCGCCGAGTCTGATCTGGCGTCCCACCGACAGCGACGAGCTGCGCTTCACTTACAACTATTTCAACGAGACCCTGCCGATCGATCGCGGTGCGATTGTCGGCAGCTTCAATGGCGAACGTCGGATCGTGCGCACGCCACGCTCGCGCACCTTCGGCGAAGCGTGGGAGAACAGCTGGTCGACCGGCCATACGGCTGACCTGCAATACCGTCACGACTTTGGCACACATTGGGACGTGCAAGTTGGCTATGCTCATCAGAAGACCAACTCGCGTGACCTGCAAGTGCGCGCCAGGGATTACTATGCTGAAGACACCGTGATTGGCGGCCGTGCAATTCCCGCTGGCACCCTGATCCGCAATGTCACCAGCAATGATCCCTTCAATGGTACCTCTGGCCAGTACAACCTGCGTCTGACTGGCCAGTACGATAAATACAGCTTCGTCGTCGGCACCGACGGCGGCTACACCAATACCAGCGAAGGCGCGTTCAACGGGCACATCGAGACGGTCAACATCTATACCGATGGGCCGTTGTTCAACGTTTTCAATCCGATTTACGGCAATCTGCAATCGGGCGGGCTGATCAGGAGCCGGCAGCGCAGTTACAACTACAACTATCGTGGGTTGTACGTGCAGAGCGTGATGAAGCCGACTGAACGCGTACTGCTGACCGCGGGATTGCGCCGGGACTGGTATCGGGTGGCCAGTTACAACCAGCCCTATGCCAAAGGGCAGCCGAATGGTCCGGCCATGACTGCCGATCGTCAGTGGAGTGACAATTCATACCAATTGGGGGCTTCGTGGGAGTTCGTCGATGGTCTGGCGCTGTACGGTAGCCGAGCTACGTCGTTCACCGTCCACCCGTTCTTCAATTACGACCCGAACTCCAGGCCCCAGACGGGCGAGCAGTGGGAAGGTGGCCTGAAGGGTCATCTGTTGGATGACCGCGTGCAGTTCACCTTGAGTTGGTTCAATCTGCGTAAGACCAATATCCCGACTTTCAATCCGGATTTCAACGGCACCAACGACCGCTTCCGTTTCATTGGCGAGGCGCGCTCCAAGGGCATCGAGTTCGATGTCACGGTGCGCCTGACCGAAGGTTTCAACCTGATCGCCAGCTACTCGGATTTTGACTACGCAGTCACCAAGGATCTGGACCCAACGCTGCTGGGGAAGACCAATGGCAACGTCGCGCCGCGCAGCGGCAACGTGTGGGGTACCTATGAGTTCCGCGATGGATCACTCAAGGGGTTCGGCTTTGGTGCGGGTGTCAACTACGTATCCAGACGCTTTGGCAACGATGACAACACCTGGATCATTCCGTCGTACACCCTGTGGGACGCCACCGCCTGGTACTACCTGCCCGTCGGTGACAGCAGCAGCCTGCGCTTCCAACTGGCGCTCAAGAATATCACCGACAGGACTTGGTACTACGCCTCGGACGGCGACCGTTTTGCTCCCAGTGTCAACATCGGCTCCCCGAGGACGGCACTGTTCTCGGTGGCTTACCAGTTCTAAGCGGCTAGTGTGAACCGTCTCGATCATGTCGCAGCTGTCTCTTCCCGCACTCTTGGGCGCGGGCAGAGGCATGCGGTACGAGAGACGTGGCTGGATGTCTGGTTCGCGATAACGGCTGTTGCAGTGGCTCCCTGCGTGGATCGGGACGAAGCGGCGGCCATCGCGCGCCTGCTGCATGCGCGCGACCGCGATCGCAGCTTGCGCGCGCATTCGCTCAAGCGACGGATTCTTGGAAGCTACTGTGGACATGCAAGACCTGAGCAACTCGCGTTCCGGCACCAGTCGAGCGGAAAGCCGTACCTGGCGGAGCCGTGCGCTCCCGAGGCGCCACTGCAGTTCAATATCAGTCACAGCGAGGATGCCTTCGCGATGGCGGTGGCGATGTGCCCGGTCGGCGTCGACATCCAGTGGCGGGACTCTTCCGTCGATTTCGCGGCATTGGCTTCGATCGTCTTCCATCCCGCCGAGATCGAGCTGTGGCATAGAGAGGGGGCGACTACCAAAGGGTTTTACCGCCTGTGGACTGCCAAGGAGGCCGTGTTGAAAGGGGAGGGGGCGGGTTTTCTCCGTGAACCTCGCGATGTGGATGTGAGTGTGTGGGTTGGAGATCGGGGGCACGCCAAGATCGCGGGCGATGCCTGGACTGTCATCAGCCGCCAGGTCGGCGAGTATTCGCTTTGCGTTGCGGTACCTTCCGGGGCGAGTCCGAATCTGCTCTGGTACACGTTGGACGAGCCGGGCAATGCACCAGGAGCGCTGCAATGATGCGCGTGGAAGCGGTGTAGTCGATGTGGGCCCGGAGTGCAGCCGCGCTGCTCGGCGGGGCGGTGGTGACCGCTACGCTCATGCTCAACCTGGCTTGGCTGTCGTTCGTGCAGTTCGATGTCGTTCTGCTGTGGATCCTGCTTGCCGCATTCCCGCTGTGGGTGGCGTTGGCCTTTTACTGCTATCACGTCCGCACGTCCGCACGTGCCTGGGCCGGGCTGGGGGTGCTCGCAGTGCCTTCGATCGTGATCAACGCGGTGATGTATGCGACCTAGGCCGAAGACGTCAGGCGGCCTGGCAGGGCTTTTGATCTCGCACAGTTGGCTGGGGCTGATCGGTTCCTGGGTACTGTTCCTGGTGTTCTTCACCGGCGCGCTGACCATGTTCAAGCGCGAGATCGACCTATGGGAAAAGGCGCCGGAGTACCTTGGCAGCCAGGGGCGCGCGGTGGCGAGTCTCGACAGCGTGCTGGCGGCCACCCAGGTACCTTCGACAGTGCGCGATCCACATATCGAAGTGCTGCTGCCCGGTCGATTGAGCGCCTACTATCAGGTGTTCGTCTACGACGACGAGGGTGACTACTACCGCGCCGATGCATTCCACCCGGTCACCGGCAAGCTGTTGCCTGCGCCGGAGCTTACCGGCTTGGGAGAGTTTCTGGAGGAATTCCACAAGGAACTTTACCTGCCGTTAGGGCATTATCTGGTCGGTTTGGTGACTTTTATTTTCTTCCTGGGGCTGGTAACCGGTCTCGTACTGTATTGGCCCAAGCTGAGTTGGGCTTCGCTGACTTCGATCCGCTGGAAGCGTCCGCGAATGCGCTGGCTCGATCTGCACAACTCGGTGGGCGTATTCGGATTCCCCTTCCACCTGCTGATGGCGTTCACCGGCACGATCTTGAACCTGGCGTTGTTGATCAGTCTCGTGATCGTCTGGGGGCGGTTGGATGGCAATTCGCAACCGCTTATGACCTTGCTGTTTCCACCGGCGTTACAGGTCCCGGTAGCAGGCGAGCCGATGGTATTGCGCGGATCGGATGGGTTGATCCACGACGCTGAGCAACAGTTTGGCCTCGAACCGCTGCGAGTGTCCGTTCACCACTTCGGCGACCGTAACGCGATGCTGACCGTCCACGGTCACGGTGTCGGTTCGTTCGCACGAACGGGGCAGATCACTTATCAGGTCCATGATCGAACGATCTTGCGAGCGCTGCATCCGGCCAAGGCGAATGCACTCGCGCATGGCTACGAAGTAGTCTTCCGTTTGCACTATGGCGACTTCGGTGGATTGGCGCTGCGCTTGCTCTATTTCATCCTCGCACTCGCCAGTTGCCTGTTGATTGCGACCGGTAATCTGTTATGGCTGGAAAAACGCCTTGCACAACGCAAGCCACCACGCGGGCTGCGTCTGGTCGCTGCATTGAGCGTCGGAAGCTGTGGTGGGGTGATTCTGGCAATGGCGGTTGCCATGTGGACGACGCGATTGATACCTATCGATGCGGCAACGCGGATGGATTGGGTGATCGGCGCGTTCGCCACCATACTTCTGGCAGGCCCTTTTGTGGGGTGGTGGGTGCGAAGGCCGCGACACGCCTTGATTTGCCTTCTGTTAGCCGCAGCTGTGCTGTTCGCCCTGTTGCCATTGCTCGACTGGCTGCGTTTCGGCAAGGCGCTGATGGCTGCCATCGGCGATGGCGATGGCGCGGTAGCACTAGTCCATATGTTATGTATGGGATTGGCGGCAAGCTGCGCCATGGCAGCGCGCTGGTTGGCGCGGGACAATCTGCAAGGCGCTAACCTGCGGTACGGAGTGGCGTCGGCGAAATGAGTGTCTCGACAAGGACATCGGTAATCGCCTCGACCTGATCGCGTAGGAAGAAGTGATGGCCGGCCATTTCGATGATGGAAACGGGGCCATTCGTACAACTGCGCCACCCCTGAAGCTTGGCCACCGGGATATCCGGGTCCTGGTCGCCACCGATGACCGTCATGGGCACATGCAGAGTGTGTGGATCGGGATGCCAGTGATAGGTTTCGCAGATGGCAAAGTCGGCGCGCACCGTGGGCAGGATCAAGGCCATCAGATCACTATCGGCGAGAACTTCCACCGGCGTGCCATTCATTTGCGACAGCTTTGATGCAAGTGCGGCGTCATCGAGCTCGTGATAGCGCTCGGTGTGACGTGGCAGTTGGGGCGGACGAGCGCCCGAAAGGAACAAGTGGCGCGGCATTGCCCGTTCATTCGCGGCCAGCGTGCGTGCAAGTTCATAGGCTAGCAGCGCACCCATGCTATGCCCCCACAATGCGAAGTCGCCATGCAGCACGTCGTGCAGTTCGTTCGACAGCCAGTGAACTACATCGCGCAGCCGCGTCTTGGGAGCTTCCATGATGCGGCGCCCTCGTCCCGGGAGCTCCGGTGCGATGACATCGATGCGTCCTTCCAGCGCCTGGATCCAGGGTGTAAACACATATTGGCTCCCACCTGCGTAGGGCAGGCAGATCAGCTTGGGGCGCTGTATTGAACCTACGTCACATTTCTTCAAATGCAAATGACAATCATTCTTAATTTAGTGTAGTGTACTCCGAATCAGTCCACTTTGGAGAGGTGTTGGGATGGCGGATGACTTCAGGCCGTTGGACGACGCAGCATTGGCGGGAGCCACAGCGGATCTCACTACTTTGCAGGTGAGCTGTGTTGATGCGGCACGACGCTTTCCTTTGCTGGTGGAGCCCGTCGAAACGGGTAGTTCAATCGAAAATGCGATCGCTGACATCGGTCGACTGACCGATCGGCTGCTGTATAGGCACGCTGGTATGTTGTTTCGTGGGTTCTCGGTGGCTGACCTCAATGTGTTCGATGGCTTCGTCCGGAGCTTTGGACATCCGCCGATCAGTTATGAGTTCGGGTCCAGTCAACGCTCCATGCTGACGAAAGGTGTCTATACCTCGACCGAGTTCCCGAAGAACCGATCCATACCGCTGCATAACGAGCAGGCCTACACAACGGCCTGGCCGATGAAGATCTGGTTGCATTGCGTAATTGCAAGCCCGGTTGGCGGGGAGACACCCGTCGCGGATAGCCGGCGCATCTACGAACGGATCGATCCGGCCATCCGTGAGCGTTTCGAACGCATGCATCTGCTCTACGTGCGCAATTACGGCACGGGGATGGACCTGTCGTGGCAACAGACCTTTGGCACGGAGTCGCGCGGCGATGTGGAGAACTTCTGCCATGAAAACGGCATTAATGTGCAGTGGATCAACGACAAGCAACTGCGCACGGAGCAACTGGTGCAAGGTACGGCATGGCATCCAGTGACCAAGGTGCCAGTGTGGTTCAACCAGGCGCATCTGTTCCATGCCTCGAGCCAGGGCGCGGAAGTGATGGCTATGTTGCTGGACATCCTCGGCGATGCGCGCAACCTGCCAAGGCATGTGTTCTATGGCGATGGCACGCCGCTCGAAGACAGCGTGCTCGAGCACATCCGCGGCGTGATGGCCGAAGAATCGGTGAAATTTCCGTGGCGGCCGGGCGACATCGTGATGCTCGACAACATGTTGGCCGCGCACGCTCGCGAGCCGTTCGAAGGCGAGCGCAAAGTGGTGGTTTCCCTTGCCGAGCCATTCTCGCTCGATGAGCTCGAACAGCTAGCGGCCTGACGGCTGCCAGCCAGCTCCGCGTCCATGTGGGCGCTCCTTTCCGGCTTGCGCCGGCGATCCTGATTAACCGGGAGGCACAATGCTGTCTGCAATTTTGGCCGACTACTGGCGACGTGGCGGCGTACTGACAAGACACGACGGCGTGTGGACGCCGGCATCGAACAATGCTCCGACACCGGGTGCGGACATGCAGAGGGTGCTCACGGCGCAGCAGTCGGAGCTTGATGCGCTACTCCATACATTGCCCGACTTTTTCGACTGGCGACCGCTCGCCGGTAATGCGCGCTCATTGTGGTTTCTCTATCGCGTGACACCCACCAGCGCGGCATGGCACTGTGCCGCGGTGCTTGACTTGAGTGGCGATGTAACCGAGGCGCAATTGATTGCGGCTTGTGAGCGTCTGTGCGATCGCCATCCAATGTTGCGCGCTCGGTTTGGCGAGCGGGAGGGCGAGCCTTGCTATCGGATCGAAGCCGTGCATGCCAACAAGTGGCGACATTTCGCGCCTGTCGAAACTTTCGAGACCGCTCGCAGCGCGCTGCTTGACGAGGCCGACGCGCCATTCGCACTTGAGCAAGGTGAGGTGATGCGCGCCAGCACTGTTCGTGTGGGCGATCGTCTGCTGGTGTCCTTGGTGCTGCATCACATCATTGCGGACTTTTATTCCGCGGAGGTGCTTGTCAGAGAACTCGTCTGCGAGCTGCAGAAGCAGCCGGTGAATGCGCCGACCAGCGACTATGAGCATTGGCAACGCGAATGCGCTGAGTATCTCGTTTCAGCACGTGGGAAGAACTCGCTCGCCTATTGGCAGCAACTGTTGCAGGACGCGCCGGTCGCATTGGATCTGCCAATAGATTTTGCTCGGCCCGCACAGCGGACGTGGACCGGCGAGCGTCTGGATCACGAGTTACCCGCGGCGCTCTGTATGCGTGTCCGCTCGCTCGCTGCTGAACTCCAGGTCACGCCCTACACGATCCTGCTTGCCACGTACCTGCTATGGCTCTGGAAGCTGAGTGGCCAGGATGATTTTGTCGTGGGTACGCCAACCCTTGGACGCCATGGCGCCCGCCACCGCAGCATCGTCGGATACCTCGCCAATCCAATGGCGGTACGTGCGCAAATGCATGCCGACAGCTCGTTCATCGAGCTTGTGGCGATGTTGAAGTCGCAACTGGAGGCTTCGCGGCGGCATCAACGCTACCCACTGGCACAACTGCTGGAAGATTTGGCGATACCCCGTCGCGCGGACCAGGCATCTCTGTTTCAGCACTTTTTTACCTACTCGCAGGCGCGTCACGAATGGGGTGATGCGCTTGGGCTGGAAGTGCTGCACATGGGCATGCGCGGTGCGGCGCACGAATTGATCCTGACGGTGTTCGAGGACGGTGACCGGCTGCGTTGCCAGATCGGCTACAACGACGCGCTGTATGCATCCGAGACGGCGCAGGAATGGCTGCTGGGCTATTCGGATCTGCTCGCGGCGGTTGTACGGGAGCCGGGATTGAACGTGGGCGCGGTCACATGGGGTGGGCAGCCGCAACCCGGAGAGAGCGGCGCTGATATCGATGCAGGCCCGACTCATGCGATTGCGCGAATCGAGGCCACGCCCGGGACGCGGATAGCTCTACTGGAAAGCGACCGAACTGTCGATTTCGAGACTCTGCGTGCCCGTGCGCGCAATCTTGCCGGTGCGTTGCAAGCGCATGGCGGTGACGTCGTCGCCGTGGCACTGCCGCGAAGCGCCGCCCAGGTCACGGCCATGCTCGCGGCCTGGTACGCGGGCCAGGCGTGGCTGGCGCTGGACATGCAACTGCCGGATGAGCGACTCGGATTCATGGTCGAAGACAGTGGCGCCCGCTTGGTGCTCGGCGAAGGCGCGCGACCGTCCTGGTTACCGGAGACCGCGCAATGGCAAGTGCTCGATACGCTCTCGCCAGCACCTTATCGACCGATTGCCCACGATCCGGATGCGCTGGCCTATCTGATCTATACATCGGGTTCCACGGGCCAGCCGAAGGGCGTCGCGGTGACGCACGCGAATCTGTGTGGCTACGTGACTGGCATGCTGGAACGCGTGCGCCCTAGTGAAGATGCGGTTTTCACCACACTCGCAACGGTATCGGCCGATCTCGGGCATACGTCGTTGTTCGGTGCGTTACTGAGCGGTCGCGCATTCCGATTGATCGGCGATGAGTGGGGGCGCGACCCGAATCAGCTTGCGGAGCATCTGGAGCGACATCCGGTCGATGTGCTCAAGATCGTGCCATCGCATCTGCAGGCGCTGCTGGTGGTCGACCGGCCACAGCGTGTGCTGCCACGAGAGGTGCTGATCTGCGGCGGCGAAGCATTACCCTGGACTCTGGTCGAGCGAGTTGGCGCTCTGTCGCCGCAATGCCGTGTCTTCAACCACTACGGGCCGACCGAGACTACGGTAGGCGCCACCTGCATCGATGTGGCCCAAGCGACACGTGGTACGCCATCGGTCGCGATCGGCACCCCGCTGCCGGGCTATCACACGCTGGTGCTCGACGCACGCGGGTCTCCAGTCCCGCGCGGTGGCATTGGCGAGCTGTACATCGGCGGTGCTGGCGTCGCCAATGGCTATTGGAAGCGCGATGACTTGACGGCAGAGCGGTTCTTGCCCGACCCGCGTGATCCGCAGGCAAGGATGTATCGCAGCGGCGATCGGGTGCGGCGTCTGGCCAGTGGAGAACTGGTGTTCCTCGGCCGCATGGACGATCAGGTGAAGATCCGCGGCTACCGGGTCGAGCCCGGTGAAATCGAACAACGTCTACGGTCGCTGGAAGGTGTCGAACAGGCAGTGGTGATCGTCCAGGAAGGGGGCAATGGCGCGCGCCTCATGGCGTGCTATCGAGGTGAGCATATCGACCCGCTTGCGGCTCTGCGCGCCAGCCTGCCTGACTATCTGCTCCCTGTGCGGTGCCTGCGCGTGGAAGTGATCCCTGTCACGGCGAATGGCAAGGTGGATCGCGCGGCGTTGTGCGCCTTGCTCGACGCGCCGGTGGAGGCGGGTGGCGAGATTGCCACGCTGGATGAGTTCGAACTCCGCCTGGTCGCCTTGTGGCAGCCGTTGTTTCCGGGCATTGAACTGGGGCCTGATTCGTCGTTCTTCTCCCTGGGCGGAGACTCGATCGATGCACTCAGGCTTGTGGCGGAAGCGCGCAAGCATGGCATGACAATGACGCCCGCGATGCTCGTCGAAACGCCGACGCTGCGCGAGCTGGCCGAACGCATTCGACCGGACGCGAATCTTCGCGAGCGCCTGCGCGGGTTGTGGTGCGAAGTCCTCCAACTCGACCACGTCGCGGCAGATGCGGACTTTTTCGCGCTGGGTGGGGATTCGATCGCGGCATTGAAGCTGGTCGCAGCGGCGCGCAATAAGGGATTGGACATCAGCCCTTTGCGGTTGCTCGAGCATCGCACCGTTGCGACGCTGGCCGCCGATCTTGCGCAGTACGGGCCTCGATCGATGGAGCAGCCATCCACCGATCTCGAGCCTTTCGCACTGATATCGTCGGAGGACCGTGAACAACTGCGTCATGCACGTTCCGATGCGGTGGAAGCGTTTCCCCTCTCGCCACTACAGGAGGGCCTGCTATATAACGCGTTGGCATCGCCGGAGTCTGGCCATTACGTCAGTCAGCAGGTTTTGCACCTGAACGGCGATCTCGATCTAGCAAGCCTGCGTGCGGCGTGGCAAACCCTGCAGGAGCGCCATGAGAGCCTCCGTCTGGGCTTCGACTGGGAACACGCCAGCCGGCCGGTGCAATGGTTGCGAACGCAGCCAACGGACGCTTGGCGGGAACAAGACTGCTCGGCGCACGACAGCGCCTGGATCCAGCGCGAGCTCTCGTTGTTGTGCGAATCCGAGCGCGCCAAGCCTTTCGTACTGGACGAGCCGGGACTGGTACGGCTGTATGCCGTAGTCGCAGGACGGGAGGAGACTTGGCTCATCTTCACCGTGCATCACCTCATCATCGACCGCTGGAGCGCCGTGCTGCTGCTGGAAGAGCTGGCCGCGCTCTATCGTGGTGAGCGTTTGCCGGCAGCGCCCCGGTATCGCGATTACATCGCTTGGCTTGAGACACAACCATCGGAGCCGGAGATTCGCTTCTGGCGCGAGCAGTTGCTCGACCATCAGGGCGGAAAAGAACTCCCCGTAGCCGCGACACCGGCCACTGGAACGTATGTCACCGAGGCACGCCTGGGCGCATCCGAGACCCGAGCGCTACGTGAGTGCGCTGCCCGTCTGCAGGTGCCAGTGGCCAGCGTGTTGCAAGCTGTGTGGGCGGTGCTGCTGAGTCGTTACACCAACAGCGCGGACGTCTGCTTCGGCCTGACCGTGAGCGGTCGACCGCCCGCGCTGGCACAGGCGGACCGGATGGCCGGCTTGTTTATCAACACTGTGCCGATGCGCGTGCGCCTGCGGGCGGAACAAACGCTTGCTCAGCTGTGCCTGCAGGTTCGTGATCAAAGCTTTGCACTGCAGGCGCACGATCGTTTGCCGCTGGCGCAGATCGCTGCCGCGGCGGGTTATTCCAATGGTGCGGTGCTGTTCCGTAGCCTGCTGGTGATCGAGAACATTCGCTTCGACAACACGGTGTCGCTTGGCGACGGTGTGATCTGCGAACGCGTGCACGCCACCAGCGCTACCCATTTTCCGCTGTTGGTTCAGCTTACGCCGGAAGACGAAAGTCTCCATGTGCTGCTGCAAAGCCAGCGCGCGGAGGTGGATGATGAGTTTGTCGATAGCGTGTTGGCCGACTGGCAGCGATTGCTGCGCGAGTTCGCGCAGTGTGTCGAGAACCCGGTGGCCGGTTGCGGTCTGGTTCCCGCGCGGGAGTGGCCGCGATGGATCGCTTTGGGACAGGGCGAGACACCTCGCTTCGCCCACGACACCGAATCCGACTCGTTGGCGCAGTGCGTCGAGCGTGTAGTGGAAGCTTTCCCCGACTTGCCGGCGCTGGCGGGCGAGGGCGCGACGCTGAGTTACGCCGCACTCAATCGGAGGGCGAACCAACTGGCCCACCATCTGCGCGAGTGCGGTGTCGGCCCGGGCGTGCGTGTGGGTTTGGTGGCCGACCGCAGCGTCGCCATCACGGTAGCGCTGCTGGCGGTGCTCAAGGCCGGTGGCGCATATGTCCCACTCGATCCCGAATATCCCGCGGCCCGCATCGCCTTCATTCTCGACGATGCGCAGTGCCGGCTGGTGTTGGCGTGCGGAACGGTGGGTGAATGCACGAGTGATTTCAACGGTTCGGTCATCGATCTGGACGACGCCGCGTTCGATGAAGTGCTTGCACACCAACCCGACACCAACCCGCGTTGCGAGCACGATGCCGATTCGGCCGCGTACCTGATCTACACGTCCGGCTCCACCGGCCAGCCCAAAGGCGTCGTGGTGCCGCATCGCGGCCCGCTGCACCTGATGCTGGCGACGCAATCACTGCTGCCGGCGGCGCCTGGCGATCGAGTGCTGCAGTTCACCGGTCTGTACTTCGACATGTCGGTGCTGGAATGGCTGTGTGCATGGACGCAGGGCGCTTGCTTGCAGCTCATTGCGCGCGAGGCCACCCGCTCGGGCGAACAGTTGCTCGATTACCTGGCCGACAAGGCGATCACGCACCTGATCGCCCAACCGGCAGTGCTCGCGCCGCTAACGCCTCCGCCGCTGTCGAGTCTGCGCCATGTGCTGCTGGCCGGCGATGTGTGCCCGGACGAGTTGGCTGCACGCTGGGGCGAAGGGCGCACGTTCCACAACGCGTATGGCCCTACCGAGGCGTCCGTCATCGTTACGGCCGACCGGTTCGTGCCGGGTCGAAAGATCACGCTAGGCAGGCCGCTGCCGCATGCCCAATGCCATGTGCTTGACTGGGCCGGTCAACCTTGCCGCCCGGGGCTGGTGGGCGAACTGCATCTGGCAGGCGCCTACTTGGCCAGCGGATACCAAGGTCTGCCCGAGGAGACCGCTGCCGCGTTCCGCACGCCGAAGCACGGCCCGCTCGCGGGCATTCGTCTCTACGCCACCGGCGATCGGGTCCGATTGCTTGAGGACGGTCGACTGGAGTTCCTCGGTCGGCGTGATTCACAGGTCAAGATCCGCGGCCAGCGAATAGAGCTGGCCGAGATCGAAGCTGTGTTGCGCAAGCAGGACGAGGTCGACGAAGCCGTGGTTCTGGTGCATCGCCACGGAAGCGATAACGCCTGCCTCGTGGCCTTCGTGCAAGGCAAGGCCGCACCCGCAACGTTGCGGTCGGCATTGCGCGATCGCCTGCCGTCTCACCTGATCCCGGCGCACATCGAGTGTGTCGATACTTTGCCGCAGACCCCAAGCCGCAAGATCGACCGGCGTGCATTGGCGGGGCAGGTCGAGGACGTATTGCGACCAATCGCGCCGGAGATGCCGCGCAGCGCCACCGAGCAGCGCCTGCAACGTCTCTGGCAGACGCTGTTCAACCGCGACCCCATTGGCGTGATCGACGACTTCTTCGCCTTGGGCGGCCATTCACTACTGGCCACCCGGTTGGCGGGTCTGATCGCACAGGAATTCGAGCTGCGTCTGGATCTACGTCGCCTATTTGCCACCACCACCATCCGCGAGCAGGCGCAGTTGATCGACGCCTTGTTCGCCGTTCAGGCCAGCACGGAAAGCGCAGAGCCGATCATCGAGTCTGGATTCCTATGACCGCTCTTGAAATTCTCGAATGCGCCCGGCGCGCCGGCATCGTATTGCATGTGGAAAACGGACGCCTGGGTTACAAGGCCACACGCGCGCCACTGGACGACGAACTGCGAAGCGCCATCGGCGCTTGCCGCACGGAACTGATCGCACTGTTATCGGCGGCCGATCAAGGCGCCGACGATTGGCGCATCCAGCCCATCGCCACCAGCGCTCTGGATGAAGCTGCGCCGCTCTCGCTGGCGCAGGAGCGGTTGTGGTTCCTGGAGCAATTCGAGCCGGGCAGCACTGCTTATCATCTGAGTGCACTGTTTGAGCTGCATGGCCCGCTGGATGCCGACGCGCTCGAACGTGCCGTCACTGGCTTATTGGCACGGCATCAGGTGTTGGATCGTCGGCTGCTCGATGGACGAACCGCAGTCGCGACCGAAACGCCGTTCGCGCTGGAAAGGATCGAGTTGCGAGACGAAGCGAAAGCCAGAATGGCGGTGGCCGCATTCCAGCGCCAACCATTCGCACTGGATCGAGAACGGCCGCTGCGGGTACAGCTGGTCGCGCGTGGCGAGGCTCATGCGTGGCTGCAAGTCGTCGTACACCACATCGCCTGCGATGGCGTGTCGTTGGCCGTGCTGACTCGCGAGCTGAGCGCGCTTTACCGAGCCGAGTGCACGGGAGCGCCGGCCATACTTGCACCGCTGCCGTGCCAATACGGTGACTACGCGCGTTGGCAACGCGATACGCTCGATCGGCACGTCACGGCGGAAGCCTTCTGGCGCCAGACACTGATGGACGCCCCACGTCTGCATGGGCTGTTGCTGGATCGCGAGCGGCCGGCGCAACTCGGACTGGCAGGTGCGAAGTGGCGGTTGCCGTTCCCCACAGGACTGGCCGAGCGCGTCTCCGACTATGCGCGCGGTTGTCGTGCAACACCGTTCCATGTGCTGCACGCTGCTTACGTCGCACTACTGGCCCGCTTTGGCGCGGGCGACGACTTGTTGGTCGGCACGCCGGTGGCAGGACGCACACGCGCCGAGTTTGAGCCGCTGGTTGGCCTGTTCGTCAATACCGTCGTGTTGCGCACGCAACTGCACGATGACCCGGACTTTGCCACCTTGGTTATGCGCTGCCGCGACCAGCAACTGGCGGCATTGGAACACCAGGATCTGCCATTGGAACGCGTACTGGAACTGCTTGAAGTGGAGCGAAGCAGTCGGCATGCACCGTTGTTCCAGCTGATGTTCGCACTACGTCACGACGCTGACATCGTCCTTGATCTGGATGGCGTGCAGGCATGTTCACTGCCCGTACCGGATGAGGTCGCCAAGCACGAGTTGACCCTGGAAGTGCTTATCGGCGAGGACGACATGAGCGCAGTCTGGGAATACAACACCGCGCTGTTCGACCAAGCCATGATCGAACGCTTGGCCGCGCACTACTTTGAAGCGCTCGACGCAATGCTCGACGCACCGGCGCAACCGGCACTGGCGTGGCCGCTCCCGGCCGAGCAAACCGCGCTCGACGACCGACGTGTGGAAGGGCACGCTTCCAGCTCCACGGTGCTGGAAACGATTGCAGAAGTGGCGCGACGCCACCCCGACCGCGTGGCGCTGGAGGCCGTCCACCCGTTGCGCTATGACGAATTGATGCGAGCGGCGCATGCACGCGGCCAATGGCTGCAACGGCACTCGTCAAGCAGTGCGGCACGGGTAGTTGCCTTGTGCCTGCCGCGGTGTGTGGATTGGTACGCGACCTGGCTCGGCGCCTGGCTCGTTGGCTATACGGTCGTACCGCTCGATCCCGATTGGCCCGAAGCGCGCACGCGCGCGATCGTGGCCGACAGCGGCGCGGCGTTGGTGGTGACGACGGCGGCCTTGCTGTCCCGCTTTGACGCGGGAACAGCAGTCGCCGTGGACGATGCGCGATTTACCGGGCCAGGTGAAGTGGACGCCGTTGCGCATTGCAAAGGCAACATCGCCTACTTGCTTTACACCTCAGGCTCGACTGGCGCAGCCAAGGGCGTCGCAGTCTCGCATGCCGCGTTGGCCGAGCATATCGCCACCATTTCGCAGACTCTTCATCTGCATGCCGAAGACCGGGTTCTGCATCTGACCAATCCAGCGGTCGACACCACCCTGGAACAGATGCTCGCGGCTTGGTCGGTCGGCGCCTGCGTGGTCGCGCAGACCGGCGATCTGCCGGAACCGGAACGCTTCCTGGATGTCGCCACGGCGGAGCAGATTACCGTCACCGATCTGGCGCCTGCCTATGCCAATGCAGTGGTGGCCGCGACCACCGCCCGCGACTGGAATACCACTGCATTGCGTTGCATCGTGGTCGGCGGTGATGTACTGCCGCTGACATTGGCGCGACGCTGGCGTGAGCTGGGCTTGAACGAACGTTGCGAATTGATCAACGCCTATGGCCCGACCGAAGCGGTGATCACCAGTCATATGCATCCAGTCGGCCAGGAGTCCGGGCCGATTCCGCTTGGGCGCGTATTGCCCGGACGTCTCGCCATGGTGCTGGATGCCCACGGGCGTCTCGCGCCACGCAACGTGCCCGGCGAGCTTGCGCTGGGGGGCGTGCTTGCCGATGGCTATCACGCGTTGCCCGCCTTGACCGAAGAGCGATTTGTCACCTTGGCGCTGCCGTCCGGTGAGAGGGCACGTGTATATCGCAGCGGTGACCGTGTGCGCCTGTCGGCGGACGAGCAGCTCGATTTCATCGGTCGCGACGACTTCCAGATCAAGTTGCGCGGGTACCGGATCGAACTGGAAGAAGTCGAGAAGCACCTGATGGACCTGCCCGGCGTGGCCGCTGTAGCTGCCGGTGTGGTAGGCCAAGGAGCAGAACAGCGCCTGGTGGCGTGGTTGGAAGCCTCGCAAAACGAAGAAACTGTTTGGCGGCGCCTTCTCGCGGCGCAGTTGCCGACGCATATGGTGCCCACGCAGTTCATTGTGCTGAAGCCGCTGCCGCGTAACGCCGCCGGCAAGATCGATCGTCATGCCTTGCCGGAGCCGGCACCCATCGCGGCTGATGTGTTCATCGAGCCGCGTAGCGACGCCGAGCGCGCGGTGGCGACCGTCTGGGCCGAAGTGCTTCAGCGGCCTGTCGTCGGGCTGCACGATAACTTCTTCCGTCTTGGCGGCGATTCGATCCGCAGCCTGCAAGTGATCGCACGACTGCGAGAGCGCGGATATGAGGTTACGCCCAAGCTGATGTTCGAGTATCAGACCGTGGCCGAACTCGCGGGCCAGTTGGCTTCGACGCAGGCGAAAGCGCCAGAAATAGCGCCTTTGCATGGTGTCGTACCACTGAGTCCTATCCAGCGCTGGTTCTTCGCCGCACACTCGCGGCAACCCGATCTCTACCACCAGTATCTGGTGTTGCGGTTGAAGCAGCCGGCGAATCCCGCACATCTGGCCCGGGTATGGGATCGGCTGTGGCAGCGTCACGACCTGTTGCGGGCAAGTTTCCAGCGCGAGGGCGACGACTGGTGTCAATCCGTGGCCGCGCCGGGTCCGGCGCCTGCCGTCGTGCGTTTCGACTGGCGAGGGCGGGGCGATGCGGACGCACTCGTACCTGGTGCGCTGGAAGTCCTGCAACGACAGACGCCGCTGCGGGGGCCACTGGCCGTCGTGGCTCTGGCCCAGTGCGATGATGGCGAACGCTTGCTGGTCTGCGCTCATCATCTGATCATCGATGGCGTGTCATGGCGCCTGTTGATCGGCGAGCTCTTTGATGGCCTCGCGGCATTCGCCCGTGGCGAGGACTGGCAGCCGGGCGCTCGCACGGCCACCTATGCAGACTACGTCGCTGCATTGACGCACGCAGCCGATGCGGGCGATTTCGATGCCGATTTTTGGCGGGAGGTGGATGGCGAGTCGGCGACATGGCTACCGCAGGATCGAGTCATCGCGCTGTCGGAAGCGCGTCAGGGCAATGTCGAACGTCGCATGCAGCGTTTCGACGCAACATTGACCGCGGAGCTGCTGGAACGAGCCGGTACCGCCTATCGCTGCCATACCGACGAGTTGCTGCTGATTGCGCTTGCGCGTGCGCTTTCTGCACAAGCCGGAAAGCTCCGTGTGCGGATCGATCGCGAGCGCCATGGCCGCGATGTACTTGCCGAGCGCGACTGGTCGTCCGTGTTGGGTTGGTTTACCGCGGTGCATCCGTTGCCGTTGATGTTGTCGGGCGGCACGCTGGCCGACGATATCGTCGCGCTCAAGGAACAGATCCGGGCCGTTCAACAACGCGGCCTGGAATACCTCCCGTTGTGTGCCGCCGGTCATCTCACCGAGCAACCCCCAGGGCAGGTGTTGTTCAACTATCACGGTGTGGTGGATACCGGCGGGCATCCAGGCTTTGAACTCGATGCGCAGGCGCTGCCCTCCAGTAACGGCGCCGACAATCCGCCCGATGTCTTACTGGAAATCAACGCACGTGTCGTCGGCGCGCGTCTCGAACTGGCATGGAACTACGCCGGCGAAGCCTTCGATGCCTCGACGATCCAACGTTGGGCCGACGCATTCGCCGATGAACTGAAGAACCTTATCGCCCATTGCCTGCGACCGGGGCAGGGGAGGTTGACGCCGAGCGATCTGCCTCAGATGAGGTTACCTGGGCACGAGTTCACTGTGCTGGCTGCGCGAGCGGATGGCCAGGCGATCGAGCGTGCGTTCCCTCTGACTCCGCTGCAACGCGGCGTGTTGGTGGAAAGCCTCCGCCGTAGCGGTCGCGATCCCTATTTCCAGCAGACCGTGGCGGAACTCGAAGGCGATGTCGACGTGAATGCGCTGGCGCGCGGCTGGCAAGCCACGGTCGCCTGCCAACCCATGCTGCGTACGGCGATGCTATGGGAAGGAATCTCGCTGCCGCACCAGTTGGTCATCACCAAGGCCACAGCACCTTGGCAGGTCATCGATTGGTCCGCGTTGGAGGACGGCGCTCAAGAAGCCGCGTTGCGCGCGTGGCTCGAAGAAGATCAGGCACGCAGCGTCGATCTGGCCGAGCCCCCGCTGGCGCGGATGTGCCTGTTCGTCCGTGGCAAAGGGCGTTACTGGCTGGTATGGAGTATCCATCACCTGATCGTCGACGGTTGGAGCACGCCGCTGCTGGTGTCGCAGATACTCGAGCACTACCGCACGGCCGCGCGCGGTGCGGTGCCGAAGGTGGCGCCGGCGCCGGACTTCGCCCGCTATCTGGCGTGGCGCGACCGGCAAGACCTGTCCGCGCAGCGCGAGTGGTGGCGCGAACGACTTGCCGGCTACCAAGGCGCGGTGGCGTTGCCGTCTCCGGAACAGCCCGATACGCCGGGGCGCCGAGAGGAGTGCGTATTCGCGCTTTCCGACGCGGATAGCGCCCAGGTACGCACGTTCTGCCGCGAGCATGGCTGCACGCTCAGTGAATTGCTCAGCCTGGCCTGGGGCCTGGCCGTCGCGCGCTATGGCAACAGCGATGACGTGGTGCTGGGCGTGACGCGCTCCGGCCGTCCGGCCGACCTGCCGGGTGTCGAAAGCATGGTGGGCGTATTCATCAACACCCTGCCGTTGCGCCTTCGTATCGACCCGGAAAAATCGGCCAGCGATTGGCTTGCCAAGCTGCGCGAACAGATGGTGGAGATCGCCGCCAACGACGTCGTCGCGCTCGCCGACGTGCTGCAAGACAGCGGCCTGTCGGCAGAACAGGCGTTTTCCAGCTTGTTGGTGGTCGAGAATTTTCCGGCGATGGATATGGCCGACCTGCCGTTCCGGCTGCACGTGCGCGAAACCCGCTCCGCCAATCATTACGCGCTCACCCTGCGTGTGTCCGATCGCCAACAGTTACGTCTGGAAGCGCTGTTGGATGCTTCGCGTATCGCGCCCGAGGCGACAGCGGCCATGTTGGAGTTCACCGCCTTGACCTTGTTGCACGTGGTGGAGACGCCGGAGTGCCGCGTGGCCGACCTGCTGCGTACGGATGCGGCAATCGATACGGCCGCACCCCCGCCCATCGTGACCGCTCCGGCGGCAACGCTTCTGTGGTCGCAGCCGGCGGACGCGCTCGCAGTACTGGAAGGCGATCGCGCATCCACCTATGGCGAGCTGCACGCCGCCGCGGCATCGCTCGCGGCGGTGCTGGATCGGGCCGGCGTGCTGCCGGTGCGCACGTCGCGTTGT
>NZ_RFLY01000007.1 GCF_003697345.1 Solilutibacter pythonis | reverse complement strand
GTCGCCTCAAGGAAATTTTGCGAACCGGGGAACCCGCCTCAATGGCCGCAGCACAGCTAAGCCCTTGCCGCATCAAGGAAAAACGCCGCTGGGTACGACGACCCACGTCAGGGCGAACTGTTTATGCCTATGTCGAAGGTAATCCAGTGAATCTGGTTGACCCATTGGGGTTGCGAGCTCTCACTGATTGTGAAATGGGAGTATTAGGTAAGTACTATCCGCAGGATTTGCTTAAAGCGGTCGATGTGAAGCAGGGGATGCCTTGGTTTATATCAAAGGATATGATCGGAGTCACATTTGGCTCCAATGTGTACGTTAAAAACGACAATGCTGATACCCCGGCATTTATTGGGCTCTTGGCCCATGAAATTGGCCATGCCGTGCAACAGTATGTTCATGGCGCAGTATTTTGGGCTAGCTATGGTGCTCAAAGTGCGTCTGGTATGCTTTCTGGAAAAGGTATAAATGGGACGCATGACAGTATAAGTTTTGAGAAGCGGTCAAATCGAATTGAAGCGCAAGTTTTGGCTGATATGAAGGCAGCTGGGAATAATCCATGTGGATGCGGGAAGTGAGGTTTGTTTTGGCTTTTTTGTTCTGCATATTTTGCGGTTGTTTCCATTGACAAGAAAATGCTGGTTACGAAAAGCTGATGAAAGTTCAAGGAAGCAAGCAGCGGTGCATGTACTTCTCTGCTCTCCCTTCTGCTGAGCGCGTGAATCTTTATTTGCACGGAGTAAATAATTACAGGCCAAGCGATTACTCGCTTGGAGATTGTTTCTCAGAGATCAATCCAGAGCTTTTTAAAGAGCTGCTGGGTCGACTTATGGCTTCAGGAGATGAAAGGACGGCATTTGCATTAATTTTGGTGTTGCATGGAGTAACAAATAGTTCTTATGGCTACGAAGTGCCCAAGGGCTTCAAGGTCGCAGCCCACTGTTACCAGAACTCCGCATGCTTGAAGCTGGCTTATGAGATAGACGAAAGTTTGAAAGCGAATTGAAAGCTCGCAGCCCCACCCCGTGAACTGCCCTCAAGAAGTTGGGCGGACCAGCGCGTGGGCAAAGAAGGACCGGATGGTACGACACGCTTCATCTATTCCGGGCAAAACACATTGTTGGCGGAAAACGAGAACGGCCGTTGGAGCAGCTATACTTGGATGGGTGCGGAGTTGATAGGGCTGGTACGCGACAACCAACTGTACTTCGTTCACAACGACCACCTGGGCCGACAGGAACTGGTTGCTAGCACGATCAGGGCGGTGGTCTGGATTTAAGAATAGATTGCGAGGCTGACCTTTTATTGGCCCTCTCATTGAAATGACAACGCCGAGTCCGGTAAGAGAGTGTGATGCGGCCTCTGATTACCCGGATTGTGAGGATATGTGAAAAAAGATTGGGCGAATCCATCATGATGGAGTGTTATGGAATTTTTTCTGATTATTTCAACTATATAAAAGAGGTTTCGCCCAGCCTGTCCTGCGTGCTCAGGGGGTTTGCGACTGATGTTGAGAGATACGATTTGCATGGAAGGAAGGCGCTGCATGATGCAAGGGGCGTGTCGATTATTGTAAGTAAAAATTGCAAGGAGAGTTATTCGGGAGGCTCTTCGGATGTGGAGTTGACGCTCATCGATCAGTTTTTTAGGAGAAAATTGCCCTGGATTATTTCGGGATTTCGTTTTTTCTTTCGGTAAGGTGGGTGTTTTGGCAAGACTTCATGTGGATATCATCTTGCATAAGAGATCTGTTGTCGGCTCTGCTGCTTACATATGCCAAATATTGCTGGATCATGGCGGATTGCTCGCTGTTGGGTTTTTAGGATTTTCGATCTGCCGGATAAATTCAAGGGGTTGAATTCTCGTCATTGAGTTTTTTGCTTGTTTCTTTGAAATTCAGCGCCGGATACGGGGCTGCTTCTTCGGCGGCTGTTGTTGCCATCGGCTTTGCAACTCTCCGACGAATTGATTTGCGTGATGTTTGATGCTCACGCCATCAAGCATGCTTTCGATGGCCTCGCGGTCTTCTGGCGGGGGCGCAGGCACGGCGCCATATTGAAGCCTGAGTTCGTCGCCCGGCTTACGGTCGGGGTCATTGGAGACTAGGTAATTCGTCCCGATCCAACACGATGCAAAGAGGGAACATCTGGCAGACTGGGGCTGGTTTTGTCCGCCTGGTGTCATGAACGCATCCCTTTCCCCGCGCCGAGAGGCGCTCGAATTCGTTGCCAGCGATGCACTGTTGCGCGACGACGTGCGCCGGCTTGGCGCGATGGTCGGCGAGATGCTGGCCGAGCAGGTTTCGCCGGCGTTGCTGGCGCAGGTCGAGGCGGTGCGCCGCGCGGCGATTGCCCGCCGCGAGAAGGGCGAGCCGGTCGATGCGTTGGCCGAACGTTTGGCATCGGTGCCGCAGGAAAACGCCGAGGCGCTGGTGCGTGCTTTCGCGGCCTGGTTCGGTGCGATCAACCTGGCCGAGCGCGTGCATCGCGTCCGTCGCCGCCGCGATTATCAGCGTGCGACGGACGTCCCCCAGCCGGGCGGCTTCGAGGCGGTGTTGGGCGAATTGAAGGCGGAAGGCGTGAGTTTCGACGAGTTGCGCGCGTGGTTGCCGCGACTGGTCATCCAGCCGGTGTTTACCGCCCATCCCACCGAGGCGGTGCGCCGTGCCTTGTTGGTCAAGGAGCACACCGTGGTGGCGCGGTTGATGGCCGATATCGACCGTGGACGCACCCCGACCGAGCGCCGCGCCGATCACGCGCGTATCCGCCAGTCGCTTTCCACGGCCTGGCAGACTTCCGAAGCCCCTTCGGAAAAACCCACCGTCACCGATGAGGTCGAGCACATCGGCTTTTATCTCGGCGTGTTGTACCGGGTGCTGCCGGCCTTTCTCGAATCTTTCGCCGATGCCATCGAAGCGGTGTATGGCGAGCGCATCGCACTGCCGCCGCTGCTTGGTTTCGGCACCTGGGTGGGTGGCGACATGGATGGCAATCCCAATGTCGGCGCGGAGACCATTCGCGCCGCGCTGGCATTGCAGCGCGCGCAGGTGCTGGCGGCCTATCGGGCCGATCTGCGCGGGCTGGCCGACATCCTCACCCAGAGCCGGGCGCGGGCGGGCGTGGATGCCGCGATCGAGGCGCGCATCGACGAATACAAATCCTTGTTGCCCGAGACCGCCGCCGGGCTGCGCCCGCGCATGGCCGACATGCCGTATCGCGGTCTGATCGAACTGCTTTCGGCGCGGTTGGAGGCGAGCGCCGACGAAGCCGATCCGCGTGGCTATGCCGATGTCGAGGCTTTCATCGCCGATCTGCGTCTGATCGAAGCGAGCCTGGCGGCGCATCGCGGCGAGCATGCCGGCTTGTTCGCGCTGCGCCGCATATTGCGCCGGGCCGAGACGTTCGGCTTCCATCTCGCCGCGCTCGACTTGCGGCAGGAGTCGCTGGCGCACGACGAGGCGCTGGCCGCGTTGGAGGCGGACCCGGGGTGGCCATCATTGCCGGCCGAGGAGCGCGCCGTCCGGTTGCGGGCGTTGGTCGCCGGCGCATCGCCGCGTGATCCGCGGGCCGGGGCGGCGGCGTCCACGCTGGCGGTATTCCGCACGGTGCGCGAATTGCGTGGCCGCTACGGTGCTCAGGCGTTCGGGCCGTACATCATCAGCATGAGTCGCAACGCCGCCGATGCGTTGGCGGTGCTGGCACTGGCGCGGATCGCCGGCTGTGTGGAGGACGGGCAGGTGCCGCTCGACGTCGCGCCGCTGTTCGAGACGGTGGCCGATCTACAGGCATCCAGCGCGGTGATGCGCGAACTGTTCGACGACCCCGCGTATCGCGCGCATCTGCGGGCGCGGGGCAATCGACAGATCGTGATGCTCGGCTATTCCGACAGTGCCAAGGATGGCGGTTTGCTGGCTTCGCGCTGGGCCTTGCAGCGCGCCCAGGTGGAGTTGCTGGCGTTGGCGCGCGAACACGAAGTGCGGCTGGTGTTCTTTCACGGGCGCGGCGGTTCGGTCAGCCGCGGCGGTGGCAAGACCGAGCGGGCGATCCACGCGGCGCCGCGCGGGTCGGTGGATGGCGTGTTGCGCGTCACCGAGCAGGGGGAAGTGATCCATCGCAAATACGGCATCCGTGCATTGGCGCTGCGCAATCTGGAGCAGGCCACCGGCGCGGTGCTGCGCGCCAGCCTGCGCCCGCGTCCGGCCGATGGGCGCGAGGACGCCTGGCGCGAGTGGGCGGCGGAGATGGCGGCAATCGCGCGCCGGCACTATCGCGCACTGGTACACGAGCGCGTGGATTTTCCCGCCTATTTCCGCGCGGCGACGCCGATCGACGTGATCGAGCGCCTGCGCATCGGCTCACGCCCGTCCAAGCGCCGCGAGGGCGGCATCGACACCTTGCGCGCGATCCCGTGGGTATTCGCCTGGAGCCAGAACCGCTCGGGCCTGACCGGCTGGTACGGTATCGGCACGGCGCTGGCGCATGGGGTCGAACGCTTCGGGCTGGAGCCGTTGCGCGAGATGGCGTGCGACTGGCCGTTCTTCGCAGCTCTGCTGGCCGATGTCGAGATGCTGATGGCGAAGTCGGACCTCGACATCTTCGCGCGTTATTCGCACTTGGCCGGTGAGCTGCACGCCGGGTTCTTCAGCGATGTCGCCGACGAGTTCAGCCGCGCCCGCGAGACGATTTGCGCGCTCAAGCAGCGCGACGAATTGCTCGACGACGACTATCGCCTGCGGCTTTCCATCCGGCTGCGCAATCCCTATGTCGACCCGATCAGTCTGTTGCAGGTGGAACTACTGAGACGCTGGCGCGCGGGCGGGCGTGAAGACGAAGGCTTGCTGCGGGCGTTGACCGCGACCGTCAACGGTATCGCCGCCGGCATCCAGAACACCGGCTGAGCGCGCACGTTGCCGGGGACGGTGGCGGGGCGCGGTAGGCGACGGTCTCCGCGATTCGTCTCCGCCGGTGATGGCAAACGGCCGTGACCGCGCGATGCGTCGTTGAGATGCGTCGTTGAGATGCGTCGTTGAGATGCGTCGTGAGATGCGCCATTGCCGGGCGGCCTTCGCCTGTCCTTCATGCGGACTCCCGGGCGATGGGGCGGCATGCCGCCGGGCGTTTCGTGTCGGGCTGCGGCGCATGAACATGCCCTCACGCGATTGCGCGATATACTCCCCGGCAGTATCAGGATTGCCGGGTCATGCCGCATACGCCCGCCGAGAAGAAGCGTGTCATCAGCCGTCTGCGCCGGGTGCGTGGCCAGGCCGAGGCGCTGGAGCGGGCGATCGGCGCCGGCAGCGATTGTGGCGAGGTGTTGCAGCAACTGGCCGCCATGCGCGGCGGCATCAATGGATTGATGGCCGAGGTCTTGCAGGGCCATCTGCGCGAGACCTTCGGCTGCGCCGGTCACGATGACGGCGACCCCCGCGACCCCGAACGCCAGCGCATGCGCGCCGCCATCGACAAGGTGGCGGCGCTGGTGCGTTCCTACCTGAAGTGATTCCCCCAGATCGAACCGACCGGAGAGTTCAGCCATGTCCGAGACCGCAGGCAAGCCCCTGAAATCCCGCGCCGCCGTCGCCTTCAAGGCCGGCGCGCCGCTGGAGATCGTCGAGATCGACGTCGCACCGCCCAGGGCCGGCGAAGTGCGTGTGCGCATCACCCATACCGGCGTCTGCCATACCGACGCCTTCACCCTGTCCGGCGACGACCCGGAGGGCCTCTTCCCCGCCGTGCTGGGGCACGAGGGCGCGGGCATCGTGGTCGATGTCGGCAAGGGCGTGACGTCGGTGAAGCCGGGCGATCAGGTGATTCCGCTCTACACCGCCGAATGCGGCGAATGCCTGTTCTGCAAGAGCGGCAAGACCAACCTCTGCACCTCGGTACGCGCCACGCAGGGCAAGGGCGTGATGCCGGATGGCACCTCCCGTTTTAGCTACAAGGGCGAGCCGATCCACCATTACATGGGCTGCTCCACCTTCAGCGAATACACGGTGGTGGCGGAAGTCTCGTTGGCGAAGATCCACCCGGAGGCGAACCCCGGGCAGGTCTGCCTGCTGGGTTGTGGCGTCACCACCGGCATCGGCGCGGTACACAACACGGCGAAGGTGCGGGCGGGCGATTCGGTGGCGGTGTTCGGCCTGGGCGGCATCGGGCTTGCGGTGATCCAGGGCGCGCGGCAGGCCAGGGCGGGCCGGATCATCGCCATCGATACCAACCCGGACAAGTTCCCGATGGCGCGCGAGATGGGCGCGACTGAATGTGTGAACCCGAAGGATCACGACCAGCCGATCCAACAGGTGATCGTGGAGATGACCGGCTGGGGGGTGGATCACAGCTTCGAGTGCATCGGCAACGTCAACGTGATGCGCGCCGCGCTGGAATGCGCGCATCGGGGCTGGGGGCAAAGCGTCATCATCGGCGTGGCCGGCGCGGGCCAGGAGATTTCGACCCGCCCGTTCCAGCTCGTCACCGGACGCAAGTGGATGGGCACGGCGTTCGGCGGCGTCAAGGGCCGCAGCCAGTTGCCGGGCATGGTGGAGGAGGCGATGAAGGGCGAGATCGACCTGGCCCCGTTCGTCACCCACACCATGCCGCTGGAAGAGATCAACCGCGCCTTCGAACTGATGCACGAGGGCAAGTCGATCCGCAGCGTGGTGCATTACTGATGGAGCGCATCGAACGACACGCGAGCTTTGGCGGCTGGCAGGAAGTCTGGAAACATCGCTCGGCCACGCTGGGCGTGGAGACGCGCTTCGCCATCTACCTGCCGCCGCAGGCGGAAGACGGTGTCTGCCCGGTGCTGTACTGGCTCTCCGGTTTGACCTGCGACGAGCAGAATTTCATCACCAAGGCCGGCGCGCAGCGGTATGCGGCGTTACACGGGATCATCGTGGTCGCGCCCGACACCAGCCCGCGCGGCGAGGGCGTGGCCGATGCCGAGGGCTACGACCTGGGCCAGGGCGCGGGCTTCTACCTCGATGCCACCCGCGAGCCGTGGGCCGGGCATTACCGCATGCACGATTACGTCACGCGTGAATTGCCGGCGCTGGTCGAAGCGCATTTCCCGGCCAGTGCCGCGCGCGGCGTCTCCGGCCATTCGATGGGCGGGCATGGCGCGCTGGTGGCCGCGTTGAAGAACCCTGGCCGGTATCGCAGCGTGTCGGCGTTCTCGCCGATCGTCGCGCCCTCGCGGGTGCCGTGGGGCGAGAAGGCGTTTGCCGCCTATCTCGGCGATGACCGCGATGCCTGGCGGGCGTGGGACGCCACCGAGCTGCTGTCGGTGGCGCGGGAAGCGCGGTTGCCGATCTTGATCGACCAGGGCGGCGCCGACGAGTTTCTCGAAAGCCAGCTTCGGCCCGAACTGTTGCGGGCGGTGGCCAGTGCCAAGGGCCACCCGTTGACGCTCAACCTGCGCCCCGGCTACGACCACAGTTATTACTTCATCGCCAGTTTCATCGGCAGCCATTTCGATTGGCATGCGCGGGCGCTGAAGCCCTGAGCATGGTCGCGCGGCGTGGCCGCCACGCGGTTTGTCGGGCGCGTGACGGTGGTTTGCGGGCGGGGTGAGGCCGGCGCCGCGCGAGGTGGCCGACGGCACCGGTCGTTGCCTTGCCTTGCCTTGACGCCGGAGGAGGCGGTCCAACGCGCGTGGCTTCCGTGCAGGGTGAGGTCGGCGCCGCGCGAGGTGGCCGACGGCACCGATCGTTGCCTTGACGAAGGCGGGGCGAAGGCGAGCAGTTGACGATGCGCCGCCTTGCGCGTGGCGGCGGAACATCACCCATCGATGGCGCTGTCGCCCGCGTCGTTCTGGCCAGGCAGCAGGAAATCGCGGTACAGGAAATTTCCCTCGCCCGGCAGGATGTCGCCGGGCATCAGCGCCAGTGGCGCGGAGAACATCGGCCCGGCCAGGACACAGGTATGGAATTCGCCGCGCTCGCCGCAGGGGTCGATGCTGGGCGGCAGCGCGTCGAGCAGGGCGGCATCGAATTGGCGGCCGACGAAGCCGGCATCGAGCCGCGCGGTGTCCACGCAGCAGAGCCGCGCACGCAGGCCGCCGGTGATCATCGTGCGGGCGAGTTTGGCGGTATCCATGTCGAACAAGGGGAAATGCGCGCGCCAGCCAAGCCGTTGGCACAGTGCGACCCGCCAGTCGCGCACGTCGGTGAGCAGCAGGTCGCCGAAGGCGATGTCGGCGATGCCGGGCCAGCGTTTCGCCGCTGCGTCGAGGGCGGCGGCGAAGCGGGCCTCGTAGGTGGCGTTGTCCAACCGTGGCGGCTGCCATGATTCGAGCAGGGGCAGGCCGGCGGCGCGCGCCTGGGCGTGCAGCGCGTCGCGGCGGATACCCTGCGTCGATGCGCGGTCGAGGCCCTCGGTGAAGGTGGTCAGCAGGCCGGTGACTTCGAATTCGCCCGCCTGGCGCAGCGTGTGCAGCGTCCAGGCGGAATCCTTGCCGCCGCTCCAGGCAAGCAGGAGACGGCGCAAGCGCTCAGGCCGAGGTGACGTCGCGCAGTTGCCAGTGCTGGCCGGCCAGGAGGCGCAGGCGGTGGCGCAGGCAATCGCCGCCGAGGCGGGTGGTGGCGATCAGCTCGATTTTGAGGTCGTCCTGGCGGCCTTCGACGGTGGCGTCCGGGTCGGTGGCCGCCAGTTTGGGATCGACTTCGTCCGGGTCGTCCTGGGTTTCCAGCCAGCGTTGGAACACGCTGGCGCTGCGCAGGGCGTCCTGGAGTTCCTCGGCGAAGCCGTCGGGGCCGTGCGAGCGGAAGCCGAAGGGCGTACCGGTGCGCGCCTTGTCCGGTTCGGGCAGGGAAATGAAGTAGCGGGTGGCCATTTCGATGGTCCTGATGGAAACACCGCCAAGGATACGTCGCGCGGGCGTATCGGCGGCGTGCAGGTTTCAGTGCAGGGCGCTTTTGCCCTCCTTGGCGTAGCCGGCCGAGAGGACGCCCTTGCCGAGGTTGATGATGCCGGTCAGGCTCATCAGCGATTCGAGCAGTTCCACGCCGTGCGCGCGGCAGGTTTTCGCCAGTTCGGCATAGCCTGGCAGCCAGCGCATTTCCTCCACGGGGCCGCCGTAGCTCAGGCTCACCACCGGCAGCAACAAGCCGCTGCGGACATCGGCGGCGATGCCTTCGAACAGTTTCTGCGCGGCGGCTTCGAACCCGCGGGCCTTGGCCAGCGGCGCGGTCTGGCCGCGGTTGCAGTAGAGGATCGGCTTGACGTCCAGCGCCGAGCCGAGTATCGCGCTCATCAGGCCGACGCTGCGCTCGCCCTTGGCGCGGGCGCGGCTGCGCAGGTAATAGAGGTCGGGTGGCACGGCGAACGCGTGGGTATGCATCGCCACGTGTTCGATGCGGGGACGGATGCGCGGCAGCGTGGCGCCTTCGCCTTGCAGCCTCAGGCCGGCCAGCAGCGGGATCGATTGGCCGGCGAAGAGACTGCCGGTATCGATCACTCGTAGCGAGAATGCGCTGGAATGGCCGGCGGCCTGACGGATCGGCTGGTAGTCGTTGAGGATGCCGAAGCTGGCCTTGGTGGCGTTCTCGAAGATCGGGCTGCGCTCGCGAGTGACGGTCAGGCAGAACACGTAGTCGTATTCCACCACCAACTTTTCGAGGAACAGTTCGCGGATTTCCTGGATGCTGAGCGAGCGGGTCTGCGCTTCGCTGGCCTTGCGGGCGATGTCGTTGTCGAGAAAGTTCAGCGTGACCTCGCCGTTGCGACGGTCGGTGACTTCGTAATCGTCGATCCGCACGGTGACGGGCATGACCATCACCGTGCCGGATTCGATGTATTCGTCGGGAATGTCGCAGGTGGCATCCACGAGAAATCCAATCCGCATATTTAGGCTCCGTATTTTTCCCCGGGCGGCTGAGTATGCCCGAAGCCTGAAGGGCGGTCCGTGCTCATGCGAATGGTGCGCGGCGGGGCCGCCAGGTATCGCGGCGGCTCCGCCTGGGTGCCCCCGCTCAACGCGAGTACGCGGGCGGCAGGGTGGTCTCGCCGCGATGCAGGTAGCGCTCGCGTAGTTGGGTCTGGCGCGAGGTCATCGGCACGGCGCGGCCGCCCATCCAGACCTGGCGCGCGGTCTCGGCGACATCCAGCGGGTCGCCACTCCACAGCACCAGGTCGGCGCGGCGGCCGGGGGCGATGGTGCCGACTTCGGCGGCGAGGCCGAGCGCCTCGGCCGGGACGCGGGTCAGGGCGGCCAGGGCGTCGTCCCAGGCCATGCCGTGGGCGACCGCGTTGCCGGCCAGTTGCCGTTGCTTGCGCGCATAGTGCGAGGCGCTGTCGCTCAGCGAGAAGGCGACCTCCACGCCCGCCGCGCGCAGCCGGGCGGCGTTTTCCTGGGTGGCGGCGATCTGGTCGAAATCGGCCGGCAGGTTGGCCAGCGGGTCGATGAACACCGGCACCCGCGCGGCGGCGATTTCGGACGCCGCTTTCCATGCCTCGCTGGCGCCGACCAGGGCGATCTTCGCGTTGCGCGATTTCGCCCAGCGCAGCGCGCGGCGGATGTCGGCGGCGCGATGCACGCCGAGGGCGATGCGGCCCTCGCCGTCGAAATAGCGGGCCAGGGTGGCGCGGCCGGCCGGGGTGAGCAGGGCGAAGCGTGAATCCGGGGCGATACGGCCGCGCACTTCGTCCAGCAGTTGGTCGAGGATCATCCACTGCGCCGCGCGCGAGCCGCCGGTGAGGCGGGCGCCATCCGCGCCGAGGGTGACGAACAGCATGCGCTGGCCGATCGGGTCGAGGCTGCCGTCGAAACGGAACGCGCCGCCCTGGCCGCCGATGAAGGCGCCGCCGCTGGTCGGGTTGGCGGCCAGCATCGTCCAGCCGAAGCCTTCGACCCGCGCCACCGGTATCAGCACCGATTCCGGGTTGTAGGCCAGGGTCACGTCGAACTCCGGCCGCACCTGCATGTCCTTGCCGTTCTGGCCGAGCGCGACCTGGCTGTCGACGGTCTTGGATTCGCCGCTGACTTCCTCCACGCCGATGTCGGTGATGCCGGCGAACAGCGCCGGGGTGAGCGGACGGCCCTCGGCCTCGATCACCGGCGCGCCGCCCGCGCCCAGCCCACGCCCGAGCGCGGCGATGCGGCCGTTCCTCACTAGCACGTCGGCGTTCTTCAGCGTGCCCTGGCCGCTGGCGGTGTGCACGGTGGCGTTGCGGATCAGCATGTCCTGGGCGGGCGCGGCGCCGGCCACGGCCAGCAACCCGGCGGCCAGTGTGGATTTCATCGGGTGGCGGTTCATTTCGCTTCTCCGCGCATCAGGTCCTGGCCCAGCAGGAAGTCGGAGGTCGGTTGCAGTTTTGGGTCGGCGCGGTCGTAGAGCCTGGCGCCATCGATGTAGACCTGCTCGGCCAGCGCGTAGCTGGAGAAGGGGTTGCCGTTCCACAGCACCACGTCGGCCATCTTGCCGGGCGTGAGCGAGCCGGTCATCTCTTCGATGCCCATCGACTTGGCCGCGTTGAGGGTGAGCCAGCGGATGGCGTGCTCGGGCGTGGTCTCGATGCCGATGCGCCGGCCAGCCGCCATCACCTTGGCCGCCTCCTGGTTGAGCCGCTGGATGCCCTCGCCGGAGTCGCTGTGGACGATGGCGCAGCCGCCGGGCGCGCGATCGACCATGAGCAGGTTCTCCTGGATGCCGTCGAACGATTCCATCTTGAAGCCCCACCAGTCGGCCCAGAGCGCGCCGCAGACGCCTTCGGCGGCCAGCCGGTCGGCGATCTTGTAGGCCTCGACGCCGTGGTGGAAGGCGGCAATCCTGAAGCCGTATTCCTTGGCCAGGTCGAGCATTATCGCCATCTCGTCGGCGCGGTAGCAGTGGTTGTGGATGCGGATGTCGCCGTTGATCGCGCCGGCGATGGAGTCGAGCTTGAGGTCGCGCTTGCCGCCCGAATCCTTGCCGGAATCGCGCGCGGCCTTGCGCTTCTTCATGTACTCGGCGGCATCGGCGAAGGCGGCGCGGAAGCCGGCGATGTTGCCCATCCGGGTCGATGGGCCGCCCTTGTTGCCGTAGACGCGCTTGGGGTTCTCGCCGCAGGCCATCTTCAGGCCCCAGGGCGCGCCGGGGAACTTCATGCCCTGGTAGGTGGTGCCGTGGACGTTTTTCAGCGTCACCCCGCGCCCGCCGATGAGATTGGCCGAGCCGGGCAGCACTTGCAGGCTGGTGACGCCGCCGGCCAGGGCGGTGGCGAAGCCCGGGTCTTGCGGCCAGATCGAATGTTCGGCCCAAACCTGGGCGGTGACTGGCGCGGTGGCCTCGTTGCCGTCGCCGTGCGCGGCGGCGGCGGGGCTCGGGTACACGCCGAGATGCGAGTGGACATCGATGATGCCGGGCGTCACCCATTTGCCGCGGGCATCGACGCGGATCGCGTCGGCGGGCGCCTCGATGGCGCGGCCGACCGCGACGATCCGGCCTTCGCGCATCAGCACGTCGGCATTCTCGTGGCGCTGGCCGGCGCCATCGAGCACGGTCGCGCCGGCCAGCAGCACCGGCGGCGAGGGGATGCGTCGGTAGGTGCTGGGATAGGGGTCGTCGGTGAAGGAATACGGCCGGGCGAGGCCGGTGTCGCGCTCGGGCTTGTGCGCCGGGGCGCTGGCACAGGATGCCAGTAGCACGGCGGCGCTGGCGGCGAGGACGGTCTTGTGCATGTCGGCTTCCCAATTGGAACGGCCACGCTAGCGTCTGGCCGGCGGAGTGCCAACCCTGCCGGAAGTCCTAGACTGGGCGCCGCGAACGGGAGACGGAAGATGAACGAGGCGATGAAGGCATTACCGACCGCGGGCGAGATCGTGGCCTTCTGGCGCGCGGCCGGCAGGGCCAAGTGGTTCGGTGGCGGCGTTGATTTCGATGCCGAATGCCGTGTCCGTTTCGAGCCGGCGCACCTGGCCGCCGCGCGCGGCGCGCTGGCGCATTGGCTGGAGGATGCCGAATCCGCGCTGGCGCTGTCGATCCTGCTCGACCAGATGCCGCGCAACATCTGGCGCGGCGGCGGCCATGCCTTCGCCACCGATGGCCTTGCGCGCCGTTATGCCTCGCAGGCGATCGCCGCCGGCCACGATGGCGAGGTGGAGCCGGCGCTGCGTGGTTTCTTCTACCTGCCGCTGGAGCATTCCGAGTCGCTGGCCGACCAGTACCGCTCGGTGGCGCTGTTCGCCGCGCTCGGCGACCCGGTGATGCACGATTACGCGATCCGGCACCGCGAGGTCATCGAACGCTTCGGCCGCTTCCCGCACCGCAATGCCGCGCTTGGCCGCATCGATACGGCCGAGGAAGCGGCATGGCTGGCGGCGGGCGGCGGCTTCTAGTCGGGGGCGAATTCGACAAGGGTCGGGTGCTCGACCCGGACATGGGTCTGGCAGTAGTACTTGCCGGTGGGGCGGCCCTGGCCGTCGATGAAGGCGATGCGCATGCGCTGGGCCTGGCCCAGCACGACGAGACGCCGGCCGCGCAGTTGTCCGGGTTCCACGCCCAGCCGTTTCGCCACTTGCCGCATGGTGGCGGTTTTCATGGCGATGGTCAGATTGGTCTGGTGGCGGTAATCGGTTTCCGAGTTGAGGTAACCGAGGTCGTGCCGTTGGCCAATGCTGCGCACCATCAGCACGAAATGGCCGCGTATGCCGTGGGTGGGATCTTCGTTGGCGGCGCGCACGGCATGGCCGGTTCGATCCAGCCACCGGCGTTGGGGGGGCGGGCTGCCGCAGGCGGCCAACAGCAAGGCGAGGGAGAGCGGCATCTTGCGCATCGAGTTTGTCCCGTATGGCCGGGAAAGGGGTCAGTAGCGCGGCACCGATGGGTCGATCACTGCCCAGGCGTCGATCCCGCCCTCGACGTTGCAGACCTCGCGGAAGCCCTGCTGGCGATAGTGTTCGGCGGCTTGCCGGCTGCGGCCGCCAGCATGGCAGAGGAAGGCGAGCGGGGTGGATTTGTCGAGCGCATCGACCGCGCCGGGGCCGTCGTCGAAATGCAGACAGGCGACCGGGGCGGCGGCCAGCGCGCGCTCGGCGCGCGGGCGCACGTCGACCAGGGTCAGAGTGCCGGCGCGCACGCGTTCGGCCGCTTCGGCCGGCGTGATGTCGCGTACCGGCTTCGGCGCGTTGGGGTTGTCGATCACCAGGCCCTTGCCGCGCGCGTCGTCGGCGAAGTCGAGGGTCAGGCCGTCGGCGCGGCGGGCGTCGTTGGCGGGGAATTGCAGCAGCAGGTCCGCGTGGCGCACCTGCACGGCGTTGGCGTCGGGCTGCACCAGGTGCAGGCGGGTACGGAATTGCCGGTCGATGGCGATTTCCACGGCCATCTCGCCGCCGGCGTCGGCCACGGCCTGTTTCAGCATGGCCAGCGCCGCCGGGGTGACGGTGATCGCGGGTGGGGTGCGGTCCGGCGGCGGCAGGCCGAGCGCGGCCTGCAACTCGCCGCTGCCGGCCATCTGCACGATGATGTCGCTGCCGCCGACCAGTTCGCCATCGATGTAGAGCTGCGGGATGGTCGGCCAGTCGCCGTAGTGTTTGATGCCTTCGCGGATGTCCGGGTCGGCCAGCACGTCGACGTGGGCGAACGCGACATCGAGATCGCGCAGGGTGCCGGCGGCCTGCGCCGAAAAGCCGCATTGCGGTGCGTCCGGCTGGCCTTTCATGAACAGCACGACGCGGTTCGCGGCGAGCAGGTCGCTGATGCGCTGGCGCAGGGCGGGGTCGAGGGGCATGGCTTTCTCCGAATGAACGCGGCGATTCTACGCCGGCCCCGCCGCGCTTCGATGGCATGATGCGCGGATGTCGCCATCGCCGATCCATCGTCCGCCGACTCGTCCGCACCGTTGGTGGGGATGGCTGCTGGCTTGCCAGCTTGGGGTGGCGTTCGTCTGCTGGCGCTTTGGCTGGCGTGTCGGCCTGCCGTTGATGGCGCTGTCGCACTTGCCGTTCTGGTGGGGCGCGCTATGGCCGTACTCGCGCTTCTACGGGCCGGTGCTGAACCGGCTGCCGGGCGCGGCGCCCCGGGTCTGGCTGACCATCGACGATGGCCCGTCCGACGACACCTTGCCGATGCTCGACCTGCTCGACGCGCACGGGGCGAAGGCGACTTTTTTCCTGGTTGCCCGGCGCGCGGCGGCGCGGCCGGAATGCGTGAGCGAGATCGTGCGCCGTGGCCATGACATCGGCAACCACAGCGACAGCCATCCGGCGCGCTGGTTCTGGGCGCTCGGCCCGCGCGCGATGCGGAGGGAAATCGCCGAGGCGCAGGCCACGCTTACCCGGCTGGCCGGTCGCGCGCCGCGCTGGTTCCGCGCGGTGGTGGGGATGGCCAACCCGTTCGTGCAGGCGCCCTTGCGCGAGCATGGGTTGGCGCGGGTGGCATGGAGCGCGCGCGGTTTCGATGGGCTGGGCCGCGATGTCGAAACCGTGATGGCGAAGCTCGCGCCCGGCGTGCGCACGGGTGCCATCGTCCTGCTGCACGAGGGCGGCGATGGTCGCCACATCGAGATTTTGCGCCGGGTGCTGGCGTTGCTCGGCGAGCGCGGCCTGCGCGCCGAGTTGCCCGAATAGCCATGCCGGACCCGCGCCGCCGCGCTAGGGCGAGTGGACGGGTTTCCGGGCGACGACCAGCCAGTTGTTGAACGGGGTCTTGCCGTGGAGCGGCGTGAATTCGGCATCGAGACCGGCCCGCCCGAACAGGCCGCGCAACTGCTCCAGCTTGGGATAGTGCTGTGGCCGCGCGCGCATCCAACCCCAGTGCTTGGACAGTCGGTCCACGGCGACGGTGATCCGCGCACGCGCGCCGCCATCGTCCAGCCCGGTGCGGATCACCAGTTTGCCGCCCGGCGCGAGCCGTTCGATGGCCTGGCCGAGCAGGGCGTCCTGGGTGTCGGTATCGGGCAGGAATTGCAGCACGTCGAGGATGCAGACGTGGCCCGAATGCGCCGGCAGCCCGCGTGCGGCATCGCCTGATTCGAAGCGGGCATCGTCCAGCCCCGTGCGGGCCAGCGCGGCCCGGGCCTGGGCGATCTTGCGGGTGTCGTAATCGGTGCCGAGGTAGGGCGCGCCGATGCCGGCCGCGCGCAGCCAGTGCAGCAGGATGCCGATGCCGCAGCCGATGTCGAGGATCGGCAGGTCGCCGCCGGCCAGCGCGCGCTGCACGCCGCCATAGAGTGGATCGGTGGCCAGCTTGCCGCGGGCGTAGTAGTAGTGGTGGCGGTCGAAGGGCCGCGCCGGGTCGAGAAACGCGCGGGCCAGCGCGCGCGTGTCTGGTTTCATTCGCGCCCTTCCAGCAGGCCGCGCGCCACCGGCAGCGCCAACCGCGTCCATTCGGCGTATTGGGTGGCGGATGGATGCAGGCCGTCGGCGGCCAGCATGCCGCGCGCGCCGCCGTGCGCGCGGCTGGCCGCGGTGATGTCGACGAAACCGGCGCCCTGCGCTTCGCACATCGTGCGGATGTGGGTGTTGTAGGCCTCCAGCTCGTGGGCGATGCGCGCCGGCTCGCGACCTTCGACGGCGGCGAACGGGGTCGCGCCCCAGTCGGGGATCGACAGCGCCATGACCGTGGCCGCGCCGTGTTTCGAAAGCAGTTCGGCGCGGTGCAGCAGCGCGTCGAAGCCGGTGGCGAACTCCGGCAGGGCGCGGCCGCGGTATTGGTCGTTGACGCCGATCAGCAGGGTGACGAAATCCCATTCGCCGTCTTTCAAGTCGGCTTGCTCCAGCGCGTGGGCCAGTTCGTCGGTGGTCCAGCCGGTGGTGGCGAGAATGCGTGGATCGCGTAGCGGTACCCGAAGCTGGCGCAGCGCGGCGGCCAGTTGCACCGGCCAGCGGCGGTCTTCGGCGACGCCTTCGCCGATGCTGTAGCTGTCGCCGAGGGCGAGGTAGGAGAGCGTGGTCATCGCGGGGGTTCCTGTGCGGGATGGGCCATCGATAGTGGACGCGCGTCAGCCGTGCGCGCCGCGTCCGCCGGCCAGCGTCGCGCGGCGCGCCAGCACGCGGTCGACCCGCGCGAACACGTCGCGCAGCACCTCGGCCTCGGGTAGCAGGGTGACGCGGAAGTGGTCGCGGTAGGGCACGTTGAAGCTGGAGCCGGGCACGATCAGCACGCCTTCGCTTTCCAGCAGCTCCAGGGCGAAATCGTGGTCGTCGAAGCTTTCGGCGGCGGCCCCGACCACGCGCGGGAAGCCATACAGCGCGCCCCGCGGCGCGACCAGCGAAAGATGCGGGCTGGATTCGCAGCATTCGATCAGGGCGCGGCGGGTCTCGTAGAGCCGTCCGCCCGGCGCGGTCAGCGCGCTGATGGTGTCGATGCCGTGCAGCGCCGCGTGGATGGCGAACTGCCCCGGCACGTTGGCGCACAGGCGCAGCGCGCCCAGCAGGTCCAGCGCGTGGTGATAGGGGCCGATCACGGTCGCCTCGCCCGAGAGCATCGCCCAGCCCACGCGCCAGCCGCAGGCGCGATGCACTTTCGACAAGCCGCCGAAGGACAGGCAGGGCAGCTCGCCGGCCAGGGGGGCGAGCGGCTGGAACGTCGCCTCGTCGTACAGGATGTGGTCGTAGATCTCGTCGGCCATCAGCACCAGGCGGTATTGGCGGGCGATGGCGACGATGCGCTCCAGCAGCGCGCGCGGGTAGCTGGAGCCGGTCGGATTGTTGGGGTTGATGAGCACCAGCGCGCGGGTGCGGCTGGAGATCAGTTTCTCGATTTCCTCCGGGTCGGGCAGGAAGGCGTTTTCCGGGCGGCACTGGTAGTACACCGGGCGGCCGTCGTTGAGGATGGTGGCCGCCGACCACAGCGGGTAATCGGGCGAGGGCAGCAGTACTTCGTCGCCGGGGTTGAGCAGCGCGCGCAGGGCGATGTCGATCAGCTCGCTGACGCCGTTGCCGACGAACACCCGCTCCGGCGCGGCGTTGGGCGTGCCGCGCAGGCGATGGAATTCGGCGATCGCCTCGCGCGCCTCCGGCAGGCCCTGCTGGTGGGTGTAGGGATCGGTGCCGTGGATGTGATCGGCGATCGCGCGTTGCAGGTGCTCGGGTGCGCGGAAGCCGAATGCGCCGGGATTGCCGATGTTGAGCTTGATGAGCCGGCGGCCCTGGCCTTCCAGATCGCGGGCCCGCCGGGCCAGCTCGCCGCGGATCTCGTAACGGACTTCGGTCAGGCGGTTGCGGGTGGCGAGAGCGGGCTGGGACATCGGTGGCGTGGCGTGGAAACGATGCGTCAGCGTATCGGAAATTCGCGCGTGCGGCAGGGGCCGCGCATCGCCCCGTGTCGCCCGATTAGAATCCGCCGCATGACCGCTTTCCACCGCCCCGCTTGAGCCTGGACGCCCCCCGCCTGTCGCGGATCGGTTGGCCGGCCGATCCGCCGGAAGCATGGCGCCATGCGATGGCGGCGCATCCCCTGTCCCGCCCGGCGCGGGTGGTCGAGCAGCACCGCTCCGGTTACGTGGTGGCCGAATCCGTCGCCGACGCCCAGCCCGCCGAATCGCTGCCGGACTGGATGCGCCCGCGCTGCGAGCCGGCCCGCCGGGCGGCGGTGGGTGACTGGGTGCTGATCGAGGACGCGCCGGAGAAGCCGCGCATCGTCGCCCTGCTGCCGCGTCGTGGCCTGATCAAGCGCGCGGCCGCCGGCGAGCATTACAAGCAGCAATTGATCGCGGCCAACGTCGATACGGCTTTCGTCGTCACCGGGCTGGATGGCGATTTCAACCCGCGCCGGATCGAGCGCTACCTGCTGCTGTTGCAGGGCGGCGGCGTCGAGCCGGTGGTGGTGCTGACCAAGCGGGACATCGCAACGGACGTGCCGGGCGCGCTTGCCGCGTTGGCGGAGCTGGCGGCGCAGGGCGTGGCCGTGCGCAGCCTCGACGCCCGTGAGGCCGACAGCGTGGCGGCGTTGGCGCCATGGTTGGGGGCGGGGCGCACGGTGGTGCTGGTCGGCTCCTCCGGCGCCGGTAAATCCACCCTCACCAACACCCTGCTGGGCGTGGCCCGGATGAAAACCGGCGCGGTGCGCGGCCACGACGCGCGCGGCCGCCACACCACCACCCACCGCGCGCTGCTCGCCTTGCCGGCCGGCGCCTGCTTGATCGACACGCCGGGCATGCGCGAGTTGAAACCCACCGGCGAGGAACAGCTGGACGAAGCCGCGTTCGCCGATGTCGAGGCCCTGGCCGGACAGTGCCGCTTCCGCGATTGCCGCCATCACCGGGAGCCGGGCTGCGCGGTGCGCGAAGCGGTAGAGGGCGGCCGGCTGGACGTCGCCCGCCTCGCCAATTACCTGAAACTGCGCGACGAAGTGGCCGTCGCCGCGCGGACGCTGGAAGCGCGGCAGGCGAAGAAAGCCGAACCGAAAGGGCCGGCGCGCGCGCCCAATCGCCGCCCCGACGACAAGCACGGCCGCCGCTGATGGCGGGTGGGGACGACATCGCCCGCTTCGCCGAGCTGGATGCGCGCATGGTGCGGGCGGCCAGGTCGCTGCGCGTCCTCGGCCTGATGAGCTGGCCGGCGAGCCTTCAGCCGCCTTTTTTGGCGGGCTGGCGCACCGGCCGGCCGCGCCTGCCGCGGGTGGATTACCCGAAGCTGGATTTCTCCGCCGAACGCCGTGAATTGGACGCCGTCGCCAGCGCCGTCGACCCGGCGCATCCGCTTGGCGCGTACCTGCGCGAATCGGCGCGGAGCTGGGCCACCGCCGCGCGCATGCTGGAGGCGCTCGGCACGCCGGCGGTGACGGCGCATTCCATCGCCCTCTACGGCAGGCCCGACGAATGCCTGCCCGGCAACGGGCCTTCCACCCGCGAGGCGGCGCGGCATTTCATCGGCATCGCCGGCGAACTCGACCACGAACTGCTGTCGCCCGCCGAGACCGTGCCGATCTCGGCCACCGCGCTGCAATTGCAGTTGCAGAACGATCTGGACGATTTCTTCGGCGGCCGCGTCATCACTATCGAACTCGATTCCGGGTTGATCGCCAAGGCGGCGGCCGGCGCCACCCGCATCCGCCTGCGCACCGGCGCGACCTTCACCGATTACGACCGCGAACAACTGCTCCAGCACGAAGCCTTCGTGCATTCGTTGACCGCGCTGAACGGCCGCGAGCAGCCGGCGCTGAAGAGCCTGGAGCTGCCTTCGCCGCGCACCACCGCCACCCAGGAGGGCCTGGCGACGTTCGCCGAATTGATTACCGGCGCCACCGACATCCAGCGCATGAAGCGGGTGAGTCTGCGCACCGAGGCGGTGGCGATGGCGCTGGAAGGGGCGGATTTCATCGAGGTCTTCCGCTACTTCCTCAATGCCGGGCAAACCGGGGCGGAGAGTTTCGCTTCGGCCCAGCGGGTGTTCCGCGGCGTGCCGGTCACCGGCGGCGCGGCCTTCACCAAGGACACGGTGTATCTGCGTGGCCTGATTGGCGTGCATACCTTCTTCCGCTGGGCATTGGGGCGGGACCGGCTGCGGCTCGGCCGTTGGCTGTTTGCCGGCAAGATGACGCTGGACGACGTGCAGCGCTTCGAGCCGCTGTTCGAGGCCGGCGCGCTGGCGCCGCCGCGCTGGCTGCCGCGCTGGGCCGCGCGCGCCAATGGCCTGGCCGGGATGCTGGCGTTCTCGCTGTTCGCCAACCGGATTCGCCTGGATCGGCTGGCGGTGGAATGAAATGCGCTGACGGGTTTGCGGCGTCTTTTCCGCATCGATGCGGTGTGGGCGGCGTCGCCGGCCAGCACGCGCGCCGAGCGCGTCCATGCGCACCCGGCCACGGCATCCATGCGTGGATGCTCCCACCCGTGCGAACGCCCGCTCCGGCATGGCTTTTCGTGGGCGCGGTGGGCAAAGCGCCGGAGTGATGCGCTTTGGAAAGCCGAGACGCCGAGCGGTTTCCGGCGCCTTGGCTTTCGTGCTTCGTCTCCAGCGCGGCTTTTCGCGGGCGGGGTGGACAAAACGCCGGTACAACTCGCATCGGCCCACGCCAGCCTGGGCTACGAGCCGACTATCTCCCGCATCCCAATGAACAACATGGGGGGCACAACTAGAACTCCGCGCCGAAGGTGATGAAGACCTGCCGCGGCGCGCTGGCGTGTATCGCGTAGCGGGTGCCGTTTGGGTCGCTTGGCGCGAACGAGCTCAGTTGGCCGGCGTAACGCTTGTTGGTCAGGTTGGTCGCGTTCAGCGCCACCTTGACGTTGCCAAGGCTCAGGCCGGGGCCGAAATCGTAGCCGACGCCGGCATCGAAGGTGGTCACGCCCGGTACCGACTGGTCGTTGGTATAGGTGTAATAGCGCTTGCCGGTGTATTTGGCGCGCAGGTTGGCGAAGAAGCCATCGCGGTTCCAGCTCAATTGGCTTGAGGCCATCCGCCGCGGCGTGTCCACCGTGATCTTGCCGGCCACCGGCACGATCGCGCCGCCGGCGGTGTAGTCATTCTCGTAGGTGGTCTTGTTCCAGGACAGCGCGTTGTACCACTGCAAACCGTCAACCGGCTTGAGGATGAAGGTCAGCTCCGCGCCGCGGCTCTGCACCGAGCCGACGTTGACGAAGCGCGTCACGCATTCCGGGCGAGTGCCCACTTCGATGCTCGAACATGGGTTCAGCGACAGCAGGCGGTTGTCGAACTTCACATGGTAGGCCGCGATCGACGCCTGGTATTTATCGCCGAAGGTGCGGTAGCCGGTTTCGAAGGTGCTGGACTGCTCCGGGGCTAGGCCGGCGCTGGCCGCGAACGACGCCGGCGAGACCTGGAACGGGCCGCCGCTGCCACCGCCGACGAAGGCGGCGATGTTCTCGGCATAGGAAGCGAATACCTCGTGGTTGGCGTTGATCTTGAAGCCGACGCCCACCTGCGGCAGCACCGATTTGCTGGCCGTCAGCGTGCCGGAGGCGAGGCGGGTCTCGGTGCCCGGGCGGGCCTTGGCGCTCATGCGCGTGTTCGGGCTTTTGATGCCCACGTCCACGGTCAGCCGCTCGTCCATGAAGCGCATGCGGTCCTGCACGTAGAACTGGCGGGTGCGGATGTCGAAGTTCTGGTCGAACAGGCGGCGGTCAGGGTTGGCCAGGTAGAGATCGTCCAGGAACGGGCCGTCGACGTAATAGAAATTGCGCTCGACGTCGTGGTCGTTCTTCTCGTACCACAGGCCGGCCTCCAGTTCGTGGATGCCCAACGTCCACGACAGCGCCGCGCTCATGCCGGTGCGGTCGATGGCGTAGTTGGTGCTGCGGATGGAGATCGGCAGCATGCGGCCGGTGCCCGGGTGGGAGGGCTGGCCCGGCGCCCACCAGTGGCCCTGGCCACGGTTCTGGTGGCGGTAGGCCAGAAGTTTCAGGCGGCCTTGCTCGCCCAGGCGCAGATCGGCATCGAGCGAGTACAGGTTGTCGTCGCGCAGCGCGCGGCTCTGGTAGTACGCATCGTCGATGCTGGTGACGCCGCCGCTGAACTTGCAGCGCCGCGCATCGTAGATGGCCGGCGCGCAGTACGCGGCGGCCACCGCGCGGTCCCAGTCCGGCGCGTAGATGTTCCAGTTCCAGCCCAGGCCGCGCGCGAGCAAGTCCTTGGACAGGTAGGCGTAGTTGGCTTGGCTGGCGCGCGAGGTGGCGACGAACGCGCCGAAGCGGTGGTCGCCCACATGCCACGTCGCCTTGGCGTTGAACTGGCGGGTGGTCTGGTTCTGGCGCGGGGTGGCCCACATGTCCGCGTTCTGGTGCACGCCGGAGACGTAGGCCGAGAACCCGTTCAGATCGCCGGTATCCACGCGCAGGAAGCCGCGGCGCTGGTTGTCGTTGCCCACGGTGAGGCTGGCGCGGGCGCCGAATTCGGTGGACGGGGCCATCGAAAAATATTGAATGGTGCCGCCCAGGTTGCTGGTCGAGGCCACGCCCAGCGAACCGATGCCCTGCGACAGTTCGGCGCCGGCGAGGTTCTCGGCGATCAGCGCGCGGGCGATGCTCAGGCCGTTGTAGTTGCCGTAGGCGTTGTCGCCCAGCGGAATGCCGTCGAGCGTATAGCCCAGGCGGCTCTTGTCGAAGCCGCGCAGACTGATGGTCTGCGACTCCTCGTTGGCGCCGAACGCGTCGTTGGATTGCACCGACACGCCCGGCAGGCGGTCGAGGATCTTCTGGCCGCTGGCGCCAGGCGGCAGCACCTGTTTGTCCACGGCGCTGATGCGCTGCACCTGGCGGGTCTCGCCCCGGCCTATGACGGAGACGGTGTCCAGCGTCCGCGCGTCGGGCGCGGCATTGGCGCGGGTGTCGGCATCGGTGTCGGTCGGTGCGGCGGCGGCGGCGCTGGCGGCGGAAAGCGCGATCGCCACGGCGATCGTCAGGTGTCGGGTCTGCATGGTGGTCCGTCGAATGGGAGAGGCGCACCGGGCCAGGGCAGGGTGCGAGAGCACTATGCGAACGCAACATGAAACCTTGTTGACGCCATCGGAAATCGATGCCGGAACCCAAAACGCCGCGACGAAACCATCGCGGCGCCCGCCGTGAGACCTGGCCGGGCGGCTCACCCCATGTATAGACCGCCGTTGACCGGGTAATCCGCGCCGGTCACGTAGGCGGCTTCATCGGCGGCCAGCCAGGCGCACAGCGCGGCCACTTCCTCCGGGCGGCCCAGCCGGCGCACCGGCACCGAGGCGGCCAGGCGGTCCAGCACGTCCGGCGGAAAGCTGCTGATCGCCTGGCTTGCGATGTAGCCGGGCGAAATGGTGTTGACGGTAACGCCGCGCGCGGCCACCTCGGCGGCCAGCGCACGGCTGAAGCCGTGCATCGCCGCCTTGGCGGTGGCGAAGTTGACCTGGCCGATCTGCCCCTTGTGCGCGCTTACCGAGCCGATGTTGATGATCCGGCCCCAGCCCTGCGAGACCATGCCTTCGATCACCTGCTTGGTGATGTTGAACAGCGCGTTGACGTTGGAGGCGATCACCGCGTCCCAGTCCTCCGGGCGCATCTGCCGGAACAACACGTCGCGGCTGCCGCTGGCGTTGTTGACCAGCACGTCGATCTCGCCGACCTCCGCGCGCACCTTGGCGAACGCCGCGCTGGTGGAAGCCCAGTCGGTGGCGTTGCCTTCCGAGGCGATGAAATCGAAGCCCTGCTCGCGCTGTTCGCGCAGCCAGCCCGCCTTGCGCGGCGAGTCGGGGGCGCAGCCGGCGACCACGGTATGGCCGGAGCGGGCCAGGGCTTGGCAGATGGCGGTGCCGACACTGCCCATGCCGCTGGTGACGTAGGCGATGCGAAGGGTCATGGAAGTCTCCGGTTGGGGGGCGGTGGGCGCTTACGCGGCCAGCGGGTAGAGCGCCAGCAGCAGGCTGCCGGCCATCAGCAGCAGCGAGATCAGCACCGCCCACTTCAGGGTGAATTTCTGGTGGTCGGCGAAGTCCACCTTGGCCAGGCCGACCAGCAGGTAGGTGGAAGGCACCAGTGGGCTCAGCAAGTGCACCGGCTGTCCGGCCAGCGAGGCGCGCGCCATCTCCACCGGGGTGATGCCGTAATTGCCGGCCGCCTCGGACAGGATCGGCAGCACGCCGAAGTAGAAGGCGTCGTTGGACATGAAGAAGGTGAACGGCATCGACGCCAGCGCGGTGATGACCGCCAGGTACGGACCCCACGATTCGGGAATCACCGCCAGGAAGCTGCGCGACATCGCCTCGACCATGCCGGTGTTGGAGAGGATGCCGGTGAAGATGCCGGCGGCGAAAATCAGCGAGACCACCGACAGCACGTTGCCGGCGTGGTTGACCACGCGGCGGCGCTGTTCGGCCAGATCGGGATAGTTGATGACCAGAGCGATGGCGAAGCCGACCATGAACAGGATCGGCATCGGCAGCAGGCCGATCACCAGCGCGATCAGTAGCGCCAGGGTCAGGCCGAGGTTTACCCACAGGAGCTTGGGCCGCTTGATGTCGTCGGCGTCCTCCACGGTCGGCAGCGCGCCGTCGTCGGAGACGCTGGCGTCCATCCAGGCGCCGCCCCGTGGCAGGTTCACCACGCCCAGGCGGCGGCGTTCCTTCATGCCCAGGAACCACGCCAGCAGCAGGATGCCCGCGCAGGCCATCGCCATCGTCGGGATCAGCGGGATGAACACGTCGGCCGGGTCGACGTGCAGCGCGGTGGCCGCGCGCGCGGTCGGGCCGCCCCAGGGGGTCAGGTTCATCACGCCGCCGGAGAGGATGGTCACGCAGGTCATGTTCAGCGCGTTCATGCCCAGACGCTGGTAGAGCGGGAGCATCGCCGAGACGGTGATCATGTAAGTGGTCGAGCCGTCGCCATCGAGCGAAATCAGCATCGCCAGCACCGTCGTGCCCATCACGATCTTCAGCGGGTCGCCCTTGACGATGCGCAGGATCACCCGCACCAGCGGGTCGAACAGGCCGGCGTCGATCATCACGCCGAAATAGAGGATGGCGAACATCAGCATCACGCCGGTGGGCGCGATCTTCTTGATGCCTTCGAGCATCATCTCGTCGATGCCGGCGCCGAAGCCGCCCAGCAGCGCGAACACGATCGGCACGGTGATCAGGGCGACCAGAGGCGACAGGCGCTTGCTCATGATGAGATACATGAACGTGAGTACCATGCCGAAGCCGAGGATGGACAGCATCATTTGCGCGCTCCTTGGGGAAACAGGGCGGGTGGGGAGGGGTCAGAAATCGAAGTGCAGGCGGCCGGTCAGCGCGCGGGTGCGGTCGGTCGTCAACCCGCTCAGGCGGTCCCGGTTGCGGGTTTCGATGAGGTTGAGCATGAGGCGCAGGTTCTTGCGCAGATACCAGTTGCCGCCCAACGTCCAGGCGTCGGTGCTGGCGCGGCGCGCGTCGGGCATGCCGTATGCGTGCTGTGCGCCCTGCATCCGGTCGTAGCGCAGCGCCAGCTCGAACGCGCCGGCCTTGTGGCGGATGTTCTTGATCCGGGTGAAGCGGCCGGTCTTGCGGTCGTAGGCGCGCGATTCGCCGGTGGCGAACCAGCTCAGCATCCCGTAGGCGGCGAGTATCTGGCCGCGCTGCGCGCCGTCATCGAAGGTGGCGCCGCTGAACTCGCCCTGCCACGACCACGGGCCATGCACCTGCGCGTATTCCAGCGACCATTTGCCCACGTCGGTATCGCGGCCGGCGGAGAAATCGACCAGGGTCGGGCGGTTGTTGTCGGAGAGATGCCCGGCCGGGCGCGGGCGGATGCGCAGCGCCGACACGCCGTTGGCGCCGGGCGTGTCGTAGCGCTCGCGGGCCAGCGATACGCCCAGGTGCAGCACGTCGCCCTCGCGTGGCGCCGGCGACCAGGTCGCGCGGCCACCGACGGCGCGGCCCTTGACCTGCCAGACATTGATGCTTTCCAGGCTGTATACGCTGGCGGCCAACGAGAAATCGCCCGGGTTGGCCTGCCAGGACGCGCCCAGCCGATACAGCGGCGCCAGCGTGCTGCCGGCATGGCCGCGCTCCAGGAAGCTGCCGTAGTTGGAACTGGTGCGGTCGTCCAGCGAGAAGTACTGCTTGAACTGGCCGATGGTGAGCCTGCCCGCCTTGCCGAAGCTCCGGCTCAGGTACACGTCGCGGGCGATGATCGGGTCGCTGGAAAAATCGGCCTCCAGCTTGTAATCGACCGCGAAGAACTTGCCGGAGACCCCCAGCCAGGCACGGCGGATCTCGGTGCCGTTCTTGTTCGGCTTGCCGCGCGTGTCGTTGTCGAAGTGGGCGAAATCCAGATGCAGCCGGCCGCCGAGGCTGGCAGTCACCGGCCGGCCGCCATCGGCGGCGAACGCCGGCGCGGCAAGCGCCGACAAGACAAGAACGGCGGCCATGCGCGGCCGGACGATGTTTTTCTCCACAAACCCCTCCCAGGTGCGCGTGAGTGCGCGTCAAACGGTGCGAGCGGAGTCTCGCCCCGGAAAGCTGTCATCCACCTGTCAGTGTTTTGTGCGTTGCGGCAAAGCGGGGGCCGCGCCGCCGCCGGTCCGCGCGTTAGCATGGCCGGCATTCCTCCGCTCTGTGGTCTCTTTTTCCGATGCGCCTGCTGCTGGTCGAAGACAACCCGGACCTGGCCGACGCCATCGTCCGCCGCATGCGCCGCAGCGGGCACGCGGTGGACTGGCAGGCCGACGGCCTGGCCGCGGCCAGCGTGCTGCGTTACCAGCGCTTCGACCTGGTGGTGTTGGACATCGGGTTGCCGGGCCTGGCCGGCATGCGCGTGCTGGCCGGCATGCGCGGGCGTGGCGACGACACGCCGGTGCTGATGCTCACCGCGCGCGATGGCATCGAGGATCGGGTGGAAGCATTGGATGTCGGTGCCGACGACTACCTCGGCAAGCCGTTCGACTTCCGCGAATTCGAGGCGCGCTGCCGCGTGCTGCTGCGCCGCGCGCGCGGGCACGCCAGCGAGGTGGTGCAAGTCGGCGGCTTCCAGTTCGACAACGCCGCGCACCGGGTCAGCCTGGACGGCGAGCCGATCGAACTGCCCAACCGCGAATACCGCCTGCTGGAAATCCTGGTCGGCCGGCTCGGCCAGGTGGTGGGCAAGGACGAGATCGGCAACGGCCTGTTCGGTTTCGACGACGAGGCCGGCCCCAACGCCATCGAGCTGTACGTCGGCCGGCTGCGCAAGAAGCTCGCCGGCGCGCCGCTTCGCATCACCACCGTGCGCGGCGTCGGCTATCTGCTCGAAGCCAGCGACGCCAACGCCAATGACGCCTGCTGAAGCGCGCGCGGCGCCGGGATCGCTGCGCCGCACCCTCATGCTGTACCTGGGCGGGTTGCTGGCGGTGTTCGCCGTGGCCCTGCTGTTCGTCGCGGACGATTACGGCCGGCGCGCGGCCAACCGTTCCTACGATCACCTGCTGGTGTCCTCGGCGCTGTCGATCGCCGATTCGGTGGCCCTGGTCGACGGCCAGTGGCAGGTGGATCTGCCTTACGCCGCGTTGGATCTGTTGTCGATGGCCGAAGAGGATCGGGTGTTCTATCGCGTCGCCGACAGCCGTGGCCGCACCATCACCGGCTATGCCGATCTGCCCGCCGGGCCCGGGCGCGTTTCGGAAGGTCCGCAATTGTTCGATGCGTTCTACAGCGGCGAGACCGTGCGCTTCGTGGCGGTCACGCGCAACCTCTTCTCGGCATCGGCGCAGGGCCAGGTGCGGGTGCAGGTGGGGCAGACCCGGCGCGCGCGCGAGGCGGTGGCGCGGGACCTGGTCGGCCGCGCGTTGCTGGCCATCGGCGTGCTCTCGCTCCTGTCGCTGGCGCTGGTGTGGCTGGGCGTGCACCGTGCGCTGCGCCCGTTGGCGCGGGTGGAGCGCGAACTTTCGCGCCGCGAGCCTTCCGATCTGCGCCCGCTCGATGCCCGCGTGCCGCGCGAGATGGATCAGATGGCCATGGCCCTCGACCGTTTCATGGCGCGGCTGTCGAACAACAACGAGACGCTCCGCGCGTTCATGGCCGAGGCCGCGCACCAGATGCGCACGCCGCTGGCGGCGCTGCGCGCGCAGGCGCAACTGGCGCTCGACGACGACGACCCGCAGGACATGCGCCGCAGCCTGCGGGCGATCGAACGCAACGCCACCCACATGAGTCGTCTGCTCAACCAGTTGCTGAGCGATGCCAGCGTGATCCACCGCTCGCATCTCCAGCGTTTCTCCCCGGTGGACCTGGCCGAGACCGTGCATCAGGCGCTGCACGACGTGTTGCCGCGGGTTGGCGAGGCCCCGCCGGTGCGCATGGCGATCACCGCCGGGCCGGTGTGGGTGCGCGGCGATGCGCTCTTGCTGCGCGAGGCGATCAAGAACCTGATCGACAACGCGCTCAAGTACGGCGGCGACGGCCCCTTGCAGATCGCGCTGACACTGGAGGACGCGCGGGCGGTGCTGACCATCGCCGATCATGGCCCGGGGATTTCCGCCGCCGATGCCGGGCGCGTGTTCGAGCGATTCGCGCGTGGCGAGGGCGCCGCCGCCGGCGGTGCCGGCCTGGGGCTTGCCATCGTCAAGCGGGTGATCGACGCGCATGGCGGCCGGATCAACCTGGCCAACCGGCCGCAAGGTGGCCTGGTGGCCACCCTTCACCTGCCGAGGATGGTCACATGATCCGTTCGATCGCCCTCTTTCTCGTCCTGGCGCTGGCATGGCCGGCGCTCGCCGCGCCGGGCGACATGCGGCGTTTCCCGGCCCCTGGCAAGGCCAACGCCCACCTGCGCATCCACGGCAGCACGGACATCGAAGTGTTCGCCGCGGCGGTCGTCGACTACCAGCGCATCCACCCCGGTACCGAGGTGGTGTACGAGGATATCGACGCCCACGATCTCTACGCGCGCTATCTGCGCGAGCGGCGCGGGCCGGACTCGCCCGACCTGTTGATCTCCAGCGGCATGGACTTGCAGACCCGGCTGGTCAACGACGGGCACGCGCTGGCGCATCGCTCGGCGCGCACCGAAGCGGTGCCCGCCTGGGCGCAATGGCGGCACGAGGCTTACGGCATCAGTTACGAGCCGGTGGTGATGGTCTACAACACGCGCAGGCTGCCGGCATCGCGGGTGCCGCGCACGCGGCGGCAACTGCTCGACCTGCTGCGCGCGCCGGATGCGCCGTTGCGGGGGCGGGTCGGCACCTACGACATCGAACGCAGCAGCGTCGGCTATCTGCTGGCGACCCAGGACGCCCAGCACGGCAACCTGGCCGGCGTGCTGCTTGGCGCGTTGGGCGACAACCGGGCGCGGCGCGAGGCGCACACCGGGGCATTGCTGGACAAGGTCGGCAGCGGCGAACTGACCCTGGCCTACAACGTGCTCGGCTCCTACGCCAAGGCTCGCATCGATGCCGGCGCGCCGCTGGGCATCGTCGAGCCGGAGGACTACACGCTGGTGGTGCTGCGTACCGCGCTGATTTCCCGCACCAGCCCGCACCCGGCCGAGGCGCGCCGCTTTCTCGACTACCTGCTCTCGCCGCGCGGCCAGCGGGTGCTGGCGAGCGAAGCCAGGTTGATGCCGCTTCTCCCCGCCGGCGGCCAGCGCGAACACGCGCCGGGCGTGGGCCGGCGGCCGATCCAGCTCGGCCCCGGATTGCTGGTCTACCTCGACGCCCTGAAGCGCCGGCAGTTTCTCGATGCCTGGCGCGGCAGCATGGAGCCGGCCAAGCGCTGAGCGCTTCCCCGGCCGGTTGGCTGGATGTATCGATCATATCCGCGCGTGGTTTCGCCAAACGCACGCCGTGAGAATGGCGCGGCACGAAGCTCGCCACCGGCCGGCGCCGCCCGCTGGCCCGGCAAAGTGGCCCGGCAAAGTGGCCCGGCAAAGTGGCCCGGCAAAGTGGCCCGGCAAAGTGGCCCGGCAAAGTGGCTTGGCAAAGTGGCTTGGCAAAGTGGCTTGGCAAAGTGGCTTGGCAAAGTGGCCCGGCACGGCGGCCGGCCCGATCCAAGCGGGTATCATCCTTTCCAGCCCCTTCCCGCCACGACGTTTCCTCATCCCGATGCCCAACGAAGATTTCAAGCAGGCCGCCCTCGACTACCACCGCCAATTTCCGCCAGGCAAGATCAAGATCAGCGCGACCAAGCCGATGGTGACCCAGCGCGACCTGTCGCTGGCCTATTCGCCGGGCGTGGCCTACGCCTGCGAGGCGATCGTCGAGGATGCCAACGCCGCCAGCGAGATGACCGCGCGCGGCAACCTGGTGGCGGTGATCACCAACGGCACCGCGGTGCTCGGCCTCGGCGACATCGGCCCGCTGGCCGGCAAGCCGGTGATGGAAGGCAAGGGCGTGCTGTTCAAGAAATTCGCCGGCATCGACGTGTTCGACATCGAAATCGACGAGCGCGACCCGGACAAGCTCATCGAGATCATCGCCAGCCTGGAGCCGACCTTCGGCGGCATCAACCTGGAGGACATCAAGGCGCCGGAATGCTTCATCGTCGAGCGCAAGCTGCGCGAACGGATGAACATCCCGGTCTTCCACGACGACCAGCACGGCACCGCGATCATCGTCGGCTCGGCCGTGCTGAACGCGCTGGAAGTCACCGGCAAGAAGATCGAAGAGGTGAGGATCGCCACCACCGGCGCCGGCGCGGCCGGCATCGCCTGCCTGGACATGCTGGTGGCGCTGGGGGCGAAGCGCGAGCACATCGTCGCCTTCGACCGCGAAGGCGTGATCTACGCCGGCCGTCCGAACCTCGACCCCGACAAGGCCCGCTATGCCAGCGATACCGCCGCGCGCACGCTGGATGAAGTCGTCGCCGGCGCCGACATCTTCCTCGGCCTGTCCGCCGGCGGCATCCTCAAGCCGGAGATGGTGGCGAAGATGGCCGACAAGCCGATCATCCTCGCGCTGGCCAACCCGCACCCGGAAATCCTGCCCGAGGACGCCAAGGCGGTACGGCCCGACGCGATCATCGCCACCGGCCGCAGCGATTACCCCAACCAGGTCAACAACGCGCTGTGCTTCCCCTACATCTTCCGTGGCGCGCTGGATGCCGGCGCGACGGAAATCAACGAGGCGATGAAACTGGCCTGCGTGCGCGCCATCGCCGAACTGGCGCGGATGGAAGCCAGCGACCTGGGCGGCGCCTATGGCGGCGAGATTCCGAAATTCGGCCCCGAATACCTGATTCCGCGCCCGTTCGACCCCCGGCTCATCACCGTGATCGCCCCGGCGGTGGCGAAGGCGGCGATGGCCTCGGGCGTATCGGCGCGACCGATCGCCGACATGCCGGCCTACGAGGAGAAGCTCGGCCAGTTCGTGCACAAGACCGGCCTGATGATGAAGCCGGTCTACGAACGCGCACGTGCCGACAAGAAGCGCGTGGTGTATGCCGAGGGCGAGGAATACACCGTGCTGCGCGGCGTGCAGACGGTGATCGACGAGCGGCTGGCGTTCCCGGTGCTGATCGGCCGCCCGGAGGTGATTTCCCGGCGCATCGAAAAGCTCGGCCTGCGCATGCGGGCCGGCCGCGATTTCGAACTGGTCAACCTCAACGACGACCCGCGCTTCGACGATTACTGGCGTGCCTACCACCGGCGCAACGCCCGCAACGGCATCACCGAGGACGCCGCCAAGAACCTGATCCGTTCGCGCCCCACCCTGGTGGCGGCGCTGATGGTGGAACGCGGCGAAGCCGACGCGCTGATCTGCGGCCTGGTTGGCCGCTTCCATAAGAAGCTGGGCTATCTCCGCAGCGTGTTCGATCTCGAACCGGGCGTCGGCGGCACCGCGACGATGACCGGCGTGATCAACGACCACGGCGCCTGGTTCTTCGTCGATACCCACGTGCAGGCTGACCCGTCGGCCGAGCAGATCGCCGAATCGGCGTTGCAGGCCAGTTGGCGGCTGAAGCTGTTCGGCATCGAACCACGGGTGGCGCTGCTCTCGCACAGCAACTACGGCAGCCATCTCGACGCCTCGGCGGCGAAGATGCGCCGCGCCCGCGAATTGATCGTCGAGCGCGTGCCCAAGCTGGAAATCGACGGCGAAATGATGGCCGATACCGCCTGGGACGAAGCGCTGCGCCGGCGCATCTTCCCCGATACCACCCTGAAAGGCCGCGCCAACCTGCTGGTGATGCCGAACCTGGACGCCGCCAACATCGGCTACAACCTGATCCGCGTGGCCACCGGCGGCGTCGCCATCGGCCCGGTGCTGATGGGGCTGGACAAGCCCGCCCACGTGCTGACCCCGGCCGCCACTCCGCGTCGCGTGGTCAACATGACCGCCATCGCCGCGGTGGACGCGCAAATCCGGGCGGGCCTGCCGGAGCGGGAATGAACGCTCCGGCGCCGTCGACGGATACGCCGCGGGTCTCGATCCTGCTGTTGTGCCACAAGGACGTCGATTACATCGATCAGGCCATCGCCGGGGCGCTGGCGCAGACCGTTGCGTGCGAGATCATCGTCTCCAACGATTGCTCGGGCGATGGCACCTACGAGCGCGCCCGCGCCCTGCTGGAAGGCTACCGAGGGCCGCACCGGGTCACGCTTCGTTGCAACGCGCGCAATCTGGGCGTGGCCGCGCACGTCAACGCGGTGGTGCCGTTGAGCAGTGGCGAGATCGTGGTGATGATGGCTGGCGATGACGTTTCCCGGCCCGATCGTGTCAGCCGCTTGTTGGCGGCCTACCAGGCCCACCCGGAGGTGATGGCGATCGCCAGCGATTTCGAGGCGGTCGATGCGGCGGGCCAGCCCACCGCGCTGCCTTTCCACAACCGGCGCGAACGTTTCGATCTGCCGTATTTCGTCGAAGTCGGCCGGCTGATCGGCCTGCTCGGCGCGACGTTGTCGTTCCGTCGCGAGGTGTTCGACCGCTTCGGGCCGATCGTCGGGCCAATCGAGGACAACGCGCTCAGCCTGCGCGCGGCGCTGCTCGGCACCTGCATGAACCTGCGCGAGCCGCTGGTGCGCTACCGGATTCATTCCGGCAGCGTCAGCGCCGGGGTGTTCGCGCGCGACGAGGACAAGGCGACCGCCAAACGCAAACGCTACCGGCGCACGGTGGATTTCTATCGCGGCACCGCCGATGATTTCGAGCAGGCCGTGCGGAAACTGCCGGCGCTCTCCGCGCCAGACCGCGCGGTCGCGCGGAACATCCTGGGCATGTACCGGATCGAGGCGGATGCCCGTGAAGCGTTGCTCGACAAGCCCCGGCGCCAGTGGATCGGCCCGATCGTCAGGGGCGTGATGCAGCGCGGCCTGCGGCGCAAGAGCCTGGAACGGGCGTTCAAACTGCTGCTGCCCCGGCGCCTGGTCGGGCTGTAACCGGTCAGGGGCGGGCGTGCCCGGCCAGCCCGCGCTCACAACGGACCCGGCGCGTGGCGAGCGCCTCCTCCAGCAACGCGTCGTTGGGCAGGCGCTCGTCCTTCGTGTCGGATGCCGAACGCGTCGGATGCCACAGATGGATGGCGAGCGCCGCATAGCGCACCCGCAGGGCGGCGATTCCCGCATGCGCCAGCCGCGCCGCGATGTCGTCGTCCTCCCGGCCCCAACCCTCGTAGGCTTCATCGAAACCGTTGACCCGCTCGAAATCGTCGCGCCCGATGCCCATGTTGCAGCTCATCACCGGCGGGTTCCGCCCCAGGGTCAACCGGGCCAACGGCAGGTTGCGCAGCGCGTGCTTGGGCTTCTGCTCGCCGGGTATGTGCGATGCGAATGGCATCCATGGCGAAAACCTCGGCCGCCCGCCTTGCAGGAGACGCCGGGCCTCGGCCTGCGAACTGTTGAGGCGCCCGCCCTGCAACCACCCGCCGGGACGGGCCAGTTGGAGGTGATCGGCCACGAAGCGCGGATGCAGGATCAAATCGCCATCGACGAACACCAGATGGTCGCCGGCGGCATGGGCGACGCCGAGGTTGCGCACGCGCGCGGCGCGGAAGCCGGCGTCCGCCTGCCAGGCATGGCGCAGTGGAACCGGGAAGTCGCGGCCCATCCGCTCGATGAGCGCGGTGGTCGCCGGCCCCGAACCATCGTCGGCGACGACCACCTCGAACGGCGGATGCCGCTGGCGCGCGATGCTGTGGAGACAGCGCGCAAGCGCCTCCGGCCAGTTGTAGGTGGTCACGATCAGACTGACGCGTTTCATGGGCTTCGAATCGTTTTCGGGCGAATGGTTGTGATGGGACCGTGTGCGAATGCGCGGCGCCGCGGCGAGTGCGCCCGCATTGCCCGTTGCGGTCCGTTGATTGAAATCGCCATGGATAAAGCCGGAAACCAATCGGGCATATTTCCAGCCTTGCCCCGGATTGAATGGCCTTCTAGGATGGCCGGCCAAACGCGGCATTGTAGATCAATGGGGAATCGGCGGGTTCCACCGTGGCCGAGTTTGAGATACGGCGTCTGCGGAGTACCGCGCGGCGCTTGAGCATGCCCGGCATGGGCGAGAATTTTACCGAAGACATTGGGCTTGCGATGGATATGGAAAAAAATGCGAATACGGATGCGGGTCGGCATCGCGCGGAACAACGCGCCGATAGTTTCCGCACCTTGTTCGATGGCGCGACCGGTGTCGATGTCTATCGCGGGATTCCCATTTTCGCGGCCCCGGGGGTACACGAAGCCGCGTTGGAATTGTTGCTCCAGCGGCTGCCGCCCGCGTCGGAGCCGCGGATATTGGAGCTGGGCGCGGGTTCCGGCTCCATGAGCCTGCGCCTCAACGACGCCGGCTATGCGCTGACGGCCAGCGATTTGTTCCCGGAGCGTTTCGTGCCCGCCGGGCAAGTGCCGTTTTCGGTACTCAATCTGAATGATGACTTCGCCGGGAAACTGCCGGGGACTTTCGATGCCGTGGTGGCGCTGGAGCTGATAGAACACCTGGAGAATCCGCATCATTTCCTGCGGCAGTGTTTCGACATGCTCAAGCCCGGGGGCGTGCTGCTGCTGTCCACGCCCAATCTGGCCAATCCGTTTTCGCAGGCGATGGCGATCGTCACGGGCTACCCGCAATGGTTCAACGCCGAGGATTGGCGGACGCAGGGGCATATTTCGCCAATCGTGCCCGCCTTGCTGCGGCTTTCATGGGAAGGCTGCGGCTATCAGTGCATCGAAGAGCTCAGTGTCGCGGACCCGTGGCGGATGTTCAAACGGCGCCGGAAGCGCAGGCTCTGGATGCTGTCGTGGCTGGTGGAGCGCTTTTCCTCGACGCCCGGGCATCTGCGCGGCGAGGTCTACATGGCGATGCTGCGCAAGCCCGATTGATTATTAGCCGGCTTAAATTGCGTCGGCATACGGGAGCGTTCGTGGGCGCTTGCTAGACTTCCCCATCCCAACGAGACGAAACGGCGGAGCACCCATGCACTGGCTCAACGAACTCCTGCAAAACGACCCGGACCCGGCCGAAACCCGCGAGTGGATCGAGTCGATTAAGGCGGTGATCGACATACAAGGCTCCGAGCGTGCGCACCAGTTGCTACAGAACATGGTGGAGCTGACCCGTCGCGCCGGCGCCCACCTGCCGTTCGCCCCGACCACTGAATATATCAACACCATCCCGCCACATCTGGAGCCGAAGATGCCGGGCGACCAGCAGATGGAGTGGCGCATCCGTTCGATGATCCGCTGGAACGCGATGGCGATGGTGGTGCGCGCCAACCGCAAGCCGGGCGACCTGGGCGGCCACATCGCCAGTTTCGCCAGCTCGGCCACGCTCTACGACGTCGGCTTCAATCACTTCTGGCGCGCGCCTTCGGAAAATCATCCGGGCGATCTCATCTGCGTGCAGGGCCACAGCTCGCCCGGCATCTACGCGCGCGCCTTCCTGGAAGGGCGGCTCAACGAATCGCAGCTCGATCATTTCCGTATGGAAGTCGATGGCCAGGGCATCTCAAGCTATCCGCATCCGTGGCTGATGCCGGACTTCTGGCAGGTGCCGACGGTCTCGATGGGGCTTGGCCCGATCGCCGCCATCTACCAGGCGCGCAACTGGAAATACCTGGAGGCGCGCGGTTTGATGCCGAAGTCCGACCGCAAGGTCTGGTGCTTCCTGGGCGATGGCGAGACCGACGAGCCGGAGTCGCTCGGCGCGATCTCGGTGGCCGGGCGCGAGGGCCTCGACAATCTGGTCTTCGTCATCAACTGCAATCTGCAACGGTTGGATGGCCCGGTGCGCGGCAATGGCAAGATCATCCAGGAGCTGGAAGGCCAATTCCGCGGCGCGGGTTGGAACGTCCTCAAGCTGGTCTGGGGCAGCTACTGGGACCCACTGCTCGCCAAGGATCGCAATGGCGTGCTGAAGCGCCTGATGATGGAAACGGTGGATGGCGAATACCAGAACTGCAAGGCTTTCGGCGGCGCCTACACGCGCGAGCATTTCTTTGGCAAATATCCCGAAACCGCCGACATGGTGGCCAGCCTCAGCGATAGCGACATCTGGCGGCTCAACCGTGGCGGCCACGATCCGCACAAGGTCTACGCCGCCTACGCCGCGGCGATGGAACAGAAGGGAATGCCGACGGTCATCCTCGCCAAGACGGTGAAGGGCTACGGCATGGGCGGCGCGGGCGAATCGCTCAATCCCACGCACCAGACCAAGAAGCTCGACAACGACGCGGTGTGCGCCTTCCGCGACCGCTTCAAGATCGACCTGCCCGACGATGCCATCAAGGATGGCCGGATTCCCTTCCTGCACCCCGGCAAGGATTCGCCCGAAGTGCAATACATGCTGGAACGTCGCCATGCGCTGGGCGGCTTCCTGCCGCGGCGCCGGCAGAAAGCGGATGAATCGCTCGTCGTGCCCAAGCTCGACGCCTTCGAGCGTCTGACCAAGGACACCGGCGAGCGCGAGATCAGCACCACCATGGCCTTCGTGCAGGCCCTGGCGGTGGTGCTGCGCGACAAGCAGGTCGGCCCGCGCTGTGTACCGATCGTGGCCGACGAAGCGCGCACTTTCGGCATGGAAGGGCTGTTCCGCCAGCTCGGCATCTACGCACCGCAAGGGCAGAAATACAAACCGGTCGATGCCGACCAGTTGATGTTCTACCGCGAGGACGCCGCGGGCCAAGTGCTGGAGGAGGGCATCACCGAAGCCGGCGCGTTCGCCTCCTGGATGGCCGCGGCCACCAGCTACAGCACCAACAACTTGCAGATGTTGCCGTTCTACATCTACTACTCGATGTTCGGTTTCCAGCGTGTCGGCGACGCCGCTTGGCAGGCCGCCGACATGCGCGCGCGCGGCTTCCTGCTGGGCGGCACGGCCGGACGCACCACCTTGAACGGCGAGGGTCTGCAACACGAGGACGGCCAGAGCCACATCCAGTCCGGCCTCATCCCCAACTGCCGCAGCTACGACCCGACCTTCCATTACGAAGTGGTTACGCTGCTCCAGCACGGCATGCAGCGCATGCTGGCCGAGCAGCGGGACGAATACTGGTATCTCACCCTGATGAACGAAAACTACGCGCACCCGGAGATGCCCGAAGGCAGCGCGGAGGGCATCGTCAAGGGCATGTATCTCCTGAAGGACGCCGGCAAGGTGCGCAAGGGCGAGTTGCGCGTGCAATTGATGGGCAGCGGCACCATCCTGCGCGAGGTGATCGCGGCGGCCGAGCTGCTCGACCAGGAGTTCGGCATCAAAGCCGACCTCTGGAGCTGCCCCAGCTTCACCGAGCTGGCGCGCGAAGGCGAGGACGCGGTGCGCTTCAACCGCCTCAACCCGGAAGCGAAGCACAGGCGCGTGCCCTACGTCACCGGCCTGCTGGCAGGTCGCGCCGGCCCGGCCATCGTCGCCACCGACTACGTGCGCGGCTTCGCCAACCAGATCCGCGAATTCGTGCCGATGAAATACGTGGTGCTCGGCACCGATGGCTTCGGTCGTTCGGATACCCGCGCCAATCTACGCCGGCATTTCGAAGTGGATCGCTTCCACGTCGCACAGGCGGCCGTCGCCGCGCTGGCCGAAGAAGGCAAGCTCACGGCCAAGGACGTGGCCCGCGCCAACAAGACCTGGGGTATCGATGGCGGCAAGCCCAACCCGCTGCTTGCGTGATGCCCGAATGCGCCATCACCGTGCCGGCGTTCGTCCGCCGGCGACGGTGATGGCCGCGCCGCCGGGTCGCTTGTCGGTACCGGCGGCGGACACCTCCGGTTGACCTGACGTCGTCCGGCGTGGGCGGCCGGACACGCTGCTTGAAGCGCCGGCGGGCGGCCCCATGTTGGAACTTCATCAGGAGGCCGCATGGATCCCAGTCAGAACCCCAATGTCTTCCACGCCACCACCATCGTCTCGGTGCGCCGGGGCGATCGGGTGGTGATCGCCGGCGATGGCCAGGTCACGCTTGGTCACACGGTGATGAAGGCCAATGCGCGCAAGGTGCGCCGCCTAGGCGAGAACGGCCAAGTGCTGGCCGGATTCGCCGGCGCCGCCGCCGATGCCTTCACCCTGTTCGAGCTGTTCGAGGCCAAGTTGCAGAAACACGGGCAGTTGCTGCGCGCGGCGGTGGAGATGGCCAAGGATTGGCGTACCGAGCGTCGCTTCGGCAAGCTCGAAGCGCTGCTGGCGGTGGCCGACCGCGAGACCTCGCTCATCATCAGCGGCACCGGCGACGTGATCGAGCCGGAAGACGGATTGATCGCCATCGGCTCCGGCGGCATGTACGCCCTGTCCGCCGCGCGCGGGCTGCTCAAGCACACCGAACTGCCGGCCCGCGACATCGCGGTGGAGTCGCTCAACATCGCCGGCGAGGTCTGCATCTACACCAATCGCAATATCGTGCTCGAAGAACTCTAAGCGCTTCGATGTCGGGCGGCGCGGGTATCCGGTCCGGTCGCGCCCCATGCCCGCTTCGTGGATCGGATACCCGCGCCGCCCGCCGGCCACGACGTTGTATTGAGACGCCATGCAAAAAATCGACAACACTTCCGCCTCCATGACCCCGCGCGAGATCGTCGCCGAGCTGGACCGCCACATCGTCGGCCAGAACGACGCCAAGCGCGCGGTCGCCATCGCGCTGCGCAACCGCTGGCGGCGCATGCAGCTGGCCGACGACATGCGCCGCGAGGTGATGCCGAAGAACATCCTGATGATCGGCCCCACCGGCGTCGGTAAGACCGAGATCGCGCGCCGGCTGGCGACGCTCGCCAACGCGCCGTTCGTGAAAGTGGAAGCGACCCGCTTCACCGAGGTCGGCTACGTCGGCAAGGATGTCGAACAGATCATCCGCGACCTGGCCGATACCGCGGTCAAGCTCTACCGCGAACAGGCCAAGCAGCGCGTCCGCACCCAGGCCGAGGAAAATGCCGAGGACCGCATCCTCGACGCCCTGCTGCCGCAGCGGCAGACCACCAGCTTCGGCTTCAACATCGACGAAGCGACCAAGGACGAGCCCTCCAAGGTGGAGAACGATACCCGCCGCAAGTTCCGCCAGCAGTTGCGCGCCGGCGAGCTGGATCACCGCGAAATCGAGATCGAAACCGCGGTTTCTCTTTCCAACGTCGACATCATGGCGCCGCCCGGCATGGAGGAGATGGGCCAGCAATTGCGCTCGATGTTCTCGCAACTGGCCGGCGGCAAGACGCATGCCAAGAAACTGGCCGTCAAGGCCGCGCGCGCTTTGCTGATCGAGGAAGAGGCCGGCAAGCTGGTCAACGAGGACGAGGTGCGCGAAGCCGCCATCGAGGCTTGCGAGCAGCACGGCATCGTCTTCATCGACGAGATCGACAAGGTCGCCAAGCGCAGCGAAGGCCACGGCGCCGACGTCAGCCGCGAGGGCGTTCAGCGCGATCTGCTGCCGCTGGTGGAAGGCTCGACCGTCAGCACCAAGTACGGGCCGGTGAAGACCGACCACATCCTGTTCATCGCCTCCGGCGCGTTCCACCTGGCCAAGCCCTCCGATCTCATCCCGGAGATGCAGGGGCGCTTCCCGATCCGCGTCGAGCTGAACGCGCTGACCAAGGCCGATTTCATCCGCATCCTCACCGAACCGAAAGCGGCGTTGACCAGGCAATACGTCGAGCTGCTGGGCACCGAGGGCGTGAAACTGCACTTCGCCGACGAAGCCGTCGAGCGTCTCGCCGAAATCGCCGCCACCGTCAACGAGCGTCAGGAGAATATCGGCGCGCGCCGCCTGCACACCGTGCTGGAGCGCCTGCTGGACGGCCTGAGCTTCGACGCGCCGGACAAGGGCGGCGAAGTGCTGATCGATGCGGCCTACGTCGATGCGCATCTGAGCGAGCTGGTGAAGGACCCGGATCTGTCGCGCTACATCCTCTGAGGTATGCGAGGGGGCGATTCGCCGGCCGCGTTCGCCAAGCGCTTGGCCCGCCCCCCGCGTTTCGATTCCCGGCGCGCTTTTCCTCGCCGCGCCGGCACGCCGGGGTTCGGTTTCTTCTCCCGCTCAGTCGAGGCGCTAGGGCGCTGGGACGGCGCGGCGTGATGGCGTTTGCGCTTTCGGCGGGCTTGCATTCGCCGACATTTTCCCGCACCATGCCCGGCTCCCTGCGTCCGTCACCTGGCGGACTGTGCCCGAAGCGCGATTCCGGCCGCAGGTTCCGCCCGCATCGCGCGGCAGCCGCAAGGCCGCCGGGGCCGCCGCCTTCCGGGCTACGGGAGGCACCACGGACACGAGAGGTGCTCACATGCCCCGCCAATGCCAAGTCACCGGCAAGCGTACGACGACCGGCAACAACGTCTCGCACGCGATGAACAAGACCCGCCGCCGCTTCATGCCCAATCTCCACGAACGCCGCTTCTGGGTGGCTTCCGAGAACCGTTGGGTCAAGCTGCGTGTTTCCACCAAGGCCCTGCGCACCATCGACAAGAACGGCATCGACGCCGTCCTCGCCGACCTGCGTGCCCGTGGCGAAAAGATCTAAGGAGCCGACGACATGCCCTCCAAGCGCGACAAGATTCGCCTGATTTCCTCGGAAGGAACGGGTCACTTCTACACCACAGACAAGAACAAGAAGAACACCCCGGGCAAGATGGAGATGAAGAAGTACGACCCCGTCGCCCGCAAGCACGTGATCTACAAGGAAGGCAAGATCAAGTAAGCCTTCGTTGCAGGATGCGAAAGAAACCCGCCGGAAATGGCGGGTTTCTTTTTGGCTATCCAGCGCCAATCCGAGTGAGCCGGTGCTGGGGAGTACGGGCGAAGCGGCGCCGGCAAGAGACATCGGCACCGCCCTGCGCGAAGATGGCGTTTGGGGGACAGGCGAAGCGGTGCGCGGGACGGAATCCGCGTTGGATTTATTGGGGTATCCGGTTCTAGCGCGGGACTCGCTTCCAACTCATGTCTCCCGAGGCAAGCCTGCGGGTGGGGCCACGTCTGCTGGCGCTGCCCTTGTCCGTCATGCCAACGTGAGGTTGGAAGTGTGCGGACACGCAGAGGGTGCGCTTCATCGCCGCTTGCCGGTCTCCTTGCCCGGCTTCCCATCGACCAGGATGTATTCGCCGCTTCCGCGCTTCCACGTCGGTGCGTTTCTGTCGATGCGAATACACGGCCGGCCGCCGCAGGAGGTGATCTCGACGTGTCGTGATGCTTCCCGCACTTCCGCCCGCACTTCGGCCGCATCGGCACGGGCCTCGGCCACCCGCAGCCGGTCGTTGGCGCGGCCGAGTAACAGCAGGAAGCCGCCGAACACCAGTACGCCAACGCCGGCCAGCACGACGAGCGCCTGCCACGCCCGCGCGATCTTCGGCCGCAGCGCCATTTCGGTACGTCGCTGCTGCTCCTGGAACAGCGCCGTCATCGCCTGTTTGAACCGGACTTCCTCCCGTTCCCGTGTCGCCCGGATCGCCGCTTGCGTTTCCCGCGTTTGCTGGCGCAGTTCGGCGATCAATGTCTCCAGGCCGCCGGATGCCGCCAATATCCGGTCAAATTCACTGCGTGTGTCGTCGTCATTCACTATCCCACTCCAGAATTCCGTCAGCGTGACATTCCGTGCTGCGCGCTCATCTGCCGCTGCTGCTCCTGCTGTAGTTCCTGCTGTTCCTGTCGTTGCGTTTCGACCTCCAACTGCTGAAAGTTCCGCTCCAGCGGTTGTATCGACGCAAGGATCGGATCGACGGTGGCGTCATGCCTGAGCATGTCGTTGCGAGGGTTCGTCCAGGTGGCCATCAGCTCGCCGTCGCGCGTCGGGATGATCGTGTCGATGGCGGGTAGGCGGTTCCGTTTGGCTTCAAGCGCGATGGCGCCGGCAATACGCTCCATGTCGGCTTGATCGGTGTATCGGGCCGCCTCCGGCCCGAGCCGCTCCAGGTGTTGCAGTGCCTGGACAAAGAGCGGGTTGTCGCGACCTGGCAACTGTCGCTGCTGTTGCGCGATCCGCTCCCGCGATTGCGCAATGATGTGCTGGCCGCGTTCGGAGTCGACGAAGGCGATCGACGCGGCACGCATGCCCTCGCGGTCGCCGGCTTGCATGGCGGCGAAGTACCGCTCGATTAGCGCATCCGAGGGATCTTGTGGTGTCTTCGCGGCGGTTGGAGGGGCATGTGGGGGGTGCTCGGGCGTTCCGGCCGGCGTGGGGGTGTCGTCGGAATGGGGCGGCGTGGCCGGTGGCGGACCGATTTCGATGTGGGGTGGCGGCATCTGCGCACGCCGGATCTCTTCCGCGGTGGTGACCGCCGCGATGACATACGTCTTGCCGTCGGCGTCCAGGCGCAAGCTCCCGATGGGGCTGTCCTGGTCGTAGCGGCCATTGGCGCCGCGTTGTAACTGCAAGGCCGTGGTGTTCGGATCGAGTCCGTGGGCCGCCCACGTCACCCGCACGGCGGCGACACTCGCCGCCAGGCGTTCCGCGTCCGGTGTCGTCCCGGCATTCGCATAGGCGCCCAGAACGGTGTCGCGCACATGGGCCTCCGGCGTCATCGGCGGCGGTGTCCGTACGGCTCGAGGCGGTGGCAATGTCGCGCGCACGACTTCGCGGGTGGCATCCAACTCCGCACGCAGGTTGCCGGTCGCGGTGGCGTCGTGGAACAGGCCGTCGCTGACCCATTCGCCGTTCGCGCGGCGCTGGTAGCGGTTGTCGTCGGAGGCGACGAGGGTGTCCGGGTCGACGCGGGCGCGCTGCACGGCTTCCGGCATGGCGCCGTAGGCCGCCCAGCCGTTGCGCGCGTAGGCATCCTCGTAGCGCGCCGCAATGGCCGCCGGGCTGTTCGCGGCGTTGTGCAGCACGGTCTGCGCCGCTGCGCGATCCAGTTCCGCCGCACGTTCCGGGCCGGCCGCGTCGATGCGCGTCTGGCGCAGACCGTGTTCCAGGTATGCGACCACGACCTCGCGCCGCCAGGTGTCGCCGTCGGCATCGCGGACCCAGTTCGCGGGGGTGATGCTGGGCGCGTCGTTGGCGAGGGCGGGCTGGGTAAAGGGGTCGCGCTGCGAGGGGGGGCTGCCGAGCACCCGTTCCACCGACGTGCGGGTCGCCTGGTGGTTCAGTTCATTGGCCAGCGCGGGTGAGGCGCGCAGCCTGCCGCGGGTCGGGTTGTCGATGTGATCGTTGCTGGCGTCGATCGGGGCCTCGCGCTGCCAGCCGAGGGTGGGCTGGTCCGGATCGTAGGTCCAGGTGTTGCCCTGTCGGTCGTGCTGGCGGTAGATGCGGCGGTCGTCGGTCCAGGCGGCGATCTTGTCACCGGCGAATGCCCCGGCGATACCGCCGATGGCGCCTGTGACCAACAAGCCGGGACCGGTCTCGACACCGGCGGCGGCGCCCGCCGCCATGCCCAGGCCCGCGCCGGCAAAACCGCCGACCGTGCGCGAGCCGAAATGGATCAGTTCGGAATCGGCCGCGGTGGCATTGCCCTCGCCGCGCAGCCGCTGGCTGGTGCGCAGGCTGTTGGCGGCGTCGTAAGCATCCAGCGCCAGGCCGGCGATGCCCAGTGCGCTGCCCGCACGGATGCGGGTCGGCCGGATGCGGGTGCGGTGATCGACCTCGACCGCTTCCAGGGCCGCGCGATCGACGCGTTCCGCCACCTGGTTGGCGCTGCGTTCGGCAAGCAGGTTTGCGCGGGTCGGCGAATCGATCCGCTGATTGTTTGGCAGCGTCTGGGGCAGGTCGCGATGCCAGGCCTGCTGTTCGCGCCAACCGTCGCGCAGGCCATGGGTGATGGCGGGGTCACGCAACCGCGCTTCGCGGGCTGCTTCCAGCGCGGCGCCTGGCGACTGCGTGCTGGTTCGGCTGTCGTACAACGCCACGCCTTCGCGGTTGAAGAGGCGGATCGGCACGTCGGTGCGATCATGGACCATATCCAGGCTGGCAGGCAACTTGTCGTAGATGGCGTCGCGCGCGCCTTTGGGGACGTGGCGGCCGTAGCCTTCAGCATCGAGTTTCTTTGCAAAGCGTTCGTCGACTCCGTGCTCACTTTCCAACCGATGCGCGGCGACCGCGCGCACCTCGACCTCGTAGCCCTTGGCTTGCAGGTCCTTGATCAGTTGGGAGGACCACTCCCCATTGCTGAGCGTGGTATCGAAGATCAGGTGTTTCTTGCCCGCGACGGTCGCATCCAGCAGTTCCTCCGCCCACTGGCCGGCATCGTGCTGTGTCTGGCTTGACCAGGTGTAGGGACGGGCTTTGCGAAATTGCTTGACGTCGGGGTGGTGGTCGCGGAGTTCGTCAGGATCGATCTTTACCACATCGTTGAAAAGTTCAATTTCCGCAGTTCGTGCCAGACCGCCCTTGCCTGCGCCCGGCTGCCCCGCCAAGATGACGGCCTTGGGCTTTGCTTGCGAACTGACTTCGCTCAAACCGCTTTCCGGGATGACCTTTTCTGACAAGACCCGCGCGTGCGTTTTCTGATCGAGACGATCGGTAGGGGCGCTCATTCGAAAGCTCCTTTGTTTGTCTCAAAGTAATTCCATAGGTCGTCCATCAAGCCGAGCCGCATGCCTCCATTACCGGAACGGGCGCGTCCCATCAGCAGTTCTTTTGCCTTCGCCCGCTCGATCGCCACCGGATCACCGCTGGCCTCGGCGGCTTTCAGTTCCGCACGGGCTTCTGAGATGAAGGTTTCCAATCGACCCTCAAGCAGCCAGATTGCCACTTCAAAAGGTGGGGTCACTTTGGAAGGCTTCTCAATCACTGAGTTGAGGACTTCCTGTAGGCGTTCGATGTGCCCCGGATAGTCCTTGAGCATCTCGCGGAGTTTTTGCGGCACGGGGGGTGGAGGGCGTGATGGCATGTGGGGTTCCTTCGTGCGGGCGTTTGGGGCTTGTGTAAATGGGCTATTCGAAGCGCCCGGCTTCGAGCCGTCGTGCCAACGTCGGGGGATAGCGGCTGTACTCTACTCTAGCCAATCTATCCTTGCTTGCGTCCGGTTGCCCGGCCAGGATGATGGCCTTGGGCTGGATTTGTGGAGTGGCATCAGGAAACGTGCTTTTAGGGATCACCTTCTCGGAAAATATCCGAGCATGCGTGGCTTGATCCAAGCGAGTGTCGGAGTCGCTCATTCGAATGCTCCCTGGTTAGGCTGGAAATAGCGCCACAGGTCATCATCACCGATCCAGCGCCCCTTGGAACTGGCGCGCCCCATCAGTAGTTCTTTTGCCTTCGCCCGCTCGATCGCCACCGGGTCACCGCTGGCCTCGGCGGCTTTCAGTTCCGCACGGGCTTCTGAGATGAAGGTTTCCAATCGACCTTCAAGCTTCCAGATCGCACGATTGAAGGGATCGACACCGTGTGAAGGCTTGGCAAGCATCGAATCCAGCACGTCCTGTAGGCGTTCGATGTGCCCCGGATAGTCCTTGAGCATCTCGCGGAGTTTTTGCGGCACGGGTGGTGAAGGGCGTGATGGCATGTGGGGTTCCTTCGTGCGGACGTTTGGGACTTGTGCGAATGGGCTATTCGAAGTGCCCGGCTTCGAGCCGTCGTGGCAACGTCGGGAGATGGGAGTCGTATTCGACTGTGCGCATGACCTTCTTCTTGCGCATCGCTGACGTGGTCATCCGCTGGAATATGAAATCCGTGGTCATCGGGCCGTCGTCATCGATCAGTACGGTTTCGATGAGCGTTCCGTCCTTGCGCGCTTTTTTGTCGTGGAGCATGCGCCCGAAGCACCTCGAAGCTGTAACCCCGGCTCATGCGGTTCATGTCCCTGGCCCTGGTGGATGGATTCAGTATAGGCATGGGTGATGGGCTGCTCGAAGTGGGCGAAGATTACGTCATGCCAGTTGCGCACCGCGGTGGTCAGGTCTTGGGGTGTCGCCGCTGGTTTGGTGGGATATTGGCTTGCCACTTCGCGCGGGCGGCAGCCGTGGCGGATGTGATTTCCGACCGCGGACTGACAGAACGCTCTCCTTGAGTGGATGCGTTTCCCTTGGTTGCGGGAATTGGCGAATCGCTCCAACGCGCCGTCCATGTGTTGATCACTCAAGTCGGGTGTCGCCCGAGCAAGGGCGCTTCCCGTCTTTCGGTTTAAGTCGCTGTCGGGTCGGTAAATCCTTGCGGATGCGCTTGCGCAGTTTCTCAAGCGCATCGTTGGCTATCCGTTGAATATAGAACCGATCGGCCACGATCCGCGCCTGTGGCGCCGCCGCATGTATTACCTGTTCGTGGACGTGATGCGGATGCTTCCGGCGCACGGCGGGAATTCGTGATGGTTGCGGTGATTGGTTCCAACCGGGGCAGGCCCGGCGTCGTCAGCCCAGGATTCGGTGCGTGTCAGGGGCATGCCGCCGCACCGCCACTGTGAGCGGCACCGGGGTGGGAACCGGCGCCGCGACCTGGCGGGGCCTGCCGGCCTACGCCGGCTGCAAGTGGGCGTAGGCCAGTACCAGCCATTTGCTGCCGGCCTGGTCGAAGTTCACCTGCACGCGCGCGTGCGCGCCGTTGCCTTCGATATCGGTGACGGTGCCAAGCCCGAAGCTGGCATGGCGCACGTTGGCGCCCAGCGCGATGCCTGGCGACTCGATTGGCGCATGTCCGTAGTTGCGCCGCGCGGGCGATTGATAGGGGCGGGCCACTTGCACCTTCGGCCGGATTTCGTGGATCAGCGTCGGTGGGATTTCGCGCAGGAAGCGCGAGGGCAGGCCGATCATGTCCTGCCCATGCAGGCGACGTGTTTCGGCATGCGAGAGCACCAGCTTCTGTCGTGCGCGGGTGATGCCGACATAAGCCAGCCGGCGTTCCTCCTCCAGCCGGCCGCTTTCCTCCACGCTGCGCGCGTTGGGAAACAATCCTTCTTCCAGGCCGACCAGGAACACCAGCGGAAACTCCAGCCCCTTGGCGCTGTGCAGGGTCATCAGTTGCACGCCGTCGTCGCCGGCATCGGCCTGGCCTTCGCCGGCTTCCAGGGCGGCATAGGCGAGGAAGGCGACCAGCTCCGAGAGCTGCGCGGAGTCCTCGTCGTCGCCGCGCACGAAGCGCGAGGCCACGCTCACCAGTTCGTCCAGGTTGTCGACGCGCGAATCGAGGCTGTTCTTCGATGCCTTCTCGTAATGCGCGCGCAGGCCGGAGCGCGCCAGTACATGGTCGATCTTGTCCTGTAGCGGCAGTTCCGTGGTTTCGTCCGCCAGTTGGTCGATGAGCTGCGCGAAGCCGGCCAGTGCGTTCTTCGCCCGCGCGTTCAGCGTGTCGCCGGTCATGGCGAGCTTGCTCGCTTCCCATAGCGCCACGCCGGCGCCGCGCGCGATGCGTCGTACTTCGTCCAGCGTGCGCTCGCCGATACCGCGGGTGGGCGTGTTGACCGCGCGCTCGAAGGCGGCGTCGTCCGCGCGCGAGGCGACCAGGCGCAGATAGGCCAGCGTGTCCTTGATTTCCATGCGCTCGAAGAAGCGCATGCCGCCGTAGACGCGGTATGGGATTTGCCCGGCCAGCAGGGTTTCCTCGAACATCCGCGATTGCGCGTTGCTGCGGTAGAGGATCGCCGCCTCGCTCCAACTGCCGCCTTCGTTCACCCATTGGCGGATGCGCTCGATGACGTAGCGCGCTTCGTCGATCTCGTTGTAGGCGGCGTAGAGATCGATCGTTTCGCCGTCGCCGGCGTCGGTCCACAACTGCTTGCCGAGCCGCTCCGGGTTGTGCGCGATCACCGCGTTGGCGGCGTTGAGGATGTTGGCGGTGGAGCGGTAGTTCTGTTCCAGCCGGATGGTTTTCACTTCGGGAAAATCGCGCAGGAAATGCTGCACGTTCTCCACCTTGGCGCCGCGCCAGCCGTAGATCGCCTGGTCGTCGTCGCCAACCGCGAAAACATGGCCGCTCTCACCGGCGAGCAGGCGCACGAAGCCGTACTGGATGGCGTTGGTGTCCTGGAATTCGTCGATCAGAAGTTCGCCGAAGCGTTGGCGGTAATGGGCCAGCAGGGCCGGTGTGTCACGCAGGAGTTCCAGCGCGCGCAGCAGGATTTCGGCGAAATCGACCAGCCCGGCGTTGTCGCAACGCTCCTGGTAGAGCGCGTAGGTCTTCAGCATCACCTGGCTCCATTCGTCGCCGGCGGGCTGGATGTGTTGCGGGCGGCGGCCCTCGTCCTTCTGCGCGTTGATCCACCACACGATTTGTCGGGGCGGGAAGCGTGCTTCGTCGAATTCCAACTGCTGCACCACGCGTTTGACCAGCCGGAGCTGGTCGTCGCTGTCGAGGATCTGGAAGCCTTCGGGCAACTTCGCGTCCCGCCAGTGCAGGCGCAGCAGGCGGTGGGCGAGGCCGTGGAAGGTGCCGATCCACATCCCGCGCGCGCCATGGCGCAGCAGCGTTTCGGCGCGATGGCGCATCTCGCCGGCGGCTTTGTTGGTGAAGGTCACGGCGAAGATGCCGTGCGCCGGCACGTTGTGGACTTCGTTGAGCCAGGCGATGCGGTGGGTGAGGACGCGGGTCTTGCCGGAGCCGGCCCCGGCCAGCACCAAAGTGTGGGCGGGGGGCGCGCTTACCGCTTCGCGTTGGGCGGGATTGAGACCGTCGAGCAGGTGGGAAACATCCATCGCCGCATTCTACGTGGGCGGTGCTGGTTGGATGCGCGTGGTGCCCGGCGCGTTGCCGGCATACTGTGTCTGGTGGCGTGGTGGCGGTTCGTTTTCGCCAAGGCCGCATAGTTGCCATGGCCCGCCTTGTCTGGCGCCGGCCGGCAGGCTGTGGCGGATGTGATCGCTGGCGTCATCGGCGTGGTTTCGCGGCAGCCGCTTCGCCTGGGCGCTGGCATCGGTTGAACTGGCGGGCGCGTGTGGGCGGACCCGCCGCGTGGCGCGGAGATGGGCGAGGTGCGTTTCGAAGGCGTTCGGCTGCCCGGGGAATGGCGGGATGCGTGTTCGGCTACGGGGGCCGATTCCGTTACGCCGGATTCTCCTGACTTGTCGGGCAATGATCGTCCGCGCACGGCTTGAGCGATCGCCGTCAGTTCGCATCGCGCGTGCAGGCCCTCGGGCGGCGGGGGCGGATTCGTGGCCAGGCTCGACCGCGCACCCCGTCTGGCGGGTGCGCGGTCGCCGGAGTCGCTCAATGTGCGCGCTTGCTGGCCGCTGCGTTCATCAGCCGGTCGGTCCAGGCGATGCCGATGGCCGAGAGGATGAACACGCAATGGATGATGGTCTGCCAGACGACCCCTTGCACGGTGTAGTTCGAATCTGCCGCGCCCAGATTGCCGATGGCGATGAACGTCTTGAGCAGATGAATCGAGGAGATGCCGATGATCGCCATCGCCAGTTTCACCTTCAGCACGCTGGCGTTGACGTGGCTGAGCCACTCGGGCTGGTCGGGGTGGCCTTCCAGGCGCAGGCGCGAGACGAAGGTCTCGTAGCCGCCGACGATCACCATCACCAGCAGGTTGGAGATCATCACCACGTCGATCAGGCCCAGCACGGCCAGCATGATGAGCTGCTCGGTCATTTCGGTGGCGTGCATCACCAGGTGCCACAGCTCCTTCATGAACAGGAACACGTAGACCACCTGCGTGGCGATCAGGCCGAGATAGAGCGGCAACTGCAACCAGCGCGAGGCAAAGATCAGGCGCGGCAACGGGCCAAGATGGGCGGGTGTTTGGGGAGCGTTGGACATGGGGATTGCGTGAGTATGGGCAGCGCGCAGGGTAACGGGGCGGGATGAAATGGCAAAGCGGGCGGGGCCCCTCACGGGCTTTCGGCATCGACCCGCCAGCGGCGGTGCTGCGACTGCCCCGATTGGCCTCGGCGACCCGGAGCAAGGCCGGATTTATACGTAAATAAAAATCCTCGCCCCTCAGGACGGGGATTTTTATTTCGCAACTCGTTCATGGATGGCACAGCCTCTCTTTCGACAAGAAGCCCACGACGTCCAGCGCGGCAGCGGGCTGGGCGCCATCTCGTTGGCGCAACCCCTTGTGGGTGATGACCGGTTTCGCCGCCACGGCCGCACTCGCCACCAGCCATCTGGACGTGAGCAACGAACACCTGGTGAACGAAGCGGTGAGGCGCTTGGACGTCACCAAGGTGATCGTGGCGCACCGGCCCGAAACCATTGCCAGCGCCGACCGGGTGCTGGTGATGCAGGGTGGGAAGATCGCGCGGGAATTCAAGCCGGGGCGGGCGGAAGTGGCGGCATGAGGGAGTTGGCCATGCCGGGGTTTCCCGGCGTGGCGCGCGGCGGGGGGAGATTCACGGTGCCGGTGGCTTGATTTCGTATGGCTTCGGGGGTTCCGCGCCCAGCAGGTGCCGGACGAAATAATCCCAGCGGCGGCGCATTACGTACCAGCCATCCTGGCCGAAGCCGTGGCGCGCCTGGGGTAGCAGCAGCAGGTCGAAATCCTTGTTGGCTTTCGTCAGCGCATCGACCACCAGCAGGGTGTTTTGCACCGGCACGTTGTCGTCCAGCATGCCGTGGATCAGGAATAGCTTGCCTTTGAGATTGGCGGCGTGCGCGGCGTTGTCCTGGCCGGTGTAGTTGCTGGTGCCGTCGGGCTTCTTCGCCATCAGGCCGTGGTAACGCTCGGCCCAGTCGTCCTCGTAGCTCAGGTTGTCGTGGTTGCCGGCCTCGCTGATGCCCACTTTGAAGAAGTCCGGGTATTGGAACATCGCGGTGGCGGTGGCGTTGCCGCCGCCGGAATGGCCCCAGATGCCGGCGCGTTCCAGGTCGATCCACGAGTGCCGTGCGGCCAGTTGTTTCATGCCCGCGACTTGGTCGGGCAGGGTGTTGTCGATCATGTGGCCGTAGTAGGCGTCCTGGAACGCCTTGCTGCGCCAGGGCGTACCCATGCCGTCCATCGCGACGACGATGAAACCCAATTCCGCCAGCGCCTGGTGGTCGATCTGCGCGGTGGCGAAGCCGCGGGTGCGGATCGAGCCGGTCTGCGGGCCGGGGTAGATGTAGTTGACGATCGGGTACTTCCGCTTGGCGTCGAAGTGGGAGGGCTTCCACATCATCCCGTACACGTCGGTCCGGCCGTCGCGGCCCTTGACGGTGAATTTTTCCGGCGCGCGCCAGCCGGCGGCCTTGAGCCGGGCGATGTCGGCGCGCGCGAGCGTCCCGGTTTCCGCGCCGTCGCTCATCCGCCTCAGCACGCTGATGGGAGGCGAATCGCTGGTGGAATGAGTGTCGATGAAATATTCGCCGCCGTCCGATATCTGCACGCGGTGGTCGGCGTCCTCGGGCGTCAGCAGCCGCACGTCGCCGCCATCCAGGCTGGCCTTGTAGAAATGTTTGAAATAGGGATCGCGGCCCGGTTCGCGGCCGACGCCGTGGAACCACACCGTGCGGCTCGCCTCATCCAGCCGGAGCAGTTCGCTGACGTTCCAGTCGCCACGGGTGATGGCGTGTTTTTCGCGGCCGGTGGCGAGGTCGTGCAGGTAGAGGTGGCCCCAGTTCGATTTCTGCGTCCACCACAGGAATTCGTTGGATTCCGGCAACCAGCGCCAGTTCACCACGCCACCGATGCCGCTCTCGAACTGGGTTTCGACCGTTTCCAGATACACGTCGCGTACCTGGCCGGTGGCCGCATCGGCCACCCGTAGTTGCGCCGACTTATGACCGCGATCGGTGCTGACGAAGGCCAGCGACCGGCCGTCCTTCGCCCATTGCACGTCTTCCCAGCCGCCGTTGCAGCTGACGTGGTCGCAACTGGTGGAGCGGTGGAAATCCGCCGGCATCCGCAGGCGGACGACGCGCGGCGTCCGCCCGGCCAGGTCGATCACCACTCGTTCGATCATGAAGACGTGCTCGTCGCCGGCGAACGGGTATTTCCATTGCCGTGCCTCCGGCGCGCCGACATTCGTGCCGACCATGGTCATGGTGTTCACCCGGCGGCCGTCGTGGCGGAAGGTGGCGATCTTGTCCGAGCCTGGCGACCACGCCACGATCGCCCTGTCGCTGTGTACCCAGCCGGCGTTGTCGGTGGCGTAGCCGTAGTCCTTCGCACCGTCGCGGGTCAGCGGCGTTTCGGCGCCGCTGGCGATGTCGCGCAGCCATAGGTTCCAACCACGGATGAATACTTCGCGCTTGCCGTCGGGCGATTTCACCGGCGTGCCGTCGCCGTCCGTTCGCGCCGGTTTTTCTTGCTTGAGGCAGGCGCCGTCGCGTTTGCAGGCGTAGTCGTCGCCGGCGTAGGAAAAATGCAGGTCGTCTCCGTCCAAGCGGAGTTCGCGCAGCTTGCCGGCGAATTCGCCGGCGGCGACCGGCTGGCCGCTGGCTTTGGCCAGCGCCTCGGCCAGCGATGCGTGATCGATGGCGGGAAGCGCCCGGCCATTGGCCGCATCGAAGCCCCTCAGGCGCGATTGGCCCGCGCGCGTTTCCACCCACAGCACGCGGTTGCCCGGTTGCCAGCTCAGCGATTTGGCCGCGCCATCCACCAGCGGGTCGAGCTTGTGCGCCAGCATCGCCTCGGCGCGGGCGTAGTCGGCTTCGGTCAGTTGTTTTGGGGCATGGGCGGTCTGGGCGTGGCTCATCGGCGAGGCGAGGGTGAGCATGGCGAGGGTGGCGATGGTCGGGCGGAGCGGCATCGTGGCATTGGTCGGATGGAAGCGGTGGAGAGCGATGCTACCCGTTGCGCCGGGCCGGTGCAGACGCCTCAGGTCACGCGTTCGAGCATCCGTTTCGAGCCGATCAGCCGCGCCCAGCGTGTGCCGATGTCGACCAGGCAGACGTAGCCCGCTTCGCCCGCCAGCCGCCACAGGTTGCGCGGCGACCATTGAAAATGCGCCTCGGCGGCGCAGAGTTCGGCTTCCAGCCCCAACTGGCGCGCGAACAGCGCGCAGCGGGCGAGGTGATAACGGCTGCTGACCAGGGTGATCGGGCCGCGGTGAGCGGTTTCGTGCAGCAGGGCGCGGGCGTTGCGTAGGTTTTGCAGCGTGTCGCGCGAGTGGTTTTCCAAGTGCAGCCGTGCCGCGTCCACGCCGCCGCGGGCGAGCAGCGCGGCCTGGGCGATCTCGGCCTCGCTGCGCTGGCCGGCCGGGCCGCCGCCGAGCAGGAAGATGCGTTCCGGCCCGTGCGCGCTCCACAGATGTCCGGCGCGCTCGATGCGGGCGCCGAAATCGGCATCGATATGCCCGCCCGGCGCGTGCTTGCCAAACAGCAGCACGCAGCGCGCTTCGGCCGGTTGGCAGCCGGCGCGGCGCGCCACCCGCAGAACGTGGGTGAAGTAGGCGGCATAGACCAGGCCGGCGCTCAGCGTGCAGGCGGCCAGCGCCACCGCGCTGACGTGCAGCACGTCGCGGTCGATCAGGAGGGAGATGCGGTGGGCGGCGCGGCTGGTCATTTTGCTGAATATTATGCCGCGATCGTGACGGCCCTCCGGAGGGCCGTCGCTATACTTCGGCGGCAAACGCCAGCCGGAAAACCTGTGCCCGCCAGTCCCATCGCAACACCCGCGCCGATGCGCCCGCTCGCCATCAGCGCCTGGACCGCCACCACCGCGCTCGGTCGCGGCCGCGAGGCCCAGCTCGCGGCCCTTCGCAATGAAGCCAGCGGTCTGAGCCGCAACGATTTCGGCCCGCTGGCCGGCGGCGCGCCGCTGCCGACCTGGGTCGGCCGGGTGGCGGGGCTGGAGGATGCCGCCTTGCCGGACGAATTCGCCGAATGGGAATGCCGCAACAACCGGCTGGCCTGGCTGGCGTTGGCGCAGGATGGCCTGGCCGATGCTGTGGCGGCGGCGCGGGAGAAATACGGCGCCGGGCGCGTCGCGCTGGTGGTGGGCACGTCCACGTCCAGCATCGGCGCCACCGAGGAAGCCTATGCGCGCCTGGAGGATGGCCGTTTCCCCGCCGATCTGCGCCGCCCGCGCGTGCACACGCCGCATTCGCTGGGCGCTTTCCTACAGGCGGCGACCGGGTTGCGGGGGCCGTGCATCACGGTGGCGACCGCGTGTTCGTCTAGCGCCAAGGTGTTCGCGCAGGCGGCGCGGCTGATCGATGCGGGGCTGGTCGATGCCGCGCTGGTCGGCGGTGTGGATACCTTGTGTGGCAGCGTGCTTTACGGCTTCAACGCGCTGGGATTGGTGTCGGCCAACCCATGCCGGCCGTTCGATGCGCGCCGCGATGGTCTTTCGCTCGGCGAGGCCGGCGGCTTCGCCCTGCTTGAACGCGACGACCCGTGGGCGGCGCTGCGGCTGGCCGGCTATGGCGAGTCCAGCGACGCCCACCACATGTCGTCGCCGCATCCCGAAGGATTGGGCGCCCAGCTCGCCATGCGCGATGCGTTGGCGCGCGGCGGCATCGCGGCCGCGCGGCTGGACTATCTCAACCTGCACGGCACCTCGACGCCGGCCAACGACAGTATCGAGGCGGTGGCGGTCGCGGCGCTGTTCCCCGCCGCCTTGCACGCCAGTTCGACCAAGGGCTGGACCGGGCACACGCTGGGCGCGGCGGGAATCGTCGAATCGGCGATCGCGCTCCTGGCGCTGGAGCGGGGCTTTCTGCCCGCCACGCTCAACAGCGCCGAGCCCGATCCCGCCTGCGGCCCGCAGATCCGTTTCGAGGCGCAACGAAAGCCCATTGGATACGCGATGAACAATTCCTTCGGTTTCGGCGGCAACAACTGCTCGCTGCTGTTCGGACGCGCGGCATGAGCAGCTTGAGCGCGCATGTCGAGGGCATCGGTTTCTGGTCGAAGGGGTTGCCCGGCTGGGCCGAGGCGCGGGCGTTCGCGCAGAGCGGCGAATTGCCGGAAAACGCGCCGGCCAAGCCGTCGCCGCAGCTCCTGGCGCCGAACGAGCGCCGGCGTGCGCCGGAATCGGTGGCGGTGGCGCTTCAGGTGGCGTTGGCCGCCTGCCAGGCCGCCTGCCGCGATCCCGCCACGCTGCCATCGGTATTCACCTCCACCCACGGCGATCTCGCCATCACCGACTACATGAGCGAGACCCTGGCCGGGGACGATCCGGCCGCGATCTCGCCGACCAGATTCCACAATTCGGTACACAACGCCGCGGCCGGCTACTGGACCATCGGTGCCGGTTGCATGCGCCCGGCCACCGCCGTCTCGGCCTACACCGCGAGCTTCGCCCAGGGCTTGCTGGAGGCGCTGGCGCAGCTCGAAGCCGGCGAGGACGCGGTGCTGCTGGTCGCCTACGACACCGGCGCGCCCGGCCCACTGGCCGAGGTCTCGCCCACGACGGGCGTGCTGGGCGCGGCGCTGGTGCTGTCGAAGTCCGGCGCGGGGCCACGTATCGACGCCCGGCTCGAAGACGGTACGGCCTCGCCGGACGATGGGCCGTTGGCGCTGCGCGATGCCGGCAACGCCATGCGGCCGATGCTACCGTTCTTCGACGCTCTGGCGGCCGGCGCCGCCGGGGTCGCGCTCGATGCCGGCGCCGGCCGCGTGCTCCACATAAGCCTTGGATAAGCGATGCGACTCGACCGCCACAACACCGCCATCGTCATCCCCGCGCTCAACGAGCGTCTGCGCATCCGCGAAGTGATCGAAGGCGCCCTGCGCGAGGCCGACAGCGTGATCGTCATCGACGACGGTTCCGACGACGGCACCGCCGATTGCATCGCCGATCTGCCGATTACCCTGCTCCGCCATGCGCGGCGCATGGGCAAGGGCGCCTCCCTGCGCGACGGCTTCGCCGAGGCGCTGCGCCAGGGCAAGGCGGCGGTGGTGACGATGGATGGCGATGGCCAGCACCAGGCCAGCGACGTGCCGCGGCTGATCGCCGCCGCCAACCGCCACCCGCGCGCGCTGATCAACGGCGCGCGGATCCGCCGTCGCGAGCAGCAGCCGTTCCATCGCCGCCTGGGCAACGATTTCGGCGATTGGGGCATCAGTTGGGGCTGTGGCTTCCTCGTTCGCGATACCCAGTCCGGCCAGCGCCTGTATCGCGCGCCGGCCTGCGCGCTTGGCGAGATTCCCGGCGAGGATTTCGTCTACGAAGCGCAGATGCTGATTTCCTGCGCGCGCGAACTGGGCTACCGGGTGGTCTCGGTGCCAATCGAGGCGCGCTACAAGACCGTGCATTCCGGCGAACAATTCCGCCGCAGCCACTTCCGTCCGCTGCGCGATCTCTGGCGCATCACCTCGCACGTGGTCGGGCAGGTGTGGCGTCGGGGCGACGTGGTGGCCGAATACCGTCGCACCCGCGCCAATCCGCCGCTGATCGACGATGCCGACGGCGTCCTGCGCCCGTTGCGCGGGAAAGCCGCGACGTGACTGGCGAACGTTGCGACGTCGTCATCCTCGGCGGCGGTCTGGCCGGAATGACGCTCGCCCTGCAACTGCGCCGGCAGGACGCGGCGCTCCGCATTCGCGTGCTGGAGCGGCGCGCGCACCCGGTGCCGGAAGCCGCGCACAAGGTCGGCGAATCCACCGTCGAAATCGGCGCGCACTACTTCGCCCAGGTGCTGGGCCTTTTGCCGCACCTCAAGGCGCGGCACATCCGCAAGTTCGGTTTCCGCTTCTTCTTCAGCGAGGGCGCGCGTCGCATCGACCGCTGTACGGAACTCGGCGTCAGCATGACGCTGCCGACGCCGTCCTGGCAGATCGATCGCGGCCGTTTCGAAAACTTTCTGGGCGCGCATCTGCGCGAGGCCGGCATCGGGTTCGTCGAGGGCGCCTGCGTGCGCGAGGTGAGCCTGGCCGACGACGACGCGCCGCACCGCGTGCGATATGCGGTGGATGGCGTCTCGCACGAAATCGAAGCGCGATGGGTGGTGGATGCCACGGGCCGCGCCGGGCTGCTGAAGCGCCAGCTCGGCCTGGCCCAACCGAACGATCACGATGTCAATTCGGCCTGGTGGCGGGTCGAGGGCTTCGTCGACCCCGATACCTGGTCGGACGATGCCGGCTGGCACGCGCGCTGCGACCCGCCCGAGCGCTGGCGTTCGACCAACCACCTGTGCGGGCCGGGCTACTGGGTCTGGCTGATCCCGCTGTCCTCGGGCGCGCACTCGGTCGGCATCGTCGCCGATGAAGCGATACACCCGTTGGCATCGATCAACACGCACGACAAGGCGATGGCCTGGCTCGACGTCCATCAGCCGCGGCTGGCGGCAAGCCTGCGCGCGCCAGGGCACGCCGTGCTCGATTTCCGCTTCCTGCGCCACTTTTCCCACGAATGCGCTGAGGTGTTCTCGCCAAGGCGCTGGGCGCTGACCGGCGAGTCCGGCTTCTTCGCCGACCCGTTCTATTCGCCGGGCAGCGACATCATCGCCATCTCCAATACCTATGTCGCCGAACTGATCCGTCTCGATCGCGGCGGCCAACCCATTACCCTGCACGCGGCGTTGTTCCAGCAGCTTTATCGCGGCTTCTACGACAACACCATGTCGTTGTATCGCGGCCAGTACGCGCTGTTCGGCAACGCCGAAGTGATGCCGGTCAAGGTGATCTGGGATTACACCTTCTACTGGGCGCTGCTGGCGCCGTTGTACATGTCTGGCCGCATCGCCGAGCTGACGATGCTGGGCCGCCTGCGCCCGTGGATGGAGCGGGCGACACAGCTCAACGCGGCGATGCAGCCATTGCTGCGCGCCTGGGGCGAAGCCTCCGGCTACGGCACGCCGGAGGATGGCCGTTTGCTCGACCAGCACCGCATCGGCTGGTTCCACGAGCTGAACCGCGCGCTCGGCGATGCGCTGGACGATGACCGCTTCGCCGCGCGCATCGCCGGGAACGTCGGGTTGATGGCGCGGCTCGCGGCGGAAATCCGGGCGAAGGCCACCGCGCGCCACCCGGATATCGATACCGGTGCGTTGGCCGCCCTGCTTGCGGGCGTCTCCCCGCCCGTCGAGCCGATGCTCTCGGCCGAGTGGTATCCCACGCGCGCCTGAAGCGGATACGAAAGAGGCGCTCCGGGGAGCGCCTCGCGGGTCGGATGTGCGTCGGGATCAATCGCCGAGGTTGGCGCCGTCGCGCGGCGCGGCGAGCCACTCGGCGATGTCGCGGCCGATCACCTTGACCGTGCGGCCCAGCACCGAGCAGGACCCCTTGAAGCCGGCGAAGGCGCCGCCCATCGAATTGCGCCGGGCGCGGAAACTGGCGACTTTCTCGCCACCTTCGTACAGCGAGCCCCTGACCTTGGTGAACTTCTGGTGGCCGATGAACGCATTGCCCATGCTCACCGCGTCGGTGATTTCAAGCGTCAGCACGCGTCCACTGCCGGTATCCGGGGCGGCGGCGACCAGTTCCACCGGCACGCTCGAGTACTGCTTGATGAAATCCGCCAACTGCTCGCCGATGCTGCATTCGCTCTTGATGCTGTCGGAAATGTCATTGTCCTCGGCGTAGGGCACCGGCTTCTGCAAGGTGACCGATTGCGCCTGCGCCTGCGCCGTGACCGCCATGGTCGCCGCGGCCGTCATGACCATCCACTTCTTTTTCATGCGTGTACTCCCCATTGGTTGTGCGATTGGTGTCAGCTCATGCCGCCGTCGACGCCCACGATCTGGCCGTTAATGTAACCCGCCGCCTCGCCGCACAGGAAGGCGGCCAGCGCGGCGACTTCCGCGGGCTTCCCGGCGCGGCCGGCGGGCACCATCGCCTTGATCCGCTCGGCGGGGAAGGCCGACTCGGCCATGTCGCCGGTGATCACGCCCGGCGCGATGGCGTTGACGGTGATGCCGCGGCTGGCCATTTCGCGCGCCAGCGATTTGCCGGCCCCGTGCAGCGCCGCCTTCGCCGCGGCGTAATTGGTCTGGCCCCGGTTGCCGAGCACGGCGGCGACGCTGGAAATGTTGACGATGCGGCCCCAGCGGGTGCGCGCCATCGGCAGCAGCAGCGGCTGGGTGACGTGGAAGAAACCGTGCAGCGACACGTCGATCACGCGCCGCCACTGCGAGTCGCTCATGCCGGCCATCGGCGCGTCGTCGTGAATGCCGGCGTTGTTGACCAGGATCTGGATCGGCCCGGCTTCGAGCAGCCTGCCAATCTCGCGACGGCTGGCCTCGGCATCGGTGACGTCGAAGGCGACGGCCTCGGCGCTCCCGCCGTCGCCGACGATCTCCCCGGCCACCGCCTGCGCGCGCGCCAGGCGGGCATTGGCATGGACGATGACGTGATGACCGGCCGCGGCCAGCGCGCGGCAGACGGCGCCGCCAATGTCGCCGCTGCCGCCGGTGACGAGCGCGCGTCTGTTCGATGTGGGGTTCACGGTGGTTTCCATTCGGTTCGAAGGTTCAATTTTGCAGCATCACCGCCGCGCGGCCCTCGGCGAGGCATTCGCCGGCATGGGCGATGCGGAAGCCGTATTGCTGGCTGTTCTCCGCATCGATCAGCAGCTCGGCGGTGCAGACCAGCTCGCCGGGCAGCGTGTCGATGCGTGAGACGTGCAGCGTCACCCCGCGCAGCGCCACCAGGAAGCCTTTGCGCGCCGCGCCGCCGCCCCGCGCCAGCAGGCCGCCGTGCACGGCCATCGCCTGCGCGCCGTATTCGCACAGGTGCAGCGCGCGCAACTGGCCGTCGCTGCGCAGTGGATGGGCCGGGTCGCGGTGGGAATCGGTGGCGACTTGCACGTGTCGGTCGTCGAAGCCGAGCACGCGTCGCCACAGGCACATCGCGCCCTGGTGCGGGATCAGCGTGGCGATGTCGATGTCGAGCGGTTCATTCATGCGCGCGTTCCTCGCGGGTGGCCGGCTGCCGGGCGATCAGCAGGCCGAGGATGAAATTGAGCAGCACGCCGAGCGTCACCGGCAGGCCGATCGCGCGCAGCACCGGGATCGACGACAAGGCCAGCAGGAAGAACACCAGCACCGTCATCAGGCTGCACACGATCAGCGCGTGCAGAGTGCGCAGTTGGTCGCGGATGCCGTCGCCGGCGTGGTCGAAGAACAATGCGTAATCCAGGCCGAGGCCGGCGGCGAGGATCAGCGCGACCAGGTGGAACAGGTTGAGTTCGATGCCGAAGCCGCGCAGCAAGGCCAGGACCAGCAGCGTGGTCAGGGCCATCGGCAGCAGCACGCGCGCGCTGCGGTGCGGATCGCGCAGGGCGAACCAGACCGTGGCCGCCAGCAGCAGTGCGGCGGCCGCCAGTGACCACAGCACGCGCACCCGGTATTGCGCCACCAGCGATTCCGAGGCGGCCTTCATGTCGATCGGCCGCACTCCGGCGGCGTGCGCGGCGGCGAGGAAACGCCCTTCGTCGGTAATGCCGGTGATCGATATCAACGCGCGGGTCCGGTCGCCGCCTTCGCGCAACAGGCCGGCCAGCGAGGTGGCGAGGGGCGTGCCGGCGAGATCGTGCGGGGCGAGCGGCCCGGCCTGGCGGGCGGCTTCGACATCGCGTTGGAAATCGGCGAAGGCGTCGGGCTGGAAATCGCCGTTGGCGAGTGCTTCGCGGAGGGTCGCGGCGAGTGTCGCGGCATCGGGCAATTTCGCCTGCCGCGCGCGCTGGGTGGCTTGCGAGGGCAGGTAGCGCGCGGCCATGTCGTAACCGGCCATCGCGCCGGTTTCGCGCATCGCGTCGAGTGCCGGGCGCAGCGCTTCGCTCTTTCGCAGCGCCTCCTCGGCGTTCTGGCCGTCGAGCGCGATGAGATAACGCACGTCGGGCGCGCCTAGTTCGCCGCGCAGGCGCGCATCGCGCAGCATGAGTTCCTTCGGCACCGGGGTCAGCTTGGAGAGGTCGTTCTCCCAGAACGGCCCCGGCGCGAACAGCATGACGGCGAGCGAAAGCAGCGCGAGCGCGGCCAGCATCCAGGCGCGCGGGCGTGGTACCCGCTCGATGCCGCGCCAGAGCGCGCCGATGAAGCGGGAATCGGCGGGGTCGCGCGGGTCGGGGTCGATCAGGGCCGGGAGAATGAAGCGGGTGGACAGCGCTGCCGCCAGCAGGCCGGCGATGGTGAACGCGGCCAGTTGCTTCAATCCATCGACGCCGGAGACCAGGAAGGTGAGGTAGGCGATGCAGGTGGAGGCGACGCCGGTGGCGAGCGTCGGCCAGATCGCGCGCGCGTTTTGCCACGGCGTGACGCCGGGACGCTGGTGCGAGAACAGATGTACCGGGTAATCCTGCACCACGCCGATCAGGGTGAAGCCGAAGGCCACGGTGATGCCGTGCATGCCGTCGAACAGCAGCGCCACCGCCGCCAGGCCGGCGATGCCGGCGCTCGCCAGCGGCAGGATGCCGAACAGCGGCTGCCGCCAGCTGCGGTAGGCGATGAGCAGCAACAGCACCAGGCCGATGCCGTCGAGGGTGCCGATCCAGCTCGCCTCGCGCGCGGTGCGGCCGCCGATCACCACCGAGATCGGGCCGGGGCCGCTCATCTCCATCGTGCTGCGGCTGGCGCCGCGCGCGGCTTCGAAGGCGGCGCGGATCGCGTTCACCGCCGCTGCCTGCCCGGTCGGATCGAAGCCCGGCGCGCGGGTTTCCGCCACCAGCAGCGCGCGCTTGCCGTCGCGGCTGAACCAGACCTCGTGCAGGCGCCGTGGGCCGCCGGCGGGCTGCCAGCTTTCGGCCAGCTTCAGCGTTTCCAGCGTGGGATCGGCGGGAATCAGCGGCTCCAGCAGGCCGGCGGCCGGCGAGCCGAGGTCGGCGATGCGCTCGTCCAGTTCACGTCGCAGGTAATCGGCGTCCAGCCGCTGGCGGTCGAGCGTGGGCGAAAGCAGGTAGCGGTAGGGGCGCAGATGCCCGGGGATCGCATCGAGACTTTGCGCGCCGCCGTTGGCGACCAGCAGGAACTGCGGGTCGGAGGACAGCGCGCCGGCCATCGCAGTGGATTGCGTGGCCAGGGTTTGGTCATCCGCGCCGGAAAGCGCGACGAGGATCAGCCGTGAGCCCGGCCCTTCGCCTAGCTCGTCCATCAACAAACGTTGTTCGGCGGTGACGGGCGTCGGCATGAATTTGCGCAGGTCGCCCGACATCTTCAGGTTGGCCGAGAGCCAGCCGCCGGCCAGGAGCAGCAGCGCGAACCAGACGAGCGCGCAGGCGAGGCGTTGCGGGGGCGAAAGTGGCTTCATCGAAGGGCCAGGAGCGGGGCGGAGGGCGACATGGTAGAGGGTCGGTGCCGTGGTGCGCCCGTGCCTCAGCGCAGCAGGATTTTCGCTGCGATGGCGGCTACCTGGTTCTCGTAGCCATCGCCGGCCACGGTGCGCAGATCGGCGCGGATGCTCTCATCGTCGAACAGCCGCCAGCCCTGCGCGGCGAAGTGCGCGCGCAGCCAGTCGCGGTCGGCGGCGCTGGCGATACGCGCGGCGGCCAGGGCCAGTTGCGGCTGGGCGTTCTCGGCCACCGCGCCGGCGGCGGTCAGTTGCAGGCGCAGGCGGTTCAGCACGATCTGGCGCAGTGGCGCATCGTTGAACAGCTTGTATCGCCCGGCGCGTTTCGGGTCGCTGCCGTCGAAGCCGCGCCTCGTCACCCCGCGTGAATCCAGGTAGGACTTGCATTCCACCGCCAGCAAGCGGTTTTCCGCGCCCCGGTAGGCCAGCAGATCGATTTCCCAGCGTGGCGCGGAATGCCGGCCGATGGCGATTTTCTCGTCGCGGGTGAGTGCGACCTTGTAGCCCGCGCGGACCCACCAGCCACGACGTTCGAGCAGCCCGGCGACCAGCTGCTCGAAGGCGTCCATCAGCGTTCGAGGATCGCCACCACGCCCATCCCGCCCGCCGTGCAGATCGAGATCAGGCAGCGGCCGCCGCCGCGCTGGGCCAGCTCCTTGGCGGCGGTCGCGACGATGCGCGCGCCGGTGGCCGCGAATGGATGCCCGGTGGCGAGCGAGGAGCCGTTCGGGTTGAGCCTGGCCGGATCGATCGGGCCGAGCGCGCCGGTCAGGCCGAGGCGGTTCTTGCAGTAATCCTCGCTTTCCCACGCGGCCAGCGTACACAGCACCTGGGCGGCGAAGGCTTCGTGGATTTCGTAGAAATCGAAATCCTGCAAGGCTAGGCCGTTCCTCGCCAGCATTTCCGGCACGGCGACCGTCGGCGCCATCAGCAGGCCCTCACCGCCGACGAAATCCACCGCCGCCACCTGCGCGTCGCGCAGCCACGCCAGCGGTTGCAGGCCGTGCGCCTGCGCCCATTCGGCGCTGGAGAGCAGGCAGGCCGCCGCGCCGTCGGTGAGCGGGGTGGAGTTGCCGGCGGTGAGCGTGCCGCGGCCGGAGCTTCTGTCGAAGGCGGGCTTGAGCGTCGAGAGTTTCTCGATGCTGGAATCCGGGCGCAGGATGTTGTCGCGCCGGACACCGCGAAACGGCACCACCAGGTCATCGAAAAAGCCGCGTTCGTAAGCCGCCGCGAGCTTCTGGTGCGAGGCCGCCGCCAGTGCGTCCTGCGCCTCGCGGCCGATTTGCCATTCCTTCGCCATGTCCTCGCAATGCTGGCCCATCGACTTGCCGGTGCGCGGCTCGGCCACGCCGGGGAACGAGGGCTTCAGCCAGCCGGGGCGGAAGCGCTTGAACGCGGCCAGCCGGCCGCCGAGCGTCTTGGCCGCGTTGGCGGCCAGCAGCGCGCGGCGCAGTTTTTCGCCGTAGACGATCGGCACGTCCGAGGTGGTGTCCGAACCGCCGCCGATGCCCGATTCGATCTGCCCCATGGCGATCTTGTTGGCGATGTGGATGATCGTGTCGAGCGAGGTGCCGCAGGCGCGCTGCAGGGTGATGCCGGGCGTCAACGGCGACAGGCCGGAGGACAGCGCGGCTTCGCGGCCGAGGTTCCAGTCGCTGGAGTGCTTGATGACCGCGCCCATCGCCACTTCGCCGAGCTGTTGGCCCTGGAGGCCGAAGGTCTCGACCAGCGCGCCGAGCGTGCGTACCGAGAGGCCGAAGTTGCCGATGTCGGCGTAGGCGGTGTTCTGGCGGCAGAAGGGAATGCGAGTGCCGCCCAGGATGGCGACGGGACGTTTGGCAGACATGCGTTTCCTCGAACCATGCGCTATCGCACGGATTAGAATGCGAGTCTAACGCCCGTTTGAAGGTCTTGCCACGCGATGGCTGCCCCCGATCCCGATCTTTCCGTGCTGGCGCTGATGGCGCTGGAGTGGATGCCCGACGCGCCGCCGCCGCATCCCGCGCTGGCGCAGCAGGAAGCGGGCCAACTGGCCGAGCGCATCGGCCACGACCTGGCGCTTCTGGTGCCGGCAGTCGCCAGTCTCGACCTGCTGCTTCTGGGCGCGCACTTCGACCCCGCCGAGGTGCTGCGTCCGGGCTGGCCGGTGCATCGCCGATTGCACGAACTGCGTCTGCGCGCGCCCGGCCGCGGCGGCGGGCCGCGTATCATCGCCTTCGGCGCCGATGGCGAAGACGTCCCGCAGCCGCTGCATGCCGATGCGGCCTTCCAGGGCGGTACGCTGCGGGTGCTGCCGCTGCTGCTGGCCGGGCAAGACGCGGCGGCGGTGGGCGCGGAGCTGGAAGCCTCGTTGCTTGACCGCGGCATGGCCCGCTCCGAGACCGCGCTGCAAGCCCAGGCCGCCTTCGCCAGCCGGATCGAACACGCCCGCTACCTGACCGTCCACGATCTCGCCGCGATGACCGCCTTGCAGTACCGGCACATGGGGCTGGAACCGCTGTGGCCGCTGATCGAGACCGCGTTGCTGGCGCCAGGGGAGGAGGTCTGGCTGGATGCGCCGCCGGAGCCGCTGTTGCGCTTCAAGGACGGCGAGGTCCGCATCGCCCTGTTCTCCGACCTGGCTTGGCGCCGGCGCTACGCGCCCGTGGAAGCCGAGCCGGCGCGGCTGGAACGGATGCGTGGCTATTTCGAGGCGCGTCAACGCCAACTGGCGGCGGTGCTGGGGGCGCATGGCATCGATGTCACCTACGTCGACTGCCCGGCCGATGCCGATCCCCGCATCGTGCTGGGCTGAGCCGTGCTCAGGTCCGCGGCAACTGGGGCCTGCGCTTGCGTCGGCGGTGGTGCGGGCGGTGCAGCGGCTGGCTGGCGGCCAGACTTTCCCTGGGCAGGACGCTGATGCTGCCGTTGGTCTCCAGGATCGCCACGCCGATGTCGCCGACGTGGGCGATGTTGTTGATGCGCAGGGCTTCGCGCAGATCCTCGTGGCTGACCAGTTCGCGCTTCAGCACGTTCTCGAAAATCTCGCCGTTGCGCGCCAGCACCACCGGATCGCCTTCGATCCACCGCTCGAAGCCGTGCCAGCGGGCGCTGGCCCAGGCCACCGCGTAGTTGAGCGCCACCAGGCAGGCGGCGAGGATGAAGGCGCCGGTCAGGGAGTTGTCGCCGCCGTTCAGGCCGTTCTGCACCGCGTTGCCGATCAGGATCAGCAGCACCAGGTCGAACGGGGTGAACTGGCCCACCGCGCGCTTGCCGGAGACCCGGATCAGCCCGATCACCAGCAGATAGATGACCAGCGCGCGCAACACGAAATGCCACCACGGCGCGGAGAGTTGCAGCAGGTCGGACATGGCGGCACTTCGGGCGGGAGCGGGCGCTTAGCTTAAGCGCATAAAAAACCCCGCCGGAGGGGGCCGGCGGGGCGAGGGGTTGGAACGGATCTGGGGAGGGATGCCGTTCCGGGATCTGCTTCAGGGGAGGGAAGCGATCCAGTGACAGACGTTGCATCTGTCACGGGGACAAGTAGACCATCCGGTAGATGGACAATTCCTGAACCGCTCCGGCGATAAAATATCTATCGGCTATTTTGTTCAGCACCCGTTCAAAAAAGATGCGGGGAGCAGCGTGTTCATTTTTGATTGAAGGCGTCAATGGGCTTCGTCCCAGTTGATCCCGGTGCCGCAATCGACCACCAGTGGCACCCGCAACTCGGCGGCGCCGGTCATGCGCGCGGTGACGCCTTCGACCAATGCGGGGAGGAAGCACTCGTCGGCTTCGAACACCAGTTCGTCGTGAACTTGCAGGATCATCAGCGCGTGCTCGCGGTGAGCGGCCAGCCAGCCGTCGATCGCCACCATCGCCCGTTTGATGATGTCGGCGGCGGTGCCCTGCATGGGCGCGTTGATCGCCGCGCGCTCGGCCCCGGCGCGCTGGGCCTGGTTGCGCGAGTGGATGTAGGGCAGGTACAGCCGCCGGCCGAACACGGTTTCGACGAAGCCCTGGCCGCGCGCCTGCTCGCGGGTGCGCTCCATGTAGTCGCGCACGCCGGGGTAGCGGGTGAAGTACAGCGCGATGTAATCCTGCGCCTCGGCGCGCGGCACGCCCAGTTGCCGCGCCAGCCCGAAGGCGCTCATGCCGTAGATCAGGCCGAAGTTGATCGCCTTGGCGGCGCGGCGCTCGTTGGCGCTCACATCGGCGATGGGTTTGCCGAAGACCTCGGCGGCGGTGGCGCGGTGGATGTCGTCGCCACGCTCGAAGGCGGTGATCAGCGCCGGGTCTTCGGAGAGGTGCGCCATGATGCGCAGCTCGATCTGCGAGTAGTCGCAGGCGACGAGTTTCCTGCCCGGCGGCGCCACGAAGGCGCGGCGGATGCGGCGGCCGTCCTCGCTGCGGATCGGGATGTTTTGCAGGTTGGGGTCGGAGGAAGCCAGCCGTCCGGTGGCCGCGCCCGCCTGGTGATAGCTGGTGTGTACGCGGCCGGTGTCGGGGTTGACCATCTCCGGCAGCTTGTCGGTATAGGTGCCGCGCAGTTTCGCCAGGCCGCGATAGTCGAGGATCACGCGCGGCAGTTCGTGCTGGTCGGCGATGGCCTCCAGCGCCTCTTCGTTGGTCGAGGGGGCGCCGCCCGGGGTCTTGACCAGCACCGGCAGCTTCAGTTCGTCGTAAAGCAGGGCGGCAAGTTGCTTGGGGGAATCCAGGTTCAAGGTGCGCCCGGCGATTTCCGTCGCTTTGCGCTGCGCGTCCAGCATGCGCTTGCCAAGATCGGCGGATTGCCGGCGCAATTCTTCGCCGTCGATCAGTACGCCGTTGGCCTCGACGCGTTCGAGCACCGGCACCAGTGGCATCTCGATGTCGCGGTAGACCTTTTCCAGCGCCGGCGCGGCGGCGAGTTTCGGTGATTGTGCGCGGCACAGGCGCAGGGTGATGTCGGCGTCCTCCGCCGCGTAGCGGGTGGCGTCGTCGATGGCGACTTCGGCGAATGAAATCTGCTTGGCGCCCTTGCCGGCGACGGCGCTGTAGGGAATGGTGTCGAGGCCGAGTACGCGTTTGGCCTGCGAGTCCATGTCGTGGCGCTGGCCGGAGTCGAGCACGAAACTTTGCAGCAGGGTGTCCTCGGTATAGCCACGTACTTCGATGCCGTGGCGGCGCAGCACGTGCAGGTCGTATTTTCCATGCTGGCCGATCTTCCTTTTGCGTGGGTCGGCCAGGAACGGGCGTAGCGCCGCCAGTACTTCCTCCAGTGGCAATTGCGCCGGCGCGCCGGGCGCGCGGTGCGCCAGCGGGATGTAGCAGGCGCGGCCGGGCGCGACCGACAGGCTGATGCCGACCAGTTGGGCGCGCATGGCGTCCAGGCTGTCGGTTTCGGTATCGAAGGCGAAGGCGTCGGCGGCGTCGAGCCGTTCCAACCAGCCGTCGAGCCGTTCGCGGCTCAGCACGGTGTCGTATTCGCCGGCCACCGTCAGCGCCGGGTCGAGTTCCGAGGTGTCCGCCATCGTCGGCGCGGCGACGAAACCGCGCGCGGGCGTGGGCAGTTTCGCCAGTGGCTCGGCCGCCGCGCCGCCTTCAAGTTCCTTCAGCGCCTGGTTGAAGCCGTAGCGCGTATACAGCGTGCGCAATGCTTCGGCGTCGCGTTCCCGCAAGGCCAGCGCGTCGAAGCGTTCGGGCAGCTTCAGGTCGGTGCGGATGGTGGCGAGCTGGCGGTTCAGCGGCAGCCGGTCCAGCGCCGCGCGCAGGTTCTCGCCAATCTTGCCTTTGATCGCGCCGGCATGTTCGATCACGCCGTCGAGCGTGTCGTATTCGGCCAGCCATTTGGCCGCGGTCTTCGGCCCGCACTTGTCCACGCCGGGAATGTTGTCGACCTTGTCGCCGACCAGCGAGAGGTAATCGACGATCTGCCGCGGATACACGCCGAATTTCTCGAATACCGCCTGGTCGCCGTCGAGCCGGCCGCCGCTCATGGTGTTGACCAGCGTGACGTGCGGACGCACCAGTTGCGCCATGTCCTTGTCGCCGGTGGAGACGACCACCTCGGCGCCGGCCGCGGCCGCTTGCAACGCCAGCGTGCCGATCACGTCGTCGGCTTCCACTGCGGTCTCGCGCAGGATCGGCAGGCCGAGCGCGGCGACGATTTGCATCAGCGGTTCGACCTGCGCGCGCAGGTCGTCGGGCATCGGCGGGCGGTTGGCTTTGTATTCGGGGTCCAGTTGGTCGCGGAAGGTGGGGCCGCTGGCGTCCATCACGAAGGCGATGTAGTCCGGCGCCTCCTTCAAGTGCGCGCGCAGCATGTTGACCACGCCGAACAGCGCGCCGGTGGGCTCGCCCTGCGCGTTCGATAGCGGCGGCAGTGCGTGGAAGGCGCGGTAGAGATAGGAGGAACCGTCGATCAGCACGAGCTTTTTCATGCGGCGATGATACGCTCGGGGCCGCGCCGGCCATGCTGTAATACGGGCGGCCGAGATGATGGGGTATGCGATGAACAAGGGCGTCCTGCTTTCGATCCCGCTGGCGCTGGCCGCCTGCGCCGGCACGCCGCGTCCGCCCGAGGGCGCGCAGGTCACGGTGCGCACCGAAGGCAATGGCGACGTGGTGGAGGAGTACCGCGTCGGCGGCATGTTGCGGATGGTCAAGATCACGCCGCGCCGTGGTGTGTCCTATTACCTGGTCGATCGCAATGGCGATGGCCGTTTCGACAGCAAGCCGGGTGATCTGCCGGGCGTCTATTACAAGCTTTACAGCTGGTGAGCGCGTATGGATGAAGCCGCCCGGCGCGTGTCGGGGCTTCATCCCGCCGGCGGCTCCGGCATGTGGACGCGGCTCAAGCAGGGTGAGGGGGGCTGGTCGGTCTGGCTTCATCCCGCCGTGAGGGCTTGGCATGTGGACGCGGGGCCGGGCGCGTTGCTTCCCCGGCCCGTTTCCACGCGGCGGCGGGGGGGGCGTCTTTCCGTATTACGCCGATGGCTGGATGGCCGCCAGCAGGTCGCGGGGCCGCGCGCTGGCGGCCATGTTCACGCGCGGGTATCCGTGCTCGCGCGCGAGTTGCGCCAGCCGCGCGCTGGCGGCGATCACCGTGGCGCGCCGGCGCAGCCGTTCCGCGAGGTCGTCGGGCAGTTGCGCCAGCCACTGGCCGAAGGCTTCGCCGCTGGAGAGGGCGATGGCCACCGGCAACGCGGTATCGCCCAGCGCCGCGCGCAGCCGCGCGATGCCGGCCGGGGCCAGGGCGCGCGGTTCGCGCCGGTAGACGTCGGCGCGGCGGACGCGTATTCCGCGCGCCGTGAGTTGGCGGAAGATTTCACCGCGCCCGCCCGGCGCGGTGATCAGGCCGACTTCGTCCCCCGCCGTCAGCGCGGTGAAGGCGGGCAGGGCCAGCAGGCCCTCGCTGTCCATCCGCGTCGGGGCCTGGGTCTGGACGATGCCCGCGCGTTGCAGGGCGCGTCGGGTGCCTTCGCCGATGCCGAAGTGCTTCCGCCCGCTTTCGCATGGCAATGGCCGCAGCGCGTGCGCGGCCCGTACCGCCGCCGGGCTGGTGAACAGCGTCCGCGGGCAGGCCAGCGCTTCGGCCAGGGCGGTTCGTGTGTCTTCGTCGTCGCATGCGCGGATACGCCAGGGCGACATCGCCAGTACCCGGCCACCGTGGCGCGCGGCCAGCCGGCGCAGGGGGGCGTGCTCGCCGCTTGGGCGCAGCGAAATCAACAGGAATCCGGCGTCGCGCATGCGGCCATTGGAACCGCCTCCGCGACGAAATGAAAGCCGGTGCGGCTAACATTCGACATCCTCGCCTGGAACGCCCTCGACATGCACGATCCGCACGAGCTGCTGGCGAGGCACCTCGACCAGATTCCGATGGTGCGCGCCATGCGGGTGTCGATCGACAGGATCGATGCCGGCTCGTTGTGGCTGTCGGCGCCGCTGTCGGTCAATCTCAACGACAAGGGTTGCGCGTTCGGCGGTTCGCTGGTTGCGCTGGCGACGTTGGCCGGTTGGGCGCTGGTGACCGCGCGGCTGCGCGAGGCCGGCCACGAAGCCGAGGTGTTCGTCGCCGACAGCGAGGTCAAATATCGCGCGCCGTTGTGGGACGACCTGCGCGCCGAAGCGAGTGCCGCCGAGGGAGCGGATTGGGACGACTTTCTCGCCGTCTTCGCGCAGAAGGGGCGCGCCCGTATCGCGATCGAAGCGCGGGTGCCGCGTGCCGATGGCGAGGTGGCCACCGCCATGCGCGCCCGTTACGTCGCCATCGCCAAGGGGTAGGATGGCGTTTTCCAGGCCGTCCGCTTCCCATGCGCGTTTTTCGTCTGTTGCTTTCATCCTTCCTCCTCGTCCTGGTCGCGGGCTGCGCCAGCGAGGGGGCCGTCCGCGCCGGTGCGCTCGACAAGGCCCAGTACGCGTGGTCGGCGGCGATCCGCTGGGGCGACCTCGATGGCGCCTGGGCGCTGCTCGGCACGGATTACCGCAGCCGCCACGTTCTGACCGAGCTTGAGCGCAATCGCTGGAAGCAGGTCCAGGTCAGTTCCTATCGGGTGCTCTCCAGCGAGCCGACGGGGGAGGATGGTTCGCGTCGCGAGGTGGAAATCGGCGTGGTCAACCGCCACACCCAGACCGAGCGCCAGGTGCGTTACCTCGAACGCTGGCGCTGGGACGCCGCCGCCAAGACTTGGCGGGTTGATTCCGGCCTGCCCGATCTCTGGGCCGGCCGCTGAGCCGTCCCCGCGCGGTCGGGGCGGCTGTGTCAGAATCTCCGGCCTTCCATTGGGTTCCCCGCTGTGACTGAGTTGTTCGAATTCCTCGGCCGCCACCTGTGGCTGTCGCTGGCGCTGGCCGGCATCACCCTGGCGCTGGTCTATACCGAACTGTCGCGCTTCTGGCAGGGCTTCAAGGCCCTCAAGCCCGGGGAACTGACCGCGCTGGTCAACCGGGAGAACGCGCTGGTCATCGACATCCGCGCCATGAACGAATTCCAGCAGGGCCATGTTTCCGGCTCGAAGAACGTGCTGATGAGCCAGTTCGACCCCGAGAGCAAGTTGCTGGCATCGGCCAAGTCGTTGCCGGTGGTGGTGGTCTGCAAGACCGGCATGACCGCCGCCGGCGCCGCCAAGCGCCTGGTCAAGGCCGGCTTTGAGAAGGTCTACGTGCTCGATGGCGGCATCGCCGCCTGGCAACAGGCCGACCTGCCGCTGGTCAAGGGCCGCGGCTGAGCGCGGCGGCCCCCTTGCGGGGCCATGCGATAATCCCCAGATTGCAATTCTTCCACCCATTCCACGGAGTTACTCATGTCCGAAGACATCGCCAACGGCGCCGCCGCCCCCGCTGAACAGAATGCGCAGGGCGCGAGCTTCTCGGTCGAGAAGATCTACACCCGCGATGTCTCGTTCGAGTCGCCCAACGCGCCGCAGATGTTCAACGAGCAGGGCCAGCCGGATCTGTCGATGAACCTCAACCAGCGCGTCACCCAGCTCAACGACAACGCTTTCGAAGTGGTGCTGGGCGTGACCCTGACCTGCAAGCTGGGCGAGAAGACCGCCTATCTGGCCGAAGTGCAGCAGGCCGGCGTGTTCGGTCTGGCCGGTTTCGACCCGGCCGGCCTCGACGCCATGCTCGGCGCGCATTGCCCGGCGGTCCTGTACCCGTATGCGCGTGCGGCGATCAGCGAACTGGTCGGCAATGGCGGTTATCCGCCGTTCCAGTTGCAGCCGATCAACTTCGACGCGCTCTATGCCGAAGGTCTGCGCCAGCGCGCCGCCGAGCAGCAGGAGACGCAGGGCGAGCTCAATCCTGGCAGCGAAACCGCCGGCAACGCCTGATTGGCGTTTCGTCGCTTGACGATGAATGCCAAGGCCGAACCCGTCGCCGTTCTCGGCGCGGGTTCCTGGGGAACCGCCCTGGCCACGTTGTTGGCGAGGAAGGGCCATGCCGTCACCCTATGGGGGCGCGATGAAGCCATTGCCGCCGCCATCGACGGCCGTCACGAAAATCCCCGTTATCTGCCCGGCATCGCGTTGCCGGAGAACCTGCGCGCCACCACCGATCTCGCCGCCGCGTTGAAGGATGCGGCCTGGGTGCTGGTGGCGACGCCCTCGCACGCTTTCGCCGAAACCCTGCGCAAACTCTCGCCGCTTCGCCCGCCGCGGGCCGGCGTGGCCTGGGCGACCAAGGGGTTCGAGACCGGCTCCGGTCGTTTCCTGCACGAGGTGGCGGAGGAAATCCTCGGCCCCACGGTGCCGCTGGCGGTGGTCACTGGCCCTTCCTTCGCCAAGGAAGTGGCGCAGGGCCTGCCGACCGCCTTGACCGTGCACTCGGACGATGCCGGTTTCGCCCAGGTGGTGGCCGGGGCGATGCACGGCCCGGCTTTCCGCGCCTACACGGGCGACGACATGAAGGGGGCCGAGCTGGGCGGGGCGATGAAGAACGTGCTGGCGGTCGCCACCGGCGTTGCCGACGGCATGCAGTTGGGCCTGAACGCGCGCGCCGGCCTGGTGACTCGCGGCCTCAACGAAATGCTGCGGTTGGCCGCCGCCATCGGCGCCAAGCCGGAAACCCTGATGGGTCTGGCGGGATTGGGCGATCTGGTGCTGACCTGCACCGGCGACCTCTCGCGCAACCGGCGGCTGGGGCTGGCCCTTGGAAAGGGGCGCTCGATCGACGAGGCCGTGCGCGAAATCGGCCAGGTGGTCGAATCGATCCAGACCGCCGACGAGGTGATGCGGCAGGCGGAAAAAAACGGCATCGATCTACCGATCTCGCGCGCGGTGCAGCAGGTGCTGCACGGGGATCTGACGCCGGTCGACGGGCTCGGCCAGTTGCTGGCCCGCGAGCAAAAGGCCGAGTACCCGAAGACGCTGTTTTCGTAAGCGTCGAACCGGCGCTTTCGATACTCGCGCCGGGCCGGGCGGGTTTCCGGCCGGTGGCGTGGCGAGTCCCCCCGATGCCTTGCGACTGTGCCCTTGAACGGCCGTTCGCGCCATCACCGATGAAAGGCCCGGCGTCGATGCCGGGCCTTCGTGCCGTTTGGGCGAAGCAAAGGGCGCGTCCGCCGTGGGTGGGGTGCGGCGGGTCGGCCACGGGCGTTGTCGCGGGCGGAATGAGATTGCCACGGCGGCTGGTCGCCTTGGCGGCGCGTCCGGTTTTGGCGGGATATTGATTTCCGGCCGTTGGCTCCGGTAAGCCCGGGGCGTTGCCGTGCGCGCGCGGGTGTGTGGTCTTCGATCACGACAGGACAAGACAAGGACATGACACGGCCCCGTACGTTGCCGTGCGCGCGGGGGTGTGGTCTTCGCGGCGCTTATGTGGGCAAGGCCAAAGGGTGCGTTGCCGCGCACGCGCTGTGGGTGACGACCTGTCGCCCGAGGGCCGGGCCGAATCGCGTGCGTTGTCGCGCGTGCGCTGGGGACGATGTCCAGGCCGACCCGGCCCGCCAGCCGGTGCGTTGCCGCGCGCACGCGCTGGGGGTGGGGTCCCGGTGCGTTTGCTTGCATTCACCATACGGTTTGACATGAATTGAATGATTGTTCATTCTTTGCGCCCTTTCCTTTTATCGGACTGCGCGCATGCGTCCCATTGCCGAATTCCCCGCCCTGGTCGGAAGTTCCTGCCGGCCGTTCGCGCTGCCTGCCGTGATCGCCGCCTCCTTGTTGCTGGCCGCCTGTGGTCAGGGCGATGGGCCGCAGAAGGGCGCGCCACCGCCGACCCCGGTCACGGTGGTGACGCTGAAGCCCGAGACGGTGGTGCTGACCCGTGAATTGACGGGCCGGGCGGGCGCCTCGCAGACGGCCGAAGTGCGGCCGCAGGTGACGGGCATCGTTCAGCAACTGTTGTTTACGGAGGGCGGTAGCGTGCGGGCCGGACAGCCGCTCTACCAGCTCGACCCGACCGCCTTCCGCGCCAATGCCGACAGCGCCCGGGCCGCCTTGGCGCGAGCCCAGGCCACACTGGCGACGGCCCGGCTGAATGCTTCGCGCTCGGCCGAATTGGTCAAGATCGATGCGGTCAGCCGCCAGGACAATGACAACGCCCAGGCCGCGTTGAGCCAGGCCCAGGCCGACGTGCGCGCGGCGCGGGCGGCGGTGCAGGGCGCCGAGGTACCGCTCGGTTTCGCCCGGGTGTCGGCGCCGATCTCCGGCCGTATCGGCCGCTCCAGCGTGACCCGTGGCGCGCTGGTGACGGCTTCCCAGGCCGGCCCGCTGGCGATCGTCCAGCGGCTCGACCCGATGTACGTCGAAGTGAGCCAGTCCAGTGCGGAGCTGTTGCAACTGCGGCGCGAGATCGAGGATGGCGGCCTCCAGGGCACCGCTTCGTTGCCGGTGGACATCGTGTTGGAAGACGGCAGCGCCTACCCGCGGCAGGGGCGGTTGAGCTTCGCCGAGGCGATGGTCGATCCGGCCACCGGCGCCGTGGCGTTGCGAGTGGTGGTGCCGAACCCCGACCAGCTTCTGTTGCCGGGCATGTTCGTGCGGGCCCGGCTGGCCAACGGCGAGCGCCGTGACGCCATCCTCGCGCCACAGCAGGGCATCAGCCGCGACCCCAAGGGCAACGCCTCGGCCATGGTGGTGGATGCCGGGGGCAAGGTGGCGGTGCGCGAGGTCAAGGTCAGCCGCGCGATCGGCGACAAGTGGCTGGTGGAGTCCGGTCTCGCCGCCGGTGACAAGCTGATCGTGGAAGGCTTGCAGAAGGTGGGGCCGGGCGCGCAGGTGCAGGTCGTCGAGGCCGGCGCCGCGGCGCCGGCGCAGAAGGCGGGCGGCCAACCCGCCGCCAAGCAGTAAGCAGGAGCTACCCGCATGGCACGTTTCTTCATCGATCGCCCGATCTTCGCCTGGGTGATCGCGATCATCCTGATGCTGGCCGGCGCGCTGTCGATCCGCCAACTGCCGGTCGAGCAGTATCCGAATATCGCGCCGCCGCAGGTCAGCATCATTGCCACCTATCCTGGCGCCTCGGCCCAGGTGGTGGAGGACTCGGTGACGCAGATCATCGAGCAGAGCATGCAGGGACTGGACGGGATGATGTACATGTCCTCGAACAGCCAGTCCAACGGCAGCGCCAGTATCACCTTGAGCTTCGCCAACGGTACCGATCCCGATACCGCGCAGGTGCAGGTGCAGAACAAGTTGCAGATGGCCATGCCGCTGTTGCCGCAGGAGGTGCAGCGCCAGGGCGTGATCGTCAACAAGGCCAGCACCAGTTTCCTGCTGGTGATCGGTTTCGTCTCCAAGGACGGCCGCATGGACGAGCGCGATATCGGCGATTACGTCGCCAGTTCGGTCACGCAGCGCATCGCCCGGGTGCCGGGCGTCGGCAACACCCAGGCTTTCGGTACCAAGTACGCGATGCGCATCTGGCTCGATCCCGGCCGCATGGACGCCTACGGTCTCAGCGTCGGCGACATCACCGCCGCCTTGCGGGCGCAGAACGCGCAGGTCGCGGTCGGCCAGTTGGGCGGCGCGCCGGCGGTGGCGGGGCAGCAGTTGAACGCCACGGTCACGGCGCAGGATCGCTTGCGCACCCCCGAGCAGTTCCGCGACATCCTGCTGCGCAGCCGGACCGATGGCGCCGCGTTGCGCCTGGGTGACGTGGCGCGCGTGGAACTGGGCGCGGAGGAGTACAGCTTCACCAGCCGCTACAACGGCAAGCCCGCCAGTGGCATGGCGGTGATGCTGGCGACCGGCGCCAATGCGCTGGATACCGCCACCGCCGTGCGCGAAGAGCTCGAGCGCATCAGGCCCTACTTCCCGCCGGGGCTGGAAGCGGTGATTCCGTTCGACACCACGCCGTTCGTGCAGGTCTCGATCAAGGGCGTGATCACCACCCTGGTCGAGGCGGTGGTGCTGGTGTTTCTGGTGATGTTCCTGTTCCTCGGCAACTTCCGCGCCACGCTGATCCCGACGATCGCCGTGCCGGTGGTGCTGCTCGGCACGTTCGCCGTGCTCAACGTGCTGGGCTTCTCCATCAACATGCTGACCATGTTCGCGATGGTGCTGGCGATCGGCCTGCTGGTGGATGACGCCATCGTGGTGGTGGAGAACGTCGAGCGCCTGATGAGCGAGGAGGGCCTCTCGCCCAAGGAGGCGGCGAAGAAGTCGATGAGCCAGATCACCGGTGCGCTGGTCGGCATCGGCGTGGTGCTGGCGGCGGTGTTCGTGCCGATGGGTTTCATGGAAGGCTCCACCGGCGTGATCTATCGCCAGTTCACCGCCACCATCGTCACGGCGATGGCGTTCTCGGTGGTGGTGGCGATCGTGCTGACGCCGGCCTTGTGCGCCACGATGCTCAAGCCGGTGAGGAAGGGCGAGCACTTCAGCCATGGCAGCGGCCCGATCGGGCGCTTCCTGGACTGGTTCAACCGCAAGTTCGATGCCGGCAGCGCCCGCTACCAGCGCGGCGTGCGCGGCATGCTGGGCCGGCCGGCGCGTTTCATGCTGATCTACCTGGCGTTGAGTGTGGTGGCCGTGCTCTTGTTCCTGCGCACGCCCAGCGCGTTCTTGCCGCAGGAGGACCAGGGCGCGCTGATGACCATCGTGCAGGCGCCGGTCGGCGCCACTCAGGCGCGCACGCTGGAGTCGATCAAGCAGGTCGAGCGGCATTTCATCGAGAACGAAAAGAACGCCGAGTCGATATTCACCGTGCAGGGCTTCAGCTTTGGCGGCAGCGGCCAGAACACCGGCATGGGCTTCATCAAGCTCAAGGACTGGAGCGAGCGCAAGGCGAAGGAGGCGGGCATCGATGCCATCGCCGGCCGCGCCATGGGGGCGCTCATGCAGATCAAGGACGCGATGGCCTTCGCCATGGCGCCGCCGGCGATCCAGGGGCTGGGCACGTCCTCCGGCTTCTCGTTCTACCTGATGGACAACGCGGGCGCCGGTCACCAGAAGTTGATGGCCGCGCGCAACGAATTGCTCGGCAAGGCCGCGCAGAGCAAGCTCATCGCCGGCGTGCGCCCGAACGGGCAGGAAGACCAGCCACAACTGCGCCTGGATATCGACCATGCCAAGGCGCAGGCGCTGGGCCTGTCCATCGCCGAGGTCAACGCCACGCTGACGACGGCCTGGGGCGGGAGTTACGTGGATGATTTCATCGACCGTGGCCGGGTCAAACGCGTCTACGTGCAGGCCGATGCGCCCTACCGCATGTTGCCGGAGGATTTCCGGCGCTGGTCGGTGCGCAACGGCGAGGGGCGGATGGTGCCGTTCTCGGCCTTCAGCAGCGCTCACTGGGAATACGGCTCGCCGCGCTTGGAGCGCTACAACAGCATCCCGGCGATGGAAATCCAAGGCCAGGCCGCGCCCGGGGTGAGCTCGGGCGATGCCATGGCCGAGGTGGAGCGGCTGGTCGCCGGGCTGCCCGATGGCGTCGGCCTGGAATGGACCGCGCTCTCCTACCAGGAGCGCGAGGCCGGCGCTCAGACCACCATGCTCTACATCCTCTCCGCGCTGGTGGTGTTCCTGGCCCTGGCCGCGCTCTATGAGAGCTGGAGCGTACCGACCGCGGTGCTGATGATGGCCCCGTTGGGCATCCTGGGCGCGGTACTGTTCACGCTGGGCCGCGGGCTGGAGCGCGACGTCTATTTCCAGGTGGCGATGCTGACCACGGTGGGCCTGACCAGCAAGAACGCGGTGCTGATCATCGAGTTCGCCAAGCAGTATTACGAGCAAGGCATGCAACTGGCCGAGGCGATCATGCACGCGGTGCGCGACCGTCTGCGCCCGATCGTGATGACCTCGCTGGCCTTCGGCTTCGGCGTGCTGCCGCTGGCGATAGCGACCGGTGCCGGCTCCGGCGCGCAGCGCGCGATCGGCACCGGCGTGCTGGGCGGCATGATCGTGGGCACGCTGCTTGGCATCTTCTTCATTCCGTTGTTCTACCTGGTGGTGGTGCGGCTGTTCGACCGCCGCGGGCAGGCGCGGGGGGCGAATCATGAATAAGCCGTTGACCTTGGCGCTGGCGTTGGCATTGTCCGGCTGCGCCACGCTGGTGCCGGAGCTGCCCGAGGCGTGGCCGCAAATCCGCGAAGGCTGGCCGATGCCCGAACATGCCACGGCCGCCGACACGACCACCGGCGAGATTGCCTGGGCCGGCTGGCGCGACATGCTGCTCGACGAGCGCCTGGAGCGGGTGGTCGCGCAGTCGCTCGCGCACAACCGCGACCTGCGGGTGGCCGTGCTCAACGTCGAACGCGCGCGCGCGCAGTACCGCATCCGGCGCGCCGAGCGCCTGCCGGCGATCGGCGGCGGCGTGGCGCTGGAGCGCACCGGCGGCGACGCCCCGGTCGGCGAGACCCATACCGCCTCGCTCGGCCTCGCCAACTTCGAGCTGGATCTGTTCGGCCGCGTGCGCAACTTGAGCGAGGCCGCGTTGCAGCGGTACTTCGCCCAAGAGGAAAACCGCCGCGCCGCGCAGATCGCCCTGATCGCCGAAGTGGCGAACGCCTGGATGACCCTGGCCGCCGACCGCAGCCTGCACCGGGTCGCCGCCGATACGCTGGCGGCCCAGGAGGCGATGCTCGGGCTGACCGAGCGCCGCCACCAGTTGGGCGTGGTCGGCGGGCTGGAGCTGGCGCAGGCGCGTACCCAGGTGGAAAGCGCGCGCGCCGACATGGCCCGCTATGCCGGCCAGGTGGAACAGGACCGGCATGCGCTCGACTTGCTGGCCGGCTCGCCGGTGGCCGAGGCCGACCTGCCGCGAGTGCTGGAGGATGGATTGGTGGCGATGCCGTCGCCGCCGGCGGGCCTGCCCTCGGAAACACTGCTGGCGCGGCCGGACATCCAGGCCGCCGAACACGTGCTGCGCGCCGCCAACGCCAACATCGGCGCGGCGCGCGCGGCGTTCTTCCCCTCGATCCGCCTGACCGGCGCGGCCGGCAGTCGCTCGGGCGAGCTGTCCGGGCTGTTCGACGCCGGCACCCGGTTCTGGCGTTTCGCGCCGCAGATCAACATTCCGATCTTCCAGGGCGGCGCGCTGCGTGCCGGCCTGGGCGTGGCCAGGGCCGACCGCGACATCGCCCTGGCCGATTACGAGAAGGCGATCCAGTCCGGTTTTCGCGAAGTGGCCGACGCCCTCGCGCTCGCCACGACGCTGGCCGAACGACGCGCCGCGGCGGAGCGCCTGCTGCTTGCCGCCCGCGACGCCGAACGCTTGTCGAAGGCGCGTCATGAGGCCGGTCTCGACAGCTATCTGGTGTTGCTCGATGCCCAGCGCGGCCGTTACGGCGCCGAGCAGGGTTGGGTATCGGCGCGGCTGGCCGAGCAGGCCAACCGCGTGGCGCTTTACCGGGCGCTGGGCGGCGGCTGGTGGACCCGTGCCGGCGGCGCGGGGGCGCCATGATGATGGCCGCCGCCGGTGCCCGCCACGCGCATGCCTGGGCGCAGCGCGACCGCATCCTCGACGCCGCCCAGCAGTGCTTCGCCGAGCGCGGTTTCCATGGCGCCAGCATGGCGATGATCGCCGATACCGCGCGGATCAGCGCGGGGCTGATCTACCGCTATTTCGCCGGAAAATCCGAGCTGATCCAGGGCATCGTGCACCGGCAGATGGAATGGCTGGAGGGGGAGATGAAACGGATGGAATCCACCGGCGGCGACGCGGTGTGCCGGATCATCGAAAGTTTCCGCGATGGCGACTGCCGAACGGGCGCGGACGATCAACCGGTGCGGCGGATCGAGCCGGCGCTGGTGCTGGAGATCATCGCCGAATCCGGCCGCGACCCGGTGATCGCCAAGGCGATGGCCAGCTTCGACGCGCGCATCGACGATATTTTGGAATCCTGGCTGGCGCGCCCGCGCGCGCAGGGCGGTTTCGGCGTTCCGGCCGGGCAACTGCGGGTGCGCACGGTCGTGCTGCGGGCATTGCTCGATGGCCTCAAGATGCGCCAGACGCGCGAAGGCGAGGCGCTCGACATCGACCTGCTGAGCGCGGCGTTGCAGGAGGCGTTGCCCGGCCTCATGGGTACCGACTGAAGCGGATCAGGCCCCGCCGGCGAAACCGTGCCGGCGCCACGCCTCGAACACCAGCACCGCCACCGCGTTGGATAGATTGAGGCTGCGATTGCCCGGCCGCATCGGCAGGCGCAGGCGCTGTCCGGCGGGCAGCGCCTCCAGCACCGATGGGGGCAGGCCGGAGGTCTCGCGCCCGAACAGAAAGGCATCGCCGGGGCGGTAATCCACCTCGTCATGACGGCGCTTGCCCCGGGTGGAGAGCGCGAACACCCGCCCCGGCGCCACCGACGCCAGGGCCGAGGCCAGATCGGGATGCACCTTCAGCGCCGCGTATTCGTGATAGTCCAGCCCGGCCCGGCGCAACCGCCTGTCGTCCAGCGAGAAACCCAGCGGCTCGACCAAGTGCAGCATCGCCCCGGTATTGGCGCACAGGCGGATCACGTTGCCGGTGTTGGGCGGGATCTCGGGCTGGTGGAGGATGACGTGGAACATCTCGGGCGAGGCGGGCGGCGGGGCGGCGATTATGCCCCGCGCGACAGGACTTCCGGCCCATACACGGCCCCGCCCCACGGCGGTAGCATCGGTGCTTTCCCAGGAAAGGAATACCCGATGTCCCGATTCCGCGCTCCGCGCGCCGCCGTGCTCGCGCTCGCCCTGACCACCGCGCTCGGCGGCGGCCTCGCCGCCATGCCGGCCTTCGCCGCCAACGCCCAGCCGACGGTCAGGCTGCCCTACGAGACCTTCACCCTGCCCAACGGCCTGCGGGTGGTCGTGCATACCGATCGCAAGGCGCCGGTGGTGGCGGTGAACGTCTGGTACCACGTCGGCAGCAAGGACGAACCGGCCGGGCGCAGCGGCTTCGCCCATCTGTTCGAACACCTGATGTTCAACGGCTCGGAGAACCACCCCGGCGAATACTTCGCCCCGTTCGAGCAGGCCGGCGCCACCAACATGAACGGCACCACCAATACCGACCGCACCAACTATTTCCAGAACGTGCCGACCACCGCGCTGGACATGGCGTTGTGGATGGAATCCGACCGCATGGGCCACCTGCTCGGCGCGATCGACCAGAAAACGCTCGACGAGCAGCGCGGCGTGGTGCAGAACGAGAAGCGCCAGGGTGAGAACCAGCCCTACGGCCAAGTCTGGGAAACGACGGTCAAGACCATGTACCCGAAGGGCCATCCCTATCACCACAGCGTGATTGGGTCGATGAACGACCTCAACGCGGCCACGCTGGAAGACGTGAAGAACTGGTTCCGCGCCTGGTACGGCCCGAACAACGCGGTGTTGGTGCTGGCCGGCGACATCGACCTCGCCACCGCGAAGGAAAAAGTGGCGAAGTATTTCGGCGACATCCCGGCCGGGCCGACCCTCGCCCAGCCCAAGGTGGATGTCGCCCAGCTCAAGGCCGATGGCCGCACCGAGATGCAGGACAAGGTGCCGCAGGTGATGCTGCGCCGGGTCTGGAACGTGGCCCAGGCAGGCAACCGCGACGGCGAGCTGCTCGACCTGTTCAACCAGGTATTGGGCGGCAGCGCCACCTCGCGCCTCGACCGCCGGCTGGTGTACCAGGACAAGCTGGTGGACAGCGTCAGCACCGCGAACAACGGCTCGCAACTGTCCGGCACGTTCCTGATCAACGCGATGGTGAAGCAGGGCGTCGATCCGAAGAAGGTCGAGGCCGTCATCGACGAAGAACTGCAAAAGCTGCTGCGCGAAGGCCCGACGGCGGAAGAGCTGGCGCAGGCAAAGACCAGCATCAACGCCCAGGTGGTGCGCGGGCTGGAGCGGATCGGCGGCTTCGGCGGCAAGGCCGACATCCTCGCCTCCTGCACCATTTTCGAGGGCAACCCGGGGTGCCTGGGCGCGCAGCTCGCCACCATCGATGCCGCGACCCCGGCCAGCGTGCGGCAGGCCGGCCAAAAATGGCTTGGCGCCCCCAGCCATACCTTCGTGGTCAGCCCCGGCGAGCGCAAGGCGCTGGCCGAGGCGCCGAGCGAGAAGCCGGCCCCGTGGTCGATCCCCCGGCCCGATGCCAAGTACAAGACCACCGCCAGCACGGTCGATCGCGGCCAGGGCGTGCCGCGGGTGGACGAATTCCCGGCGCTCAAGTTCCCGGCCTTGCAGCGCGCCAAGCTGGCCAACGGCAGCACCCTGGTGCTGGCGCAGCGACATGACATCCCGGTGGTGCAGATGAGCTACGAGTTCGATGGCGGTTATGCCTCGGACGCCGGCGGCAAGCTGGGCCGAGCGAGCTTCGCCATGGGCATGCTGCGCGAAGGCGCCGGCCAGCTCGACGCCCTGGCGTTCAAAGCGCGATCCGAGGCGCTGGGCGCGCAGTTCGGCACCGGCGCTTCGCTCGATGGCGGCAACGTCTATCTCTCGGCGTTGAAGTCCAACCTCGACGCCTCGGTCGCCCTGTTTGCCGACATGCTGCGCCAGCCGCGCTTCGACCAGGCCGACATCGACCGGGTCAAGGCGCAGTGGGTTGCCGGCATCGCCCAGGAAAAGGCCCGCCCGAACGCGGTGGCGATGCGCGTGCTGCCGCCGCTGCTCTATGGCGAAGGCCATCCTTACGCCATCCCGTTCACCGGCAGCGGCACCGAGGCGGCGATCGGGTCGCTGACCCGCGACGACCTGCTCGCCTTCCAGCGCGAATGGCTGCGCCCGGAAAACGCCACGCTGATCGTGGTCGGCGACACCACCCTGGACGAGATCGTGCCGGTGCTGAACAAGCACCTCGGCGCATGGAAGGGCCAAGGCCCGGCGGCCAAGCCGAAGGCGTTGCCGCAGGTGGCCAAGCCGGCCCAGGCCAGGGTGTACCTGATCGACCAGCCCGGCGCGGTGCAGGCCAACATCCTGGCCGGCCAATTGGTGCCTTCCACCCGCGACCCCGGCGCCGTCAAGCTGGAGATGTCCAACGACATCCTCGGCGGCAGCTTCACCTCGCGCCTCAACATGAACCTGCGCGAGGACAAGCATTGGTCCTATGGCGCCCGCACCTCGCTGGTCGGCGCGCTCGGCCAGCGGCCGTGGATCGCGATGGCGCCGGTGCAGATCGACAAGACCGCCGAATCGATCAAGGAAATGCAGCGCGAATTCGGCGGTTACGCCAGCGGCAAGGCCCCGGCCACGCAGGCCGAGGTAATCAAGGTGGTGAACAACGATGTGCGCAGCCAGCCCGGCGCTTACGAGACCGCCCGCTCGGTGATGAGCACCATCGGCGGCATCGTCCGCTACGGCCGCCCGGACAACTGGGTGCAGGTGCGCAACGCCGAGGTCGAAGCCTTCACCCCGGCCCAGGCCAACGCCGCGGCCAAGACGATCGACCCGGCTCGTCTGGTCTGGGTGGTGGTGGGCGATCTGTCCAAGATCGAGGCGCCGGTGCGCGCGCTCAATCTGGGCGAAGTCACCCTGCTCGACGCCGACGGCAAGCCGGTGGCCAAGAAGTAAAGTTCAGCTTCGAGGTTCCGCTGCTCCGCAATGCCCGCCACAATGGCGGGCATTGTCGTTTCCGACCCGCTCTGGAGTTCCCGATGCGTCTTGTCCTCGTCCCCGCCGCCACCGTCCTTGCGCTCGCCGCCTGCACCTGGGTGCCGATCCAGCCCGAGGCGCAGAAGGTCAGGGTGCAGCGCGCGGCGCCGGCCGGTTGCGTCAAGGTGGGCGAGATCGAGGTCGAAGTCACCGACAAGGTGGCGTTGTACAAACGTAATCCGCTGAAGGTGAGCGACGAACTGGAGACCCTGGCGCGCAACCAGGCCGCCGGCATCCCCGCCACCGACATCCACCCGCTGGCCGTGCCGGCCGATGGCAGGCAGCGCTTCGCCGCGTGGCGCTGCGCCCGCTGAAGCGGGCGTGTGGCGGGGGGGCGTTTCAGGCGCGTGCTTGAAAGTATGCAGCTTCATTCTGGACATCCCCGCTACTCCGTCAGCAAGCGGCCGCTTCAGGCGTGCGCTTGAAAGGATGCGGACGGGGCCGTAAATCGCTATCCTTCGCAGTCTTTGTCCCTGCCTGGGCTTGCCCGCCATGCTTTTCAACAATGTCGCCATCGCCGGCCTTGCCCATGTGGACGCGCCGAAGCAGGTCACGTCCGACGAAATCAATGCCCGCCTGAGGCCGACGCTCGACCGCCTCGGCATCCGCGTCGACGTGCTGAAGGACGTCGCCGGCATCCATGCCCGCCGCCTGTGGGGCAGCGACAAGCTCTCCTCTGATGCCGCCACCGAGGCCGGCATCCTCGCCCTCGAGGACGCCGGCATCGGCGCCGACAGGCTGGGTCTGCTGGTCAGCACCTCGGTCAGCCGCGACTACCTGGAGCCCTCGACCGCCAGCATCGTCGCCGGCAACCTGCAAGTGGCCGACACCTGCCAGAACTACGACGTGGCCAACGCCTGTCTCGCCTTCATCAACGGCATGGACATGGCGGCGCGGATGATCGAGCGCGGCGAGATCGATTACGCGCTGGTGGTCGATGGCGAGACCGCCGACCTCGCCTACGAAAAGACCATCGAGCGCATGTTGCGCCCGGATTCCACCGAGGACGAGTTCCGCAACGAGCTGGCCACCCTGACCCTCGGCTCGGGCGCCGCCGGCATGGTGCTGGCGCACGCCGACCTGGCGCCGGAAGCGCCGCGCTACAAGGGCGGCGTGACCCGCTCGGCCACCGAGTGGAACACGCTGTGCCGCGGCAATCTCGACCGCATGGTCACGGATACCCGGCAACTCCTGATCCAGGGCATGCAACTGGCGCAGAAGACGTTCGCCGCCGCCCGCCAGGCGATGGGCTGGGCGGTGCACGAGCTGGATCAGTTCGTGGTGCACCAGGTCAGCAAGGTGCATACCCAGAACCTGATCCACTCCTTCGGCATCGACCCGAAGAAAGTCATGACCATCTTCGGCGAGCATGGCAACATCGGTCCGGCCTCGGTGCCGATCGTGCTGTCCAAGCTCAAGCAGACCGGCCGGTTGAAGAAGGGCGACCGTATTGCGCTGCTCGGCATCGGTTCGGGCCTGAACTGCACGATGTCGGAAGTGGTTTGGTGAGCCATCCGCACTGTCGTGACTTGTCGGTTTCGCGGTAATGATCTGTCGATCCCTCGGGATTGACTTTGCAATCGCCCGATGGCCAGGCTCGATCGTTCGCCCGAAATCGATACCGCCTTGATCCAGGCGGTCGCCAGCCCTCCCCGGGATATGGTCAGCATGGTGGCGGCCCGCCCCGGGCTTTCGCGCCAGCACGTCGGCATGCGCGCCCAGGCCAAACGGTTGTTGGAGAAGGTGGCGGGGTTCCGTATCGTGGTCCTGGATTTTTCGGGGGGGACGGACATTGGGCAAGCTTTCGCCGATGAAGTGTTCCGGGTGTTCGCCAATGCGCATCCGGCGATAGAACTGGCGGCGATCCATGCCGCTCCCGCCGTCCAGGCCATGATCCGCCGCGCCGAAACCCTGCGGGACGAACGGAACGGCCAATTGTCGCTATTGAAATGATGAACCCGCCATACGACCTTCCCGATTACCCCTTCATCCCGCGGCGCTTCGAAGTGCGCCCGGGCATCGCCATGTCCTTCCTCGACGAAGGCCCGCGCGATGGCGAAGTGGTGCTGATGCTGCACGGCAACCCGTCGTGGAGCTATTACTGGCGTCACCTGGTGTCGGGTTTGCGCGAGCGTTACCGCTGCATCGTGCCCGATCACGTCGGCATGGGGCTGTCGGACAAACCGGACGATGCCGCCGCCGCGCGCCCGCGCTACGACTACACCCTGCAATCGCGTATCGAGGATCTCGACGCGCTGCTTGCGCATCTGGGCGTCACCGGTCCGATCACGCTGGCCCTGCACGACTGGGGCGGGATGATCGGCTTCGGCTGGGCGCTCAAGGATCCCGGCCGCGTCAAGCGGCTGATCGTCACCAATACCGCCTCCTTCCCGCTGCCGGAGGAAAAGCCGATGCCGTGGCGGATCGCCATGGGGCGCCATTCGCGCATCGGTGGCTGGCTGATCCGGCGCTTCAACCTGTTCGCCCGCGGGGCGGCGGCCTTCGGCACCGTGCGCATGCTGGAGCCGGCGGTCAAGCGCGCCTACAGCGGCGTCTACGACGGCTGGGAAAACGCGATTTCCACCCTGCGCTTCATGCAGGACATCCCGCTGGATGCGCGCGACCGCGCTTGGCCGCTACTGCTGGCGGCGGAAAGACAGCTACCCGGATACGCCGGGCGTCCGGTGTTCATCGGCTGGGGCCTGCGCGATTTCGTGTTCGACAAGCACTTCCTCGCCGGTTTCACCCGCGCGCTGCCGCAAGCCGAAGTGCATGCCTTCGGTGACGCCGGTCACTACGTGTTGGAAGACCGGCACCAGGAACTGGTGCCGATGATCCGTGATTTCCTGCGGCGTACTCAGGAATAGGCTTTCAGCACCGCATCCTGCAAGTCCTTCAATACCAGGCTGAAGAACAGGCCGATGTTCACTTTCTTGGCGTCGAACAGGATGCCCTGCAACAACTGGCTGCCGGCATGATTGATGAGGAAGCAGATCGAATCGTTGTTGAGGTGGATCATGTAATAGCTGCCCAGCCCCGGGAATCCGGCATTGTCCAGGGTGTTGGAAATCTCCGTGGTCAAGGCGTCGAAAACCGCCACCGCCTGGGGTTGCACGTTGTAGCCGGCAAGCGACTTGCCGGTGTTCGCTTCCCAGATGTCGGATGAAATCAACCCCTCGCCCAGGGTGCCGCGCATTTTCTGGATGGCTTCTTCGAGTATCTGGATGTTGATGTTGGCCATGTTTTTCCTTTTTTCGCCGGGTATCGGCTTCTTTTGTGGAAGGGTATTAAAATCCTTGGCCTGCCCGGAAATTTGATCTGCATCAAACAGATGAGCGGTCGAGTGGCTGTAATGACCGGCTGCCGCCTTTGACGGTCGTATCATGGCGACCACGTGAGCGGTTTTCCTTGCAGCCATATCGGGCCATCGAGTTGAAATACGACATCCTCATCATTGGCGCCGGCCCGGCCGGACTCACTTTCGCCCGCGCGCTGGCGGGCAGCGGCCTGTCCATCGCGCTGGTCGAGCAGCAGGCGGAAAGCGCGTTGGCCGACCCCGCCGACGATGGCCGCGAGATCGCGCTGACCCACCGCTCGCATCGGTTGATGCGCGAATACGGCCTGTGGGATCGCATCGCCGACACCGACATTGGCACGTTGCGCGACGCCCGGGTCATCGATGGCGACGATGCCGACGGCCTGCTCTTCTCGCATGCCGAGGCCGGGCAGCCGCAACTGGGCTGGCTGGTGTCGAACCATGCGATCCGCCGCGCCGCGTGGCAGGCGGTGCGGGAAAGCGGCGAGGTGGATATCGTTGCCGGCGCCCGCGTGGCGGGCGTCCACGCCGATGCCGGCGGCGGCGAAGTGCGGCTGGCCGATGGCCGGGTGCTGCGCGGGCAGTTGCTGATCGCCGCCGACAGCCGTTTCTCGGAGAGCCGGCGCGCGCTCGGCATCCGCGCCGACCTGCACGATTTCGGCCGTACGATGCTGGTGGTGCGGATGCGCCACGAGGCGCCGCACGAGGCGACCGCCTGGGAATGGTTCCGCTACGGGCAGACGCTGGCGCTCTTGCCGCTCGACGACGCGAATACTTCATCGGCCGTGCTGACCGCGACGCGCGCCGAGATCGACGCCCTGCTGGCGCTGGACGAAGACGCCTTCGGCGCCGCGATGAGCGCGCGTTTCGATCGACGCCTCGGCGCGATGAAGCGCGTCGGTCCGGCGGTGGCGTATCCGCTGGTCGGCGTGTACCCGGAGCGCTTCCACGCCGAGCGCTTCGCCTGCATCGGCGATGCCGCTGTGGGGATGCACCCGGTCACCGCGCACGGTTTCAACTTCGGCCTGCTGTCGGTGGAATCGTTGTCGAAACGCATCCTCGACGCGCTCGCGCACGGCGAGCCGATTTATGCCGAGAAACTGCTGGCCGATTACGACATCGAACATCGTGCCGCGACCCGGCCGCTCTATCTCGCCACCAAGCTGGTGGCCACGCTGTATACCGATGACCGCGCGCCGGCGCGGGCCGCGCGCAAGCTGGCGCTGGGCGCGGCGCGGATGGGCAAGCCGTTCCGGCGGCTGGTGATGCACGGCCTGACCCAGCCCGGCGAGGGCATGCCCTTCGAGCGCGCGCGCAAGCTGGCGATGCGGCTGCGCCCGCGCTGAGCGCCCGCGCCTCCCGGGCGGCGGCGTGTCGATGGTGGTAGGGCCGATGCGGCGATGTCCACGCTGAGCGTCCGCGTCTGCCGGGCGGCGGCGTGTCGATGGTAGTGGGGCCAGACGTGGCGACGTCCGCGCCTGGCGCGCGGGTCTTTCAGGCGGCCGCGGGCGGGGCGTGTCCGGCCCCTGTCCAGTCGGCGGGCGTCAGTGCCGGCAGGCCATACGCGGCGCGCGCCCGGTCGCATTGCGGGTTGGCTTCCCCATGCTCCTACGAGGCGTGCAGTTCGCGGCAGGCTTGAGGTCGCCTTGGATGGATGACGCAACGCGAGCGGCGGCCGATTTCCGCATCCAGCGCGATGCAGTGCGGATGGCGCTGCGAGGTGCCGCGCATCGCCAACTCGTGCGGACGGACCGGCAGGGTCAGCTCGACCGGCACCGGGCCGCCCAGTTCCGCCGCCGCTTCCGACCAGTGCAGGCTGATCCGGTAATGCGCGCAACACGCCCCGCAGCCGAGGCAGGGGTGGGCGAAGGGCGGTGCGTCGGGGTGGGTGGGCATGCGCGGATTTTCTGCATCGCGCGGCATTTGGCAAGGGGCGGCTCGTATCTCGCGGCCGGGGCTGGGACAATGCCCGGATGGCCGCCGACTCCCCCCCCGCCAACATCGCCGACAGCCTGCGCCAGCGGGCGCTTCAAGCGCCGGATCGCATCGCCATGCGCGTGCCCGGCCGTGGCGATTACGCCGAATCCCTGACCTATGGCGCGCTCGACGCGCGCAGCGACGCCATCGCCGCCGGCCTGCTCGGGCGCGGCATCGGGCGCGGCGCGCGCTGCGTGGTGATGGTGCGGCCGACGCCCGAATTCTTCCTGCTGATGTTCGCCCTGTTCCGGCTCGGCGCGGTGCCGGTGCTGGTCGATCCCGGCATCGACAAGCGCGCGCTCAGGCAATGCCTGGACGAAGCACGGCCGGACGCCTTCATCGGCATCCCGCTGGCGATGCTGGCGAAGGTCGCGCTTGGCTGGGCGAAGTCGGCGCGCATCCGCGTGAGCACCGGCCGGCGCGCGTGGTTCGCCGATGCCACGCTGGCCGCGATCGAGCGCGAAGGCGCCGGCGCGCCGCGCGATTTCGGCGCGACCCACGGCGAGGACGTCGCCGCGATCCTGTTCACCAGCGGCTCGACCGGCGTGCCCAAGGGCGTGCTCTACCGGCACCGGCATTTCCTCGCCCAGATCGAGATGTTGCGCGCGGCCTTCGGCATCGAGCCGGGGGGCGTCGATCTGCCGACCTTTCCGCCGTTCGCGCTGTTCGATCCCGCGCTGGGCCTGACTTCGATCATCCCCGACATGGATCCGACCCGGCCGGCCCGGGCCGATCCGCGCAAGCTGCATGCGGCGATCCGCCGTTTCGGCGTGACCCAGTTGTTCGGTTCACCGGCGTTGATGCGGGTGCTGGCCGAATACGGCGAGCCGTTGCCGGGCGTCCGGCTGGCGACCAGCGCCGGCGCGCCGGTGCCGCCGGAGGTGGTGACGCAGATGCTGCGGCTGCTGCCCGAGGGCGCGCGGCTGTGGACGCCCTATGGCGCCACCGAATGCCTGCCGGTGGCGGTGATCGAAGGCCGTGAGCTGCTGACCCTGCGCGAGCGCACCGAGACCGGCGCGGGCACCTGTGTCGGCCGGCCGGTGGCGGGCAATACGGTGCGGATCATCGCCATCCGTGACGAGGCCATCGCCGAATGGGCCGACGCGCGTGAAGTGCCGAGGGGCGTCGTCGGCGAAATCACCGTGGCCGGGCCAAGCGCCACCGATGCCTATTTCAACCGCGAGGAACAAACCGCGCTGTCGAAGATCCGCGAACCGCTGGCCGATGGCGGCGTGCGCATCGTCCACCGCATGGGCGACCTGGGCTGGTTCGATGGCGAAGGCCGGCTGTGGTTCTGTGGCCGCAAATCGCAGCGGGTGGTGGTGGACGAAACGACCACGCTGTGCACCGAGCAGATCGAGCCGGTGTTCAACGCCCATCCCGACGTCGCGCGCACCGCGCTGGTCGGCGTGGCGCGCGCGGCGGACCGGCGCGGTGCGCCAAGCGGCGGCCAGGCCCGGGCGCCGGTGCTGTGCGTGGAATTGCGCGTGGGCGTGGCCGCGGGCGAATGGCCGCGGATCGAGCGCGAACTGCGCGCGCGCGCCGATGGCTTCGTGCATACCGCCAGGGTCGAACGCTTCCTGCGCCATCCCGGCCGGTTTCCCGTCGACATCCGTCACAATGCCAAGATCGGGCGCGAGAAGCTGGCGTTGTGGGCGGCGGCGCGATGAAGATCCGCGTTGCCGGCGATGGCAGGCGGGCGGCATCACCCGCGCAAGCGCGATACGCGGCGGCCGGGCGCGCGCCGATGACCGATGCGCCGGCGGATGCCAGCGCCGTGGACGATGGGCGGATGGAGCAGGCGGCATGAAGATACTGGTGACGGGCGGCGGCGGATTTCTGGGCCAGAAACTCTGCGCGGGCCTGGTGGCGCGCGGGCATCGGGTGGTCAGCTTCAACCGTGGCCTGTACCCGGCGCTGGACGCATTGGGCGTGACGCAGCTACAGGGCGATCTGGCCGATCGCGCCGCGGTGATCGAAGCGGCGCGGGGCTGCGAGGCGATCTTCCACAACGCCGCCAAGGCCGGCGCCTGGGGTGGCTACGAAAGCTACCACCGCGCCAACGTGCTCGGCACCGGCCACGTGCTGGCGGCCTGCCGCGCGCATGGCATCGGGCGGCTGGTGTACACCTCCACGCCCAGCGTCACCCATCGCGCCACGCACCCGGTCGAGGGTGGCAGCGCCGATGACGTGCCTTATGGCCAGGACCTCAAGGCGCCCTACGCCGCCACGAAACAGATCGCCGAAAAGATCGTGCTGGCGGCCAACGACGCAACGCTCGCCACCGTCGCGCTGCGTCCGCGCCTGATCTGGGGGCCTGGCGACAATCAACTGCTGCCGCGCCTGCTCGAGCGTGCCCGGGCCGGGCGGCTGGCGCTGGTCGGCGATGGGCGGAACCTGATCGACACCACCTATGTCGACAACGCTGCCGAGGCGCACTTCGCCGCCTTCGAGCATCTCGCCGTGGGGAGCGCCTGCGCCGGCCGCGCCTACTTCATAAGCAATGGCGAACCGTGGACGATGGCGCGGATGATCGACCGCCTGCTGGAGGCGACCGGCGCGCCGCCGGTGCGCCGGCATGTCCCGTTCCGGCTCGCCTATGCCGCCGGTGCGCTGGCCGAAACGCTGTGGCCGCTGCTGCGGCTGCGTGGCGAACCGCCGATGACCCGCTTCCTGGCCGAACAGCTCGCCACCACGCATTGGTACGACATGGCCCCGGCGCGGCGCGATTTCGGCTACGCGCCGAAGGTATCGATGGAGGAAGGGATGCGCCGCGTGAGCGAGGCATGGCGCGCGCGCGGCTAGAATGCGCGGATGACCGCAACGTTGCCTTTCAACTGGAAAGTCCCGGCCGGGCGCGCCTTGCAGACGGCGCTCAACCGCGCCCTGGCGCTGGACGCCGATACGCGCGCCGAGCTGGCCGCGCTCGATGGACGCGGCGTCGAACTTCATCTCGCCTCGCCGCCCCTGGCCTTGCGGGTGACGGTGACGGGCGATGCGCTGGAAATCGGTCCCGTGGCCGAGGATGCGCGCACCGACCTTTCCGTGCGCGCCACGCTGGGCGGCCTGTTGCGGCAACTGCCGATGCTGCGCGGCGAGGATGCGTCGCCGGTCGGGCGGTTGCGCATCGAAGGCGACGCCGAGCTGGCGCGCCGCTTGCAGCGGATGGCCGAGCGCTTCGATCCCGATTGGGCGCGGCCGCTCACCGTGGTGTTCGGGGAGGTGCTGGGCATGCAGATCGCCAATGGTTTCGCCTTCGCGTTGAAGCGCGCGCGGGTGGCGGGGGCCGCGTTCGCCGGCAGCGCCGCCGATTGGTTGACCGAGGAATCGCGCGAGGTGGTGGGGCGCGAGGAGCAGAACGCGTTCCATGACGATGTGGATGCGCTGCGCGACGACGTCGAGCGCATGGCCGCGCGCGTGGCGCGCCTGAAGGCCGGCGTATGAGACGCGGGCGATGAAGTCGGCCCGCCGCCTCTGGCGCATCGGCCGTGTCCTGCTGCGTTATCGCCTCGACGCCCTGCTCGATGGCACCTCCGTCGAGCGCTGGCTCAAATTGGCGCGACCGTTCGTGCCGCGCGCCTCCAAGGACGTGCAAGCGATGGCGCGCGGCGAGCGCCTGCGCATGGTGTTGCAGGCGCTCGGGCCGATCTTCGTCAAGTTCGGGCAGATCCTTTCCACCCGCCGTGACCTGGTGCCGGCCGACATCGCCGAGGAACTGGCGTTGTTGCAGGATCGGGTCAAGCCGTTCGATGGCGAGGTGGCGCGGCGGATCGTCGAGGCATCGCTGGGCAAGCCGATCGGCGAATTGTTCGCCAGCTTCGATACCGTTCCGCTGGCTTCTGCCTCGATCGCCCAGGTACATGCGGCGACGCTGCATGATGGCCGCGAGGTGGTGGTGAAGGTATTGCGCCCCGGCATCGGCAAGCAGATATCCGGCGATATCTCGCTGCTCTACGACTTGGCCGGCATGGTCGAGCGGACCCACCCCAACGCCGACAAGATTCGCCCGCGCGAGGTGGTGGCCGAAATCGAATCCACGCTCGCCGCCGAGCTCGACCTGCAACGCGAGGCCGGCAACGCCAGCTTGCTGCGACGCAACTGGGCGGGCAGCGCCGATCTCTACGTGCCCGAAGTGATCTGGGCGCTGAGCGCCGACCGCGCGATGACGATGGAGCGGGTGCGCGGCATTCCCAGCGACGACATCGCGCGCCTGGACGCGGCCGGGATCGACCGCAAGGCGCTGGCGGCGAAGGGTGTGCGGGTGTTCTACGAGCAGGTGTTCCGCGACAACTTCTTCCATGCCGACGCCCATGCCGGCAACATCTGGGTCGATCCCGAGCGGCAGCGGAACCCGCGTTTCATCGCGTTGGATTTCGGCATCATGGGCCAGCTCTCGCGCGAGGATCAGTACTACCTCGCCGAGAATTTCATGGCGATCTTCAATCGCGACTACCGCCGCATCGCCGAGCTGCACGTGGAAGCGGGCTGGATGCCGGCCAACGTGCGCATCGACGAGCTGGAAGCCGCCGCGCGCGGCATCTGCGAGCCGTACTTCACCCGCCCGCTCTCGGAGATATCGTTGGCGGAGGTGCTGGCCAAGCTGTTCCGCGTGGCGCAGCGCTACCAGCTCACCTTGCAACCGCAGTTGATCCTGTTGCAGAAGACCCTGCTCAACATCGAGGGCATCGGCCGGCTGCTCGATCCGCGGATCGACATCTGGGCCGTGGCCAAGCCAGTGCTGGAGAAGATTCTCGTCGAGCGCTACAGCCCGAAGCGGCTGCTGCGCGAGTTCGGCCAGCGCCTGCCGGCGCTGGTGACGCATGCGCCGGACATGCCGGGGCTCGTGCACGCCTGGCTGAAGCAGCAGGTGCAGGGCGGGCACCGCATCCGCATGGAATCGCACGATCTGCGCGTGCTGTCGAAGGATTTGCACATCATGCAGAAGCGGATGATCTCGGCGGTGCTGGGCGTGGGCCTGTTGATCGTCGCCAGCGTGCTGTACGCGCTGGAAGCCGGGGGGCCGGGCATCGCCGGTATCCCGGTATCGACCTGGATCGCCGGCCTGGGCGGCCTCTGGGCGTTGATCGCGGCTTGGCCGCGACGCCGCGTGCGCGGCCGCTGAGCCGGGTCGTGCGGCCCGGCGGCCCGGTCCGGCGATGTCCGGCCCGCCCGCTGCTTCGAAGCGTTTACTCGCCGGCTTCGGCCCTGGCGAAATCGCCCGCCATGTACACGCTCATCCGCGTCGGTTCGAGGTGGCGCGCGATCGCCGCGTTGACCTGGGCGACGCTCAGCGATTTCAGCTTTGCCTCGAACTCGGCGCGCCGCCGCATGCGGCGGCCCAGGTACTGGTCGGCATTCAGTAGCGCGGCCAGGTTGCGGTCGCTGGCGCGCGACTGCGCGCGCTGGGTCAGCATGCCGTTGACGGCGTCGGCCAGTTCCTTCCCGGTGATGCCCTCGCGTACGAAGCGTTCCAATTCCTCGCGCACCGCGGCTTCCAGCTTCGCCATGTTCTGTGGCGCGGCGATGCCCTGGATGCTGAAACTGCCGGCATCGTCCCGGCCGCTCTGGCTGGAGTCGGCGGAAATCGCGCTGCCGATGCCGTAGCTCAAGCCGTCCTTCTGGCGCGCACGGTCGCTCAGCCGCGAGGACAGGCCGCCGCCGCCAAAGACATGGTTGGCGACCAGCAGGGCGGGGTAGTCGGGATGGTTGTCGTTGAGCGGCAGGTTCATCCGCGCCATGTACACGGCATTCGATTTGTCCGGCGTTTCCAGGCGGCGGCGTTCGGGCGCGACTGGATGGTGGCGGGTGTCGATCGGTCGGTAGGGCGTGCCCGGCCGCCAGTCGGCGAACAGCTTTTGCAGCAGCGGTTTGACCGTGGCCGGGTCGAAATCGCCGACGATGGCGATTTCGCCGGCGGCGCTGCCGTAGACATCGCGGTGGAAGGCGCGCAGGTCGTCGAGTTCGAGTGCGCGCAGGTCGGCCAGCGACTGGTCCAGGTCGCGGAAGCGCAGCGGGTGGTCCTTCGGCCAGGGGTCGAAGTGCGGGCCGGCGGCCTGGGCGATGGCCGTGTTGGGGTCCTTGCGCGAGGCTTCGATGGCGGTGATCGCCTGCAACCTGAGCTGCTCGAATTCGCTTGCCGGGAAGGACGGGCGCTTCAGGATGTCGGCGGCCAGCGTCAGCGCCTCGGCCAGCTCGCCGCGCCGGGTGGCCAGGCCGATGCTGGCGCCTTGCATGCCGCCGTTGACGTTGGCGGCGGTCTTCAGGGCTTCGAAGCGTTTGTCGATCTCTTCACGGTTGAGCGCCTGGCTGCCGCGCATCAGCATCGCGCCGACCATGCCGGCGGCGGCGACCGGGTGCCGCTTCAGCGTGGCGACGTCGCCAAAGCGGAAATCGGCATCCACCACCACGGTCTGGCCGCGGTTCTTCTTCGGCAGCAGCGAGACTTTCAGACCCTCGCCGAGGGTGAGGATTTCCGTACGCGCGGCGATGTTGCCGATGCCGGTATCGAAGACTTCGCCGGCGGCCACCGCTTCGCGGCCGGTGTAACCCGCGACCAGGGGGGCGAGCGCCGGGGCCTTGGTGATCTCGGCGCGCACGGCGTTGTCGGTCGGCACGAAGCGCGCCAGCGTGCGGTTGGTGGCGATGAGATATTTCGTGGCCACGCGATTGACGTCCTCCAGCGTGACTTTCTCCATCGCGTCGCGCAGCACGAAGTACAGCCGCCAGTCGCCGGCGGCGACGTATTCGCTCATCGCCAGTCCGATCCGGTTGACGTCGTTGAAGGCCAGTTCGTAGCCGTTGGCGATGCGTTGCCGGGCATCGGCCAGTTCCTGCGCGGTGATCGGCGTGTCGGCGATCCGTTCGGCCTGCTTCAGCAGTTCCGCCTCGGCCTTGGCCGGGTCGTGCTCGTTCGGCGGCACCGCGATGAGCGTGAAGGTGTCCGGCTCGCGCCGCGCGCCGGTCCCGGCGAAGGCGCTGGCGGCCAGCCGGGTCTCGACCAGCGATTTGTGCAGACGCCCGCCGGGGGTATGGCCGAGGATGTTGGCCAGCACCAGCAGGGCCGGCGTGTCCGGGTGGGCGGCGGCGGGCACGTGGTAGGCGAGGCCGATCAGGCGCAGGTCGCCGCTGCGGCGCACGGTGATCTCGCGTTCGCCGTCCTGGGTCGGTTCGAGCGTCCACAGCGTCGGCAACTGGCGTGCGGGGCGCTTCAGTTGGCCGAAGGTGTCCCGCACCTTCGTCAGCACCTTGGCCGGGTCGAAACGGCCGGCGACGATCAGCGTGGCGTTGTCCGGCTGGTACCAGCGGCGGTAGAAGGCTTGTAGGTGCTCGATCGGCACGTTTTCTACATCGGCGCGGTTGCCGATGGTGCTCTTGCCGTAGTTGTGCCACTGGAAGGCCGCCGCGCGCAGGCGTTGGGTGAGGACGCGGCCCGGCTTGTTCTCGCCGCGCTCCATCTCGTTGCGCACCACGGTCATCTCGCTGTCGAGATCCTTGCGGGCGATGAAGGCGTTGACCATGCGGTCGGCTTCCATCGCCAGCAGCCAGTCGAGGGTGTCGTCGTTGGCGGGAAAACTGCCGAAGTAGTTGGTGCGGTCGAGGCTGGTGGTGCCGTTGAAGCTGATGCCGCGCCGCTTCATCTCGGCCGGGATGTCGCCATGGCGCGGCGTTCCCTTGAACACCATGTGCTCCAGCAGGTGGGCCATGCCGGTCTCGCCGTAGTTCTCGTGCATCGAACCGACCGCGTAGGTGACGTTCACGGTCACGGTCGGCTTGGAGGCATCGGGGAACAGCAGCACCCGCAGGCCGTTGGCCAGTCCGTATTCGCAGATGCCTTCCACGCAACTGGCGGCGGAGACGCCCTGGGGCAAGCGGGGGGCGTCGGCGGCGGCGCGCGCGGTGGGCGCGAGCGCGAGCGCGCAGGCCAGCGAAAGGGTGCGAAGGCGGGACATCCGGGGTTCCTGGGTTGAAAATGGCCGCCATGATGAACGAGATTGCCGATGGCGGCGCCTGTCAGGCGTCACGGCTGGACGACACCACGCTGCCGGTGCGGTGGCTTGGCGAAAAATTCGCCGTGGTGGACAAGCCGGCGGGATTGATGGTGCACGACAGCGCCCTGGCGCGTGGGGAGACCGATTTCGCCGCCGACCGCCTGCGCGAGCAGTTCGGGCGGCCGGTGTTCCTGGTGCACCGGCTGGACCGCGCCACCAGCGGCTGCCTGCTGCTGGCCTTCGAGCGCGAAACCGCCTCGGCGCTGGGCAAGGCGTGGATGGTGGGCGAGGTGGCGAAGCATTACCTCGCGATCTGCCGCGGCTGGCCGGCGGACGAGGTTTTCAGCATCGACCATCCACTCGACGGCGGGCCGGGCAAACCGAAAAAGAAGGCGGCCGTCACCGATTTCGAAGTACTGGCGAAAGCCGAGTTGCCGTGGCCCTCGCAGGCGTTCGCCACCTCGCGCTATGCGTTGTTGCGGGCCGCGCCGCGCACCGGGCGCTTCCGGCAGATCCGTCGGCATCTCAAGCACGCTTCGCATCATTTGATTGGCGATACCAGCCATGGCGATGGCCGGCATAACCGCGCCTTCCGCATGCGGGGCGTCCATCGCATGCTGCTGCACGCGCAGGCGCTCGAGTTCACCGACCCGGCCACCGGCGAGCGGCTGCGGGTGGTTTGCCCGCCGTCGGGCGAATTCGCCCGCGCGCTGGCCCTGCTGCAAGACGCGCCGGCCTGAGCGGGCCGGGCGGCGCGGCTTACTTCCCGCGCTTGGCCGGCGGGCCGAATTCCGATTCGATGTCCCGCATCATCTTCTGCATCGATGCTTGCATCATCGGCCGCATCTCGATCATCGAGCGCCGCATGATCTCCGGCAGTTTCCGCATCACGCCGCGGCCCTCGGGGCTGTCGTAGAAGGCGGTCATCGCTTCCACTTCCTGGTCGGTCAGCGTGTCGGCGTAGACGCGGGTGTAGATCGGCTCCAGTTTGGCCCAGGCCAGCGTGTCGCGCAGTTCGGCTTCTTGCTTGGCGAGCAGGCGCCGGGCGCGTTCGCGCTCGGCCTGGCTGGCGTTTTCCTCGGCCAGCATCTGGTCGGCCATCTCGCGGACCTGTTCCAGCATGGCGGGGATCATCTGGTCGACGATCTTCTGCGCCTCCATCGTGTCCAGCAGCTTTTCCACCTGCCGCTGGCTGGGCGGCGCGGCGAAGACGGCGGCGGCGGCCAGGGCCAGCGCGAGGGCGAACGACAGGCGTTTCATCGGTGGATGCTCGATGGGAAAGGGGCAGGATAAGCCGCCGGCGCGATGCGTTTCCATATGGCGCGTCATGGACTTCGGCTAAAGTGCGCGGATGCTGCAAATCGCACCGGGCATCGCCATCGCCGAGGAGGAATTGAGCGAACGCTTCGTGCGTTCCTCGGGCGCGGGTGGCCAGAACGTCAACAAGGTCGCCACCGCGGTCGAGCTGCGCTTCGACGTGGCCGGCTCGCCCTCGCTGCCGGAGGCGGTGCGAGCGCGCCTGCTGGCCCGGCGCGACCGGCGCGTGACCGGGGAGGGCGTGATCGTGATCCAGGCGCAGCGCTTCCGTACCCAGGAGCGCAACCGGGAGGACGCGCGGGAACGCCTGGCCGCCTTCCTCGCGCATGGCCTGCATGTGCCGAAGCCGCGCGTCGCCACCCGGCCGACGCGTGCCGCGAAGGCGCGCCGGCTGGAAGCCAAGCGTGGCCGCGGCGAAGTGAAGCGCGGCCGCGCGTGCCGCGACTGGGATTGAACGCGACAAATCGAAACAGGAAATACGCCGAAGATGCACACCCGCCACCCGCATACCCCCGCGCGCGACGGCGCGATCCTTGCGCTGCCGCCGCGCGCGCCGCGCGCCGGCCGCGGCCGCTTCGCGCGCTGGCTGGGCCGCGGCATCCTGAAGCTGGGCGGTTGGCGGATGGAGGGCGAATTCCCGGACGTGCCGAAGGCGGTGCTCATCGGCGCGCCGCATTCCACCAACTGGGATGGCGTCTGGGGTTTCGCCGCGCTGCTGGCGCTCGACCTCGACTTGCGCGTCCTCGGCAAGAAGGAGTTGTTCAGGGGGCCGCTGGGTTGGCTCATGCGCGTGCTCAGGGTGATCCCGATCGACCGTCGGGCGCCGGGCGGGTTCGTGGCGCAGAGCGTCGAGCGGATGAAGGCGGCCGGGCAGCTCTGGATCGGCATCGCCCCGGAGGGCACGCGCCAGCAGGTCGAACACTGGAAGACCGGCTTCTGGAAGCTGGCGAAGGGCGCGGACGTGCCGGTGATCCTCGAATACTTCCACTACCCGGACAAGGTGATCGGCATCGGCCCGGCCATCACCCTGGGCGACGACATGGAGGCCGACATGGCGCGCATCCGCGAGTGGTACCGGCCGTGGCGGGGGAAAAAGCGCGGCACGGCGTGAGCCGGCTGAGGTCGGGTCCGTTCGCGCTGCTTGGCGTGTTATCGGTCGGCCCCGGGTCGGCCTCGCTGCGAGCGCGGGGCGCTGCGCGAGAATGCTCGGCTTCGTCATGGCGGATGCGCGAGTCGCGGCGTTGCGGCGGCGCGTCGGCCTAGAACTGGCGTCGTTGCCGGGGCTCGTCGCGGCGGCCTCGGCGCTGACGAAGGGGGCGGCCGCATGCTGTGAGCGCTTGCGGCCCACCCCTGCTTCAGCGTTCCGAATGCCCGGTCTGGTCGTAGCCGCGCGGGGCCAGCAGTGTCGGCTGGATCAGCTCGACGAAGGCGCGCGCCTGCGGCGACAGGAATTTGCCGCGGCGCTTGACCACGCCATAACTGCGCGCGGGAAAGAACTTCGCCAGTGAGCGCGTGGCCAGGCGCTGGCGGTCGGCCTCGGTGATGCAGAACGCGGTGACGATGCTGATGCCCTGGCCCATCGCCACGTATTGCTTGATGACCTCCCAGCCGCCGACTTCCAGCGCCACGCTGTAGGGCACGCGGGCGCGCTGGAAGACCAGATCGATCAAGCGATAGGTGGTGAGCCGCTGCGGCGGCAGGATCAGTCCGTAGGGCGAGAGGTCGGCCAGCGCGATGTCGCGCTTGGCCGCGAGCGGGTGGTCGGGCGGGGTGATGAGCAGCGGCGCGAATTCGTACACCGGGGCGTAATCCAGGTCGCCGGGGACGTCGAGCATTGAGCCGAAGGCCAGATCGACCTTGTCCGAACGCAAGAGCTCCAGCCCGCCCGCGCCGGTGACGTTGTGCAGGCTGAGCCGCACCTCCGGGTGGGCCTGGCGGAAAGCCGCGACGATCTCCGGCAGCAGATAGAGGATGGTCGATGACCCGGCCGCGACGTTGAGTTCGCCGGCGTCCAGCCCGGCCAGTCGGTCGCGGAAAGCGGCTTCCAGCCCATCCAGCCCTTCCACCAGTGGGCGGGCCAGCTCGTACAGCAGTTCCCCCTCGCGGGTCAGGGTCAGCCGCCGCCCGCCGCGCTCGAACAGGCGCGCGCCGTACTCGCGCTCCAGTGCCTGGATTTGCAGGCTGACGGCGGGCTGGCTCAGAAAAACCGCCTCCGCCGCCCGCGAAATCGACCCCAGACGCGCCACCTGGCAGAACGCGCGCAGTGGTTTGAGGCGGCTGCCTTTGTAGGAAAAGCGTGGTATTTCAGTGGGTTGCGCCATACGGGTCGGGGTTTTTGTTCGAGTATTTAATTATCAAATAATGATCATTGACAACTCTGGTTTGTCAAATAGATCGTTGCGGCTGGATGTTGTGCATCACAGCAATCCGGTGGAGTACCCAACCCGTGTCAGCCGTGCTCAAGTCCCAGGACGCGTTTCAGATCACCGCCCATGCCGATGGGCAGGACGACATCCTCACCCCCCGGGCGCAGGCCTTCCTGCTTGGGTTGCATCGCCGCTTCGAGGGCGAGCGCCAGGCCCGCCTGCGCGCCCGTGGCGAGCGCCAGCGGCGTTTCGATGGCGGTGAGCTGCCGGATTTCCGCGCCGATACCGTGGCCATCCGCGAAAGCGACTGGCGAGTCGCGCCGATTCCCCCGGCGCTGGCCGACCGCCGGGTGGAGATCACCGGCCCGGTCGATCCGAAGATGGTCATCAATGCGCTCAACTCCGGCGCGCAGTGCTACATGGCCGATTTCGAGGACAGCACCAGCCCGACCTGGGCCAACCTGATCGAAGGCCAGCGGGCGATGAAGGCGGCGGTCGAGGGCGCGCTCGCGTTCACCGCGCCCAACGGCAAGCGCTACGCGCTCAAGCCGGAGGCCGAGCGCGCGGTGCTGATCGTCCGCCCGCGTGGCTGGCACCTCGACGAGAAGCACGCGCGGATCGATGGCCAGCCGATGTCGGGGGCGTTGTTCGATATCGGTCTCTTCGCCTTCCACAACGCGACGGCGCTCGCCGCGAAGGATCGCGGCCCGTATTTCTACCTGCCCAAGTTGCAGTCGATGGAGGAAGCCGCGCTGTGGAACGCGGTGTTCGAGCACATCGAGGCGGCGCTCGGCCTGCCGGACGGGCAGATGAAGGCCACGGTGCTGATCGAAACCCTGCCGGCGGCATTCGAGATGGACGAAATCCTGCACGCGCTCAAAACCCGCGTCGTCGGGCTCAACTGCGGGCGCTGGGATTACATCTTCAGCTACATCAAGACGCTGCGCGCCCACCGTGACCGCGTGCTGCCCGAACGCGGCCAGGTGACGATGACCCAGCCCTTCCTCAAGGCGTATTCGGAACTGTTGATCCAGACCTGCCACAAGCGCGGCGCGCACGCGATGGGCGGCATGGCCGCGCAGATTCCGATTTCGGTCGATGCCGGGGCGAACGCCGAGGCGCTCGAACGCGTGCGCGCCGACAAGTTGCGCGAAGTCGAGGCCGGCCACGATGGCACCTGGGTCGCGCATCCGGCGTTGATCCCGGTGGCGCGCGAAATTTTCGATGCGCGCATGCCCGACGCCCATCAGCATGACGTGCGCCGCGAGGACGTGCGGGTGAATGCCGAAGACCTGCTCAGGCCGAGCCTCGGCAGCATCACCGCCAAGGGTTTCGAGAACAACGTCGAAGTCTGCGTGCGCTATCTCGCCGCCTGGCTCGATGGCAACGGCTGCGTGCCGATCCATTGGTTGATGGAGGACGCCGCCACCGCCGAGATCGCCCGCGCCCAGCTCTGGCAATGGCTGCACCACATGGACGCTCCCGCGGGTCAAACGCCGGCGGGGGATGCCGCGCCGGGCCGCCAGCCGCTCTGTCTCGACGACGGCACGCCGATGGATTTCGCCCTGCTGGAGCGGGCGCTGATCGGCCTGCCTTCCAGACTCGCCGCCGAGGGCGATTTCCCCGGCAAGGCGAAGGTCGCCGAGGCCATCGAACTGTTGGTCGAGCTGACCCGCGACGAGCGATTCGCCGAATTCCTGACCCTGCCCGCTTACGAACGCATCGATTGATTCAACGTCACCGCCACGCCTTCCCATCGTCACCAGAGGACACCGCCATGAACAAGCTCCCCACCGCCGAACAACTGAAGCTGGATTGGGACAACAACGCCCGCTGGACGGGCATCACCCGCGCCTACGGCGCCGAGGACGTGGTGCGCCTACGCGGCACGGTGCACGTCGAGCATTCCATCGCCCGCCTGGGGGCGGAGAAGCTGTGGAAGTCGATCAACAGCGAGCCGTTCGTCAACGCGCTGGGCGCGCTCACCGGCAACCAGGCCATGCAGCAGGTCAAGGCCGGGCTGAAGGCGATCTACCTCTCCGGCTGGCAGGTCGCCGCCGATGCCAATCTCGCCGGCGAGATGTATCCCGACCAGTCGCTGTACCCGGCCAATTCGGTGCCGCAGGTGGTCAAACGCATCAACAACACCCTGCTGCGCGCTGACCAACTGCATCACGCCGAGGGCAATGACGAGATCGATTTCATGCAGCCCATCGTGGCCGATGCCGAGGCCGGTTTCGGCGGCGTGCTGAACGCGTTCGAGCTGATGAAGGCGATGATCGAGGCGGGCGCGGCCGGCGTGCATTTCGAGGACCAACTGGCCTCGGTGAAGAAGTGCGGCCACATGGGCGGCAAGGTGCTGGTGCCGACCCGCGAGGCCATCGAGAAACTCACCGCCGCGCGCCTGGCCGCCGACGTGATGGGCGTGCCGACGATCATCGTCGCCCGCACCGATGCCGAGGCCGCCGACCTGCTGACCAGCGACGTGGATGACAACGACAAGCCGTTCTGCACCGGCGAGCGCACCCCGGAAGGCTTCTACAAGACCCGCAAGGGTGTCGAGCAGGCGATCAGCCGCGGCCTCGCCTACGCGCCATACGCCGATCTGGTCTGGTGCGAAACCGGCACACCCGATCTGGCCTTCGCGCGCCGGTTCGCCGAGGCCATCCACGCCCGGTTCCCCGGCAAGCTGCTGGCCTATAACTGCTCGCCGTCCTTCAACTGGAAGAAGAACCTGGACGACGCCACCATCGCCAAGTTCCAGAAGGAACTGGGCGCGATGGGTTACAAATTCCAGTTCATCACCCTGGCCGGTTTCCACGCGCTCAACTACGGCATGTTCAACCTGGCTCACGGCTATGCCCGCCGCCAGATGAGTGCGTTCGTGGAATTGCAGGAGCAGGAATTCGCCGCCGCCGAGCGCGGCTTCACCGCGGTGAAGCACCAGCGCGAAGTCGGCACCGGCTATTTCGATGCCGTCACTCAGACCATCCAGGGCGGCGAGTCGTCCACGGTGGCGCTGAAGGGCAGCACCGAGGAAGCGCAGTTTCATGGCGGGCGCGCGGCTTGAGCCGTATGGTGTATCGCGTTCCGCCGCCCGGCATGGATGCCGGGCGTTTTCGCGTGATAGGCGGCGGGCCTCGAATCGATGCGCCGTCCGGCCCGGAGAGCGTTGCCAACGGGTCGATGGGTGGGCCGGGCGCGAGGTGATGTCAGCACGATGGGCGTGGCGCGCCTCGGGTTGATGGGGGGCTCCTGTGGTCGGTGCATCCGTCAGGATGACGGCGGCCATCCCGTCATCAGTCGGGGGGCGATGGAGCCGCCGCGTTCCGCTCAGCCGTGTTCCACCGGCCGCTGATTTCGCCGGATTCCAGTCGGCATTGATGGCCGGGCCTCGCCTTGTCCGGGATGACGGCGGCCATCCCGTCGTCAGTCGGGGGGCGATGGAGCCGCCGCGCTCCGCTCAACCGTGTTCCACCGGCCGCTGATTTCGCCGGCTTCCAGTCGGCATCGATGGCCGGGCCTCGCCTTGTCCGGGATGACGGCGGCCATCCCGTCGTCAGTCGGGGGGCGATGGAGCCGCCGCGCTCCGTTCAACCGTGTTCCGCCGGCCGCCGGCCGCTGATCAGGCGCTCGCCCAGGCTGACGAGTTCCAGCCCGACCTGGGTGACCCGCCCGTCTTCCAGTGCGCGGACGATCAGCGTGGCCGGGCCGAGGTTGAGGCGGTCGCCGATCTGCGGTGCTTCGTCGAAACGCTCGTCGAACAATTGCGCGGCGCTGCGGCCGGCGAAGCGCTTGGGGACGCGCAGCCCGTAGAACTGCGCCAGTTCGCCAAGGGCGACGTCGCCGGGCAGGGGGAAGTTGCCGAAATGGGTGTGCGCCGGGCCTTCGCCCTCGTGGCCGACGAACAGCCAGTCGATCCGCCGCGCGGAACCGGCAGGGGCCAGCAGGTAGGCATAGTCGTCGGGCCTGAGCGCGCCGGCTTCCCCGGCGGCCAGCACGCGGCCATCGCGCACGGCCATCATCAGCCGCGTATCGGGCGGCCAGTGGGCGGCATCCAGCGCCTTGGCGCCGACCGGCACGCGGTAGCCCAGCAGGTCGTAATCGAGCTGGCCGGGCAAATCCAGTTGCACGCGGCGGGTATCCGGGTCGCTGCGCGGCACCGCGACGTCGAACCAGTGCGCGGCGTGCGTGAGCGTCCAGCCCTGCACCAGCAGCGAGGTCAGCACGATCACGAAGGCGACGTTGAAGTACAGCCAGGCGTTGGGCAGCTTGGCCAGCAACGGGATGGAGGCGAGAAAGATGCCGACCGCGCCGCGCAGGCCGACCCAGGCGATGAAACCGATCTCCCCGGCGCGGTAGCGGAACGGCAACAGGCACATCACCACCGCCGCGGGCCGCGCCACGAACATCAGGAAAGCGGCGATGCCCAACGCCGGCCACAGCACGTCGAGCAGGCGGCTGGGCGTGGCCAGGAGGCCCAGCAGCAGAAACATCACCAGTTGCGCGAACCAAGTGACCGCATCCTGCACCGACATCACCTCGTGGCGTGCCCGCACCGGCCGGTTGGCGACCACGATGCCGGCCAGATACACCGCCAGAAAACCACTGCCGCCCAGCCAGTTGGTGAGGGCGAACACACAGAGCGCGCCGGCCATCGCCAACCAAGGATGCAGGCCCGACGACAGGTTGAAGCGGTTCAGCGACCACACGATGAGCCGGCCGCCGGCATAGCCCAGCGCCACGCCGCAGACGATCGCCCAGACCACCTGGAGCGCCAGCGCCGACAGGCTCACGCCCTGGCCGGCCAGCCAGCCGGTGACGGCGATGGTGAGGAAGACCGCGACAGGGTCGTTGGCGCCGGATTCCACTTCCAGCGTGCTGCCGGTGCGCCGCTCCAGGTGCAGGCCGCCGGCGCGGATCAGGAAGAACACCGCCGCGGCGTCGGTGGAGGCGAGGATGGTGCCGAGCAGCAGCGCGCGCATCGGTTCCAGCTTCAGCAGGAAATACGCCGCCACCGCCGTCAGCAGCGCGGTGACGATCACCCCGACCGTCGCCAGCGTCAGCGAGGGCAGCACGCTGCCGCGCACCTGCGCCGCGCGCGTCTGCAAGCCGCCCTCGAACAGGATCAGCGCCAGCGCCAGCGAGCCGGCGAGATAGGTGAAAGGGGCATCGTCGTAGCGGACGCCGCCGGGGCCGTCCACGCCCAGCAGCAGGCCCAGCACCAGAAACACCAACAGCAACGGCGCGCCGAAACGTCGCGCCAGCAGCGACGAAGCGATGCCGGCCAGCACCAGCAGCGCGCCGAACAGCAGCTTCAGGTTGATGTGGTTGAGGATTTCCAAACGCGAAAGGATCGAGGTGGGGAGTCTTTCGAGTCTAGCGGGTCGTTTGAGAATGGTGGCGACACGATGGCGGCGCATGGCGCTTGCCGGCGACGACGCGCAGTGGCCGTGCATCTTTCGTGCGCGCGGCCCGGGCGATTACGCTTGAGCGGCGCGCTCACCCGCGGTCTGGGCGGTGCGTCGGCTAGATGGCGGTCGGTTTTCGCGGCGCGGGATTCCAGACGAGACGCTGGGCGGGATGTCGGGCGAGATGTCGGGCGAGATGTCGGGCGAGATGTCGGGCGAGATGTCGGGTGAGACGTCGGGTGAGACGTCGGGTGAGACACCGGGTGAGACGTCGGGCGAGATACCGGGTGGTGATGGGAAGGCTGGGGCGCACGCGCGTAAGTCAATCCGGAGCGGAAGCGATGCCTGGCCTGCCTGGTGCGTGGGCGGAAGTGATTGGCCTTATGGCATCAAGGCCGGCGCCGGGGCATTGATGGGTGGTGGTGAGTTCAAACGCTCTGGGACTTGTTTGCCGGGGCGTGGCCTGACGCTCGTTGCCGTCCACTGTCGCTCTGGGCACGCGTGCGGTTGCTGGGCATGACGGCATCGGGGGCATAAAAGGCTTGCACGAAGGCAGGCGCATTCTAGCAGTGCCGCAACTCATCTTCGATGCCAGCGAATTCGTGGCGATAGTCCCCGGTATGACCCAGCCGATGAGGGGGGCGGTAGCAAGGGGCGTGCCCGCACTGTGGAATGATCGCGGACGGGCTTGACGGTTCATGCATGCGGGCGGTGCGTCCGGCCAGTGGGGGGCTGTCGTTGCTTCTTTGAGAAGCGGGCGGTGTACACGCATTTCATGCGCGAGAAGGTTCAAATCGTGGCCGGTTTCGAGGCCGGCCTGGCGCAGCAGTACACGCATCTCATGCGCGGGCAGGCTCAACCGTGATCGAAGCGGCTGGCGTGATGGGGCGGGTCTTGCGGGCGGTAGCCGATGGCTTCGGCAAGGTGGCCGTGGTCGATCGCCGCCGCGGCGGCCAGGTCGGCGATGCTGCGGGCGATCCGCAGAGTGCGATGCAGCGCGCGTGCCGACAGTTGCAGCCGAACGGCGGCGCGTTCGAGCATCGCCTGTTCGGCGTTGCCGAGGCGGGCGTCGCGGCTCAGTTCTCGCGGGGCGAGCAGGGCGTTGGGTTTGCCGGCGCGGCTCAGTTGCCGTTCGTGCGCGGCCACCACCCGGGCGCGCACGGTGGCGCTGGATTCTCCCGCCGGGGCCGCGCCCGCCAACGCCGCCGGCGGCAGTCTCGGCACAGTCAGGTGCAGGTCGATGCGGTCCAGCAGCGGCCCGGAGATGCGCGCGCGGTAGCGGGCGATGGCATTGGGCGGGCAGCGGCAGCGGCCGGATTCGTCGCCGGCCCAGCCGCAGGGGCAGGGGTTCATCGCGGCGACGAGCTGGAAGCGGGCGGGGAATTCACATTGGCGCGCCGCCCGCGACACCGTGACCGTGCCGGATTCGAGCGGTTGCCGCAGCACTTCCAACGCGGCCCGGCGCCACTCGGGCAGTTCATCGAGAAACAGCACGCCATGGTGCGCCAGCGAGATTTCGCCAGGACGCGGCGAACCGCCGCCGCCGGCCAGCGCCACCGCGCTGGCGGTGTGGTGGGGCGCGCGGAATGGCCGCTGGCGCCAGTGCGCGGGGTCGAATCCGTGCGTGGAGATCGAATGCACGGCGGCGCTGTCCAGCGCTTCCGCTTCGCTCATCGGCGGCAGGATGCCGGGTAGGCGCGAGGCCAGCAGGGTCTTGCCGCAGCCGGGGCTGCCGCTCAACAGCAGGTGGTGCTGGCCGCAGGCGGCGATTTCCAGCGCGCGCCGTGCCTGCGCCTGCCCGCGCACGTCGGCGAGGTCGGGCAGTACGCGGTGAGCGGGGGCGTCGCCGGCTTGCGCGGTGGGCAGGGGCTTGTCGCCGCGCAGCGCGGCGCAGACTTCCAGCAGGGTGCGCGCGGTGCGCGCATCGGCATGGTGGGCGAGCGCGGCCTCGGGGCCATTGGGCAGCGGCAAGACCAGGCGGCGGCCGGCCTCGGCGGCGGCCAACGCGGCCGGCAGCACGCCGGCTACCGCGCGCAGTTCGCCGGTGAGGCCGAGTTCGCCGAGAAATTCGGCCCGCTCCAGCGCGGCTTGCGGCAACTGGCCGCTGGCGGCGAGGATGCCGAGCGCGATGGGCAGGTCGAAGCCGCCGCCGGTCTTCGGCAGATCGGCCGGGGCGAGGTTGACGGTGATCCGCCCGGCCGGGAAATCCAGTTGCGCGCAGACGATCGCCGCGCGTACCCGGTCGCGCGCTTCGCGCACGGCGGCTTCCGGCAGGCCGACGATGGACATCGCCGGCAACCCGCCGCCGCAATGCACTTCCACCGTTACCTCCGGCGCGCGCACGCCTACCCGTGCCCGGCTGATGACCCGTGCCAATCCCATGTCGGCGGCTCCCGGCGCGCGGCGTGGCGCGCGCGATGAATCAGTGGCGCGGCGTATCCGCGCCGGCGCTGGCGCGTTCGGCCTCCAGCGCGGCCACGGCCTGTTCCAGCGCTTCCAGTTTTTCGCGGGTTTTCAGCAGCACCGCGCGTTGTACTTCGAATTCCTCGCGGGTGACCAGGTCGAGCCGGGTCAGCCCCGCGCGCAGCACCGATTTGAAGTTTTCCTGCAATTCCTCCCGGCCTTCGCGCAGGTTGGGCGGCAGCAGGTCGCCGAGGCGGCGGGCGAGGTTGTCGAGTTGGGCGAGGTCGATCATGTCGTGCGCTCCTGCGCGTTGGGGCTGGCGTCACGATGGCGCATGCGGCGGCCGGGCGGCATCGGTGCGGGGCGGATGGAAAAGTCGGGAAAATCCTAGCAGCCGGGGCGTGGCGATGAATTAAAGTGGCGTCATCCCCCGCAGGAGCAACGTAATGAAAATGGTGATGGCGATCATCAAGCCGTTCAAGCTCGACGACGTGCGCGAGGCGCTGGCCGAGGTGGGCGTCACCGGGATCACCGTCACCGAGGTCAAGGGATTCGGCCGGCAGAAGGGCCATACCGAGCTTTATCGCGGGGCCGAGTACGTGGTTGATTTCCTGCCTAAGCTCAAGCTGGAAGTGGCGGCCACCGACGATCAGGTCGATGCGGTGGTGGAGGCCATCCTGCAATCGGCCGGTACCGGCAAGATCGGCGACGGCAAGATATTCGTCTGGGATATGGAGCGCGCGGTGCGCATCCGCACCGGCGAGTTGGACGCGGACGCGCTCTGATGTCGCGCGCCGGCACGACCGAGCCGGGCGGCACCGCCCTCGAAAGCGAACGGCTGCCGCGCGAGGTGCGCCAGTTCATCGTCCTCCTGGCGATGTCGCAGGGGCTGCTGCTGTATTTCGCCAGCACCGGGCAGGACCAAGGCTGGTGGCCGTTCTCCGAACTGCATGGCTGCGTCTACTGGTACACCCTGGTGCTGTCGGTGCCGACGGCGATGCTGCTGTCGGTGCGCGCGCTGGGCGAGCGGCGTTTCTGGTGGCAGAGCGCCTTGCTGGCGCTGGTGTTCTCCACCTGCGCGGGGTGGGCGGCATGGAGCGCGACCGGCGCTTCGGGCATCCGCGCGGGCGAGGTGCTGTGGCCGTTCGGGCTGTCGATGGCGGCGGCCTTGTTCGTGGCCCTGCCATACCTGCAAACGGCGCTTCGCCACGGCTACTGGAACGCGCGCTATCCCGACTTGTTCGAGTTCGCCTGGCAAAACGCGCTCACGCTGATGCTGACCGCGCTGTTCACCGGCATCTGCTGGCTGGTGCTGATGCTGTGGGCCGAGCTGTTCAGGCTGATCGGCATCGGGTTCTTCCGGGAATTGTTCCGGGAGGAAGCCTTCGCCTATCTCGCCACCGGCTTGATGGTGGGGCTCGGCATCCTGATTGGCCGGACCCAGCGGCGGCCGGTGCAAGTGGCGCGCCGCATCCTGTTCGCGATCTTCACCGGCCTCTTGCCGCTGTTAGCGCTGATCGCCTTGTTGTTCGTCGCCAGCTTGCCGTTCACCGGGTTGGAGCCGCTGTGGAAGACCCGCTCGGCGGCGGCCATCCTGATGTCGCTGGTGGTGGTGATGGTGCTGTTCGCCAACGCGGTGTACCAGGATGGCGATGATCCGCTGCCCTACCCGCGCGGGCTGCGGCGTGTGGTCGATGCCGGTCTGCTGACGTTGCCGGTGTTCGCCGTGCTGGCGCTGTACGCGATGGCGTTGCGCATCGGCCAGTACGGCTGGACGCAGGAGCGCCTGGCCGGGGTGATCGCCGCCTCGATTCTGGCCGGTCATGCCTTCGGCTACGCCTGGGCGGTGCTGCGCCCGCGCGGTGGCTGGCTGTCGGTGCTGAAGCCGGTCAACGTGGTGGTGTCGCTGGCGGCGATGGCGCTCGCCCTGCTAGTGAACTCGCCCGTGCTCGATCCGCACCGAATCGCCGTGGCGAGCCAGTTGGCGCGGCTGGCGGATGGGCGCATCGCCCGCGAGGATTTCGATCTGGCCCATTTGCGTTTCGACAGCGGGCGGCTGGGCTATCGCGCGGTGGAGGCGCTAGGCGGCGGTACCGCGGCGGCGGACGACACCCGCTTCGCCCGGCGCATCCAGGCCATCTTGCAACGCAAGGATCGCTGGCGCAGCGAGGCCGATCTTAAAGCCAATGCGATCCGTGACCCGGCGCGGCTGCGGGCCGTCGTCGCCATCGCCCCGGGTACCGGGCCGGTGGAGGATGGCTGGTGGTCGCGCATGGTGGCGGCGGATTTCGCCCTGCCGGCTTGTGTCCAGGCCGATGCCGATTGCGTGCTGATCGGCCGCGATCTGGATGGCGATGGCCGCGAGGATCGCCTGCTGTGCGGGCTGGGCGTAGAGAACTGGCAGCTCGAATGCCGGTTGTACGATCGGGCTTCCGGCCAATGGCGTTACGCCGGCGAGTTCAGTTTCAGCGCGCCTGAAAAAGAGGCCGCGAAGGTGCGCCAGGCGCTGCGCCGGGGCGAGATCGCGCCGCATCGGCAGCGCTGGCCGGCGTTGGAGGCGGGTGGGCTTCGGCGCCGGATGACCGAGCGTTGCCAGCCGGGAGAGGCAACGCCCAACGGCTGCGAGTGAGCGGGCACGGGCGCTTGCCGAGGCAGGCGTCGGATGCCCGCCCCATGCGCGCGCCGCTCGCCCAGCGCGACCCGGCTCATACGGCAGGGAGTGCGCGCCGCGCATCCTTTGTCCGACCCAGTCCGGCCTGGCCCCGTGCCGGTCAGGCCGCTGCGCCGGCGACTTTTCGCGAGATTCGGCCGATCCGGCTCGGTCCAGTCGTCCAGCCACCCAGTCGTCCAGCCACCCAGTCGTCCCGTCGTCCAGCCGTCCAGCCATCCAGCCATCCAGCCATCCAGCCATCCAGCCATCCAGCCATCCAGCCATCCAGCCATCCAGCCATCCAGCCATCCAGCCATCCAGCCGCCCAGTCGCCCAGTCGCCCAGTCGCCCAGTCGCCCAGTCGCCCAGCCCAGCCCAGCCCAGCCCAGCGCGCCGTGCCACCGGGCTGGATGTGCGCCGCGTGGGCGGATTCAGCGTTGCAGCGCCTTGGCCACGAATGGTGGCAGCGTCTGCGCCCCGGCGTGGATGTCGGCGCTGTAGTACAGCGTCTCGAAGCCCTTGCCGCGCGCATCGGCCTCGCGGAAACCGAAATCGCCGCCGGCTTCCTTCTTCGCCATGGTCACGCTCCACCAGCCGGTCGGATAGCAGGGCTGCGGGAACGGCAGGGTCTGGAAGGCGGCGAAACCGGCCTTGCGCATTTCTTCGCGCATCTCGCCGATGAGTTCGAGCAGCGCCAGCGGCGATTCCGATTGCTGCACGAGGATGCCGCCGGTCTTCAGCGCGCGTGCGCAATCGGCGAAGAACGCGGCGTTGAACAGCCCCTCGGCCGGGCCGACCGGGTCGGTGGAATCGACGATCACGATGTCCACGCTGCCGGCTTCGCAATGCTTCATGTAGGCCAGGCCGTCATCGAACAGGATTTCGGCGCGCGGGTCGTGGTTGGATTCGCACAGTTCGGGGAAGTGTTTTTCCGCCATGCGCGTGACTTGCTCGTCGATGTCGCACTGGGTGACGCTCGCCACGCCAGGGTGCTTCAGCACCTCGCGCAGGGTGCCGCAATCGCCGCCGCCGATGATGACCACGCGCTTGGGGTCGGGGTGGGTGAACAGCGCCGGGTGGGCGATCATCTCGTGGTAGAAAAAGTTGTCGCGCGCGGTCAGCATCATCGCGCCGTCGATCAGCATCAGGTTGCCCCAGTCGGTCGATTCGTAGATTTCGATCTTCTGGAATGGCGATTGCACCTCGTCCAGCTTACGGGTGATGCGAAAGCCGATAGCCGAACCGGTCGGCTCGAAATTCTCGTACAACCAATCGTGCGTGGACATGGCGATGACCGTGTGGGAAACAGGCGCGGATTGTAGCGAGCGCGGCCCCTGGCATGCACCGGCACTCGTCATCGCCGGGGCCATGCCCTAGGATGAAGCCGCGGATGGGTCTGGGAGGGGCCGATGTCGGTGATGGCACGTCATCGCGCGCTGGTCGCGCGGCTGGAAGCGGAGCTGGAGGCTACGCCTTCGCGCTACCGCATGAAACTGTTGTTGCTGGCGCTGCTGGGGTACGCGGTGCTGGCCGGGGCGCTGGTGCTGGCGTTGGGGATGTCGGTCGGGCTGGTGATCGTGCTGGTCGCCATCAACCCGATCCTGCTGCTCAAATTGCTCAAGCTGGTGTGGATTCCCGCGGTGTTCGGTTGGCTGCTGCTGCGTGCGCTGTGGGTGAAATTCGAGCCGCCGACCGGCTACTCCTTGCGGCGTGGCGAGGCGCCGCTGCTGGAAGCCGAAATCGAACGCCTGCGGGTGGCCGCGGGCGCGCCGAAACTCGATGGCATCCTGATCGACACCGATCTCAACGCCGCCGCCGTCACCCTGCCCCGGGCGATGGGGCTGCTGGGCCATCGGCATTACCTGCTGCTCGGGCTGCCGTTGTTGCAGTTGCTCGATGAAGCGCAGTTGCGCTCGGTGATCGCCCACGAGTTCGGGCATTTCGGTGGCCGCCACGGCCGTTTCAACGGCTGGATCTATCGAATCCGGGTCAGTTGGATGCGCCTGTTGGCCGAGCTGGATGCGCGCGGCAGTTGGGCGGGCCGCCTGCTTGGGCGGTTCTTCGGTTGGTATTCGCCTTATTTCAATGCCTACAGCTATGCGTTGGCCCGGCGTAACGAATACGAGGCCGATGCGATGGCGGCGCGGTTGGTGGGGCCGCAGGTGGCGGCGCAGGCGCTGGTGCGGGTCAACATCGGCAGCCAGCGGCTGGCGCAGGATTTCTGGCCGGCGGTGGAGCGTTCGCTGCGTGATGCGTCGGAGCCGCCGCCGGCACTTTACCGCGACATGGCCGCCAGTTTGCGTAGTACCCACCCGGCCGATGGCGCGCGGCTGTCGTGGCTGGCCGGGCATTCGGCCGAGCCCGACGACACCCATCCGACCCTGGTCCAACGCCTGGCGGCGATGGGCGTGGAGATGCAATTGGCCGAACCGGCCGCGCGCAGCGCCGCCGAGCAATGGCTCGGCCCGTTGCTGCCGGCGCTGGAGGCGCGCTTCAGCGACGACTGGCGCGATGCCGCTTCAGAGCAATGGCGCGCCGGCCACGCCCGGATGCGCGCAGATATCGAACGACTGGACGAGCTGGAGCTGTCGGAAGCGCGCAGCGATGCCGAGGTGGTCGAGCACGCACGGCTGGTCGAGCTGCTGGTGCCGCGCGTCGACCCGCTGATGGTCTATCGCCATGCGCTGGCGCGGGTGCCTGAAGACCCCTTCCTGCATTTTCGCCTGGGCGTCTTGCTGCTGGCGCGTGGCGATGCCGATGGCGTCGCCCATCTGCACCAGGCGATGCGCCGCGACCCCGCCTGCGAAGGCCCGGCGCTGGAAGCGCTGTACGGCTTCCACCGACAGCGCGGCGAGGATGCCGAACTCGATGCAATCACGCGCAGCCTGCAACGGTTGTCCGACCGCCAGCATGCCGCCCGTCTGCAACGCGGCACGATTTCGCGCCGCGACGATTTCATGCCGCATGGATTGCCCGAGGCGGTGCTCGACGACCTGCGCGCGACGCTGGCCGGGGCGAACTGGGTGGGCCGGGCCTGGCTGGTGCGCAAGCGCATCGATGATCCCGGCGACGTGCCGCATTACGTGATGCTGGTGCGCGTGCGCAGGCTGGCGATGAGCGGCCAAGGCAAGTTGGACCGGCTGGTGGAACGCATCGCCTTGCCGGGGACTTTCCTCATCATGCTGCCCGATGGTCAGCGCATGGTTGCCCGCAAGCTTTGCAAGGTTGCCGGCGATCCGGTCTATCGCCATTGATTGCGCGGTCACGTCGCGGGCCGATGCCAGCGACTAAGATGCACGCCACCCCGAACCGGAGCCGTGGCCGTGACCTGGACGACTGATCTCGCCCGCAAGACCTATTCGATCCCGCACTGGGCCGATGGCTATTTCGACGTCGGCGAGGACGGTCGCATCGTGGTCGCCCCGAAGGGCGCCGCCGGGCCGCGCATCGCGCTGGCCGAGGCGGTGGACCGCGCGCTGGCTTCCGGCGCCAGCCTGCCGCTCCTGGTGCGTTTTCCCGACATCCTGGGCGAGCGCCTCGGCAAGCTGCAATCGGCGTTCGCCGGGGCGATGGCCGATTGGGATTACGGCGGCGGCTACACCGCGGTCTATCCGATCAAGGTCAACCAGCACGCCGGGGTGGCCGGCACCCTGGCCGGGCACCACGGCGAGGGGTTCGGCCTTGAGGCCGGCAGCAAGCCGGAATTGATGGCGGTGCTGGCGCTTTCGCGCGCCGGCGGTCTGATCGTCTGCAACGGCTACAAGGATCGGGAATACATCCGTCTGGCGTTGATCGGCCGCAAGCTCGGCCTCGAAACCTTCATCGTGGTGGAAAAACCCTCGGAGCTCGGCATCGTGCTGGAGGAGGCCAAGGCGCTCGGCGTCAAGCCCGGCATCGGCGTGCGCATGCGGCTGGCAAGCTTGGGCGCGGGCAAGTGGCAGAACTCGGGCGGCGACAAGGCCAAGTTCGGCCTCAACCCGCGCCAGTTGCTCGATCTCTGGAAACACCTGCGCGATACCGGCATGGGCGATTGCCTGAAGCTGCTGCATTTCCACATGGGCAGCCAGATTTCCAACGTGCGCGACATCGCCAACGGCATGCGCGAGGCGACCCGCTATTTCGTCGAGCTGTCGAAACTGGGCGCGGAAATCAGCCATGTGGATGTCGGCGGCGGGCTGGGCGTCGATTACGAGGGCACGCGCTCGCGCTCCTACAACTCGGTCAACTACAACATCGGCCATTACGCTTCGAGCATCGTGCAGCCGCTGGCCGAAGCCTGCCGGCAGAACGACCTGCCGCCGCCGCGTATCGTCACCGAGTGCGGCCGCGCGATGACCGCGCACCATGCCGTGCTGGTGGCCAACGTGAGCGAAGTGGAACAGGCGCCGGAAGGCCGCGTGCCGCCGCGGAACGAGGACGAATCGCAGCCGGTGCGGCACCTGCGCGAGCTGCACGACGAGATGCACGGACGCCCGGCGGTGGAAGTCTTCCACGAGGCCACGCAGGCGCATTCCGAAGGTCTGGCGCTGTATTCGCTGGGCCAGATCGACCTGGTGCAGCGCGCCCGCATCGACGACCTGTTCTATGCCATCGCCCACAAGGTCAAGGCGCGCCTCACCTACGACGAGAAAAGCCACCGCGACCTGCTGGACGAACTCAACGAGCGGCTGGTGGACAAGTACTTCGTCAATTTCAGCGTGTTCGAATCGATGCCGGACGTCTGGGCGATCGACCAGGTATTCCCGATCGTGCCCATCGAGCGCCTCGACGAGCGCCCGGCGCGGCGCGGCATCATCGCCGACCTGACCTGCGATTCGGACGGCAAGATCGATGTCTACGTGGAAAACGAAGACCTCGACAGCTCGCTGCCGCTGCACGAATTGAGGAAGGGCGAGCGCTACCGGCTTGGCTTCTTCCTGGTGGGCGCGTATCAGGAGATCCTCGGCGACATCCACAACCTGTTTGGCGACACCGATGCCATCGCGGTCAGGGTGGATGGCGAGGATTGCCGCATCGTCCAGCAGCGCCGGGGCGATACCACCGACGTGATGCTCGACTACGTCGGCTACAAACTGGAAGACCTGCGCCGCGCCTACCGCGCCCGCGTGACCGCCGCCGACCTGACCGAATCGCAGGCCGCGCGCTTCAACGAAGCGCTGGAGGCGGGCCTGACCGGCTATACCTATCTGGACGACTCGCCGGCCGAATGAATCCGCCGGCCGAGGGGAGCGGAATCAGGGCTGGCGGGGTTTGACCGGGTGGTAGGTCTTCTTGCCGCTGCCATAGGGTTTGGCCTTGGGGTCGATGTTGGCGCACAGCGTGTCGCCGCAGAGCGTGACGTCGGCCCGGTTGTAGGCGCGCAGCAGCTCCGCGGAAACCTGGTTCTGTTCGATGACGGAACGATAGTGGGTCGAGAGGTAGAGCGTCCCCATGATCAGCAGACCCAGGCCGAACGTCAGTATCGCCGCCACTTTCAATATCAGGTGGCGGTGCAGCGCTTCCAGCCGCTTGAGTTCGGTGTTGAGGGTGGCGGCCTGGTTTTTCAGCGCCGCGCCGGATTGGTTCAGGCCCTGCTCGTAGCCCGATACGGCCTGTTGCAGCCCCTCGCGCGCGGAGCCGGCGATGTTGCTGGAGATGCGTTGCAGATGGGTATCGGCCGATTGTCTGACGATGCCCGGAATGTGCTCGGCCATTGCCGCCAGGCGTTGGGTCAGGACTTGCTGGTCTTGTTCGATCTTGGCGCAGCGCCGCTCGAACTGTTCCATCAGGCTGGCGGTTTTGGCGATCAAGTCCGGTAGTGTTTGTTCCCGCATTGTTCGAAGCCCCTCGTTGTAGCGATGAATCACATCCGCATGCGTGGCCCTTGCATGGCTTGCTGCTGCTGTTGCTGCTCTTGCTGCTGTTGTGCCAGCCGGGCCTGCTGTTCCTGCTCGCGCTCCTGCGAATCGACCTGGGCGATGGCGTCTTGCCGCAACTGTTGCCCGGCCGTGGTGTTCGCGGCCTGTTGGGTCAGGGCGCGGAACTGCTCGTGATCGCCCGAGCGGGCGGCGGCCAGCATGCGATCGACGTAGGACTCTGGGTCGCGTTCGAGCGAACTCTGCTTGCCGGGCATCCCCGTTGGCGCGGCCGGGTATCCCCGCTGTAGATAGCGCTGGACGTCCTCCAGCAATTCGCGCTCGGCGGGCGCCGGGTGGCCGGAAGGATTCGTCGAACCGGGCGAGCGATTCGGAAAGTACTTGTCCATCTCCCGGATGATCGTTTCGACGTCCTGTTGGAACGGCGAGGATTCGAATCCTGGCAATCCGCGCTCGGCGGGCGCGGGGCGGTTGGAAGGATTCGTCGAACCGGGGGAGCGATTCGGAAAATACTTGTCCATCTCCTGGATGATCGTTTCGACGTCCTGTTGGAACGGCGAAGGTTCGGGGAGGGAGTAAGGGGGCTTTTCCCGGCCCATGCCGGGTTCGATCGGGTCGAGAAAAAGGTCGACGCCTATCCGCATGCCATTGAGCGGGCCGCCCATGATGGCGGAAACGCCGCGCCGGAGGGTCAGCACGTCGCTCCGGTATTTGTCGATCATCGCGGCGTTGTCCGCGGCCAGCCGCTTGGCGGCGGGGTCGGCCATTACCGGGATGTCGGGCCCGCCGTTGGCATCCTTGTCGGTGAACAGGTGCATGCTGTGCGCATTCAGCGAACGGGCGGCGACGTTCACCGCGTCGCGGTCCATGAGGTCGAGCAAGCCGCCGGGGCCATTGTCGTAGCGGAACCGCTGCAATCGCTGGATTTCATCGGGCTTGGCGTAGACGCGCACCTGACCGTAATGGGGCGAGGCGGCGGATACCACGTCGCTGGCCATGACGTGGTTCACCACCTTGTCGCCGCCCTCCGGGATGCGCCGGTACAAGCTGACCGAACCATAGGCGTTGAAGGTCTCGCCGCGCAGACCGTAATGATGGGCGGTGATCTGCGTCAGCGTACCGCCCAGGGAATGGCCGGTGACGGTGACTTCGGGGGCTTTGCCGCCGTTGTATCTGGCGTTCTTTTGTGCTTCTTGCAGTGCGCGCTTGGTTAATTCCAGCGCATCGTCTTGCTGGGCATTCATCCGGCTGATGACCATGCCGGCATCGGTCAGGATGCCATCGCGCAGCACTTCGTTGGTACCCCGGTGCGCGACCACGATTTCGCCGGTGTCCACCCGTTGGTAAATGGTGCCTGCGTAGCCGTTGAAGCGGTTTTCCACGTGTTCGAGCACTTCGAACTTGACGCCTCCCGAAATGACTGGCTCTTCTTCGCCCGGGGAGCGTATGCCCGGGCTGCGTTCTCGGTAGCTATCAGCAGCAAGGTCTGCGTATTGTTGAGGTGTGATGCTCATGGGCTCACCTTGCGCGCATTAAGAGTGATGCTGAAAAGGTCGTCACGGATTTCTGGTGCAACCCGGTCAGGGTTGATAGTGCCATTGTCCGGAGAGTTGTCTATTTCATCACGTGGATACCCGCCTCGCCAGAAATAAGTGGTCCTGGATTGTTGCGCCATTAGTTCATCGCGGTCGAGCCTTGGCAGGAATCGGGTGTCGTCCGGGCTTTCCGTAGCCCTGAGCCGTGCTCGGGCTTGGGTGAATTCCCAATGACAGACGGCGCGGTCGTAGTAGGCATCGTCCTGCATGTAATCCAGATAGAGGGTGCCGCGATACTCGTTTTCCGAAATTTTGTTCAATTCGAAGGGTTCGCTACTGGTGATGCGATGGGGTACGCCGGCAAATGGATCAATGTACCCACACTCCCCTTCGTTGGTGACATCGAACTGGGCAATGCCCTCCACCACCGCAAACGGTCCCGGCGCGTTGTCGATGGTCAGGGTGATTTCGTAGGCTTGCTGAGGCGTGGGGTTGAGCTTGGCGGAGCCGCGATCCAGCGTTTGCGGGTCGAAGGGTTTTGGATCGTTCGCGTTCATCGACACATTCCTGGAACAGCCGGCAAGTAGGAAGCCTAGCATCAGTAGAGCGGCGAGGGGATGACAGGCGGGCGGGCGCTTCATCACGGTCGAAAGGTGGCGTAGCCATATGGCGGGGGGCGGTCAAAGCAGGCCCGGTTGGCGGGCATGCCGGCATCGGTCAGGATGCCATCGCGAAATACTTCGTTGGTACCCCGGTGCGCGACCACGATTTCGCCGGTGTCCACCCGTTGGTAAATGGTGCCTGCGTAGCCGTTGAAGCGGTTTTCCACGTGTTCGAGTACTTCGAACTTGACTCCATTGATGTCAATTGGCTCTTCGCCTGGTTGGCGAGTGCCCGGTTTTCGCGTCGTGTCGTAACTATTATCTGCGAGCCGGGCATATTGCAGGGAGGTGATGCTCATGGAGTCACCTTACGGGCGCTGAGGGTGATGGAGAATAGATCGTTGCGGATTTCTGGCTTGAAGCGTTCCGGGGTCCTATAGCCGGAGTCTGGATAGTTGGCCATTTCATCGCGCGGATACCCGCCTCGCCAGAAATAAGTGGTCCTGGATTGTTGCGCTAGCAGTTCATCGCGGTCGAGCCTTGGCAGGAATCGGGTGTCGTCCGGGCTTTCCGTAGCCCTGAGCCGTGCTCGGGCTTGGGTGAACTCCCAATGACAGACGGCGCGGTCGTAGTAGGCATCGTCCTGCATGTAATCCAGATAGAGGGTGCCGCGATACTCGTTTTCCGAAATTTTGTTCAATTCGAAGGGTTCGCTACTGGTGATGCGATGGGGTACGCCGGCAAATGGATCAATGTACCCACACTCCCCTTCGTTGGTGACATCGAACTGGGCAATGCCCTCCACCACCGCAAACGGCCCCGGCGCGTTGTCGATGGTCAGGGTGATTTCGTAGGCTTGCTGAGGCGCGGGGTTGAGCTTGGCGGAGCCGCGATCCAGCGCTTGCGGGTCGAAGGGTTTCGGGTCGTTCGCGTTCATCGACACATTCCTGGAACAGCCGGCGAGTAGGAAGCCTAGCATCAGTAGGGCAGCGAGGGGATGACAGGCGGGCGAGCGCTTCATCACGGTCGAAAGGCGGCGTAGCCATATGGCGGGGGGCGGTCAAAGCAGGCCCGGTTGGCGGGCATGCCGGCATCGGTCAGGATGCCATCGCGAAATACTTCGTTGGTACCCCGGTGCGCGACCACGATTTCGCCGGTGTCCACCCGTTGGTAAATGGTGCCTGCGTAGCCGTTGAAGCGGTTTTCCACGTGTTCGAGTACTTCGAATTCCACGCCGTTGATATTGATAATTTCTTGCCCCGGCTCGCGCTGCCCCGCCTTGCGAGTAGTATCGTAGCTGTCTTCAGAAAGACGAGCATATTGCAATGAGGTAATGCTCATGGAGTCACCTTGCGGGCGCTGAGGGTGATGGAGAATAGATCGTTGCGGATTTCTGGCTTGAAGCGTTCCGGGGTCCTATAGCCGGAGTCTGGATAGTTGGCCATTTCATCACGTGGATACCCGCCTCGCCAGAAATAGGTGGTGGTAGATGTTTCGGCAAGTACAGATTTCCGGAAAATTCTGGGGCGGAAACGAGTGCTGATCTCATCATTTGTAGCACGGAGTTTCGCGCTGACGACGGTGAATTCCCAATGACACACTGCGCGGTCATAGTAAGCATCGTCCTGCATGTAATCCAGATAGATGATGCCTTTGTATTCGTTGTCGGATAGTTTCGTAAGTGGGAATGGCTCTATGCTGGTGATCCGATGCAGGGCGCCTGATATCGGGTCGATGTAGCCGCACTCTCCTTCGTTGGTGACATCGAACTGCGCTGCGCCCTCCACCACCGCAAACGGCCCCGGCGCGTTGTCGATGGTCAGGGTGATTTCGTAGGCTTGCTGAGGCGTGGGGTTGAGCTTGGCTGGGCCGCGATCCAGCGCTTGCGGGTCGAAAGGTTTCGGGTCGTTCGCGTTCATCGACACATTCCTGGAACAGCCGGCGAGCAGGAGGCCCAGCGTCAGCAGAGCGGCGAGGGGATGACAGGTGGGTGGGCGCTTCATCACGGTCGATGGGCCGGGGGAATTAGAAGCAGCGTAACCGCGATGGACAAATCGAGAAAATCAGCCGGCGTGGCGGTACGCGGTATGCGGCGCGTGAATGGGGGTATTGGCTGGGCGGGGCCTGTCCATCGCGGGAGTGGGGCTGGCTCGCGCCTAAATTCTTGATGAGAATCATTTGCGCCTGTGTGCGTATCTGCCTAGCATGCCGTTCCCTTTCGCTGGTACCTGTCATGAGTCTTCCGGTTCGCATTCATGTTCGTTCCCCTTTGGCGGCCTCGGTGGCCCTGGCTTTGACGGGGGTGGCGGTGTCGTCGGTGGGGTTGGCCCAGCAGGAGACGGCGGAGGCGCGGCGGCTCGACCGGGTGACGGTGGTGGCCCAGCGCGCCGGGATCGCCACCAAGACCGATACGCCGTTGAACCGTATCCCGCAGTCGGTGAGCGTGATTTCCGCCGATCTGGCTCGCTCGCGTGGCGCCGACACCCTTCAGGACATGTTGCGTTACAGCGCCGGGGTGACGGCGGAGCCGTATGGGCTGGACCCGCGCGCGGATGGTTTCTTCGTGCGTGGACTGGATGCGCAGCAGACGCTGGATGGTTTCCGGCGGCTGTACAACTACAGCCCGGTGCCGAGGGTGGATGTGTTCGCCATCGACCGGGTGGAAATCCTGCGCGGGCCGGCTTCGGTGCTGTACGGGCAGGGGACGGCCGGTGGCCTGGTCAACGCGGTGAGCAAGCGGCCGCGGGCCCAGCCCGGCGCGGAGATGTCGGTGCGGCTGGGCAGCTTTTCCCACCGTGAATTGCGGATGGATGCCACTGGCGAGCTGAATACCTCCGGCACCCTGACCGGGCGCATGGTGGCGGTGGCCCGCGATGCGGAACTGCCCACGCGCGGCCTGCCCAATGACCGGCAATTGCTCGCGCCCTCGCTGGAATGGCAGGTGGGTGAACGTACGCGCCTGACCTGGCTGGGGTTGGTGCAGCGCGACAACAGCGCGTCGGCGCAGCAGTTTCTGCCGGTGGCGGCGGTGCGTGGCTGGCGTGGCAAGCCGCTCGACGACGTGCGCTTGTTCGTCGGCGACCGCGCGCATGACCGGTTGAATGCGCGGCAGGTCATGAACACGCTGCTGGCCGAGCATGATTTCGACGGCGGCTGGTCGCTGTCGGCCAAGGTGCGCGACAGCCTGAGCCGCACGGACTTCGTGCAGATCTATGCCGACAGCTTCAGCAATCCGCTCGATCCGTTCCTGGACTCGGCGCGGCGCGTCGTTGGCCGTTATTACTATGGTGTGCGCCCGGTGATGCGCAGCCAGCAGGCCGATGTCACCGTGCGCGGGCAGATGGGGACGGGCGTCATCGAGCATGATCTGCTGTTTGGCGTGGATTACGCCCGTTTCCGCCAGCACGGCGAAACCGCCTCGGGCAAGACCACGCCGATCGATCTCGATGCGCCGGTGTCCACCGGGGTGGTGGCGTTGCCGTACAAGGCGAGCCCGAGGCAGCGCAGCCGCCAGTTGGGCGTGTACGCGCAGGACCAGATGCGCTTCGGCGAGCGTTTCACCTGGGTGCTGGGCGCGCGCCACGACCAAGTGGCGATTCTTACCGAAGGCAGCCCGGACACGCGGCAGAACGCCACCACCTGGCGTACCGGCCTGGTCTACGAGGTCGCGCCGGGGCTTTCGCCTTACATCGGCTACAGCGAATCGTTCACGCCGGTGCAGGGGGTGGATGTCTATGGCAAGCCCTACCAGCCTCTGCGCGGCGAACAGTTCGAGGCCGGGGTGAAGTGGATGCCGTCGCGCCGGCTGGCGTTGACGCTGGCGGGTTTCCGCATGGAAGAGCGCAACCGCATGACCAACGATCCGAACAACATCGCCAACTCCATCCAGACCGGGCGCGTGCGCTCGCGGGGGGGCGAAGTGGAACTGCTCTATAGCGGCGCGCATGGCTGGAGCGCCACCGCCTCGGCCGGTTATCACGATGTCACCGTGATCGAGAGCAACTACGGCTACGAGCGCGGCCGCCAGTTGGCCGACGTGCCGCGTTACCAGGGCGCGCTGTGGCTGGACAAGCGTACCGACCTGGCCGCCGGTGGCTGGCTGTCGCTGGGCGGCGGCGCGCGGCGGGTGGGGCCCACCACGTCCTGGTCGGCGCGGGGCGCGCTGCCGACGCCCGGCTACACGCTCTACGACTTGCGCATGGAATATGGCCGCGAGGCTTTCTTCGCCCGGATCAACCTCAACAACGTGACGAACAAGCAGTACTTCGCGCCGTGCCGGATGTTGGGCGACTGCTTCAGCGGCATGCCGCGCACGCTGATGACGGAGGTCGGCCTGCGCTTCTAGCGCGGCGCCGGAAAAGTCGGCCATGAAGCGCAACACGCTACGCGCCTGGTTCCACGTACATCGCTGGAGCAGCTTGATTTGCACGCTGTTCCTGCTGCTGCTGTGCGTGACCGGTCTGCCGCTGATCTTCTGGCACGAGATCGCGCATCTCACCGGCGCCGAGCCGGAACTGCCGACGCTCACCGACGATGCGCGGCGGGCCGGCGCCGACGCCGTGCTGGCGCGCGCGCTGGAAAAGCATCCCGAAGACGTGCCGATGTACCTGAGCTGGGACCCGGACGACCCGCGCATCGCCTACGTCACCAGTGGCGCGCGGGCGGACGTGCCCGCCTCGCAAATGCACTCCCAGGCGATCGATGCACGCACCGCCCTGCCGCTTCAGGCCAAGCCGTTCAACGAAGGCGTCATGTTCTTCCTGTTGCGGCTGCACACGGACATCTTTCTGGGGCTGCCCGGCCTGCTTTTCATGGGGGCGATGGGCGCGCTGTTCGTGATCGCCATCGTCTCCGGGCTGGTGCTGTACGCGCCCTTCATGCGCAAACTGCCCTTTGGCGTGCTGCGCGGCGGGCAAAGGCGGCTGGCCTGGCTGGACTGGCACAACCTGACCGGCATCGTCACCCTGGGCTGGGTGCTGGTGGTCGGCGTGACCGGGGTGATCAACACGCTGGAAGACCCCCTGGTCGCGTTGTGGCAGCGCGAGCACGTGCAGGACGTGCTGCACGAGCCGGCCGGGCTGACGCCGCCACGGCGGCCCGCGGCCTCGGCACAGGCGGCGATCGATGCGGCGCGCGCGCTTCATCCCGATTTCGAGCCGTCCTGGATGTCGTTTCCCGGCACCGGCTACAGCGGCAACGGCCACTACGGCGTCTTCATGCGCGGCAATACGCCGCTGACCGCCCGGCTGGTGACGCCGGTATTCGTCGATGTCGCCGATGGCCGGGTGGCGGGCAGCGTGGAGCCGCCGATCTGGATGAAGGCGCTGCTGCTCTCGCAGCCGCTGCATTTCGGCGATTACGCCGGGATGCCGCTGAAAATCCTGTGGGCCTTGCTCGACGCCCTGACCATCGTGGTGCTGGTCAGCGGCCTGGTGTTGTGGCTGCGCCGTGGATCGCGCGCGCGGATCGACGCGCAGCTGGATGCGCGCATGGCGGCATCCCGATGAAACGCCTGCGCCAATCCACCTGGGCCTGGCCGGTGTCGATCGCACTGGCGTCACTGGCCGGGCTGGTCATTGGTCTGGTCGACGATGGGCTGGGCGACGTGCTCGTGTGGCTGGGCCTCGCCCTGCCGGTCGCCGTGGTGATCTGGGCGTGGCGTTGGGGCAATCCGCGCGGCGCGCGGCCGGCGCGGCCAGAGCGGGATTGACGAGCGCGCGCGGCCTCACCCCGGCGGCGCGCGGTGCACCTGGAAGCCGGCGAAACTCTGGTTCACCGGCATCGTCTCGATGCGGTTGATGTTGAGATGCGGCGGCAGGTTGGCCAGCCAGCCCACCTGCTCGGCGATGTCTTCCGCGCTGATCGGCGTGAGGCCCCGGTAAAGCGCATCGCTGGCGGCCTGGTCGCCACCACTGCGCACCAGGGTGAACTCGGTTTCGGCCATGCCCGGCTCGATGCTGGTCACGCGCACGCCGCTGCCGTGCAGATCGCTGCGCAGGCCCAGCGAGAACTGGGTGACGAAAGCCTTGGTGGCGCCGTAGACGTTGCCGCCGGCGTAAGGATAGGTCGCCGCGATCGAACTGATGTTGACGATCAACGCCTTCGCGTCGATCAGGCGCGGCAGCAGCGCGTGGGTCAGCGTCACCAGCCCGGTGACGTTGGTCTCGATCATCTGCCGCCACTGCGCCAGCTCGGCCCGCTGCGCCGGCGCGGTGCCGAGCGCGAGGCCGGCGTTGTTGACCAACAGGTCGATGCGCTGGAAGTGTCCGGGCAATGCGGCGAGCGCGGCCGCGATGGCGGCGGCATCGCGCATGTCGAAGCAGGCGACGTGAACGGCATCGCCGAACTCGGCCGCGAGCGCGTCGAGCCGCTCGCGGCGGCGGCCGCTGACCACGACCCGCCAGCCCTCGGCCAGCAACTTGCGGGCGATGGCGCGGCCGAAGCCGGAGGAAGCGCCGGTGACGAAGGCGGTGCGAGGACTCATGGCGGCCACGATGCGCGATGGAAAGCGCTATTGTGCCGCGCGATGCCGATACCCGATGCCCCGCGATGAGCGATACCGCCGCCGATTTCCTCGGCCTGCCCGCTGGCGGCCGTTTGCGTCTGCGCCACTGGCCGCTGCCCGAAGGCGCTTGCGGTCGCGGCCACGTCCTGATCGTGCATGGCCTTGGCGAACACGCCGGCCGCTATGCCCATGTCGCCGCGCGCCTCAACCAGTGGGGCTTCGCGGTGGATGGCTACGACCATGAAGGTCACGGCGAATCCTCCGGCGCGCGCGGGCGGCTCTCGACGCCGGGTCGCCTGCGCGAGGACCTCGCCACGATGGTGGAGCGGTGCCGCGCCGGGATGCGGGATGCGTGGCCGCTCATCTTGCTCGGGCACAGCATGGGCGGACTGGTGGCGGCGGATTTCGTCGCCCGAGGCGTGCGTCCGATCGATGGACTGGTGCTGTCCTCGCCGGCGCTCGCCAGCGGGATGTCGCCGCTCCAGCGCGCCACGGCGGCGCTGCTGGCCCGCCTCGCGCCGCACTTCGCCATCGGCAACGGGCTGAAGCCGGAATTCATTTCGCACGACCCGGCCGAAGTCGCCGCCTACCGCGACGACCCGCTCGGCCATGACCGCGTCAGTGCCCGTCTCGCTCACTTCATCGATGTCAACGGCGCACCGACCGTGGCCGCCGCGCCGCGCTGGCGGGTGCCGACGTTGCTGCTGTTCGCCGGCGACGACTATCTGGTCGATGCCGAAGGCAGCCGCCGCTTCGCCGCCGCGGCACCACCGCGCATGGTCACGGCCCGCGAGTTTCCCGGTCTCTACCACGAGTTGTTCAACGAACGCGACCGAGAGCCGGTATTCGTCGCCTTGCGCGCCTGGCTGGATGCGCGCTTTCCCGGGCGTGGGCGTTGAAAATCGAAGTGCATGGAGGCCGTGACAAGGCAGGCACGTCAGGCCCTCAAGGGCATGGGAATTGAAACGCCGACTGGCGCTTGCCGGAGGTTGAGGAACTGATCATGCCCTTGGGGCGGGGAACGGGACGTGCTCCGTGATTCCCGGCCTTGCCCTTGGCTCGCGCCCTTGCGGGGGTGGAAATTGAAACCTCGAAAGGTCGCCGGCTTCGCTGTTGCACCTGGGACGCGCCCTCGCGGGCTTGGGATTGAAACCACGGGCGAGCACCGGGAAGATTACGGATGCGACCGTCACGCTCTTGCGGGCGCGGGAATTGAAACAGGAATGGATGGTGCAGCGTGATGAACAGGTCGCGTCACGCCTTGGCAGGCGTGGGAATTGAAACTTCCCGGCTTAAACCGAACTCGGCCATCAACGCCGGTCACGCCCTCGCGGGCGTGGGAATTGAAACTCGTAAGGTAGAGACATCGTGTTATGTACTCATGTCACGCCCTCGCGGGCGTGGGAATTGAAACAGCATGTACGCGGCCGCAGTCCCGAGCGCGTCGACGTCACGCCCTAGCGGGCGTGGGAATTGAAACCGTGGTGAGGTGGTCGAGGTGCAGCTTGCGCACGCGTCACGCCTTCGCGGGCGTGGGAATTGAAACAACTATAAGAATATGTCCAACGGCCTGGCCACGAGTCACGCCTTCGCGAGCGTGGGAGTTGAAACTTGGTTTGGCGATGCGGTCACGCCTTCACCGATGTGAATTAAAACCTGTTTCTTCTCGTCGTAGGCTGGCAATCGGGGGCGGCGGTTTAGTCGGTATCCATTGCGAAGTAGGGCGTGGTTTGGCTGCGGGTTTTCAAAACCATCGTCGCTTTATGGCACGACCTTTCTGTGGTGGAAGTCGGCGGCGGGGTATCTGCCGAAAGGCGGGATCGCACAATGCGAGGTGTGGGTACCCGATGGCATGTGTTTCTGCTCGCTGTGTCACAATTCGTCTCATTGATCGGATCGGGTCCAGGTGCTTCATGCGGGATATGTTGCAGCTTGAAATGCGCGGTCACATCGCGATTGTCCGTCTCAATCGTCCAGACAGGCGGAACGCTTTGTCGTTTGATTTGATGCGTGAGTTGACGGCGCTTGCCGGGCGTTTGCGGCGTGATCGCGCTCTGCGGGCGGTGGTGCTCTGCGGGGCGGGGGAGTCGTTTTGCGCCGGGTTGGATGTTGCCGAGTTGGGTAATCGCGGCAACCGGTTTTTCGTTTTCCGTGAGTTGCTGAAGCCTTCGCGGAGCCTGTTCCAGCGCATGGCACTGGTCTGGTGCGAATTGCCGGTGCCGGTGATCGCGGCGGTGCATGGGCATTGTCTTGGCGGTGGGTTGCAGTTGGCGGCGTCGGCCGATATCCGGATCGCCCGGGCCGACAGCCAGTGGGCCATCCTTGAAGGGCGCTGGGGCATGGTGCCGGATATGGGGATCACCACGTCGCTGCGCGGGGTGCTGCGTACCGACATCGCTAAGGAGCTGACCTGGAGTGCTCGCATCTTCGATGGGGCCGAGGCGCATCGATTGGGGTTGGTGACGTACCTGGCCGATGACCCGCTGGCCGTCGCGCAAGCGCTCGCCGGGGACTTGGCAGGCCGTTCGCCGGATGCGGTGCTGGCTGGAAAACGCGTGATCGACGCCATGACCCACACCGGTCGGCGCCGGGCGCTGTGGCTTGAGAAGTGGTGGCAGGTGAAGTTGCTGCTTGGCCGCAACAGCGCGGTGGCCCGTGCGCGGGCCAAGACGCCGGAAAAGCCATGGGTGCCGCGTCAGTTCGATTGATCGGGTCGCCATGCGCGCCACCGGGCGTCTGCCGCGGCTTTTCCCGCCATCGATGTCCATCGAGTGTGTTGCCCGATGGCGACGGCGCGGGTTTGCGGAGGCGGTGGGGCAAATCGGGCCGGACTGATCCTGGGCGAAGGGGGAAGCCGGGGGCAACGGTCACGGCCGGCGTCCCTCGATGATTCCGTGATGCGTTGCCCGGCCAAGGCGCCTCCAAAGCGGCGCGGTTCCGAGCGGCTGGCATCGGTGACGGGCCTCTCGGGATGCGCGGAAGATTGGGTGAATGCCGGCGCTCCCGGCCAACCGGGCTGAAAGCGATGCCAGGGCGATACTCGTCCGATCTCCATCGGCTAGTGCGTGTTCGTGCTGAAGGGTCGAAGGGGTCGAAGGGGTCGAAGGGGTCGAACAGGTCGAACAGGTCGAACAGGTCGAACAGGTCGAACAGGTCGAACAGGTCGAACAGGGCGAACAGGTCGAACAGGTCGAACAGGTCGAACAGGTCGAACAGGTCGAACAGGTCGAACAGGTCGAACAGGGCGAACAGGTCGAACAGGTCGAACAGGTCGAATAGGTCGAATAGGTCGAATAGGTCGAATAGGTCGAATAGGTCGAATAGGTCGAATAGGTCGAACAGGTCGAACAGGTCGAATAGGTCGAATAGGTCGAACAGGGCGGGACGTCGGGGGCATCCGCGCGTGTTGCCGGGTCGATCCCGACTCGGTGCGCAAGGCGGGCCGCGATCGGCGGCCGCCCCGGATTCCCGTGCTCGTGGGGGGGCGCCGGCCGATACGCCCGCCTGAGCACCCGCGGCTGCCTGGGCGCGGGTCGTCATCCGAGGGGGGCGATGGCCGCAGGTGGGCGGGGCGCGCGATGCGGGTTCAGGTGCGGGGTGTGTCCTGTGGTTCGCGCTCCCGCATCGCATCCGCCTCGAACAGAGCTTCGAGCTCGTGGATGGCGTCGCGGGCATGGGCGATCAGGGCATCTTCGTCGTCGTGCACCAGATACTGCTCGGCCAGCAGCTTCTCGTCCATCTCGCGGAAGCGGCGTACGTAGAGGTCGGCGCGGGCTTCGTCGATGCCGATCGCGCGCAGCGCGTCGCGGCCCATTTCCAGGCTGGAACCGAAGGTCTCGCGGTATACCTTGGTCCCCACGTCCATCAGCTTGAAAGCATCCTGCCGGGTGCGCGCGCGCGCCAGCACGCGCACATGCGGATGCTCCCGGCGCACCCGGCGGGCGATGTGCAGAGCGGTTTCGAGATGGCTGGTGGCCAGCACCAGCACCTGCGCGTGGGCGATGCCGGCCGCGCGCAGCAGTGCGGGCTGGGCGGCATCGCCGAAATACACCATGCCACCGAAGCGTTGCAGGAAGCGCACCTGCTCGGGGTCGCGGTCGAGCGCGGTGAACGGGATGCGCCGCGAGCGCAGGATGCGCGCGACGATCTGCCCGAAGCGGCCCATGCCGGCGATGATGATCTGCGGATGGTCGTCGTTGATGCGGTCGAACGGCTGGCTGGCTGGCGTGGCCTTGCGTACCGGTAGAAGCCGGTTGGCGGCGATCACCAGCACCGGCGTCAGGGCCATCGACAGGCCGACTATCGCCACCAGGCGGTCGCGCATGGTGGCTTCCAGCAAGCCGACGCGCAACGATTCGTTGAACACGATGAAGGCGAATTCGCCGCCCATCGCCAAGGTGCAGGCGAGCCGTACCGCTTCCGGCCTCGGCAGGCTCGCCGGGCGGAACCCGACCGCGAACAGCACCAGCGCCTTCAGCGCCAGCAGCGTGATGACCGCGCCGCCGATGAGCAGCGGCTCGTCGGCGATGCGGCCGATATCGATGCTCATGCCCACCGCCATGAAGAACAGGCCGAGCAGCAAGCTCTCGAACGGGGCGATCTGCGCGGCGATCTCGTGGCGGTATTCGGAATCGGCCAGCAGCACGCCGGCGATGAAGGCGCCCAGGCCCATGCTCAGGCCGGCCTGGCCCATCACCCAGGCCGCGCCCAGCACCGCCAGCAGCGCGGTGGCGGTCATCAGCTCGGCCACGCCGATGCGCGCCGCCAGCGCGAACATCCGGCGCAACAGCCAGCGCCCGCCGATCACCAGCACGGCCACCGCCACCGCCGCCTTCAGCAGCGCCTGCCACCAGATGCCGTCGTTGTGCGGACTCAACGTGCCGAGCAAGGGCACCGCCGCGATCAGCGGGATCGCCGCGATGTCCTGGAACAGCAGCACCGCCAGCGCGGCGCGCCCGTGCGGCGCCTGCAACTGCTTGCGCTCGGCCAGCAATTGCAGGCCGACGGCGGTGGACGAGAGCGCCAGCGCCGAGGCCACCACCCAGGCCGCCTTGGCGGAGAATTGTCCGGTCAGCGAGATCGGCAGCCACAGCAGCAGCGCCGAGGCCGCCACCTGCAAACCGCCGACCGCGAAGATCGGCCGTCGCATCGCCTTCAGACGCGGCAGCGACATTTCCAGCCCGATCACGAACAGCAGCATCACCACACCGATCTCGCTCGCGGTCAGGACCGGCCCGGCATCGCGGATCGCCTTGGCCCCGTGCGGGCCCAGCACCACGCCGGCGGCCAGGTAGCCGAGCACCGCGCCCAGCCCGAAGCGCTTGAACAGCGGCACCGCGATCACTGCCGCGATCAGGAACATCAGGGCCAGAGTCAGACCATCGCCGTGCATGCGCACCTCCTGCCGACATTATGCGGGCAGGCCGAAGGCGGCGGCGTGCGGCGGCAGGCGGCCGATTGCACGCGCCGCGCCGGGCATCGGCCGCGATGAATGGAAGATTGCGATACCGCTCTACCACAGCATCGCGGATGCGGGCGCTGGAATGCCGCGATACAGGGAGATGGCCGGCGCTATTGTGTCGCCCCCGGCATTCGCTACCGGCTTGTGGCCACACCGGATCCGGCAACTCGCATCGCGGCCCTGGCCGAACGACGACATGCTCGGCCATGGTGACGTCGCTCCCCGCCCCCGGCATTCGCTGCCGGCTGGCCGCCACGCCGAATCCGGCAACTCGTATCGCGTCCCTGGCCGAACGACGAAACGCCCGGCCATGGTGACGTCGCTCCCCGCCCCCGACATTCGCTGCCGGCTGGCCGCCACGCCGGATCCGGCAACTCGCATCGCGTCCCTGGCCGAACGGCGACACGCTCGGCCACGGTGGCGCCGCTCCCATGCGGTGGCGGTGCGCCGCCCCGGTCGCTGGCGGGTTTCGTTGGCTTGCATGTCATCATCGGCGGATGAACGACATCGCCGTTGCTCCGGCCTTCGCTTCAATCGTGGCGCGCGCGCTGGCCCGACTCGACCCGCCGGATGCCGCCGCGGCCGACCGAGCGCGGCTTGCCCGCGTCGCCATCGCCAGCGATTTCGCCCTCGATACGCTGGCGCGCCAGCGCGATCTGCTGGTGGCGCTGCTGGCGGGCGATGGCGCCGAAGCCGTTCCAAGCCCGGTACTGACGGCGGAGAACCGTCTTGAGTGGGGGACGTTGCTGCGCCGCTACCGGGCCGGTGAATCCACCCGCCTGATCTGGCGCGACGTGCTGGGGCTGGATGAGGTCGAGGCGACCCTGCGCGGTACCACGCGCCTGGCCGTGCAATGCCTCGGTATCGCCCTGGCCGCGCTGGAAAGCGAATTCGTCGCGCGCCATGGCGTGGTGCGCGACGGCGCGGGCCGGCCGCAGCGGCTGGTGGTGTTCGGACTGGGCAAACTGGGCGGTGGCGAGCTGAATTTCAGTTCCGACATCGATCTGGTCTACGCCTACGAGGAAGATGGCGAAAGCGATGGCCCGCGCGGCCTGCCGGCGGAGGCGTATTTCGCCAGGCTCGGCCAGCAGCTGGCGAAGCTCCTGGACGAAGTGACCGCCGAGGGTTTCAGCCATCGCGTCGATCTGCGCCTGCGGCCCTACGGCAATGCCGGGCGTATTGCGTGGTCGTTCGCGGCGCTGGAGCAGTATTTCCAGCGCGAAGGCCGCGACTGGGAACGCTACGCCTGGCAGAAGGCGCGCCCGGTGGCCGGCGACATCGCCGCGGGCGAGCGTTTTCTCGATCTGCTTCAGCCGTTCGTCTACCGGCGATATCTGGATTTCGGCGCGCTGGAAGGTCTGCGCGAAATGAAAGCGCTGATCGCGGCGGAAGTGGCGAGAAAGGACATGGCCGGCGACATCAAGCGAGGCCCGGGCGGCATCCGCGAGATCGAGTTCCTGGTGCAGGCGCTGCAACTGATCCGCGCCGGTCGCGAGCCGGCCTTGCAGCGGCGCGGCCTGTTGCCCGCGCTCTCGGCGCTGGTCGGGGCGGGGCAGATCGCGCCGGCGACCGGGGCGCGGCTCGCCGACAGCTACCGTTTCCTGCGCCGCCTGGAGAACCGCCTACAAATGATGGCCGACGCGCAGACCTATTCCCTGCCCGAGGATACGGTGATACGGACGCGTCTCGCCGCCGGCCTCGGCTTTGCCGATTGGCCCGCGCTGCTGGCGGTGCTGGACATGGTGCGCGCCCAGGTCTCGGCGGAGTTCGATGCGCTGCTCAGCCAGCGGCAGAAACAGCACCGGCCGAATGCGCTGAAGGATTACTGGCGGCTGTTGCCGGATGCCGGCGACCGCGCCGCGCTGGCCGAGGCTGGCTTCGCCGAGGTGGAAACGCTCGATGCCCAACTGCGCGATTTCCTGCGCGGGGCCGCCGCGCGCCAGATCTCCGACATCGCCCGGGCGCGGCTGGACCGAGTGATGCCCGCGCTGATCGCCGCCAGCGCCGGCGCCTCCGAGCCGGATGCCGCGCTGCGCCGGGTGCTGGCATTGGTGCGGAACGTGCTGCGCCGCAGTAGCTATCTGGCCCTGCTCGATGAGCAACCGCAGGCGTTGAAGCGGCTGGTCGAGGCGTTGGCGCAGAGCGCGCTGCTGAGTGAGCGTCTGGCGACGTACCCGTTGTTGCTGGACGAACTGCTCGACCGCCGCGCCGGCGGGCCGCTGCCCGATGCGGTGGCCATGCGCGATGCCTGCGCGGCGGCCGTCGGGCAAGCCGGGGGCGACATCGACAGCGCGCTGCGTCTGCTCAACGAGACCCGGCAGGCGACGAGCTTCCGCATCGGGTTGGCCACGCTCGACCGCCGCCAACGGGCTGGCGACAGCGCGCGGCAACTGGCGGAACTGGCCGACGCGGTGCTCGCCGGGGTGCTGCGCCTGGCCTGGGACGAGCTCGCCGCCGCGCATGGCGAAGTGGCCGGCGCGCGCTTCGCCGTCATCGGCTACGGCAGCCTGGGCGGGCTGGAGTTGGGCTTCGGCAGCGATCTCGATCTGGTCTTTCTCTACGATGCGCTGCCCGCCGCCGAAAGCGATGGCCGCCGCCCGCTGGATGCGCAGCGCTGGTTCGCGCGGCTGGCGCAGAAGATCGTCGGCTACCTGCAAACCCCGACCGCCGCCGGTCGCCTGTTCGATGTCGACGTGCGTCTGCGCCCGGACGGCAGCAAGGCGATGCTGGTGTCCACGTTGGCCAGCTTTGCCGACTACCAGCGCGAGCGCGCTTGGACCTGGGAGCGGCAGGCCCTGGTGCGCGCCCGTGGCGTGGCGGGCGATGCAGCCCTCCACGCCGCGTTCGAGCAAGTGCGTGCCGAGGTGCTGGCGCAGCCGCGCATCGCCGATGCCTTGTGCGAAGAGGTGCGTACGATGCGCGCTAAGATGCGCGCCGAACTCGATCGCAGCGATGCCGTCCGGCTCGATCTCAAGCAGGGCGAGGGGGGGCTGGTCGATCTGGAATTTCTGTTGCAATACCTGGTGCTGCGCGAGGCCGCCGCGCATCCGGCGCTGGCCGCGCCGCGCGCGAACGAAGCGCTCATCGCCGCGCTCGCCGCCGCCGCCGTGCTGGGCGAGGCCGAGGCGCGCGCGCTGGCCGAGGCGCACGAGGTCCTGCTCGACACCGGTCTGCACTGCACGCTCGACCGCCGCAAGCGCATGACCCCGCGCGGCGACGCGGCGGCGATGCGGGCGGTAGAGGTCATCGTCGCGGCCTTGCGCCGGCATGGGCTGATGCGGTGAGGCCGCGTCCGCGCGGCTAGGGCGTCAGCCGTTCGCGCAGTGTCGCCGCCACCCGGGCGCTCTCGCGCAGCGGCTCGGCGGCGAAGGGCGTCAGCCCGCCATCGAACGCGCGCACCCGGTGCGCATCGCACAGGTGGCCCAGGAAATGTCGCGGCCGGCCTTGCAAGCGTTCGCCGCCGATCACGTACACCGGCGCGCCGGTGGCGCAGGCTTCCGAGAGCATGTTCACCGAATCGGCGGTGCAGACGATGGCGTCGGCCCAGCCCAGTAGGCCGCGATAGGGATTGTCGCCGTCGCCTTGGTCGCGCCAGATCAGCGCGGCATCGCGCCGGCCCATCGCCTCGCGCCAGCCGGGCGGGGTGCGGCGCGAGGCGGCCAGCAGCAGGCTGCCGGCCTGTGCCCGGGCCGCGGCGGCCAGCGAAGCCAGGGCGGCATCGAAGCCGGCATCGTCCATCGCCCAGTGCCGGCTCGGCCCGCCGACCAGTACGGCGATGCGCGGTGCGGGAAGCGCGCCGATGGCGGGGAAATCGTGGCGCGCGCGCGCCAGCCAGAGGTCGTCCACCTCGTGCAGGCTGCCTTGCGGAGCGATCACGTTCGCGCCGGCCAGGGCGTCGTGGGCCGGGGCGATCACCGCGTCCCAGTGGCGCGGGTCGAGGCGCGGGTCGAGGATCTGCACCGCGCGGCTGCCGGCCTTGCGCAGCAGCCGGGTCGCCAGCGCCGCCTGCCGGCCACAGCCGATGGCGAGCGCGGGCGGATGCGCGAGTAAGGCGTGGAAGTCGCCGCCGAAGGCGCGCGCGGCGCCGGGAAACAGCCGGGGCGCGAGCGCGCGCGCCAGCCGCGAGGGCGCCAGCACCAAGTGCGGCGCTTCGGCATGGCCCAGCGCGCGCGCCAGCGCCTCGGCCTGGCGGCGGTTGCCGGCGTGGCCGTCGCTGAGGCTGATCGCGGGCGTGTGTCGGTGTTCCATCGATGCGATTGGCTGTTGCGGCCATGACCGCGACGCGGCCATGGCGCCACTCTACACTGCCGGCTTCGACATCCAACGGGAAAGGCCATGACTCACGCACTTGACGCCGCCGCGCTCGACCAACTCTTCCTCGCCGCGCGCAGTTACAACCGCTTTTCCGGCGAAGTGGACGACGCCACCCTGCGCCGCCTCTACGACCTGATGAAATTCGGCCCCACCCAGGCCAACAACTGCCCGGCGCGGATCGTCTTCGTGCGCTCGCCGGAAGCGAAGGCGCGGCTGGCGCCGATTCTCGACGAAGGCAACCGCGCCAAGGCGATGAGCGCGCCGGTGATCGCGGTGATCGGCAACGACCTGGATTTCGCCGAGAAACTGCCCGTGCTCTTCCCCCATACCGATGCGAAAAGCTGGTTCGAAGGCGCGCCGGAGGCGGTGCTCGACCGCATCGCCATGCGCAACGGCAGCTTGCAGGGCGCTTATCTGATGCTGGCCGCGCGCGCGCTGGGGCTGGATTGCGGTCCGATGTCCGGCTTCGACGCCGAGCGCATGAGCGGCGAATTCTTCCCCGGCACGCGGGTGGTCGCCAATTTCGTGGTCTGCCTGGGCAAGGGCGATCCGGCCAGCCTCTTCCCGCGCAGCCCGCGTCTGTCGTTCGACGAAGCCGCGCGCATCCTCTAACCCGGAGCCTCGCCATGAAACGTCCGTTGCTTGCCGGTCTGCTCGCCGCCGCCGCCCTGCCGGCGTTGGCCGAAAAGATTGAATACGCCATCGACCCCACCCACACCATGGTGATCGCCAGTTGGAGCCACTTCGGCTATTCCAACCCGATGGCGAACTTCGCCGGCGCCACCGGCACCTTGCTGTTCGACCCGGCCGACCCGGCCGCGTCCAGCGTGCGGGTCGACATCCCGATGGAAGCACTGACGAGCTTCGTGCCTAAACTCGACGACGAACTGCGCGGCAAGGATTATTTCGACGTGGCGAAGTACCCGGTGGCCCGTTTCGTCAGCCGGGAAGTGAAGCCGCTGGGCGAGGACCGCTACGAAGTGCAGGGCGAGCTGAGCTTGCGCGGGATCAGCCGGCCGGTCACGCTCGACGTCCGCCTGAACAAGCGCGGCATTCACCCGATGCTGGGCGTGCGGGCGATCGGTTTCGATGCCACCGCCGCCTTCAATCGCTCGTCCTTCGGTATCGGCAAGTACGTACCGATGGTCGGCGACGCCGTGCAACTGCGCATCACCACCGAAGCCCACGCCGAGAAAAAGTGAGATAGCCATGATCATCGAACGCCCCGGCCGCGCGCGCGGCCATGCCGAGCACGGCTGGCTGGACAGCCGGCACACCTTCTCCTTCGGCCATTACCACGACCCGCGCTGGATGGGCTTCGGCGCGCTGCGCGTCATCAACGAGGATCGCGTCGCGCCGGGCGGCGGTTTCGCCCCGCATCGTCACGCCAACATGGAAATCATCAGTGTGGTGCTGGAAGGCGCGCTGGCGCACAAGGACAGCACCGGCGGCGAGGGCGTGCTGCGCCCCGGCGAAGTGCAGTGGATGAGCGCCGGCCACGGCGTGGAGCACAGCGAATACAACGGCGATCCCGACCAGACCACGCATTTCCTGCAAATCTGGATCCAGCCCGATCGCGTCAACGCCGCGCCGGCCTACGAGCAGCGCGCTTTCGAACGCCAGGCCCGGCGCGGAAAATGGGACACCTTCGCCTCCTTCGAGGGCCGCGACGGCGGCCTGCCGATCCGCCAGGACGCCGCCTTGCGCGCGGTGGCGCTGATGCCGGGCGAACAGGTGGAAGCCATGCTCGACGCCGCGCGCGGCTACTGGCTGCACATCGCCCGTGGAGAGGTTAAGGTGGCCGGTGAGCGCACGCTGCGGGCCGGCGACGCGCTGGGGTTCGTGGACGAAGCCGGCGCGTTGTCGGTCGAAGGCGCGGGCGATGGCGAGGCCGAAGTCTTGCTGTTCGACCTGCCGCGTTGAACGGAGGGATGGAGATGCACACGGAATTGACGCGTACCGTCGGCCGGCTGATCGAGGCCGGTTGCCATTACCGGCTGGATGAACTGGCCACGCTGTACGCGCCGGATCTGCGCATCCTGATTTTTCTCGAGGATGGCGTGCTGCTTTCGGTCGACCATGCCGAGAACATGGCTTTCTTCCGCGACCTCAAGGCGGCGGGCGCGCCGCCGCTGGATAATTCGGCCCGTTTCGAACATGCCGAGGTGCAAGGCGATACCGGCTACGTCATCGTCAGCCGCAGGCTCGACCTGGGCGTCGGGCCGAAGCGCGTCGTCTTCAATCTCATGCTGCGGCACGAAAGCGCGCATGGCTGGCGGGTCTTCCGTGAGCATGCGGTGGTGCTGGGCGATGCCTGATCGCGTACGTGTGGAAGAGAGAGTGAGGTCAACATCGGCTGACCGACTGACCGACTGACCGACTGACCGACTGACCGACTGACCGACTGACCGACTGACCGACTGACCGACCGCATGCCTGATCGTGCGTGCGTGTGGAAGAGAAGCTCCATCGCCGGTAAGACTTGAAGTGGCCGATGGCGCCCGATCGCCCGCGTCCATGAGGAAGACGCGGGGAAGGGAAGAGCGACGCTGGGGGGCGGCCGCGGCCGCAGTCCGGCCCGTTCGGTTTTGACGGCCCGCCGTGGCGCGTGGGCTAGAATTCACCGGTTCCCCGCCGCACTGCCATGACACCATGACCGACGCCGCCCACGCCACCCAGGCCAACGCCCAGCGCGAATATGAAATCCGCCGCGCCGACCTGCCGTTGTCCTGCCCGCTGCCGTCGATGGCGCTGTGGAATTCGCATCCGCGCGTCTACCTGCCGATCGAGGCCGAGGGCGGTCAAGCCGAATGCCCGTATTGCGGCGCGAAGTATCGGTTGGCCGACTGACGGCGGCGGCATGCGCCGTCGCTTGAGCGTGGTGCAACTACTCCCGGCGCTGGAGTCCGGCGGCGTCGAACGCTCCACCCTGGAAATCGTCGAAGCGCTGGTGCGCGCGGGCCACCGCGCCATCGTGGTCTCGAAGGGCGGCCGCCTGCTGCCGCGCTTGCAGGCACTGGGCGGCGAGCACGTCACGCTCGATATCGGCGGTAAATCGCCCGCCACCGTGCTTCGCGTCGGCGCGTTGCGCCGCGTGTTGGGCGAGACGGGCGCCGACATCGTCCATGCCCGCTCGCGGTTGCCGGCCTGGATGGGGCGGATGGCGCTCTCCGGGCTGGCCGGCCGGCGGCCACGCTGGATCACCACCATGCACGGGCTCAATTCGCCCTCGCGCTACAGCGCGGTGATGGCCAGCGGCGAGCGGGTGATCTGTGTATCGAACACCGTGCGCGACTACCTGCTGGCGAACTATCCCCAGACCGATCCCGGCAAGCTTCGGGTGATCCCGCGTGGGATCGACACCGATGCCTTTCCGCCCCGCGATGACGTTGACCGCGTCGCCCGCGCTGCGCTGGCGATGCGACATCCGCAGCTTGGCGGCGATGGCCCGCTGCTGCTGCTGCCCGGTCGCGGCACCCGGCTGAAAGGCCATGCCGACGCGCTGGCGCTCCTGGGACGGCTGCGCGAGCATGGTATCGACGCCCGGTTGTGGATGCCCGGCGCGCGCGAATCCGGCCGGGAGGCTTACCTCGCCGAACTGGAAAGCGAAGCCCGGCGGCGCGGCTTCATCGATGCGCTGGCGATCACCGCGCCCACCGCCGGCATCGCCGCCGCCTACGCGATGAGCGACCTGGTGCTGCAACTCTCGCGCAAGCCCGAAGCCTTCGGCCGCACCGTGGTCGAGGCGCTCAGCGTCGGCACGCCGGTGCTGGGCTGGGCGCATGGCGGCGTTGGCGAACTGCTGGCGCAATTGCAGCCCGGCGGCGCGGTGGCCCCGTTCGATGGCGATGCGCTGGCGACGCGCGCCACCGCTTTGTTGAAGCGGCCGCCCGCCCCGCCGGCTACCATGCCCTACCGCCTGCGCGCGATGCAGGACGCCACTCTCGCCGTGTACGACGAACTCGCATGACCACCGCGCCCGCCCCCGTCAGTCCCGATCCGCCCGCACCCACCGGCTGGCGCTGGGCGCCATGGTGGGTGTTGGCCTACGTCGCCTTCTGGCCGGCCGCGCGGGTGTCGGAGGCGATCCTCTCGCTGGGCGCCATCGTCGCGCTGCTGCTGCTGGCGAAAGCGCGCTTCCGTCATGGCGAGCGCCTGCTGAGCCATGCGGCCTGGGCGCTGACCACCGCGCTGTTCTTCGCCTACTGGTTGCCGCAGCTGTTTTCCACCTTCGACGCCATTGAGCCGGCCCGGGCCTTGAAGAAAGTGCTGGCCGGCCTGCGCTACCTGCCCTTCCTGTGGCTGGTGGCGATCGCCGTGGCGACCGCCGATGGCCGTCGCAAGGTGTTCGGCGGCATCGTCGTGGTCATGCTGGCGTGGACCCTCGACCTGCTGGTGCAGGGAGTGAGCGGCGGCCAGGCCAGCCCTCTCAACGGCGCCCTCGATGGCCTGTACGAAATGGTGCGCGGCAAATCGATGTGCGATGGGCAGGCCGAACGCGGGTTGGATCGCCTCAACGGCGTGTTCGGCACCTGCAACCCGGTGTTGGGCGTGCTGCTGGCGAGTTTCTCGGCCTTCGTGCTGTTCGCCGGCTGGCGCGTGTTCGGTGTGCGTGGCTGGCTGCTGGGGGCGGTGCTGGTCGGCATCGCCGTGCTGCTGGCTGGCGCGCGCGCCAGTTGGCTGACCTATGCCCTGGTGCTGCTGTTTTCCGGCTGGCATGTGTTGGGGTGGAAGAAGCTCCTGCCGCTGTTCGCCGGTGGCGCACTGGTGCTGGTGGCGCTGGCCCTGGTGCATGCGCCGATGCGCGAACGCATCGAGCGCACCGCGCTGCTGATGCAAGGCAGCGAAGCGGGCGTGAATTCGGCGCTGTCGGGCCGTGGCCGGATATGGAGCGCGGCCGGCTGCATGATCCGCGAACATCCGGTCAACGGCGTCGGCGTGCGTGACTTCCGCCGTGCCTGGGCCGGCTGCGATCCCGAGCCCGGCGTACAACCGGCCTGGGGCGAAGGCCCGGCGCTGCACGCGCACCAACTGCTGCTGGAGATACTCAGCGAGACCGGCTTCCTGGGGCTGTTTCTGTGGCTGGCGGGCGCGGCGCTGGCTTGGCGCGCCTGGCGCTGGGCCACCCCGGCGGCGCGCCAGCGCGCCCGCCCGGCGATGTTGGCGCTGGGGGTGACGACCTTCCCTTTCAACACCCACTTGGCCTTCCATTCCGCATTCTGGGGCGGGGTGTTTCTGCTGCTTGTCGCGCTCTATGCCGGTAGCCTGCTGGCGCGCGACGAAACCGTCGCGCCATGAGTCTTCAGCGCGCGCGTCTGTCCGGGGTGGTCACTACCTTGGACAATGCCGCCACGCTGCGCGCCTGCCTGGAAAGCCTGTGGTTCTGCAACGAAATCGTGGTGCTGGATTCCGGCTCCAGCGATGCCACCCGCGACATCGCCGAGGCGTGCGGCGCGTGGGTGTTCGTCGAGCCATTCAAGGGCTATGGCCCGCAGAAGCAATCGGCGATCGACAAGGCCGCGCACGACTGGGTGCTGCTGCTCGACGCCGATGAATTCATCACCGACGAAGGCGCGCTCGCCATCGACGAGGAGCTGATGGCCCCGCGCGCCGACGGCTATCGCCTGCCGCGCGAGGAATGGCTGTTCTGGCGCTGGCCGCATCCGGCGACCCGGGGCAATTTCCAGTTGCGGCTGTTCCGCCGCTCGCGGGGGGCGATGAATGCCGTGCCGGTGCACGCGGCGCCGGAATCGCGCGGCCGCGTGCTCGACCTGGACGCGCCGTTCCGCCACCACGGCGAGGCGGAACTGGCGGTACGGGTGGAAAAGATCAACCGCTATTCCAGCGGCTTGCTCGAGCATACCCGCGGCAAACGCCGGCGCTTCATGGCGCTGCGCCTGTTGTGCTATCCGACGCTGGCCTTCCTGAAGCTCTATTTCGGCAAGCGCTATTTCCTGAACGGCTGGGCCGGTTTCTTCGCCGCCAGGACACAGTCGTTCTACGCCTTCCTCAAGTACGCCAAGTTGCTGGAGGCGGATAAAAAGCGCGACCTGGCGTAGCCCTGCATTCGCCAGGCGCGGCGGCCCGGGGACGTGCGGCTCAGGCGGCGGCGACCCGGGCGAGGCTGGCCCGCATCCGCGTACTTGGCCGGGGATGGCGTGATCGCTTTCCCGGCAACGGCGGCCCGCGGCGAGGCCGGGCCGCATGGCGGCGCTACTTCTCGTAGAGCGACACGCCATCGGGCTGCCGTTTGAAGCGGCGGTGGATCCACAGGTATTGCGAAGGCGCCTCGCGCACCATCGCCTCGATCGCGGCGTTGACCTCGGCGGTATCGGCGATGGCGTCCGTGCCGGGGAAGGGCGAAAGCGGCGGCGCGATCCGCAGCACGTAGCGGCCTCCCTCGCGACGGTGGAAGAACGGCACCACCGCGCAGCCGCTGATGCGGGCGAGCTGGTGGGTGGCGGTGATGGTGGCGGCGGGGATGCCGAAGAACGGCGCGAACACCGTGTCCTTGCCGCGCATGTCCTGGTCGGGCGCGTACCAGAGAAAACCGCCGCGCTTGAGGTGGCGGACCGCCGCGCGCAGGTCGTCGTTGGTGAACATCGCACGGGCATAGCGCAGGCGGCCGTGCAGCACCGCCCACTCGAACACCGGATCACGATGGCGGCGATACATGCCGGCCAGCGGCACGTGGTCGCACAACAGGCGGCCGCACATCTCCAGTGTCATGAAATGGCCGGAGACCAACAGCACGCCACGGCCTTGCGCCTGCAATTCGCGCAGATGTTCCAGCCCTTCGATGTCGATCGCGCGCCGCATCGGCGCGACCGTACCCCACCAGGCGCGGGCGAATTCGAACAGGCCGATGCCGAGGTCGCGGAAACTCTCGCCGCACAACCGTTCGCGCGCCTCCGCCGACAGTTGCGGGAAGCACAGTTCGAGGTTGCGGCGGGCGGCGGCGCGCCGATCCTTCAGCAGCCGCGCCAGACCCCGGCCCAGCGGCGCGCCGATGGCGCGTTGCAGGCCCCAGGGCAATCGCGCCATCGCGGCGAGGAGGCCGAGCAGCAGCCACGTCGGCCAATGGCGGGGAGCGAGGAGCGCGCGCGGCAGCGGAGCGGAATCGGCCATGCGCGCATTCTAGGCGGTGGCGTCGCGGGCTTCCTTTATCCTTGCGCGATGAAACCGGAACCCGTCGAACGCGTGCTGCGCGTGCTGTATTCGCTGGCGCTCTACGCGCTGGCGCCGGTGACCATCTACCACCTGATCTGGCGTGGATTCCGCCAGCCGGCCTATTTCCAGCGCTGGGGCGAACGCTATGGCCGCTATGGCGACGCGCCGCCCGCGCCGGCGCCACTGTGGGTGCACGCAGTCTCCGTGGGCGAGGTGGCGGCGGCGGCGCCGCTGGTCAATGCGCTGCTGGAGAAATACCCCGGCCGCCGCCTGGTGATGACCTGCATCACCCCGACCGGCTCCGAGCGCATCCGCGCGTTGTGGGGCGATCGCGTGGCCCACGTCTACCTGCCTTACGACCTGCCCGGCGCGGTCGGGCGCTTCCTCGACCATTTCCGCCCCGAAACCGCGTTGATCATGGAAACCGAGCTGTGGCCGAACCTGTTGTTCGGTTGCCGCGATCGCGGGGTTCCCGCCCACATCGTCAATGCGCGGCTGTCGGCGCGTTCGCTGCGCGGCTACCAGGTGCTGGCGCCGCTGGTGTCGCGCGCGCTGGCCACGGTGCGCCGGGTCTGCGCCCAGAGCGGGGCCGATGCCGCGCGCTTCATCGCGCTCGGCGCAAGGCCGGAGACGGTGGTCGAAGCCGGCAACCTGAAATTCGATGTCGCCGTGCGCGAGGATGCCGGCGTCTTCATCGAAAACTTCCGCGCGCGCGCGGGCAGGCGGATGGCCTGGATCGCCGCCAGCACCCATCCGGACGAAGAACTGGTGGCGCTCAATATCCATCGCCGCCTGCGCCGCCGCTGGCCGGACCTGTTGATGCTGTGGGCGCCGCGCCACCCGGAGCGCTTCCGGGCGGTGGTCGAACTCGCGCGCAGCGGCGGCCTGCGCGTCGCCACCCGCCAGGGTGAACGTTGGCCGGACGGCGAGGATGCCGTGTTCGTCATCGACACCCTGGGCGAACTGCCGGTGTTCTTCGAAGTGGCCGAGGTCGCCTTCGTCGGCGGCAGCCTGCAACCCATCGGCGGCCACAACCTACTGGAACCGGCCGCGGTCGGCGTGCCGGTGGTGACGGGGCCGCACCTGCACAATTTCGCCGAAATCGCCGACAGCCTGAAGCGGATCGGCGCACTGGCCGTCGCCGAGGACGAATCCGGGCTGGAAACCGCGCTGGCCGGCTGGCTGGCCGATGCCGACGCCCGTCGCCGGGTGGGCGCGGCCGAGCGGGAACTGGTCGAAGCCGGGCGTGGCGCGCTGGCGAAGACGCTGCGGGCGCTCGGGCTATGAGCGCAAGCGCGGGCGGCCGGCAAGTCGTGATGCTCCTCATGCACACGCGCCACGCTATGAGCGCAAGCGCGCGCGGCCGGCGGGCCAGTGGCGTCCATGTAACACGGGCACTTCCAATGCTCGGAGCCGATCTGCCCCAAGCACCATGCCGCCTGCCTCCGTGAAGCCTCTCAACCGCGAGGGCAGACATGAGAAACGCCGTTCACCACCAGACAGATCGTCGGGTTCCAGGGGTAGATCACGGCCGAAATGGGTTGTCAGCACGGCCACGACCCAATGCTTCCGCCAGTGGCGCGCCAGATGCGGTGGCGACGCATCACTTCATTGAGTAGAAAATCTGCTTATTGATCTGCTCGGGTTTCCAAAGTCAGATTCATTCACGTTACTGTCACATATGGCGAGTAGGACTGAAGAACACTTCTTGGTCCGAGGGGCATGCCATGAGTGGCGAAATTTTACGAATCGTGGTTCGCGCTGTGGGTGATCCTTATCGTTTTGCCGGGTTCCCTGATGTGGCCAGCATGGTCGACTGGCTGGATGGCCAGTATGGAGGCGGGAAGGGGGGAGAGCCGCGCGATTCGGAGCCCCCGATCGATGGAGAAGGGGAGGTGGTTTACGAGGTCGATCCGGATACTGAAGTATTGGTGGGCAGCCCGGAGTTCCAAAAGCTCAGCCAAGCCTTGAAAGCCAATGTATTCAAGGACTCCGATTTGACCCGGGCATTCGCCGATTTCATCCGGGCGGATGGACGGTTCGTGATCGATGGAAGTATCGAGCAAGCCACTTATGACGGGGCCTATCCGCCCACCATCACGTTGCGTCAACAACATCTTGAGCCGGACGCAGTGCACCTGGGGAGCGCTTCGTTCGTGGTGGCGCATGAAATCTATCATTTCGCGGAGAGTCGCTTGACGCCTGGCGTGCCGGTCAACCGGGATCTGTGGGCCTATAATGAGGCGGTGGCGTCTTTATATGCCTATAAAGCCCTTCGGCGAGTCGGTATGACTTCTGTTGAGGGGCTGGGTATTCACGCTATGGCGGCCTATGACATTCTCCGGAGAGCGGGTGGCGATGAAGAGGCCTTGGCGGAGTTAAAGGAGTTTTATTGGGGCCGATATCCAGGGGTGGACTGATGTTCAGAAATAAAAATCTGGGTGTGCTTATATCGACTGTGCTGGTTGCTTTCCATGTCGGCGCTGCTTCAATGGCGAGTATGGCGCAGTCTCCCGCCCGGAAATATGAGAGCCAGCGTAATGAAGACAGGCTTTGGTGTCCGGAGAGAGCCTTCGATTTTACTGACACGATCCCGACGTTCGAACGGCGCAGTGCGAGGTTGACGCCGCGCGGCAGGTGTGCCGTCAGAAATCTGGTGATTTTCATGAAACAAACCTACGCCTATGACATAAAAATAGCGATCGTCGGACACGCCGATGTCTGCATGAGTGCGGAAGCTGATCTTGCGCTATCCCGGGAGCGCGCACTGGTGGTCGAGGCTTGGCTGCTGGCGGCGGGGGTCGATCCTGCCGTCATTCAACAGGTGCGCTGGGTGGGGCACGGCGTTCCACTATTGAGCAAGCCAAGCGCGTGCGATCAATCGTTGAATGACCGGGTGGAAACCGACTTGCTGTCCTTGTCGATCCCGCGCCAGCGGGAGAAATGACAAAACAGGAAGAAAGACGGGGTTTCGGCATGAAAAAACGAAGGGCGTTGATATTGGTTGTGCTGGTTGCTTTCCATGTCGGCGCTGCTCCAATGGCGAGTATGGCGCAGTCTCCCGCCCGGAAATATGAGAGCTGGCGTAATGAAGACAGACTCTGGTGTCCGGAGCGGGCGGTCAATCTCAATGACACGATCCCGACGTTCGAACGGCGTAGTGCAAAACTGACGCCACATGGAAAATGTGCGATTAGGAATTTAGTGCTTGGCATAAAGCAAAGCCATGCCTATGACATAAAAATAGCGATCGTCGGACACGCCGATGTCTGCATGAGTGCGGAAGCTGATCTTGCGCTATCCCGGGAGCGCGCACTGGTGGTCGAGGCTTGGCTGTTGGCGGCGGGGGTCGATCCTGCCGTCATTCAACAGGTGCGCTGGGTGGGGCACGGCGTTCCACTATTGAGCAAGCCAAGCGCGTGCGATCAATCGTTGAATGACCGGGTGGAAACCGACTTGCTGTCCTTGTCGATCCCGCGCCAGCGGGAGAAATGATAAAGCAGGAAAAAGACGGGGTTTCCGCGCGTTGTTCTCAGGGGCGGCGCAAGCGCGCCTGGGGGCTTGGCTCGAAGCGAGAAATCCTCGGGGCGCGTTATGAGCTTCGGGGTGGGGCGCGGTATTTCTGGTATCAAGGTGTTGAAGACCGCTCGGCGTTCATGACGTGTTCCGGGGGATTCCGGGGCGGGCCATTCCTGAGGCCAGTGGCGGGGATGTGTGACGAGCCAATAATTCCCGCATGGGGTGGGTCGTTAAAGCACGGTTTTCAGCGAGTGCCTTCATGCTCGGCGGTGGGGGGATATCCGTTGGTAAGACCCAGACCCTGGTCTCTTCCGCCGTCATGGATGTCTGCGGCAATTAATGTAATGACTCTTTTTTGTGGCATGGGCTGCCCAGTGAGTTTTACGCCAAATCAGAAACGCCGGGGCAGGCCCGGCGTTTCGTCGGCTGAACGTTACTTCAGAGCGTAACGCGTGGGGCTTTTCCGGCCGGGGCGGTCAACAGCCGGTTGATGTCCTGCAAATCGTTGGTTTCCAGGGTGCCGGCGGCCTGGCGCAGCAGCAGGTGGGCTTGCAGGTAGTCGTACTTGGCCTTGGCGTAGTTCTGCTGGGCGTTGAACAGGTTCTGTTGGTTCAGCAACACGTCGATCACGGTGCGGGTGCCGACTTCCAGCCCGACTTGTGAGGCATCGTAGGCGCTTTGCGCGGCGACCAGCGCCAGCCGCCGCGCTTCGACCGCGCTGATGCCGGCGGACAGCGATTGGTAGGCGTTGCGGGTGTTGCGCTCCAGCGCGCGTTTCTGTTGCTCCAGTTGTTGCTCGGCGACGTCGCGCTGGGCGATGGCCTGGCGCACCTGCGACTGGGTGGCGCCGCCACTGAAGATCGGGATGTTGACGTTCAGACTGATGCTGGCGTTGCGGCCCCAGCCGTTGTTGCTGAAGGTGCGGCGGATCTGCTCGTTGACGCCGTTGAAGCGCTGGTAGCCCCAGGTGCCGCGCGCGCCGATGCTCGGCAGGTGGCCGGCGCGGGCGGTGCTGATGTTCTGCTCGGCCACGGCGACGCGGGTCTTCTGCGCGGCCAGGGCGGGGTTGTTGTCCACGGCGAGGTTCACCCAGTCCTCGGCGCTGCCCTCGGCCGGCAACTGCGGCTTGAAGTCGTCGGGTAGGGCCATCAGGCTCCGCACCGGCTGGCCGGTGATCTCGGCCAGCGCCTGGTAGGCGTCCTCCAGCGCGTTGCGTTGCAGGATGGTGTTGGCGCGGGCCCCTTCGTACTGGGCGCGCGCTTCGTGCTGGTCGGTGATGGGGGCGAGGCCCACTTCCAGGCGCTTGCTGGCGAAATCGAATTGTTTCTTCAGCGCGGCTTCCTGCGCTTCGGCGGCGGCCAGGGTTTCCATCGCGATCAGCGCGTCGAAGTAGGCGCGCGAGGTGCGGGTGATGAGCTGGTCGCCGGCGGCTTCCAGGTCGTGATCGCCGGCGCGGGTTTGCAGCTTCTGCGCGCGGTGGCGGCCGATGGTCTGGCCGTTGAACAGCATCTGATCGATGTTGAACCCGGCGTTGCGGGTGGTCGAGGTGGAGCCGCGCTGGCCGCCGGAGATTAGTAGGCCCGTGGTGGGGTCGTAGATGGCCTGGCCGGATTCGTTGGTGCTGCGGCTACGGTTGATTCCGGTCGATGCGCCGATCTGCGGCAGCATCGCCGCGCGGGTCTGCACCTCGCCTTCGGCGGTGACGCGCTGGCCGGCTTCGGCGGCGGCGATCTGCGGGTCGTGGCCGCGGGCCAACTGGTAGGTCTGCATGAGGTCCCCGGCCTGCGCGAGGGGGGCGGCGAAAGCGGCGGTCAGAGCCAGGGCAAGCGGGCGGAAACGCATCGGAAATCCTCGAAAAGGCGGAAGCGGTGCGCCGAGCCGCCGGAGCTGGCTCGCGCGCGGGTCAGAGTACGAAGCGGGGCGCGGGGGCGGCACCCAGCAGGTATGGGATATCGGTTTCGAACAACGACTCGGCCGGGCGCGCGTTGACATCGGCATGCACCACGGTGGCCTCCATCACCGGCGATTCGCCGTGGATCACGAACATCCGCCCCCGCGGCACCAGCCAGTCGCGGAAGTGCGCGGGGATTTCGGCGACGGCGCCGGTGACGCAGACCACGTCGAAGCGTTGCTGCGTCGACCATTGCATGGCGTCGGCGGTTTCCACCGTGGCGTTGGCCGAGCCTTGCCCGGCTAGCCGCGTGCGCGCGTTCTCGGCCAGCGCCGGTTGGATCTCCAGGCTGTGCACCGATTTCGCCAGCGCCGCCAGGCAAGCGGTGAGATAGCCGCTGCCGGTGCCGATTTCCAGCACGGTTTCGTACGCTTCTGGCAGCAGCGCTTGCAGGGTCCGGCCTTCGACCACCGGCTTCATCATGAACTGGTCGTGGCCAAGCGGCAGGGAGAGGTCGGAATAGGCCAGTTCGCGGTGGGCGGGGTCGACGAAGGCTTCGCGCGGCATGCGGCCGATGACCGACAGCACGCGCCGATCGAGCACTTCCCAAGGCCGAACCTGTTGTTCGACCATGTTTTCACGGGCCTGGGCGTAGTTGATCGTCATGAGGTGGCATGCAAGTCGGTGGGACGGGAATTTTATCGCGGCCGGGTTCAGCATGCCGGTGAAAGCGGGAGGGGTTGAGTGCCGGAAGTCATCCGGCCGAAGGTCATGGCCGGTAGCCGCGTAGGAACAGGTCGACCGCGCTTTCCAGATGCCGGGCGGTCGCGCTTTCGTCGCACTCGATACCGATCATGAGCCGGGGGTGGATGTCGCCCTTGATCAGGGTGAGGAACTGTGCCGCCGCCAGCCGGGCGTCGGCGATGGTGAGCTCTCCGGCTTGGTCGTGGCGGCTCAGCATGGCCGCCAGTTCGACCTGGATGCGCGCCGGCCCGGCTTCCCAGAACATGAGGGCGAGCTCGGGCGTGATGCCTTGCGGCGCGCACATCATCCGGTGCCCGGCGATCGCGGCGGGCGCCATGACCATGGCGAAGAAGGCGCGGGCGATGTCCAGCAGGCGCTCGCGTAGGGGCGTGTCCGGGGCCGGTTCGAACAGCGTGAGGGGCATTTCCTGTTCGCAATGCGCGCGCACCACCGCCGAGAGCAGGCCGCCCTTGTCGCCGAAGTGGCTGTAGACGGTGAGTTTGGAAACGCCGGCGGCCCGCGCGATCTGTTCCATGCTGACGCCGCTGAAGCCGTGATGGGGGAACAACCGGCTGGCCGCTCTCAATATGGCGGTGCGCTTGGCCGGGTCTTTCGGGCGGCCGGGGCTGGGGCGGGCGGCGAGAGGGGACGCGGTGACTGAGCACATGCGGAAACTGTAGTGGTAAACGATGGTGAGCGTTTGCCGGGTGCTTTCCGGGCAGCTTGATCCGGCTGACCGGCTGACCGGCTGACCGGCTGACCGGCTGACCGGCTGACCGGCTGACCGGCTGACCGGCGCGACCGGCGCGACCGGCGCGACCGGCGCGACCGGCGCGACCGGCGCGCCGCTCGGCCAGATGGACGCCCAGGGCTTTCAATCGCGCAGCAGGATGCCGGGGTAGGCGCTGTCGAGTTCGGCGACCACCGCCTGGGCCAGGCGGGTGGTATTGGCGCTGCCGCCGGGTTGCAGGTCGGGTGTGAGCGGGGCATGGGCCAGCGCCGCGGCCACGGCCTGCTCGATGCAGGCGGCCTCGGTTTCCAGGCCCAGCGAGTGCCGCAGCAGCAGCGCCGCGCTCAGGATCGCGCCGATCGGGTTGGCGACGCCGCGCCCGGCGATGTCCGGGGCCGAGCCGTGGATCGGCTCGTACAGGCCGCGCCGGCCTTCGCCCAGCGAGGCCGAGGCCAGAAGGCCCATCGAACCGGCCAGCATCGAGGCTTCGTCGGTGAGGATGTCGCCGAACATGTTCTCGGTGACGATCACGTCGTAGGCGCGCGGCTGGCCGATCAGGTGCATCGCCATCGAATCGACCAATTGGTGCTCCAGCGTGACTTCGGGAAATTCCTCGGCGGCGACGCGGCTGGCGACGTCGCGCCAGAGCCGGCTGGTTTCCAGTACGTTGGCCTTGTCCACGCTGGTGACGCGCCGGCGCCGGCCCATCGCCAGTTGGCAGGCGCGGCGGACGATGCGTTCGATTTCCGCCACCGAATAGGTACAGACGTCGCGCGCGCTGTCGCCTTCGCGCGATTTCTCGCCGAAATAGATGCCGCCGGTCAGCTCGCGCACCACCATGAGGTCGACGCCGATCAGCAGGTGCGGCTTGATTGGCGAGGCTTCGGCCAGCTTCGGCAGGGGTTTGACCGGGCGCAGGTTGGCATACAGGCCGAGCGCCTTGCGCAGGGCGAGCAGCCCCTGCTCGGGGCGGATCCTCGCGTTGGGATCGCTCCACTTCGGCCCGCCGACCGCGCCAAGCAGGATGGCGTCGGCGCTTTGGCAGGCGGCGAGCGTGGCCGCCGGCAGCGGTTCGCCGCTGCTATCGATGGCGTCGCCGCCAATGGCGTGGGTGTGGAAATGGAAGCGGTGGCCGTGGCGCGCGGCGACCGCGCGCAGCACCTCGACGGCGGCGGCGCAGACCTCGGGACCAATGCCGTCGCCCGGCAATACGGCGATGTCAGCGTGCATGAGCGAACTCCTGTGAGTGATTGGATTCGTGGGCGGCGATCTCGTCGCCGTGCGTCAGCAGCCAGCCCAGTTCGTCCACGCCTTCCAGCAGGCAGGTGCGGGCGAAGGCGTCCAGCGCGAACGGATGCGCGTCGCCGGCGGGCGTGCGCAGTTCGGCGTGGCCGATGTCGATGACCAGTTCGTCGTCGGGGCGGCGCATCAGCCGCTGGACGATGGCTTCCTCCAGCACCACCGGCACCAGTCCGTTTTTCAGCGCGTTGCCGCGGAAAATGTCGGCGATCTCGCTCGATATCACCGCCTGCACGCCGAGGTCGGTCAATGCCCAGGGCGCGTGCTCGCGTGAGGAGCCGCAGCCGAAGTTGCGCCCGGCGACGAGGATGCGGCGGCCGGCGTTTTCCGCGCGTCCGAACGGGAAGGCCGGGTCGTCGCGCCAGTCGCTGAAGGCGTGCCGGCCCAGCCCCTTGCGCTCGGTGGTGGAGAGAAAGCGCGCCGGGATGATCTGGTCGGTATCGATGTTGGGCCGCGCCAGCACCACCGCGCGCGAGCGGATTTCCGTCATGGCGCTCATGCCGCCACCTCCCGCGCCGCCACGCGCGGATCGACGATCCGCCCGGCCACCGCCGCCCACGCGGCCAGCGCCGGCGAGGCCAGCACGGTGCGCGCGCCCTTGCCCTGGCGGCCCTCGAAATTGCGGTTGCTGGTGGAGACGGCCAGTTGCCCCGGCGCCACGGTGTCGCCGTTCATGCCGATGCACATCGAGCAGCCTGGTTCGCGCCACTCGGCGCCGGCGGCGCGGACGATGGCGTCGATGCCCTCGGCCTCGGCCGCGCGCTTGACCTCGGCCGAGCCGGGCACCACCAGCATGCGCACGCCGGGCGCGACGCGGCGCGTGCCGAGCACCTCGGCGACCGCGCGTAGGTCGGAGAGCCGGCCATTGGTGCAGGAGCCGACGAACACCACGTCGACCGTCATGCCGGCCATCGGCTGGCCGGCGCGGGCGCGCATGTAGTCGCGGGCCTTGGTGGCGGCGGGGTCGTCGTTTGCCGGCACCGCCGCGTCGACCGCGATCGCGGTGCCCGGGTGGGTGCCCCAGGTGACGGTCGGGGCGATGTCGGCGGCGTCGATCTCCACTACGGTATCGAAATGCGCGCCGTCGTCGGTCGAGAGTCGCATCCATTCGCGCTTGGCGCGTTCGAACGCCTCGCCCTTGGGTGCGCGCGGGGTGTTCGCCAGCCAGTCGAACGTGATCTGATCCGGCGCCACCATGCCGGCGCGCGCGCCGGCTTCGATCGACATGTTGCAGAGCGTCATGCGTGCTTCCATGTCCATCGCCCGCACCGCGCCGCCACGGTATTCGATGACGTGGCCGGTGCCGCCGTTGACGCCGATCCTGCCGATCACGTGCAGGATCACGTCCTTGGCCGACACGCCCGGCGCGAGCCGGCCTTCGATGTTCACCGCCATCGTCTTCGGTTTCCTTTGCAGTAGGCATTGCGTGGCCAGTACGTGGCCGACCTCGCTGGTGCCGATGCCGAACGCCAGCGCGCCGAACGCGCCATGGGTGCTGGTGTGGCTGTCGCCGCAGACGATGGTCATGCCGGGCTGGGTCAGGCCCAGCTCCGGGGCGATCACATGGACGATGCCGTGCGCCTCGGCGCCGGGATCGAACAGCTCGATGCCGTGCTCGGCGCAGTGGGTGGCCAGGGTTTCCACCTGCGTGCGCGCGGCGGCGTCGACGTAGGGCGGGACGCCGTCGGGGCCGGCGGGCAAGGTCGGGGTGGAGTGATCCATCGTGGCCTTGGTGCGCTCGACGCGGCGCGGCCGCAGCCCGCGCGCGCGCAGTTCGGCGAATGCCTGCGGGCTGGTGACTTCGTGGATCAGGTGCAGGTCGATGTAGAGGATCGCCGGCGCCTCGGGGCTTTCCGGCGCTACCAGGTGTGCGTCCCACAGCTTGTCGAACAGGGTGCGTGGCGTGCTCATGCGGCGGCCTCCGCGTGGGTGTCGCCGCGCGCGCGCAGGATGCGGTTGGCGATGTCGAGCCAGGCCAGCGCGCTGGCTTCGATGATGTCGGCGCTGGTGCCGATGCCCTCGTACACGGTGCGGCCATCGTCGCTCGCGGTCAGGCTGGCCTCGCCGCGCGCATCGGTGCCGATGCCGATGCTGTGCACCTGATAGCTCTCCAGCGCCAGCCGCACGCCGGTGGCGCGGGCGAGCGCCGAGAACAGCGCGTCCACCGGGCCATCGCCCAGCGCGCTTTCGATCATGTGCTCGCCATCGGGCGTGGAGAGTTCCACCTGCGCGCTGGCGCGCTGGCCACGGTCGCTGACCGTCATCGAGGCCAGGCGATAGCCGTCGCCGCGCACCTCGCCCTGCATCAGCGTTTCCAGGTCGCGTTCCTCGATGACCCGCTGGCGTTCGCACAGGTTCTTGAAATCGGCGAACACGCGGTCCAGCTCGGCTTCCTCCAGCGTGTAGCCCAGTGCGCGCAGCCGGTGCGAGAGCGCGGCGCGGCCGCTGTGCCGGCCCAGCACCAGTTGGCTGTCGGGCCAGCCGACGTCCTCCGGGCGCATGATTTCGTAGGTTTCGCGGTGCTTGAGCATGCCGTGCTGGTGAATGCCGGATTCGTGGGCGAAGGCATTGGCGCCGACGATCGCCTTGTTGCGCTGCACCGGCATGCCGATCAGCCGCGAGAGCAGGCGCGAGGTGTCGAGTAGCCTCCGGGTGTCGAGCCGGGTGTCGGCGCGATACCAGCCACGGCGCACCTTGAGCGCCATCGCCAGCTCTTCCATCGCGCAGTTGCCGGCGCGCTCGCCGATGCCGTTGATCGTGCATTCGATCTGTCGTGCGCCTCCTTCGACGGCGGCCAGGGAATTGGCGACGGCCAGGCCCAGGTCGTCGTGGCAGTGCGCGCTCAGTACGACGTGCGCCGGCAGCGCCTGGCGCATGCGGGCGAAGAGACGGGTCATTTCCTCGGGTGTGGCGTAGCCCAGCGTGTCGGGCAGGTTGATGGTGGTCGCGCCGGCGGCGACCGCCGCCTCGACCGCCCGCAGGAGGAAGTCCGGCTCGGTGCGGGTGGCGTCCTCGCAGGAGAATTCGACGTCGCCGATCAGCCGCGCGGCGTGGGCGACGTGTGTGGCGATGGCTTCGATCACCGCGTCCTGGTCCATCCGCAGCTTGTGTTCGCGGTGTAGCGCGCTGGTGGAGATGAAGACGTGGATGCGGCCGTTCGCGCTGCCTTCCAGCGCGCGCGCCGATGCTTCGATGTCGCCGCGGACGCAGCGCGAGAGCACGCAGGGCGCGGTAGGGCCGCCGGCGAGATCGCGCACGATCAGCCGGGTGGCCTCGCGGTCGGCCTCGGCGCTGGCGGGGAAGCCGGTTTCGATGACGTCCACGCCCAGCTCGGCCAGCGCGCGCGCCATCACCTGTTTCTGCCGTGGCGACATGCTGCAACCGGGCGATTGCTCGCCGTCGCGTAGGGTGGTGTCGAAGATGCGTACCGGGGCGATGGCTTCGTCCTCGGCGGCGGTGGATACGGTGGGGTCGTTCATGTCGTTCCTCGGAATTCGGTCAGCCAGTGGCGATGGGCGCTTTCCTCGCCGCGCACGGCGCGGGCGTAGAGCGCGGCGATTTCGCGGGTGATGGGGCCATCGGCGTATTCGCGTTGGCCGAGCGTGGCCAGGGGGGCGACTTCGGCGGCGGTGCCGCAGGCGAACACTTCGTCGGCCTCCAGCAGTTCGTCCAGCGGGATCGGGCGCGATTGGGCGCCGGTCAGTGCGATCAGGCTGTCGCGGGTGATGCCGGGCAGGGCGTCGCGGTGCGTGGCGGCGCTGATCCGTCCGTCCTTCACCATGAACACGTTGGCCCCGGTGCATTCGACGACGAAGCCTTCGTCATCGACGAACAGCGCCTCGTTGCAGCCCAGCCGCGCGGCCTCGCGCTTGGCGAGGATCGAATTGACGTAGCCGCCGCAGAGTTTCAGCGTGGGCAGCGCGGCCACCGGGTTGCGCCGGCGCGTGGATACCGCGCAGCGCACGCGGGCGCCATTCAAGTGCACCAGCGTTTCGGTGGTGGCGACCATGCAGTGGCTGGGATGGCCGGCGGTGTCGAGGCCGAAGCCGCCGCTGCCGGCCCAGGCCAGCGGGCGGATGTAGGCGTCGCGGTGGCCGTTGGCGCGCAGGGTGGCGACGATCGCCGCGGCGGTCGTCCCGGCGTCAAAATCGAGGCCCAGCAGTTCCGCGCCCCGGCGCATGCGTTCGAGGTGCTCGGGCAGGCGGAACACCGCCGTGGCGCCGTGAACGGTGGCATAGCTCTTGATGCCCTCGAACACGCCGCTGCCGTAGTGCAGGGCGTGGCTGTCGAGCGCGGTGGCGGCGGCATCGGCGTCGACCAGCGCGCCATCGAACCAGATCTTCGGGCGGGCCACGCCGCGCGGCAATGCGCTCACGGACATGGCGTCACCTCGATCTGGATGCAGTCGTGCAGTTTCTGTAGTTGCGCGCGTAGGCCGTCGTCGTCGCGCTCGCCTTCGATGGTCATCGCCATCTGCCAGCGTTCGCTGTGGCTGCGGGTGTCGCCATCCACCTTCACCGCGCGGAAGCCCTTGCGTTCTATCAGATCGAGCACGCGCGCGAGCGCGCCCTCGGCGTTGCGGAGGATAAGGTCAAGCCGGTACTGCATGGGAGGTCTCCTGCGAGGGGGAAAGCGGAACGGGCACGAGGTCGGGGTCGAGCATCTCGGCGTTGTTGCGGTTGGGCGGCACCAGCGGCCAGACGTTGGCGGCCGGATCGATGGCGACGTGCAGAAAGGCCGGGCCGGGTGCGGCGAGCAGGGCGTCGAGCGCGTCGGCCACCTCGTCGCGGTGGCGGATGTGCCGGGCGGGGATGCCGAAAGACTGCGCCATGGCGCGGAAATCCGGGTTGTCGCCGAGGTCGATCTCGGAATAGCGCTGGGCGAAGAACAGCTCCTGCCACTGCCGCACCATGCCCAGGGCCTGGTTGTCGAGCAGGATGATCTTCACTGGCAGGTCGTAGCGACGGATCGTCGCCAACTCCTGCGCGTTCATCAGAAACGAGCCGTCGCCGCTGACGCAGACCACCTGCGCCGATGGGTCCTGCAATTGCGCGCCGACGGCCGCCGGCAGGCCGAAGCCCATCGCGCCGAGCGCGCCACTGCTCAGGTGCTTGCGCGGATTGGCGAAGCGGCAGTGCTGCGCCACCCACATCTGGTGCTGGCCGACATCGCAGCTGACGATGGCATCGGGCGCGCGCCTGGACAATTCGCGCAACAGGGCGGGGGCGTAGACCGCCTCGCCCGGCGCGTCGTAGCGGGCGGCGTAGCGGTGCTTGTGCTCGGTGCAGGCATGGCGCCAGCGGCGGCGGTCGGGGTCTTCCTCGGCGTTGCCGGCCTGGGCGGCGCAGAGATTGGCGAGCCGTGCCAGCGCGTCGCGCAGGTCGCCCGGCACGGCGATGTCGGCGGCGCGCAGCTTGCCGATCTCGCTGGCGTCGGCATCCAGGTGCGCCACCCGCGCGTCCGGCGCGAACTCGGCCAGCTTGCCGGTGGCGCGGTCGTCGAAGCGCGCGCCGACCGCGATCAATGCATCGCAGCGCTGCACGGCCAGATTGGCCGCGCGGCTGCCGTGCATGCCGAGCATGCCGAGGTTGCGCGGGTCGTCGGCGGCCAGCGCGCCGAGTCCTTTCAGCGTGAGCACGGCCGGCAGGCGGGTGGTGCCGATGAAGCGGCGGAACGCGGCCAGCGCATCGCCCAGCACGATGCCGCCGCCGGCGTACACCAGCGGCCGCTTCGCTTCGGTGATGAGGCGCGCGGCGGCTTCCAGCGCGGCCTCGTCGGCGGGCGCGGGGCGGCTCACCGGCAGCGGCTGGTGCGCGGTCAGCGCGTGGGCTTCGGCCATCTGCACGTCTTTGGGCAGGTCGATCAGCACCGGGCCGGGCCGGCCTTCGCGGGCGACGCGGAAGGCTTCGGCGAATACCGTCGGCAAGTCCTCGATGCGGCGCACCCGCCAGCTGTGCTTGACCATGCAGCGGGTCATCGAGAACACGTCCAGCTCCTGGAAGGCGTCGGTGCCGATCAGCGGATTGGCCACCTGCCCGGTCAGCGCCACCAGCGGCACCGAGTCGCCCATCGCATCGGCGATGCCGGTGACGAGGTTCGACGCGCCCGGCCCGCTGGTCGCCACGCACACGCCGACCCTGCCGCTGGCGCGGGCGTAACCGTTCGCCGCGAACGCCGCGCCTTGCTCGTGCCGCACCAGCACGTGGCGGATGCGGCGGGTTCCGGCATTGGCCCGGTGCAAGGCGTCGTAGAACGGCATGATGGTGCCGCCCGGGTAGCCGAACAGCGTGTCCACGCCTTCGGCGATCAGGGCCTCGATCAGCCAGTCGGCGCCGTTGCCGGCGGGCGCGGGCGTTGGCAACGGTGGTGCGGCGGCGGGGAGAGTGGCGGGCACGGCGCTCATCTCATGCGGCCTTGGCGGGCTTCGGCGCGTCGGGCTTGCCGGCCTCGTCCAGCCACTCCATCGCCGCGCGCAGCTTCTTGCCCACCGCCTCGATGGGGTGGTCGAGGTCGGCCTGTTTCATCGCCTTGTACTGCGGGTTGCCGGCGGCGTACTCGGCGATCCACTGGCGGGCGAAGGTGCCGTCCTGGATTTCTTCGAGGATCTTCTTCATCCGCGCCTTGGCGTGGGCGTCGATCACGTAGGGGCCGCGCGTCAGGTCGCCGTATTGCGCGGTTTCGCTGATGAAATCATGCATCCGGGTGATGCCGCCTTCGTACAGCAGATCGACGATGAGTTTCAGCTCGTGCAGGCATTCGTAGTAGGCGATTTCCGGCTGGTAGCCGGCTTCCACCAGCGTTTCCCAGCCGGCCTGCACCAGCTTGGTGGCGCCGCCGCAGAGCACCGCCTGCTCGCCGAACAGGTCGGTCTCGGTTTCTTCCTTGAAGGTGGTCTCGATCGCGTTCTGCCGCGTGCCGCCGATGCCGGCGCAATAGGCCAGCGCGCGTTGCCGGGCCTTGCCGCTGACATCCTGGTGCACCGCGTACACGCTGGGCACGCCACGGCCGATCTCGTATTCGCGCCGCACCAGCGCGCCAGGGCCTTTCGGGGCGACCAGCACCACGTCGACGTCCTGGCGCGGCGCGATCTGGCCGTAATGCACGTTGAAGCCGTGGGCGAACAGCAGGCAGGCGCCCTGGCGCATGGCCGGCGCGACGTCGTCGGCGTACAGCGCCGGCTGCACCATGTCGGGGGTGAGGATGGCGACGATGTCGGCCCCGGCGACCGCTTCGGCGACCGGGGCCGGCTTGAAGCCATCGGCCTCGGCCTTGTGCCAGGTGGGGCCGTTCGGGCGCAGACCGATGCGCACGTCGAAGCCGGAATCGCGCAGGTTGAGCGCGTGCGCGCGGCCCTGGCTGCCGTAGCCGACGATGGCGATGGTGGGTTGGTCGTTCATGGGAAAGCTCCTGTGGGGTTGGATAGGAAAGGGAAGGGAGGTATTCACTCGGCGAGCGCGAGTGCGATGACCGGGGTATCGAGCGGACCGGGCGCGGTCACGGCGCCCTTGGCGGCCGAGCGCACGTCGCGGGCGTACTTGGCCAGCACGCCGTGGGTGACGCGCGCGGCGATGCGGGTGGGCGCGCGCGCGGCGAGATCGGCCTCGACATCGATGCGCCGGCGCTCGACGTCGATGACGATGCGGTCGCCTTCGCGCAGGCGGGCGATCGGGCCGCCGTGCGCGGCCTCGGGCGCGATGTGGCCGACCATGAAGCCGTGGGTGGCGCCGCTGAAGCGGCCATCGGTGATCAGCGCCACCTCGTCGCCCAGGCCCTGGCCGACCAGCGCCGCGGTGACGGCCAGCATCTCGCGCATGCCGGGGCCGCCGGCCGGGCCTTCGAAGCGGATCACCACCACGTCGCCGGGCCGGATGTCGCGCGCCTGCACGGCGGCGAAGGCGTCGTCCTCGCTGTCGAACACCCGCGCCGGGCCTTCGTGGCGCAGCCGGCCATGTCCGGCTAGCTTGACGATGCAGCCCTCGGGCGCCAGATCGCCGTGGAGGATGGAATAGCCGCCGCGCGGCTTGATTGGTGCGGCGACCGTGTGAATCACGTCCTGCGTCGGCGCGATCTCGGCGGCCTCGGCCTCGGCGAAGAATGTGCGGCCGCTGATGGTGGGCGTGTCGTGCAATTGGCCGGCGCCGATCATCGTCCGCGCCAGCGTGGCCATGCCGTGCTGCTGGAACATCTGGGCGGCGGTGTAGCGGCCGCCGGGCTTGAGGTCGGCGATCACCGGCGTGTCGCGGCTGGCCGTTTCGAATTCCTCCAGCGCGAACGGCACGCCGGCCTCGTGGGCGATGGCGAGCAGATGCAGCACGGCATTGGTGGAGCCGGCGGTCGCCGCGACCGCGCGCGCGGCGTTGCGCAGCGACTCGGGCGTGATGAGCGCGCGCGGCGTCGCCGCGCCATCGGCCAGCCGTTGCATCGCCAGCTCGCCGCAGCGCCGCGCCGCCGCCGGTTTGCCGGCGTGGGTGGCGGGGATGTCGTTGAGGCCGAACGGCGAGAGGCCCAGGAAAGTCAGCACCATCGCCATGGTGTTGGCGGTGTACTGGCCGCCGCAGGCGCCCGCGCCGGGGCAGGCATGGCGTTCGGCCTCGGCCAGCCCGGCATCGTCGATGCGCCCGGCCGCGTGCGCGCCGACCGCCTCGAACACGTCCTGCACCGTCATCGGGGTGTCGGGCTTCGACGGGCAGTGGCCGTGCTCGATGGTGCCGCCGTAGAGGATCACCGTGGGGATGTCGAGCCGCGCCGCGGCCATCGCCGCGGCCGGGATGGTCTTGTCGCAGCCGACCAGCAGCACCATCGCGTCCAGGCAATGGCCGCGCACGGCCAGTTCGATGGAGTCGGCGATGGTCTCGCGCGAGGCCAGCGAGGCGCGCATGCCCTCGCTGCCCATGGCGATGCCGTCGGTCACGGCGATGGTGTTGAACTCGATCGGCGTGCCGCCGGCGTCGATCACGCCTTGGCGCACATGCTGCGCCAGGTCGCGCAGGGTCAGGTTGCAGGGCGAAACGTCCGACCAGGTGCTGATGACCGCGACGAAGGGCCGGGCGATGGCCGCGTCGTTCAGGCCGGTGGCGCGCAGCATGGCGCGGGCGGGGGCGCGGGCGGGGCCGGATTTGATGGCGTCACTTTTGTACATGGGTTCTTCGTGGGTGTGGAAAACGAAAAACCCCGCGCTTTTCGGCGCGGGGTTTGGTGTGGAACCTTGGGTTTTGCGATGTTTCAGCTACGCAAACCCGACCCTCGCGCCGGTGGTCACGATAATGAGTACGAGTACGAGGAGGAGTTGGGCGACGTGCGCGTGAGCGCCGGGCGATCCGGCGGTCATGGATTTGGCGGTGGCGCTGCGTTGCAACATGGTGGCGAGAAAAGCACGGATCATTCGTCGTTGTCAATGCGTTCGGCGAAATTTTTTTCCGCGCCGGCCAGCAGTGCGCGCAGGGCGGCGTAATCGTTGGCCAATTGTTCGCCATGCGCGGGCCGCGCCAGCGCCGCCGCCAGCGCCGGGGGCGGCGCGACGGCGTGTCCGACCAGCGGCTCGACGATGCCTTCGAACTTGGCTGGATGCGCGGTCGCGGCGACCGCCCACGGCCGGGTGTCGCCCGCCTGGCGCAGCCGCTCCAGCACGCGCAGGCCGCAGGCGGTATGCGGACAGGGCACGATGCCGTGGCGCGCCGGCGCGGCGGCGATGACGGTGCGGATCGCGGCGTCGTCCACCGAGTACGCGCGCAGTTGTCGGCGCAGCGCCTCCTCGCCGCCGGCCCAGTGCGTGAGGCGTTCGAAATTGCTCGGCGCGCCGACGTCCATTGCGTTGGCCAGGGTGGCCAGAGTCGGTTGCGGCGCATACGCCGCGCCATCGGCGAATTTCGCCAGCGCGTCGTTGGCGTTCACCGCCAGCACGATCTCGCCGATCGGCAAGCCCATCGCCCGGGCGAGGAAAGCCGCGCCGGCATTGCCGAGGTTGCCGGTCGGTACGATCAGGTTGAGTTTTATCCCCCGCGCGGCGTGGAAGCGGAGCGCGGCGTGGGCGTGATAGGCCAGTTGCGGCAGCAGACGGCCCAGGCTGATGCTGTTGGCCGAGGTCAGCGCGCGCGCCGCGCGCAGTTCGGTATCGCCGAGCGCCTGTTTGGCGAGGCGCTGGCAGTCGTCGAAGCTGCCGGCGACACGGTAGGCGCGCACGTTCTCGCCCCAGCACTCCAGCCCGTGCGCCTGCCGTGGCGAAACACGGCCTTCGGGGTAGAGGATCACCACTTCGAAGCCGGGGCGGCGGTGGAAGGCCGCCGCCACCGCCGCCCCGGTATCGCCGGAGGTGGCGACGAGGACGGTCCGCGTCGGCGCATCCGCCGCGCGCATCGCCGCCAGCGCGCCGGCCAGGAAGCGCGCGGCGTAATCCTTGAACGCGGCGGTGGGGCCGTGGAACAGTTCGAGCAGATGGTCGTCGGCGCCTTGCATCGGCGTCAGCGGGGCGGGGAAATCGAAGGCGTCGGCGCAGAGCGCGGGCAGGCGGGACTCCAGGCTGGAACCGGCGAAAAACGGTGCGAGGAGCCGCGATGCGGTATCGGCGAGCGAGTCGCCGGCCGCGAAATTCACCGCCTGGGGAATCCGCTCGGCAACGTACAGCCCGCCATCGGGGGCGAGGCCGGCGCTCAGCGCGGTTTCGATGCCGACGGCGGGCGCGCCGCCGCGTGTGCTGAGGAAACGTGGGTTCATGTCAGTCGGGCTCCCTTGGCATTGACCGGGCTGACGTGCGCGTGCGCGGTGACGCCGCGCGCGGCGAACGCCTGGCGCATCGCCACGGCCGCGCGTTCGGCCGCGTCTCGGCCATCGAACCAGCCGAACACGCTCGGGCCGCCGCCGGAAATGCTGGCGCCGAGCGCGTCGGCATCCAGCGCGGCCTGCTTGACCGCCTCGAAACCGGGGATCAGAGACGCGCGCCGGGGTTCCACCAGTCCATCGCGCAGACCCTCGGCGATCAACTGGCGTTCGCCGCGGGCCAAGCCGGTGAGGAACAGCGCCAGGTGTTCGCAATGGGTCACGATCTGCGCCAAGGGATACGGATCGGCCAGCACCGCGCGCGAGCGGCGGGTTTCCAGTACCTGGTCGGGATGCACCACCGCCGCGTGCAGCCAGTCGGGCGCGGCGAGCGGGATCATCCGCTGGTGCGTGCATAGCGCCACGCCGCCCAGGAGCATCGGCGCCACGTTGTCGCCGTGGCGGCTACCGCTGGCGATGGATTCGCCATCGAGCGCGAACGGATACAGCGCCTCGCGCGCGAGCGGCGTTTCCAACAGGGCGTTGGCCGCCACCAGCGCGGCTACCACCGAGGCCGCCGATCCGCCCAGCCCGGAGCCGATCGGAATGCCTTTTTCCAGCACCAGCTCGAAACCGAACGGCAACGCCAGCGCTTCGCGCAGCGACATGAGCGCCATACCGGCGGTGTTGCGCGCGGGGTCGAGTGGAATGCTTGCGATGCCGGGGCCATTGCCGCGCACGGCGGCGATCTGCACGACCGGCTCGGCGATGCGGCGCACGCTTGCGTGATCGCCGGGGCCATCGATCGCATGGCCGAGGATGTCGAAACCAACGCCGATGTTGCCGACGCTGGCCGGCGCGAACGCGCGGGCTTCGATGGGGGGGGACAGTGTCATGCCAAGGCTCCCAGGCTGCGGGCGATGCTCAGGATGTCGCCGAACACGCCGGCGGCGGTGACGTCCGCGCCCGCGCCCGGCCCTTGCACCACCAGCGGATTATCGGCGTAGCGGCGGCTTCTGAACTGGATCAGGTTGTCGGTGGCGTGGCTGTGCAGGCTGGGATGCCCCGGTGGCGGCGCGGCCAGGCCAACCACGCCGCGGCCGCTTTCGTCCAGTTTGGCGAGGTAGCGCAGCGCGCGACCCTCGGCGCGCGCGGCCGCGAGCCTTGCCTGCATCGGCGCGTCGATTTCGGTGATGCGGGCGAGGAATTCGTCCTTCGGCACGTTGCGCAGGTTTTCCGGCACCAGGCTTTCCACTTCGATGTGGTCGAGGCCGATGTCGGCGCCGGCTTCGCGCGCCAGGATCACCAGCTTGCGGGCGACGTCGGTGCCGGAGAGGTCGTCGCGCGGATCGGGTTCGGTATAGCCCAGCGCTTTCGCCTCCAGCACCAGTTGCGAGAACGGCACGCTGCCGTCGTAGCGGTTGAACAGCCACGCCAGGGTGCCGGAGAGCACGCCCTCGAAGCCGGTCAGCTCGTCGCCGGTATCCAGGAGCGAGCGCAGGGTCTGGATCACCGGCAGGCCGGCGCCCACGGTCGCTTCGTAGCGGAACTGGCCGCCGTGGCGCTCGGCCTCGCGGATCGCCCGGTAGCGGGCGAGCTCGCCGCTGCCGGCGTGCTTGGACGGCGTGACGACGTGGATGCCGGCTTGCAGCCACGCCGGGTAGTGCGCGGCCATCGCGTCGGAGCCGCTGCAATCGATGATGAGCGCATGCGGCAGGTGGGCGGCGCGTACGTGCGCGGCGAAGCGCTCGATGTCCAGCGGCTCGCCTTCGGCCAGGGCGTCGACGGCACTGGCGGGGTCGAGCGATTTCGCCGCCAGCGTCATCGCGCGGCTGTTGGCGATGGCGCGCAGGCGTAGGTCGAGCCGGCGCGACTGGCGCGGGTCGGCGGCGAAGCGCGGCAGCGCCGCGGCCAGTTGCGCCAGGAGGGCGCGGCCGACGTTGCCAGGACCGATCAGGCCGATGGAAATGGTCGCCGGCGAGAGCCAGAAGGCGCTGTGCACCGAGCGCAGCGCGCGTTCGGCGTCATGTTCGGCCACCGCGACCGAGATGTTGCGCTCGCTCGCCCCCTGGGCGATGGCGCGGATGTTGACCCGCGCCTGGGCCAGGCCGCCGGTCAGGCGCGCGGCGATGCCGGGGCTGCCGCTCATGCCGTCGCCGACGGCGGCCAGCACGGCGATGCCGGATTCGGTTTTCACGCCTTCGATCAGGCCGGCGCGGATCGCATCGGCGAAGGCGGTGCGCACGGCTTCCGCCGCCGCCGCCGCCTGGGCCTGCGGGATCAGGCAGCCGATCGAATGCTCGCTGGACGCCTGGGTGATCATCGTCACCGAGACCTCGGCCGCGTGCAGGGCGGCGAACAGGCGCTCGGCGGTGCCGGGCACGCCGATCATGCCCGCCCCCGAAAGTTCCAGCACCGCCAGCCCCTTGACGATGCTGAGGCCCTTCACCGGCGCGTCGCCGTCGCCGGGCGTCGCCGCCGCGGCGATGCGGGTGCCGGGCGCCTCGGGTTTCAGCGTGTTGCGGATGACGACCGGCAGCGCGTGCTGGATCGCCGGCACCATGGTCTGGGGGTGCAGCACCTTCGCGCCGAAATAGGCCAGCTCGAAGGCTTCGGCGTAGCTCATCGCGGCCAGCGGCACCGCATCGGGCACCAGGCGCGGGTCGGCGCTCATCACGCCGTCGACGTCGGTCCAGATCACCAGCTCGGCGGCGTCGAACAGCACCGCGAAGATCGCGCCGGAATAGTCGCTGCCGTTGCGGCCCAGCGTGGTGATGCCGCCTTCGGCATCGCGGGCGATGAAGCCGGTGACGACGACGTGGGGTTCGGGATGGGTGCGCCGCCATTGCGCGAGGTTGGCGCGCGAGGCGTCCCAATCGACCACCGCCCCGAGCGCGCTCTGGCGCACCACCAGCACCTCGCGGGCGTCGAGCCGGGTCCAGCCGGCAGGCGCGCCGCCGAGTGCCAGCATCATGAGCCGCGAGGACCAGACCTCGCCCAGCCCTTGCACGAGATCGGCCTTGGCCGGCGTCAGCCTGCGGGTGTCGGCGATGGCTTCGAGCCGCCCGCGCAAGGTGTCGAACTCGCTGGCGAACCAGGCCGCCGAGCCGAGCGTGTCGGCGGGGTCGAGCATGGAAGCCGCTTCCACATGCCGCCGCGTCAACGCCTTGAAGGCCGGCCGCCAGTCGCCGCCGGTCGCCGCCAGCTTCGGTAATTCGGTGAGTGCGTCGGTGACGCCCTGCATCGCCGAGACCACGGCCAATTGCGGGCCGGTGGTGGATTTGAGCAGGCGGGCGACGTGGCGGATGCGTCCGGTATCGGCCAGGCTGCTGCCGCCGAATTTGTGGGCGTGGTATCGGGGTCGAGGATCGAGAGAGGCGGACATGGCGTGCTCGCAAGTGGGGAAAAGGGTCAGTGGAAGGATTTGCGCCGGCGCGGCTTGCGCGGCGGTCGCGGGCGGACTTCGGCCAGCAGGCGGGCGAGCACGGCGGCATCGATGTTGCCACCGGAGACCACCGCGCATTTGCGCCTGCCGGTGACGCGGCGGCCGGCGGCCAGCGCCAGCGCGCCCGCGCCCTCGGCGACGACGTGCGCTTCCAGCGCCAGTTGCACGAGGGTTTCGCGCAGCTCGGCCTCGCGCACGATGACGATGTCGTCGAGCAGCCCGGCCAGCAGGCGGCGGGTGATTTCGCCGGGCACGCGCACGCGCGCGCCGTCGGCGAGCGTCGCGGGCAGGCGTTCGGGCTCCGGCTCGCCGCGCAGCACGCGGGCCATCGCATCGACGTGCTCGACCTGCGCGCCGACGATCCGCACGCCCTGCGATTTCAGCGCCAGCGCCACGCCGGTGGCCAGGCCGCCACCGCCGATCGGCAGCAGCACCACGTCCGGTTGCAGTTCGGCGATCTCCATCCCCACCGTGCCCTGGCCGGCGATCACGTCCGGGTCGTCGAAGGCGGAGAGAAAGCGGTAATCGTGTTTCTCCGCCAATTGCAGGGCGAACTCGCGGGCTTCGTCGAAATTCTCGCCGTGCAAGCGCACCGTCGCGCCCCAGTGGGCGACGCCCGCCACCTTGGTCTCGGGCGCGTTGACCGGCATCACCGTGATCACGCTCATGCCCAACTGGCGGCCGGCCCAGGCCAGCCCCTGCGCATGGTTGCCGGCCGAGGCCGCGATCAGCAGCCGGCGGTCGCCGCGCTCGCGCCCGGCCAGCAGCGCGTTGAGCGCCCCGCGCACCTTGTAGGAGCCGGTGCGTTGCAGGTTCTCCAGCTTCAGCCAGCAGCCCAGGCGCTCGGCATGCACCAGCGGCGTCACCGGCAGGTGGCGGCGCAGGCGCGCCTGGGCGGCGAGGATGTCGCCGGCGCCCACTTCGGGACGCGCCGCGATGGCGGATCCGGCCGCTTGCGGCGCGTGCGGGAAGGGGGTGGTGTCGGTCAGCATCGTGCGTTCTCCGCCCACGGCATCGGGCCGGCAACAAAAAACCCCGCATCTTTCGATGCGGGGTTTCAGGTGTCCTGACCGGCTGCCGTGCGCAACCTACCCCGCGAATTCTCGCGTGGTAATGGTGGTGGTGGTGGCGGATGCCGCCGGCCGGGCCGCGCGCCGCCATGTGGGCGAATGGGTGATGTAAAGCATCATGGTCGGGAGAAGAGCATGGCGTCGAGGGCGTTGTCAACCATGTTGACCCGCCCCCTTGACGGCCGGCGCCGAAACGACGATCTTGTCCTCGCCATTGGTTCCATCTCTCCATCAAAATAGAGAGATGGATTAAAAGGGAAGCCGGTGCGATCCTCCGATCCATTCCGGCGCTGCCCCGCAGCGGTAATTGGAAACGAACCCCGCCACGCGCACTGGGCAACCGGGAAGCGGCGGGTACTAGGCGAAGCGCGCGCTTCATGTCCATGAGCCCGAAGACCTGCCGTGGCCGGAAGGCGCGAAAGCCTTCCGTCTGGCCTGGAGCTTCCGTGGGGAAGCGGCTGGCGCATGCACCGCCTCGCGGCGGCGGCATCGCTTGCGCGCATCCACGCGGCTCCGGTTCGCCCGAGGGGGCGAAGGTCGGCGGCGCGGCATGTCATCGGGCAGGTCGCGCGGTGCCTTCGTTCCTCATTCATCACGAACTGAGGAAGCACAACATCATGAGCATAGTCACCACCCTGGGGTTTCCCCGCATCGGCGCCCGGCGCGAGTTGAAGCGCGCGCTGGAAGCGTTCTGGCGCCAAGACATCGATGCCGACGCATTGAACGCCACCGCCCGCGAACTGCGAAGCCGGCATTGGCGGCTGCAACGTGAGGCCGGCGCGGACATCGTTCCCTGCAACGATTTCTCGCTTTACGACCACGTGCTGGATACGGCCTTCCTGTTCGACGCCATTCCCGAGCGCTATCGAGCGCTGGCCGAGGGCGAGCCCCTGGCCGCTTATTTCGCCATGGCGCGCGGCCTCCAGCGCGAGGGGGTGGATCTGCCCGCGCTCGAAATGACCAAATGGTTCGACACCAACTACCACTATCTCGTGCCGGAACTGCATGCCGGGCAGCGCTTCCGCTTGCGCGGGGACAAGCCGCTGGCGGAATTTCTCGAAGCGCGCGCGCAGGGCTTCGAGGCACGCCCGGTGCTGCTGGGGCCGGTGAGTTTCCTGTGCTTGTCCAAGACTTCCGACGGCAGCGAGCGGCTGGCGTTGCTGGATGCGCTGTTGCCGGCCTACGTGGAGCTGCTGGGCAAACTGGCCGAAGCCGGCGCCGATTGGGTGCAGCTCGACGAACCATGCCTGGCGCTCGATCTCGATGCCGCCGCCGTCGCCGCCTACCGCCGCGCCTACGCGGCCCTGGCCGGCGCGGCGGGGCCGAAGCTGTTGGTCGCCAGCTACTTCGGCGGCCTGCGCGACAACCTGGCGCTGGCCTGCGAGTTGCCGGTGGATGGCCTGCACGTCGACCTGGTGCGCGAACCCGGGCAATTGTCCGCGTTGCTGGCGGACTGGCCGGATGGCCGCGTGCTGTCGCTGGGCCTGGTCGATGGCCGCAACATATGGCGCACCGATCCCGATGCCGCGTTGGCCCTGGCCCGCCAAGCGCGCGCGAAGATCGCCGCCGACAGATTGTGGCTGTCGCCTTCGTGCTCCCTGCTGCACGTGCCGATCGATCTCCGTCTGGAAAAGGCGCTACCCGCCGACCTCAAGGACTGGCTGGCCTATGCCCGCGAGAAAGTCGGCGAATTGCGCCTGCTGTGCGACGTGCTGGCCGACCGTCCCGACGCCGGCGACGCCCTGGCCGACGCCCGCGCCCGCATCGCCTCGCGCCGCGATTCGCCGCGCGTGCATCGCGCGGCGGTCGCCGGGCGCGTCGCGTCCCTGCATGCCGATGACGCCCGCCGCGCCACGCCGTATGCCGAGCGCCGGCCCCGGCAGGCCGAACGCCTGAACCTGCCCGGCTTCCCCACCACCACCATCGGCTCGTTCCCGCAGACGCTGGAAGTGCGCGAAGCCCGCGCCCGCCACAAGTCCGGCAAGCTGGCCGATGCCGATTACGACGCCTTCATCGCCGCCGAAACCGAACGCTGCATCCGCTTCCAGGAGGAGATCGGTCTCGACGTGCTGGTGCATGGCGAGTTCGAGCGCAACGACATGGTGGAATACTTCGGCGAACGGCTCGACGGCTTCGCCTTCAGCAAGCATGGCTGGGTGCAGAGCTACGGCTCGCGCTGCGTGAAGCCGCCGATCATCTGGGGCGATGTCAGCCGCCCGCGGCCGATGACCGTGCGGTGGTCGCGGCATGCGCAGGCGCTCACCGACAAGCCGGTGAAAGGCATGCTGACCGGCCCGGTGACGGTGCTGCAATGGTCCTTCGTGCGCGACGACCAGCCGCGCGCGGATACCTGCCGGCAGATCGCGCTGGCCCTGCGCGACGAAGTGTGCGACCTGGAGGCCGCCGGCATCCGCGTCATCCAGATCGACGAACCGGCTCTGCGCGAAGGGCTGCCGCTGCGCCGCCGCGACTGGCCGGCCTATCTCGGCTGGGCGGTGGAATCCTTCCGCATCGCCGCCTCGGGCGTGCGCGACGAGACCCAGATCCACACCCACATGTGCTACTCGGAATTCAACGACATCATCGAGGCGGTGGCGGACATGGATGCCGACGTGATCTCCATCGAGACCTCGCGCTCGCGGATGGAATTGCTCGATGCCTTCGTGCGCTTCCGCTATCCCAACGAAATCGGCCCCGGCGTTTACGACATCCACTCCCCGCGCGTGCCGGACGAGGCCGAAATGCTGGCGCTGCTCGAAAAGGCCGTGGCGGTGCTGAAGCCCGGGCAATTGTGGGTGAATCCCGATTGCGGCCTGAAAACCCGAGGCTGGCCCGAGACCCGCGCCGCGCTCGAAGCGATGGTGCGCGCCGCGCGGACCATGCGCGAGCGCCACCCAGGCTGAGGCCGCGCCGGCGGCGGCGGGCCTGAACGGGGCCGCCGCCGGTCAGCGGGAAAACGGGCACAATGACGCGCAATGAAGCGGGGGTACCGGCGCGCCGGTTGAGAGAAACCCTTCGAACCTGATCGGGTTGAGACCCGCGTAGGGAAGCTTCGCGGCACGCCCCCGGGCGTGCGCGCCGCCGCTTCGTCCGCGATGCCAGCCGGCATCGCCCGCCCCGAGCCAAAGGACGAATGCCGATGAACGCCATCCCCGCCACCGACCTGCTGCGCCAGACCGAGGAACTCTCCACCGAAGTGACGCGCCCGATCCCCGGCTCGCGCAAGATCCATGTCGAAGGCGCGCGCGCCGACCTGCGCGTGCCGATGCGCGAGATCGTGCTGACCCGTACGCCCACCTTGTTCGGCGGCGAGGACAACGCGCCGGTCACGGTCTACGACACCTCGGGCCCGTATTCCGACCCCGATGCGCGCATCGACCTGGCCGCCGGCCTCGCCCCGCTGCGGGCGGCGTGGATCGCCGAGCGCGGCGACAGCGAATCGCTGCCGGGCATCACCTCGGAATTCGGCCGTGCCCGCGAGCACGACCCGAAACTCGGCGCGGTGCGCTTCCCCAACCGTCCCAAGCCGCGCCGCGCGCGCTCGGGCGCGAACGTCACCCAGATGCACTACGCCCGTCGTGGCATCGTCACCCCGGAGATGGAGTTCGTCGCCATCCGCGAGAATCAGCGGCTCGACGCCGTGCGCGAAGCGCATCTGCTGAACCAGCATCCCGGCCACGATTTCGGCGCCAGCATCCAGACGCGCATCACCCCGGAATTCGTCCGCGACGAGATCGCCCGCGGCCGCGCCATCCTGCCCTGCAATCTCAACCATCCCGAAAGCGAACCGATGATCATCGGCCGCAACTTCCTGACCAAGATCAACGCCAATATCGGCAACTCGGCGGTCAGCTCGGGTATCGCCGAGGAGGTGGAAAAGCTGGTCTGGGCGATCCGCTGGGGCGCCGATACGGTGATGGATCTCTCCACCGGCAAGCACATCCACGAGACCCGCGAGTGGATTCTGCGCAACAGTCCGGTGCCGATCGGCACCGTGCCGATCTACCAGGCGCTGGAGAAGGTCGATGGCCGGGCCGAGGAACTCACCTGGGATATCTTCCGCGACACCCTGATCGAGCAGGCCGAGCAGGGCGTCGATTACTTCACCATCCATGCCGGCGTGCTGCTGCGTTACGTGCCGCTCACCGCCCGGCGCGTCACCGGCATCGTCTCGCGCGGCGGCTCGATCCTGGCCAAGTGGTGCCTGGCGCATCACCGGGAGAATTTCCTCTATACCCACTTCGAGGACATCTGCGAAATCATGAAGGCCTACGATGTAGCCTTCTCGCTGGGCGACGGCCTGCGGCCGGGCTCGCTGGCCGATGCCAACGACGCCGCCCAGTTCGGCGAGCTGGAAGCGCTGGGCGAACTCACCAAGATCGCCTGGAAGCACGACGTCCAGACCATGATCGAAGGCCCGGGCCATGTGCCGATACAGCTCATCAAGGCCAACATGGACAAGCAACTGGCCGAATGCGGCGAGGCGCCGTTCTACACGCTCGGACCGCTGACCACCGACATCGCGCCGGGCTACGACCACATCACCAGCGCGATCGGCGCGGCGATGATCGGCTGGTACGGCACCGCCATGCTCTGCTACGTCACGCCCAAGGAGCACCTCGGCCTGCCCTGCCGCGAGGACGTGCGCGAGGGCATCATGGCCTACAAGATCGCCGCCCACGCGGCGGACCTGGCGAAAGGCCATCCCGGCGCGCAGGTGCGCGACAACGCCTTGAGCAAGGCTCGCTTCGAATTCCGCTGGCAAGATCAGTTCCACCTCGGCCTCGATCCCGAGCGGGCGATGGAATACCATGACGAAACCCTGCCGAAGGAGGCGCACAAGCAGGCGCATTTCTGCTCCATGTGCGGTCCGCATTTTTGCTCGATGAAGATTACCCAGGACGTGCGCGACTACGCCGCCCGGCACGGCATTGATGAACAGGAAGCGTTGAAGGCCGGCATGGAAGAGAAATCCGCCGAGTTCCGTCAGCAAGGCGCCGAGGTCTATCGCGATGAGTGATTCGCCGCGGCCAGCGTGAACCTCAGGGCAATGCGCGCGCGTGGGCGGGGGCGGATTCAAGCCGGGTTCCGTGCTCCGCACTACACTCGATCCACGACTTTGGGGTAATTGCCATGAACATCATCCGTCACCCGTTTTTCCGTCCCTTCCTCGCGGTGGCCGCCGCCTGCGTGTTGCTGGCTGGCTGCGTCACCGGGCCCGCGGTCCGCACCGACTACGACCCGGGGGCCAATTTCGGCCAGTACAAGACCTGGGGCTGGTATTCGCCGATCGCCATGGAGCAGGCCGGTTATTCCAGTTGGGTCAGCGAACGCATCAAGGCCAACGTGCAGCGCGAGATGGAGGCGCGCGGCTACCGTTACCAGGCCAAATCGCCCGACCTCAAGGTCAATTTCCAGGCCGTGGCGCAGGAGCGCAGCGACGTCTATTCGGTGCCACGCACCGATATCGCCTGGCTCTACAGCTACCGCGCCCGCAGCTACGTCGCGGTGCCGGTCTGGTACGACGAGACCATGGTCAGCCGTTACACCCAGGGCACGTTGACCGTGGATCTGGTCGATGCGGCGAAGAACCGCATGGTCTGGACCGGCGATGCCATCGCCCGCGTGGTGCGGCGTTCGCCGGAGCAGCGCGCCGCCAATATCGATACCGCCATTGGCGCGATTTTCGCCAAATATCCCTACCGTGCTGGCGATTCGCAGCCGGCCCCGCTGCCCAAGCGCTGAGCCGCGCCGCATCGCCCAACGAAAAGGCCGCGTCGATGACGCGGCCTTTCTTGTGCCCGACGAGCGATCAGAAGTGCGGCTTGTCCGCCTCCGGCACGGCGTTGTAGCGCCGGATGGCGTCGAGCAGGATCTGCCGCGCCTCCTCCACGCCACCCCAGCCATCGAGCTTGACCCATTTGCCCTTCTCCAGATCCTTGTAGTGCTGGAAGAAGTGGCCGATGCGTTCGAGCCAGTGGCCGGAGACCTGCTCGATGTCCTCGACGTGCCCATAACCGGCAAAGACCTTGCTGACCGGCACCGCGACCAGTTTTTCGTCGCTGCCGGCTTCGTCGGTCATGCGCAGCACGCCCACCGGCCGGCAGCGGATCACGCTGCCCGGCACCAACGGCAATGGCAGGATCACCAGCACGTCGGCCGGATCGCCGTCGCCGCACAGGGTATGCGGCACGTAGCCGTAGTTGCACGGATAGCGCATCGGCGTGGACAGGATGCGGTCGACGAAGATCGCGCCGGATTCCTTGTCCACCTCGTACTTGACCGGCTCGGCGTCCTTGGGGATTTCAATGATGACGTTGATTTCGTCCGGCGGATTATTGCCGGTGCTGACCAGGTCGAGGCCCATCGGGCGGCTCCGTGTGTGGGTGGGGGCGCTCATTCTAATCGGATGCGGCGTCGCACCAAATCGCACCGGGAAAGCGGGCGTCCACGGCACCTGTCCATGTGGGCGGCCATTCGCCTGGCCATGCTCGCGCGTCTGGCATGGCGGTGGATGGACGCGGCCTGCGGATTTTCCGCGCTCTCGTTTTCGCGGCGTTTCTGCGGGTCGGTGTCGCGAATGGCGACGATGCCGAAGCCGATTTCGCCTACCTGCGCGCGGTCGGCGACGGTTTCCTCGACGCCTATCCGCCCATCGTCGAGCGCCGCCGCGACACGCCTTTTGGCGAGCGCGAACGCCAGTTCCAACTG
>NZ_RFLY01000074.1 GCF_003697345.1 Solilutibacter pythonis | reverse complement strand
CCTCCTATCACCATCACCAGCTTCGTCGCCACGCCCACCATGAACGCCAGCACCGCCAACGAAAACGTCGTCCCTATCCCGTAATACAGCCACTTCGAGAATAGCTGCTTGGTCGATGGAAATATCAAACACAAGATAAACAACGGACCAAACCCCACGAACAAGCCCAGCGCCACCTTGTACACCAGCAGAATCGCTCCGCCGATCACCGCAGGCCCCGCCGTCCCCACCGCGCTCATCGTCGTCGCACGGCTCAGTTGCTCCTTGTACGCATCCCCACCGCCACCCGCTGAAGACGCCGCCGCATAACCATCTATCAATGCAAACGTCGCCCCCATCAATATCAGGTTCTGATCAATGTGAGAGGCGGGGTCCGCCTCACTCCCCGTCACGACCCGCATCACCCCCTTGGGCATGGTCTCGGTCAGTAGCTTGCCGATGTCCGTCCCCATGAACGTGAACCCCACCGCCAGGAACGACAAAAACCCGATTCGAAGCGCATTCGTCACCAGCGCCATCATCGGTTCGCGTGA
>NZ_RFLY01000073.1 GCF_003697345.1 Solilutibacter pythonis | reverse complement strand
CCCAGCGCTACCTGTACGACGAAGCGGGCCAATGGCTGGGGGAATACGATGGCCAAGGCCAGGCGAAACAGCAGGTGATCTGGCTGGAGAATTACCCGATTGCCGTGATCGACGGTAGCGGCGCGGCAGCGAATATCGGCTACATTGAACCGGACCACCTGGGCACACCGAGAGTGATCATCGATGCCAAGCGCAACGTGGCGACATGGAGATGGCCGCTGACGGGGGAAGCGTTCGGCGCGGACGCATCGGAAGAAGCCCCGGACGGCGACGGCGAACGCTACGAGTTCGACCTACGCTTCCCTGGCCAACGCTACGACCGACACACGGGGCTGTACTACAACTACTTTCGGGATTACGAACCACAGACAGGGCGGTACGTGCAGAGCGACCCGGTTGGGCTTAAGGGGGGGTTGAATACGTATGCCTATGTCGGAGGGAATCCTGTAATGGGCGTCGATCCGCTTGGCTTGCAGGCTATGGCCCCTGTGGCCGGCTGGATTGGAACAGATACTGCAATTCCTGATCCATCCGATGCGGC
>NZ_RFLY01000072.1 GCF_003697345.1 Solilutibacter pythonis | reverse complement strand
AAGGAAATTTTGCGAACCGGGGAACCCGCCTCAATGGCCGCAGCACAGCTAAGCCCTTGCCGCATCAAGGAAAAACGCCGCTGGGTACGACGACCCACGTCAGGGCGAACTGTTTATGCCTATGTCGGGGGGAATCCGACTTCATTCGTTGATCCGTTCGGATTGCAAGCCACTACTGTTGATGCATATTGTGCAAGGTACGGTGCTGTAGCGTGCGCTGAGGTTGCTTCAGGTGGTATGGCAGGGACTAATTCTGGTGCTGCAACTGCTGCTAGTGGCATTGGAGCTGGGACGGCTCTTTTCGGGTTGCGCAGCGATAGTGCTGCCAAGCAAGGATGTGGGGATGGGGGAGAGTGTGAAAAATTAAATTCCGATGTTCGGAAGGCTAAAGATATTGTTGCGTCTTTAGGGAGGTGTAAGTGGGGAATGTCTCGCTTTGAATTAAAGCAAAGATATAGTGCGTGGCTCTCTCTTGCTGTCTCTCGGGCCAAGCGAGATATGAAGTGCTGGAGTGGTGGCGATGAAGGGCATCAGACTGCCCAAGCCAACGCTTGGACTAACATGGGGCGGTGTGGAGCCATGCTTTCCGGAAATTGGTTCATGGGAGGTGTCCGATGAATATGGTCGATTGTATTAAGA
>NZ_RFLY01000071.1 GCF_003697345.1 Solilutibacter pythonis | reverse complement strand
GGGGGATCCGCTCGCACTTAGCCTGTTAAGGGGTTCGCGCTCGTCTAGTCTGTGCTGTTGCCTGGATAGTAAATTATCATGGTACAAACTTTTAAGAGCCAGTTAAATGGAGATGGATTTAAAAAGAGTTATTGTAAAGTCTCCCCAGGTGTGTCATTAAATATCCCAACAGATTGCCCTGGCCTGACCCCCTAAATGCAATTTTGGGATTCCCTTTTAGTTGCTTTCATTAAAATGTACCAGCGCAGTAAAAAAAGCACAAAGTATATTGTTTATGTAACTCACTATCTCATTTGCACTGGTTACATGGCAGCTTCAGACTGACTAAAACTACACTTTTCCCACCATGGTTCAAAGATCAACAGAACTGGGCCAACAAAAGCAATTTTTTCATGTGGTCTAACTACCAACTTATTATGAGTTAAGTTACTTTTAGGTTTAAAATCACAGCAGTTTTTCCCTCCACACCTCCCAGAGATACTTTCAGGGTGGCTAAACTTGGCTAAAGGCTTCCGGACCAACCCTTGTTTCTTTATGGTGCTTGTGTCCTGACAACCGCGTAAGGCATGGAAATTCAGCTATTTATCCGATCGTTTATATGGGCGTGCGGCCGCGATATCCTGCAGATGCATCCAGTACT
>NZ_RFLY01000070.1 GCF_003697345.1 Solilutibacter pythonis | reverse complement strand
ACGGCTCCGATCCATTTGATCGAGCTATTTGGCTGCTCGAAGGTCGATTGGAGACATTTATCCAGGAAGCCCGCGAAGAACTCCAGGCTGCCGAGGCCAGTGGCGATCCGGTAGCGATTGAGCGGGCAAAGGCAAAGGATCTCCTAATGGGCCAGGCCTGCTTCAAGGGGCGCTGGATCGGCGACGAAGCACTCTGGGCGTATTTCCAGACCAATAAGGATGCCTTCGAATGAGCGCTTCCGAAGATCGTTTGGACTCAAAGACCCATACTCGTGTTTTCAGGGATTCAGTCATCCCGAAAAGCGAGTTCAATACAGCGCTATCGCACGATAGACCGAAGGCCATCATCCTTGGCGGGCAGCCTGGCGCGGGCAAGGGAGGGCTTACCAGAGCAGCCAGTATGGAACTTTCGGGTGATGTGGTTACGATCGACCCCGACGTGCTGCGCGAATACCACCCGACATCGTAACGTTATGCCCAGCCCTGTCGCCCCCCGTATCTGGGCCTATAGTGCCTCCCAAGACCAGGTGAAATGGAGTATTTATGCCCCCTCTGCCGCCACCTCCAGTCCCACAGAAGCTGCGAGAAATGCTCAGGGACTATCCAGAGCATATTCAAACCCTCCAAGATGACTTGAATGATGTGGTAGCCAAACCATTCAAGGGCACCCCCATGTTTGAGC
>NZ_RFLY01000006.1 GCF_003697345.1 Solilutibacter pythonis | reverse complement strand
GGAGTTCTTCGCGGGCTTCCTGGATAAATGTCTCCAATCGACCTTCGAGCAGCCAAATAGCTCGATCAAATGGATCGGAGCCGTGCATCGGTTTCTCGATTATCCGATTGAGCGTTCCTTGCAAGAGTTCAATGTGTTCCGGGTAGTCCTTGAGCATTTCGCGCAGCTTCTGTGGGACTGGAGGTGGCGGCAGCGGGGACATGAAGTACTCCATTTCACCTGGTCTTGGGAGGCACTATAGGCCCAGATACGGGGGGCGACAGGGCTGGGTATAACGTTACGATGTCGGGTGGTATTCGCGCAGCGCGTCGGGGTCGATCTTTACAACATCGTTGGTAAGTTCGATCTTCGCAGCATCTGCCAAGCTACCCTTGCCGGCGCCAGGTTGCCCCGCCAAGATGATGGCCTTCGGGCGTTCATGCGAGAGGAATTCATCCAACCTACTTTCAGGAATTACTTCCTTGGAAAGGATGCTCGCATGCGTTTTCGGATCAAGGCGATCATGTGGCGCGCTCATTCGAATGCCCTCTTGTTTGCATCGAAATACATACGAAGGGCGTGTAAGTCCCGCATTCCTCCATTGCTGGAATGCGCACGCCGCATTAGGGAAATCTTTTCCTCTGCTCTCGCAATCGCTACCGCATCGCCGCTGGCCTCGGCAGCCTGGAGTTCTTCGCGGGCTTCCTGGATAAATGTTTCCAATCGACCTTCGAGCAGCCAAATAGCTCGATCAAATGGATCGGAGCCGTGCATTGGTTTCTCGATTATCCGATTGAGTGTTCTTTTCAAGAGCTCAATGTGTTCTGGATAGTCCTTGAGCATTTCCCGTAGCTTTTGCGGGACTGGAGGCGGCGGCAGTGGGGACATGAAGTACTCCATTTCACCTAGTCTTGGGGGGCACTATAAGCCCAGATACGGGGTGTCGCGACAGGGCTGGGTAATAACGTTACAACGTCAGGTGGTATTCGTGCAGCGCGTCGGGGTCGATCTTGACGATGTCGTCGCGGAGTTCGAGTTCGGCTGACCTTGCGAGACCACCCTTGCCTGCTCCGGGCTGTCCTCCAAGGATGATCGCCTTGGGATGCTCATGCGATCCTTTTTGCGACAGAAGGCTTTTCGGAACAATTTGTTCTTCAAAAACATGCGCATGGACTTCTGGGTCGAGACGATCAGTCGGCGTGCTCATTCGAACGCCTCCTTTTGAGTCTCTAAGTAGTCCCACAAGTCTGGCATACCACCCATGTTCATCCGAGTGGAGCCCATGACGAAATCTTTCGCCTTCGCCCGCTCAATCGCTACCGGATCGCCACTGGCCTCGGCGGCCTGGAGTTCGTCGCGAGCTTCATCGATGAAGGCTTCCAGCGCACCTTCAAGCGCCCAGATGGCTTGCTCAAACATGGGGGTGCCCTTGAATGGTTTGGCTACCACATCATTCAAGTCATCTTGGAGGGTTTGAATATGCTCTGGATAGTCCCTGAGCATTTCGCGCAGCTTCTGTGGGACTGGAGGTGGCGGCAGAGGGGGCATGAAGTACTCCATTTCACCTGGTCTTGGGGGGCACTATAAGCCCAGATACGGGGGGGGGCGACAGGGCTGGGTATAACGTTACGATGTCGGGTGGTATTCGCGGAGTTCGTTGGGGTCGATCTTTACAACATTGTTGGCAAGTTCGATCTTCGCGGCATCCGCCAAGCTACCCTTGCCGGCGCCAGGTTGCCCCGCCAAGATGATGGCCTTCGGGCGTTCATGCGAGAGGAGTTCATCCAACCTGCTTTCAGGAATTACTTCCTTGGAAAGGATGCTCGCATGCGTTTTCGGATCGAGGCGATCATGTGGCGCGCTCATTCGAACGCTCTCTTGTTTGCATCGAAATACATGCGAAGGGTGTGTAAGTCCCGCATTCCTCCATTGCTGGAATGCGCACGCCGCATTAGGGAAATCTTTTCCTCTGCTCTCGCAATCGCCGCCGGATCGCCACTGGCTTCAGCGGCCCGGAGCTCTTTGCGGGTTTCATCGATGAAGGCTTCCAGCGCGCCTTCAAGCGCCCAGATCGCCTCATCAAATGGCATCAAATGGGTCTTGGTTGGGTCAATCGCTGAGTTCAGCACTTCCTGCAAGCGCACGATATGCTCTGGATAATCCCTGAGCATTTCCCGCAGTTTCTGTGGAACTGGAGGTGGCGGTAGAGGGGACATGAAGTACTCCATTTCACCTGGTTTTGGGGCCACTATATAAGCCCTGGCATGGGGGGCGTGATAGCGCGGGGCATGGGGTTGTACCTATGCCCCCTGGACGTTCCGGCGTTGGGGTATTCGCGTAGTTTCAGCGCTCCTTGAAGCAGGTTTGCCCCATCACGAACTCTTTTACTTTCGCTCGCTCAATTGTTGCCGGGTCGCCATGGGCGACGATGCGCGTCTCCGACTGGGATGATGTCGGCCCTGGTGTGATCGATCCGCACGATCGATAGCGGTCAGTCGGCGCCGGGGAATTCGCCATTGATGGGAGAGAGCCGCCGCTCAGCCGGCTTGGCGTTGTAACGGCATTTCACCCGGAAGGCCATTGGTCGCCAGCCGGCATTTCCCCGCTTCGGCCCGGTTCACGCGGTGCCGGGGCGCGGCGGCTAACCTGACGTGCCTGTCGTCTGGCATCGGCATGCAACTTTATGCACTGTTGCACGGTCGGAATTTGGTGCACGCTGTGCCGATGCCGGCATGATGCCCAGACCGAAGAGTGTTTCGATGAAACTACGCCACACCTTGCTCTCCCTGGCCCTGGCGGCCCCGATCTCGCTGCTGGCCATGGCCGATGGCGCTCTGCCGCCGCGCACCGCGCCGGAGCGCCCGGCGCTACCGGCCGAAGCCGTTCCGCCCGTCGCCCCGCCCGCCCGCCGGCCGGCCAGCGGGAATGCCGCGCGCAAGCCGGCCGCCAGCGCCTTCGTCACCACCCGGGCGCAGACCGATACCGCCGCGGTGGTGCATGGGCTTTTGTCCAGCAGTCGCTTCGCCTACCGCCCGCGCGAGCTGGACGCGGCGCTGGGGGCGGAGGTGTGGAAGCGCTATCTGGAATCGCTCGATCCCTCCAAGGTCTACCTGACGCGCGCCGACATCGACGGTTTCGGCGCGGGCGATCGCTTGATGGTCGAGGCGATCACGGGGGGCGATTTCAACCCGACCTATGCGGTGTTCCAGCGCTACCGCGAGCGCGTTAAGGCGCGCTCGGAATACGCCCGCGCGCTGCTCAAACAGGACATCTTCGATTTCACCGGCGAGGATCGCTACGAATACGACCGCAAGGACGTGCCCTGGGCCAGCGATGCCGCGGCGCTCGATGCGCTGTGGCGGCAGTCGGTGCGCTATGACTGGCTGCGCCTGAAGCTGGCCGGCAAGTCGCCGGAGGATATCCGCAAGACCCTCGACAAGCGCTACGCCAACGTGGCCAAGGGTATCGACGATCTCAACGCCGAGGACATCTTCCAGACCGCGCTGAACGCCTACACCGGCTCGATCGACCCGCATACCAACTATTTCAACCCGCGCGCCGCCGAGAATTTCAACCAGCAGATGTCGCTGTCGTTGCAGGGCATCGGCGCGCAGCTCCAGAAGCGCGAGGACATCGTCACCATCATGGAGCTGATCCCCGGCGGTCCGGCCGCGCGCGATGCCCGGCTGAAGCCCGGCGACCGTATCGTCGCCGTCGGCCAGGGCGCGCAAGGGGCGATGGAGGATGTGGTCGGCTGGCGTATCGACGACGTGGTCGCCAAGATTCGTGGCGACAAGGGCAGCGTGGTGCGGCTGGACATCCTGCCGGCCAGCGCGCCGGTCGATGGCAAGCCGGTCCGTATCCAGTTGACCCGCGACAAGGTGGTGCTGGCCGACAGCCAGGCCAAGCCGGAGATCATCCAACTGCCCGAGGCCGCTGGACAGCCGCCGCGCCGTGTCGGCGTGGTCAAGCTGCCGTCGTTCTACCAGGACTTTTCTGCCCGCCGCGCCCGCGATGTCGAAGGCGCCTCGGCCTCGCGCGACGTGGCCCGTATCCTCGCCGATTTCCGCAAGGAGAAGCTCGATGGCGTGGTGCTCGACCTGCGCAACAACGGCGGCGGCTCGCTGGACGAGGCGGTGGCGATCACCGGTTTGTTCATCGACCAGGGGCCGGTGGTGCAGGAGCGCCAGGCCGGCGGCCGCATCGGCGTGCGCGCCGACCGCGAGCCGGGCATGGCCTGGGACGGCCCGTTGGCGGTGCTGATCAACCGGGCCTCGGCCTCGGCCTCGGAGATCGTCGCCGGGGCGATCCAGGATTACGGGCGCGGCCTTATCATCGGCGAGACCAGCTTCGGCAAGGGTACGGTGCAGGCGATGGTCGGGCTGGATCGCATCGTCCAGAACCAGGGCGCGGCCCAGTATGGCGACGTCAAGCTCACCGTCGCCCAGTTCTTCCGCCCCAGCGGCGGCAGTACCCAGAACAAGGGGGTCAGCCCGGATATCCCGTTTCCGGTCACTGTCGATGCTTCCGAATACGGCGAAAACACCTTCGACAACGCCCTGCCGTGGACCAAGATCGCCGCGTCGCCGCACGTCACCTACGGCCAGTTCGCCGGCCTGTTGCCGGTGCTGACCCGGCTGCACGAGACGCGCGCGGCCAAGGACGTGGAATACCAGTGGCGGGTCGAGGATGCCGCCGAGTTCCGCGCCCAGCGCGAGAAGAAGTGGATCAGTCTCAACGTCGACGAACGCCGCGCCGAGCGCGATAAGCAGGAGACCAAGCGCAAGTTCCGCCAGGCCGAGCGCAAGCGCCTGGGCCTGCCGCTGGACCCGCTGGCCGATGACGGCATGGACGACGGCCTGAACCGGCTGGAGCGCGATGTCGCCCGCGAGGCCGAGCGCGACAAGCTGGCCGAGAAGCTGCCCGATCCATTCCTGCGCGAGGCGGCGGCGATCCTCGGCGATGCCGCGCGCCTGCTCGATGGCGACCGCGCGCTGGCGGCCAAGGTGCTGCCGCAATCGACCGCGCCGGGGCGCTGGGCCGACTGACCGGCCTCCGCCCTTCTTTCGCGTGAAAGTATGAACGTGTGAAGCGCAACGCCCGGCCTGGCCGGGCGTTTGTCTTTCCACCGGCTGAGAGGGTCGGAAATGGCATGCGCGGCGCGTGCGGGCTCCGGCACAATGACGCCATGTCCGATTCCACTTCCGCTGCGCCGCGGCCCCTGGCGGTCGCGCTGGCGCTGGCCGCCGTCTATGTCGTCTGGGGTTCCACCTACCTCGGCATCCGCTTCGCGCTGGAAGGCGGTTTCCCGCCGTTCCTGCTGGGCGGCATTCGTTTCGTCGTGGCGGGCACGTTGATGTTCACCGTGCTGCGCCTGCGCGGCGAGGCGGGGCCCAGCCGCCGACAATGGCGCAACGTGGCGGTGATGGGCATGCTGTTGCTGTCCTTCGGCAACGGCATGGTGAACTACGCCGAGCAGACCGTGTCCTCGGGGCTGGCGGCGGTGGCGGTGGCCTCGGCGCCGATCTGGATGGGCCTGTTCTCGATGATGCGCGGCGAGAAGCCGACGCGGGTCGAATGGGGCGGCATCGCCATCGGTTTCGTCGGCGTGGTCTGGCTCAATGCCGGCGGGGCGATGAATGGCTCGATGCCGGGATTGCTGGCCTTGCTGGCGGCTGCGCTGTCGTGGTCGTTTGGTTCGATCTGGAGCCGTGGCCGCGATCTGCCTTCGCCCTTCATGACCGCGGCCGGGCAGATGCTTTGCGGCGGCGTGTTGATGATCGTGATCGCGTTGCTCACCGGCGAGCGTTTCGCCGCCATGCCGACGCCCAAGGCGCTGGCCGCCTGGGCCTATCTGGTGATGTTCGGCTCGATTGTCGGTTTCAGCGCCTACGTCTGGCTACTGCACCATGTGCGGCCGACGCTGGCTTCCAGCTATGCCTACGTCAACCCGGCGATCGCCGTGATGCTGGGGGCTTGGCTGGCCGGCGAGCGCGCCACCGCCGCGGAACTGGGCGCGATGGCGGTGATCCTGGCCGGGGTGGTGGTGATCACGCTGGCGAAGGCGGCGCGGAGCCGGCGCCGTTAGCGTGGCTCACACCGCCCGCAGGGCCTCGGTCACGGGCATCCGCGCCGCGCGCAAGGCCGGGAACAGGCCGCCGACCAGGCCGATGCCGAGCGCCCACTTCAAGCCCGTCCACAGCAGGGATGGGCTGACGTGGAACTGGAACACCACTTGGCTGAAGTTCTCTCCCAGCGTGCTGACGCTGTAGCCGTTGAACACGAGCCAGGCGAGGCCGGCGCCGAGCACGCCGCCGGCCGCAGCCAGCAGCATGGTTTCCAGCATCACCGCCATCACCACCGGGCCGCCGCGGAAGCCGATGGCGCGCAGGGTGGCGATCTCGCGGGCGCGCCCGGCCACCGCCGCGTACATCGAGTTGAGCGCGCCGAACACCGCGCCGATCGCCATGATCGTGCCGATCACCCGGCCCAGGATGTCGAGCAGCTTCTTCAGCCGTTCCGATTGTTTGCCGTAGTAGTGGCGGGTGGTTTCGGCATCGAGTTTCAGGCGCGGATCGGCGGCCAGCGCGGCCTTCAGCCGTGCCAGTCCGTCCCTGCCATCCAGCCCGACGCTGATCGATTGCCAGATCTTGTAGCGGCTGGCGCCCGAGAGCGTTTCGGCATCGGTCCACAGTTCGGAATCGTGGGCGTCGCCGCTGGCGAACACGCCGACCACTTCCCAAGGCTGGTGGGCGAATACCAGCGTCTGGCCGATTTCGACGCCGCGGAATTGCCCGGTCACGCCCTGGCCGACCACCAGCTCGCGCTTGCCGGGCGTGAAGGCGCGGCCGCGCACGATGCGCAGCCGTGGCCGGACCTTCCAGCCGGCCGGGCCGATGCCGCGCATCTGCACGTTGGCGTCCGAGCCATCGGCCTTGCTCGGCAGGTTGACCACCTGCGAAATCTCCGGCGAGACCAGCGGCCGTCCTTCGTCGTCGCGGGCGATGCCGGGCAGGCCGCCGACCAGGACCGCCTGGTCGCGGGTGATGACGGAATTGGTCTCGGCCTGTGAGCCGCCGCGCAGCAGGATCGCGCTCTTGTCGCTGCCGGTGCCCTTGAGCGTGGTGGCGAAGCCTTCGCCCATCGCCAGCATCGCCACCAGCACGCCGACCACGCCGGCGATACCGATGACGATCACCAGCGAGGCGCCCCAGCGTTGCGGCAGGCTGGCGAGCCCGAGCCGGGTCGCAAGCCACGTCAGCCGCCCGCCGCGGCTGGCCGCGAGCCAGACGCCGAGGAGGGCCAGCGCGACCAGCGCCCCCTGCCAGGGCAGCGCCATCCACAGCGCCAGGAGGAGTGCGACGCCCAGGCCGATGGCGAGGTTGGTGAGGGCGTGCTTCAGCTTTCGCATGTCAGCGCCCCGCCAGTGCATCGACGATGTTGAGCCGCATGCCCCGCAGCGCCGGGAACAGGCCGACGGCGAGGCCGATCGCCAGCATCAGCGCGATGCCCACGGCCCAGGTTTGCGGCAGGATCGAAGTCATCTGCATGATGCCCTGGCTCTGCGCGCTGACCCCGCCGATCACGAGCGTGGCCACGCCCATCCCGGTCAGCCCGCCGATCAGCACCAGCAGCGTGGATTCGGCCAGCACCAGCCACAGCACCGAGCGGTTGCGAAAGCCCAGCGTCTTCAGCACCGCCAGCTCGGGTACGCGTTCGCGCACCGCCTGCGACATGGTGTTGCCGGTCAACAGCAGCAGGGTGAAGAACACCGCGCCCATGATCGAGGTGACGATCATGCCGATGTCGGCGAACTGCTTGATGAAAGCCTGGTTGAACGCCTGTTCGGTCTGGGTCTTGGTCTCGCGGTCGGAGTTCGCGCTGATGGCATCGATGGCCTGGGCCACGCGGTCGGGATTCGCGCCCGGGGCCAGTTCCACCACGTACCAACCCACCTGGCCCTTGACGTACTGGTTGGCCTCGTTGAAGTAGTCCCAGTGGAACCACAGGGTGTTTTCCTCGGCGCGCCGCTTGGCGTCCCTGACGTGGAAGATGCCGGCGAGTTTCAGCGGCCAGGCGTTGCCGCCGTCGCGGTTGGGGAAGATGGTGGCTTGCAGGGGGATGATGTCGCCGACCTTCCAGCCGTGTTTCTCCGCCAGCGCCTGGCCGACGATGGCGCCGTCGCGGGTGGCCTCGAAGCGCGCGCGGTCGGCCTTCGGCAATGCGTATTCCGGGTACAGCGCGATGAAATCGCGGCTCACCGAGAAATTGGGAAAGAAGTTCTTCGGGTCCCGGTAGATGCCGCCGAACCAGGCCGCGTAGGCGGCCCGGCGCACGCCAGGCACGGCGGCGATACGCTGTTGCAGGCTGACCGGCAGCATCTGGGTGATGGAGAGTTTCGACATCACCACCAGCCGGTTGGCCCCGGCCACGTCGCCACCGGAATTGAACGCCACCCGCACCGAATCCAGCATGCCGAAGAGCAGGAAGGCGGTCGCCACCGAGAGCATGGTGAACAGCGTCCGCAGCTTGCTGCGAAAGAGCGAGGCCCAGATCAGCGAGAAGTATTTCATCGCCCGCTCAACGCGCCGAGGCCGGCATCGGCGCATCCACCAGCACGCCCTTGTCGAGGTGGATGACGCGATTGGCGTGCCCGGCCGCCTTGGGGTCGTGAGTGACCATGATGATGGTCTTGCCGTGCTCGCGGTTGAGCATTTCCAGCAGGTTGAGCACGTCCTCGGCGGATTGGCGGTCGAGGTCGCCGGTGGGTTCGTCGCAGATCAGGAACACCGGGTCGGAGACGATGGCGCGGGCAATCGCCACGCGCTGCTGCTGGCCGCCGGAGAGTTCGTTGGGGCGATGGCGGGCGCGATCGCCCAGGCCGACCAGGGTCAGCGCGATCAGGGCGTTGCGGCTGCGCTTGGCGGCCGGCAGGTCGGTGAGCAGCAGCGGTAGTTCGACGTTTTTCTGCGCGCTGAGCGTGGGCATCAGGTTGTAGAACTGGAATACGAAGCCGACATGGTCGCTGCGCCACTTTGCCAGCTCGCCTTCCTTCATGCGGTCGATGCGCTGGCCTTCAATCTCGATGCTGCCGGCGCTTGGCGTGTCCAGCCCGCCGATGAGGTTCAGCAGCGTGCTCTTGCCGGAGCCGGAAGGCCCCATCAGCGCGACGAAATCGCCGCGGGCGATTTCGAGATGGATGTCGTGCAGCACTTCGAGCGCTTCCGGCCCGCGCCGGTAGGTCTTGGCGACGTCGTGGATCGATACCAGGGGCGCGGCCATTGCTTATTCCTCCCCGGTGGCGTCGTTGGCGGTGATCGCCATGCCGCTCTTGAGCGTGTCCGGCGCGGCCAGCACCACCACGTCGCCGGGCTTGAGGCCGGCGACGATCCGCACGTCGCGTTCGCCGAGCTTCTCGGCGCTGGCGACCGGCGTCATCGTCACGACGCCGTTGGCGTCGACCACGAAGGCCACGGTCTTGCCGCCGCGTTCGGCGATGGCGGCGGCCGGCACGCGCACGCCTTCGGGCTTGGCGGTGTCGGCGGTCTTCGGCTTCTCCAGGAAGCTCACCTTGACGCCCATGTCCGGCACGATGCGCGGGTCTTTCGTTTTCAATCCGATCCGCACCTTGACCGTGGCCTTGCCGCGGTCGGCGGCGGGGATGATGGCGATGACCTCGGCCGGGATATTCCAGTCCGGGTAGGCGTTGAGCCCGGCCTCGACCGGCATGCCCGGTTGCACCCGGCCGATGTAGGCTTCGCCGACTTCCACCTCGATCTCCAGCGAATCCATGTCGACGATGGTGCCGATGCCGGTGCGGGTGAAGCCGCCGCCGGCCGCTATCGGCGAGACGATCTCGCCCGGCTGCGCCGCCTTGGCGGTCACGATACCGGCGAACGGCGCGCGCACCACGGTGTTGTCCACGCCCTGCCGGGCGATCCGCGATTGCGCCTCGGCCACCCGGGATTGCCGCGCGATGGTCGTCAATTGCGCGCGCAGGGCGTCGCGTTGGGCGATGGCGGTATCCAACTGCGCCCGCGAGACCAACTGCCGCCCGGCCAGCGTGGACAGCCGCGTCGCGTTGGCCTCGGCCTCGCGTAGTTGCGCGGCGACGCCGGCGCGCTGGCTTTCGGCGGCGGCCACCTGTGCTTGCGCCAGTTGTCGCTGCTGGGCGGCATCGATGGGATCGAGTCGGGCGATCACCTGGCCCGCCTCGACGCGCTGGCCTTCCTCGATCAGCACCTCCTGCACCTTGCCCGGCACTTTCGCCGAGACGGTCGCCATCCGCCGCGCCACCACGTAACCGCTGGCATCGAGCACCGAGGCCGCTTCGCCGCCGGCGCCGATCGACCGCGCGGTCGCGGTATCCACCGGCAGGGGCTTGGGTCTAACGAAGAAAGCGGACACGGCGGCCAGCGCCAGCAACGCCGCGATGACCGCGGCCGCCACCCACCACTTGCGGCGAGGGTTGGGCGGTGGCGTGGCCTGGCGGTCGATGCGGAGTTCCCTGAGCAGGTCGGCGGAGGCGTTCATCGTCGGTATCGGCGTGGTTTGGCGACAGTGTGCAGTGGGAGGCTGACGACCGCCACCTGCCGGAAGTCAATGAGTGACGCACAGTCTGCGATGCGGCGCGGGGCGTGTCAGCTGACAACTGTCATGCGATTGGGCTGACCGGGGCCACTGCCGCCGACATCATGCCATCGCCATCCTGGCCGCCTCGGGCCCGGAGACGACGATGGACATGCCAACGACGCCCGACCACGCCACGCGGGAGGTCGCCCGCCTGCCGGCGCGCGCAAACGCTATGGCGGCGTGGCGGCGCTGGGCGGCTTCGACCTGCGAATCCAGCGTGGCGAAGTGCTGGCCCCGCTAGGCGCCAACGGCGCCGGCAAGAGCACGGCGATCGGTGTGATGCTGGGGCTGGGGGCGGCCGATACGGGGCGTGCCGAGTTGTTCGGGCAGCCGCCACGGTCGCTGGTCGCGCGTTACCGGATTGGCGCCATGCTGCAATCGGCGCGGCTGCCCGAGACTTCCACCGTCGGTGAATTGCTCGAAGCCCTCCGCGCCTGCTACCCGAATCCGCGCACGCAGGCCGACTGCGTGACGCTGGCCGGGCTGGATGGCTTGCTCGATCGTCGTTATGGCCGGCTTTCCGGCGGGCAGCCGCGGCGCGCGCAGTTCGCGCTGGCGATCTGCGGTGCGCCCGAACTGCTGTTCCTCGATGAACCCACCACCGGTCTCGATATCGAGGCCCGCCGGCTGATCTGGCGGGCGATCCGCGACCTGCGCGATGTCGCCACCGGGCCGGCTTGCCAAGATCAAGATCGCCGCATGCATGCGCCAGCCTTGCCCGTCTTTGTGCTCAGCCGAAGCGCGCCTTCAGCATCGCGAACGCGCTGCGCAGGGCTTGCGCCTCGCCGCCGGCGGGGCGGCCGGGGCGGTCGTTGTCGTTCCACGAATAGACGTCGAGGTGCGCCCACGGCTGCGTATCGGCCACGAAGTGTTGCAGATAGAGCGCGGCGGTGACGCTGCCGGCCATCGGCGTGCCGCTGCCGTTGGCCAGATCGGCGATGCCGCTTGCCAGGTAGCGCAGATAGGGCTTCCACAGCGGCATCCGCCAGACCGGGTCGAAATGCGCATCGCCCGCCGCGCGCCAGGCGTCGGCGATGCCGTCGTCGTTGGCGTAGAGCGCGGGCAGGTCGGGGCCGAGGGCGATGCGGGCGGCGCCGGTCAGGGTGGCGAAATCGAGCATCAGCGCGGGGTCGTCCTCGCCGGCGCGGGTCAGCGCATCGCACAGCACCAGTCGGCCCTCGGCGTCGGTGTTGTCGATTTCCACGCGGGTGCCCTTGCGGGTGGCGATCACTTCGCCCGGCCTGAGCGCGTTCGGCCCGACCGCGTTTTCCACCGCGGCGACGAACAGCGACAGTCGCAAGGGCAGGCCGCGGGCCATGATCAGCTCGGCCAGGGCGATGGCGTGCGCGGCGCCGCCCATGTCCTTCTTCATGTTGCGCATGCCGGCGCTGGCTTTCAGGTTGAGGCCGCCGGTATCGAAGCACACGCCCTTGCCGACTAGCGCCAGACGCGGCGCGTCGGGCTCGCCCCATTCGAGCTGGATGAGGCGCGGCGCGCGGTGCGAGGCGCGGCCAACGGCGTGGATGGCGGGATAGTTTCGCTCCAGAAGTTGGTCGCCGGCGATGACCTCTACCCGGCCGCCGCGGCGCTCGGCGATTTCGCGCACCACCGCTTCGAGTTCGTCCGGGCCCATGTGCTCGGTCGGGGTATTGACCAGGTCGCGCACGCGCAGGCAGGCGGCGAGGATGTCCAGGGTTTCCGCATCGGCGTGGCCGTCCAGCACCAGTCGCGCCGGTTCGCGCAACGGTTGCTTGTAGCGGCGGAAACGGTAACTGCCGAGGCCCCAGCCCAGGAGCAGCGCGCGCCGGCCTTCGGCATCCAGCTCGCCGGCCAGTTTCCAGTCGCCGGGCGGCAGCGCGAACGGTGCGTGCGCATGGGCGAAAGGGTCATGGATGTCGCCAACGCCGATCACCGCGCCCTCGATGCCATCGGTGCCCGGCAATAGCACGCTGCTGCCGGAGGCGGCGGTGAATTTCTGCGCATCCAGCCATTGGCCGATGGCCGGCAGTTGCAGCTTGCGCCAGTCGTCGAAGCCGACGCCGCGCACGCAGTGGAACGGACGGATCGGTGCTTGCGGTTGGCGGGTGAGGCCGGGCAGGTCGTTCATGTCGGGGTCTCGTCGTGGGCGCGCGCGTCCAGCCAGTCGGCCAGTGCGCACAGGGTGGGGAAGGTCAGGCTGGGCGTGAAATCGCGCTTCGGCCAGGTGGGGTGGCGCGGGCGCGCGTCGTCGCGGTGCAGCCAGCAGGTGGCGAGCCCGGCGCGATGCGCGCCGACGATATCGGCCTCGATGTCGTCGCCGACATGCAGCACTTCTTCCGGGCGCCGGCCAAGGCGCTCGCAGGCGTGCAGGAAGATTGCCGGGGCGGGCTTGCCGGCGCCGAACTCGCGCGCGCTGACGCGCTGGGCGAACAGGTGGCCGATGCCGATGGTGTCGAGATCGGCGTTGCCGTTGGACAGCGCGCACACCGGCAGGCGCGCGGCGATGCGCGCGAGCGCGGCGCGCGCGTCGGCGTAGAAGTCCACCTTGTTGCGCTCGACGTAGAACGCGGCATAGGCGGCATCGGCCAGGGCGGGATCGCCGCCGCTTTCGGCCAGCGCGATCTCGATGCCCTTGCGCCGCAGCCAGCTGGCGTCGTGCGATTGCGCGGGAAAGCGTTCGATCACCCGCTCGCGCAGCCGGCGCATGGCCGGGATCGGGAACTGTCGGGCGGTGCGCGGCGAGTGTTCGAGGAACCAGTCGTGCAGTACCCGTTCGATGCGTTCGCCGATGGGCGGGAATGGCCACAGGGTGTCGTCGAGATCGAGGCTGATGGCGCGGATGGTCAGGCTCATCGCGATGATTCTAGCGGCTCGCCCAATCGCTCGCCGCCTTTGGCGTGCGTGCCCGCATGGGGCGGGGCGCGCGGATTTGCGCCGGTGGCGGGCTTACTCCAGCAGCCTGGCCCACCCCTCGAATCCCTCGACCTTCGACAGGATGATCTTGCCGCAAACCAGCAGCGGCACCGCCAGCAGCAGGCCAAGCATGCCCCACAGGAAGCTGAAGACCATCAGCGCCAGCATCAGGACCAGCGGCGAGAGCGCCATGCGCCGGCCGAGGATCAGCGGCGTGACCACCTGGCCTTCGATCGTTTGCAAGCCGAGGTAGATCGCCACCGGCAGCAGCGCCTGTGCCAGGCCGTCGTTCTGGGTCAGGCCCATCACCAGCATCAGCAGCGCGCCGATGGCCGGGCCGACGTAGGGCGCGTAGTTGAGCAGCGCGCTCAGCGTGCCCCACAGCAGCGCCTCGGGTGGATTCAGGCCCAGTGCGACGTGCAGCGCCGCGGCCACCGCCAGGCCGAGCACGGCGTTGATCGCGCTGATGGTCAACACGTAGCGGGACATTTCGCGTTCGATCGATTGCAGGATGTCGATGGTGATGCGCTTGTGGTGGCGGCCCGGCAGCAGTTCGATGGCGCGTTTCTGCAAGGTCTGGCCGAAGATCATGAAGAACAGCGTGAGCAGGATCACCGCCAGCACCTGGGCGGCGATCCTGGGCGTCGCGGTCAGGGTCTTGTAGGGGTCGTTGACCTCGGTCTTGATCACTTGCACCGGCTTGTTGATGCGCTCGCCGCCGGCGCTGCGGGCGATGTCCTCGGCCATCCGGTTGGCCGCCTGCACCGGCTTGGTCATGGCGCGCAGCTTGGGCGCCAGCGTGTTCATCTGGCGCGGCATTTCCTGTAGCCAGGACGCCACCGGCTCGACCAGTTGCCGCCCGAGCGACACGGCCAGCGCCAGCCCGCCGAACAGCACGATCACCGCCGAGAGCGGGCGCGGCAGACACAGCTTTTGCAGCAGGCGGATGATCGGGTTGCCGATCAACGCGAAGAACAGCGCCAGCAGGATCGGCAGGATCACCGTTTGCGTGGCCCACAGCGTCCAGCCCAGCGCCAGCGTGGCCAGGGTCAGCAGCGCCAGCGAGGTGCGGGGACGCGGCGGCGCGGCGAGCGGAGCTTCGTCGTTGGCGGGCGAGGGCGGGCCGCCGCCCGGCGTGGGCGGCACCGGCGTGCTCACGTCAGGCCGGCGCGGCGCAGGCGCTCGTAATGGCGCAGCGATTCATGGTCGTTGCCCCCGGCATCGGGGGCGGCCGCCCGTGTCGGCGGGTTGGGCTCGCGCGGCGTCCCGGCCTCGTGGCGGGCGTTCTCGGCTTCGTCGACGGCGGCCTGCGCGCCGCCACCGGCGACCAGGCCGGACAGCGCCGAGAGCATCTGCAATACGCCGGAGCCGCCGATGCCGGCCAGCGGCCGCGTGCGTCCGACCAGGAAGCCGCTGGCCAGCCCGGCGATCACGATCCGGCCCGGCGTCCAGATCGCCCGCCAGGATGTCCGCAACTGCCGCCAATCGGCGCCGACGCTGCGCTCGCGGGCTTCGAGCGCCTGCTCGGCCTGGGTGACTTTGTGGATGAGTTGCTTGAAGCCCATGATCTTCCCTTGTGCCGAAGCCGCCTCAGGGCGGCGTCACGTCGATGCCCCGGCGGTCCTTCACCGGCGCGCCGTTGGTCTGTTTCGGCGGCATGTGTTCGGTCGCCTCGCGGGTCGATTGCGCCGATCCCGCTTCCGGCGTGTGCTCGGCCAGTTCGCCGATGCCGAGCCTGGCCAGTTGCCGGCGCGTGGCCTTCATCCGGGTGTGCTCGAAATAGTGCATGGCCCGCCAGCCGGCGATACCCGCGCCGGCCAGGCAGAGCAGCCCGACGATCAGGAGCGAGAGCGACCACGGCAGGCCGAAGCGCAAGGCCAGCACCGCCACCAGCGCGGCGGTCAGCAACAGCCCGGCGACCGCGCCGAAGACGATGGCCACGGCGGTCAGCGCCAGCGTGCGCCCGGCGGCGCTGCGCGCCAACGAGATGTCGGCGGACACCAGCGTGCGCATCGCCTTGGCCGAATCGAGCGTGGCATCGACGCCGGCGCGCCCGGCGGCGCCGACCTGCCGGAGGGTTTCCAGCAGGTCGGGCGCGGGATCGGGCGGCGGCGTGCCGTTGTCGGCGCTCATCGCCGCTTACTTGTCTTGGCCGCCCGCGCGCGCCAGCTTGGCGATGGCCCAGCCGGTGGCGAAGGCGATGCCGAAGGCGGTCAGGGGCCGTTCGCGGATCAGCTCGGCGGCGCTGTCGATCATGTCGCGGCTCTTGTCCATCAGCACGTCCATCTGCTCCTTGGCGGCGGCGCCCATTTCCTCGGCGGCGGAAAGGCCGGCGACCGCGGAATCGGCCAGTTCGGCCTTCATGTTGGCGCGGCCGTAGCGCAGCTCGTCGCCGGCGGCGGCGGCGGCGCCCTTGATCGAATCGCCCGCGTGGGCGGCGGCTTGCTTGAGGTGGCTGCCGGCTTCGGCGAGGTTGTCTTTCACGTTCATGGCACGGTCTCCTTGGGGGTGGGGGGGTTACTGCATCAGGATCTGTCCGCGCTGGCCGTTGCGCCAAATGCGGAAAACCAGTTGCGGGGGGGCGTCGCGGAAGCTGGCGCGGAAGCTGGCGAGGTCGCCGAACTCGCCGCTGGAGGCGGCCAGCACCACGTCCCCCCGGCGCAGGCCGCTTCGCTCGGCGCGGCTGCCGCGCGCCACGTCATCGACCTGCACGCCGCTGGCGCCCTGCCGGCGCAGCGATTCCGGCAGTTCGCTGAAGGTCACGCCGGCCAGGCGCGGGTCCAGACTGGCGCCGTCGCGCAGCACCTCCCGCAGGCCGGCCGAGAGTTGCAGCGGCTGGCCGTCGCGGCGGATGTCCAGGCTAAGACGCGCGTCCGCCGCTTGTAGGCCTTGGAAGTTGCGGAAGGTTTCCGCGCTATCGATGCGCTGGCCGTTGGCCGCGACGATCACGTCGCCCGGTCGCAGCCCGGCCGCCGCCGCCGAGGAACCGGGCAGCACCCGGGCGACCAGGGCGCCGCGGCTGGAGCCGAGGCCCAGCGCGCGCGCGCGGCGTTCGTCCAGGTCCTGCGTGTCCACGCCCAGCGTGCCGCGTCGCACCTGGCCATTGTTGGCGAGGAGCTGCCGCATGATGTCGCGGACCAGGTTGGTGGGGATGGCGAAGCCCAGCCCGATGTTGCCGGCCATCGAGCCGCGCGGGTTGAAGCTGGCGGTATTGATGCCGACCAGGCGGCCGCCGAGATCGACCAGCGCGCCGCCGGAGTTGCCGGGATTGATGCTGGCATCGGTCTGAATGAAGTTCTGGAAACCCGCGCCCGGCAGGTTGCTGCGGCCGACCGCCGAGACGATGCCCGAAGTCACCGTCTGCCCGACGCCGAACGGGTTGCCGATGGCGACCACGAAATCGCCGACCCGCAACTGGCCGCTGTCGGCCAGCGGGATCGCGGTGAGTTTGTTGGCCGGAATCCGCATCAGGGCGACGTCGGTATCGGGATCGGAGCCGAGGAAGTCGGCCTTCAGCGTGCGGCCGTCGGCCAGCGTGACCGAAACGTCGTCGGCATTCACGATCACGTGGTGGTTGGTCAGCACGTAGCCGCGCGCGGCATCGACGATCACGCCCGAGCCCAGCGATTCGTTGATCCGCTCCTGGGTCAGCTCGGGGAATACGCGGCGGAAGATCGGATCGTTGCCGAACGGGCTGACGCTGATGCGTTGCTTGGTGTGCACGCTGACGACCGCCGGCATCGCTTTTTCCAGCATCGGCGCCAGCGAGGGCCGCGGCTGTCCGACCACGGCGGGCGGCAGGGGGGCCGCCATCGGCACGTTGGCCGGCTGCGCTTCGGCGGGCTGGGTCATGGCATCGCGCAGGGCGGTCGCGGCGAAACCGCCGAAGCCGGCCGCGGCGGCCAATGCCAGCAGCGTCGGCAGGGGCCGCGGCATGCGGCGGACAGGGCGCTCGGAGGGGCTCATCGAGGATAGTTATCCCGTGTCGGCGGTGGCGTTGATGTGAAGTGGGCAGTCTGGCGCGACAAAGCTGAATGGCTCGTTCCGCGAGGGTATCCGGCGCGCGCCTGGCATGTCATTGAAAATTCTTTTGGATGAATGGGGAAGCGCGGTTGACAGGCCCGGTCCGGCGGCCTAACTTTTCGCTCCGCTTCCACTATATCTTGGGGTTTCACTCCTTGGGTGCTCCCAAGGGTTGGGTCGAAGGCCCAAGGCAAGCGGGAAAGACGAGCGGCTCCGGGGCGCTATCGCGCAAGCAGCGGAGCAACGGTTCGCGCGCCCGGCGCGCGCCATCGGCATTCAACAGGGAGCGAGTCATCGGCATGAGCAACGCACGCCTCGAAGCGGTCAGGACGGACAACGGCGAAAAGGCGGATGCCGCCATCCCGATGCAGCCTGCCTCGCTGGACATCTGGGACAAGAAATACCGGCTGAAGACCAAGCAGGGCGAAGCGATCGATACCGACATCGAAGCCACCTGCAGGCGCGTCGCCAGGGCGCTGGCCGAGGCCGAGCCGACCGCCGAATTGCGCGAGCACTGGGGCGAGCGCTTCGCCTGGGCGCTCCGCCGTGGTGCGATCCCGGCCGGGCGCATCATCTCCAACGCCGGCGCGCAGGCGCACAAGCCGGCCACCTCGACCATCAACTGCACCGTTTCGGGCACCATCGTCGATTCGATGGACGGCATCCTGGAGAAAGTCCACGAGGCCGGGCTGACGCTGAAGGCCGGCTGCGGCATCGGCTACGAGTTCTCCACCCTGCGTCCGAAGGGCGCGTTCGTGGCCGGCGCCGGCGCCTACACCAGCGGCCCGATGTCGTTCATGGATATCTACGACAAGATGTGTTTCACCGTGTCCTCGGCCGGGGGCCGCCGCGGCGCGCAGATGGGCACTTTCGACGTTTCGCATCCGGACGCGCGCGACTTCATCCGCGCCAAGCGCGAGGACGGGCGGCTGCGCCAGTTCAACCTTTCGCTGCTCATCACCGATGGCTTCATGGCGGCGGTCGAGGCCGACGCCGACTGGCCGCTGGTCTTCCCGCTCTCCGTGAAGGAACGCGACGAGGTCGATCTCGACAACCGCGAGGAGATCGTCTGGCGCGACTGGCCGACCAGCGAGGGCTACCTCGCCCGTGACGACGGCCTGGTCGCCTGCAAGGTGTACGGCCAGGTCAAGGCGCGGCACCTGTGGGACATGATCATGGTCTCCACCTACGACTACGCCGAGCCGGGCTTCATCCTGATCGACCGGGTCAACGAGATGAACAACAACTGGTGGTGCGAGAGCATCCGCGCCACCAATCCCTGCGGCGAACAGCCGCTGCCACCCTACGGCGCCTGCCTGCTGGGTTCGGTCAATCTGACCAGGTTCGTGCGCGACCCGTTCACCGACCAGGCGCGCTTCGACTGGGCGGAATACAAGGAAGTGGTGCGCGTGTTCACCCGCATGCTCGACAACGTGGTGGAAGTGAATGGCCTGCCGCTGGCGCGGCAGCGCGACGAGATCGTGCGCAAGCGCCGCCACGGCATGGGCTTCCTGGGCCTTGGCAGCGCCATGACCATGCTGAGGATGAAATACGGCGGCGGCGAATCCTGCGCCTTCACCGAGCGGATCGCGCGCGAGATGGCCGTGGCCGGCTGGGAAGTCGCCCTGCAACTGGCCGAGGAAAAAGGCCCCGCGCCGATCATGCTGGAGAAGTTCGCCGTCACCGCCGAGATGCTGCGCAAGCGCCCGGAGATGGAGAAGGACGGCTGGAAAGTCGGCGATGCCATCGAAGGTCGCCAGTTGCACGCGCGCTATTCGCGCTACATGCGGAAGGTGGCCGAAGTCGCGCCGGAACTGGTCGCGCGGCTGGCCGAGCGCGGCGCGCGCTTCACCCACCACAGCTCCATCGCGCCGACCGGCACCATTTCGCTGTCGCTGGCCAATAATGCGTCCAACGGCATCGAACCCTCTTTCGCCCATCACTACAGCCGCAACGTGATCCGCGAGGGCAAGAAGAGCAAGGAGAAGGTCGACGTGTTTTCCTACGAGCTCCTGGCCTACCGCGAACTGGTGAATCCGGAGGCGATGCCGTTCGCCGATGATGCCGACAAACAATTGCCGGATTACTTCATCGCCGCCGACGACATCACGCCGAAGGCGCATGTCGATGTCCAGGCCGCGGCGCAGATCTGGGTGGACAGCTCGATCTCCAAGACCGCCAATGTCCCGACCGATTACCCCTACGAGGATTTTAAGGACATCTATCGCTACGCCCACGAGAAGGGCCTGAAGGGCTGCACCACTTTCCGCTTCAACCCAGCCGCGTTCCAGGGCGTGCTGGTGAAAGAGGCGGACCTGGAGAACACCACCTACCGCTTCGAACTGGAGGATGGCTGCGTGGTGGAAGTGAAGGGCAACGAGGAAATCGAATACGACGGCGAGACGCACACCGCCGCCAATCTCTTCGATGCGCTCAAGGAAGGCTATTACGGCAAGTTCTGAAGCCGGTGGCGGACGCGCCGGGGGCGGGGTTCGTCACGCGGCATTGCGGCGACGACGGGTATAGCATCGTGCGGGTAATACCCATTTATTCCCTATCCCCGGTTTGCGCCCACAAGGAGGGCATATGGTCAAGAAGCAAAGCAGCGGCATGATCGCCAAGGCGGAAAACGCCGTCGGAGCCGCGGTCGAGACTGCGAAGGAAGCCGGCAGCAGCGTCGTTGCCAAGGTCGAGGACATCGCGGCCAGCGCCAAGAAGGAAGGCGTCAGGGTGCGCAAGGTGGTGGCGAAGAAGGCCACGGCGGCGCGTAAGACGGTCGCCAGGAAGGCCGCCCAAGTGGAGAAGGCGGTGACCAAGCGCGCCGCCGCGGTCAAGAAAGCCGCCAAGAAAACCACTGGTGATTTGAAGAAGAAAGCCGCCTCGGCCGGCGAGAAGGCGCGCGCCGAGGCCGCCGCGCTGAAAAAACAGGGCGCGGGCAAGAAGACCGAAGCGGTGAAGCGCCTGGCCGGTAAGAAGACCGTCGCCAAGAAAGCGGCCGCCGCGAAGAAAGCCGTCGCCAAGAAAGCGGTGGCCGGGAAAGCGGCGGTGAAGAAGGTCGTGGCGAAGAAAGCGCCCGCCAAGAAGGTCGCGGTCAAGAAAGTCGCGAAAAAGGCCGTGAAAAAGGCCGTGAAGAAAACCGCCACCACCCGGCGCGCGGTCAAGAAAGCGGCGGGTAAGGTCGCGAAGTAACCGTGAGGATCGTCCGTCGCCCGGTGGCGGCGGACATCTCCACATCCCTAGGAACCAGGACACCATGGCCGTCAAGATCGACAAGAAAATTAAGGGTTACGCCGTACTTACCCCGGAAGACAAGGCGCGCGAAGCCCAGCCCGCCCCGGCCGGGACAAGCGTGGCGCGCGAAACCGTCGAGGCCGAGTCCGGGGCGGACAACGTGATCCAGATGCACGAGAGGATCGAGCGCCCCGAGGTGCTGATCGGCTCCACCTACAAGATCAAATCGCCGTTGGTCGAGCATGCGATGTACGTCACCATCAACGACATCGTACTCAACGCCGGTACCGATCACGAACATCGACGTCCGTTCGAGATCTTCATCAACTCCAAGTCGATGGAGCATTTCCAGTGGATCGTCGCGCTGACCCGAATCATGTCGGCGGTGTTCCGCAAAGGCGGCGATGTCACTTTCCTGGTCGAGGAAATGAAAGCGGTGTTCGATCCCAAGGGCGGCTATTTCAAGGCGGGCGGCGTCTACATGCCGTCGCTGGTGGCCGAGCTGGGCAGTATCGTCGAGGATCATCTGAAGACCATCGGCATGCTGTGCGATACGGAAATGAGCGAGCACCAACTGGCGCTGATCGCGGAGAAGCGCCGCGCCTACGAAGCACGGCGGAACGGCTCGAAAAAAAACGCTGAAACCGTGCCGGCATCGGCCACGTCCGACGCGGTCGAGCACCCCGAGGACATCGCCGTGACCGGCGAAGGCGTGAGCTTCCCGCCCAGCGCCAGCATGTGCCACAAATGCCACGCCAAGGCCATCGTGATCATGGATGGCTGCGCCACCTGCCTCAATTGCGGTTATTCCAAATGCGGTTGAGTGGCGAAACATTCACCAGGCGAAACGGCGACAGGCACCTCCGGGTGCCTGTTTTCATGTGCGTGCCGGGGCGGTGGCCGTCTAGCTCGATTCATCGCGCGGCGGGTTAAACCTCCGTTTTCTTAACACTTGCGCAGTGGTGAAGGTTCATATGGCTTCGTTCAAGGTGGCGTTGCGCTTCGATGGCAATCGAATCCGACTTTGCATCGGCGCATCGTGTCTCGGCGCTTTCCGAGGCTCGTTTCGAGTCCCCCACGAACGAAAGAGGTAGAAACTGATGAACTATCGCAAGAACTTTGCCCCGCTGTTGGTCGCTTCCATCATGACCCTGGGCGCCGCCCCGTTGGCTTTCGCGCAGGATGCCGCCCAGGATGGCAAGGCCGCCGAGATGCCGCCGCAGTCCACTTCGGCAACGCCGCCCACCGAGGGCGCCGCCGGCCAGCAGTCCGAGACCACCACCCAGGCGCCGCCGGCCGAAGCCGGCGACAAGACCAACTGGAACGATCTCGACAGCGACGGCAACGGCAGCCTCAGCAAGACCGAAGTCGCCTCGGTGCCGAGCCTGTCCCAGGTCTTCGATGCCGCCGACGCCGACAAGGACGGCCAACTGACGCAAGACGAGTACAAAGCCTGGCTCGCCGCCAATTACGGCGACAAGGGGCAGCCCGGCAAGGGCGGCTGAGCACTCCACAAGAAAACCAGTTGTGGCCAATCGGGCGGCGCGAGCCGCCCGATTGATTTTGGGGCCGACGCCGACCGACCCGCTGGCGGGGAAGAAGGGGATCGCTGACAATCGCCCCCATGCTGACCCGTGACGTTTCCGCCTTCTTCGCCCATGCGCGCACCCTGGACGCCGATTTCGGCCCGGCCACCGCGCGCGCCGCCTTCCTCGTCGCGCCCGATGGTTTCGCCCAGGCCACGCAATCGGCCGAGGACAATGCCTACATGGCCGATGCCTCGGCGTTCGATGCCGTGCGCGCCTCGGCCGAGCACCGCGAATTGCAGCGCGCGATCGGCGCGGTGCTGCCGGCGATCTGCTTCGCCGGCGACCCGGCCACGCCGGACGCGGTCTTTCCCAACAACGTCTTCGGCACCGCCGGCGGACGGGTGGTGATCGCGCGGATGCGCCACCCGGTGCGCCAGCGCGAAGCCGGACGCGGCGACATCCGCGCCTTCTTCCGTGACGTGCTTGGCCGCGAGGAAATCGACTTGTCCGGCCAGCCGCATCCGTGCGAGCTGACCGGCGCGCTGGTGATCGACCGCGCGCGCGGGCTGGGCTACATCGGCCTGTCCGAGCGCTGCGACGAAGAAGGCGCGCGGCTGATGCATGAAGCCTTCGGCCTGCGCGCCTCGCTGTTGTTCGACCTGGCCGAGGGCGAATACCACACCAATGTGGTGCTTTCGGTGCTGGCCGGCCGTGCCGCGGTGGTGTGCCCGAAAGGCTTCGCCGATGCCGCCATCGCCAATGCCATCGCCGCGCATTACGCGCCGCATGCGTTGATCTGCGACGAGGCCGAGCACGCCGCCTTCGTCGGCAATTGCATTGCGCTTTCCGCCGATACGGTGTGGATGAGCGCGCGCGCCGATGCCGCGTTGCGCGCCCCGAGCCGGCGTCTGTTCGCCGATGCGGGCTTCGTGCCGCGTTCGGTGCCGCTGGCGGCGATCGAGGCCGGCGGTGGTTCGCTGCGTTGCTGCATCGGCGAGATTTACTGATGACCTCGCGGGTTCCGCCGCGCAAGACCGTACTGATCACCGGGGCGTCGGGTGGCATCGGCAAGGGGATTGCGGAGGCCGCCGCGCGCGATGGCTGGCATTTGCTGCTTTCGGCGCGTAATGCCGCCGCGATCGAAGCGTTCGCGGCCGATTGGCGGCGGCGATACGGTATCGAGGCGACGGCGATCGCCGCGGACCTGGCCGCGCCCGGCGGTGCCGAGCGGCTGTTCGCGGAAGTCGAAGCGCGCGGTGTCGCCATCGACATGCTGGTCAATAACGCCGGTGTCGGCGTCTATGGCGAATTCGTCGATACCGACCTTGATGACGAACTGGCGATGCTGCGCCTCAACATCGAGGCGCCAACGGTGCTGGCCAAGCGTTTCCTGCCACGGCTTCTCGCGCGCGGCGGCCATATCCTCAACATCAGTTCCATCGCCTCGTTCCCACCGGGGCCGTTCCTCGCCGTCTATTACGGCAGCAAGGCCTATCTGCGGGTGTGGAGCGAGGGGATCGCCGAGGAGTTGGCGGCGCGCGGCGTCGGTGTCACCGCCTACTGCCCCGGCCCGACCCGAACGCGGTTTTCCGAGGCGGCGAACGCGCGTCGCTCCGCCTTGTTCAAGGGCGGCTACCTGCCCGATGGCGACGCGGTCGGCGCCGATGCCTGGCGCGTGGGGCTGGCAGGTAAACGGCTGGCGGTGCACGGCATGGGCAATCGGTTGCAGGTATTCCTGATGCGCTTTACGCCCCGTATCCTGTTGGCGAAGATCGTGCGTTTCGTATCCCGCCCCGTTTGAGCGCCGCCGGTGCCGCACGCGATGACCACCACCGAGATTTTCCTCGTCGCCATGCTGATCATCATGGCGGTGCCGTATTTCGTCTGGCGGCTGGGGCGTACCGATTACTGGGCGCCGCTGGTGGTGGTGCAGATCGTCACCGGCATCCTGCTGGGACCGGGCGTGCTGGGCAGGTGGTTTCCCGATTACTACGCCTTCGTCTTCAATCCCGAAGTGGCGCAGGCGTTGAACGGCATCGCCTGGTGGGCGGTGATGCTGTTCGTCTGCATCGCCGGGGTCGAACTGGACCTGAAACGCGCCTGGGAAAACCGCCGCGAATCCGGCATCACCGCCGGGCTGGCGCTGAGCACGCCGTTGCTGTTCGGCGCCATGGTCGCGCTGGTCATGCTCCGCTTTCCCGGCTGGGCCGGCGCCGGGAGCCGGCCGTGGCAGTTCGTGGCCGGGATCGGCATGGCCTGCGCGGTCACTGCGCTGCCGATCCTGATCCTGCTGATGGAGAAACTCGACATCCTGCGCCGGCCGCTTGGTCAGCGCATCCTGCGCTATGCCAGCCTGGATGACATCGCCATCTGGGGCGTGCTGGCGTTGATCCTGATGGATTGGGCGCGGATCGGCCGGCAGGCGGCCTTCCTTCTGCTGTTCGCCGTGGCCTGCGGTTTCTTCCGCCGGCTGATGCGCCGGGTGCCGGAGCATGACCGCTGGTACATCGCGCCGGTCTGGCTGGCGCTGGTGGCGCTGGGCGCGGACTGGGCCGGGCTGCACTTCATGGTCGGCGCGTTTCTTGCCGGCGTGGTGATGGATGGCGACTGGTTCAACCAGGCGCGCATGGATCTGCTGCGTCACCACATACTGCTGGTGATGATGCCGGTGTTCTTCCTTTCCACCGGGCTCAAGACCGCCTGGTCGATGGGCGGGCTGAGCGTGTTCATGGCGGCGGGCGGGCTGCTGCTGGCCGCGGTGGCGGGCAAACTGGCGGGGGTGAAACTGGCCGGGCGTATCCTCGGCTGGCCGAAGGGGGAGGCCTCGATCATCGGCTGGTTGCTGCAAACCAAGGCGCTCATCATGATCATCTTCGCCAACGTGCTGCTGGATCGCGCCATCATCACCAACGAAACCTTCACCGCGTTGCTGTTGATGGCGGTGGCCAGCACCATGCTGAGCGTGCCGATGGTGGCGTCGAAACTCCAGCGGCGCGCTGGCGCGGGCTGACTTTTGCCACGGGCGCCGATTCCGCCGGCGTGGCGGGTGCCGCCCGATGAAACATGCCGCGCATTCTGGCCGTCGTGCCATCACCGGCTTTCTCGAAGCGGCCTGGCTTCCCCACCCAACGCACCGCGATACGCGCCCGTGCCCGGCAACTGAAAACCGAAGCGTGCGCGGGAGGCCGCGCCGGAGGGGCGCGCCAGTTGCGCGTGGCGATCCATGCCATGCCCGGACGGGCGGCGTGCCGGCCTTCCGGCGACGCGAACTGTAGGCGAATACGCGCCCGACGTTGCGCCGGAAACCCGATGCGGCATGCCGGCCTTGGGTCGTGGTGACATGAGGGGCTTTCCACCGGCCGCGCCGAAATCTCGCGGCCGTCAGCCTCTGGTTTCAGCCCCTGAGCTCGGTTGAATGGCGGACTAGGCGCGGCCAGCCGCACCAGCGCCGATCCGTTCGCTACGGCGGTGGAACAGACCGTGCGCTGCGGCCGCACCGTCGCCCGAGGGGGGGGCGTTCTGGCTGCCGGTTCAACTAGCGGGCGTTAGCCTGAGCAACCGCGCGTTGCCGCCACCCTCCAGCAGCCAGAGCGCGCCGTCCGGTCCTTGCTCCACTTCGCGGATGCGGCTGCCCATCGGGTAACGGGTCTCCTCGGCGGCGCTGTCGCCATCGAACTTCACCACCAGCGGCGACTGCGAGGACAGCCCGCCGATCAGCGCGCGTCCCCGCCACCGTGGAAACATCGCGCCATCGCAGAAGATCAGGCTGGAAGGCGAGATCACCGGCGTCCAGCCGACCTCCGGCGCATGGTATTGCGGCGCGCTGGCGTGCCTGGGGATCGGCCGACCGTCGTAATGGTCGCCATCGCTGACCACCGGCCAACCGTAGTTGTCGCCCCTCACCACACGGTTGAATTCGTCGCCGCCCTTCGGCCCCATTTCGTGGCTCCACAGCTGGCCCCGGGCGTCGAAGGCGAGACCCAGCACGTTGCGGTGGCCGAGCGTCCACACCTGCGCGGCGATGCCGCCTTGCGACACGAACGGGTTGCCGGCGGCGAACGATCCGTCGTCGTCGAGGCGGACGATCCTGCCGAGGTTGCTCCGCATGTCCTGCGCTGGCTCGAATGTCTGCCGGTCGCCCGAACCGATGAACAGACCGCCATTCGGCGCGAACACGATGCGATGGCTGTAATGGCCGCCGCCTTTCACCTTCGGTACCTGCCGCCAGATCGTTTCGGGGGCTCTCAGCCTGCCGCCGCCATCCACGTCCAACGTCAACTTCGCCCGCGCCACCACCACGCTGCGCGTGCTGCCTTCGTCGGCTTCGGCATGGCTGAAATAAACCCACTCGTTGTCGGCGAACCGCGGGGGCGGAGCCACGTCGCCCAATCCGCCTTGTCCGCCGTATGCCACTGCCGGCGAACCGCCGATCTCGCCCATGCGCTTGGTCGCCGGGTCGAATAGTTTGAGTCGGCCGGCCTTCTCGCTCACCAGCAAGCGACCATCGGGCAGGAAAGTCATCGCCCAGGGCTGGTCGAAACGGGCGAACTCCGTGCGCCGGAAGGGTGCGACGTTTCCCGCCGGAGGCGTCGCGGAGCGGTCGGGCGCGGTGATCGCGGGGCCGCCGTTCTGGTAGGCGGCAAGCGCCAGCGTGGCAGCAAACGGGAGGACGAACGAGGCGATCGGGCGCATGACGGGCCCATTCGTGAAACCCCAGCGTGCCGGAGACGCCATCAAGGCGCCGTGTCGTCGGGTAGAGTGGGGCGATGGCAGAGCACATCCGCATGGTCGGCTTCGATGCCGACGACACCCTCTGGAAGAGCGAGGACTACTACCGCGAGGCCGAGGCCGAATTCCGCCGGATCGTTGGTCGGCATGTCGATCTCGACGACCTCGGCGCGCGCCTGTACGCGGTGGAGAAACGCAACCTGGCGCTGTTCGGCTACGGCGTGAAAGGCATGGCGCTGTCGATGGTGGAAGCGGCGATCGACATCACCGAAGGCCGTATCCCCGCCGCCGACATCCATCGCATCGTGATGCTGGCGAAAACGCTGCTGCGGCATCCGGTCGAACTGCTGCCCGGGGTCCGGGAGGCGGTCGCGGCGGTGGCCGCGCGCCACGACATCGTGCTCATCACCAAGGGCGACCTGTTCCACCAGGAGGCCAAGGTGCGCGAATCCGGGCTGGCCCGCTGGTTTCGCCGGATCGAGATCATCAGCGAAAAGGACGCGCCGACCTATGCGCGGCTGCTGGAAGAGTTCGGCGTGGCGCCGGCCGAGTTCGTGATGGTGGGCAATTCGCTGCGTTCGGACATCGCGCCGCCGCTGGAACTCGGCGCCTGGGGCGTGCACGTGCCCTACCACGTGACCTGGGCGCACGAGACCGAGGCCGAGGTGGATGCCGCGCACCCGCGCCTGCGGCTGGCCGGTACCGCCCATGACATTGCCGCCTGCCTGGACGACATCGAACACGCGGCGTTTTCCTAGCCCAGAGTCGGATTTTGCCGATGGCGTGGGGCGCGCCCTGGTACGAGGCTGTGGTGGGAGTCTCGGAGGTATCGCCATGAGCCGTTGCGTCGGCGCCATCATCATCCTGCTTTTGACGGTAGCGCCGCCCCTGGTTGCCACCGAATTGCGCAAGTGCGCGCTGGCCGGTGGCGGCCACGCCTACGTCAGTGGCGATTGTCCGGCCGGTAGCCGGTTGCTCTGGCAGCGTGGCATCGAGGCGCGCGTCGATGCCGACGACCTGCGTGAACGCCGCCAGGACACCGCGCGCTGGCGGGAAATGAACCGTATGGAAGTGTCCGCCGCCTTGCGGGCGCGCCCGGCGCGGGTATCGGCGCGGCGGGCGCATCGTGGCGATACCGCCGCGCGTCGTTGCGAACGGGCGCAACAGCGACGCAGTCGTACCCGCGAGCGTGACTTCATGCAAATGACTTATGATCAGGCCGTCGCGCTAGATAGGCGGGTGGCCGATGCCTGTCGCTGAACGTGCGCCATCGCCGGATATGCGGGGGGCTGGCGCGACAATGAGGTTAAATGCGTATTCACTGCCGCCCCTGCAAGGTGGCAGCACGGTCGCCGCGGCGGCCCTTGACCAAGGAGGTGAAGCATGAAAACCCTTACCCGTATGATGGCTCCGACCATCTTGGCCGCCGGTTTCGGGCTGGGTGCTCTGGCCATGTCGCAACAGGTGCAGGCGCAGGAACCGCCGACCCGGGTACTCGTCGATATTGAGGACGTCATCCTGCACGACGGCCAGCCGTACTATCGCCATGGCGATTACGGTCTGGATGAACGCTTGATCGTTGAGCACGACCGTCATGGCCGCCCGCGCTATTACCGGGTGGTCGACAGCCACTACGGCAACCCGCCATATGGCAATGCCTATGGTTACTACCGCAATGGACAGGGCAGCCGCGCCCGTTGCAATCGCAACGGCAAGTGCGTTTGGTACACCCCACGTTATGACTATCGTAGTGACTACCGCCACCACGATTACCGCGTCTACGACGACTATGCCCGTCGCTACAGCCGCGGCTGGTAAGCGGCCCGTGCTATGCAGTGGGACTGCTCCTTGAAGGGCGGTCTCCACCAGTGGACTTGGCAGGCCGCTTGGTGTTACGGCGCGCGCTAGATACGCCAAGTCAGGTTTGCGGTGCCGTCGCTTACCCCTGATCACCGATCGCAATGCGCCCATTCCTTACGCTCAGCCTTCCCCGACTGCTTGCCGCCATGGCCTGCGCCGTGGCCATGCTGGCATTTCCCGCGCGGGCGGAGGGACCGCTGGAATGCCATTTCGATTTCACCATGGAAGGTTGGTCCGCGTTCTACAAGACGGCCGATGGCGAGGGCATGGTGACTTGCAGTGATGGCAGCCGGTTGCCGGTGAAGATCGTTTCGCGCGGTGGCGGGATTACCTTTGGCCGATCCCGGATCGAACATGGGCGTGGTGAATTTTCCGGCATCTACAACATTCGTGAAGTCCTGGGCGGCTATGCCGCCGCCGAAGCGCATGCCGGAGCCGGCCGTTCCGGCAAGGCGCAGGTAGTGACCAAAGGCTCGGTTTCACTGGCTCTGACCGGGCGCGGCTCGGGTTGGGACATCGGAGTATCCATCGGCAGCTTTGTACTGAGCGAGCGTTAAGCCAGGGGCGGGAGTTCGGAGGGGAGGGGCTTTCGGTGTCTGGCTCCAGATGGGGGTTTTTCGTGCCGGGCGGCGGCATCGTCAATAATGGCGGTTTGCCGCCATAGATTCCCCGATGCCATCCGCTCCCCCCTCCACCGTCCTCATGGCCGCTCCCGCGTTCGCGTTGTCGGTGGCCCCCATGATGGATTGGACGGATACCCATTGTCGGGTCTTCCACCGCCTGCTGTCTCCCTCGGCGCGGCTCTATACCGAGATGGTGCATGCCAACGCGGTGATCCATGGCGATCGCGGCCAGTTGCTGGCGATGGACCCGGGCGAGCACCCGGTGGCCTTGCAACTGGGTGGCAGCGAGCCAGTCCTGCTGGCCGAGGCCACGCGGATTTCGGTGGAGCACGGTTTCGATGAAATCAATCTCAACTGCGGCTGTCCTTCCGACCGGGTGCAGGCCGGCCGTTTCGGCGCCTGTCTGATGCGCGAGCCAGCGCTGGTGGCCGAATGCGTGGCGAAGATGGTCGAGGCCGCGGCCGGCGTACCGGTGACGGTGAAGTGCCGGCTTGGTGTCGATGACGATCACGATTACGCGAAGTTCCGCGCTTTCATCGACCAGGTGGCGGATGCGGGCTGCGGCCATTTCATCGTCCATGCCCGCAACGCGTGGTTGCGGGGGTTGTCGCCGAAGGAAAACCGCGAGGTGCCGCCGCTGCGGTACGACTGGGCCTGGCGGCTCAAGCAGGAACGACCGGAATTGCGGATCGAGCTGAACGGCGGTATCGCCGATCTCGCCGCCATCGAAGCCCAGCGCGGCCGGGTGGACGGCGTCATGCTGGGGCGTGCCGCCTATCACGACCCGTATTTGTTGCAGCAGGTGGAGGCGCATTGGAGTGGTGCCGCCATCGTGCCGCGTGCCGACGTGTTGCGGAGTTTCCGTCCCTACGCCGAACGTCAGTTGGCGGAGGGCGTGGCGCTCAAGCATATGACGCGTCACCTGCTGGGTCTGTTCCACGGCCAAGCTGGCGGGCGCGCTTTCCGCCAGACGCTGAGCGAGGGGGCGCATCGTCCGGGGGCGGACTGGTCGCTGGTCGAGGCCGCGTTGGCCGCGCAACAGGCGCGGGGCGAACGCCTGGTTGGTTAATCTTTGTCAAGGTTTCCTTAAGCGGATTAAGGACGAGTTCAATCCTGGCTGCCCAGACTGATCGCCCAATTCCCCCGCCTCCCCCCGACCCGCCGTGCGTCGCCCGTCCGCTTTCGTCATTTTCGCGTTGTTGCTGGTGCCGGTCCTTGCACGGGCGCAGCAGCAAGAGCATGGACTGCCGGTGTCGGCGGAGCCCGTGTTGATGTTGCTGCCGCGCGCCACGCAGCCGGCGCCGGCCGGTGCCGGTGGCATTTCGGCGGCGGTGCGCCGCGTCGAGCGCGCCACCGGCGGCCAGGTGTTGAACGTCGAAAGCATGCGCTTCCAGGGCCGCGAGATTCACCGGGTCAAGGTGCTGGCGCCCGGAGGGCGGGTGATGGTGGTCGTCGACGATCCAGCCCAGCGCCGCGCCCCGATCGGCCCGTCGGCCTTCCCGTCTACACGTGACGATGACACAGGCAGGCCCTAAGCTTGTCTACCTGAATGGCCGATCGCGGCCGAAGCCGGAGACCCCTGATGCGTATCCTCCTCGTCGAAGACGAAGCCCCCTTGCGTGAGACCCTCGCCGCGCGCCTGATGCGCGAAGGCTATGCCGTGGATGCCGCGCAGGATGGCGAAGAGGGCTTGTACATGGGCCGCGAGGTGCCGTTCGACATCGGCATCATCGATCTCGGTCTGCCGAAGATGAGCGGCATGGAACTCATCAAGGCGCTGCGCGACGAAGGCAAGCAGTTCCCGATCCTGATCCTGACCGCGCGTTCGAGCTGGCAGGACAAGGTCGATGGCCTCAAGCAGGGCGCCGACGATTACCTGGTCAAACCGTTCCATGTCGAGGAGCTGCTGGCGCGCATCAACGCCCTGGTGCGCCGCGCGGCCGGCTGGAGCAAGCCTTCCCTGGAGTGCGGGCCGGTGGTGCTTGATCTTGCCGCGCAGACCGTCACCGTCCACGGCCAGAACGTCGACCTCACCAGCTACGAGTACAAGGTGCTGGAATACCTGATGATGCATGCCGGCGAACTGGTCTCGAAGGCCGACCTCACCGAGCACATCTACCAGCAGGATTTCGATCGCGATTCCAACGTGCTGGAAGTCTTCATCGGTCGTCTGCGCCGCAAGCTGGATACCGATGGCAATCTGAGGCCGATCGAGACCGTTCGCGGCCGTGGTTATCGCTTCGCCATTCCGCGCAACAGCGAAGGCTGATCGCATCGGGCGGCCCGCGCGTCGAAGATGGCGGTGCGCTCGCACCGTCGCTTAGCTTATTTCCGCATGGCCATGTTCTGGCATCCCCGCTCGCTCGCCACCCGCCAATTGCTGGCCGCGGGCCTCGGCCTGCTCGCCTTCCTGACACTGGTCGGCCTCGCGCTCGACCGCGCTTTCGTCGATACCGCCGAGCGCAACATGCGCGAGCGCCTGGCCAGTTATGCGCTGGCCTACGCCGCCGGTATCGAGTTCGATGTCGATGGTTATCTGGTGCCGCCCTACCGTGCGCCCGATCCGCGCCTGGAGCGCCCGGGCAGCGGTCTCTACGTCGAACTGCTGGTGCCGAACGGGCATTGGCGCTCGATGTCTTCGGAAGGCCCGGTGCTGCCGGCGGGACAGCGCCTGGAGAAGGACAGCGTGCGTTTCGAAGGGCCGCTGCCGATGCAGAACATCAACGGCGCGTTGGGCGAAATCTACCGTTATTCGCGTAGTTTCACCGCGCCCGGCGCACGCGGCGAGGACACGCCCTACACCATCCACGTCATGGAGGACACGCGCCTCCTGGCCGCGCAGATCAACGTCTTTCGCAGCGCTTTGTGGACCTACCTCGGTGCGGCCGCGTTGATCCTGCTGTTGCTGCAACTCCTGGCATTGCGCTGGAGCCTGTCGCCGTTGCGTCAGGTGATTGCCGAGCTGGACCGGGTCAAGCTCGGCCGGGCCTCGCGGATGAGCGGCTTCCACCCGCGCGAACTGCAACCGTTGACCGACAGCATCAATGCCTTCATCGAGAGCGAGCGCACGCATCTGGAGCGCCAGCGCAATACCCTGGCCGATCTCGCCCATAGCCTGAAGACGCCGCTGGCGGTACTGCGCGCGCGGCTGGACAGCGGCGCGCCGGATGCCGAGTTGCGCGACGAACTGGACACGCAACTGGAGCGTATGAATGCGCTGGTGTCCTACCAACTTTCGCGCGCGGCGTCGGGCGGGCACAAGCTGTTCGCCACGCCGGTGCCGATCCTGCCGCAGGCCGAACAGATCGTGCTCGGGCTTGAGAAGATCTATGCGGCCAAGGGCGTGCTGTGCGAGTTCGAGATCGATGAGAGCGCCCACTTCCACGGCGAGACCGGCGATCTTCAGGAACTGCTAGGCAATCTGCTGGAGAACGCCTTCAAGTGGGCGAAGTCGCGGGTGCTGCTGACCGTAGCGAAAGATGCCGGCGCCCTGTTGCTGGCGGTGGATGATGACGGTCCGGGTATTCCCAGGGAGAAGATCGCCGTGGTGCTTCAACGCGGGGTGCGTGGCGACGAGCGCGTGCAGGGCCATGGCATTGGCCTGTCGATCGTGCAGGACATCATCCAGGGCTACGGTGGTGAGTTGCTTGTGAGCGCATCCGCCGAGTTGGGCGGCGCGCGTTTCGAAGTGAGGCTGCCGGCTTCGCGTTGAGTCGCGGGGGCGGGGGTTCGCTCAGCGGAACATGCCCGGCAGAAGGCTGTGCCAGCGAGGCGCCGTGTTGTTGCGGGCGGGCGGGTCGCCGGGACGGCGTTCGGCGTTACCGGTCTCGCTGCCGCCGCGACGCGTGGGCAGAGGCGTGGTGCTGCCGGCTTCGTTCTCGGCATTGCTGGCGGCCGGTTCGTTGTCATTGCCGGCCGGTGTCTGGGCGAGCACGCTGGCGCTCGACAACATCAGAACACAGACGATCAGGAAGCGACTGGGCATCGGTTGGCTCGGCACGGCCCGGAGCGGGCCGGAACGCCGACTATAGCGTGGCCCTCGCCAAGGCGTGTGAGGATGGCGCGGCTGGCGGATAATCGCCCGATGTCCGCTCCCAGCACCGCCGATGCCGAACGCCGCTCGCGCGTCGATCTCGATCGCCAGTTGCTGCTGCGCCTGGCCGCCGCGCCGGCATCGGGTGACGCCCTGGCCGCCGCTCACGGTTTGACCAGGGCCGCGGTCTGGAAACGCATCCAGGCATTGCGCGAGGCCGGGATCGCCATCGAGGCGCGTCCCGGCCAGGGGTATCGGCTGGCGCAGCCGCTCGACCTGTTGGATGCCGAAACCCTTCACGCCGCGTTGGCGCCGGCTTGCCGCGCCCGGCTGGCCGGGCTGGCGTTGGTCTGGCAGGTCGATTCCACCAACAGCGCCCTGCTGGCGCAGCCGCCGCCGGCCGGTGGCGTGCGCGTGTTGCTGGCCGAGCGGCAAAGCGGTGGTCGCGGCCGTCGTGGCCGCGCCTGGGTTTCCCCCCTGGCGGCCAATCTCTATCTCTCGCTGGATCGCCGCTTCGCCAGCGGGCTGGCGCGACTGCCCGGCCTGAGCCTCGTGGCCGGGATCGTTGCCGCCGAAGCGCTGCGTGCCGTCACCGGGCTGGATATCCGCCTGAAGTGGCCGAACGACCTGCTGCTGGATGGGCGCAAGCTCGGTGGTCTGCTGGTCGAAGGCGGTGGCGAACATGCCGGCCCGGCGCGGGCGGTGATCGGGTTGGGGGTGAATGTGCGGATGCCGCCCGCCGCATCCGTCGATATCGGACAGCCATGGGCCGATTTGACCGGCGCGCCGCGAGCGTCATCGCGCAACCAACTGGCCGCGGCCCTGCTCGATGCCCTGTTGCCGGCGCTGGATGAATTCGACCAGGTGGGCTTGGCGCGGTTCCTGCCGCGCTGGCAGGCACTGGATGCATTGGCCGGTCGCTCGGTACGGATACGGTTGGCCGAGGGCGAATTGGAGGCGGAGGCGCTGGGCATTGCCGCCGATGGCGCCTTGCGCGTGCGCACCGCGCAAGGCGAGCGTCTGTTGCATGCGGGCGAGGTGAGCGTGAGGGCGAACGTATGAACGACTGGTTGTTCGATCTCGGCAACAGCCGGCTGAAATTCGCACCGCGCCGGCAAGCGGCGGTGGTTGAGATGCGGGGGCTGGCGCATTGGCCCGGCGAGGATTTCGCCAGCCTGCCCGATGAAGTCCGTGGCGAAACCGCCTGGGTCGCGGCGGTGGTGGCGCCGGCCTTGCGCGCGGCGCTGGCCGGCGCGCTGGCCGAGCGTTTCGCCCGCGTTTCGTTCGTGCGCAGCACCGCGCGTTGCGGGCGCTTGCGGGTGGCCTACGCGGAGCCGGCGCGGTTGGGCGTCGACCGCTTTCTCGCCCTGCTGGCGGCGGCGGAGGCTGGGCGGCCCGTATTGGTGGCCGGCGTCGGCACCGCGCTCACGGTGGATCTGGTCGATGAGACGGGCGGCCATCGTGGCGGTCGCATCGCGCCATCGCCCACCTTGATGCGGGAGAGCTTACATGCGCGTGTGGCGCAATTGCCGGCGGCTGGCGGCCACTATGCCGAATTCGCCGCCGATACCGGGGACGCCCTCGCCTCGGGTTGCGAGGGTGCGGCGCTGGCGCTGATCGAACGCAGCCTGGCCGAGGCCGGGACGCTGCTTGGGCGGCGGCCGGCATTGTGGCTGCATGGCGGCGGCGGCGGCGTATTGTTGGCGAGGCTGGCGGCGGCCGAGTCGCGTCCGCGCTTGGTGCTGGATGGGCTGGCGCGTTGGGCGGCGCTGGCCGATCGCGCATAGAATCGCCCCATGTTCGCGCGCATGCTGCTGGTCTGGTTGGTGGTGCTGAATCTGGGCGTGGCCGCCTGGTGGGGCGGGCATCGCGATGCCGCGCCGCCGCGCCGCCCGGCAGTGGCCGATGGCCCGCCCAGGCTGGCGCTGGTCGGCGAGCTGGAGACGGCCGTCACCACCACGTCCGCGTTGCCGGCCGATGGCGCCGCGTCGCCCGCCGCACCGAAAGTCGCCGAGCCGCCGCCGGCTAAGGCGACGCCCCCCGAGTCGGCGCCGGTTTGCTTGAGCTACGGGCCGTTCGCCAGCGAGGCCGCCGCCACGGACGGTATCGCCCGCCTGCGCAGAGCCGGGGCTAGTGCAAGCCTGCGCCGGGTCGAGTTGAGTCCGGCGCGGGGTTACAACGTCTTCCTGCCGCCGTTGGCCGACCGTGCCGCCGCATTGGCGATGGCCGAACGCCTGCGGGCGGCTGGATTCAACGACTTGGTCGTGCTCAACGAGGGCGGGCAAATCAACGCAATCGCGTTGGGCCGTTTCGGCGGCGAGGAAAACGCGCGTCGTCATCAGACCGCACTGCTTGCCAAGGGGTTCGCGGCCCGGGTCGCCCCCGCCGGGGCCGGCGCGGCGCAGTTTTGGCTGGACGTGCGCGCACCCGCGGGTTTCGATGCCGCCGGCCAGCGCCGCGCCATCGGCGCGCCGCGTCGGCAGGCGCGACGTTGCTGATGACCGGGCAGGCCGCGTGCGGGCTCGGCTAGAATGAGCGTCCACGCATCTGCGCCGCTTTAGCTCAGTTGGTAGAGCAACCGCCTTGTAAGCGGTAGGTCGTCCGTTCGAGTCGGACAAGCGGCACCATTCTCGTGCGGATGCCCGAATCCGGAACCCGTATGAGCCGATTCACTCTTCCCGTTTCCATTTTTGGCGTGCCGACCGATATCGGCGCCGCGCATCGTGGCGCTTCGATGGGGCCGGAGGCGCTGCGAGTGGCGAAGTTCGCCGAGAAGATCGCCCGCCACGGGGTGGAGGTGCGCGATCTCGGCGATGTGGCCGGCCCGCGCAATCCGCAGACCGAGCCGGTCGAGGGCTATCGCCATCTTGACGAAGTGGCGGCGTGGAACCGCGCCGTGTTCGAGACGAGCGCGGGCGAACTGGCCGCTGGCCGCATGCCGATCATGCTGGGCGGCGACCATTGCCTCGCCATCGGTTCGATCGCCGCGGTCGCCGCGCATTGCCGTGCGCGCGGCAAGCGGCTGCGGTTGTTGTGGATGGATGCCCATGCCGATTTCAACACCCGCGAGATCACCCCTTCGGGCAATATCCACGGCATGCCGGTGGCCTGCCTGTGCGGCCTGGGGCCGGGCGTGCTGGTCGATCTTGGCGCGCCAGGTCCGGCGATCCGCCCCGATCAGATACGCCAGATCGGCATCCGCTCGGTCGATCGCGGCGAAAAACGGCTGGTCAAGGCGCATGGTCTCGACATCTACGACATGCGCTACATCGACGAGATCGGCATGCGCCGAGTGATGGAGGAGGTGCTGGAAGGCATCGACGAGAACACCCACCTGCACGTCAGTTTCGATGTCGACATGCTCGACCCGGGGATCGCGCCCGGCACCGGCACCCGTGTGCCGGGGGGCGTCAACTACCGCGAGGCGCAGCTCATGATGGAGATGATCGCCGACACCGGTCGGCTGGGGTCGCTCGATGTGGTCGAGGTCAATCCGGCGCTGGACAAGCGCAATGCCACTGCCAGGCTGGCGGTGGAACTGGTGGAAAGCCTGTTCGGTAAATCCACTCTGATGCGCGATTGAATTGACCGGCCAACCCGGCCGGCGACTGAATGCGGATACCCGGACAGCGGACACTACACGGAGGATTCACGCGCGGAAGGGTTCCATGGTCGAGCGCGGCCTGCTCTGCGCAGGCCCCCCCGTTTCCCCAAGCAAAAGGAGCTATCCATGAAGCGTTTGATCATCGTTTCCCTGTTGGCCATGTTTTCGTTGGGCCTGACCGCCTGCAATACCGTCGCCGGCGCCGGCAAGGACGTGCAGAAGGTGGGCGAGAAGATGGAAGGCAAGGCGCAGGACTGCAAGGACGGCAAGTGCTGATCAGCCCACAGGCTCGAAATCGAACGAAAGGCCGGGGATTACCCGGCCTTTTTTCATCGTATCGGCATGTCCGGCCAGTGTCCGGGCCGGAGGCGGGCCGCATTGCGCGGCCGCCAGCCGATGCCCGTGGGTCAATCGTTCTCGATCATCTTCTCGAAGGCGTTGACCTCGTCCTCGGCGCGTTCGCGCGCCCAGCCGTACTTCTCTTGCAGCTTGCCGGCGAGGTAGTTGCGATCGCCCTCGGCCACGTCGAAGACGTCGTCGGTGAGGTCGCCCCATTTGGCCTGGGCCTTGCCTTTCAACTGCTTCCACTTGCCGGAGATGATGTCCTTGTTCATGGTGCGTGCTCCTGTATCGGGAAAGGATGCGCTTGCGCGCCAACGGCGGTGCCGTTGGAGAACAGGATGGAGGCATGGGCGTAAAGGCGCCGTCGCCGATTCGTGCATGTGAGGTGACGACGGCGCCATTCGCATTGCTCAGCGCCGCGGCGGGTCCGGCACGAAACCGCCGGGGAACGCGCGTGGGGCGTCACCGCGCCAAGGCCGCTGGCGCGGCAGGATGCCCATCGCCGCCAGCCGTTCCCGGTGGTCGTAGCGCAACTGCCCGATCTGCGCGGGGGCGCGGCTGGCGCGGATGAAATCGGTGCGCGAGGCCGGCGACCATTCGCGCTCGCCATGGCCGGTGCCGACCCGCTGGCGTGCGAGGTTATCGGCACTGGCTTCCTTTTCCATGACGGCGCCGGCCTCCCTTTCCATGACGGCGCTGGCGGCGGGCGCAGCCGCCACCGGTGCTGGCCGAGGCGGACGCGCCATGCGTTCCTCGAACACCGCGATCCCGACCACGCCGACGTTGTCCGGGCGTCCGGTGCGCGCGGCATAGCTGTCCGGCAGCCGGGTGAAGACGAACTGCGCGACTTCGTCCATCGACTTGCGCCAGCCTTCGATTTCGGTGCTTTGCCTCGGGGCCAACACGTAGCCGGATTGGCGTGGGGCGGCGGTTTCGCCGGTGACGGCGTTGACGCCATCGACCGATAGCACCACCAGCACCCGGCGGTCGGTGTGGTTGACGAGGCGCACGGCGTAGCGGTGGCCGGGCTGGCCGGCCACCCAGCGTTCGCCGCGATGGGGGTAGGCGGGCAGGACGCGGCCCTCTTCGCGGTCGAGCAGTTGCAGGCTCACCAGGTGGGGGCGCGGTGGCGTGAGTGCGTCGGCGGCGGGCGTGACAAGCAGGCCGAGCGAAAGCGGGAGGATGGAAAGCAGGCGGCGCATGGCGGTGTCCTGGAAGGGGTGTGCCTGCAACAACGCGCCATCGTCGCGGGCGGGGTTGAGGTGTCGCGCGGAGTAAAATCGGCGTTTCCACCCGCAACGCGTTTTTTCCATGTCCGCACGTCCGCTTCGCATCCTCACCGGCATCACCACTTCGGGCACGCCGCATCTGGGCAACTACGTCGGGGCGATTCGCCCGGCCCTGGCCAGCGCGCAGTCGGCGGAGGCGGAGAATTTCTATTTTCTGGCCGATCTGCACAGTCTGATCAAGTCCCAGGACCCGGCCAGGACTCAGCGTTCCACGCTGGAGATCGCCGCCACCTGGCTGGCCTGTGGGCTGGACGTGGAGAAGAATTGGTTCTACCGCCAGAGCGACATCCCCGAAATCAACGAGCTGACCTGGTTCCTGACTTGCGTGGCGGGCAAAGGCATCCTCAATCGCGCCCATGCCTACAAGGCGGCGGTGGACAAGAACCGCGCCGAGGGGCAGGACGAGGATTTCGGCGTCACCGCCGGGTTGTTCATGTACCCGGTGTTGATGGCCGCCGACATCCTGATCTTCGATGCGGACAGGGTGCCGGTGGGCCGCGATCAGATCCAGCACATCGAGATGGCGCGCGATTTCGGCCAGCGCTTCAACCACGTGTATGGCGGCGAGCATTTCGTGCTGCCGGAGGCGGCGATCGACGCGCAGGTGGCGACGCTGCCGGGGCTGGATGGCCGCAAGATGTCCAAGAGCTACGGCAACACCATTCCCTTGTTCGCGCCGCCGGCGGAGCTTAAGAAACTGGTGATGTCGATCGTCACCGATTCGCGCGCGCCCGGCGAGCCAAAGGAGGCCGAAGGCTCGGCGTTGTTCCAGCTTTATCAAGCGTTCGCCAGCCAGGAGGAAGCCGCGGCGATGCGCCAGGCGTTCGCCGAGGGCATCGGCTGGGGCGATGCGAAGCGGAAGTTGTTCGAACGCATCGAAACGGAAGTCGCGCCGCTTAGGGAGAAGTACGACGCGCTGATCGCCCGGCCCGCGGATATCGAAGCCATCCTGCGCGAGGGCGGCGCGCGCCTGCGCGAGCGCCATGCCCGCCCGAGACTGGCCCGCTTGCGCGAGGTGGTGGGGTTGCGCGACTTGTCCGGCGCGATGTGCGGCGAATCGACGCAAACGCGTGAAAAAGCCGCCGTCATGCCGGTATTCAAGCAGTACCGCGAGGCCGACGGCAAATTCCATTTCAAGCTGATGCGGGGGGAGCGCCTGTTGCTGATAAGCCGTGGTTTCGACTCCCCGCGCGATGCCGGGCAGCGGGTGGCGGCGATGAAATCCGGCGCGCTGCCGAGTGAATCCGGCGATTTCCAGTTGGGCCAGGGCGTGAGCATCGAGGAGGTGAGCACCGCGCTGGCCCTGCTTCAGGGTGATTGAGCGGCGCCGCATGTCGCCAGGAACGGCATCAAGCGCGGTGCGTGACGGGGTTCGCGGCTTTATCTGTAGGGTCTGAAAAGCTCGGCCTTCATGTAGGCTGGTGGGCATAATGCAATAGTTTCTTCCGTGTGTCTTGTCTTTCACTTCCGCGTGGCTTGGTGATGTCACAGTTGCTTCCGTTCGGCGCCGTTGACGGTGCTTCCGAGGATTACGAATGCCAGCGTCAGGCGGCGCTGGACCGTTACGACGTGGTCGATACGCCGCCGGAGCAATCCTTCGACGACTTGGTCACGCTGGCGCAGATGGTGATCGGCGCGTCATCGTCGATGGTCTCGTTGATCGACGGCGACCGACAGTGGTTCAAGGCGCGTCGGGGTTGTGAAAGCTGTGAAACGCCGCGAACCATCGCTTTTTGCGACCACGCCATTCGCAGGCCCGGGACGTTGATGGAAGTGCCGGATACGTTGGCCGATCCGCGCTTCGCGCAGAACCCCCTGGTGATCGGCGAGACGGGGTTCCGTTTCTATGCCGGTATGCCGATCCTGAGCGCCGATGGTTATCCGCTGGGCACGATCTGCGTGTTCGACACCAAGCCGCGCCAGTTGGACGATGCCGGCCGCCAGGTGCTGATGGTGCTGGCCCGGCAGGTGCAGCAATTGCTGGAATTGCGGCGCCACCTCAAAGTGCAGCAGGTGCAACTGGAGTGGCAGGAGCGTGACCAGGCCAAATTGCAGCGTCAGCACGAAGCCTTGCAGCAACAGTCGCGCCGCGATGCGTTGACCGGCCTGCTCAACCGCGCGGCCCTGGGCGAGCTGATGGCGCAGCCGCAGGCCATCAATCGATTCAGTCAGAGTGGCTATTCGCTGATGTTGATCGACATCGACCACTTCAAGCGCATCAACGACAGCCGGGGGCATTTGGAGGGCGATCATGTATTGCGCGTGGTCGCCAAGGTGGTGCGGCGGAACATTCGCCAAGGCGATGTGGCGGTGCGTTACGGTGGTGAGGAAATCCTGCTGGCGCTGCCGGATACGGGTCTCCAGGACGCGCGCCAGATGGCCGAGCGCATCCGGTTGGCGGTGCGGGCATTGCCGGAGCGGGTGACGGTGTCGATTGGCGTCAGCGCCCAGGCGCGAGGAGCCGCGTAGCGTGTTCGCGCGCGCGGATAAAGCGCTTTACCGCGCCAAGGGAGAGGGCCGTAATCAGATCGCGCTGGCGGAGGACGCGTTGGCGCCGTGATTGCCGGCGCGACTGCTGTAGCCCCATTCGCCCGTTGGCGCCGGGGTGGCCCAGGTGCTTGTGTTGGCCGGTCGGGTTGGGGCGGGGCGGCATCGTCGCGTGCGCCCATCGTCGCCCGTCCCGGGGTATCCCGTGTGATGTGAGGGTCTGGGGCCGGGTATCGCTCCAGGTGCTGGCCAGAGTATTCGCGGATGCCGGCGTGGTGCGGCGTGCTGGGCTACTGGCACCGCCGCGTGCGTGAGGTATTCCGCCGTGTGGCTGCCCGGCCACCGGCACCGTCGCGGGTGCGATGAATTCCACGGCGTGCACCGACGCGAGGTGTTCCCTGTCCACAGCTATCGCCGCGTGCGTGAGGTATTTCGCCGTGTGGCTGCCCGGCCACCGGCACCGCCGCGGGTGCGATGAATTCCACGGCGTGCACCGACGCGAGGTGTCCCTGTCCACAGCTATCGCCGCGTGCGTGAGGTATTTCGCCGTGTGGCTGCCCGGCCACCGGCACCGCCGCGGGTGCGACGAATCCCGTCGAGCGGCACCGGCATGGGGCGTGGGCATGGCACCGGACACATGCCCGCGACGGCGTGGGTTTGGCGGTTATTGCGCGAGTGCGAGGTCGTCCAGCAGGGCCTTGAGGAAGCGCGCGGCCTCGCCGCCGGTGGCGGCGCGGTGGTCGAAGGTCAGCGAGATCGGAATGCGGCGATGCACTTCGATGCCGCCGATCACCGCCACCACGTCGTGGCACAGCTTGCCGGCGCCGATGATGGCCACGCAGGGCGGCACCACCACCGGGGTGGCGTAGCGGCCGGCGAACATGCCGAAGTTGGACAGCGAGATGGTGTAGCCGGAAAGCTCCGAGGACGGGATCGAGCGTTCCTCCACCTGTGCGCGCAGACGCTTGATCGCGGTGCGAACGCCGGATGCGTCGAGCATGTCGGCGTTGCGCAGCGCGGGTACGAACAGGCCGTCGTCGGTATCCACGGCGATGCCGATGTCGACGTGCGGATGCAGGGTGCGGGCGAGTTTCTCGCCGTCGAACCAGGCGTTCAACGCCGGCACGGCCTTGCAGGCGGCGACGATCGCGCGCACCAGCCGCGCGGTGATGTCCTGTTTGCCGATCCACGCGTGCAGGTCGGCATCGTCCACCAGTGTGGTCGGTACCACCTGGGCGTGGGCGTCGGCCATCACTCGGGCCATGTTGCGGCGCACGCCCTTGAGTTGCTCGGGCTGGCCGCTGGCGGCGACACCCGGCGGCTGGGTGCGGATCGGTTTGCCCGATTGCGAGAGCGTGCTGCGCTGAGCGGGTTGCGGCGCGGCGTGTCGTGTGGCGGGCATGGGGGCGTCGACCGCGCGCGGCGCCGGCGCGGGGCCGGGCTTCGCGCTGCCATCGGCGGCGGCCTGTTTCACGTCCTGCATGGTGACGGTGCCGTCCGGGCCGGAGGCGCGCACGCGGGCGATGTCGATGCCGAGCTTGCGCGCCATCGCGCGTACCGCGGGCACCGCCTTGATGCCACCGACGGCCATCGCCGCCTCGCTGTGCACGCGGTCGCCGACTTGCATCGCGCCGACCACGGTGCCGGCGTCGGCCTTGGAGTTTTCGTTGGCGTCGGCGGCTTCGGGTTGCGGCTTGCCTTCGGCCTGGATCGCGCCGCCTTCGCTTGAGGCGACCACTTTGTCGTCCGGCGCCGGGTCCGGCGCGCCGACCGAATGCCCGCCGCCGTGGTGGTGGCCGGTATCCTGGCCTTCGGCGCGTTGCGGCATGGACATGTCCATTTCGAATTCGGCCAGCATGTGGCCGGTGACGATCACCTCGCCCGCGCCGCCGGCGAGTTTCAGCACCTTGCCGCTGACTGGCGAGGGCACGTCCACCACCGCCTTGGCGGTTTCCATCGAGACGAGGTTGTCATCGAGCTTGACGGTATCGCCTTCCTTGACGTGCCATTCGACGATGGTGGCGTCCGGCAGACCTTCGCCGAGGTCGGGGAGGTTGAAGGTTTTCTTGTTCATTCGGAATGTCCTTTTTTCGATTCAAGGTGGCGTGCCGGGAACCAGCCCCGGGCGCCATGTCGGTTTTCCGCCCACCACCAGCCGGCTTGTTCGCGGTAGAGGCGCAGGGTTTCGCCGGCGTCCGCCGCCAGTTCGAGGGTGTCGTAGGTATCTTGCGCGATGGCATGGCGACCGTCGGGTTCGGCGGCGAGGAGGTCGCGGGGTATCCAGCCGCCCAGGCCATCGGCGCGGGTGATCCAGACGAACGCCGGCCAATCGCCATCGCGCCCGCCCAGCCGCACGCGCTCGCCGACGCCGACCCGGATCGGCGGGTGATCCGGGACGCGGTGCGCGGCGATGACGCGTGCCTGCCGCATCAACGATGCGCCATCGCGCGGCGGGCGGCGGCGAGGATCTTGTCCACGCTCGGCAGGTACTTCATTTCAAGGCGGAACAGCGGGATGTGCGTGTCGTAGCCGGTGACCCGCTCGACCGGCGCGAGCAGGTCGAACAGGCATTCCTCGGCCACGCGCGCGGCGACCTCGGCGCCGAAGCCGGCGGTCTTGGCGGCTTCGTGCACGATCACGCAGCGGCCGGTCTTGGCGACCGACTCGGCGATGGTGTCGAAATCGAGCGGTTTCAGCGTGGCGACGTCGATCACTTCGGCGCTGATGCCCTCGGCGGCCAGTTTCTCGGCCGCCTCCAGCGTTTCCTTCACTTGCGCGCCCCAGGTCACGAGCGTGACGTCGCCGCCGTCGCGCAGCACGTAGCAGACATCCAGCGGCAGCGCTTCGCCGTCGTCGGGTACCAGCTCCTTGTACTGGCGGTAGATGCGCTTGGGTTCCATGTAGATCACCGGGTCGGGATCGCGGATCGCCGCCAGCAGCAGGCCGTAGGCGCGCTGCGGGCTGGAGGGCATCACCACGCGCAGACCGGGCACGTTGGTGAAGATGGCTTCGTTGGCTTCGCTGTGGTGCTCCGGCGCGCGGATGCCGCCGCCCCACGGCACGCGCAGCACCATCGGGCAGTGCAGGCGGCCGCGGGTGCGGTAGCGCATGCGCGCGGCGTGGCAGACGATGAAATCGACCATCGGGTACATGAAGCCGTCGAACTGCGCCTCGGCCACCGGGCGCATGCCCTGCGAGGCCATGCCGACGGTGAGGCCGGCGATGGTGGTTTCGTCCAGCGGGGTGTCGATCACGCGTTCGGGGCCGAATTGCGCGCTGAGGCCGGCGGTGGCGCGGAACACGCCGCCGTTGACGCCGACATCCTCGCCCAGCACCACCACGCGTTCGTCGTGTTTCAGTTCCCAGGCGAGCGCCTGGGTGATGGATTCGATCAGGGTGATCGGCGCGGCTTCCTTGGGCATGTCCTGCGGGTTCTTCGTGGTCTTGCTCATGCGCGCTTCTCCAGGGCGATCGCGGTTTCGCGCTGGCGGCGCACGTCGGTGGGCATGTCGGCGTAGAGGTGGTCGAACATCGCCTCGACCGGCTGTACCGGGGTTTCCAGATAGGCATTGATCTCGATGTCCACCTGTTTGCCGCATTCCTCGACCCAGGCTTTTTCCTGTTCTTCGTCCCAGAATTTCTGGTCGCTCAGGTATTTGCGCAGGCGGATGAACGGCTCGCGCGTCCAGGCTTCCTTGACCTCTTCCTCGCCACGATAGCGGCGGGCGTCGTCGGCGGTGGTGTGGTCGTGCAGGCGGTAGGTCATGAACTCGATCACGCTGGCGCCTTCGCCGTTGCGCGCGCGTTCGGTGGCCAGACGCATGGCTTCCATCACGGCGACGATGTCGTTGCCATCCACCTGCAGGCAGTGCAGGCCGCCGGCCAGGCCCTTCTGGGCCAGTGTCCTGGCGCCGGTCTGCGCCTTGCGCGGCACGCTGATCGCCCAGCCGTTGTTGATCACGCACAGCACCAGCGGCAATTCGAAGGCGCCGCCGGAATTCACCGCGGCGTAGAAATCGGTCTTGGACGAACCGCCGTCGCCGCAGGTCGCCACGGCGACGCGTTTCTGCCCACGCAGCTTGAACGAGAGCGCGGCGCCGGCGGCCATCAGCATCTGGGTGGAGATCGGCACGCACCACGGATAGTCGTTGCGGGGGATCTCGAAATCGTTGCCGCGTTCGTCGCCGCCCCAGTACATCAGCACTTCGCGCGGTTTCACGCCGCGCATGAACTGGGCGCCGTATTCGCGGTAACTGGGGGCGAAGACATCCTCCGGCGCCATCGCGGCGCCGATGCCGACGTGGGTGGCTTCATGGCCCAGGCTGGCGGCGTAGGTGCCGAGCTTGCCGGTGCGTTGCAGGGCGATCGCCTTGCTGTCGAAGGTGCGTACGAACAGCATGCGCTTGAACAGTTCCACCAGTCTGGCGGGATCGTTCAGGGCGGAGGGCAACGGTGCGATGGGCCGGCCATCCGGGGCGAGGTATTGCAGGTATTCGATTTCGAACTGTGCGGCAAGTGTCATGCCATCTTTCCATCGATCGGGTCGGTGATCAATGATAACGAGACGAAGGAAAGGTTCCGTTGCGCGCTGCGGCATGACCGGGGCGCATGTGTTTGAACCAGGTCGGCCGCGTGCGCCGGAAGCGCGTGCGAGAATCCGCGCCATGAGCATCGAGAACAACGAGCGTCAGCTCGAAGCCGGTATCCATACCGACCTGTCCGGTCGCATGAGCTATGGCGGCTATTTGGGGCTGGAACGCCTGCTCTCGGCGCAGCATCCGTTGTCCGAGCCGCCGCACCACGACGAGATGCTCTTCATCATCCAGCACCAGACCTCCGAGCTGTGGATGAAGCTGCTGATCCACGAGCTGTCGGCGGCGCTGGCGCACCTGCGCCACGACCGTGTCTGGCAGTTCGGCAAGGGGGTGGCGCGCTGCAAGCGGGTGATGGATCAATTGATCGGGCAGTGGTCGGTGCTGGAAACGCTGACGCCCGCGGAGTACCTGGAATTCCGCGAGGTGCTGGGGCCGTCCAGCGGCTTCCAATCGTTGCAGTACCGTTGCATCGAATTCTTGCTCGGCAACAAGAACGCGGGGATGGTCGAGGTGTTTCGTCACGATCCCGAGGCGCGGGCGCGGCTGGAGGCGGTACTGCATGCGCCGAGTCTGTACGACGAGTTTCTCTGCTACCTGGCGCGCTGGGGTCATGCGGTGCCGGCCGGGCATCTGGCGCGCGACTGGTCGAAGCCGCACGCGCTCGACCACGCCCTGCTGCCGGTGTTCGGGCGCATCTACGAGGACACTCACCGCTATTGGCGCGAATACGCCCTGTGCGAGGACATGGTCGATCTGGAAACCCAGTTCCAGCTCTGGCGCTTCCGCCACATGCGTACGGTGATGCGGGTCATCGGTTTCAAACGCGGCACGGGTGGTTCGTCGGGCGTGGATTTCCTGAAGCGCGCGCTCGATCTCAGTTTCTTTCCCGAACTCTTCGAGGTGCGCACCCGTATCGGCGCCGGACACGGTTACGGCGAGGGGGAGGCCGTCGCATGAGTTTGCAACTGCCGTCGCAGTGGCAATGGGTCGGCGCGGCGCTGGCCGTCGCCGTCCTCTTACAGGCGGTGCGTCGACTGCCCTGGTACAAGCTGCAAGGCGATGCCGAGGCGCAGCGCATCTATGCCGTCTTCATCGCGGTGGCGATCATGATGCGTGGCTTCAATACCCAATCGGTGATGGGGGTGAATCTACATTTTCTCGGCGCCGCCATCGCCACGCTGATGTTCGGTGCGCGCTTCGCGCTCGTCGCGCTGGCGGTGGTCAGCGCGGCCTGGGCGCTGCTTGGCGGCGTCTGGCTGGGCTGGGGCTGGGATTTCCTGGCCAACGATGCGCTGCCGGTGGCGGTCACTGTCGTGATCGGCGCGCTGGTGGTGCGGAAGTTGCCGGCGCATATCTTCATCTACGTGTTCGGCAATGGCTTCTTCGCCGCCGCGTTGTCGATGGCGGCTTCGGTGCTGGTCAAGGCGTTCGTCACCGACTGGCTGGGCGGCGATGCCACGCCCTATCTGATCGCGATGATGCCGATGTCCTTCGGCGAGGCTTTCTTCACCGGCGGGGTGATGGCGCTGGTCGTCGCCTATCGCCCGCAGTGGTGTGCGAGCTTCGACGATGCCAAGTATTTGACCCGCAGCGATTGAGCCGCCGTGGCGGGTGGCGGCGCCGGGGAGCGCCTGCCCGCCTCGCCGCCGCCGTCACCCGGGCGTCCGGCCCCCAATACCCGACCGTGGCGGGCGCTTGGCGTCGTCGGTATGGCCATCTGCATGCTGCGCCGCCGCATGGTTCCGGCATTGACGTGACGCGTGTGCTCGGTGATCCTCGCGTGCCGCCCGATGGTGGCGCCTCCGATCCACGCATCACAGGAAAAGCGCATGAGCACGACCGTGCCCGATAGCAAGAGGCTGCCCACGGGCGCCAACCCACTGCCCGAATACTCGCAGGTGATGGGGCATCCCAAGCCGTTGTGGATGCTGTTCATGACCGAGTTCTGGGAGCGCTTCGCCTTCTACAGCATGCGCTGGGCGTTGACGCTCTACATCGTGGCGCAGTTCTTCGCCGGAGACGCGGGTGGCGAGAAACCGGCCAACGAACTTTACGGCGCCTATCTGGCGCTGGTGTACGCGGCGGCGATCTTTGGCGGCTATGTGGCGGACAAGCTGATCGGCTACCAGCGCTCGATTTTGTTTGGCGCGATCATCATGGCCATCGGCCTGTTCATGGTCGCGGTGCCCAACGAGCAAGTCTTCAAGCTTGGCCTGGCCACGGTGATCGTCGGCAACGGTCTGTTCAAGCCGATCATCTCCACGCTGGTCGGCAAGGTCTACGCCCAGGGCGACGGGCGCCGCGATTCCGGCTTCACCATCTTCTACATGGGCATCAACCTGGGCGCGATGATCGCGCCGGTTCTCACCGGTTGGCTGGCCGAGCGCATGTTCGGCGGTTCGCCCGAGATGCCCGCCTACAAGGTGGTGTTCATCGCCGCCGGTATCGGCATGGCGATCAGCCTGGTGTGGTTCTGGTTTGGCCGTGGGCAGTTGAAGGGCGTCGGCCTGCCGGCGCAGGAGGCGATGGGTCTGGGCCGGCTGTTGGCGGTCGCGCTGGGCGCGGCGGCGGCGGTGCCGGGGTTCTACTTCCTGCTCAGCATCGATGCTAAAACCTTGCAGGTGATTTTGATGACCCTGTTCATCATCCCGGCGGCGCTGTTGCTGGTGGAGGGCATCCGCGAGGGGCGGGTGGCGCGCGACATGGTGCTCGCGATGCTGATCATCTTCGTGTTCAACGTGCTGTTCTGGATGTTCTTCGAGCAGGCCGGGGCTAGTTTCAACTTCCTGGCGCAGAACATCGTCAACCGCGACCTGGGCGGCTGGACGTTCCCGGTGGGCTGGTTCCAGTCGGTCAACTCGGTCGCGATCATCACGCTGGCGCCGGTTCTGGCCTGGATGTGGGTGCGCATGGGCAAGGCCAATCCGTCGATCCCGCGTAAGTTCGGCCTGGGTCTGATCTTCAACGGCCTGGCCTTCCTGCTGCTGGTGTTCGCGCTTTCCAGCCTGCTCAACGATGCCGGCAAGATTCCGTTCTGGACGCTCTTCATGGTCTACGTGATTCAGTCGGTGGGCGAGCTTTGCCTGTCGCCGATCGGGTTGTCGATGACCACCAAGCTGGCGCCAGCGCGCCTGACCGGGCTGGCGATGGGCTGCTGGTTCCTGTCGATCGCCATCGGCAACAATCTTGCCGGCATGTTCGCCGGGCGCGTCAGCGGCGAGGGCGGCATGACCGTGGCGTCGGCGCAGGCCGGCTACAACTTTGGCTTCTGGGCGCTGGTCGGCGCAGGGGTTTTGTTGTTCCTCATCGCGCCACTGGTGCAGAAGCTGATGCACGGGGTGAAATAAGCCCCGCACGCGATGAAACGGCGGCTTCGGCCGCCGTTTTCGTTGGCGCGGTTCGGCCCGCGCCGGTCAACCTTCGCCAAGGCGGGTAACGCCGGCGGCGAGCTTGTCCAGCAACTGCGCAAGCCGGGTGCGTTCTTCATCGTCGAGCGATGCCAGCAGTTTCTGTTCGATGGCCAGGGCCAGCGGCGCGATCCGTGCGTGCATGCGGCGGCCGGCGCGCGAGAGCGCCAGCACCGATCGGCGGCGGTCGTCGCCGTGGGTGTCGCGCTCGACCAGCCCGCCGGCGATCAGGCGCGCCACCGCGCGGCTGACGGCCACCTTGTCCATCGCGGTGCGTTCGGCCACCTCGTTGGCCGACAGGCCATTGAAGCGGCCCAGCACGGCGATCAGCCGCCATTCGGTGATGCCGATGCCGAACCGCTCGGCGTAGGTGTTGGCCACCGCGGCGCTGATGCGGTTGGAGAGCACCGACAGGCGGTAGGGCAGGAATCGCTCCAGCTCCAGCTCCAGCATGGGCGTGGGGGGTGTTTTGTCGTGTCGTTCCGGCATCGTGGCCTGTGCCGATGTCGCCGTGCGCTTCGCGCCCATACCGCACCGCAGCTTGAAAATGGTTTCATATGAAACTATAACGGCGGCCTCCGCGCGCGCAAGCGCCACGCGTTTCCCAAGCCACTCCACTCACGCATCCGCAGGAGCCGCCATGTCCGTACCACGCGCCGTCATCGACCAGGACATCGGGATGATCCCGACCACGTTCGACAACCCGATGGGCATCAACGGTTTCGAGTTCGTCGAATTCGCCGCGCCAGCGGGCGAGGGCGCGCGCATGCGCGACTACCTCGAAAGCATGGGGTTCACCGCCATCGCCAGGCACAGGGATCGGGAGATCACCCTATTCCGCCAGGGCGGGATCAACTTCCTGCTGAACGAATCGGCGGATTCGTTCGCCGCGGATTTCGCCGGCCGGCACGGCCCCTCGGCCTGTGGTTTCGCGATCAATTTCAAGAAGCCCTCCGCCGAGGTGCTGGCGCACGTGCTCGCCAACGGCGGCGAGGCCGTCGGCTTCAAGCCGGAGACCAAGGCGGTGGACGCGCCGGTCATCCAGGGTATCGGCGGCTGCATGCTGTATCTGGTCGATGACGGCAAGGCCGATCTCTATGCCGATTTCGTACCGTTCGAGGGCGCGGACACGCAGCCGAAGGGCTTCGGCATGACCTTCATCGACCACCTCACCCACAACCTCTTCCTCGGCAACATGCAGAAGTGGTCGGACTACTACGAGAAGTTGTTCAACTTCCGCGAGATCCGCTATTTCGACATCAAGGGATCGAAGACCGGCCTGCTGTCGAAGGCGATGACCGCGCCGGACGGCATCGTGCGCATCCCGCTCAACGAGTCCAGCGACGAGAAGAGCCAGATCAACGAATACCTGCGCGATTACAAAGGCGAGGGTATCCAGCACATCGCGTTGTTCACCAACGACATCTACGGCACGGTGGAGGCGATGCACGCGCGCGGCGTGAAGTTTCTCGATACGCCGGATACCTATTTCGACGTGATCGACGCGCGTGTGCCGGAGCACGGCGAGGACGTGGAAAGGCTGCGCAGGAATTCGATCCTGATCGATGCCGATCCCGACACCCGGCAGCGCAAGCTGTTGCAGATATTCACGCAGAACGCGTTCGGCCCGATCTTCTTCGAGATCATCCAGCGCAAGGGCAACGAGGGCTTCGGCGAGGGCAATTTCCAGGCGCTGTTCGAATCGATCGAGCGCGATCAGATCAAGCGCGGCGTGCTGTAGGGAGCGGCCATGAACACCGAAGGCAAGGTGATCGCGATGCCCGCCCACGACGACGTGCGTATCCGCCAGACCGGCTACATGAGCGGCTTCGGCAACGAGTTCGCCACCGAGGCGTTGCCGGGCACGTTGCCGGAGGGGCGCAATTCGCCGCAGGTGGTGGCGCACGGGCTGTATGCCGAGCAGATCAATGGCACCGCGTTCACCGCGCCGCGCCATTCCAACCGCCGCACCTGGACCTACCGCATCCGTCCGGCGGCGATGCATAGCGAGTTCGAGTTGTGGCATCACAATCACTTCCACAACGATTTCGGCCACGGCCCGGTCACGCCCGGGCAGTTGCGCTGGAATCCGCTGCCGCTGCCGGAGACGCCGGTCGATTTCGTCGATGGCTTGTTCACGATGGCCGGTAATGGTTCGCCGGCGGCCGGCACGGGCATCGGCGTGCATCTGTACGCGGCCAACAAATCGATGGAGGGGCGTTACTTCTACGATGCCGATGGCGAGATGTTGATCGTGCCGCAGCAGGGGCGGCTGGTGATCGCCACCGAGCTGGGCGTGCTGGAGGTGGCGCCGCAGGAGATCGCGGTGGTGCCGCGCGGTATCCGCTTCCGGGTGGAGCTGCCCGATGGCGCTTCGCGCGGCTACGTGTGCGAGAACTTCGGCGCTTTCCTACGCATCCCCGATCTGGGGCCGATTGGCAGCAATGGTTTGGCCAATCCGCGCGATTTCCTCACCCCGTGCGCCAGTTACGAGGATGTCGAGGGCGATTTCGAGCTGATCGCCAAGTTCCAGGGCCATCTCTGGCGCGCCGGCATCGGCCATTCGCCGCTGGACGTGGTGGGGTGGCACGGCAACCACGCGCCCTACAAGTACGACTTGTGCAAATTCAACACTATCGGCTCGATCAGCTTCGACCACCCCGACCCGTCGATCTTCCTGGTGCTGACTTCACCGACCGACACGCCGGGCGTCGGCAATCTCGATTTCGTGATCTTCGGCCCGCGCGTCCTGGCGATGCAAGACACCTTCCGCCCGCCGTGGTTCCACCGCAACATCGCCAGCGAGTTCATGGGCCTGATCTACGGCGCCTACGATGCCAAGGCCGATGGCTTCTCTCCCGGGGGCGGTTCGCTGCACAACTGCATGACCGGCCACGGCCCGGACGCGGCGACCTTCGAGAAGGCCAGCCATGCCGATACCTCGAAGCCCGACTACATCGTCGACACCATGGCGTTCATGTTCGAATCGCGCGGGGTGATTCGGCCCAGCGCGCAGGCTTGCGATGCCGGCCATCGCCAGCGCGACTACACGGCGTGCTGGGCCGGGCTGAGGAAGCGCTTCGACCCACAGCACTGAGGTGGCGGCGGCATCGGCTCACCGGTGCCGTTCGCGCTTCATGCGACGCCTGGTTCGATGGCGGTTCTCGATCCCGGGCGGGCGGGTTTATCGTCGCGTTCGAGATAGCCGCGCTCTTCCAGTACCTGTATGGCTTCGGCGGCGCGCGGCCCCAGTATCGCCACGATCTGCTCGATGTTGCGTTGGCCGTCGCAAAGGATCAGGGCGCGGCGTTCGGACGGGGCAAGCTCGCGGCCTTGAGTGGCCAGCACCGTATGGGCGCGAAGGGTCTTGTGGAAGCGCATGTGCGTCGTGTGGAATGTGACGTGAAAGTGTGACGTGGTGCGCAATTATGGCGGTGGAATGCCGTTGGCGGTAAGATCGCGCGGCCCCGAGTCTTATATCCCCTCGCCGTGCCCTATCGGCGCGGTGGCCGGTCAGGCGTCGCCGCCGCGCCCGTCCGCCGCCGGCGGTTCGGGGCGGTCCTTCGGGCGGATGGCGAGCGCGGCGCGCGCCATCATCATCGCGCTGACCGGGGCGGTGATGAACAGGAAAGCGGTGATCATGAGCTCGCGCAGGTCCAGCCCGCCGTGCGAAAGCGCGCGGGCGCCGATCGAGGCCAGCAACATGCAGCCCACGCCCATGGTGCTGGCCTTGGTCGGCCCGTGCAGGCGCTTGTAGAAATCCGACAGCTTGAACAGGCCCAGCGAGCCGGCCAGCACGAAGAAGCTGCCGAGCGTGAGCAGCGCGACGATCAGGATTTCGAAGACGGTGTTCATTCGACGATATCCCGGCGCATCACGTATTTCGATAGCACCACCGTGCTGACGAAGCCGAGCATGGCGATGATGAGCGCGGCCTCGAAATACACCGCCGAACCGATGTGGACGCCGTACAGCACCAGGAGGGCGATGGTGTTCACCGACAGCGTGTCCAGGGCGAGGATGCGATCGGGCAGACCCGGCCCGCGCAACAGCCGCCACAACGACATCGCCAGCGCCAGGCCGACCACGAACATCGACAGGATGACGGCGGTGGCGATCATTCGAAGATTTCCCTCAGCAAAGATTCGTAGCGCGACTTGATGGTGGCGATGGTGCTCTCCGGGGCGTCGAGGTCGAAGCAATGGACCAGCAGGTGGCGATGATCCTCGCTCAATTCGGTGGATAACGTGCCGGGCGTCAGCGAGATGATGCTGGCCAGCGCGGTGATGCCATGCGGGTCGCGGATGTCCAGCGGCACCCAGACGAAGGCCGGACGGATGCGCGATTCGCGGCCCAGGATCAACCAGGCCACGTGCGCGCTGGATACCACGATGTCCAGGCCGACCCGGCCGGCCAGCCGCAGCACGGCCGGCAGCCGGCGGATGCGCGCGCGCTCGGGTTGCAGCAGGCCGGCGCCAAGCGGCAGCAGGGCCGCCAGCAGCAACGCCAGGATGAACTGGCCGCTGCTGAAATCGCCGACCAGGAGCAGCCACAGCAGCAATACGGTCAGGCTCAGCAAGGGCGAGGGCAGGAAGCGGTTCATGGCGCGGGCTTCCGCATCGTCGGCCGAGCCTCGCGCAGCATGGCCGAGGTGCCGGCCGGCGCCAGCACCTCGGTGGCGGCGGTTTGCAGATAGCGATAGACCGGCGAGGCGAACACCGTCAGCGTGACGCCGTAGCCCAGTAACAGCCAGATGGCCAGCCATTGCAGGTGGCGCTGCCAGGGAGCGACGAGACGCGGCTGCGGTGGCGCCGGCAGGTCGCTTTCGGGACGCCAGCGCGCGGCGCGCGCCGGGGCTTCCCACAGCAGGCCGCTGCCGGCGCGCGCCATCGCCACGATCGCCATCCAACTGGTCAGCAGGAGGGTGCCCCAGACCCAGCCCTTGTATATGTCCGGCACCGCTTCGAGCATCAGCAGCTTGCCGACGAAGCCCGATAGCGGCGGCAGGCCGGTGATGGCGATGGCCGCGAGCAGGAAGGCGATGCCGGTGGCGATGGGCTGCGTCAGCGCGCCCATGCGGTCGAGGTGGTCGCCCTCGGTGCCGCGCTGGCGGCGCATCTGGTTGGCCAGGAGGAACAGCGTGGCGGCGGCAAAGCTGCTATGCAGCAGGTAATACAGGCCGGCGGCGAGCGCATCGCGCTGGCCGAGCGAGAACATCGTGAACAGCGTGGCCGCCGATGCCACCACCAGCCAGCCAACGATCGCGCGTAGGCTGATCGAGGCCATCGCGCCGAAGGTGGCGAGGGTCAGGGTGACGAGCGCCGCCGGCAGCAACCAGTTCCACGGCCAGCCGCCGGCGTCGGGAATCGCGCCGAAGGCCAGGGTGAACACCCGCAGCGCCGAATACACGCCGACCTTGGTCATCACCACGAACAGCGCGGCGGCCGCGGCGGGGGTGTATTTGTAGCTCATCGGTAGCCATAGGAACATCGGCAGCAACGCCGCCTTGGCGCAGAACACCACCAGCAGGATGCCGGCGGCGGCCTGGATGAGCGCGGCGTCCCCGGGGGCCGCCGCGGCTACCCGCGCGCCGATTTCGGCCATGTTGAGGCTGCCCACCAGCCCGTAGATCAGACCGAGCGCGATCAGGAACAGGGTCGAGGCGGCGATGTTGAACATCACGTAGTGCAGCCCCGCGCGCATCCGCGGGCCGCGGCCGCCGGAGAGCATCAGGCCGTAGCTGGCGATCAGCATCACCTCGAAGAACACGAACAGGTTGAATAGATCGGCGGTGAGGAATGCGCCGTTCAGGCCGGCCAACTGGAACTGGAAGAAGGCGTGGAAGTGCAGGGCATGGCGATCCCAGCCGGTCGTCGCGTAGATCAGCGCCGGCACGGCGAGCAGCGCCACCAGCAGTACCAACGCCGCGGACAGGCGGTCGACCAGGAGGGCGATGCCGAGCTTCGCCGGCCAGTCGCCGAGCAGGTAGACCAGGCTGCCGTGGGTCTCGACCTCGCGCAGCAGCAGGATCGACAGCGCCAGCGTCCCGGCCGTGCCCAGCACGCCGAGCGCGCGTTGCCAGGCCAGCCCGCGACGTTCGAACAGCAGGATCGTCGCCGCCGCCAGCAGCGGGAAGACGATTGGCGCGATGACCAGATGCGCGCTCATTCCCGCCCCCCGGCTTTCCCGTTTTCGCCGGCCGCGGGCGCGGTGGCGCAGGCTTCCATGTCCTCGGCGGTTTCCTCGCGGTCGGTATCGAGCGGTACCAGGCGGGTGTAGTCGAGGCCGGTGCCGGCATCGACGTGGTCGCTGTCGCTGTCGCCACGGTTGCGGATGGCGATGACGATGCTGACCGCGGTCATCGCGAAGCCGATCACGATCGCGGTCAACACCAGTGCCTGCGGTAGCGGGTCGGCGTGGTTCGCCAGCGTGGCCGGTACGCCTTCGCGCAGTATGGGCGGCATGCCGGGGCGCAAACGGCCGGCGGAGAAGATCAGCAGATTGGTGGCGTAGGAAAGGAGGGTGAGCCCGAGGATCACGTCGAAGCTGCGCGCGCGCAGCAGCAGGTAGATGCCGGCGGCGGTGAGAATGCCGATGGCGCTGGCGAGGGCGAATTCCATCACGCGTCTCCCTTCACCGTGGTCTTGGGCGGGCGGATCGTGCCCATCATCGACAGGATCAGCATCGCCCCGCCGAACACCACCAGATAGACGCCGGTATCGAACACCATCGCGCTGGCCAGGGGCACTTCGCCGATCAGCGGCAGTGTCAGGTCGGCATGGCCGCTGGTGAGGAAGGGCAGGCCGAGCAGCATCGGCGCGATGCCGCCGGCCAGGGCCACCAGTAGGCCGACGCCGATCATCCGCGTGTAATCGAAGCCCAGCCGTGACTCCACGTAGCGCGAACCCAGCAGCACGTATTGCAATAGCAGAGGGACGGTCAGCACCAGGCCGGCGATGAAGCCGCCGCCGGGTTGGTTATGGCCCCGAAGGAAAAGGTAGAACGATACCGCCAGCGCCAGTGGGAACAGCAGGTGGCCGAGGTTGGCGGGAATCGGCAATGCCACGGGGGGGCCGGGGATGCGTTCCTCCGGCGCCAGTCGCGCGTGCCGCAACAGGGCGTGCACCACCAGCCCGGCCATGCCGAACACCGCGATTTCGCCCAGGGTATCGCTGCCGCGGAAATCGACCAGGATCACGTTGACCACGTTGCTGCCCCAGGCTTCCGGCAGCGAGCGCGCCAGCAAGGCATCGGCGACGGTCCGGGTGGGCCGGGTCATCATCGCGAAGGCCAGCGCGCCGATGCCGGTGCCGCCGGCGATGGCGATCAGCGCGTCGCGCCAGCGCCGCAGGCCGCGCCGGGAGCCGGCCCGCGGGGTCGGGCTGACCTGCGGCAGGTAGTTCAGCGCCAGCAACATCAGCGTGATCGTCACCATCTCCACCAGCAGTTGGGTGAGGGCGAGATCGGGGGCGGAGAGGAAGACGAAGGCCAGACTGACCGCCAGTCCCACCGCGCCGATCACGATCAGCGCCACCAGCCGCTGCCGGTGCGCGAGCACGGTGAGCGCGGTGGCCGACACCAGCATCGCCCACAGTCCCCAGCCCAGCGCCGGCATCGGCTGGCGTTCGGGGCCGGGGACGCTGCCGAGCAGGGCCGGCAGCGCGGGCAAGGCGGCCATGGCCATCGCCGCCAGCAGCATCAGCAGCAGCGAGCGTTGCAGGCTGCCGTTGGCGATGCGGTAGGTGAAGCGTTGCGCCAGCGCATACAGTGCGCCGACGTTGACGTAGAACAAATGGCGGCCCCATGAGCGGCGCGCGATGGCGTGCAGGTCGAACAGCCGGCGCAGGCCGAAGTACAGCGCCACGCCGCTCAGCATGCCGCCCAGGCTCATCATGAGCGGCGTGTTGAAGCCGTGCCAGATCGCCAGGCTGTAGCGGGGCATGTCCTCGCCCAGCACGCTGCGCGCCGAGACCGCGAGCGTCGGCGCCATGGTCATCGCCGGGGCGATGCCGACCGCCACGCACAGCACCACCAGTACCGCCACCGGCAGTTTCATGAAGCGCGGCGGCTCGTGGATTTCGCGCTGCACGTCGCGGGGGCCGTGGCCGAAAAAGGTGTCGTGGACGAAACGCAGACTGTAGGCCACGCCGAAGACGCCGGCCAGGAAGGCGGCGACCACGGTGATCTTGCGCGGCAGATTGCTGGAGATTTCCAGCGCTTCGGCATAGAACATCTCTTTCGACAGGAAGCCGTTGAACAGCGGGATGCCGGCCATCGCCAGGCTGGCGATGATCGCCAGCGCACTGGTGTAGGGCATGTAGCGGCGCAGGTTGCCGAGCCGGCGCATGTCGCGAGTGCCGGTCTCGTGGTCGATGATGCCGGCGGCCATGAACAGGCTGGCCTTGAAGGTGGCGTGGTTGAGGATGTGGAACAGCGCCGCCACCACCGCCAGCGGCCGCGACATTCCCAGCAGCAGGGTGATGAGGCCCAGGTGCGAGATGGTCGAGTAGGCCAGCAGACCCTTCAGATCGTGCTGGAAGATCGCCGTCCAGGCGCCCAGCAGCAAGGTGATGGCGCCGACGATGCTGACGGTGTGGAAATAGAGATCGCTGCCCGAGAGCACCGGGTACAACCGCACCAGCAGGAACACGCCGGCCTTCACCATCGTTGCCGAGTGCAGGTAGGCCGAGACCGGGGTGGGCGCCGCCATGGCCTGAGGCAGCCAGAAGTGGAAGGGGAACTGCGCGCTCTTGGTGAAGGCGCCGAGCAGCACCAGGCCGAGGATTGCCGGATACCACGGGCTGGCGCGTACCACGTCGCCTGCCGCCAACACGTCTTCCAGGCGATAACTGCCGACGGCCTGGCCGATCAGCAGCACGCCGCCGAGCAGGGCCATGCCGCCGAGGCCGGTGACGGTCAGCGCCATCCGTGCGCCCTGGCGGGCGTCGCGGCGCTGGTTCCAGTAGCCGATCAGTAGGAACGAACTGATCGACGTCAGTTCCCAGAACACCACCATCAGCAACAGGTCGCCGGAGAGCACCAGGCCCAGCATCGCGCCCATGAACAGCATCAGGTAGGAGAAGAAGCGCGGCACGCTGTCGCGCGGGCCCAGGTAGTAGGCGGCGTAGAGCACCACCAGCGCGCCGATCGACAGCACCATCAGGGCGAACATCCAGGCCAGCCCGTCCAGCCGCAGAATGAAGCCGATGCCGGCTTCCGGCAGCCATGCCCAGTCGAGTTCCGGTACCTGCCCGGCCATGACCGCGGGGGTCAACATCGCCAGTATCGCCAGCCCGGTGAGCGGGGCCAATCCGGCCAGCCATGCGCTTTGCCGGCGCGATCCGCCCAGTAGCGGGATCAAGGCGGAGGCGGCGAACGGCAGGAGCAGGATCAGGCCCAGCATGCGGTGATGACGGTTCCAGAAGTGATTGATTCGGAAGAGGAATCCCGGGTGCGCCGGGGAGGACAGTCTAGCCGAATATGAATGGCGCCCCGTTCACGGCCCGGTGATCCGCGCCGTGCGCGGAGGCGGCACATGCACCGTCGTGCCACGGCGCGCGGCGCTCAGCCGCGCACGATCAGGGTATCGGTGATTGCGGTTTCGAGCAGGCGCTTGGCCACGCTGCCGATCAGCGCGTCGGCCAGGCGGCCGCGGCCGTGGCTGGCGATCACGGCGAGATCGAGCCGTTCGTCGAGGCTGGCCTGGCGCAGCAGGCGCACCGGGTTGCACAACGCCGGTCGCGGCTGCCACTGGGCCGCCGCCGCCTTCGGCAGTTGTTCGTCGCGCCAGCCGGTGAGGGCGCGGACGGTTTCGGCCTCGGCGCGCGTCACCGCCGCCTCGCGGGCGACGGACTCGCCGGAGAGTTCGCGCAGCGGCAGATCGAAGCCATGCAGGAGCAGCCGCGTCTGCGCGTCGTTGAACCATTGCGCCGCCAGTTGCAACGCATGGGCCGCGGCCGGTGAGAGGTCGCAGGCGACGCCGATCCGCGCATAGGCGCCCTGCGGCCTCTGCTGCACCACCAGCACCGGTATCGTGGAATGGCGCGACAGCCACACCACCGTCGAGCCGAGCGCGACGCGTTGCAGGGCGTCGCTGCGGGCGATGCCGGTGACGATCAGGCCGCAGCCGGTTTCCCGCGCCACTCGCAACACGGTCTCGCCGATGTGCGCGGATTCCTCGACACGCACTTCGACCTTGGCCGCGCCTTCCGGCAATTGCGCGCGCACGCGCTCTTCGATCAACTCGGCCTGGGTTGGCGCGTCCTCGTCCTCGCCGTCCTGCTGGAAATGGTTGGGCTTGCTGAAGCTCGATTCCTGCGGGAGCACCACCAGGATCACCAGTTTCGCCCGCCAGTGTCCGGCGAGTTGCAGGGCGCGGTCGTAGGCGCGGTCGGTGCGCGCGCTGAGGTCGGTGGCGAGCAGGATGGCCTGGGGCGTGTCCGGTTGGGCGGAGGCGGGCATGGGGGAGTCGGTCCTTACGGCGGCGAACGCTCGAAGTTTAGCCGCCCCGTCGCGCCGACGGCAGCGCTTGTGCCTCGCGTATCCTTGAGCGATGGCCCAGGATCGCGCCTCGCGCAGGCATCGTCGATGAAGACCGCGCTGGTGTTCGGCGCCAGCGGGCAGATCGGTCGTCCGCTGCTGTCGCGTCTACTCGGTGACGGCTGGCCCGTGCTGGCTGTCTCGCGGCGCGCGGCGCGGCAGGGCGGCAACCCGCGGGCGGCGCACTGGCTCGAAGGGGAGTTTGCCGCGATGCCGGCCTTGTCCGCGCGGCCGGGGTTGATCGTCAGTTGCGGTCCGCTCGATGCCTTCGCCCATTGGCATGCCGGGCACGATGCCGGCGCGCGCAGGGTGATCGCGTTCGGTTCGACCAGTGTCGAGGTCAAGCGCGAATCGGCGGACGCGGGCGAGCGCGACATCGCCCGCCGCCTGCATGAGGCGGAAATCTCGTTGCGGGCGGTCTGCGCCACACGCGGCGCTGCGCTCACGCTGTTGCGACCGACGCTGATCTACGGCGACGGCGTCGATCGCAGCCTGAGCCGGATCGTGGCGCTGGCGCGCCGGCATGGCCGCTTCGTCTTGCCGCTGGATGCGCGTGGGGGGCGTCAGCCGGTGCATGCCGGGGATATGGCCGATGCCGCCTTCGCCTGCATCGGCAATGCCGTAAGCGTCGGCCGCGCCTATGCGTTGCCCGGTGGCGAGACGTTCGACTACGTCGAGATGGTGCGGCGCGTCCTGGGCGTGTTCGATCCGTCGCCGCGATTGCATCTGTTGCCGATGCCGCTGTTCAGGTTGGCGTTGCTGGCCGCGCGCGCCAGCGGCCGGCTGGACGGCTTCAATGATGCAATGCTGGCGCGGATGCGTGAGGACCTGGTGTTCGATGCCGGGCCGGCGCGGCGCGATTTCGGCTATGCGCCTCGCGCGTTCAAGCCCGATGCAACGTGTTCGCCACCGGGTAGCGCCTTGCGGGGCGGCCATGCGCGGCGAGGCATGCCGGCATGCTTCGCCGTGGCGGCTTTCCGGCGCGCGCGGCAGTCGTCGATGTTCCCTTCGAGGTCCGTACTTGGGCGAATCGACGAAAGCCTCGCGGCGCGCGCGTCAGTGGCCGAGGCTCCCCGCCGTGTGCGTCTGGCCGGGGGCCGGGTGATTGGCGGGGCCGTTTGCCCGCACGGGTATCGCGATCAGATCTCCGCCAGTCCGTTGACCCTGGCGCGCTTGCGCAGGGCGATGGTCAGCACGCCGCCCAGCACCATCGCGCCCCCGGCGAACACGCGCGGGCCGGGGCGGTCGCCCCAGAAGGCGATACCGAGTGCGACCGCGATCACCGGCACCAGCAGCAGCCAGGGCATCATCAGCGCCACCGGGTGTCGCTGCACCAGCCGGAAATAGATGCCGTGGCCAAGCAGCGAGGAGGCCAGCGCCGCATAGGCCACGCCGAGCCACGCCATCGGGCTGGCCCCGCCGGATGAAAACAGCGCGCCAGGTTCCCGCCACAGGCTGAGCGCCAGCAGTGGCGGCACGCTGGTCGCCGCCATCCAGCCCTGCTGGTTGAACATGTCGATGCCGCGCAGGCCCTTCATCATGACCGTGCCGAGGGCGAGCGCCAGCGCCGAGGCCAGCATGGTCAGCAGCGCGGCGGGCTTGGCCAGCACCTTCGGGTCGAGGCCCAGCACCAGCACGCCGGTGAAGCTGATGCCGATGGCCAGCGCGGTGCGCCAGCCGAATTTTTCACCCAGCCACCACCACGCCAGCAGGGTGGTCATCGGGATGTAACTCTGCATCACGATCGCCGCCGAGGAAATTTCCCCGGCCAGGTAAAGCGCCAGGAAGCTCAGGCCGAAATGCACCACGCCGATCAGCAGCGATACCGAGAACAGCCGCACCCGCTGGCCGGGCGGCGGCAGGCGCAGAAACACCGCCAGCGCGGCGAGCAGCACCACGAAGCGCAGCAGGGTGAAGGTGATGGGCGGAATCTCGCGCAGGCCGATCGCCGACATCAGAAAATTCAGCGCCCAGATGAGGCAGACCAGTATCAGCAGGGCGAAATCGCGCCCGCCGAGGCCCAGGGATGCGGCGGCCATTTCAGTATTTCCAGCCGAACTTGCGGTAGAGCTTGTTCAGTACCCAGGCCGGGCCGATCAGCAGATAGGTGAGGTCGGTGAGGAAACTCGGGCGGCGGCCTTCGCGGTAATGGCCGACGAACTGGCCGATCCAGGCGGTCACGAACACGCCCAGCGCCAGCCAGGCCAGCCCGGCGCCGCCCAGTTGCCCGTGCAGCCAGCGCGTGCCCCAGGCGAAGACGACGAACACCGCCAGCATGCCGAAGCCGAGCGGGCGCGAGTGGCGGTAATAGAACATCCAGGCCAGGAACATCGCCAGCGCGGCGAAGGCGCCCGGGCCGAACAGCGTGCCGGGCACCGGGATCGCCCACAGCAGCGCCACCACCGACCACAGGATGAGCGGCACGCAGACCACGTGCAGCCACTGGTTCAGCGGGTTCTGGTGGTCATCGGAGTAGCTGGCGAACCAGCGCTCGATGGGGCGTTCGGCGGTGTCGCGGGGGGCCGGCATTTCTTCAGTCCGCCCCGATTCCCGCCAGGCGGTGCAGTGCCTCGGCATAGCGCGCGCGGGTGCGTTCGATCACTTCCGCCGGCAGGCGCGGGCCGGGCGGGGTCTTGTCCCAACCCAGCGTTTCCAGATGGTCGCGCACGATCTGCTTGTCGTAGCTCGGCGGGCTGGCGCCGATAACGTATTCGTCGGCCGGCCAGTAGCGGCTGGAGTCGGGCGTCAGCATTTCGTCCATCACGTGGAGCTTGCCGTCCTCGTCGGTGCCGAATTCGAACTTGGTATCGGCCAGGATGATGCCGCGTGATGCCGCGTGATCGCGGGCGAAGGCGTACAGCTTCAGCGTGGCCTCGCGCACCGCCTCGGCCATTTCCCGGCCCACCTTGTCGATGGCGGTGGCGAAGTCGATGTTTTCGTCGTGCTCGCCCACCGCCGCCTTGGTCGAGGGGGTGAAGATCGGCGCGTCGAGCTTCTGCGCCTGGCGCAGGCCCGCGGGCAGCGCGATGCCGCCGACCGCGCCGCCGGCGAGGTAATCCTTCCAGCCACTGCCGATGAGGTAGCCGCGCGCGATGCACTCCACCGGCACGGGCTTCAGTTTCTTCGTCACCACCGCGCGCGCCGCGTATGGCGCCGGATCGACGCCGGCCGGCAGCACCGAGGCCACCGGGTCGCCGGTCAGGTGGTTGGCGATGATGTGGCCGGTCTTGCCGAACCAGAAATTACTGATTCGGGTCAGTATCTCGCCCTTGCCGGGGATCGGGTCGGGCAACACCACGTCGAAGGCCGAGAGGCGGTCGGTGGCGACCATCAGCAGGCGTCCGTCGCCCAAGTCGAAGACATCGCGCACCTTGCCGCGATGGATCAGGTCGAGACCGGGTAGATCGGAGTGAATGAGCGTGGTGGCCAAGGCGGTTCTCCCTAAACAGGCCGGCAGTTTAAGCCTTTCGTCCGGTTAAACTTCGCCGATGACCCGCTGGTACGGAAAACTCCTCGGCGCCTGTCTCGGTGCTCTGTTGTTGCGCGGCAACCCGCTGTTGGGCCTGCTGCTGGGCGCCTTGGCCGGGCATGCCTTCGATGCCGACTGGTTCGGCATCGGCGCGCGGAAGGCGCCCTACCGCGTGTTCGGCCTGACCCCCGAGGCCGCCGACGCCGAGATCGACCTCGCCTACCGCCGCCTGATCTCGCAATACCACCCCGACAAGTACGTCGCCGCCGCGCCCGAACTGCGCGCCGAGGCCGAGAAACAGGCGCGCCGGATCAACGCCGCCTACGACCGTATCCAGCAACTCCGGAAAAAACACCGATGAGCCGCCAATCGACCGTGATCGCTCCGTCCATCCTCTCCGCCGACTTCGCCCGGCTGGGCGAGGAAGTGGATAAGGTGCTGGGCGCCGGCGCCGACTGGGTGCATTTCGACGTGATGGACAACCACTACGTGCCCAACCTCACCATCGGCCCGCTGGTGTGCGAGGCGCTGCGCAAACATGGCGTGAGCGCGCCGATCGACGTACACCTGATGGTGGAGCCGGTCGATGCGCTGATCCCGATGTTCGCCGATGCCGGCGCCAGCCACGTCAGCTTCCACCCCGAGGCCAGCCGGCATGTGCATCGCAGCGTGCAGTTGATCAAGTCGAAGGGATGCCAGGCCGGGCTGGTGCTGAATCCGGCCACGCCGGTCGACGTGCTGGACTGGGTGCTGGAAGACCTCGATTACGTACTGCTGATGTCGGTCAACCCCGGCTTCGGCGGGCAGGCGTTCATCCCATCCACGTTGGCCAAGCTGCGCGCGGTGCGCGAGCGCATCGATGCCTCGGGCCGCGCCATCCGGCTGGAAATCGACGGCGGCGTGAAGCCGGGGAACATTGGCGAAATCGCCGAGGCCGGGGCGGATACCTTCGTCGCCGGCTCGGCGATTTTCGGCCGGCCGGATTACCGCGCCGTGGTCGAATCGATGAAGCGCGCGGTCGCCGCCGCGCTCGTGGCATGAGCGCGGCGGCCTGGCGCACCTGCGACCTCAGTGACGCGCATGGCGATGCGCTGCGTATCCCGCTGCTGCCGTGGCGCGACTACGGCGGACGGGTGGCGTTCCACGGCACGCTCAGCACCGTGCGCGCGTTCGAGGACAATAGCCGCGTGCGCGAAGCCGTGCACGAACCCGGCGCGGGCCGGGTGCTGGTGGTCGATGCCGGCGGCTCGCTGCGGCGCTCGATGCTGGGCGACCTGTTGGCCGCCAAGGCGGTGGAGAACGGCTGGGCCGGGCTGGTCATCGCCGGGGCCATCCGCGATGCCGCGGTGATCGCCACGCTCGATCTCGGCGTCAAGGCGCTGGGCACCGTGCCGCGCAAGACCGAGCGCCGCGACCAGGGGTTGCGCGACGTGCCGGTGCAGATCGGCGGCGCAACCCTCCGTCCCGGCGACTGGCTGGCGGCGGATGCCGACGGCATCGTGGTCGCGGACCATCCGCTGGCCTGAGCGCCCGCCGGCATGGAAAAAGCCGGTGCCTCGCGGCACCGGCTTTCGAAATGTTTGGAGGCTCCATCCTCCGCGTTTCGTCCTTGGCTATGACTTCCCATGTTATGGATCGCCGATGACGCCCGGGTGACGACGCCATGGCACACCGATGACATGCCATCAATGCCCGCGCGGCGTACATTCGGCACATGAAAACTTCCGCCGACATGCCCTGCCTGCTCACCCTCAACGGTAAATCCGCCGGACGCAAAGACGTGCGCGAGGCGGTCGAAAGACTCCGCGATGGCGGCCTGCCGCTACAAGTGCGCGTGACCTGGGAAGGCGGCGACGCCGCCCGCCACGTCGCCGAGGCGATGGCGATGGACGCGCGGATGGTGATCGCCGGCGGCGGCGACGGCAGCCTCAACGAAGTGGTCAATGCGCTGATGGAATATGCCGGCCAGGGGCGCGAACTGCCCAGCCTGGCCGTGCTGCCGCTCGGCACCGCCAACGATTTCGCCACCAGCGCCGGCATCCCGCTCGAACCCGGCGCGGCGCTGGCCTTCGCGCGCGCGTGCCGGCCGCGTGCCGTGGATGTGCTGAAGATCGAAGCCGCCGGCGAAACCCGCTGGTGCGTCAATCTCGCCACCGCCGGCTTCGGCACCCAGGTCACGGTGGATACCGACCCGGTGTTGAAGCGTCGGCTCGGCGGCCTGGCTTATCTCGTCACCGGGCTGGGCAAGCTGGGCGATGCCGAGAGCGCCAACGCGCGGGTGCGCGGCGCGGACTTCGAATGGCGGGGCGACTACATCGCCATGGGCATCGGCAACGGTCGTCAGGCGGGTGGCGGCAACGCGTTGTGCCCGGAGGCCCTGATCGACGACGCCCGGATCGATCTCACCCTCGTGCCGCCACCGCCCGAGGGCGGGCAGGGGTTCGGCGAAATGCTCTCGGTGCTCGGCACCGCGCTCGCCTCGGGCAGCAATGCCGCGTTGGCCGAAGTCGCCGTCTGCGCGCGCTCGCCCTGGTTGGCGCTGGAGGCCGATGCGCCGTTCGTGCTCAATCTCGATGGCGAGCCGTTCGAGGCGCGCGCCTTCCGCATCGAATGCGTGCCGAAAGCGTTGCGCCTGCACCTGCCGCCGGACAGCCCGCTGTTGTCGCCGGCTTGACGCGCCGCTGCGCCGATCGGCTACAGTAGCGCGCATGAATCCCGCACCCGTGCGAATCCCCGGCAACGGCAACTGGCGATGGTGGCCCGCAGCCACCGTTCGTCCCGCCCGCCCGTTGCCCAGAGAAGATTCGTCGCATGTCCGCTTCCGAATTCCAGCGCCTCGCCGCTGAAGGTTTCACTCTCGTTCCCGTCGTCCGCGAAGTGCTGTCCGATCTGGACACGCCGCTTTCGGTCTATCTGAAGCTGGCCGACGGTCCATATGGTTATCTCTTCGAATCGGTCGAGGGCGGCGAGCGCTTCGGCCGCTGGTCGATCATCGGCCTGCCGGCGCGGCGCGTCCACGCCTTCTTCGGCCACGAATTGCGCACGAGCGAGGACGGTGTGGAGATCGAGCGCCGCCACGTCGCCGACCCGCTGGCCGAGGTCGAGCGCATCCGCGCCGCCGAACGCGTGCCGAAGGCGCCGGGCCTGCCGGGTTTCTCCGGCGGTCTGGTCGGTTGGTTCGGCTTCGAGTCGATCGGCTACGTCGAGCCGCGCTTCGCCCGCGACGAGCGCCCGGACGAACTCGGCACGCCCGATATCTTGCTGATGCACAGCGACGAGGTCGCGGTGTTCGACAACCTCAAGGGCCGGCTGTATCTCCTCGTCCACGCCGATCCGCGCCAGCCGCATGCCCATGCGCGCGCCGAGCGCCGGCTGGACGCGCTGGTGCACCGCTTGCGCCAGGCCGGCAGCGGTTATCCGGAAACGCTGCACGGCAAGGCGCTGGACGAGGCCGATTTCGTCAGCGGCTTCACCCGCGAGGGCTTCGTCGCCGCGGTGGAAAAAGCCAAGGACTACATCCGCGCCGGCGACGTGTTCCAAGTGGTGCTGAGCCAGCGCCTGTCGGTGCCGTTCCATGCCCGCCCGGTCGACGTCTATCGCGCGTTGCGGGCGATGAACCCCTCCCCCTACATGTATTTCCTCGATACCGGTGCGATGCAGGTGGTCGGCTCCTCGCCGGAGATATTGGTGCGCTTGCAGAATGGCGAAGTCACCGTGCGCCCGATCGCCGGCACCCGCCCGCGCGGCGAGACGCCCGAAGCCGACGCGGCGCTGGAAACCGAACTGCTGGCCGACCCCAAGGAGCGCGCCGAGCACCTGATGCTGATCGATCTCGGTCGCAACGACGTCGGCCGGGTCGCCCAACCGGGCAGCGTGAAGGTGGGGGAAAGCTTCACCATCGAGCGCTACAGCCACGTCATGCACATCGTCAGCGAAGTGACCGGCCGGCTGCGCGACGGCCTTGGCTGCATGGACGTGCTGCGCGCGGCCTTCCCGGCGGGCACGGTCAGCGGCGCGCCGAAGATCCGCGCGCTGGAAATCATCCGGGAACTGGAGCCGATCAAGCGCAACGTCTATGCCGGCAGCATCGGCTATCTCGGCTGGAGCGGCGACGGCCGGCCGGGCGATGCCGACACCGCCATCGCCATCCGCACCGCGGTCATCAAGGACGGCCGCCTGCACGTGCAAGCCGGCGCCGGCATCGTCTTCGACTCCGATCCCGAAAAGGAATGGGACGAGACCATGAACAAGGGCCGCGCGCTGTTCCGCGCGGTGGCCGAGGCGGCGAAGGGGCTGTGAGGGCGAAACGATGATTCTGATGATCGACAACTACGACAGTTTCACCTACAACCTCGTGCAGTACTTGCAGGAGCTGGGCGCGGAGGTGCGGGTCGAGCGCAACGATGCGCTGACGGTCGATGAAATCGAGCGGCTGGCGCCGGCGCGCATCGTCATCTCGCCAGGCCCCAGGACGCCGGACGACGCGGGCGTGTCGATGCGGGTGATCGAGCGTCTCGGCCCGCGCATTCCGATCCTCGGCGTCTGTCTCGGCCATCAGTCGATTGGCCAGGTGCATGGCGGCAAAGTGGTGCGGGCCGGCCGCATCATGCACGGCAAGACCTCGGCGATCCGCCATGGGGGCCAGGGCGTGTTCGCCGGCCTGCCGGACGGTTTCGAGGCGACGCGCTACCACTCGCTGGTGGTGGAGCGGGCCAGCCTGCCGGATTGCCTGGAAATCACCGCCTGGACGGAAAGCGACGATGGCGCGTTCGAGGAGATCATGGGCCTGCGCCACCGCGAGTTTCCGGTCCAGGGCGTGCAGTTCCATCCCGAATCCATTCTGACCCGGCATGGTCATGCGCTGCTGCGCAATTTCCTGGAGTACTGACGTGCCCATCACGCCCCAGCAAGCCTTGCAGCGGACCATCGAGCACCGCGAGATATTTTTCGACGAAATGGTCGACCTCATGCGTCAGGTCATGCGCGGCGAGGTCTCGCCGGCGATGACCTCGGCCATCCTCACCGGCCTTCGCGTCAAGAAGGAAACGGTGGACGAGATCGCCGGCGCGGCCACGGTGATGCGCGAGTTCTCGCGCAAGGTCGAGGTGGCCGAGCGCGCGCATCTGGTCGATATCGTCGGCACCGGCGGCGATGGCGCCCACACTTTCAACATCTCCACCGCCTCGATGTTCGTGGCCGCCGCCGCCGGCGCGCGGGTGGCCAAGCACGGGGGGCGTAGCGTGTCCTCCTCCTCGGGCAGCGCCGACGTGCTGGAAGCGCTGGGCGCGAAGATCGAACTGACGCCGGCGCAGGTCGCGCGCTGTATCGACGAGACCGGCATCGGCTTCATGTACGCGCCGGTTCACCACCCGGCAATGAAACAGGTGGCGCCGGTCAGGCGCGAGATGGGCGTGCGCACGCTGTTCAACATCCTCGGGCCGTTGACCAACCCGGCCGGCGCCGAGAACATCCTGATGGGCGTGTTCCATCCCGATCTGGTCGGCATCCAGGTGCGCGTCTTGCAGGCGCTGGGCGCCAGGCGCGCGCTGGTGGTCTGGGGGCGCGACGGCATGGACGAGCTTTCGCTCGGCGCCGCCACCCTGGTGGGAGAATTGCGCGATGGCGAGGTGCGCGAATACGAAGTGCATCCCGAGGATTTCGGCATCGCCATGGCTCATACCCGCAATTTGCAGGTGAACGATGCGGCGGAATCCAGGGAAATGCTGCTGGGCGCACTCGGTAACGTGCCCGGTCTGCCGTTGGAGATCGTGGCGATGAATGCCGGCGCCGCGTTATACGCGAGTGGCCTCGTCGCCGGCATCGGCGAAGGCATCGTGTTGGCGCGTGAGGCGATCGCCACGGGCGGGGCGCGTGAAAAACTGGAGCAATTCGTGCGGGTGACGCAGAGGTTGGCAAATGAGTGACGTGTTGAACCGGATTCTCGAACGCAAGCGCGAGGAAATTGTCGAGCGTAGTGCGGCGCTGCCTCTGGCCGCGCTGGAGCAACGGCTTGCCGCGGCCCCGGCGCCGCGTGGCTTCGCGGCGGCGTTGCACGCGAGGATCGCCGCGGGCCAGCCGGCGGTGATCGCCGAAGTGAAGAAGGCCAGCCCATCGAAGGGGCTGATTCGCGCCGATTTCGATCCGGTCGCGATCGCCGCCAGCTACGAGCGAGGCGGCGCGGCCTGCCTCTCGGTGCTGACCGATGTCGACTTCTTCCAAGGCGAGGACCGCTACCTGCGACAGGCGCGCGCGGCTTGCGGCCTGCCGGTGCTGCGTAAGGATTTCGTCATCGATCCCTACCAAGTCACCGAGGCGCGCGTGCTCGGCGCCGATTGCGTGCTGCTGATCGTGGCCGCGCTCGACGACGTATCGATGCATCATCTCGCCCAGCGCGCGCTGGCGCTGGGGATGGACGTGTTGATCGAATCCCACGATGGCGAAGAACTCGATCGCGCCCTGCAAGTACCGGCGCTCAATGGGCATGCGCCGCTTATCGGCATCAACAACCGGGACCTGCGCGATTTTTCGGTCACGCTCGACACCACGCTCGGGCTGATCGAACGCATCGGCGGCGACCGCCTCTTGGTGACGGAAAGCGGCATCCATACCCGCGAGGACGTACTGAGGATGCGCGAGGCGGGGGTGGATGCCTTCCTGGTCGGCGAAGCCTTCATGCGCGCCGACGACCCGGGGCAGGCGCTCGCCACGCTGTTTTCCGGCGCATGAGTGCGCCCGTCCCGGCCTCGCGTTACGGCAAGCCGCGCGCCGATGGCGATCTGGTCGTGTTCGATTTCGACCACACGCTTTACGACGGCGACTCCTTCACCCATTGTCTGCGCTGGCTGATCGGCCGCGCTTGGTGGCGGCGATGCCTGGCGTTGCTGGTCATGCCGGTCGCCGCGCCGATGATCGCCTTTCTGCCCACCCGCCGCCGGGGGATCAGCGCCTTCGTCTGGGTCGGCACGGTCGGCCTGCATCGGCGCCGCGACCTCGACGAACTCATCGACCGCTACGTGCTCGCCAACCGCGAGGCGATCCGGGCGCGCCTGCTGCCGGTGGCGCTGGGGGTGCTGCATCGCCACCGCGAGGCCGGCGATACGGTGATCGTCGCCACCGGCGCGCCGCCGGAGCTGGCGCGGGCGATCCTCGCCTTCGTCGCTCACGAGGACGTGCCGGTGATCGGCACCCGGGTCGGGCCGAAATTCGGCGCGCTCGGCGCGCTTCGCCACTGCCATTACGAGATGAAGGTGCGGATGATCTGCGAGGCCGGTTACGTCCAGCCGATTGCGCGCGCCTACAGCGACAGCCGTGCCGATCTGCCGTTGCTGCGGGCTGCGCGTGCGCCGGTGGTGGTCAACCCGAAGGCGAGATCGGTGGCGAAATTCGAACGGCAATTGCCGCCGGGGACGCCGATTCTCAACTGGGGTTGCCCGGATCGCGCCGGTACGCCGGCCGCGTCTTGAGCGGGGCCGGCGGCGTTCAGGAGCCGAGGTGCTTGACGAAGCGCAGAGTGCCGTCGCTGTAGCCGCAGGCACGGTAGAACGCGTGCGCATCGGTGCGTTGCGAGCCGCTGGTGATTTCCAGCCGCGCCGCACCCCCGGCCCGCGCCCGGCGCTCGGCTTCGCGCAGCAGGGCCTTGCCGAAGCCGCGTCCCTGGGCTTCCGGCGTTACCACCATGGCGGTGATCCTGCAGGTGGTGGTGTCCAGCGGCAGGTAATACATGAAATCGAGCGCGATCAGGCCGCAGACCATGCCCTCGTGCCGCGCCAGCACCAGCGCCTGGCGCTCATTGGCGATGATCGTGTGGATGCGCTCGCCGGCATCGGCCCCATCGCAGGGATAGCCCAGCATCGACAGCAGCTCGGCCACGTCGTCCGCGTCCATCAGTGAGGCGTTGCGCAGATCGACGAGATCGATATCCTCGCGCATCGGCTTCTCAGCGGGTGCCGTAGAGGATAATGGTTTTGCCGCGGGCATGCAGACGGCCGTCGGCCTGCAACTTCTTCAATACCCGTCCGGCCATCTCGCGCGAACAACCGACCAGCCGGGCCAGCTCCTGGCGGGACACGCGTATCTGGGAACCCTCGGGGTGGCTCATCGCGTCAGGCTCCTGGGCCAGGTCGAGCAAGGTGCGGCTGATGCGGTCGCTGACGTCGAGGAAGGCCAACCGGCTGGCTTTGCGGCTGGTATCGCGTAGGCGTCGGGTCAACTGGCTGCCGATGCCGTACAGCAGCTTGGGCGCGTCCGCCGCCAGCGGGCCGCTGAGCAGTTGAAGGAATTGCTGGCAGCCGATTTCGGCCAGTTCGCAGGCGGTACGGGTGCGCAACACCACTTCGCGCTGCGAGGACTCGGTGAACAACCCCATCTCGCCGACGAACTCGCCCGAACCGAAATAGCCGAGGATCAGTTCGCGGTTCTCGTCTTCCTCCACCAGGATGCTGACCGAACCGTCCAGCAGGTAGTACAGGGTGCCGCCTGGGTCGCCGGGGCGGAAAATGTCGGTGCGGGAGGGGTAGCGACGACGTTGCGCGTATTGCAAGAGGCGCTCGATGGTGCCGCTGTCCAGGGAGAGCGGCCCCGTGTGTCGACGCAGGGCGAGATTCAGGGAGGCAGGGAGGTTCATTACGGTTCAGTCTTGTGAAGCTTGTACAGCTTATGCGTAACCGCGGGCAGGGGCAAACCTCGTGCTGCCATGTGACGGTGATATCCATGCCGCATAATGGCGGTTTCGTGTCCGATTGGAGTTTCGCCCGTGGTCAAGCCGCTGCCGCGTTTGAAGTTGCAGGGTTTCAACAATCTCACCAAGTCGCTCTCGTTCAACATCTACGATGTCTGCTACGCGGCGTCCGAGGACGAGCGCAGGCGCTACATCGAGTACATCGACGAGCAGTATGACGCCGATCGCCTGACTCAGATATTGACCGACGTGGCCGAGATCATCGGCGCCAACATCCTCAACATTGCCCGTCAGGACTACGATCCGCAGGGCGCTTCGGTGACGATCCTGATCTCCGAGCAGCCGGTGATCGACAAGGCCGACGCCAAGGGCGTGATTTCGGATGCGGTGGTCGCCCACCTCGACAAGTCGCACATCACCGTCCACACCTACCCGGAAACCCATCCGGACAACGGCATCGCGACCTTCCGCGCCGATATCGACGTGTCCACCTGCGGCGTGATCTCACCGCTGAAGGCGTTGAACTACCTGATCGAATCGCTGGAATCGGACATCGTGGTGATGGACTACCGCGTGCGCGGCTTCACCCGCGACATCAAGGGGCGCAAGCACTACATCGACCACAAGATCAACTCGATCCAGGACTACCTGCACAAGAACATCAAGGCGCGCTACGAGATGCTCGATGTCAACGTGTACCAGGAAAACCTGTTCCACACCAAGATGCACCTCAAGGACTTCGACCTCGACAACTACCTGTTCGAGGAAAAAGCCCGCAACCTGTCGTTCAAGGAGCGGATGAAGATCGAGGCGCGGCTCAGGCGCGAGATCGAGGAACTCTACCAAGGACGCAATCTGGCCGATTGATCGCGGGCCGTCGGCGCCAGGCGTGCGATTGCCAGCATGGTGAGCCGAGGGTCAAAGCGCGTTGTCCATTGGCGAGCAACAGGCGCCGCAAACCCCTTCGCAGCACGTGATCGCCCCGCAACAGGTCATCGAGCGTCCGCTGCCATCGGTGCGGGGCGCTGTGCAGCAGTTGTCCTTGCCGTTGCCTGGGCAGGGCAGTTGTGGGCAGTGTTGATCGCTTTTCAGCGTCGTGGCCGCCCGGGTTTCCATTTCCCGGTTCAGCGGCGGGCAGATTCTGGTCATTGCCTCGATGCCGCGCGGATCGTGCCCGGGGCTGGCCCGCACCTGTATCTCCAAGCGGCCGGCGTTGCCATCGATGGCGAGGGTGGCCGGTTGGTTCTCCTCGGCTCTGACGCTGGGTTCGCCCGCGACCACCCAGGCGCCGGCAATCTGTTCCATTACGATTGCCTGGATATCGATACTGGATGCGCCGCTGGCCGTCCTGGCCGCGGGCGTCGTCAGTATTTCCACTCTGAGGCCGCCTTCGCGGTAGGCGGGGTCGACGAGCCGCATCTGTGCGGCGATGCCGTTCAGCACAGTGATCCTCGGTGAAGCGAGTGTCTTGCCGTCGCGTGAAATATGCACTTCCAGCGCATAGGTGCTGGGAGGGGTTCGGAAGTCGGTTTCAGTCGCGCGCAGCGGCTTGGCGGTGATGCCGGTGAGGATGAAGGCGATGGTCGCGAGCCACATCGAAAGATGATGAGTGCGCATGATTTCGTTCTCCTGGCGATGCATGTGGCGAGCATGACCCGGGGGGTGTCGGTCGTACGCCCCATTTTCGCTTTTATCACGCGCGCTGTGGCGGCGTCAAAGTGGCGTTCACACTCGGTAGGCGACGGCCTTCATCACTTGTGATGCCGCCGTCATCAGGCGCGGGATCGGGAATGGCGGCATGCGGGCGCCGGCGGCTTCGGCCTGATTGGCGTGGCGCGCTTCGTCGAGCTTCATCCGGCCCAGAATGGCGCGGCTTCTGTCGTCTTCCGCCGGTAGCGATCGCAGGTGCTCGTCGATGTGGGCTTCGACCTGGCGTTCGGTCTCCACCACGAAGCCGAGATTCCAGCCGTCGCCGCGCAGGCCGGCCAGCACGCCGATGGCGAAGCTGCCGCCATACCAGAATGGGTTGAGCAGGCTGGGGCGACTGCCCAGTTCGGCCAGGCGTTGGTCGCACCAGGCGAGGTGGTCGGTTTCCTCTTGCGCGGCTTGCAGCAGGTGCGCGCGGGTGAGGGTGTCGCGGGCGACGGTGGCCTGGCCGACGTAGAGCGCCTGCGCGCAGACCTCGCCGGCGTGGTTGATGCGCATAAGCCCGGCGGCATGGTGGCGGGCCGCTTCGTCCAGTGCCGGTTCGGGCAGTCCGCTGGCGGGGGATGGGCGTTCGGCCGGCGGGTGGCCGAATACGGTTTCCAGCGCGTTCTGGCCGCTGGCCAGCCAGCGGTCGAGGCGGGTGAGGCGGCGTGCGTTATCCATCGCGGTATTGTGCGCCAGGCTGGCCTCCCGGCGGATACGGCATGGCAAGGGTTGCGCCGAGTATGGCTGGCGGCTATCATTCCGCCTCTTTTGCTCCACCCCTCCACAACGCGTGGCGAAGTTCCGTGCCGGTCAGCCGGCGCGCAATCAGCCCGACCAGGCATCCAACGAGTCACTCCATCAATGAAGACCTTTACCGCCAAGAACGAGACCGTCCAGCGCGACTGGTACGTGGTCGATGCCGAGGGCAAGACCCTCGGGCGTCTCGCCGCCGAACTGGCCCACCGCCTGCGCGGCAAGCACAAGCCGGTCTATACCCCGCACGTCGATGCTGGCGATTACATGATCGTCATCAATGCCGAGAAGATCACCGTCACCGGCAAGAAGCTCTCGGACAAGAAATACCACCGCTTCACCGGCTACATCGGCAATCTCAAGACCGAATCCCTGGCCGAGGCGCTGGAGCGCCATCCGGAGCGAGTGATCGAAATCGCCGTCAAGGGCATGCTGCCGAAGAACCCGCTCGGTCGCGCCATGTACAAGAAGCTCAAGGTCTACGCCGGCCCCGAGCATCCGCACGCCGCCCAGCAGCCGCAGGTCCTGGATATTTAAGGTTTAGACGATCATGGCACTCCAACAGAATTACGGCACCGGCCGTCGCAAGTCCTCCACCGCCCGCGTGTTTCTGCGCAAGGGCTCGGGCAACATCACCGTCAACGACCGTCCGCTGGACGAATTCTTCGGCCGCGAGACCGCGCGCATGATCGTGCGCCAGCCGCTGGAGCTGACCCAGTCGCTGGACAAGTTCGACGTGGTGGCCACCACCACCGGCGGCGGCACCACCGGCCAGGCCGGCGCCATCCGTCTCGGCATCGCCCGTGCGCTGGTCGAATACGACGAGTCGCTCAAGGCCGAACTGCGCAAGGCGGGCTTCATGACGCGTGATGCGCGCGAGGTCGAACGCAAGAAGGTTGGTCTTCACAAGGCGCGTCGCGCCACGCAGTTCTCGAAGCGCTGATCCGCGCGGCCTTCTGGCATTTTCATGGCGGCTTGCCCGTACTTCGGTATGGGTGGAGTCGCCACTCCCGGCCAGAAGACGATTGGATGGATGCTTCACCAGGCGGGATGCGTTTCGAGGATCTTCACGAAGCGTGTTCCGCCAACGGAAACGACACGATATAATCGCTTCATAGCCCCGTCGCCAAGCGGTAAGGCACCTGACTCTGACTCAGGCATTCGGTGGTTCGAATCCATCCGGGGCTGCCAAACCCGAGACCGGTCGCGACCAGTATGCGATCCGGCCGAGAAAGCCCGCCAATGGCGGGCTTTCGTCGTTATACGCATCGAAAATGCCTATTGGAGAGTTGCGCCGATGTTCCAGCCGCCGTTTTCCACGCTCGATTTCCTGATTCCCGATATACGCGCGCGCGGCTATGCGCTGCTGGCCCCGGATGACGTGGTGCGGTTCACCGGCTGCGCGATGGGCGAATTGGAGGCTTTGCTGCCCGCCTGGGACGACCTGCCACCGGACGAATATCTCCGCGACGGTGGTCGCTACCGTTATCGCCGCCATGCCAGTTATCGCTGCGAACGCGGCGTGCTGGAGGACGTACCGCATCGTGCGCACTGGCAGTCGCTGGATTACAACGCGCTGCATGGCGGCATGTTGCGTTGGTTCGCGCCGGTCAGCGAGGAGACCCGCGCGCGGCCAGCCTGGCATCGTGTCATCACCGCCGTCGCCGCGGTTTGCGACGAGGTGCGTGGCACACATCGCTGGTCGGTGGAGGCGCATCAGTTCCGCATCGACACCAGCGATGGCATCGGCCGCCCGACCCCGGAGGGCGCGCACCGTGACGGCGTCGATTTCGTCGCCGTGTTCCTGCTGGCCCGTCAAGCGATCAAGGGCGGCGAGACGCGAGTGTTCGAGGCCGATGGCCCGAGTGGCCTTCGCTTCACGTTGGAGCAGCCGTGGAGCCTGATGCTGATGGACGACCCGCGCGTGATCCACGAGTCGACCCCGATCCAGCCGGTCGCGGAAGGTGTGAACGGCTATCGCGACACGCTGGTGCTGACCTACCGCGCCGGAGGATTCCAGGACGAGGCATAGCCCACGCCGACTGTGGGAAAATGCATTTTTCCCTGGTTGGACAATCGGATGAAGCTCGGTTCCCTGAAGTATGGCGGCCGCGATGGCACGCTGATCGTCGTTTCGCGCGACTTGCGGCGCGGCGTGCGTGCCGGCGCCATTGCCACGACCCTGCAACAGGCGCTGGAAGATTGGAGCAACCTCGCGCCCCGTCTCAACACGTTGTATCAGGCGTTGAACGAAGGTAATGCCGAGGACGCATTCGACATCGACATGAAAGCGCTCGCCGCGCCGTTGCCGCGCGCCTACGAGTTCGTCGATGGGAGCGCCTACCTGCCGCACGTCGAGCGCGTGCGCCGCGCGCGCGGCGCCGAGGTACCGGAGAGTTTCTATAGCGATCCGCTGATGTACCAAGCGGTCAGCGCGGGTTTCTACGGCCCGCGCGACCCGGTCAAGGTGGTGAGCGAGGATGCCGGGATTGATCTGGAGGCCGAGATCGTCGTCGTTACCGACGACGTGCCGATGGCGGCAGCACCGGAACAGGCCGCCTCGCACATCCAGTTGATCGGCCTGGTCAACGATGTTTCGCTGCGCAACCTGATTCCGCCTGAGCTTGCCAAGGGCTTCGGTTTCCTGCAATCCAAGCCGCGCTCGGCGCTGTCGCCGGTGTTCGTCACGCCGGACGAACTGGGCGACGCCTGGGTGGGCAACAAGGTGCATCTGCCACTTCTCACCCACATCAATGGCCAGTGGTTCGGTGCGCCGGAAGCGGGTGAGGACATGCAGTTCGACTTCGCCCAGCTCGTCGCGCACGCGGCCAAGACGCGTCCGCTGTCGGCGGGCACCATCGTCGGCTCCGGCACGATCGCCAACCAGGACACCTCGCGTGGCGCGTCGTGCTTCGCCGAGCGCCGTACCATCGAGACGCTGGAAACCGGCAAGCCGGTAACGCCGTTCATGTCGTTCGGTGATGTCGTGCGTATCGAAATGAAGGACCGCCAGGGGCGTGACATCTTCGGCGCGATCGAGCAGGTGATCGAGCGCCAAGCGGCACCTTGAGGCGTGCGGGATGAGCACCGATGCGATCACGTTGTATTCGTACTGGCGATCGAGCGCCGCTTACCGTGTGCGCATCGGTCTCAATCTGAAACAGATCCCTTGCAGCATCGCGCCGGTGCACTTGTTGCGCGGCGGCGGCGAGCAGCATGGCGAAGCCTACCGCACCATGAACCCGCAGCAACTGGTGCCGACACTGGTGCATGGCCGGCGTCGCATCACGCAATCGCTGGCCATCCTGGAATACCTCGACGAAATCCATCCCGAGCCCGCCTTGCTGCCGGTTGATGCCGGTGGCCGTGCCCGTGTGCGTGCGTTGTCGATGTTGGTCGCCTGCGACATCCATCCACTCAACAACCTGCGCGTGCTGCGGTACTTGAAGTACGAGGTGGGTATGGAGCAGCCGGCCGGGGATGCCTGGATGCGGCACTGGATGCACGAAGGCTTCGCGGCGATGGAAGCCATGTTGGCCGCTTCGTCCGAGACCGGCGCGTTCTGTCATGGCGATGCACCGACGATCGCCGATTGTTGCCTGGTGCCGCAGCTCTACAACGCGCGGCGTTTCGATGTGGACCTTGCGCCGTATCCATTGCTGACCCACATCGAGGCCAACTGCCTTGCGCTGCCGGCCTTCAAGACGGCACGCCCGGAGAACCAGCCTGACGCGGCCTGATGGCCGCGTCGCCGGTTGGGATCAGAAGTCGGTTTCCTGGAAGCCCTGGGTGATGCCCGATGGCTTGCCGGTGAACACGTCGGCATAGGGGTCGTGCTCGTTCGCGCTGCCTTCCGACAGGCGGAACTTGAGCGCGAGTCCTTCGCGGGAGTCGGCGGCGTTGAGCGCCGATTCCATCGAGATGCGGCCTCCCTTGTACATCTGGAACAGCGACTGGTCGAAAGTCTGCATCTGTTCGGTCAATGACTCCTCCATCGCCGGCTTGATCTTGTGGATTTCGCCGCGGCGCATCAGGTCGCGGATCAGTGGCGTGCCGAGCAGCACCTCGGTGGCCGGTAGGCGCTTGCCATCGAGTCCCTTGACCAGTCGCTGCGAGATCACCGCGTGCAGATTGAGCGAGAGGTTCATCAGCACGTTCTTGTGCGCGGCCTCGGGGAAGAAGTTGAGGATGCGCTCCAACGCCTGATCGGCATTGTTGGAGTGCAGGGTGGCGAGACAAAGATGGCCGGTTTCGGCGAAGGTGATCGCGGCTTCCATCGTGGCGGCGTCGAGGATCTCCCCGATCAGGATCACGTCGGGGGCTTCGCGCATCGCATTCTTGAGCGCGCTGTGAAAGCTCTGAGTGTCGATGCCCACCTCGCGCTGGTTGACCAACGAACGTTTATGGCGGTGCAGGAACTCGATCGGGTCCTCGATGGTGAGAATGTGACCACTCATGCTGCTGTTACGGTGGTCGATCATCGAGGCCAGCGTGGTCGACTTGCCAGAGCCGGTAGAGCCGACCACGAGCACCAGCCCGCGCGGGGAGGTGATGACGTCCTTGAGCACGGGCGGAAGATTGAGCTCCTCAACCGATGGGATATCGGTCCGGATCGCACGGATCACCATGCCCACTTCACCGCGTTGACGGAACACGTTGACCCGGAAGCGTCCAGCATCCTCGATGACAATGGCCATGTTCAGCTCCATCTCGCATTCGAAAGCTTCGACTTGATCCTTGTTCATCAATGAATAAGCAATGCGCTCCACCAGCCCGGATGGCAGATTGGTCGTTCCAAGCGGGTACAATCTGCCCTCCACCTTGATGTGGATGGGCGCGCCGGTCGACAGGAACATGTCCGACCCGCGCTTTTCGGTCATAAGTTTGAGGAAGTGTGCGATGTCCAACGTGGGCGCCTTGGTGATGAATTAATGGCTGAAGTTAGAATTGATTGAGCTAAGAGGTTTTTGATGAAGGCCAGGATGTGGAGTTCTTTAAAAATTCACTGTTGGCTAATATTTTATGACCAGGTAATGGTTCTTGGCAATAGGAGTGTTGCGATGGTCGGGGTGCTTGATCCTTTTCCGTAGTTGGTGTGTCTCTTGATGTTTTTCGGGAATTTTTTATTGTTTTTTAAATCTCATATGGTTTGTATTTTTGAGGCTTCAAAAATTAAGTTTTTAACTTAAAATATTCGCAAATGAAAAAAAATCCATTGCAGAACATTGTCGGGCTGTTGCATTCTATCGTGACGCATCGTGAGATGATTTTCCGATTGACCCAGCGTGAAATATCGAGCAAATATCGTGGTTCATTATTTGGTGTTGCATGGTCGCTGTTGCTTCCACTATTGATGTTGGCGGTTTATACGCTTGTTTTTACTGAGATATTTGAGGCGCGTTGGGAGTTGAATGAGTCGAGAAAGGGGATTTTTGCGCTGGCAATTTTTTCTGGATTAGTGCTGTATACATTTTTTGCTGAGTGTACTTTGAAGGCTCCTGCTCTGCTGCTTTCTAATACTAGTTATATTACTAGGGTTGTATTTCCTTTGGAAATATTGCCCGTAGTTTCTACATTGGCCACATTATTCAATGCGGTGGCTGGTCTGGTTGTGCTTTCTGTTGGGGTTGTGTTGTTAACTGGCCGAATAGAATTGACTTTTCTTTACGCGTTTTTGATGTTGTTGCCGTTAACGTTTATTTGTCTTGGTCTTGTTTGGGTATTGTCGGCGATTGGTATTTATATTCGAGATATTGGATTGATCGTTGCGCCATTAACAACAGGAATGTTGTTCCTAATTCCTGTGTTGTACCCATTGTCACAAGTGCCTGAGCGATTGCGTGGATTTGTAGAAATCAATCCTCTGACTTATTTGATTGAGTCCACACGTGGTGCGATGCTCAGTGGTCGTATACCGGATATGCCGCATTTTGGAGGGGTTTTGATTGGGGCAGTCGTATTCTCTTTGTTGGGTTTTCTATTATTTAATAAGGCGCGAAGAGGGTTTGCGGATGTTGTCTAGCCATGATAGTGATGTCGTAATTAATGTTGAAAATCTAACCAAGGTATATCGAGTTTACCATCGTCCTCATCATCGTTTGTTGCAATCCCTTAATCGTAAGGGGAAATATTTCGATGGGTTTAATGCATTAACTGATGTCAGTTTTAAGGTGGGTAGAGGAGAGACTGTCGGAATTATTGGGAAGAATGGATCTGGGAAATCCACGCTTCTGCAATTAATTTGCGGTGTTTTGGAGCCGACAAGCGGTAGTGTTGAAGTCAAAGGAAGAGTTGCGGCTATCTTGGAGCTGGGGGCTGGATTTAATTCTGAATTTAGTGGCCGTGAAAATTTAATTTTGGGTGCGTCGCTGCTTGGAATGAATGAGGCTCAAGTGCGTGAGGCGATTCCTGAAATTATTAGGTTCTCCGAATTAGAAGGCTTCATTGATCAGCCAATTAAAACTTACTCCAGTGGTATGTATATTCGTTTGGCATTTTCTTTGGCGATCAATGTGCAGCCGGATATTTTGGTGATTGATGAGGCGTTAGCTGTAGGGGATGAGGCGTTTCAGAGGAAATGTTTTGGGAAGCTTGCACAACTGAAATCAGCCGGATGTACCTTGCTGTTTGTTTCGCATTCTGCGGGAAGTATCATTCATTTGTGTGATCGAGCCATCCTGCTTGATGGAGGGTATCGGTTATTGTCTGGTCGTCCGAAGGAGGTGGTGGCATTCTATCAACGCTTGATATACGCGCCTGAGGATAAACGTGGGGCAGTTCTGGATGAAATTCTTCATATGGATGCTTCTGGTATACTGGAAGAAAATGACGATGCGGGAATATCAATAGAAGTTAGTGCCGACCATGCGCCAAATATAGAAATTCATAACGTTGACTCTAGTGAACGTTTTGAGTCGGAGTTAAAATCTACTAGTACAGTGGAATTGGTGTCTAAAGGTGTATGTATTGAAGATGTAAAGATATTTTCTGAATCCGGGGTTTCGGTGAATGTGTTGGCTCCAGATAAAGTATATCGATTAAATTATATTGCAAGATTCTTTAAGGATGGTAGAGCTATAAATCTTGGCATGATGATAAGGTCGGTAGAAGGAATAGAACTGTTTGGGATGACTTCCAATTCGATTGGGGACTCTATTGAATGTATTCCGGCTGGGACTTTATGTAATGTTTCATTCCTGTTTCGCAACCGATTTCTTCCGGGGACATATTTTATAAGTGCTGGTTGTCATGGTGTGGATGAGGAAGGGGAGTTAGGATTTTTATATAGAATTCTGGATGTATGTATCTTCAAAGTCGAAGAGAAACGCTCTTCTCGATTGGTTAGAGGGTATTACGATCTATCTGAAGAGCCTGCATGTCAGTTGTCTTTGAGTCAGGTTGATTGCGAGTAGATATATAAATGAATGGACAATGTGGCCAATCACAAGGTGTTTTTTTACTTGGGATGCATCGGAGTGGAACCTCTGCACTTACTCGTGTATTGAACCTACTAGGCTTACATATCGGCGGAAAACTGCTTCAGGCTGGGATTGGTAATTCCAGTGGTCATTGGGAACCCATTCCTGTAATTGAAATAAATGAGCGAATATTGGCAGCACTGGGTAGGACTTGGAGTGACCCGCGGGAAATGGGGCGGGGGTGGATGCAGAACTCTGAGGTTATGGCACTGCTTCCAGAGGCAAAAATGTTGCTCGCTCACGATTTTAGACCTCATTCTGGTTGGATAATTAAGGATCCAAGATTGTCGAGGCTACTACCTTTTTGGGTTGAAGCTGCTAAGTGCTGCGGGCAAATTGAACTGTCGGCGGTTATTTCATTGCGTCATCCTTGGGAGGTGGCAGTGTCTCTTAATCGTCGAGACGGTATGCCGTTATCTCAAGGTTTTTTGCTTTGGTTTCAGCACAACCGTGAAGCGTTAATTGCATCTGAAGGTATGCGAAGGGTTATTATTAACTATGAAGATCTCCTTAGTGATTGGGGAGGGCAGATAGAACGATTTAATAATTATTTAGAATTACCCCTCAAGTTAAAAAATTCATTGGAAATTGCTGATTCAGTAGAGTCATTTTTAACGAGTGATGCTCGCCATGAAAATTATGAAAAATCTAATGCAGATGTGCCCAAGGTATTGGTTGATTTTTTCATGAAGATGAATGTGGCTCGGGATGAGGAGGGAATTAGAGAAGCGCTAGATTACGCGAACTCTATTTGGGAATCTGCAAGTTTTTACAGTGAGGCATTGACTGATATCCATATATATTGTACTCGGTTGCAGGCGCGTGTAACTGAGTTAGAAGGCTTGGCGCTTGATAGTAATGGGGAGGTAGGGAAGCACCTTAAAAATATTTCTGATCATTTGTCTCGTGCTGATTGGGTTAATAAAGAGCTGGAGAATAAATGGCGAGATTCTGAGGATAGACTTCAATGTTTATCAATAAGAGAAAAAGAGCAAGAAAAACAAAATAATATATTGCAGTGCAAGTTGGATGAGTTGGTTCGAGAAAAAGGAATTCTTGACGATAAAGTAAAAGGCTTATGTGAAAAGCTAAAATTTTATATTGACAGTAATTTCTTGACGGGCGAATTAACATTACAAATAGAGAGAAATAATAAACAGTCTTATGAGCTCCAAAAGATACTTGCGCAATTGGCGGATTTGTCCATCCAAATAAATTGATGCAAAACAAAGACGTGCCAATGGGGCTTGATTCCTGATTAAAAAGGAAGGAAAGGAAAGAAGGAAATGAGTTGCGATGTCAAAGATATGGCTATTGAATTAAAACCTAAAGTTAGCATCATTATCCCAGTTAAAAATGCATCAGGAATTATTGGATCTGTATTAGAGGCCGTTTCGGGTCAGGTGGTTCCTTGGGGCTTTGAAGTAATTGTGATTGATTCGGGGTCGAATGATGGGACTTTGGATATTATTAACAGCTATACTTTTGTGCAATTGGTGCAAATTCCTCCTAAAGAGTATGGGCATGGTCGCACTCGGAATCTTGGAGTAAAACTTTCTAAAGGAAAATATGTTGCATTCTTGACTCATGATGCAATTCCAGCGAATAATAAGTGGCTGCTAAATTTAGTTAGCCCACTAGAAGATGATTCTAGGATTGCGGGAGTATTTGGTCGCCATATTGCACATGACAATGCTAGCTTTCGCATTAGTAGAGAGCTTGACCAGCATTTTGAGAATTTTCATCAGGCTGGTAAAGTTTTTTGGATCCAGGATGCTGAGCGTTACCAAAATGATCTGGGGTATAGGCAAAACCTTCATTATTATTCAGATAATAATTCATGTTTAAGAAGATCGATATGGGAACATGTTCCTTATCCCGATGTTGATTTTGCTGAAGATCAGTTATGGGCTAAGTCTATAATTGAGAGAGGTTATCGGAAAGCTTATGCACATGATGCAGTGGTTAAGCATTCACATGACTTTGGTGTTGTTGAAACATTTAAGCGGTCTTTCGATGAATCGAAAGCCTTTAGAATCCATTTTGGATATATTCTGGGTGGAGCGAATCTATGGGAAGCATTCTGTAGTGGTCTTACAGCTGCTTTGGGCGATTATAGGTATACTCGATCAGAATGCCCAAAGAGTACTGTTGCAATTGCTTGTGTCGCTGCGGGATGTCAGTTTGCAAAGCACTTGGGACATTGGTTGGGACGGCATTCAGACAAGTTACCTCACTGGGTACAGCGCGAGGTTTCTTTGGATATGAAGCTAAAGTACGGTAAATTTCGGATTGGTGAGGGAATTATAAAGTTCATAAGAATAATGCGATCAGAAGGTAGTCGATCAGCATTGGCAAGGACTTTTGGTTTACTATCCAAAAAAATTAATTCATCAGTAGTAGTGATGGAGTCAAAGAAGGATGTTGCTGGTTTTTTTCGAGCAGTATATTCCCCTGAATATTGCAATCAAGCTAACCCTATACTGAGAGTTTCATTGGATTTCTCTGCTGATGTGGATATTCTCTGGTTTATTCCAGATTTTGGAGCAGGATCAGGGGGGCATTTAAATATTATCCGATTTGTTAGTGGCCTTGAAAAGCTTGGTATGAGATCGGCTATAGTTATAGTTGGAGGACATTCTCATGCCAACCATGGTGAGGCTAAAGCAAAACTAGATAAATATTTCGGTGAAACAAGCTCATTAATATATTTTGAAGAGGATTTGTTGCCTAAGGTTAATAAAATTATTGCAACGAGCTGGATCACAGCTCATTTTGCTAAGCACTATTCATCATCTGAGCTGGATCGATATTACTTTGTTCAGGACTATGAGCCATTGTTCTATCCGGCCGGGTTCGATGCCATAGCAGCAGCTGTAACTTATAGTCTTGGGTTTCAGTCGATTTGTGCAGGAAGCTGGATTGTGGAGGAGCTTAAGCAGCGTCATGGGGTTAAGGCGCTTGGGTATTTTGGATTTTCCTATGATAAAGAAATATATAAAAGAGTTCCCAAGCGAGATAACGTGGAGCGGGTGTTTTTTTATGTTCGGCCACCTACGGCTCGAAGAGGATTTGAACTGGGGTTGTTGGCGCTTGACTTAGTTGGACGGTTGCGGCCGGGGGTGAATTTTATATTTGCCGGTTGGGATGTCTCGGATTATCGTTTTGACCATATACATTTGAATGCTGGAGTATTACATACCTCTGAATTGCCGGATCTTTATTCTCAATGCGATGTTGCTTTGATTCTTTCTTTCAGTAATATGTCTCTTTTACCCTATGAGGTAATGGCTTGTGGGTGTGCAGTAGTTACTAACAATGACGCATGTGCAACATGGGGATTGAATAAGGAGGTTGCAGAATTTGCTGCGGCTACGCCGGAAGCGTTGGCACAGGCAATCATACGATTGCTTGAAGATAAAGATGCACGTGCCAAGAGAGTTGAAATAGCAAGGAAATTTGTAGAGGAAACTTGTTGGGACCGTGAAATCGGCAAGGTTGGTCGCCTCTTGGTGGGAGCAGGGGAATGATTTCTAAGGCTGTGATTTTAGGCGGGGGAGGGTTCCTTGGAACACACTTAACAAATAAACTTCTCTTAGAGGGAGTTGATGTCGTTTCGATTGGGCGTAATCCAATTGTTGGTAGAAATTCTCATATAGTGGCTGATCTTTTTGAGCTTGACTCGCTGGATATTTTATTGAAAGGCGCGGATGTTTGTATACATTTAGTTACGAGTGTTGTTCCATCTAGCGCAGAGCGTGGGGGATATGCCGAGCTCGAAAAAAATCTTGCGTTAGCATTTCGGATTGCTGAGTCATGCCGAAAGACCAATGTGTGTAAGCTGATTTTTGCCTCTTCGGGAGGAACAGTTTATGGGCAAGATGCTATGGGGGCTAATGAAGAATGTGCTTGCAAACCTATTGGGCTTTATGGCGTGCAGAAGCTTGCCATTGAGTCTACTTTGCGTAGCTGCTTGCGTAACACTTCTTGTCATTTGGTGAATTTGCGTATTGGTAATCCTTATGGATTAGGGCAAGAGGGTAAGAAAGCACATGGAATTATTGGACATATTTTGAATTCCATCGAGACTGGATTGCCTTTTTCTGTATGGGGAGATGGTAGTCAGGTTCGCGATTATATATACATAAGCGACGTGATGGATGCATTTTTCCAGAGTATATTGTATTCTGGAGAGAAGGATGTATTCAATATTGGAACTGGTATTGGGGTTTCTACCAATGAATTGATAGGTATTTGTCAAGAAGTTCTTGGAAAGAAAGTGTCAGTTATCTACGAAAAGCATCCTGAGTATGATGTAAATAGAGTTTCCTTGGATATAGGAAATGCCCAATCGGAGTTGGAATGGCAGCCTATAGTAGGCTTGCGTGAAGGCATTGGTATGTATTACAGAGAATGGCTAAAGAAAAATTATGAGAGGAAATAATATGTTTAGAAATATATTCCCCCCGTTGTTAGCATTGTCTATGGTCTCATGCTCTCAATATGAGAGTCCTCCTCAGGCAAGTGATAAATATCAAGAGGAAGAACTTGATAAGTTAAATGCACCGGCCGTCATTGAGCAAGCTCCGGCGAAGCTTGATGCACGGGTTGAATTGCCGGATGGATGGGATTACTCAAGGATATCCCCCGGAGAATGCATAACCCACATTGATCAGATCAATGGTGTGCCAGCAAAATCTATGCCATATGCTAGGTCTAGTGATATTACTATCGTAGGATGGAATGTAACTTCATCTAAGTCGGATGCAACACCGGAAGTGATTTATGGGGTGTTTAAACCGTACGATCAAAGTAGCTCAGGTGCTTTGCTGAAAGCGGAAAGAAAGCCTCGTCCAGATGTGGCTGGAGATAATAGACTATATGCAAATGCCGGGTATGAGGCCCTTGGGAAATTTCCGGCAGATCCTGGTCGTTATCGTTATTATATTTGGACAGGTACGCCGGATGCTATTGTCGAATGCGATAGTAAGGTTATTATTGTTGTGAATTGATGGGGGGTAAGCATGATCTCTACTGAAAGATGGTATGGGGTATTTATTTTAAGTATGCTCCTAGCTGCTGTGGTTCTGCTGGGGATTATGTTTAATATAATCTGGCTACTCCTTTCGGTATTTCTTATGGGGGGGGTAGGTGTGGCTTGCATGCGAGTAGCGAAATATTCTCGAGCTTTGGGAGTTCAAGCCCTTCAAGAAAGATTGTATATTCTGGTTTTCTGTTTTGTAGCCTTTTCTTCTTTGTTGCTATCTGTGTTAATTCCGCCTCAGCAATCCCCGGATGAGACTGCGCATTTTGGTCGTGCATATAGTTTGCTAAATAATGAGGTGCTGATAAAAAGGTTGGAAGGCAGAGCAAATCAACATATGGATGAGGGGTTTCATGAGTATGATAGGGTATGGAGTTCAAGCCTTCCTTTTAAACCGGATAATCAGGTAACACGGGAAATGCAAGAGCAAGCCCGGGCGCTCAAGTGGCATGATAAGGAGTTGGAATATTATAATCCGGCTGCGGTTTATTTCCCGTCACTTTATTTGCCTGCCTCATTAGGTATTGGATTGGCTAAATGGTTGCAGCAACCACCATGGGTTGCTGCAAGTTGGGCGCGATTTGGTATGTGGTTCATAGCTATATTGTCAATGGGACTGGCACTATCTATTATTCAGGTTGGGCGATGTTTTATGGCGGCAGTCATGGTGCTGCCAATGACATTGGCGCAAATAGGTAGTTCGAACCTTGATAGCATAACAATTTCAGGGACTTTTTTATTGATTTCAATATATACTTGGCAGTTGTCTAGCCATGCTATTAAAGCCCCGCAGAATATTAGGCGATGGGGTGAGGGGGCTAGTTGGTTACTTCTGTTGCTGTTAGCAATGGCAAAGCCTGTATTTTTAGTTTTGTTGTTGCTGCCTTTATATATATATGAAGGAAGGCGTGAACGCAAATGGAGAGGTTGGGGAGTGGGGGCGATGATCGTTTTTATGGTTTTAGCCTGGCAGCTTCATGTTTCATATAACTTTGAGAACCCTAATCCATCTGTGCAAGAAGCCCCATTGTCTCGTCTCTTTGAGGCTTTAACATCTCCATTAGATACGATAAATTTGTTTTTTCATACCTTTAATGAGAAAATTTTATTCTACTGGGAATCAATGGTTGGTATTTTAGGGTGGCTCGATACTCCGTTGCCTAAGGGGGCATATATTTTAGCCGGAGGGTTACTTTTTATATCATTGATTTCGGATATGATGGGGCCTGCTCGTATTGATTCTTCAGCGAAATTGGTGTTGGGCTTGGTGTTTTTATCTTATGTGGTTGGGGTTATGTTAATGTTGTGGGTGGCATGGACACCAGTTGGCAGTAAGGTTATTGAGGGCGTACAAGGTAGATATTTTCTGCCACTCTTGCCGGTGATGGGTGTGGTATTGGCAGGTATGCTGAGTTCCAAATTTTCAGCCTCTAGTTTGTATAAAAAAGTTGTTGTAGTTTTTTTTATTATTTATATGGTTTCATTTACAGTCGATATCCCTTCGTTGTTGATTTATCGCTATTGGCTTTAAATTTGATGGTTGTGCTTGGGTTGTAACTTCTGCGCATAAATTATGTGGCGTAATTGATGATCGGTTGTGTGGTTTGGCTTGGTGGGAGGGGATAGTCTCCCGGGTGATGTGACAGTTCGCTTGCCATTAAGGTCATTTGGGAGGTGGATTCCATCAACATATTTAGTTAATAAACCTGCTGATCACAGAAGCAGAAGGAGGTACTAGGTCTGTTCATCCAACTGCTGTTGCCAGCGCCAGGCATCGGCGCACATCTGCTCAAGGTTGTGTTGGGCCCGCCAACCAAGTAGCTTTTCAGCAAGCGCTGGAGCGGCATAACAGGTTGCTACGTCTCCGGGACGACGTGGGCATACTCTCATCCGTATATGTCGGCCACTGATACGTTGAAAAGTATCGATGATTTCTAGCACGCTGTAGCCATGGCCTGTGCCAAGGTTTACAGTTAGCGCTTTCTCTTGCGATATTAGGTATTCCAATGCTCGGATATGTGCGATGGCTAAATCGGTGACATGGATATAGTCGCGAATGCCAGTGCCGTCGCGAGTAGGGTAATCATTACCAAATACACGTACGTATGGGTGCTGGCCAGCAGCAGTTTGGGAAACAAAGGGGAGTAGATTATTAGGTACTCCGATTGGTAATTCACCGATCAGGCCACTTTTATGGGCGCCGACGGGATTGAAATAACGGAGGATTGCCGGCAGGATGCCTCCGTTTGCGCTAGCTATGTCGCCGATTAATTGCTCGCAAACAAGTTTGGTTCGACCGTAGGGGTTGCTGCTACCTAATGGTGATGCCTCATCCACAGGTTGTTGTGGTGCCTCACCATATACGGTAGCCGAAGAGCTGAATACCAAAGGGCGTATGCCAGAGGTCTTCATTGCTTTAAGCAGGCTAAGCGTGCCGCTTATGTTGTTATCAAAATACTCTAGCGGGACCGACTGGCTCTCACCCACCGCCTTGAGGGCGGCAAAATGTATTACTGCTTCAATATCATGATGTTGCAAAGCTTGAAGCACGGTGGGAGTATCGCGTATGTCAGCTTCAAGGAATAATGGGCGCTTACCGCAAATGCGTGCAATACGTTCTATCACTTTAGGGGTACTGTTGCAGAAATTGTCGAGGATGACGACATCATGGCCGCGCTCGATCAGTTCGATACAGGTATGGGAGCCGATGTAGCCGGCACCGCCGGTCAGCAGAACGCGCATGTTTAAACCTGGAATGGGTATGGGATTGGCCGGAACTTCTGGGCTTCCCCATATCCTATACGTAATCGCTTATCTCGCCCACTCTCATTGATTCTCCCTATCGTTATGGGGGTTTTTAAGCCATGTTTGGCTCTCATAGATCTGCAGGCGCAGCACATGAATACGACCCGTACCTGAGTGTTGTACGTGGTGTAAGGCAAGCAAGGGCAGTCCGGTGCCGTGGTCTTGAATGGTCACACTTACAATTCGCTTGGCTAGCGAAAACGGCCCAAGGGTGGCTATAAGTGGAAGAACGTCAGCAAGACATGTCGGATGCTGTCAACGAGTAGGAGCACCTAGATGCTATGTTGTGCAGGAAAAGTGCTTAACGTGATAGGCGAGACGCTGAAGTTGGCTTGGTGGATTAGGGAGCCTGCTGCGAAGATGTGGCAGAACCAGCGAAGGGAGGAGGCATTCACTTGTTGGTGGTCAAGCGTCTAAAGCCAAGAAGGATTCGTATTCCTGTTCAGGGGCTGGCAGGTCGAATGTAGCTTTGGCTGAATCAATTGCTTCGGTGGTTGGCTTGGGAGTGTGGGGGATTGTCAAAACCTTGGCAGGGCTACACTTCGCTATTTTGATGTGTCGATAATGTCGACGTGATCCCTTAACGTGCTTAACATATTCTGGGGGGGTATTAAAGATGCGGTTCTTACAATCCGTCCGTTGGGGCGGATATAAATACAAGAGAAGCAGCAAGGTATACATGCTTATAGGTATACCTGGTTATCAACTGACGATGTGGAAGTCTCACTGGCTAGAAGCAAAAACGACCAGGGTCTGATCCCCGGCATGAGAAGTTCAACAGGTATTGGAGATGCCGACTTCGTTAACTAAGACCATATGAGAAAAGAACTGACAAAAGCAGAGGCAGTGGAAGATATTGAACTACTTGTGGTGAAGTTGCCAAAGATCAGGGTAGCACGGGCTATCTTTAGTAGTTAGAGGGGATTTCGACTGCTCAATAGGTCTCGGTTCTTAGTATGCGACTAAGAACGGTTGCTGAAATATTGGTCAACTGGTACAGGGTATTGGAAGTGCGAGGGGGGGGGGGCTCACTCGTCACTATGCTGCCCCGGCTGCCTTGCGGTGTCTGGATTATTCAACGCTTCCAAGATCGCAATGCGACGGGCGAGATGTACGATCTGTTTTTGGTTCTGTTTGTCCTTGGCATAGGTATTGAACATTTGGAATGCTACTACCTGTACTAGAGCATAGACCAGCAAATCAGTGCCACGGCCAACGCCAACTATGTGGGCTAGTGCTGTAAGGCTATCAGGAACCATGATCGCAATGATCGCTGCAATTATGAAGCCGACTAGAAGGACTTTCTTAAATGCGTTGGACCAGCTCGTGCCCCGTGATGTAAGAAAGTACCACGCGATGGTCAGAGTCGAGGCGATCAGTAGGAATCGAATGAGCATGGTTACTTAATCACTTTCCTGAGGATGGCATCGAATGCAATATTGATGGCGTTAATCATTGACTGTCCCTTGCTACGGGAGTATTCGCTATAAATGATCGTGACTGGAACTTCGGCATAGCTAAACCTCTCCTCGCCAATACGTTCCACGATCTCTGAGGCATGTGAGAAGTCGGGGAGTTCCAGTTTCAGGCGCTCTGCCGCCGAGCGATGGATCACACGTAAGCCATTATGGGTGTCGGTGAGGGTTACGCCTGTGGTGGTGTTGGAAAACCATACGGCCAATTTTAGGATCAATCGCTTCATCTGCGGCATATTGATAGCTTTTCCGAGGAAGCGTGATCCCATCACGATTTGTATTTTGTGCTGCTTTGCGTAGGCAAGCATGCTTTCTACGTCTTCAATCCGGTGCTGACCATCGGCATCGAAGGTCACAATATATTCTATGTTCGGGTCGAGCAATGCCGCGTCGATACCCGTTTGCAACCCAGCACCTTGACCCAGATTGATTGGGTGTTTAATCAGGCGCGCATGCGTTTCAAGTACACGGCTGGGCGTATCGTCCCGACTTCCGTCGTCGACCACTATGACATTCGGAAAGCTATGTGGTATGGCCAAGATTGTGTTCTTGATCGCGCTGCCTTCATTGTAGGCTGGGATGACGATGGCGACATTGGAGTATTCGAGTGACATGGAGTCATGCCTTGCCGGTGTGCTGATTGAAGACAAGTTTTGAAAAAATCAAGTAGTTACAGCCAGCAATGCATGCCATAACCAACAGTTTGGAAACGTACTGATTCAGCCCGATGGGACCGGTCAATAGCAACATCGCCGCGTTACCTGCTACAAGGTTAATCCCGGCAATTGCACCATATTTTAGAAGTTCCGCTTTCATCTCGCCGTGGCTGTGAAATACCCAGCCACGGTTGAGAAGGAAGCTGACGATGAAGCCACAGGCGAAGCTAAGCGTTTGGCTTAGTACCAGCCAAGCGCCTCCCAGGGTTGCATGCATAAGGATGAAGATCAGGTACTCCGTCGCTGCGGCTGTGCCGCCGGAAATCAGAAACCTGAAAAAACGTCCATCCATGAAGAAAGATCGCACTGTCAAGTGGAAGGGGGGTAATAAAAATTTTGTTTGGTGGTATCTGTGGCTCGTATCGTTGTTCGGTATAAGTGCCGTTACAGCGTTTTTTCAAGCTCAGGCAAGATTGAGAACAAATCCCCCGCCAACCCGATATCCGCAATCTCGAAGATCGGGGCATCGGCATCCTTATTGATGGCGACGATCGTGCCGGCATCCTTAATGCCGGTCAGGTGCTGGATGGCGCCGGAAATGCCTATAGCGATGTAAAGTTCCGGGGCGATGATCTTGCCGGTCTGTCCAACCTGCATGTCGTTGGGGACGTAGCCGGCATCGACCGCCGCGCGCGAAGCGCCGACGGCAGCGCCAAGCTTGTCGGCCAGGTCGTAGATGATCTTGAAGTTTTCGGCGCTGCCGACGCCGCGGCCACCGGATACCACCCGGCGTGCGCTTTGCAGGTCGGGGCGGTCGGATTTGCCGGATTCGAGTTTGATGAAGCGGGTATGGTTCGGGAGTTGAACGTCGAGCGTCAAGCTCTCGACCGCCGCATTGCCGCCGCCGGCGGTTTGCGGCCAGGACGCGGTACGAATGGTGGCGATGACGATCTGATCGGCGGGAGCCTCAACGGTGATGATGGCGTTGCCGGCATAGATCGGGCGGTTGAAGGTATGCGGGCCTTCCACCTTCATCAGGTCGGAAACCTGGGCGACGCCGAGCAACGCGGCGACGCAGGGCATGAGGTCTTTGCCGAAAGTCGTGCTCGGGCCGAACACGTGGCTGTAGCCGGCGGTCAGCTTGGCGATCTGCGGCGCCAATATCTGGGCAATGGCGTGCTCGTTGGCGGGGTTGGCGATGGCCAGTACCTTCGATACGCCTTCGAGCAGCGCAGCCTCGGCGGCGATGCCAGTGGGCTCTGCGGCGAGTACGGTGATGTCGATGGCTTCGGGGTTCAGGGCCTTGGCGGCCGATACGCATTTGGCGGTGGCGGCGTTGAGTTTGCCGTCCTGATGCTCGGCGATGATGAGGACTTTGGACATGGTGAGCTCCACTGGATCTTTGGGGGCCGATGTGTCGGCAATGTGGAATACTGTGGCGCGCCGGTCGTCCCGGCGCGGCGGCATCACAGCAATCCCTTTTCCTTCAGCTTGGCGACGAGTTCCGCCGCGTCTTTCACCATCACGCCGCGGCTGCGCTGGGTTGGCGCGGCGTAGTGGCTGATCTTGAGCGTATCGGCGCTCTCGACGCCCAGGTCGGCCAACATGATGGTTTCCAGCGGCTTGCTCTTCGCTTTCATGATGTCTGGCAGCTTGATGAAGCGTGGTTCGTTGAGGCGCAGGTCGGTCGTGATCACGGCCGGAAGGTCGATTTCGAGCGTTTCCAGCCCGGCATCCACTTCGCGGGTGACGCTGGCCTTGCCATCGGCGACTTCCAGCTTGCTGGCGAACGTGGCCTGTGGGCGGCCCCACAACGTGGCCAGCATCTGGCCGGTCTGGCTGGCGTCGTCGTCGATCGCCTGCTTACCGAGCAGGACGATGTCCGGTTGCTCCTTTTCGACCAATTTCAGCAGGGTGCGGGCGGCGCTCAGCGGTTGCACCGGGCCATCGGCCACTACGTGGATCGCCCGGTTGGCGCCCATGGCCAGGCCATTGCGAAGATGCGGCTGGGCATCGGCGGGCGCGATGGCAGCGACCACCACTTCGGTGGCGATGCCCTTGTCGCGCAGGCGCAGGGCCTCTTCGAGCGCGATGTCGTCGAACGGATTGGCCGAGAGCTTGACGCCATCGGTCACGACGCCCGAACCATCGGGTTTGACCTGGACGCGAACGTTGGCGTCGATGACGCGTTTGTAGCCGACGAGGATTTTCATGATTGTGGCAGCATCCTGAAAGCATGCGGGCAGCTCCCGCCTGAAAAAGCATTCTAACTGACGCTTGGCGGGTGGCAGGCGGTGGTCGGCAGGCGGGGCTTACAATGGCCGCTCCTCAAATCTATGGACTGGGAACATGCGGACTTGGCTAGTCACCGGCGGCGCCGGTTTCATCGGCGGCAACTTTGTGCTGGAGGCGGTACGCGGTGGTGTCAAGGTGGTCAATCTGGACCTGCTGACCTATGCCGGCAACCGCGACACGCTGGCCACGCTGGATGGCGATCCCCGCCATGTGTTCGTTCAGGGCGATATCGGTGACCGTGAACTGGTGGCGAAGCTGTTGGCCGAACACCAACCCGATGCGCTGATCAACTTCGCAGCCGAGAGCCATGTCGACCGGTCGATCGACGGGCCGGGGGCCTTCGTCCAGACCAATGTGGTCGGCACTCTGGGCCTGCTGGAGGCGACTCGCGACTATTGGAAAACCCTCGATGAAGCGAAGCGTGAGGCCTTCCGCTTCCTGCACGTCTCCACCGATGAGGTCTACGGCTCGCTGGGCGATACGGGCCTGTTCACCGAGAGCACGCCGTATGCGCCGAATTCACCGTATTCGGCCAGCAAGGCGGCCTCGGATCACCTGGTGCGGGCTTTCCACCACACCTATGGTCTACCGGTGCTGACCACCAATTGCAGCAACAACTACGGGCCTTACCAATTCCCGGAAAAGCTGATCCCGCTGGTCATCGCCAAGGCCATGGCCGGCGAGCCGCTGCCGATCTATGGCGATGGCAGGAACGTGCGCGACTGGCTTTACGTCGGCGATCACTGTGCCGCGATCCGTGCCGTGCTGGAGAAGGGCGTGGCGGGGGAAACCTACAACGTCGGCGGCAATGCGGAGCAGCGGAACATCGAGGTGGTGAAGACGATCTGTGCGCTGCTGGACGAGAAGCGGCCACGTACCGATGGCGCGAAATACGAATCGCAGATCACCTACGTCAAGGATCGCCCGGGGCATGACCGCCGCTATGCCATCGATGCTTCGAAGCTCAAGCGCGATCTGGGGTGGGAGCCCGCGCATACGTTCGAGCAGGGCATCGCCGATACCGTCGACTGGTACCTCGCCCATCAGGCGTGGGTGGACCGTGTGCTGGATGGCTCGTACCGGCTCGAACGAATCGGCCAGGCGTAAGGAGACGCGGACATGCAACGCAAGGGCATCATCCTGGCCGGTGGTTCCGGCACCCGCCTCTATCCGATCACCCAGGGCATCAGCAAGCAACTGCTGCCGGTGTACGACAAGCCGATGATCTATTACCCGCTGGGCGTCTTGATGCTGGCGGGCATTCGCGAAGTGTTGATCATCAACACGCCGCACGAGCAGGCGCTGTTCAAGAACCTGCTGGGCGATGGGTCGCAGTGGGGCATGAAGTTCGAATATGCGGCGCAGCCGAGCCCGGACGGGCTGGCGCAGGCCTTCACCATCGGGGCCGAGTTCCTAGACGGCGCGCCAAGTTGCTTGGTGTTGGGCGACAACATCTTCCACGGCCCGGGCCTGACCGCGATGCTCAAGCGCGCCGATGCGCGTGGCGAGGGCGCGACGGTCTTCGGCTATTGGGTGCAGGACCCGGAGCGCTACGGCGTGGCCGAATTCGATGCCGAGGGCAAGGTCGTCGGCCTGGAGGAGAAACCGGCCAACCCGCGTTCCCATTACGCTGTGACCGGCCTGTACTTCTACGATGGCCGCGCGCCGGAATTCGCCGCCGCACTCAAGCCGTCCGCGCGTGGAGAGCTGGAAATCACCGATCTCAACAAGGTCTATCTGGAAGCGGGCGCGTTGCACCTGGAGCAGTTGGGACGCGGATATGCCTGGCTCGACACCGGCACGCACGGCTCGCTGCTCGAAGCGGCCAACTACATCGAGACCATCGAGAAGCGGCAGGGGTTGCGGGTGTGCTGCCCGGAGGAAGTCGCCTATATCAATGGCTGGATCGACGTGGCCCAGCTTGAAGCCCTGGCCAGACCTTTGGCCAAGAATGGTTATGGCCGCTATCTGCTGGACTTGCCCGAGCGGGGCCATGTGCCATGAAAATCATCGAAACCGGGCTTCCGGGCTGCTTGATCGTCGAGCCGCGGGTGTTTGGCGATGCGCGCGGCTTTTTCTACGAATCCTTCAATGCCGACAAGCTGGCCGAACACGGCCTCGATCTCCATTTCAAGCAGGGAAACGTATCGGCATCGGCCATGGGCGTGCTGCGCGGTCTGCACTACCAGTGGCCGAAACCGCAGGGCAAGTTGGTTTCCGTGGCGCAGGGTGAGGTGTGGGACGTGGCGGTCGATATCCGCCACGGGTCGCCGACGTTCGGCAAGTGGACGGCCGTGGTGTTGAGTGCCGAAAACAAGCGCCATTTCTGGATTCCGGAAGGCTTCGCCCACGGCTTCGTGGTGTTGAGTGAAAGCGCCTTGTTCACCTATCTCTGCACCGAAACCTACGACGCCGCGGCCGATGCCAGCCTCGCCTGGAACGATGCCGATCTCGCCATCGATTGGCCGGTTTCCTCGCCGATCCTGTCTCCGAAGGATGCCGCCGCGCCATTTCTGGCGGACATTCCCGCCGAAAGGCTGCCGATGTATCCACGATGAGGATCCTGCTGCTGGGAGCGAACGGGCAGGTCGGCACGGAGTGTCGGCGTGCGCTGGCGCCGCTGGGCGAGGTCGTCGCGGCCACCCGCACGGGTGAATTGGGCGAGGTTGCCGACTTCGATCGCCCCGAAACGCTGGCCGCGTTGATCGAGCGCGCCGCGCCGGAGGTCGTGGTGAACGCCGCCGCCTATACCGCCGTGGACAAGGCCGAGGACGAGCGCGCGGCCGCGTTCCGCGTCAATGCCGAGGCGCCGCGCGTTATCGCCGATGCCTGCGCGAAACGCGGTGCATATCTCGTTCACTATTCGACCGATTACGTGTTCGATGGGCAGGGCGAGCGAGCGTATCGTCCCGCCGACGCCACCGCGCCGCTGGGCGTGTACGGGCAAAGCAAACTGGCCGGCGAAGAGGCGGTTCGCGCGAGTGGTTGCGCGCACGCCATCCTGCGTACCGCGTGGGTCTATGCCCATCATGGAAGGAACTTCCTGCTGACCATGCTGCGCCTTGCCGGTGAGCGCGAGGAACTGCGCGTGGTCGCCGACCAACATGGCACGCCGACGCCGGCGGCGTTGATTGCCGATGTCACGGCGAAGATCGTCGCCGCGCCCGCGCGGGACAACGGTACCTGGCATCTGACGCCGGAGGGCGTCACCACCTGGCATGGGTTCGCCGAAGCGATCATCGACGCAGCGCATCGACGCGGCCTGATCACGCGCAAGCCGCGGGTCTTGCCGATCGCCAGCGCCGAGTTTCCCACCCCGGCCCGGCGTCCCGCTTATTCGGTGCTGGATACGCGAACACTTCGCGATGACTGGCGGCTGACTCTGCCCGATTGGCGCGAAGGGTTGGATGGGGTACTCGACGCGCTCGCCGTAACGCGATGAAGTAGGCTGGCGACCCACCCGATCCAGCGTCGAACCATGATTCATCCCGTGATCCTCAGCGGCGGCAGCGGCACCCGCCTGTGGCCGCGTTCGCGCAGCAACACGCCCAAGCAGTTCCTGCCGCTGGTGGGCGATGACACGTTGTTCCAGGCGACCGCGCGCCGGGTCGCGGTATTGAGGGATACCACCGCGGTACTCACCGTTTGCGCGGAGGATCACCGCTTCATGGTCGGCGAGCAGTTGCAGGCAATCGGTCTGGCCAGTGGCGGCATTCTGCTGGAGCCGGTCGCACGCAACACGGCGCCGGCCATCGCGCTGGCGGCGCTGCATGTCCTCGCCGTCGATCCCGACGGCGTGCTGCTGGTCTTGCCGGCCGACCATCTGATCCGCGATGAGCCGGCTTTCCACGCCGCGGTGCGGGCCGGGTTGCCGCGTGCGATCGGTGGGGCGCTGGTGACTTTCGGCATCCGGCCGGAATACGCCGAAACCGGCTATGGCTACATCCGCATCGGCGAATCGCTGGGAAGCGGGGTGCATGCCATCGACGCCTTCGTCGAGAAACCCGATGCCGAGCGTGCGCGGGGCTATCTCGCCGGCGGCGATTATTTGTGGAATTCCGGCATGTTCCTGTTCCGCGCCGATGCCTATCTGGCCGCGCTGGCCGCGCATGCGCCGGCCATTCTCGATGCCGCCCGCGAGGCGTATGCGCGGGCGAAGCGGGACCTCGACTTCATTCGCGTCGATGCCGAAGCCTTCGCGCGAAGCCCCAGCGATTCGATCGACTACGCGGTGATGGAGCGGGCGGCCGATGCCGCCGTGGTGCCGGTCGATTGCGGTTGGAGCGACGTCGGCAGCTGGTCGTCGCTGTGGAGCGTCGGCGCGCGCGATGCCGATGGCAACGTGCAACTGGGAGACACGCTTGCCTTCGATACCCGCGACAGTTACCTGCAAGCCGCCGATGACCGGTTGGTCGCCGCGCTCGGGGTGCGCGATTTGATCGTGGTCGATACCGCCGATGCGGTACTGGTCGCGCATCGCGACCGCGTGCAGGACGTCAAGAAACTGGTCGACCGGCTGAAGGCCGAGGGTCGCACCGAGCATCTGCATCATCGCAAGGTCTATCGGCCGTGGGGCAGCTACGACTCCCTGTCGGTGGGCGAGGGCTTCCAGGTCAAGCGCATCGTGGTGAAGCCCGGCGCGGCGCTGAGCCTGCAACGCCATCGCCATCGCGCCGAGCACTGGGTGGTGGTCTCGGGGCGCGCCGAAGTGACCTGCGACGAGCGCGTGTTCGAATTGCGGGCGAACCAGAGCACCTACATTCCGCAGGGCAGCGTGCATCGCCTGCGCAACGCCAGCGACGAGCCGGTCGAGTTGATCGAAGTGCAGTCCGGCGGCTACCTGGGCGAGGACGACATCGAGCGGCTGGAGGATGTCTACGGCCGAAGCTGATCGCCGTCCCCTGTACTTTCGGCCAGGGCATCCGGCCGGGTCGCCGCCGCGCGATACACTGGCCGCTTTCACAGGCAATGGTGCGTATCGATGAGTCGAAACAAACTGCAACCCGATGCCCGGACGGCGCTGGCCGACATCGTCGCCGATGGACAGACGCTGGCGGTCGGCGGCTTCGGCCTCTGCGGCATCCCCGAGGCGTTGATCGCCGCGTTGCGCGATTCCGGCGTGAAGAATCTCACCGTCATCTCCAACAACGCGGGCGTGGATGGCTTCGGCCTCGGCGTGCTGCTGGAGACCCGGCAGGTCGGCAAGATGATTTCGTCCTACGTGGGCGAGAACAAGGAGTTCGAGCGCCAGTTCCTGGCGGGCGAGTTGGCGCTGGAATTCAACCCGCAAGGCACGCTGGCCGAGCGCCTGCGCGCCGGTGGCGCGGGCATTCCGGCCTTCTTCACCGCCACCGGCTACGGCACGGTGGTGGCCGAAGGCAAGGAAACCCGCGAGTTCGATGGCCAGCATTACGTGATGGAAACCGCGCTCAAGGCCGATGTCTCGCTGGTCAAGGCGTGGAAGGCCGACAAGGCCGGCAATCTGGTGTTCAAGAAGACGGCGCGTAACTTCAACCCGGTTTGCGCGATGGCGGGCCGGATTTGCGTGGCGGAGGTGGAGGAGCTGGTCGAAATCGGTCAGATCGACCCCGACCAGGTGCATCTGCCGGGCATCCACGTCGACCGCATCGTGGTGAACGAAACCCCGGAGAAACGTATCGAACAACGCACCGTGCGGCAGGAGGGCAACTGAGATGGCTTGGACCCGTGACGAAATGGCCAAACGCGCCGCGCAGGAGCTCGGCGATGGCGCTTACGTGAACCTCGGCATCGGCCTGCCGACGCTGGTGGCGAACTACATCCCCGAGGGCATGGAGGTCTGGCTGCAAAGCGAAAACGGCCTGCTCGGCATCGGCCCGTTCCCGACCGAGGACGAGGTCGACGCCGATCTCATCAATGCCGGTAAGCAGACCGTGACCACGATGCCGGGGGCCAGTTTCTTCGGCAGCCACGACTCCTTCGCCATGATCCGCGGCGGTCACATCGACCTGGCCATCCTGGGCGCGATGGAAGTTACCGACAAGGGCGACCTGGCCAACTGGATGGTGCCCGGCAAGATGGTCAAGGGCATGGGCGGCGCGATGGACCTGGTGGCCGGCGTCAAGCGCGTGGTGGTGCTGATGGAGCATGTCACCAAGAACGGCAGCCCGAAGATCCTGCCCGAGTGCACGCTGCCGTTGACCGGGCTTGGCGTGGTCGATCGCATCATCACCGAGCTGGGCGTGTTCGACGTGACGCCGGAAGGGCTGAAGATCGCCGAGTTGGCGCCGGGCGTCAGTGCGGAGGAGGCGGGGGAGAAGACCGGGGTGCCGTTGCGCTGATCGAAGCCGCATTGCCCGCTCGATGGAAAACGCCGCCCGCGGGCGGCGTTTTCGTTTGCCTGCCGACGGACTTCAGAGATTCTGGTAGTTCGGCCCCGAGCCGCCCTCGGGCGTCACCCAGTCGATGATCTGGTAGGGGTCCTTGATGTCGCAGGTCTTGCAGTGCACGCAGTTGGCGGCGTTGATCTGGAGGCGTTTGCCGTGCGGTTGGCTGGCGTCCTCGACCATTTCGTACACCGCGGCCGGGCAGAAGCGCGTGCAGGGGTTGTCGTACTCCTCGACGCAGGTGGTGGCGCAGACGCTGGTGTCGGCGACCTTGAGGTGCACCGGCTGGTCTTCGTCGTGCGAGGTGGAGGCGTAGAACACACCCTGCAAGCGGTCGCGCGGCGGCAGGGTGCGTGGCACGTAATCGCGCTCGGGCTGGGCGCGGCCGAGTTTTTCGGTGGCGGCGTAATCGGCGCTCTGCTTGAGCGTCCAGGGCGAGGCGCCGCCGGTCACGGTTTCCCAGGCGGCATTCAGCATGCCGAGCCACAGCCCCTTTTTGAAGCCTGGCTTGATGTTGCGCACCTTGCGCAATTCGGCCATCACCTCGGAGTCGCGCAGCCTGGCATCGAAGCCCTCCGTCACGAGTTGGTTGGCGAAGAGATGCTCGGCCGCCAACATGCCCGACCTGATCGCCTGATGGGTGCCCTTGATCTTCGGCACGTTGAGCAGGCCCGCGCCGTCGCCGATCAAGAGCGCGCCCGGCATCTCCACCTTCGGCAGGGACTGCCAGCCGCCGGTGACGATCGCGCGCGCGCCGGCGGAAACGATCTGCCCGCCTTCCAGCAAAGGGGCGATCAATGGATGCGCCTTCCATTGTTGGAAGGCTTCCCACGGTTTGTATTCGGGGTCTCGATAGTCCAGGCCGCTGACATAGCCCAGCGCCACGCGTCCCCCCTCCAGGTGGTAGAGGAAGCTGCCGCCGTAGGTGTGGTCGTCGGCCGGCCAGCCCAGCGTGTGCACGATCTTGCCGGGGCTGACACGCGCTTCAGGCACCTGCCACAGCTCCTTGATGCCGATGGAATAACTCTGCGGATCGCACTCGGCATCCAGCCCGAAGCGCTTGATGAGCTGCTTGGTCAGCGAACCGCGCGCGCCTTCGGCCAGTACCGTGACCCTGGCGTGGATGTCGATGCCCGGTGTGTAGCTCGGCTTGGGCGCGCCGTCCTTCGCGACACCCATGTCGCCGATGCGTACGCCGATCACCTTGCCGTCGTCGTCGTGCAGGGTGTCGGCCGCGGCGAAGCCCGGAAACACTTCCACGCCGAGCGCTTCGGCTTGCGGCGCCAGCCACGCGCACAGCGCGCCCAGCGAGACGATGAAGTTGCCGGTGTTGTGCATGCCCGGCGGCAACGGCAGTCGGCGCTGGCCGGCGCGGCCGAGCATCCAGAATTCGTCTTCCTTCGCCGGCACGCAGATCGGAGGCGGATTGTCGCGCCAGCCGGGCAGCAATGCGTCGAGGGGTTGAGGCTCGATCACCGCGCCGGAGAGGATGTGCGCGCCGACGGTCGCGCCTTTCTCGATCACGCAGACCGAGAGGTCCGGGGCGAGCTGCTTCAGCCGGATGGCGAAGGCAAGGCCGGCGGGGCCGGCGCCGACGGTGACGACGTCGTACTCCATCACGTCGCGTTCGATTTCTGGCTGGATGTTGTTCATCGTGGCTCCTGGTGGGGAGAATCCGTCCCGCTGTCCCGTGCGGGCGCGAGGCCGATCTGACCGGCCCGGGCCGACATCGACATTCTCGGCGACGCGTTTCTCGGTTCGTGGCCGGGCGCGGCCTGTACCGCGCGCCGCATTCGTACCTGGCCCCGGACGCGCGCGAGCGCGTCTGGCATTGGGATGGATTCCTGAGCGAATTGTCGATGTTTGCGCCGCGCCCGGCAAATCGGGACGATGCGGGGATGCGCGCATTTTCGCTCCCCTGCATCGACCATCGTCCTGGCTGGCTGCCGGAGGCGGTCGCGGCCAACCTGTTCGCCCAATTGCGAGTCGGCGTGCCGTGGGAAACCCACCACATACGGATGTTCGGGCGCACGCTGGCAGCGCCGCGTCTGTCCTGCTGGATCGGCGATCCAGGCGCGGTCTATCGCTATTGCGGCAACCGTTTCGAGCCGAGGCCGTGGCCGCCGGCGGTGGCCCGCCTGCGCGAGGCGCTGGAGGCCGAGCTGGGGGCCGGTTTCAACAGCGTTCTTGCCAATCTCTATCGCGATGGCCGCGATGCGATGGGCTGGCACCGCGACGACGAGCCGGAACTGGGCGATGCGCCGCTGATCGCCTCCCTGAGCCTGGGCGCGACACGGCGCTTCCTGCTGAAGGCGGAGGCGGGCGGCCGCCATGCGATCGACCTCGCCGCCGGCGACCTGCTGTTGATGCACGGCGAGAGCCAGCGGCGGTATCGCCATGCGCTGCCGAGGACGGCGAAGCCGGTCGGGCCACGGATCAACCTGACCTTTCGCCGTATCCTGCGCTGAGGCTCAGCGCGCCTCGTCCATGGCCCGCAGCGACCAGCCGGAAACCTCTTTCGCCACTTGCGACAGGGCTTGCTCGAAGGCTCGTGATACGTCCGCCACCTCGACGCCCGCCGCTGGCGTGCTGGCACGAAACACGCGATGTCCGGCCACCTGGTTGCGGTCGTTGCGGATCAGGCTGGCGGACACTTCCACCACCGCGGTTGGTTTGTCGCCGCCGGCGTAATCGGCATCGAAACGGCGGATGTCGAGCGCGAGATTGAAATCGCCGGCGATGCCGCCGCCGCGTCGCGCCACGCCGTTGAGCTTGCCGCTGTCCTCCAGCAGGTGGATGACCGCGTCTTGCAGCATGTCCGGCGCTGGCTGCACCCAGCTCGCGCCACGGTAGACCTGGGCCTCGCCCGGGGTCGGCCGGACGACGATCCGGTTGCTGTCGGTCAGGCGGTCGGCGCTGGGGCGCATCACGACCAGTTGCGCCCCGGCGCGCGGCCAGGCCGGATCGGGCACGGCGGAAATCCGTGGCGAATACAAAGTGATTTCACTTTTCTTGGGCACGATGCCGCAACCGGCCAGCGCGGCCAGGGCGAGGAGGAGCGCGAACGTGCGCGGGGCGATGTGGTTCATTTCGGGCTGAACTCCTTGGGCTGCTCGCGCGAGAGCAGGTAGCCGGCGGGATTGTCGTCGAGGCGGTCGCTGATCCGGCGCAGGTCGCGCATCAGCGCGCGCAATTCGGCCAGCGTCGGCGCTATCTGTTGCAGGCCGTCGCGGGTGAACTGGCCGATTGGCGCGCGGTTTTCCGCCACCAGCGAATTGGCGTTCTCTCCGGCCGACTGGAACGAGGCGATGGCGTGGTCGAGTTTGTCCATCGTCGCCGGCAGCTTGGCGATCACTTCGCGGTCGACCTTGGTCAGTGCGCGGTTGGTGGTGTCGAGCGTCTTGCGCAGGTCCTCGCTTGCCATGCGCGCGTTGACCAGCAGTTGGCGGATGTCCTCGCGCTGGCTGCCGATGGCGTCGGTGGTGGCGCGCAGGTTTTCCAGGGTGTCGGAGATGCGTTGGATGTTCTCCTCACTAAGCGCCTTGTCCAGCCGCGCCACCAGCTTGTTGGCGGTATCGGAAATGTTCTGCAAGGCGGACGGTTCGGTCTGGATCACGGGCATGTCGTTGCGGTGATCGGGACGCAGCAGAGGGGTGTCCGGGCTGCCGCCGGTGAGCTGGATGAAGGGGCTGCCGGTCAGGCCGGCCATCGACATCTTGGCGCGGGTGTCCACTTTCACCGGGGCATCGTTCTTCAGCTTGAGGATGGCTTCCACCCGGCGGGGGTCGCGTGGATCGAGCGAGAGTTTCTCCACCGTGCCGACCGAAATGCCGTTGTACTGCACACCGCTGCCTTCGCTGAGGCCGGTGACCGGCTCGTTGAAGATCACCTGGTAGCGTTGCCAGCTGGCATCCGAGGAGTACTTCGCCGCCCATAGCGCGAAGCCGAGCAGGAAGGCGGTGATGAGGATGGTGAAACTGCCTATCAGGACGTAATTGGCCTTGGTTTCCATCGCGTTTATTCCGTGGTGATGCGTTGCCGCAGGGCCGCGCGCTCGCCGATTGCCGCGGCCTGCGCCGCGCGCGCGCGCGGGCCGTGGAAGTATTCCCGTACCCAGGGGTGGTCGAATTTCTCCACCTCGGGCAGGGGGGCGTTGACGATCACTTTTTTCTCCGCCAGTACCGCCACCCGGTCGCAGATGGTGTAGAGCGTATCGAGGTCGTGGGTAATCAGGAACACGCTCAAGCCGAGCGCTTCGCACAGCGTGCGCAGCAGCTCGTCGAAGGCGGCGGCGCCGATGGGATCGAGCCCGGCGGTGGGTTCGTCGAGAAACAGCAGCGGCGGGTCGAGCGCTAGCGCGCGGGCCAGGCCGGCACGCTTGCGCATGCCGCCGGAGAGTTGCGAGGGCAGCTTGTCCATGGCCTCGGCGGAGAGGCCGGACAGCTTCACTTTCAATAGCGCTAGTTCGTAGCGGAGGTCGTCGCCCAGCGCCGGGTAGTGTTCCTTGATCGGCACTTCCACGTTCTCGCCGACGCTCAGCGAGGAAAACAGCGCGCCGTCCTGGAACAGCACGCCGGTATTGCGCTCGACCGCGAGACGGTCGGCGATGTTGTCGGATAGCGCGTCGATGCCCATGACCTTGATCTCGCCCGCGTCGGGTCGGCGCAGGCCGATGATGCTGCGCATCAGCACCGATTTGCCGGTGCCCGAGCCGCCGACCACGCCGAGGATCTCGCCGCGGCGCACGTCGAGGTCGAGCCCGTCGTGCACGGTCTGGCTGCCGAAGCGGTTGACCAGGCCGCGCACGCGGATGATGCTGTCGCCGCCATCATCGGCGGTGGTCTGTGCGCGGTGGGGGCGTCCGGCTTCTTCCATCTCACCAGCCCATGTGCATGAACCAGATCGCGGCGAGCGCGTCGAGCACGATCACCAGCGAGATCGTCTGCACCACGCTGGAGGTGGTGCGCTCGCCGACCGACTGCGCCGTGCCCTTGACTTGCAGACCCTCCAGGCAGCCGATCAGTCCGATCACCAGCGCGAACGCCGGCGCCTTCGACATGCCGACCCAGAAATCGCCGATGTCGATGGTTTCCTGTATCCGCGCCAGATAGGCCGGCGGCGGGATGTCCAGGCTGAAGGCGCCGACCGACAGGCCACCGATCAGCCCGGCCACCATGGCCAGGAAGGTGAGCAGCGGCAGCATGATGATGAGCGCCAGCACGCGCGGGATCACCAGCAGGTCGACCGGGTCGAGGCCGAGGGTGCGGATCGCATCGACCTCCTCGCGGCTGACCATCGCGCCGATCTGCGCGGTGAAGGCGCTGGCGGTGCGTCCGGCCAGCAGGATCGCGGTCAGCAGCACGGCGAATTCGCGTAGGAAGGCGATGTTGACCAGATCGACGACGAGGATCGTCGCGCCGAAGTCCCTGAGGATGTTCGCGCCGAGGAAGGCCAGCACCGCGCCGACCAGGAAGGTGAGCAGCAGCACCAGCGGCACCGCGTCCAGGCCGACCTGTTCCATGTGGTGGACCACGCTGGTGACGCGCAGGCGGCGCGGCTCCCTGAAGAGGCGCAGGGTCTTGACGATGCACTCGCCGAAGAAGCTCGCCAGCGCGACGATCTCCCGCCAGTTGCCGGCCACCGCGTAGCCCAGCCGGCCGAGCGCGGCGCGGAAGCCGAGGTCGCGCGTGTGTTTCGGGCGGTCCTGGCCGACATCGACGATCGCTTCCACCAGTGCGTGGTGGTCGGGGCGGAAGGCGAACTGGTCGCGTCCCATGCCGTGATCGAGGGCGAAGTGCTGGAGTTGCAGCACGCCGAGCGAATCGAGGGCGTCCACATTGCGCGCGTCGATGCGCTTGATGGCGCCGTCCGCTTTGGCGAGCGCGTGGGCGATCGACGTCGCTTGCGCCAGCGTCCATTGGCCGCGCAGGCGCAGCTCGCCGCTGGCGGCGTCGAATTCGGCAACGGGCGCGGGGTTGAGGGAGGCGGTCATCAGTGGGTTCCGTGTCCGCGCATGTTATCGGCTCCGGGCGCTCACGGTGTTGACGCGGAACCGACTTTCGCGGGGGATGGAGCGGCGAGGCTTCCGTGTCATGCTTTCCGCATGTCGCCCAACTCCCTGTCCAGCGCGCCGTGGCCGGCGCGCGTCGCCTTCATCACCGAACTGGCGGAACGCCTGCATGCCTACGGCACCACCGCGCAGCGGCTGGAAGGTGCGCTGCTGGCGGTTTCCTCCAGGCTGTCGGTGGAGTGCGAGCCATGGATCAACCCGACCGGGATGATCCTGACCTTCCGTGACCCCGACGACCCGAACACCAACGACATCACCCGGGTGATTCGCTTGCCGCCGGGCGACACCGACCTCTGCCGTCTAGTGCGCGTCGACCGTATCGCCGAGGACGTGCTGACCGGGCGGATCGGCATCATCAAGGGACATGCCGAACTGGAGCGGCTCGACCGCGTTCCGACCCGGCGCTGGCAACTGATGCAGGTGCTCGCCTTCAGCATGGTGGCCGGTGGCGTGGCCATGCTGCTCAGAATGCCGTGGCTGGATGTCGCCACCGCCACTTTCGCCGGTTTGTGCATTGGCCTGCTCGACTACGCGGTTTCGCGCCAGCCGTTGTTGCGGGAATCGATGGAAGCGCTGGCGGCGATGTTGGCGGCGACGCTGGCGGTGCTGGTGGCCGGTTTGATCGCGCCGCTCAATCTCAATACCGTGATCATCGCCTCGGTGATCGTCCTGCTGCCCGGCATGGCGCTGACCAATGCGATCAACGAATTGACCAGCCAACACCTGGTGGCCGGCACGGCGCGTTTCGCCGGCGCGGTCAGCACGATATTGAAGCTCACCATCGGCACGATGATCGCGCTCACGATGGCGGAATGGAGTGGGCTGGAGCCGATGGTTCTCTTTAGCCGCCCGCAGCCGTTCTGGGTGGAGGGGCTGGGGCTGCTGGTCAGCTGTTACGCCTTTGCGGTGGCGTTTCGCGCCAGCCGTCGGGATTATCCGCTGGTGATGTGCGCGGCCGCCGCGGGGTATCTGATTTCGCGCCTGGCCGGAGAGGCCATGGGCAGCGCCGTCGGGGTTTTCCTGAGCGCGCTTGGCCTGACCGTCGCCGGCAACCTGTATGCGCGTTTCAGCAATCGCCCGGGGGCGCTGATCCGGGTGCCGGGGATCATCCTGCTGGTGCCGGGCAGCGTGAGTTTCCGCGGATTGATGACCCTGATGCAGCAACAGGACATGAGTGCCGGCCAGGCGGCGTTGATGGCGGTGCTGAACATTCTGCTGGCGCTGATCGCGGGATTGATGTTCGGCAATCTGCTGGCGCCGCCGCGGCGCAACCTCTGAGCGCCCGCCAGGTGCCACACAAACGGAAAGCGCCGGTTTCCCGGCGCTTTCGAAGTATCGCGGAAACCGCTCAACCCTTGTTGATCAGAAATTCCTCGACCTGACGGCCGGTGGCCACGTAGGCGGCCAGCCAGCGTGGCTGCTTGCCGCGGCCGGTCCAGGTTTCCTGGGCGTTGGCCGGGTTGCGGTACTTCGGCTCCACCTTGGCGGTCGCCTTGCGCGGGGCCTTGCTGGCGGCCTTGCGGGCGCGAGTGGTCTTGGGCGTGTTGCCGACACTGCCGAACAAGTCTTCGAAAGTGTAACCGGAGGTCCGCACGATCTTGTTGATCGAGGCGCGAACCTGGTTGATCGGCTTGCGCTTGGCCAGCACTTTCTTGCGCTTCTGCGCCTGACTGATCAGGTCGGCGAGTTCCTTGCTGTTTAGATTGGTGATATCCACGACGTTCTCCGGGTTACGTTCTTGTCTGCCATCCCTGTCCATTGGCAGGCATCTTGCCTGGCGCGCATGATAATGCGGAGATAATCGAGAGTAAACACCTGAATAATTGCGGATTCGATATTCGGCGATTTCGTTCAGCTGTGGAGCCGGGTCAGCAGGGTTTCCCGGTCGAGGGTTTCCGGCTCGCCGGCGTCGCGCCGGCGATACTCGAAGGTGGCGGCGGCGAGCCCGCGCTCCGATACCACCACCCGGTGCGGGATGCCGATCAGCTCGATGTCGGCGAACATCGCGCCGGGGCGCAGGCCACGGTCGTCGAGCACGGTATCGATGCCGGCGGCGTTCAAATCGCGGTACAGCGCCTCGGCCGCCTCGGCGACTTCGGGGTTGTTTTTCGGGTTGATCAGGCAGATCGCGGCTTGCCAGGGCGCCATCGCCGCCGGCCAGCGGATGCCGGCCTCGTCGTGGCTTTGCTCGATGGCCGCGGCGACGATTCGTGAAACGCCGATGCCATAACAGCCCATCAGCGGGTTCACCGGTTTGCCGCCGGCATCCAGCACGGTGCAGGCCATCGCCTTGGAATACCTGTCGCCGAGCGCGAATACATGGCCGACCTCGATGCCGCGGGCGATGCCAAGCCTGCCGCGCCCGTCGGGCGATGGGTCGTGCTCGACCACGTTGCGGATATCGGCGGTTTCCGGCTCCGGCAGGTCGCGGCCCCAGTTGACGCCGGCGAGGTGGAAGCCGTCCTGGTTGGCGCCGACCACGAAATCGGCCATTGCCGCCACACCGCGATCGGCGATGACGCGGATGGGTTTGGCCGGATCCAGCGGGCCGAGAAAACCGGGCGTGGCGCCCAGGTGGTCGCGGATTTCGTGCTCGTTGGCCAGGCGGTAGTCGGCCAGGCCCGGCAACTTGGACAGCTTGATTTCGTTGACGGCGTGGTCGCCGCGCACCAGCGCCAGCACGAATTGCGGGTTGCCCTCGGCGTCTTCCCCCATCATCGCCACCGATTTGACGGTGCGATCGAGCGCGACATCCAGCAAGGCGGCGACGTCCTCGCAGGTTTTCTGCGTCGGGGTGTCGATCCTGCGCATGCTTTCGGTGGCGGTGGGCCGCTCGCCGGGCGAGACGGCTTCGGCCAGTTCCACGTTGGCGGCGTAATCGGAGGCATCGGAAAACGCGATGGCATCCTCGCCGGAATCGGCCAGTACGTGGAATTCGTGGGAGGCCGAACCGCCGATGGCGCCGGTATCGGCGAAGACCGCGCGGAACTTCAGGCCCAGCCGGGTGAATATCCGCGAATAGGCTTGGTACATGTTGCGGTATTCGGCTTGCAGCGAGGCTTCATCCAGGTGGAAGGAGTAGGCGTCCTTCATCAGGAATTCGCGCGCGCGCATCACGCCGAAGCGCGGGCGTATCTCGTCGCGGAACTTGGTCTGGATCTGGAAGAAATTGACCGGCAGCTGCTTGTAGCTGGACAGCTCGTGGCGGGCGAAATCGGTGATCACTTCCTCGGCGGTCGGCGCATAGCAGTAACCGGCTTCCTTGCGATCTTCTATTTTCAGCAGTTGGCCGCCGAATTTCTGCCAGCGCCCGGTTTCCTCCCACAGCTCGCGCGGCTGGATGGTCGGCATCAGGGTTTCGATGGCGCCGGCGCGGGTCATTTCCTCGCGCACGATGTTTTCCACCTTGCGCAGCACGCGCAGGCCCAGCGGCGACCAGGTATAGAGGCCGGCGGCCAGCTTGCGGATCATGCCGGCCTTGAGCATCAGCTTGTGGCTGACGATCTCGGCCTCGGCCGGGGTTTCCTTCTCGGTATGCAGGTGGAATTGCGACAGGCGCATGGCAAAACTCGCGGGTCGATACAGCCCCGCATTTTGCCATGCGACAGGCGCGCGCAGCGCTGTTTGGCCGGTTTACTTCTTCGGCGTGCAGTTGGTGTCGATGATGGTCTGCGCAAGCCTGGTCTGGGCGGCGCGTTCCTCGTCGTCGAGCACGCGGCTGGATTTGCCCTCGCCGTCGCTTTTCATCTGCACCGGGGTGCCGCTTTTGAGGATGGCGAGGTTGGCGCGCGCCTGGCGGCATTGCTCGGTTTCCGGCGCGGCCGGTTCTTCTTTCGCCATAGGTGCCGGGGCCGGTGCGCCGGCGCCGCGCACGCTGTAATCGCCGCTCTTGGGCGGGGTGCCGGAATAGTGTGTCCGGCCTTGCGAATCGCGCCACTGGTAGACCTTTTCCTGGGCCAGCCCGGTGGTGACGCAAAGAAGAGTGAGGGTGCAGGTCGCGACGAGGAGGAAGACGGGGCGCATGGTGGTTTTCCAGAAGAACTTGCCGCATTGCATCACCGGGGCTGGCCGGCCGCAAGTCGTCCCTGGCGGCGCTGGCCGGTGAAATGGCCGGCGGCAGGCCCTACACTGCCCGGATGTCGATGGATGAAACTCCCGCCCAGCCACCGCGCCGTCCCACGCGCGCGGTCTATCTGCTGCCCAATCTGTTCACCACCGGTGGCCTGTTCGCCGGGTTTTACGCGATCATCGCCGCCGGGCAGGGCAAGTTCGAACATGCCTGCGTGGCGATCTTCATCGCCGCCCTGCTCGATGGCGTGGACGGGCGCGTCGCCCGCCTCACCAATACTCAGAGCGAGTTCGGCGTGCAGTACGACTCGTTGGCCGACTTGATCAGTTTCGGCATGGCGCCAGCGCTGTTGATGTACCACTGGGCGCTGCGCTACATGCACGTCGATGGCACGACGGCGGGCAAACTGGGCTGGCTGGCCGCCTTCCTTTACGCCGCTTGCGCCGCCCTGCGGCTGGCGCGCTTCAACAGCCAGGTCAGCGTGGTCGACAAGCGTTGGTTCGTCGGCCTGGCGAGCCCGGCGGCGGCGGCGGTGATGGCGAGCTTCGTCTGGACCATGCACGACTACGCCCTCGAAGGCGCGGCTCTGCGCTATCCGGCGCTGGCCGTCACGGTGGTCGCGGCGTTGTTGATGGTGAGCAACATCCGCTATACCAGTTTCAAGGGGCGTCGCAGCGGGCCGCAGGGCGAGCGGGTGCCGTTCTTCGTGCTGCTGATCGTGGTGGCGGCCTTGATCGCGTTGGCGCTGTATCCGCCGGAAACCCTGCTGGCGGTGTTCGTGCTCTATGCGATGTCGGGGCCGGTGATGTCGCTGTCGCGGCGGCGCAAGGCGACGGAGCCGGCATGAATTGGGATGCCTTGCAGCGCGAGGCGTTGGCCGAGCTTGGTCATGTCCTGCTGCAATCGCACGTCCCCGGCAGCGAGCCGCCCCCGCCGCCCGACCCGCGCGTGCTGGCGATGCTGGCGAAGGCGCTGGGCATCGTCCCGGAGGCGCTGGCCGAGGCGGGCGTCGCCCTGCCCGCGCTGGAGCGGCTGCGCGATCCGGCGGTGAAGCGCGCGCTCTGGCCGCGCCTGCGCGGTTTGCGGGGCCGGTAGTGAGCGCCCTGCCCGAGGCCGCGGCGCCGTTGCTGCGACGGATGCGCGAGAGCGACCTGGACGCGGTGATGGCGATCGAGCTGCGCGCCTATCCGTGGCCCTGGACGCGCGGTAATTTCCGGGACTGCCTGCGCGCGGGTTATCCGATGTGGGTGCTGGAAGACGAAGCGGCTGGTCGGGTGACGGGCTACGCGGTGTTGAGCGTGCAGGCCGGCGAGGCGCATCTGCTCAATCTCTGCATCGATCCCGATTGGCAATCGCGCGGGCAGGGCAGGCGATTGCTGCGCGCGATGTGCGCGGTGGTGCGTCAACAGGCGGCCGTGCGCGTCTTCCTGGAGGTGCGTCCCTCGAATGCGCATGCGATCGCCCTCTATCACGGCGAGGGCTTCAACGAGATCGGCCGCCGCCCGCGCTATTACCCGGCCGCGGCCGGCGCGCGCGAGGATGCGCTGGTGATGGCGATGGAACTCCTGGACTAGCCGCCGAGGCGGCGCGCGTCAGCCGAGCCGTGCCCGCTGCGCGGTCAACGCCTTGTGCTGCGCGCTCCACTCGGCCAGCCGTGCGCGTTCCTGCGCCACCACCGCCGCCGGGGCGTTGGCGACGAAGGTTTCGCTGGCCAGCTTGTTCCGCGATTTGCCCAGTTCGCCGGCCACGCGCTTGAGCTCCTTGTCGATGCGGGCGCGTTCGGCATCCAGATCGACCAGCCCTTGCAGCGGCACGAACAGGTCGAGTTCGCCGACGCGGGCGGCGGCGGCGGCCGGTGGTTCGCCGGTGATCGGCTCGATGCGCTCGATGCGCGCCAGGAAGCGCAGGGCGGCGTCGAAACGGGTCAGGCGCGCATGTTCGCGCTCGCCGCCGCCGCGCGCCAGCAGTGCGATTTGCCTGCCCGGTGGCACGCCCAGTTCGCTGCGCACGCGCCGCAGCGCGCTGACCATGGCTTTCAGCCATTCGATGTCGGCATCGGCTTCGGCGTAGGCGGCGACATCGAGTTCGCCGGCGCGGGGGTAGGCGCGCAACATGATGGTGTCGCCGGCGATGCCGAGTTTCGGCGCGACCTGCCGCCAGAGCGTCTCGGTCACGAACGGGATCAGCGGATGCAGCAGCGCCAGCAGGCGCTCCAGCACGTACAGCAAGGTGTGGCGGGTGGACGCGGCGGCGGCTTCGTCATCGCCGTTCAAGGCCGGCTTGGAGAGTTCCAGGAACCAGTCGCAGAACTGGTTCCAGGCGAATTCGTACAAGGTTTGCGCGAGCAGGTCGAAGCGATAGGTTGCGAAATGTTCCGAGGCTTCGGCGGCGGTCTTGTCGAGCTGGGACAGGATCCACTTCTCGGCATCGCCGCGCGGCTGCGGCGCGCCCGAGGCGCTGAAGCCTTCGCTGTTCATCAGCACGAAGCGGGTGGCGTTCCACAGCTTGTTGCAGAAATTCTTGTAGCCCTCGGCGCGGGCGAGGTCGAATTTGACGTCGCGGCCGGGGCCGGCCAGCGCGGTCATGGTGAAGCGCAGCGCATCCGCGCCGTGCGCGGCGATGCCTTCGGGAAACTCCCGACGGGTGGCCTGCTCGATCTTCGGCGCGTCCTGCGGTTTCATGAGGCCGGTGGTGCGCTTGGCGACGAGGTTGTCGGCGCTGATACCGTCGATGATGTCGAGCGGGTCGAGCACGTTGCCCTTCGATTTCGACATCTTCTGGCCGTTACGGTCGCGCACCAGGCCGGTGATGTAGACATCGCGGAATGGCACGCGGCCGGTCAGCCGGTCGGTCATCATGATCATCCGCGCCACCCAGAAGAAGATGATGTCGAAGCCCGTGACCAGCACGTTGCTGGGGACGTGGGCTTCGAAGCCGCGCTCGGCCATGCGTCGTTCGTTGGGCCAGCCCTGGGTGGAGAAGGGCCACAGCGCGGAGGAGAACCAGGTCTCCAGCACGTCCGGGTCCTGGCGCAGGGCGGTGTCGCCCAGGCCGTGTTTCTCGCGCACTTCGTCCTCGCTGCGGCCGACGTAGCTGCGGCCGGCCTCGTCGAACCAGGCCGGGATGCGGTGGCCCCACCAGAGCTGGCGGCTGATCGTCCAGTCCTGGATGTTCTCCATCCAGTGGCGGTAGGTGTTGATCCAGTTGGCGGGGACGAACTTGACCTCGCCCGATTGCGCCAGCGCCATGCCGCGCTCGGCCATGCCGTCCATCTTCACGAACCACTGGTCGGTGAGGAAGGGTTCGATCACCGCGCCGGAGCGGTCGCCGAAGGGCTGCATGATCTTCTTCGCCTCGACCAGCGGCTGGCCCTCGGCATCGGTGACGGCCAGCCCTTCCCCGGTGATCGCGGCGACCACTTGCCGGCGCGCTTCCAGCCGGTCGAGGCCGCGCAGCGCTTCCGGCACCAGGTTGATCGCGGCGACGTCGCCGGCCTCGCGCTCGCCGCGGGTGATCGCGCCGGCCAGCTTGGCGCTCTCCTCGTAGGCGAGGCCGTCTTCGCGCATGCACGCCTTGCCGTCCATCAGCGCGTATAGCGGGATGCCGTGGCGCGTGGCGACCTGGTAGTCGTTGAAGTCGTGCGCGCCGGTGATCTTGACCGCGCCGGAACCGAAATCCGGGTCGGGATACGGGTCGGCGATGATCGGGATCAAACGGCGGTGCGCTTTCGGGCCGACCGGGATTTCGCACAGCTTGCCGACGATCGGCGCGTAGCGCGGGTCATCCGGGTGCACCGCCACCGCGCCGTCGCCCAGCATGGTTTCCGGGCGGGTGGTGGCGATGGCGATGTAGTCGCGGGTTTCGCGCAGCGTGACCTGGCCATCGGCGTCGCGCTCGACGTATTCGTAGGTCTCGCCGCCGGCCAGCGGGTATTTGAAATGCCACATGTGGCCAGGCACTTCGGTGTTCTCGACTTCCAGGTCGGAGATGGCGGTATCCAGCACCGGGTCCCAGTTGACCAGGCGTTGGCCGCGATAGATCAGACCCGCTTCGTGCAAGCGCACGAAGGCCTCGGTGACGGCCTCGGCGGCCATCGGGTCCATGGTGAAGACGCTGCGCGACCAGTCGCCGGAGGCGCCGAGCCGGCGCATCTGCCGCTCGATGACGTCGCCGGAATGCGCTTTCCACTCCCATACTTTCTCGATGAATTTCTCGCGACCCAGCGAATCGCGGGTGTCGCCCTTGCCTTCGATGGCCAGGTTGCGGCTCACCACCATCTCGGTGGCGATGCCGGCATGGTCGCTGCCCATCTGCCACAGGGTGCGGTAGCCGCGCATGCGGTGGTAGCGCACCAGCGCGTCCATCAGGGTGTGCTGGAAGGCGTGACCCATGTGCAGGGTGCCGGTGACATTGGGCGGCGGCAGCACGATGGTGTAGGCCGGGCCATCGCCCCGCGGCGCGAACACGCCGGATTGCTCCCACTTCTCGTACAGGCGGGTTTCGATGTCGGCGGGGAGGTAGCTGGGGGCGAGGGTCGTCGTGGTCATGGCGATGGAATGGGAGGCGGTGCCGGGCGGGCCGGCGTTACATGTCGTGTTTCTTGACGTCGAGTCCGCGCGCCTGGTACTGGCGCCAGCGTTCGCGTAGCGGGCCGCGGGCGGCCGGGTCGGCGGGCACCACTTCCAGCACGCGTTCGAAGGGGCCTTCGGCCGGGGCGTCGCGCAGGTTGATGACGAGCGGCCGCATCGGCGCGTCGGTGTCCGGCGCGGCAATCAGGATCGGGGCGAGTTCTTCTTCGTCGTCGAGTCCGGCGATCTGGTGCGGCAGGTAGGCATCGGGGTCGAACGACCATAGCAGGTCGTCGAGCGCTTCGGCCTGGGCCATGTCGCGGGCCAGGATCAGGGTAGCGAAGCCGGCCTCGTGCGACTTGCGCGCGAGTTCGCAGACCAGCTTCAGCGGTTCGTCGCGGAAACGGGGCCTGGCAATGAGGTAGAAGTCGGCGCGCATCCGGCGGCCCTACCTGCCCGGGGCGGGTAGCGGCATTCCGCGGCCCGCCGCGCCGGCCGCGTTCGACGCCGCCGGGTGAAAGGCGTGGCGGCGCGCCGGGGCGTCGCGGCGGGCGGCCGGATGGATCATCGGGCGGCGCCGCGATCCGACAGCCACTGGCTCAGCAACCCGACCGGGCGGCCGGTCGCCATGCCCATCTTGCCTTCGTCGCTGGCGCTGCCGGCGATGTCCAGGTGCGCCCAGCGCTGGCCTTCGGCGAAGCGCGAGAGGAAGCAACCGGCGGTGATCGCCCCGGCCCAGCGGCCGCCGATGTTGTAGATGTCGGCGAACTGGGAGTCGAGCATGGGTTGGTATTCGTCCCACAGCGGCAGTTGCCAGGCGCGGTCGAACACGGTTTCGCCCGCGCCGATCAGCTCGCGGGCCAGGTCGTCGTGCTTGGTCATCACGCCGGTGGCGTATTTGCCGAGCGCGACCATGCAGGCGCCGGTCAGCGTGGCGACATCGACCAGCGCCTCGGGCTCGAACTTCTGCGCCCAGGTCAGCGCGTCGCACAGGATCAGCCGGCCCTCGGCATCGGTGTTGCCGACTTCGATCGTCTTGCCGGACATGCTGGTGATGACGTCGCTCGGGCGGTAGCTGTTGCCGTCGGGCATGTTCTCCACGCCGACTGCGATGCAGACGAGGTTGATCGGCAACGCCATGCCGACGGCGGCGACGAAGGTGCCCATCACCGTGGCGGCGCCGCACATGTCGTACTTCATTTCCTCGATGCCGCCCTGGGTCTTGAGGTTGATGCCGCCGGTGTCGAAGGTGATGCCCTTGCCGACCAGCACGTAGGGCTTGGCCTCGCCCCCGTTGTTCCACTTCAGCGCGACGATGCGCGGGCGGTTGGCCGAGCCGCGCGCGACCGCCAGCAGCGAGCCCATGCCGAGCGCTTCCATTTCCGCATCGCCCAGCACCTCGCATTCGGCCTTGTCGAACTTGGCGGCGAACGCTTCGCCCTGCGCGGCGAGATAGGCCGGGTTGCAGACGTTCGGGGGCAGGTTGCCCAGCTCGCGGGCGAAGGCGACGCCGGCGGCGATGGCCTGGCCCTGCGCCAGCGCGGCGCCGTCCTCGCCCGTGATCTCGAACTTCTCCAACCCCTTGTCCTCGCGCTTCTTGTTGTTCGCGCCGAGGGTGGCGGTGTAGCGGTACATGGCGTGATCGGCGGCGATCGCGGCCTGGCGGATGTTCCAAGCGCGGTCGCGGCCCTTCACTTCCAGTTCGGAAAGGGTGAAAAGTGCGCTATGGACGTTGCCGGTCTTCAACGCGCGCGCGGCGTCGGCCGCCGCCTTCAGGTATTGCGGCACGCCGAACTTGGCCTTGTCGCCCAGGCCGATCACCAGGACGCGCGGCGCGGTGACGCCGGGCAGGTCGTGCAGCAGCACGGTCTTGCCGGGTTTGCCGCCGATGTCGCCACGCTCGGCCAAGGCCCTCAGGCGGCCGGCCGAGGCGGCATCGATGGCCTCGGCGGCCGGGGTGAGCGACTGGTCGGCAAACAGGCCGACCACGACGCAATCGAGGGCAGCCTGGGCGGCGGCGCTGGTGTTCAGGGCGAATTCGAGGGCCATCAACGAGATTCCAATCAGCTGTTACGTACAATGCGTGGCCGCCGTGGCCGCTACGGTCGCGGCGCCACAAGAGCCGACTAGTCTAATTCAACTACCCCGGGCCCCACCCTCGATGCAGAAGCTGGACCGCTACCTGCTGGGCGAATTCGCCCAGGCCATCTTCGCCACCCTGGTGGTGCTCTTGATCGTGATGATCGGCGGCGCCTTCATCGACGTGCTCGGGGACATCGCCCGGGGCCGCCTGCCGGCCAGCATGACCGCCGCGCAGCTCGGTTTCGTCCTGCTGACCTGGTTGCCGGTGATCATGCCGCTGGCGCTGATGCTGGGGCTGTTGATGGCGATGTCGCGGCTCTACCGCGATGCCGAGATGCCGGTACTGACCTCGATCGGCGTGGGGCCGAAGCGGCTGTTGAAGCCGTTGATGATGGTGACGCTGCCGCTGGTGGCGTTGATCGCGCTGTGCTCGCTGTGGCTCGGGCCGTGGGCCGACCGCACCTCGCGGGCGATGATCCGCGAGGCCAATCGCAACCTGCTCATCACCGGGCTGGAGGCCGGTCGCTTCACCGAGCTGCCCGGCGGCGGGGGCGTGGTCTATGTCGGCGAGATGGAACACAACGGCAGCAAGTTCAAGCGCATCTTCATCTACAGGCAACAAGGCGACCGCCTCGATGTCACCACCGCGGCCGAGGGCGAGTTGACCCTGGATGGCGCGCGCACGCGCTATCTCAGCCTGGGCAATGGTTTCGAGGTGGAAGGGCCGATGGCCGGCGGCGATCTCGACTACCGCCTGCTGCGCTTCGTCCGTAACGACGTGCGCATGCCCGACCGCGAAAACGATCCCCGCGCCAATGATCCGCGCCGCAAGCCGACCCTGGCCCTGCTGGGCGACCCCGCCCGCGAGGCGCGCGCGCAGTTGCACTGGCGCATCGCTCCGCCGCTCATCGCACTGGGTCTGGCGCTGCTGGCGGTGCCGCTCTCGCGCAGCCCGCCGCGGCAGGCGCGCTACGGGCGCATGGTCACGGGCTTCCTCGGCTACCTGGTCTCGATCCAGTTGATGCTGCTCGGCACCGACCTGATCGCCAAGGGCAAGCTGCCGGCCGCGCTTGGCCTCTGGTGGCTGCTGCTGCCGGTGCTGGCGCTGGGCGTCTGGTTCTACAGCCGTGATGGCCGGTTGCCGCGACGGAGGTTGGCGCGATGAAGCCGTTCCCGAGGATTCACGACCGCTACATCGGCAAGGTGGTGCTGGTTTTCGTCATCGCCGTTTGGTTCGTGCTGGTGATGCTCGATTTCATGCTGGGCGGTGGCGGCCTGATGGCCCAGCTCGATGACCTGGGCAAGGGCAGTTACGGCTTCGCCGATGCCTTCATGTATTCCAGTTACACGCTGCCGCGCCGTGCCTACGAGCTGTTTCCCACCGCGGCGGTGATCGGCGCGTTGCTCGGCCTTGGCCAACTGGCCGCCAGCTCCGAGCTGACCGCGCTGCGCGCGCTCGGGCTGTCGCGCAAGCGGCTCAGCGTCTCGGTGGCGTTGACCATCGGCGTGCTGACCGGGTTGATGGTGTTCTCCGGCGAAACGCTGGGGCCGTGGGCCGAACGCAAGGCCAATGCGCTCAAGGCCAGCGCGACCTCGCCCGACATGATCGTGGCGCAGTATTCCGGCCTTTGGGCGCGCGAGGGCGACATCTTCCTCAATGCCGGGTCCGGCCAGGAGCGCACGAATGGCGAAGACGCCTGGCTGGAGTTGAAGGACCTGCGCCTGTACCGCTTCGACGAGGCCGGCCAGTTGACCTCCATCGCCCACGCGGCGGTGGCCGAGCACCGTCCCGGTGGCTGGCTGCTGAGGAACGTGGCGCGCACCCACTTCGACGCGCGCAGCGTGCGGCGCGAAACCGTGGCCGAGGAGCGCTGGGAATCGAAGCTGGATGCCGCCGCGTTGTCGGCCAGCGTGGCGCAGCCGCGCTATCTGGATTCGGCCACGCTGAAATCGAGCATCGACTACCGCAAGCGCAACCAACTGGATGCCAGCGAGTTCGAATCGTTCTACTGGGGCCGCTGGTTCTATCCGCTCAACGTGCTGGCGCTGTGCCTGGCGGCGATTCCGTTCGCCTTCGGCACCCTGCGCGGCGGCGGCCTGGGTAGGCGTCTCTTTCTGGGCGTGGTGTTCGCGCTCGGGTTCTGGCTGTTGCAGGAGATGTCGGCGCGGCTGGCCGGCGCGTACAAGTTCGACTACCGGCTGGCCTACGTGCTGCCTTCGGTATTGATGCTCACGGTTTCGTGGGGGCTGTTCCGCCGCCGTAGCGGTTGAGGCTCACGGCACTTGCGGCGGCTCCCCGCCGACGATCACCACGTCGGCCGGGCGGCGCGCGAACAGGCCGACGCTGACCACGCCGGGAATCTGGTTGATCGCCATCTCCAGCGCCTTGGGGTCGGTGATCGAGAGGTGGTGGATGTCGAGGATGACGTTGCCGTTGTCGGTGATTACCGCCTTGTCCCCGGCCTGCATGCGGAATACCGGCTGGCCGCCGGTCATCGTCGTGATCTGCCGCGCCACCAGGCTGCGCGCCATTGGGATCACTTCGACCGGCAGCGGGAACCTGCCCAGCACTTCCACCTGCTTGGACGCATCGATGATGCAGACGAAGCGCTCGCTGGCCTCGGCGATGATCTTCTCGCGGGTCAATGCCGCGCCGCCGCCCTTGATGAGATGCCTGCGCGGATCGCATTCGTCGGCGCCATCGACGTAGAGCGACAGCGGCCCGGTGTGGTTGAGGTCGAGCACTTCGATGCCATGCGCCTTCAGCCGCGCGGTGCTTTGCTCCGAGCTCGACACCGCGCCCTTGATCCGCGTCGGGTCGCGGCCCAGCGCATCGATGAAATACGCCACGGTGGAGCCGGTGCCGACACCGACGACCATGCCGTCCTCGACATGATCCATGGCTTTCTCGGCGGCGAGGCGTTTGGCTTCGGACATCAGCGGTTCCTTGGGCGGGTCATTCGGATTCGAGCGAGATGAGCAGCTTCCACTGCGCGGCTGTCACCGGCATCACCGAGAGGCGCGAGCCGGTGCGGATGAGGGCGAATTCCTCGCCCAGCTCGTCGCGGTGCTCGCGGATCTCGGCCAGCGCGATCGGGCGCTTCAGCGTGCGCACGTAGCCGACATCGACCAGTTCCCAGCGTGGCTGTTCGGGGGTGGCCTTCTCGTCGAAGTACTTGGATTTCCGCTCGAACTGGGTCTTGTCGGGGTAGGGCGGGCTGGCCACCTCGGCAATGCCGTAGATGCCCGGCAGCGCGCAGTTGGAGTGGTAGAACAGCACGCCGTCGCCGGGTTTCATCTGGCGCATGAAGTTGCGTGCTTGGTAGTTGCGCACGCCGGTCCACGGCTCGATCTCGACCTTTGCCAGGTCGTCGATGGAGAAGTCGGTCGGTTCGGACTTCATCAACCAGTATTTCTTGCGGGTGCTCATGGGGTTCGGAGGATCGTTCTTGATTCGGTGACGATGGCGTCGCAGGGCACGTCCCAGGCTTGCGGCGCGATGGCGGGCACTTGCTGCACGTCGAAGCCGATGCCGACGCAGTGCGGCGGCGCGGTGGATTTGCGGCGGAACGCCAGCGTGCGATCGTACCAGCCGCCGCCCATGCCGACGCGGTGCGCGCGGGCGTCGAAGCCGGTCAGCGGCAGGGCGATCAGCGCCATGTCGCCGGCATCGAGCAGTGCGGTGGGGCCGAGGTCGGGTTCGGGGATGCCGAAGCGGTTGGTGACGAGCGCATCGCCCGCGCGCCATGGGGCGAAGCGCAGCGCGCGCCGGGCGTCGTCGAGCACCGGCAGGCAGTACACGCAGCCGGCCGGCAGGCCGAGCTGCCAGGCATGCAGCGGCAGTTCGCCATCCATCGCCCAGTAGCCGGCGACATGGCCGGCGGCGGGTGCTCCGGGCAGGGCGAGCAGGCGGCCGGCGACGGCTTCCGCGGCGGCCATCCGCGCCGCGGGCGGGATGGCGCGGCGGCGCTCGCGCAGCTCGGCGCGGGAGGGCATCGGTATCGACATGGGCGAATTGTAGTCGCCGCGGCGGCGTTCGCCCGCATCGAAACGCTGGCTGGCGACCGGCGTCCGCATCTTCGGCCGGGCAACCCGGCCAAAAGGAAACCCGGCCGAAGCCGGGTTTCCGATTTGGCATCCTCCGCCGTGGCGATGCGGCGAAACGACCTTGAACCTGTGGGTTCAAGTGGGATCGCTCGCGGGTCGTTGGGCTTTCCGCGACAAGGGCGGACATGCACGCCGGGCCCGGTTGCAGCCCCGGTGTCGTTCTTAAGGGACAAGGCGAATGTTTTGCGCGCTGTCGCTCAAGGCAGAGGACACTGGGGCAGTATAGCCGCGTATCGGGGCGATGGATGAATGGACGAGGCGGCGGCCCGCGCGCGGCGGGTTCAGTCCAGCCCGAGCTTGTTCAACCGTTGTTCCAGCCCTTCCAGCGCGTGCTGGATGCGGGTTTCCCGGGCTTGGTTCCGCTCGCGCAGTAGTTGCAGTTCGTGGGCCAGGTTGAGCGCGGCCAGCACGGCGATGCGCTCGAAGGCCGCCATCCGGTTGCCGCCGCGCAGTTCGCGCATGCGGTCGTCCAGGAGGCGCGCGGCGGCTTGCAGGCTTTCGCGTTCGTCGGGCAGCACGCCGACGGTGTAATCGCGGTCGAGAATGCGGACGTTGACCGGTTCGGCGGCGGGCTTGTCGCTCACGTGTGCTGCTCCAGCGTCTTCAGCCGGGCGATCATCGCCTCCACCCGGTGCCGCGCCTGTTCGTTGCGGTTGATCAGCAGCGCGCGGTCCTGGATCAACTGTTCCTGTTGTTGGCGCAGGCTGCGGTTTTCCTCGCCCAGGCGCTGCTGGCGTTCGGCCATGGATTCCAGCCGGGCGACCAGGGCTTCGAGGCGATCGAGGGGATCGGTTTCGTCCATGAGCGCCACCATGTCAGCGCGCTTGCGCATGGTCAAGCGGGGGCTGGCCGATGCGGCGACGGCGCGCCGATGTGTGCCGGCCCGGGTTCGCCGGCGGTGATGCGGCCGGCGCAATCGCGGCGTTACCATGGCGCGGCCATATTCTGGAGTCCGTCGTGTCGTCATCGCCCTCGCTGCCCGATTGGCGGCATATCGAAATCGCGCTCGCCCCGCTGCAACTGGCGCTGAATCCGGCCGAACTGCACGGCGCCCTGGTCGGCTGGCTGGCCGGCGGCGGCGATGCCGACGGCGCTTGGCTCGGCAAGGTGCTGGCCGATGCCGACCTCCCGCAGCCCGAGGACCGCGGCCTGTCCGAACTGCGCGATGCCACCGTGGCTTCGCTGCGCGACGACGAGTTGGTCTTCCACCTGCTGCTGCCGGACGATGACGCGCCGCTGGCGCAGCGCGGCAATGCCCTGTTCGACTGGTGCCGGGCTTTTCTCGGCGGCTTCGGGCTGGCGGCCGGCGCCAATCCGCCGCTGTCCGAGGAGGGCAGCGAGGCGCTGGATGACCTGGCCAAGCTGGCGATGGCCGAGACCGACAGCGAGGGGGACGAGGAGGACGAGGAAGCGTTCGCCGAAATCGAAGAGTTCGTCCGCGTCGCCACCCTGCTGTTGCATGGGGACGTGGTGCTGGCGGCCCGGCCGCGCGAGACCCTGCACTGATGCCGGCGATGGACAAGGCCCTGTCGGCGAAGGCCTGCGGCAAGCGCCGCCGCCAATTGATGCGGATGGCGGGCGAGGACGCCATTCTCATTATCCCCGCCGCGCCGGAGCGCGTCCGTAGCCGCGATACCCATTTCCCCTACCGGCAGGATTCCGATTTTTGGTACCTCACCGGCTTCGACGAACCTCAGGCGGTGCTGGTGCTGGCGCCTGGCCGCCAGCATGGCGAGGCGCTGCTGTTCTGCCGCGAGCGCGATGCCGAGCGCGAGGGCTGGGACGGCGCCCGGCTTGGCCCCGAGGGCGCGGTCGAGGCGCTCGGCCTGGACGATGCCTGGGCGATCGACGACATCGACGACATCCTGCCCGGCCTGCTCGAAGGCCGCAGTCGGGTTCATTACCACTTCGGCCATGACACCGATTTCGACCTCCAACTGATCGGCTGGCTCAACCGGGTGCGCGCGCAGCGGCGGATGGGCGCGCAGCCGCCGCACGAATTTCTCGAACTCGGCCATGTGCTCGACGAGATGCGGCTGTTCAAGTCGGCCGACGAACTCGCGTTGATGCAACGCGCGGCCGATATCAGCGTGACCGCGCACGAGGCGGCGATGCGCGCGGCCCGGCCCGGCATCCACGAGTACGAATTGCAGGCCGAATTGGAATACGTGTTTCGCCGCCATGGCGCGGCGCCGGCCTACGAGTCGATCGTCGGCGCGGGCGCCAATGCCTGCGTGCTGCATTACCGGGCCAACGGCGCGCGCGCGCGGGCGGGCGAACTGGTGCTCATCGATGCCGGCGCCGAATATCGCGGCTATGCCGCCGACATCACCCGCACTTTCCCGGTCGATGGCCGTTTCAGTGCGCCGCAGCGTACCCTGCACGAACTGGTGGGGCGTGCGCACGCGGCGGCGTTGGCCGCGGCGTTGCCGGGCAAGCCGTGGTCGGCGATTCATGCGGCGGCGGTGGAAACCCTCACCGATGGCCTGCTCTCGCTGGGCTTGTTGAAGGGCGGGCTGAAGAAGAATATCGAGGACGGCGGCTACCAGCGCTTCTATCGGCACAAGACCGGGCACTGGCTGGGGCTGGACGTTCACGACGTTGGCGATTACCAGTTGGATGGCGAGTCGCGCCTGCTCGAACCCGGCATGGCCTTCACCATCGAGCCGGGCCTGTACGTGTCCGCCGACGACAAGACGGTGGAGGCGAAGTGGCGCGGCATCGGCATCCGTACCGAGGACGATGTCGTCATCACCCAGGCCGGCCACCGGGTGCTGACCGACCGGCTGGCCCGCAGCGCCGACGAGATCGAGGCGCTGATGGCGGCGGGGTGAGACGCCGCCGGTGGCCTCAGCGCAGCAGCGCGCCGAGCCGCGCGCCGGCGAACACTAGGAGCGCCCCGGCCGCCAGGGTCAGGCCGAGATAAAGCACGGCCGGCCCCAGGCGTGCGCCGCGCGCGAACAGCAATAGTTCCAGCATCAGCGTCGAATAGGTGGTGAGCGCGCCCAGCACGCCGACGATCAGGAACGCGCGCCAGTACGGCGCCGCCGGGCCGCGATCCTGCAACCATTCGGCCAGGAAACCGATGGCGAACGCGCCAAGCAGATTGGCCGCCAGGGTGCCCCAGGGCAGGCCGCCGCCCAACCGCCGCAACAGTGCGCCGCCCAGCCAGAAGCGCAGGCCCGCACCGAGCGCGCCGCCGGCCATCACCAGCGCCAGTTGCGCACCCCAGCCGTTCATCGGCTCATTCGTCGGCCTTCAGCGTGCGCAGCACCAGGCCGACAGGTGCCGCGGCGCCATCGCCGGACAGCGGTACCAGGCTGCCGTGCGCGCTGACGCGCTTGCCGGCCAGTGAGAAGGCATCGGCGAAATCGCTTCGCGGTACCAGTTCGATCTGGATCAGGCCCTCGTGCGCCGGGTAGCGCGCCTCCTCGCCGGATTTGGCGGCGATGCAGATCGGCTGGTCGAGATTCAGCAACAGCGCCTCGCGGTAGTCCTTGCCGGGTGCGGTGATGCGCTCGGTGGTGGCCTGTCCCGAGAGCGTGACCGCGCCCAGTGCGTATTGCAGGCAGCCGGGCGCGGTGGGGTTGGCGGTCGGGGTCTTGCCGCAGCCCGCCAGCGCCAGGGTCAATACCGCCAGCAGCATGGGGTGACGGAATTTCACGTCGCGCTCTCCTGTTCGATCTCGCGGGTGAGGTTGAGCGGCTCGGCGTCGGTGCAGACCACGTCGTCCTCGATGCGGATGCCGCCATAGGGCTTGAACGCTTCGACGCGTTCCCAGTTCACGCTGGGGCCGAGGCCCTTGTCGCGCAGTTCGTCCAACAGCATGTCGATGAAGTAGAGGCCCGGTTCGATCGTCACCACCATGCCCGGCGCCAGCGTGCGGGTCAGGCGCAGGTAGGGATGGCCTTCGGGCTTGGCGATGCCGCCGCCGGCGTCGGATTCGGCGAACCCGGCGACATCGTGTACTTGCAAGCCGATGCCGTGGCCGATGCCATGCGGGAAGAACGCGGCGGATACGCCGGTTTCCACCGCCACCTCGGGGGAGACGTCAATCAGGCCGAAGTCCTTGAGGATGCCGGCCAGCTTGAGGTGGGCGCCGAGGTGGATGCGGCGGTAATCGGTGCCGGCGCGCACTTCGTCGCACATCTTGCGCTGGGCGGCGTCCACCGCGTCGATCATCGTCTGGAACTCGTCGTCCTTCGCCGAGTAGGTGCGGGTGATGTCGCAGGCATAGCCTTGGTGGCTGGCGCCGGCGTCGATCAGGAAGCTGCGCGCGGGCCGCGGCGGCAGGCGGTCGCGGTGGGTGTAGTGCAGCACCGCGGCGTGTTCGTTGAGCGCCACGATGTTGCCGTAGGGCAGCTCGCTGGCATCCTGCCCGGCGGCCTGGCAATAGGCGAGGTGGATGCCGAATTCGCTGGCGCCGGCGCGGAAGGTGCGCAGCGCGGCGTGATGGGCGCGCACGCCGATGCGGGTGGCCTCGCGCATCATTTCGATTTCGTAGGGTGTCTTGAAGGCGCGGTGGTAGTCCAGGTAGGCCAGGACGGCCGTGGGGTTGTTGGGCACGACGTGGCCCTGCGCGCTCTGCGGCTCGCCCAGCACGGCCATCCGTTTGGAGATGTCGGGCAGCGCTTTCAGCGCCTCTTCCGGAGTGCGCACCACGGTGATGTCGAAATGCTCGACCCAGTAGCCTTGGGGATCCTTCGGCACCACATGCCAGTAATCGTGCGGTTGCAGGTAGATCAGCTTCGGCTTCTGGCCGGGGGCGTACAGCAGCCAACTGCCGGGGGCGGCGGTCAACGGCACCCAGTGCTTGAATGGCGGGTTGACCGCATAGGGGTAGTCGCGGTCGTCGAAGACCTGGTAGTGCAAGGTGCCGCTCGGGATGGCCAGCAGGTCGAAGCCGCCGCGTTCGAGCGCGGTGTCGGCGCGCGTCTTCAGGGTGGCCAGGTGTTCGGCGTAAAGGGCGTCAAGGTCGGGACGGGACATGGCGGGTTCCGGCAGCGGGAAGACGCAGATTGTCGCGCAAAGCCGTGGGGCTGTCCCGTCAGCGCTTCGTGTTCGCCTCGCACCAGCGGCGGAGGCTTTCGCGGTACGCGGGCGCGATCTGGATGAAGCGCGCGCCGGCGGCGTGTTCGCCGGCGGTGCCGGTATCGACCCAGAGCACCTGAACGCCGCATTCGAACGATTGATCGCCGCCGGGCAGGGCGAAGCGCCACTGGTACAGGGCGTCGGGCAATAGGGGCGTCGAAGAGAGGATCTGCATGCCGGTGCTGGAGAGGTCGCGCAGCACGCCGGCGCACGTCTCGGTCATGGTGTCGATGACTTCGGCCTGGCCCCGCACCGGGTGGCGGGCGGCATTGCGGTATTCCGAGTTCATGAGGCCGCTCCGTAAACGGGCGTGGCGCTGACGCCACCGCGCAATACCGTCTGCAACAGTTCGATGGTGGAGCGCAGGGCGCGATCGACCAGCCGCAGTTCTTGTTTCGCCACTATCCGCAACTGATCCCGCGCCATCATCCGCGCCAGGGTGTCCATGTGCATCTCGGCCACGCGCTGGCCGTGCCGATTCACGAACAGCGCATGGTCGGTGATGGTGCTGTACCAGGACAGCCGGCGGCGCTCGTAATCGCCCCGCTGGCTGAGCATGAAATCCATCCAGCAGCCGAAGGGAAGGGTGCGCAGGTGCCGGTAGCACTCTTCTTCCCTGGGGGTGCGCGGCGGCGAGTCGGCGGATTTGCGCTCTTCGGCCGTTTCGCCGCCGAAGCGGGCGTGGGTCTTGATGCGGGCGGCGATCTCGGTCGCGGAGGGTTCGTCTTCGCGCTGCTTCCAGCCCTGGCTGCGCGAGAGCTGGCGGGCGACCGAGCCGGCTTCGTGTTCGTGGTAGCCGATCTGGCGCATCGTCTGCTCGATGGCGCGCGCCAGTTCCGGCGATTCGCGCGGCGCGTCGTCGTTGACGATGTCAAGGATGCGGTCGGTGACTTCCAATTGCGCGCGCCAGGCGGGCGAGGGCTGGCCGCTGCGCAGCAGCGACAGGGTGAGCGCGTCCAGCCAGGCGTTGCGCATCAGCATCTCGATGGCGCGTGGCGGCGTGGCGGCGCGCAGGCGCGCGTCCAGCGCCTCGGCGGCGAGGTTCTTCGCCATTGCCAGCCGTTCGCGCCCGCGCGCGGCTTCGATCAGACGTTTCTCGTTGGCTTGCAAGCGCCTTGCCTGCTGTCGCAACTGCTCTTGCAGCCCCTGGTTGACCTCGGCGACCAGGGTTTCCCCGGCTTCGTGATATTCGTTCTCGATCCGTTTCACCGCGCGCTGCATCGCCGCCTCGTACTGTGAGTCGGCGCTGTGCTTGCCGTAGGCGACGGCATCGTACTCGGCGATGTTGTTGATCAATTGGCGCGCCGGATGCTCGGGGTTCTCGAAGAAACCACGGTCGTCCAGCGCCAGTCGCACCAGTGGCAATTGCAGGCGCTGCAACAGGCTGATCACGGTCGAGCCGGTGCGGACTTCGCGAATCACTTCGGCATAGAGCAGCGCCAGAATCTCGAAGGTGTCGTTGTCCTCGCGGTTCAGCGTGGCGTGCTCGCCGTGGATGCGGCGGGCGCGGCGGAGCAGGGCGTCGCGCAGGCCGGTGATGGAGCGCAGTTGGTTGTCGGGGAGTCCGGTGGCCTCGGTCTGGAGGTCTTCGAGCAGCGGCGCCAGGTCGTGGTGGGCGATTTCCCCGCCAGACGCGGGGGGCGGGGCCGGCGCTTGGCGGCTGGCGATCCGGCGCGCGCTGAGAAGCTGTTGCAGGAAGCGGAAATCCTGCGGCTGGCCGGTGGGTGAGGACGGAGACGGCGATGGCGACTGCACGGGCGTTTCGTGCGCGGCGTCGTCGTTGGCGGATGGGCCAGGCGCCGTCCCGGCGCTGGCGGCAGGACGGTGTTTGGCGCGCGGCGGGCGCACCGGCACGAAGGACAGCCCGGGCAACACCCCGGCCGATTCCAGCACGGTGTTGATGTCGTCCACATAGCGGGCATAGTCGGCCAGCACCCGCTCGGCGAAGAGGGGCAGGAATTCGGTCTGCGGAAAGCGCTCGCCGAACAGTTCCGCGCAGGTATCGCCCGCGGCCGCCAGCAGTTGCCGTGGCCCGACCGGCAGCCGGTCGAGTGCGAACGCCGGCTCCGCCGCCAGCACGCCGAAGCGTTGGCCAAGCAGGTACAAGGCGAGGCTGGCGCCGCTTTCCATCGGCCCGGACAGCTCGCGCAACCGCCTGTCCCAGGTTTCCTCGGTGGCTTCCTTCGTGTTCAGCGCCCACTCCAGCGAGGAGGTCAGCGCGCCGCGTGCCGGGTCGGGTTTCCTTGCCTGATGCCGGCGCATGCCGGCCAGGCGCGATTCGACATGTTTCAGGTAGTGGCGGGGAAAAGCTTGCCGTCGCCGCGCCAGGGCTTGCAGCGATTTCAGCAGATCGTCCTGCTCGGCCGGGTTGCGGGCGCGCTCGGCCATTCCGAGAAGCTGTTGCTCGAAGGCCGCCAGTGTCTGCTCCACGCGCGGGGTCAGCTCGGTTTCGGTCTGCGCCAGGAGGGCGGCAAGGGCGCCGCGCACGCGGAGCGGCAGGTGGCCGTCGGCCAGCGTATGTCCATTGGTCATGTGCAATTCGCCCATCGTCCCCGATTCCCGTAACGGCAGAAATGTGACGGGTGTCACTATCGCTTGGGGCGCTATTAATACAGGAAAAGCCCGATCACGTCATTGGTGAAGCGACGCCCCAGTTCGGTTGGGGACAGCCGGCGGCCATCCGTTTCCAGCCAGCCGCGTGCCAGGGCGGTGTCCAGCTCGGCGCGGATCGCCGCCACGGGCAGGCCGGTGCGCGCCTCGAACAGGTCGAGGCTGAAACCTTCGTTGAGCCGGAGCGCGTTCAGCATGAAGTCGAATGGACGCCGTTCGGGGCCGATGTCCTCGTCGCCGCCGATCGCTCCGGCGCCGCCCGCGTGTTGGAGATAGGCGGCCGGGTGTTTCAGCTTCCAGCGCCGCAGGATGCGTTGCTCGCCGCCCAGGGTCAGCTTGCCGTGAGCGCCGGCGCCGATGCCGAGGTAATCGCCGAAGGTCCAGTAATTCAGGTTGTGCGCGCACTGCCGGCCGGGCCGCGCGTAGGCGCTGACTTCGTACTGGGCGAAGCCGGCATCGGCCATGCGCGCCTGGCAGCGTTCCTGCATGTCCCAGCCCAGGTCGTCGTCGGGGATGCCCGGCGGCGGCTTGGCGGCGAACAGGGTGTTCGGCTCCAGGGTCAGTTGATAGTGGCTGAGATGCTGCGGTTGCAGGGCGATGGCGCGCGCGACGTCGCTTTCCGCCATCGTCAGCGTCTGCCCGGGCAGGGCGTACATGAGATCGAGATTGATATTGTCGAAGCCGGCATCCTGCGCGGCCTTCACCGCGCGCTCGGCGTCGCCCGAGGAATGGATGCGGCCGAGGCGCGAGAGGCAGCCGTCATCGAAACTCTGTACGCCGAAGCTCAGACGGTTGACGCCGGCCTGGCGGTAGCCGGTGAACGGCCCGTGCTCGACCGTGCCGGGATTGGTTTCGAGGGTGATTTCCAGCCCCGGCGCGAGGCGCAGCCGGGCGCTGGCGGCTTGGAGGAAACGGTCGATGCAGGCCGGAGAGAACAGACTGGGCGTGCCACCGCCGAAGAATACCGAGTTCACCGTGCGGCCCCAGACCAGTGGCAGGTCGTGTTCGAGGTCGCGGATCAGCGCGTCGACGTATTCCGCGAACGGTGGCTCGCCCTTCGGCGTGTGGGAGTTGAAATCGCAATACGGGCATTTGCGCACGCACCAGGGCAAATGGACGTAGAGCGAAAGCGGCGGCGGCGTGAGCATGGCGACCCGGTTCAGGCGCTGCCTTCGTGCCCGGCCATCAGGATGCGCGCTTCGCCGGACGGATGCGCGACATGCCCGGCGCCGGCCGAAGCGAAGAAAATGTCGCCCGCGCCAAGCCGTGTCACTTGCGCCTGCCGGGCTTCGCGAGGATGCATGTCCAGTTCGCCATCCAGCGCCAGGGAGACTTCCCCGTCGTCATCGAAGTGCCCACTGCGGGCGCGTTTCCCGCGTGTGCCGAGGTGAAGCCGGCGCCACGGGCCGTCCTCATTGGAAAAGCCCTTGGCCGATGATCCGCCCGCGCAGCAGCGCCAGCGCCTTGCCGCGATGACTGATGCGGTTTTTCTCGTCCCTCGGCAATTCCGCTGCGCTCATGCCGTGCGCGGGCGAAAAGAACACCGGGTCGTAGCCGAAGCCGCCATCACCCCGCCGTGCGTGCAGGATGCGGCCTTCCCACAGACCTTCGGCGAGCAGCGGCTGCGGGTCGTCGGCATGCCGCACCAGGGCCAGTACGGCGACGAAGCGCGCCGTGCGGTTTACATCGGCCACCTCGCGCAGTTCGTGCAGCAGCTTGTCGATGTTGGCGGCGTGGTCGCCATGCCGGCCGGCATAACGCGCCGAATACAGCCCGGGCGCGCCGGCCAGCGCATCGACGCACAGGCCGGAATCGTCGGCCAGCGCCGGCAGGCCGGTGGCGCGGGCGGCGTGGCGGGCTTTCAGAAGGGCGTTCTCGATGAAGCCGGGGCCGGTTTCATCGGCGTCCTCGACGCCGAATTGCGATTGCGCGAGGAGCTGGATGCCGGTATCGCCCAGCAGTTGGCGGAGCTCTTCCAGCTTGCCCGGATTGGAGGAGGCGAGTACCAGCTTCATGCGTGGATTCCGAACGGGGCCGGGCCGTGGCCCCGCCAGTCGTGGAGTATGCCGGCCACCGGGCCGGTGCCCGCGCGCGGATCGAAGCCCGGCGCGCGCCGATGCCGTGCGCGCGCTTCGCCGCCGCGCGCCGCCGCGATGGGCCGGCTCACCCGGCCAGCGCCGCGCGCTGCGCCTCGAACAACCGGGCGCAGCCGGCCTCACCGAGCGTGAGCAGCGCATCCAGCTCGTCGCGGCGGAAGGCGTGGCCCTCGGCGGTGCCCTGCAATTCGATGAAGCCGCCGCCATCGTTCATCACGATGTTCATGTCGGTATCGCAGTCGCTGTCCTCGGCGTAATCGAGATCCAGCACCGGCACGCCGCGCCATATCCCGACCGAAACCGCCGCCACCGCGCCGTGCAGCGGATTCTTGCGTATCTGGCCCTTTGCGAGGAGGCCGTTCACCGCATCCGCCAGCGCCACGTAGGCGCCGGTGATCGCCGCGGTACGGGTGCCGCCGTCGGCTTGCAGCACGTCGCAATCGAGCGTGATAGTGCGCTCGCCAAGCGCGGCGCGATCCACGCAGGCACGCAGCGCGCGGCCGATCAGGCGCTGTATCTCCAGCGTGCGCCCGCCTTGCTTGCCGCGCGCGGCCTCGCGGTCGCCGCGGGTGTGGGTGGCGCGCGGCAGCATGCCGTATTCGGCGGTCAGCCAACCTTCGCCCTTGCCGCGCAGGAAGGCCGGCACCTTGTTCTCCACGCTGGCCGTGCACAGCACGCGGGTGTCGCCGAAGGACACCAGCACCGAGCCTTCCGCGTGGCGGGTGAAGCCGCGCGCGATGGCGACCTCGCGCATCTGGCCGGGAGCGCGGCCGCTGGGACGTTCCATCGCGGAATCCTCGTGAAATGGCGCGCGAGTTTACCATTCGTCCTTCACGTCACTTCTGGAAACAGCCCATGTCCATCCGCAGCATGACCGCCTTTGCCGGCGTCGAGCGCACGAGTGTCGCCGGCCGGCTCGCCTGCGAGCTGCGCGCGGTCAATCACCGCTTCCTCGATGTCTCGATGCGGTTGCCGGAGGAGCTGCGCGCGCTGGAGCCGCGGCTGCGCGAGCGTATCGCCGAGCGCGTCAACCGCGGCAAGGTCGACGTGGCGATACGGCTGGTGTCCGCCGGCGAGGGTGACGCCCCGCAACTCAACCCCGGCTATGTCGAACGGCTTTCGGCCATCGCCCAGGAACTCGACGCCGCGCTGCCGGCGTTGCGGGTCGATCTCGCCAACCTGCTGCAACTGCCGGGCCTGTTGCAGGCGCGGGCGGTCGATCAGGATGCGCTGTTCGCCGAGGCGCTGGCGCTGGTCGATGCCGCGCTGGACGATTTCGTCGCCGCGCGCGAGCGCGAAGGCGCCAAGCTGTGCGCGGTCATCGCCGAGCGCGTCGATGGCGTGGCGCGGATCGCCGCGGAGGTGCGCACGCTGGTACCGATGATCCGCGAAGGCCAGCGGGCCAAACTCGCGGCGCGGATGGGCGAGGTGGCCGGTCAGCTCGACCCGGGCCGGCTGGAGCAGGAACTGGTGCTGTGGTTGCAGAAGCTCGATGTCGATGAAGAGCTCGACCGCCTCGACAGCCACGTCGCCGAGGCGCGGCGGGTGTTGAAGCAACGCGAGCCGGTCGGCCGCCGCCTGGATTTCCTGTTGCAGGAATTCAACCGCGAGGCCAACACGCTGGGCTCGAAATCGGTGGACGTGCGCACCAGCAACGCGGCGGTGGAACTGAAGGTGCTGATCGACCAGATCCGCGAGCAGGTGCAGAACATCGAGTGAGTCCGCGCCGGCGATTGGTTTAGCATTCCCGCTTTGGCAAGGAACCGGCGGATGCGCGGCACCCTCTACATCGTTTCCGCGCCGTCGGGCGCCGGCAAGTCCAGTATCGTCAACGCCGTGCTGGCGCGCGATGCGAACATCGCCCTGTCGATCTCGTTCACCTCGCGCGCGCCGCGCCCGGGCGAGCGCCATGCCGAGCACTACCATTTCGTCAGCGCAGAGGAGTTCCAGCGCATGATCGATGCCGGCGATTTCTTCGAGTACGCGAGCGTGCATGGCGACTGGAAAGGCACCGCGCGGCAGTCGGTGGAGCCGCAGTTGGCGGCCGGCCGCGACGTGCTGCTGGAGATCGACTGGCAGGGCGCGCGCCAGGTGCGGCGGAAAGTGCCTGATGCGATCGGCGTGTTCATCCTGCCGCCGTCGCGGCGCGCGCTGGACGAGCGCATGCGCAAGCGCGCGCAGGACAGCGAGGAGACCATCACGCGCCGCCTGGCCGCCGCGCGCGAGGAAATGAGCCATTACGGTGAGTACGACTACCTGATCGTCAACGACGACTTCGAAACCGCCGTCAACGAGATGGTCGCGGTCTTCGCCGCCAGCCGTCTGCGCCGGGAGCCGCAGATGGCTCGCCACGCCGGGTTGATCGGCACGCTGTTGAGCGATTGAATCCTCCGGTTGGCGCTGCCGCATGGCATGGAGCAGGCGGGGAAATTGGCCGACGTGGCGGGGAAGCGCCAGGCGGCGTCCCGGTTTGAAGCAAGAAGAGAGCCCCACCCGAAATTCCGGAGTGAGGCGCTCCTGGCGGGTTAACACTCATTGGCATGGCATCTGGTAGTGTCCGCGCCATGAATCGTCGCACCGCCACCTTGGATGCCTTTCTTGCCGGGCTCGGAAGCGCGTTCGCCATGTTCCCGACCGGGCAGATGGAGCCTTTTTTGAGCCGTCAGCCGGTGGAAGCGCGTATTCACAACAACTTCGAGCGGGTTGGAAAGCTGCTCGATGAGGCCATGTCCAAGGAAAGGAATGCGCAAGGGCATCAAGCCGAGCGGTAAGCCAGCGAAATCGAATCCGGCGGCGACCGCGGCGCAACAGGCGCAATCCGCACAACATCAAGTGGCCTATCAGGAGTCATCCTGGGCCGGGCCGCTGCCGCCTCCCGCGGTCCTTGCCCAGTTCGAGCAAGCTGTCCCCGGCGCGGCGGAGCGTATTTTGAAGATGGCGGAGGACGAAGGCGAGCACGCAAGGCGCATTCAAGCATCCGCCTATCACGGCGCCGCGCGTGCGCAATTGCTCGGGCAAGTCTTTGCATTGATGGTTGCGCTGGGCGGGCTGGCGAGCGCGACGGTCCTGGCCCTTCACGACCACGACTGGGTGGCGGGGATCGTGGCGAGCACCACCGTCACCACGGTAGTCGCCGCCTTCTTGCAGGCGCGGCGGGCCGCCAAGCAAAAGGCTGCGCAATAAGGCCCGCTTCGGCGGGCGGCGGCCTCTGGCGGCGGCCGGGGGCTTTGTTTATGGATGGCAGCTCACGGCGCGCCCACCACTCAATCCGCAACGTCATGCGGGCGATAAGCTCGCGTCCGTTCGATTTTCTTTGGCGATATTGGAACGCCGGTAACGATGCCGCTGGATTACGCCCGCATGGCCGTTGTCGACGATGCCCCCAGGGCCGCCGCCGCATCGAGCGGCGAGACACGATAGCTGTCGATCGTCGTCTTTATTTCTCATGGCCCCGGTAAGCGCCTCGCCTGGTTTCCGGTCTGTAAGCATTGCCTGTTTTTTCATTTCCCACGGGGGTCTCAGGCAATGCCAATTCCAGGGGCGCTTGTGTTTCCGGTCCCGCTTCCCCTATCATGCCCGGTTCCAAAAACACCAGCCCGGCCCCGGCCGCGGAGAGTACATGGCCCGCATCACCGTAGAAGATTGCCTGGAAGTCGTCGATAACCGTTTCGAACTGGTCATGATGGCCGCCAAGCGCGCGCGCCAGTTGGCCAAGGGCGTCGAGCCGCGTTTGGAGAACGAGGGCGACGACAAGCCGACCGTATTGGCGCTGCGCGAGATCGCCGACCGCGTCATCGACGAGCCTTACATCGAAGCGGTCGAGAAGGCGGAGAAGGCGCGCAAGGAGCGCGAAGCGCTGGAATGGGCCGCCGCCGAGATGGTCAAGGACGAGGACGACATGAAGGGCGAGGACTGATCCCGCCCGCCTCGCGTCGCACCGATCGAACCCCGCTCCGGCGGGGTTCGCCGTTTTCGCGGGGTAGTGCCGGCGGCCTTGCGCGCGCCGCCCGGCAAACGGCGCCTTGGGCGCCTGATCGTCGGCTGTTTCCGGTTTCCGGGCGCGGACTTCACGAATCGTCCCGCAACGCTTAGTCTGCCCGGATGAAATCACCCGTTTCCGGCCCGCCTGCGCCCGCGTCGGCCACGTCCGAGGGCGCGTTGCCACCCGGCTACGTGCAGTCGCTGCTGGCCGCCGCGCACTATCTGCCCGAGGACGAACGTCGCCAACTGGTGCGCGCCTGGGAAGTGGGGGCCGCCGCGCACGTCGGGCAGACGCGCAAGTCCGGCGAGCCCTACATCACCCACCCGGTGGCGGTGGCCGAAGTGCTGGCCGAGCAGCGGATGGACTTCAAAGCGCTGGCCGCGGCGATCCTGCACGACACCATCGAAGACACGCCGCTCAAGCGCGACGCCATCGCCGCCGAGTTCGGCGAGACCGTGGCCGAGCTGGTCGAGGGCGTCACCAAGCTGGACAAGCTGAAGTTCCGCGACCGCCAGGAGGCCGCCGCCGAATCCTTCCGCAAGATGATGCTGGCGATGTCGCGCGACCTCCGCGTCATCCTCATCAAACTGGCCGACCGCCTGCACAACATGCGCACGCTGGGCGCGCAGGGCGGCGAGGCGAGACGCCGCATCGCGCGGGAAACGCTGGACATCTACGCGCCGATCGCCCAGCGCCTGGGCATGAATCTGGTCAAGGGCGAATTGCAGGACCTGAGTTTCAAGGCGCTCTATCCGTGGCGCTACGCCGCATTGGCCAAGCGTATCCGCGAGCAGCCGGTGGTGCGGCGCGAGGCGATGATCCAGATCGAGGCGCAACTGGCGCAGAAACTGGCGAAGGAAGGGTTGCGACACCGGCTGGTGGGGCGGGTGAAATCGCCGTGGAGCATCTACCGCAAGATGCGCGACGAGCAGAAATCGCTGGAACAGGTGCTGGACGTGTTCGGTTTCCGGGTGATCGTCGGGAGCGTGGCCGATTGCTATCACGCGCTGGGCGTGGTGCATTCGGTCTTCAAACCGCTGGATGGACGTTTCCGCGATTTCATCGCCATCCCCAAGGCCAACGGCTATCAGTCCTTGCACACGGTGCTGTTCGGCCCTTACGGCGCGCCGGTCGAGGTGCAGATCCGCACCGAGGAAATGGATCTGCTGGCCGAACGCGGCATCGCCGCGCACTGGACTTACAAGCAAGGCGGCGAGGCGACCAGCCCGTTGACCCGCGCCAGTAGTTGGCTCACCGAGCTCATGGAAAGCCAGAAGGCGACCGGCTCCTCGCTGGAATTTCTGGAAAACGTCAAGGTCGATCTCTATCCCGACGAGGTCTACGTGTTCACGCCGAAGGGGCGCATCCTCTCGTTGCCGCGCAATTCCACCGCGCTGGATTTCGCCTACGCGGTGCATACCGATGTCGGCAATCACGCGGTGACGGCGCGCGTGGACGGCCGGTTGATGCCGCTGCGCAGCAAGCTGGCGAGCGGCCAGACCATCGAGATCGTCATCGCCCGGACTTCCACGCCCAAGCCGCAGTGGCTGGAGTTCGTCGCCTCCGGCAAGGCGCGCACCGCGATTCGCCAGCAGTTGAAGCAGATCGAGCACGAGGATGCGGTGCATCTCGGCCACCGCATGCTGGAGGCGGCGCTGGAATCCCACGATAGCGGGTTGGAGCGTTTGCCGAAGGGCCGGCTCGACAAATACCTGGGCGAGCAGCGCTATCCGCGGCTGGAGGCGCTGCTGGCCGACATCGCGCTCGGCAACCGCATGCCGATGCTGGTGGCGCAGTGGCTGGTGGCCGGCGAGGACGACGGCCAGCCCGCCACCCGCGGCCAGCCGCACGAAGCGCTGGCCGCGCTCGGCCGCGACCGCATCCTGATCACCGGCGCCGAGCGCGGCGTGATCAGCTTCGCCCAGTGCTGTCAGCCGATCCCCGGCGACGACATCATGGGCTTCCACGCCGCCGGCAAGGGCGTCGTGGTGCACCGCATGGCCTGCCCCAACCTGGCCGAGTACCGGCGCGCGCCCGAACGCTGGGTGGAGATCGGCTGGGATCGCCAGGTATCGGGCGATTACGCTTCCAGCCTACGAGTGGACGTGGACAACCGCCCGGGCGTGCTGGCGCAGGTGGCGGCGGCGATCGCGCAGGCGGAATCGAATATCGACAGCGTCGATTATCTGGAGCGCGACGGCTCGGTCTCACTGATTCGTTTCGGTATCGAGGTGCACGACGTCCGCCATCTGGAAGAGGTCATCCGCCGCGTCCGCCGCCTGCAAGTGGTGCATGAGGTGGCGCGGCTCTGAGCCAGGGCGCGCCCCTACAATGGCCTTTTCCATCGAGGAGACCGCCATGCCCCGCAGCCCGATCCACACCGACCTCGCGCCCGCCGCCATTGGCCCGTATTCGCAGGCGGTGAAGTCCGGCCAACTGGTGTTCCTGTCCGGCCAGATTCCGCTCGATCCGGCCACTGGCGAAGTGGTGGCGGGCGGCATCGAGGCGCAGGCGCGCCGGGCTTTCGACAACCTCAAGGCGGTCTGCGAAGCGGCTGGCGGCGGCTTCGACGATATCCAGCGCCTCGGCCTGTACCTCACCGACCTTTCGCAGTTCGCCGCGGTCAACGCGGTGATGGGCGAATACTTCAGCGCGCCGTATCCCACGCGTTCGACTATCGAAGTGTCGGCCCTGCCGAAGGGCGTGATGTTCGAAGTGGACGCGATCCTCGTCACCCCGTAAGCATGGCGCGCAAGGCCCGTCCGGTGCCGGCGATCGCCGGTGGCGACACGCCGCTGGCGGCGCTGCCGGGCGTCGGCCCGCAGACGGCGGAGAAACTCGCCGCGCGCGGGTTGGCGCGGCTGGCCGACCTGTGGCTGTGGCTGCCGCGCGAGTACGAGGACCGCACCCGCCTGACGCCCATCGCCGCGCTGGCGCCGGGCGTGGCCGCGCAGGTGGAGGGGCGCATCCTCGCCACTGAAACCGCGTTCCGCTTCCGGCCGATGCTGAGGGTGGCGATCGGTGACGATTCGCATGGCGCGCTGACTTTGCGCTTCTTCCATTTTCGCGGCCAGCAGGCCAATGCGTTCCGCGCCGGCGCGCGCATCCGCGTCTATGGCACGCCGCGTCCCGGCCAACTCGGCCTGGAGATGGTCCATCCCAGTTATCGTCTGCTGGGCGATGGCGAGGCGCCGCTGGGCGAGGCGCTGACGCCGGTGTATCCGACGATCGAGGGGATCGGCCCACAGACCTTGGCGAGGATGATCGAACGCGCGTTGGCCGCGTTGCCGGACGAGGATGCGCTGGAACTGCTGCCCGCCCACTGGCTCGAAGCATTGAAACTGCCCCCGCTGGGCGAGGCCGTGCGCCTGCTGCACCGGCCGCCGGTCGAGGTCGATCTCGGTCTGTTGCAATCGGGGCGTCACCCCGCGCAGCGGCGGCTGGCGCTGGAGGAAATGCTGGCCCATCACCTGTCGCTGCGGCGACAGCGTATCGCCTTGCAGGCGCATGCGGCGTCGCCATTGCCCGCGCGCGGCGAAGGCGCGGCGAAGTTGCTCGCGGCCCTGCCATTCCGGTTGACCGCCGCGCAGGCGCGCGTATTCGCCGAAGTGGAGCGCGATCTGGCCCGGGCGAAACCGATGCTGCGGCTGGTGCAGGGCGATGTCGGCTCGGGCAAGACCGTGGTCGCGGCGCTTGCCGCCATGCGCGCGCTCGATGCCGGCCATCAGGCCGCGTTGATGGCGCCGACCGAACTGCTGGCCGAGCAGCATTTCGCCAATCTGCGTGGCTGGCTGGCGCCGCTCGGCGTGCGCATCGCCTGGCTGGCCGGCAAGGTCACCGGCAAGGCGCGCGTGGCGGTGCTGGCCGAGGTGGCGGGTGGCCAGGCGCGGCTGGTCATCGGCACCCATGCGCTGATGCAGGAAGGCGTCGAATTTGCCGATCTGGCACTGGCCATCATCGATGAACAGCACCGCTTCGGCGTGCAGCAGCGCCTGGCGCTGAAGGAAAAAGGCGGGGGAGGCGGCCGCGTGCCGCATCAGTTGGTGATGACCGCGACCCCGATCCCGCGCACCCTGGCGATGGCCGCCTACGCCGACCTGGATGTCTCGGTGATCGACGAACTGCCGCCCGGACGCACGCCGGTGCAGACCGTGGCGATTTCCGCCGAGCGCCGGCCCGAACTGATCGCGCGTATTCGCGCGGCGATCGCCGAAGGCCGACAGGCGTATTGGGTCTGCACGCTGATCGAGGAGCGGCAGGACGGCGCGCAGCGGATCGAAGCCCAGGCGGCGCGGACCGCCTTCGAGGATTTGCGCGCGGCGTTGCCGGACATCCGCATCGGGCTGGTGCATGGCCGCATGAAGCCGAAGGAGAAACAGGCGGCGATGGCCGCGTTCAAGGCCGGCGAAACCGACCTGCTGGTGGCGACCACGGTGATCGAGGTCGGCGTGGACGTGCCCAACGCCTCGTTGATGATCATCGAGAACGCCGAGCGCCTCGGCCTCGCCCAACTGCACCAGCTGCGCGGGCGGGTGGGGCGCGGCAGCGTGCAGTCGAGCTGTGTGCTGCTGTACCAGCCGCCGCTCGGCCAACTCGCCCGGCAGCGGCTGGACACGCTGCGCCAGACCAATGATGGCTTCGTCATCGCCGAGAAGGATCTCGAACTGCGCGGCCCCGGCGAACTGCTCGGCACCCGCCAGACCGGCCTGGCCGAATTCCGTATCGCCGATCTCGCGCGCGACGCCGACCTGTTGCCGCGCGTGCAGTGCCTGGCGGAATCGCTGCTGGCGGAATCGCCAGGCGTCGCCGAGCGCATCGTGGCCCGCTGGATCGGTGGCGCGGCGCGTTATGCCTCGGCGTGAAGCCGTGAGTGGTTATGATCGGTCGTCCCACCGACAGGGTGCCGTCACGATGCCATTTCCCCCCGATCAACGCGAAGCCCTGCTGGCGCTGATGGGCGTCGGTCCCACCGTCGTCGCCCGGTTGGAGCAGATGGGCTTTGGCTCGCTGCGGGAATTGGCCGCCGCCGAACCGGGCGATGTCCTCGCCGGCGGCGCGGCGCTGACCGGATCGAGTTGCTGGAAGAACAGCCCGCGGGCGCGCGCCGCCATCGTCGCCGCCATCGAACTTGCCAGGAAGGAAACCCACGCCGCATGACCGACCGCATCCCGCTGCTCATCGACACCGACCCCGGCGTCGATGACGCGCTCGCCCTCCTAATGGCCTTCGACGACCCTGCCCACGAAGTGGTCGGCTTGACCATCGCCGCTGGCAACGTCGGTCTGAAGCACACCGTCGCCAACGCGCTGAAACTTTGCGAGGTCGCCGGCCGCGACGATGTGCCGGTGTTCGCCGGCTGCCCGGCGCCGCTGCTGCATCCCGCGCCCGATGCCGCCGACGTCCATGGCGCCGACGGCTTCGGCGATGCCGGCTACACGCCGGCCGCGCGCGCCGCAGAGCGCGAGCACGCCGCCCTGGCCATCGTCCGCCTCTCGCATGCGCATGCCGGCCGGTTGCTGCTGGTCGCGCTGGGGCCGCTGACCAACTTGGCGCTGGCGCTCAAGCTCGACCCGTCGCTGCCATCGCGCATCGCCCGGCTGGTGGTGATGGGCGGCGCGGTCAATGGCCGGGGCAACATCACCCCGTTCGCCGAATTCAACACCCATTTCGATCCCGAGGCCGCGCACATCGTGTTCGAAGCCTTCGTCAGCTTCGATCTCGCCGATTGGGAAGCGACGCTGGCGCACGGCTTCCTGCATTCGGATGTCGATGCCTGGTGCCGCGCCGACTCGCCGCGCGCGCGCTTCTACGACGCGATCTCGCGGCAGACCCGCGCCTGGGCCGGTCAGCGGCGTGGCGAGCGCTGGCACAGCGCCGATTCCCTGGCGATGGCCTATGCGCTGGCACCGGGGGCGGCGGAGACCTCGCGCCACCACCTGCGAGTGGCGCTGGATGGCCCCGCGCGCGGCATGACCCTGGTGGACTGGCAGGGCAGGCAGCCGTGCCCCGCCAATGCGCGCATCCTGTCGGGCTACCCGCAGGCGGATTTCGATGCCCGGGTGGCGCGCGCGCTGGCCGCCGGCTGAGGCGCGCGCTTCGCGGGAGGCGTCGCTTGCATTTGCCGGACGGGGGCGGCTATGATGTCCGGCTCATTCCCAGCGACACCGGTGCCCCATGAAGGCCGACATCCATCCCGAATACCGCGAAGTCGTTTTCCACGACGTGACCTCGGACTTCAAGTTCCTGACCCGCTCGACCCTTGCCAGCAAGGACACCGTCAAGTGGGATGACGGCAACGAGTACCCGCTGGTCAAGGTGGAAATCTCTTCCGCCTCGCATCCGTTCTACACCGGCCAGAATCGCGTCGTCGATACCGCCGGGCGCATCGACAAGTTCAAGAAGCGCTACGCCAAGTAAGCGGCAAACCCCGCATCGGGCCACAGCTGTGGTCCGGTGTGTAGTTGCTTGCCGGGCTGGCGCTGCTGGCTTACCTCGCTGCTGTTGAATGGATTGATTCAGTCCTCATCCTCGAGCGCCCAGAGTTGGATTTGACGAAACAACGCCGCACGGGTTTCTGCGGTAATGAAGTGGCCACCGTGTTCGACCCGATGCAGGCGGACGTCATGCAATTTTCGGTAGAACGCCTCGGCCGAGGCGAAGCTCACGCTCTCATCATTCACCGCATGCCAGGCATCGGTACTGAAACCGTGATGAAAAGGGTCGAAGCCCCAATCGTTGGCGATTCGTTGCATATCGTTGATCCCGCCAAGACCGTCATGCGCCAGGGTCTCCACTAGCGCATGGCCGAGCCATTCGCGTTCGGCAGGCTCTATGCCTTCGATGGAATCCGTATCGAAAGCGTGCAGGAATTGGCACAACTCCTCGATCAATGCCGTGGTCGGTGTGTGGGCATAATGCTGCCATAGCGCGCTTTCACGCGTGCTCAAGGCGCTGGCGACGTCCGTATCGGTGATGGCCGGCACCGCGCTCAACAGCCACAGGCGGCCGATGCGGGCATCGGCGGCAGCCAGCACGCAAGCATAAGGAGCGCCCCCGGAAATCCCAAGCGCTGCCACGCGGTGGATACCACGTGTGGCGAAGACATCGGTGAGCAGGGCTTCCATCACCTGGGGCCAGAACATCAAGTTTTTTTCCGCGACCGGCGTTGACGCGCCGTAACCGGGGCGCGCCGGTACGATGAACTGCACGCCGCTTTCCTCCGCGTCGTGCGCCCAGTTGTCGGGCAGCCGCGCACTGCCGATAGTGCCGTGGTGATAAACGACGCCGGGTGCGCCCGGCTTGCCATACACTTGGTATTCAAGGACATGGGGCTCGCCGCTCAAGCGGTAACTCAGTTTCATTTGCGGAAACTTTCCTGCTGGCATGCTGATGGGGAGTATTTCACTTTCCAAGCCTGAGGCAATGTCAGAGCGCTTGACCGGATATCGGCTTGGCTCGCGGAACTGTTCCGCAGTATGCGATAATGCTGCGTTGCGTCACGTTCGGCCTGAGCGCCCCTTCGCTGCGTCGTTGGCCGCCAAACGAGGAATTTCCCCATGTCCAATCTCAAAGAAGCCGGCCTGAGCGCCGGCGACAAGCGCCTCACCATGCCGGTGCTTGAGCCGACGCTCGGCCAGCCGTGCATCGACATCGCCAAGCTGCCATCGACGACCGGCTGCTTCACCTACGATAACGGCTTCACCGCCACCGCCAGTTGCAAGTCGGCGATCACCTACATCGACGGCGACCAGGGCGTGCTGATGTACCGCGGCTACCCGATCGAACAACTGGCCGAAAAATCCAGCTTCCTGGAAGTGGCCTACCTGCTGATGAACGGCGACTTGCCGAAGCAGGATGAATTCGCCCGTTTCGAGCGTGAAGTCACTGAGCACACCATGCTGAACGAGAAGTTCAAGCAGTTCGTGGAAGGCTTCCGTTACGACGCCCATCCGATGGCGATGCTGATGGGCATGCTGGGTTCGATGGCCAGCTTCTACCACAACGATCACGACTACGAAGACCCGGAACAGCGCCGGCTAGCCGCGATCCGCCTGCTCGCCAAGGTACCGACCATCGCCGCGCTGTGCTATCGCCACCGCATCGGCTGGCCAAGCGCCTATCCGCGCAACGACCTGGAATACGTCAACCGCTTCCTGCACATGATGTTCGAGGTGCCGAGCGAGCCACTTCGGATTTCGCCGGTGGCGGCCAAGGCGCTAGACCTGCTGTTCATCCTGCACGCCGATCACGAGCAGAACGCCTCCACTTCGACCATGCGCTTGGTCGGTTCCACCGGCGCCAACCCGTATGCCTGCACCGCCGCCAGCGTGGCCGCGCTGTGGGGCCCGGCGCACGGCGGCGCCAACGAGGCGGTGTTGAAGATGCTGGAGGAAATCGGCAGCCCGGCCAACGTGCAGTCGGCGGTCGACAAGGCCAAGGACAAGACGTCCGGCTTCCGCCTGATGGGCTTTGGCCACCGCGTCTACAAGAACTTCGACCCGCGCGCGAAGATCATTCGCGAGATGACCTACAAGGTGCTGAACGATCTCGGCATCGACGACCCGCTGCTGGACGTGGCGATGAAGCTGGAGGAAGCCGCGCTGAAGGACGATTACTTCGTCCAGCGCAAGCTCTATCCGAACGTCGATTTCTACAGCGGCATCATCTACAAGGCGCTGAAGATCCCGACCGAGATGTTCACCGTGATGTTCGCCATGGCCCGCACCGCAGGCTGGATCAGCCACTGGCTGGAGCAGCAGAACGACCCGGAAAACAAGATCGGTCGCCCGCGTCAGGTCTATACCGGCAGCGCCGGCCGCGATTACGTGGCGATGGACAAGCGCTGATTCCGGCGCCCCTGCGACATCGAACGCCCCGCAGCGATGCGGGGCGTTTCGTTTTTGCGGGGCGGGTGTGGCTCAGCGCCGGGGTGGATGCGGCTCAGCGTCGGGGTGGATGCGGCTCAGCGTCGGGGCGGATGCGGTTCAGCGCCGGGTGGATGCGGCTCAGCGTCGGGTGGATGCGGCTCAGCGTCGGGGTGGATGCGGTTCAGTGCCGGGGCGGATGCGGTTCAGCGCCGGGGTGGCGGCGGGATCGGTGGCAGGGCGTTTTCGTATTCGCGGCACTCGTTTTCGGCCAGCAGCCTCCGCAACTGCGTATTGGAGGCGCGCGCCATCGGTTTCTCGTCCACTGCCGAGAGCGGCGCCTGGCGCAGTGCGCGCATCGGCAGCACGCTGAGGTCGAAGCTCTCCTCGTCGGCGGAGAACAGCCAGACGTCGACATCGAGGCTTCTATCGCGGTCGAGCCGGATACGGCGCATCCGCGATTCCGCCGGGATGCCGGATTCCAGCAGGAGGGCGGCGACCTGCTGCGGATCGTCGGCGTGCAGATGCAGCGAGACAGGCGAATGGGCGTCGCCGCCGCCATCGAGCGCGGCGCCGACCAAGCGCGGGTGGAACCGGGCGAAGAACGCCATCGCGCGCAGGGCGGCCAGGCGTCGTTGTCGCAGGCGATCGGCCTGAGTGGCGGCATCGCCGAACAGGCGGCGGTATTCGCGCAGCGCTTCCTCGATCTCGCGGTTGCGCGGCAGCGAAGCGTCTTCGAGGATGCCCAGCCGCAGGGCGGCCTTGCGTTTGGCCTGGCGGAAGTCGCGGATGCCGCTTTCGGCCATGAGCCGGGCGGCTTCGTGGGCCAGCCGGCGGCGGCGTTCGCGGGTGCGGGTCTCGGCGTGTTGGCGCGCGCGGTGCATGGCCATCGTCCCCCATTGAGTCGCGGGGGACTTTAGCTCATCGGTGCGAATTTCGGATGAAGGTGGCGCGGCGCGCGTCCGGCCTGTCGCCTCGGGGCGGGCGCGCAGTGCGGGTCAGAAGATGTCGTAGGTGTCTTCGGCCGGTTCGGCCAGGCTGTCGTCGGGCGCGTCGTGATCGACTTGCGTTTCCAATTTCTCCAGATCCTCGGCCTTGATCCATTCGACGATCCCGCCGGCGCCGCCCGGGATCAACTGGCCGCCGGCGCTGACGCTGACCTTGACCATGCCCTCCGGCGGCGCCAGCGGGCGCACCGGCTGGCCTTCCAATGCCGCCTTCATATAGCTGATCCAGATCGGCAGCGCGGCCTTGCCGCCGTATTCGCGGTAGCCCAGTGATTTGAAGTCGTCGCGGCCAACCCAGACCACGGTGACGTAGGGGCCGCCGTAGCCGGTGAACCAGGCGTCGCGGTGGTCGTTGGTGGAGCCGGTCTTGCCGCCGATGTCCTCGCGCTTGAGCACGCGCGCGGCGGTGGCGGTGCCGCGCTTGACCACGTCGGCCATCATCGACTGGATCTGATAGGCCACGCGCGCGTCGATCGCGCGCGGGGCGATCACGCCGCCTTCCGGCAACGCGGTCGGTTTGGCGGCCTGGCTGGCGACGGCGGCTGGTTTGGCCGGCGCGGCGGCGCCGAAGTTGAAGCCATCGACCACTTCCGGCCTGGCCGGCGTGTTGCCGTCACCGCTCCCGGCGGCGTGGCCGCCGCAGCCACGGCAGGCGGTCGGCGGGTTCTCCTTGAAGACGATCTTGCCGTCGCGGTCCTTCACCTCGTCGATGAACCAGGTGTTGACCCGCGAGCCGCCGTTGGCGAATACCGCATAGCCGCGCGCGACCGACAGTGGCGTGAGCGAGGCGGTGCCAAGCGACATCGACAGGTTTGGCGGCATTTCCTTTTCATCGAAACCGAAGTGACTGATGTAGCGGCGGGCGTAATCGACGCCGATCGCGTCGAGCAGACGCACCGACACCAAATTGCGCGACCACACCAGGGCCTCGCGCAGGCGTACCGGGCCGGCGAAGCGGCCGCCGTCGTTCTGCGGCCGCCAGACCTTGCCGTTGCCCTGGCGAAAGACAACCGGCGCGTCCTGCACGATCGAGGCGGGGTTGAAGCCACGTTCGAGCGAGGCGGCGTAAATGAAGGGTTTGAAGCTGGAACCGGGCTGGCGCCTGGCCTGGGTGGCGCGGTTGAACTTGTTGCCGGCGAAGCTGTAGCCGCCGACCAGCGCCACCAGTGCGCCGTTGTCGGGGTCGAGCGAGACCAGGGTGGCCTGGGCGCGCGGCAACTGGTCGACCTTCCACTCGCCGTCTTTTCCCGGCTTGCGGATGCGGGCGAGATCGCCGCGCTTGTAGAGCTGTGACGGCGACTTGCCCGGCCAGGGCCGGCCGGCGGCGGCGGGCAGGACGATGCGCTGGCCCTCGCGGTCGATCACGGTCGCGCTACCGTCGCCGCCGGTTTCGACCACGACCGCCGGGACGCTGCCGGCCTGCGGCGGGATAGCGGCGAGGCGCGCGGCGATGGCCGCATCGGTTTCGCCTGGCGCCAGGTCGAAGCGCCGTTCGACCTTGTTGAAACCGTGGCGACGGTCGTAGATGCGTAGACCGGCGATGACCGCGCCGTCGGCGGCGGCTTGCAGGGCGGGATCGATGGTGGTGGTGACGTGGTAGCCGCGGGTCAGGGCGGCCTCGCCGTAACGGGCGATCATCTCCTGCCGTACCATCTCGGCCACGTAGGGGGCGTATACCTCGACCGGGCGCTCGTGCGGCGCGGCGTGCATCGGCTCGGCCGCCGCGGCATCGGCCTCGGCCTGGCCGATCATCCCCAGTTGCACCATGCGCGGGAGGATGTAGTCGTTGCGGCGCTCGCGGTTGCGCGCCGGGTTGGTCAGCGGATTGGCGCTGGAGGGGAACTTGGGCGTCGCCACCAGGGTGGCGATTTCGCCCAGCGTCAGTTGGTCGAGGGTCTTGCCGTAGTAGTACTCGGCCGCCGCGGCGATGCCGTAGGAGCGGTGGCCGAAGAAGCTCTTGTTGAGGTAAAGCTCGAAGATCTCGTCCTTCGACATCTCCTGCTCGATCTTTCGCGCCAGCAGCATCTGCGCGAGCTTGGCGTCGTAGTCGCGCTTCTGGCCCTCCTGGTAGAACATCTTGGCGACCTGCATGGTGATGGTCGAGCCGCCGGGGATGCGGCGGTCGCTGGTGGTCGCCATGAGCCAGACCGCGCGGGCGATGCCCTTGAAATCGATGCCTTCGTGCTTGTAGAAATCAGCGTCCTCGGCGGCGAGGAAGGCGTCCTTGACCGGCTTCGGCACGCTCTCGATGTCGATCGGGTAGCGGCGGCCCTCGCCGAAGAGGGCGATCAGGCGGCCATCCTTCGCGTACACCTGCAAAGGCTCCTGCAATTCGGTGCTGCGCAGCGTCTGGACATCGGGCAGGCCGGATGAAATCCTGGCATGGATCGTGGCGCCCACGGCCGCGCCCAACAGGCCAAGAACCACGACCCCGACCAGGGTCCAGCGCAGCAAACGGCGAAAAAAGGACATGAAACGAGGAATCCTCGAACCGATCAGGCAGACGGTGAAGTATAGTGCGCGGTAGGGGGGATCAGGGCTGGCCGTGAAGTTCCGATTGGTTCGAGAAAACGGCCAGAACCGATTGATTGTTTTGGTGCAGGGTATTGCGTCGGTGTAAAGATTCCGTTATGAATGTCGATTGAGCATGGCCGTCCCGGCCGTGTTCATGGGGAGGAAGGCTGCGTGAGATTCGTCAGAAATACACAAACGGCGCTGGTAGGCGTCGATATCAGTTCGACCGCGGTGAAGCTGCTCCAGCTCGCGCGCGTCGGAGAGCGTTACCGTGTTGAGCACTATGCCGTGGAGCCCTTGCCCCCCAATGCGGTGGTCGAGAAGAACGTGGTCGAGCTGGAGCAGGTGGCCGAGGCCATCCGCCGCGCGTTCGCCCGTTCCGGCAGCAAGGTCAAGTTCGCGGCGGCGGCGGTGGCCGGCTCCTCGGTCATCACCAAGCTGATCCCGATGCCGGGCGACCTCAGCGAGGAAGAGCTGGAGGCCCAGGTCGAGCTGGAGGCCGCCAATTACATCCCTTACCCGATCGAGGAAGTGAGCATCGATTTCCAGCCGGTCGGCCCGTTGCCGGGAACGCCGGACATGCAGCAGGTGCTGCTGGTCGCGGCGCGCTCGGAAGACGTGGAGACCCGCCAGTCGGTACTGGAAATCGCCGGGCTGAAGGCCAAGGTGATGGACGTCGAGGCATTCGCGATCGAAAACGCCTTCGCACTGATGCGCCCAGCGATGAACCTGCCGGCCGGTGGCCTGGTGGCGCTGGTGGACATCGGCGCTTCGATGACCACCCTCAGCATCCTGCGCGATGGGCGCAGCCTGTACGCCCGCGAGCAGGTGTTCGGCGGCCGGCAGCTGACCGAGGAGATCATGCGCCGCTACGGCCTGACCTGGGAAGAAGCCGGTCGCGCCAAGCGGCTGGGCGGTCTGCCCGAAAGCTACGAGGCCGAGGTCCTGGAGCCGTTCCGCGAGACGCTGGCCCAGCAGGTGAGCCGCCTGTTGCAGTTCTACTACGCCAGCAGCGAATACAACCGCGTCGACCAGATCGTGCTCTCGGGCGGTTGCGCCTCCATTCCCGGTATCGCCCAGCAGGTCGAGGAGCAACTGGGCGTTTCCACCTTGCTGGCCAATCCGCTGGCGCAGATGACGCTTGGGCCGCGCGTGCAGGCGCAGGCGCTGGCCCAGGACGCCCCGGCCCTGATGATTGCCTGCGGCCTCGCGCTGAGGAGCTTCGACTGATGCTGAAGATCAATCTATTGCCGTGGCGCGAAGAGCGCCGCAAGCAGCGTGAGCAGACGTTCTACATGATGATCGGCGGCTCGGTGCTGGCCGCCGTCCTGGCGTCGCTGCTGGTCTGGTTCTGGTTCAACGGCCAGATTGCCGGCCAGCATGATCGCAATGCTTTCCTTGAGGCTGAGATCAAGAAGGTCGATGAGCAGATCAAGGACATCGAGGCCCTCAAGCAGAAGAAGGAAGCGCTGCTCAATCGCAAGCAGGTGATCGAGGAACTGCAAGGCAACCGCTTCCAGATGGTGCACTTGTTCGACGCATTGATGCGCACCGTGCCCGAGGGGCTGATGCTGACCGCCCTGAAGCAGGAGGGCGAGCAAATGACGCTGGAGGGGCGCGCGCAGTCGAATGCGCGGGTGGCCACCTACATGCGCAACCTTGAGGGAGCGGGCTGGATGAAGAATCCGGATGTCAACGTGATCGAGGCCAGCCAGGCGAAGGAGGGCGGCGCGGTCTCGCAACTGCCTTATGTCTTCACCATGCGGGTGACGCTGTCCAACCCAAGCGAGCCGCGTGATCCGAATGCGCCGCCGACACCCGATCCGGTACCGGTGCCGGCACCGGCCGATGCGCCCGCCGGCCCGCCGGCCGCGGTGGCGCCGATCACCCCGGCGCCCGCCGCGACCGATGCCGCGCCAGCAGCGGCCGCACCCGCCGAATCGCCCAAGCCCGAGCGGCCGGCCAGTGTCGAAACGGAGGCGAAATGAGCAAGCAGAATCTCAATCTCAACAACATCGGCAGTTGGCCGCGCAACATGCAGTGGGTGTTCTGCGGGCTTGCCGCGCTGATCATCCTGTTGCTGGCCTACCTGCTGTTGTTCAGCGGCAAGAAGGAAGAGCTCGAAGGGTTGGCGGCTCAGGAAGCCACCTTGCGTTCGACCTTCGAGGAGAAACAGGGGCAAGCCGCCAACCTGGAGCCGCTCAAGCAACAGATGGAGCAGATGGAGCAGGAACTGCAACAGATGCTGCGGCAACTGCCGAGCAAGACCGAGATGCCGGACATCATCGTCGATATCTCGCAGACCGCGCTGGCATCGGGTATCCGCAACGAGCTGTTTCAGCCGCAGCAGGAAATCGCCCGCGAGTTCTATGCCGAGAAGCCGATCCAGTTGCGTCTGGTGGGTAATTACCACCAGTTCGGCGCCTTCATGAGCGGCGTCGCCTCGTTGCCGCGCGTGGTGATCATGACCATGCACAACATCACCCTGACGCCGAAGGAGAAGAACGGCGCGCTGGCGTTGGAGGGGACGGTCAAGACCTACCGCTACCTGGACGAGAACGACCCCGAAGACAAGCAGGCGCTGGATGCCGCCGAGGCGGCGAAGAAAGAGGAGGCCGGGAAAAAATGAGGACTCGACCGATATCCTTCCTGGGCCTCGGCTGCGTCGTGCTGCTTTCCGCGGGGTGTGGGCGAGACATTACAGATAGCCCCGGTGACGCCCCCAATCTGGTCGAATGGGTTGCCCAGGTACGCGCCCGGCCGGCGCCGCCGCTGGAGCCGATTCCGGTGATCAAGCCGTTCGAGACTTTCCAGTTCGACGGCAGCGGCATCCGCGACCCGTTCGACCCCGAAGCGGTGGTGCAGAACGTGGGCGGCACGCGCCCGGATTCCGACCGCCGCCGCCAGCCGCTTGAGGCGTTTCCGCTCGACTCGCTCGACATGGTCGGCACCCTTGGCCGCGGTCGGGGCGTCGTGGGGCTGGTGATGGGGCCGGACAAGGTCACTTACCGGGTCTCGCCGGGCAACTATCTCGGCCAGAGCGATGGCCGGGTGGTGGCGGTGTACGAAGACCGTATCGAACTGATCGAACTGGTGTCCGATGGCGCTGGCGGCTGGCTGGAACGTCCGGCCACGATCACGCTGGAGAATCAATAATGAAAGGTAAGAACATGCCGTCCTATACGATCTCCCGTCCGTTGCGGACGGTTCTCGCGGGCCTGACCTGCGGGATGTTTGCCGCCTCGGCCAGTGCCGGCCAGCCCGTCACCGCGCCGCTGCCCGCCCCGCAGACGGTGGCGACGACGATGCCTGCCCCAGCCGCCGCACCGGCGGTCAGCAACATCGATTTCCGTCGCGGCACCGATGGCGCCGGCCGTCTGGTGGTGAGTTTCAGCGGCGAGGGCGCCGCGCCCGACCTGCGCAACCAAGGTTCGCAGGTGGTGGTCGATCTTGGCCAGGCGCAGTTGCCGGCCGCGCTCGCCAAGAACCTCGACGTGACCGACTTCGCCACCCCGGTGCGGCGGATCGAGTCCGGCGGTCGCCGGATCGTGCTCGACACCAGCGGCGCCTTCGAATCGATGGCCTACCAGCGTGGCCGCGAGTACATCGTCGAAATCCTGCCGCGCACGGAGCAGGTGGCGCAGGGCGCTCTGGCTTCGACCATCGCCAGCGCGGCGCAGAGCGCGGCGGCCAAGAGCGATGCCCGGGTCTATCGCGGCAAGCCGGTCAACTTCAATTTCCAGGACATCCCGGTGCGCCCGGTGTTGCAGCTCATCGCCGAGGAATCGGGGTTGAACATCGTGGCTTCGGACACGGTCGCCGGCAATATCACGCTGCGTCTGGTCAACGTGCCGTGGGATCAGGCGCTCGACCTGATCCTACAGGCCAAGGGGCTGGACAAGCGCCGCCAGGGCAACGTGATCTGGGTGGCGCCGCAGTCGGAGATATCCAAGTACGAGCAGGACAAGGAAGATGCTCGCATCGCCCTGGAAAACCGCCAGGATCTGACCACCGAATTCATCCGTATCAACTACCACAGCGCCGAAGCGATCTACAAAGCGCTGACCGAGGCTAAGGGCATTGGCGGTGGTTCGTCTCAGCCGGGTGGCGGCTCGGGCGGCAGCAATCAGGAAGGCAGCTTCCTGTCGCCGCGCGGGCGCCTGGTCGCCGACCAGCGCACCAATACCTTGATGATCAGCGACATCCCCAAGAAGGTCGAGGCGATGCGCCGGCTGATCAACGAGATCGACCGCCCGGTGGATCAGGTGGTGATCGAGGCGAGGATCGTGATCGCCACCGAATCGTTCGCTCGTGACCTTGGCGCGCGTTTTGGCGTCAGCGGGAGCAGAAAGGGCACCAACCAAGCGGGTATCGGCGGCAAGCTGCCGGGTTCGGGATCCACCTCGCGTCTGCCCGGCGGGCTCAATGTCGATTTGCCGGCCAGCCCTTCCACCGGCAGCGCGGCGGGCATCGCCTATACGCTGCTGGGGGCCAATTTCTCGTTGGACCTCGAGCTGACCGCCATGCAGCAGCAGCAGCGCGGTGAAGTACTCTCCAACCCGCGTATCCTCACCACCAACCAGCGCGAGGCGGTGATTCAGCAGGGTAAGGAAATCGGCTACGTCACCACGACTGCTTCCGCCGGCGGTGTGGCCATGCCGACGGTGCAGTTCAAGGACGTGCTGCTGGAACTGAAGGTCACGCCGACCATCACCAACGACGACCGGGTCTTCCTCAACATGTTCGTTACCAAGAACGAGGTGGACAGTTACCTCAACAGCAGCATCGGCCGGGTGCCGGTGATCGCCAAACGGCAGATCAACACGGCGGCGTTGATCGAGAACGGCCAGACGGTGGTCGTCGGCGGCGTATACGAATTCAAGGACACCGATTCGATACGCAAGGTGCCCTTCCTCGGCGACCTGCCGGTGCTCGGCAATCTGTTCAAGAACAAGAGTTTCGGAAACGAGAAAGCCGAGTTGCTGATCTTCGTCACCCCGAAGATCCTCAGGGTCCAGCAGCAGATGCACTGACCCTCGCTTGTCGACTGGAAACGGACGGGGCCTGCGGGCCTCGTTTCGTTTGCGCCGGGATCGAGGCTGAATGCCGCCTCGCGAGTTGAACCGATGCGGGGGAAAACGGTCAAACTGTCGCTCCCGCCGCCGCCGTTTCAGCCGATGGATACCGCCACGCCGCCGCCCGTTCCCGTCAGCGATGCCCCGCACGCCGCCTTCAAGTCGCTGCAAGAGGCGTTGTGTCGGGAGATCGTCGGGCAATCGCTGTTGGTCGAGCGGCTGCTGGTCGCCTTGCTCGCCGATGGGCACCTGCTGGTGGAGGGCGCGCCGGGGCTTGCCAAGACCACCGCGATTCGCGCGTTGGCGGCGCGCATCGAAGCGGAATTCGCCCGGGTCCAGTTCACGCCCGACCTGTTGCCGGCCGATCTCACCGGCACCGAGGTCTGGCGCGCAGAGGAGTCGCGTTTCGAGTTCCAGCCCGGGCCGATTTTCCATTCGCTGCTACTGGCCGACGAGATCAACCGGGCGCCGGCCAAGGTGCAGTCGGCGTTGCTGGAGGCGATGGCCGAGCGCCAGGTGACGGTTGGCCGCCATACCTACGCGCTGCCCCGTTTGTTCCTGGTGATGGCGACGCAGAACCCGATCGAGCAGGAAGGTACTTTCCCGCTGCCCGAGGCCCAACTCGACCGCTTCCTGATGTATGTGCGGATCGGCTATCCCGATGCCGAGAGCGAAGCCGAAATCCTGCGGCTGAACCGCACCCAGGCGCTGGCCGGCAACGAAGGGCGCGCGCCTGTCGAGCATGTGCGCATCGGCCAGGACGAAGTGCTGGCCGCGCGCCGCGCCGTGCTCGGCCTGCACATGGCGCCGGCGCTGGAGCGCTATCTGGTGGAAATCGTGCTGGCGACGCGCGATGCCGGGCGCTACGACCCGTCCTTGGCGCGGCGGATCGCCTGGGGCGCCAGCCCGCGCGGTTCGATCGCCCTGGAACGCTGCGCCCGGGCCCGCGCCTGGCTGGCCGGGCGCGATTTCGTCACGCCCGAGGACATCCGCGCTGTCGCCCCCGACGTGTTGCGCCACCGCGTGCTGCCCAGCTTCGAGGCCAGCGCGGAGGGCTGGGATGGCGAACGGCTGGTGCAGGCGGTGCTGGCGCGGGTGCCGCATCCCTGAGCGCGATGATCCCGGAGGACGCCATCGCTCCCACGCTGCCGGCATTGATCGCCTTGCGCAATTCGGTGCAAAGACGGTCGCCGGCGCGGCGTGGCCATCACGGCGTCAGCGGCATCGCGCGCTCGCCGTTGCGTGGCCGTGGGATGGAATACGCCGAGTCGCGCGAATATGTGGCCGGCGACGACGCTCGCCACATCGATTGGCGCCTGAGCGCGCGCAGCGGCCGCGCCCACACCAAATTGTTCCAGGCCGAGCGCGACCGATTGACGCTGATCGTGGCCGATACCGCGCCCGCGTTGTACTTCGGCAGCCGGGTGCGCTTCAAATCCGTACAGGCCGCCCGCGCCGGCGCGGTTGCGGCCTGGGCGGCGCAAGCCGACGGCGACCGTATCGCGGCGCTGCGCGGCTCGATCCGCGAAGCGCCGATTTCGCCGGCCGGTGGCGTGCGGGCCGTGCTGCGCGTGCTGGAGGCGCTGCGCCGCTGGTATGCCGCGCCGCCGCTGGAGGACGCCGGGCTCGCCGTCGCGCTCGATCACGCGCAGCGCGTGCTGCGTCCCGGCGCGCGCCTCGTGGCGCTGGCCGAGTCGGCCAGCGTGCTGACGGTCGCGGCCGCGCGCTGGGCCGCACTGGCGCGCCACGGCGAGGTCATCGTTCTCCTGTTGACCGACCCGCTGGAACAGGCCCCGCCCAGGACACGGCTGCCGTTCGCGCTGGGACATGGGCGCATCGAACTGGATTTGCAGGGCACGGCCCAGCGCCGGCAGTGGGCGAAGGATTTTTCCGCGCCGCTGGCCGAGGCGCGGAAAGTGCTCGAAGCGCGGGGCATCCGTGTCATCGAGCTTTCGAGCGGGGCCGACAGCACCGCCTGGCTGCCGCCGCCGCGTCGCCGCGAGGTGGCCTGATGCGCGTCGCCGCGCCGGACATCGTGCTGCGCGACATCCATCGCGCCCTCGCGCCCGCGTGGTGGCCGCCGGCGCCCGGCTGGTGGGTCGTGCTGGCCGTGGCGGTGGCCGCCGGCGCCGCGTTCGTCTACTGGCGACGCCGCCGGCGCCGGCGGCGGGTGGCCATCGAAACCCTGTTCGATCGAACGGTGACGGAAGCCGGGGAAGGGCCGGCGCAAGTGGCGGCGATTTCGTCACTGCTGCGCCGCGCCGCGCGTCGCCACCGCGAGGACGCCGACGTGCTGGAAGGCGAGGCCTGGCTGGCCCTGCTCGACGAAGGCATGCCGGTGGGTTCGCGCTTCGATGGCGAAAATGCGCGTCTGTTGCTGGAAGGCGGTTATCGCCGCGCGATCGACCCGGCGCATCTGGCCGCTTTGCGCCAGACCGCCCGTCTGCGCTTCCTGCGCTGGATGGGTGTCTCGCCGTGAGCGCATGGTGGCAGGCGCTGGTTGCGGATTTCGCCTGGCCGTGGATGCTGGCCGCACTGCCGCTGCCGTTGTTGGCCTGGTGGTGGCTGCCGCCGGCGCGCGCGGCAACGGCGGCGGCGCTGAAATTGCCGCAGGCGGAGACCCGCGTTCACGCGGTGCCGGCCGTGGCGCGTTCGATGCGCGGGCGCGGGTTCGATTTCGTCGCTTTCATCGCCTGGGCGCTGCTGTGCATCGCCGCCGCCCGGCCGCAGACGCTCGGCCCGGTGGAAGCGCCGCCGCAGACCGGCCGCGACCTGATGCTGGCGGTCGATCTCTCCGGCAGCATGGAGGCGCCGGACATGGAGTTGGGCGGCCGGCAGGTGGAGCGATTGACCGCGGCCAAGGCGGTGCTGGCGGATTTCCTCGACCGCCGCGCCAGCGATCGCATCGGCCTGATCGTATTCGGCCAGCGCGCCTACGCGATCACCCCGCTGACCCGCGACCGCGACAGCGTGCGCCGGCAATTGCGCGATGCGATGGTCGGCATGGCCGGGCGCGAGACCGCCATCGGCGATGCCATCGGCCTGGCGGTCAAACGCCTGCGCGCGCAGCCGGCGGAGCACCGGGTGCTGATCCTGCTTACCGATGGCGACAACACCGCCGGCACGCTGACGCCGGGAAAAGCCGCCGAGCTGGCGCGCGCCGAGCGGGTGCGCATCCATGCCATCGCCTTTGGCGGGGAAGAGGCGGCCATCTCGATGCTGGGCGTGCGCATCCCGGTGCCGGGCATGCAGGCCGGCATCGACGAGGCGGTGCTGCGCGAAGTCGCCGAGACCACGGGGGGCCGTTTCTTCCGCGCCGGCGATACGCGCTCGCTGGCCGGCATCTATGCCGAGATCGACCGGCTCGAACCGGTCACGCGCGAAGGGCCGGCGGTACGCCCGCGCATCGAACACTACTGGCGTTGGCTGGGCATGGCGTGGGGCGTGGCGGTGCTCGCCTTCGCACTGCGCCTGCGGAGGCGCCGCGCGTGAACTTCGATCTGCCCGCGCTGCCACTGCATTTCCTGCGCCCGCATTGGCTGTGGCTGCTGGCCCTGCCGCCGCTTGCGTGGTGGTGGTGGCGTCGCCGGCGCGGCCGCGTGGAGGTATGGGAGCGGCACATCGACCCGCATCTGCGTGCGCATGTGCTGGAAGGCGGCGCGCGTGAGACGGGCGCGGCATCGCCGTGGCCGTGGCTTGCCGCCCTTGTGCTGGGCGCGCTGGCGATGGCCGGGCCGGCCTGGCGACAACTGCCGCAGCCGGTATGGCAGAACGCGCGGGCATTGGTGGTGGCGGTGGATCTTTCCAGCCGCACGCTGGCCACCGACCTGCCGCCCTCGCGCCTGCTGCGATTGCGGGCGAAGTTGCAGCAATTGCTGCGCGAGCGCCGCGATGGCCAAATCGCCCTGGTCGCCTTCGCCGAGGATGCCTTCGTGGTCACGCCGTTGACCGACGATGCCGCCAACGTTGCCTTGTTCGTCGATGCCCTGGCGCCCGAGATCATGCCGGTCGATGGCCAGCGCCCGGCGCGCGCCATCGAACTGGCGCAGCGCTTGATGCGCCAGGCCGGAGCCGATGGCGGCGACATCCTCCTCATCACCGACCGTGCCGATGACGCGGCGATCAAAGTCGCGGGCACGGCCGCCGCGCGGGGCTTCAGGGTATCCGTGCTCGGCCTCGGCAATGCGCGCGGCGCCGAGGTGCGCGATGGCGTTGGCCGGGTGGCGAGGGCGCGGCTGGAGGCGGCTTCGCTGCACGCGCTGGCGGCGGCCGGCGGCGGGCGAATGACGACGCTGAGCGCCGAGGACACCGACCTGCGCGTGCTTGACGTGCTCGATACCGATGCCGCTGCCGGCACCGGCGAACGCGTTGGCGCCAGCGGCCAGCGCGGACGCCACTGGCGGGACAAAGGCTATTGGCTGCTGCCGCCGCTGATGCTGCTCGCGCTCTGGGCTTTCCGTCGCCGGGCGTTGAACCTGGTGCTGGCGATGCTGCTGCTCGGCGCATGGCCCGCGCCGCCGGCGTGGGCGCAGGCCGCCGCGCCGGCAAGCGAAAAAGGCGGATGGTGGTGGCGCGCCGATCAGGTGCGCTATCGCCTGTCGCGCGAAGGCGATCGCGCCTACCGTGCCGGCGATTACGCGCGCGCCGCCGATAGCTACGCGCGGGTGCCCGGGGCGGCGGCGCGCTACAACCTCGGCAACGCGCTGGCGAAAGCGGGCCGCTACCGCGAGGCCATCGCCGCCTACGATCAGGCGCTGGCGCTCGATCCGGCGCTGCCGGACGCGCGCGAAAACCGCGCCGTGGTGGCGCGCGCGTTGGCGCGCAAGTCCCCGCCGGGCCGGAAATCCAAGGACGAATCGCGGGACGACGATCGTCGGCGGGGCGAGCCGGACGGGCAAGGGCGTCCGAGGCAAGACGGCCAGCAGGGCGAGCCCCGGTATTCGCCGAAGGATGCCGCGCGCGCTGACGAGCGGGAGCGCCAGCGCGGCGGACAGGGACAGCCGCCCGCATCGCTGCCGTCGGCACCGGGCCGGAACCCGCCGCCAGCGCCCGCCGAGGACGCCGCCGCCCGGCGCGCCGCCGAACAGGCGCAGCGCGAAGCGATGCGGCGCGCCCTGGCCGAAGCCGCCGCTGGCGAGACGCCAGCGCGGACGCCGCCCGCCCCGCCCGAGAGCCAGGCCGAGCGCGAGCGCCGGCAGGCGGTCGATGCCTGGCTGCGGCGCGTGCCGGATACGCCCGGCGACTGGCTCCGGCAGAAATTCTGGATCGAATACCAGCGCCGGCGCGCCGGGAAGGACGACTGATGCGCGCGCGCTTCCGCCGCGTCGCCATTCGCCTTGCCGCCGTGCCGGCGCTCGCGCTCGGCCTGGCCTGCGCCGCCTTCGCCGATACTCGCGCCACGCTCTCGCGCGATGCCATCGCCCTGGACGAAACGGTCACGCTCACCCTCGATACCGACATCGCCCGTGGCCTGCCCGATCTGGCGCCGCTCAATCGTGATTTCGTCGTGGTGCGGATGGACAGCGGCCGTCAGTTTTCCTTGAGCAATGGCCGCATCCGCTCCAGCCAGCGTTTCGCCATCGAGTTGCGGCCACGTCGGGTCGGTGTCCTGCCGTTGCCGGCCATCGCCATCGGCCAGCAGCGCAGCCAGCCACTGCGCCTGACGGTGGCGGCCGCCACCGCCGTGTCTTCGCCGCCGCCCGCCGATGATGGCGGCGCCCGCGGCCCAGTGTTCGTCGAGACCGAGCTCAGCGATTCCGCACCCTACGTGCAGCAATCGGTCGGCGTCACCGTGCGCCTGCACTATGCGCTCGACCTGTTCAATGGCGAGCTCAGGCAGCCCGACCCCGAGGGCGCCAGCCTGACGTCCGCCGGCCACGACAGCCGGACGGTCCGGGTGGTCGGCGGCCGCGAATACCGGGTGCTGGAACGGCACTACCTGCTGGTGCCGGAACGCAGCGGCGTGCTGCGCCTGCCCGGCGCCGGGTTCCAGGGAGAGGGCGAACGCGGCTTTTTCGATGGCCTGTTCGGCGACGGGCGCGAAACCATCCGGGCCAACGCCGCGCCGCGCACCTTGCGGGTCAGGCCGATGCCGGTGGCGGCGCGCGAGCCGTGGCTGCCGGCGCGCTCGGTATCGATGCGGGTCGCCCCGCCGCCGGCGCAGGCGAAAGCCGGCGAAGCCTTCGACGTGGTGGTGGAACTGCGCGCCGACGGTGCCACCGCCGCGCAGCTTCCGGCGCTGGAGATGCGCGCCACGGGGGAGGCCCAGGTGTTCGCCGAGCCGGCCCGGCCGACCGAGAACTTCGTCGATGGCCGGCCGCGGGTGGTGATGACCCGGCGCTTCTCGGTGGTGCCATCCGCCGCCGGTGTGCTGGAACTGCGGATGATGCCGGTGCCGTGGTGGGACGTGGCCGCCGATGCGCCGCGCGATGCCGGCGCGCTACCGATCCGGGTACGGGTGGCCGGATCGCCCGCCGCCGGGACGGCCAATGGCGCGGCCCCGCCGACGCCCGCGCGGCGGGACGACGATGTTGCGAAAACCTCGCCCCTCCCGGCCATGCGCTGGCCGTGGCGCGCGGGCGGCATCGTGGCGCTGGCGTTGGCATTGTTGGCCTTGGCCGCCTGGCGGCTTGTCCGCCGCGCGCGCGGGCAGGCGGCGGGGTGGAGAGAACTCGCGCCGGAACCGATTCGCAAGCTGGTCCGCCGTGCGTGTGCGGCGGGGGCGGACACGGCCCAGCACGCGTCATCCACCGAAATGCAAAGACCGGCCGGGCATGCCGGCAGGGCCGAATGGCGCGCCGCGCTTGCCGCCGGCGATCTGGCGGCGCTGGCGCGCCTCCTGCCGGCGCTGGCCGAGCCGCCCGCCGCCAGTCTCGGCGAGGCCCGCGCACGGCTTGCGGCCGCCGACCAGCGCCATGCCGTCGATCTGCTGGAGTGCGCGCGCTGGGCCGACGGCGATGCCGAATCCGCACGCAGGGCGCTGCGCGCGGCATTCGCCCGCGGCCCGCGTTGGCGGCCCCCGGCCCGGGTGGCGAAGCCACTGTTGCCGCCGCTCTATCCCGAGCGCTGAGCGGGCCGCCCAACAGGCGCGACAGGGGGTTTGTTAAGCTCGCGGCCTGACTCAGAGGCCCGCATGTCCACACCCGTCAAGTCGAAATCCCGCCTACCGCTGCACTGGAAGATCGCCATCGGCTTCGTCGCCGGGCTCTTGCTCGGTCTGCTCGTCCACTACGGTGCCGGCCCGCACGCGGCCTGGGTCGCGGGCCTCACCCGATACGTTACCCAGCCGTTCTCCACACTCTTTCTCAGCCTGATCTTCATGATGATCGTGCCGTTGCTGTTCTCGGCGCTGGTGGTCGGGGTGGCGGAAATGGGCGATGTCGCTTCGCTCGGGCGGATCGGCTGGCGCACGCTCGGCTATACCGTGGTGCTCTCGGCGGCGGCGGTACTGCTGGGGCTGGCGATGGTCAACGTGTTCAAGCCCGGTACGGGCGTCGACCCGGTGCTGGCGCAGCAACTGCTGAGCGAAGGCGCCGAACGCGCCGCCACCATCGTCAAGGACAGCGGCAGCCAGCCCAAGGGCATGGAGATGCTGCTTTCCATCGTGCCGCAGAACGTGGTCGGCGCGGCCGCCAACAACGCCAACATCCTCGCGCTGATGTTCTTTGCGTTGATGTTCGGCGTCGGCCTGGTGCTGACCGACAACCCCAATACCCGGCTGGTCAAGCGCGCGGTCGAGGGCCTGTTCGAGATATCGATGACCCTGATCGGCTTGGTCATCCGGCTCGCCCCCTATGCGGTGTTCTGCTTCATGTTCAATCTGGCCGCGCTGTTTGGCTGGGACCTGCTGGTCCGTCTCGGCGCCTACGTCGCGGTGGTGGTGGGCGCGCTCGCCCTGCACATGTTCGTGGTCTATTCGCTGGCCCTGCGTACGCTGGGCGGCTGGTCGCCGCTGGCCTTCTTCAAAGGCGTGCAGGAGGCGATGCTGATGGCGTTCTCCACCGCGTCGAGCAACGCCACCCTGCCCACCGCGCTGCGGGTGGCCGACGAGAACCTGCGCCTGCCGAAAAAGGTCTCGCGCTTCGTGCTGACGGTCGGCGCCACCGCCAACCAGAACGGCACCGCCTTGTTCGAGGGCGTGACGGTGATCTTCCTTGCCCAGTTCTTCGGCGTGGAACTGTCGCTCGGCCAGCAGTTCATGGTGATGCTGGTATGTATCCTCGGCGGCATCGGCACCGCGGGCGTGCCTTCCGGTTCGCTGCCGGTGGTGGCGCTGATCTGCGCGATGGTCGGCGTGCCGCCGGAGGGCATCGGGCTGGTGCTCGGCGTCAATCATTTTCTCGACATGTGCCGCACCACGTTGAACGTGACCGGCGATCTCGGCATCGCCGCGCTGGTATCGAAGGGCGAGAGCGACGACAGCCTGCCCGGAGACGCATCCGCGGATGTCGCCAGCCAAGGCGATGGCGATCGTATTATCTGAACCACGCCAACATGGGCTAATCTCGGTGGCGGGGGGGGATCGAACCGAACTGGAGAATCCCATGCGCAAGTTTCTGTCCGTCACTGTCCTGGCCGTGGCCATCGCCGCGCTGTTGCCGGCCTGCAATAAATCCGGCGATGCCGCTGGCCCGGAGCCAGCTGGCGGCAGCGCGACGCAGGCTGGAGGCGCCAAGCAGTCCGACGAGGCATGGAGCGAAAAGGTCAACGGCTACATCGAGGTGGGCAACCGTCTGCGCAGGTTCAGCGATGGCGGCAATGAGGCTCAGCAGCGCTGGGCGGCCCAGTCGCGCGCCAAGGTGGCGGCGGGCGATTTCAAGGAAATCCGCGACGACACGCATTACTTTGGCGACAGCACCCTCAACAAGCTGAAGGAAGCGCTCGACATGCCGGCCGCCACCCCGGCCGCCGACGAAGCCGCGCGCGCGCTGCTGGCGGCGCTGGACAAATACCTGCCGAACTGGAAAGCGCTGGAAAGCTACAACAAGGCGAAGAAGTACGAGGACGATGGCGGCCAGGAAGGCAAACGCCGCTTGCCGGAGTACGTCGAGGGCATCGCCGCGATTTCGGCTGCGCTCGACAAATACAGCATGGAAGTGGACAAGCTGAGTGACGAGATGCACGCCAGGAGCCTGGCCAAATACAAAGCCGAGGGCCGGCTGCTGGAGATGCACACGCTCGTCGCGCTCGGCAGCGCGGAAAAGATCATCGACAGCTTCGACGAGGCGGGCGACTTCAAGAACCAGGCCAAGGTCGAGGAGGCCAACAAGCAACTGGCGGAAATGGATGCCGCCATCGTGAACATTCGCAGCGAGCACGCCAAACGCAAGGAAGCGGACGAAGGCAAGGATTTGAGCGGCCGCAGCCTGCCGACGATTGACAGATACGAGAGCGTCGCCGAGGAGCTGGAGCGACTGGGTGGTTATTACCGCGAGGCGCGCAAGAATCCGAGCAAGTTCAACGAAGCGGTCAAGAAGTACAACGACGCCGTGGAGGAATACAACCGGATGAATTGATCGCCGGCGTCGCGCTTGTCCGAAGCCCGGCCGATGCGCCGGGCTTCGTTTTTTCCAGCGCCGTGGCGTGGGACAATGAGCGCGCCCCGGTTCGAGGGCGCAGCCACCAAGATGCCATGACTGAGCCGACCCGCCGCGAGCTCGCCAATGCGATTCGCTTCCTTGCCATCGACGCCGTGCAGGCGGCCAATTCCGGGCACCCCGGCATGCCGATGGGCATGGCCGACATTGCCGAGGTGCTGTGGCGCGGCCACCTGCGGCACAACCCGGCCAACCCGGGCTGGCTGAATCGCGACCGTTTCGTGCTCTCGAACGGCCATGGCTCGATGCTGATCTACGCGCTGCTGCACCTGACCGGCTACGACCTGCCGCTGGAGGAGTTGAAGAACTTCCGCCAGGCGGGCTCCAAAACGCCGGGCCACCCGGAAAACTTCGTCACCGGCGGTATCGAGACCACCACCGGCCCGCTCGGCCAGGGCATCGCCAACGCGGTTGGCATGGCGCTGGCGGAGAAGCTCCTGGCGCAGCGGTTCAACCGCGAAGGTTTCGATGTCGTCGATCACCGCACCTGGGTGTTCCTGGGCGATGGCTGCCTGATGGAAGGCATCAGCCACGAGGTCGCCTCGCTGGCCGGCACCTGGAAACTCAACAAGCTGGTGGCCTTCTGGGACGACAACGGCATCAGCATCGATGGCCAGGTGCACGGCTGGTTCACCGACGATACCGCCGCGCGCTTCGAAGCCTATGGCTGGCAGGTGATCCGCAACGTCGACGGCCACGACCCCAACGAAATCGAGACCGCGATCCAGACCGCGCTGAAATCCACCGACAAGCCCGTCCTGATCTGCTGCCGCACCACCATCGGCTATGGCTCGCCGAACCGCGCCGGCAAGGAGTCCAGCCACGGCGCGCCGCTTGGCCAGGACGAGGTGCGATCGACCCGCGAGGCGCTGGCATGGCCATACGGCCCGTTCGACATCCCCGCGCCCATCATGCGGGGCTGGAGCGCGGTCGAAGCCGGGCAGGCGGACGAGGCCGAATGGCGGACGCGCTTCGACGCCTATGCCGCCGCCCACCCGGAACTCGCCGCCGAGTTCCAGCGCCGCATGGCCGGCGAACTGCCGCGGGGCTTCGCCGGCGCGGCCGACGACTACATCGCCCGGTTGCAGGCGGAAGGCCCGGTCGTCGCCAGCCGCAAAGCCTCGCAGATGGCGATCGAGGCTTTCGCGCCGCATCTGCCTGAACTGGTCGGCGGTTCGGCCGACCTCGCCCATTCCAACCTCACCCTGTGGAGCGGCAGCCGCGACGCCAACAGCGGCGATGCCAACGCCAACTACATCCATTACGGCGTGCGCGAATTCGGCATGACCGCCATTTCGAACGGCATGACCCTGCACGGCGGCTTCATTCCCTACGACGCCACCTTCCTCGTCTTCAGCGATTACGCCCGCAACGCGGTGCGGATGAGCGCGTTGATGGGCGCGCACGCCATCCATGTCTATACCCACGATTCCATCGGCCTGGGCGAGGACGGCCCGACCCACCAGCCGGTCGAGCATCTGGCGTCGCTTCGCTACATCCCGCACAACGATGTCTGGCGTCCTTGCGATGCGGTGGAATCGGCGGTGAGTTGGCGCGCGGCGATCGAGCGCGGGGATGGCCCGAGCTGCCTGGTGTTTTCGCGCCAGAATTTGCCGCACCAGCCGCGCGACGACGCGCAGCTGCGCAACATCGCGCGTGGCGGCTACGTGCTGAGGGAGAGCGCGGGCGCGCCGGAGATCATCCTGATCGCCACCGGCTCGGAAGTGGCCCTGGCGATGGCGGCGGCCGAGCGGCTCGGCCCCACGGTGCGCGTCGTTTCCATGCCCTCCACCGACGTGTTCGACCGCCAGGATGCCGGCTACCGCGAGGCCGTGCTGCCGGCCAACTGTCGCAAGCGCCTCGCCATCGAAGCCGGCACCGCCGATTTCTGGTGCAAGTACGTGGGGCTGGATGGCGCGGTCGTCGGCATGCGGCGCTATGGCGCTTCCGCGCCCGCCGATGAACTGTTCGAGCGTTTCGGCTTCACCGTCGAACACGTGGTCGAAGCGGCCAGGTCGCTTTGACCCGTCCCGCGTCGTAGTATCGACGGGCCGGGGGTTTCCCGGCCCGTCGTTTTTTTGGAGTAGCGCCGTCATGCGCCAGCCCGCCTGAACCGTCCATCGCCGCGAAGCCCGCTTCGCGGTATCCGTTCGTTTCAGATCGCAGGTGTCGCATGTCCACACGTTCCCCAACCGGGGCCGCTCGGCTTTCCGTTTCCGCGCTTTCCTTCCTGCTGCCCGATGGCCGCGTGCTGTTGGATGGGTTGAGCTTCGTCCTATACGGCGGGACATGCGCGCTGGTCGGCGCCAATGGTGCCGGAAAATCCACCTTGCTGCGTGTATTGGCCGGGATCGATGCGCCCGCGTCGGGCCGGGTCGAATCCATGTCCCGCCCGCTGCTCCTGTCCACGGGGAGCGAGCGCCGAGGCGCGGTCATTGATCTTCTGGGGTTGCGCGAATGGCGCGACGCTCTGCGCCGGCTGGAGGCCGGACAAGGCCGCGCCGAAGACCTGGCCCTGATCGACGAACGCTGGACGCGGCTCGATGACGCCCGTGACCTGGCCGAAAAAATGCAATTGCCCCGTTACGATCCGGAAACCCCGCTCGAACGATTGTCCGGCGGCGAAATCCAGCAGTACCGCCTGCTGGGCGTGGCATTGGCCGATCCGCCCGTGGCGTTGCTGGACGAGCCCAGCCAGTACCTGGATGCCGGTGCATCCGCGCGTTGGCGCGACCATTTCATGCGGCGCAATGGGGCCACGCTCGTGGTCAGCCATGACCCGGTCTGGCTGGCGCAAGTGCCGCGCCTGCTGGAATTGGAAAAAGGCGGTGTGCGCGATTACCCCGGTGGCCTGTCCTTCTACCAGCGGGTGAAGGCGGAAACCCGGCGCACGCTTTTGCACGACCATCGGCAGGCGCGTCACGAACGGGCACGGGCGGAAGCCGAATCGACCAAGCGCCTCGACGCCTTGCGAAAGCGTGAATCCAAGGGCCGTCGTGACGCCAGGGCGGCCAATTTGTCGAAGCTGGCGCTTGATCGCCGCAAGGACAATGCCGAGCGATTCCAAGGCCGTGAACGTGAATCACGGCGGATCTGTGTCGAAGTATCGCGGCGGCGCGTCGGCGAGACCTGGCGGGCGTTGGGAGAAAACCACACGCCGCGATTCGTTGCCGCGGGCGTGGCCTTGCCCGCAGGCCGGCGCGTGCTCGATTTCCACGATTTCCATCCCTTGAGCGAGCAGCCCGAGGCCGGCATCAGCGCCAGCCTCGCTGGCCCGCTGCGCATTGTCCTGACCGGCGACAACGGCAGTGGCAAGAGCACGTTGTTGCGCGCCATCGCTGATCCTTCCCACCTTCCAGCGCATGGAAGGGTGAACGCCGAGGTTCCTGTCTTCTGGCTCGACCAGGCGCTTTCCCGGCTTCCGGACGATGTGCCGGCGCTGGATTGGCTCGATCCGCATGGGGGGGCCGAAAGCCGCGCACGTTGGCACGACCGGCTTGCCCAGCTTGGATTTCCGGCGGACCGCTTACGGCAACCGCTGGCTTCGCTGTCGTCGGGCGAGCGCATGCGTATCGCCCTGGCCCAGGCCGCATACCGCGATCCACCCGCACCGTTTCTGCTGCTGGACGAACCCGATCAGCATCTCGATTTCGCCACCCGCGATGCGCTGGCGGCGTTGTTGAGCGCATGGCCGGGGGCGTTCGTCATCGTCAGCCACGATCGCGAATGGCGGGATGCGCTCGGCCCGACGCACAGGATCTCGCTGACCAGACATTCCGCCAGCCTGCATTCGTTCGCCTGATGCATGGCAATGCCGGAGGCCCCATCCGGCAAACGTGAGGCTCAACCGTCCATTGAAGGAAAGGGGCGCGGAAGGCGGCGGTGCGAAGCGGCGGATGAAGGGCGTGGTGGAACAAGCCACCTGGAACGATGTCGGCCCCGCGACGCGGAAGGCGCGCAGCGGCCCCGCCGGTGCGGGACGCGGGGCGCTTTACGAATGCGGCCGGGTCGCGCGCAGGGCCGTGTCCAGCATTCGCGCTTCCAGTTTCTGTTTGAAGCCTTGTGGGTGCGTCATGTCCATCCGCGCCATCGCTTCCGGGTCGTGCCAGTCGCCAGCGGCCAACAACGCGGCGGCCATCGCCCGCCATTTGCCTTGGCGGGTCGCGGTATCGGCCTTCAGCCTGGCCAGCGCTTTCGCCAGCCGCTGTTCGGTGTCGGTGAAATCGCTGCCCAGCGGATAGTCGGGCAGGGTGCCGTCGCGGCGGAACGGCGCCAGTGCTTCCAGCAGCCGTGGCCGCGTGTTCCGCGCCCAGTACGATGGCGGGCTGAAGTCGCGGGCCAGTTTGCCGTTTTGCTTGGCTTGCTCGATCAATGCGGGCTGGTGCGCGGCATCGGCGATTCCGGCCATCGCTTCGATCACGTCCTCGTCCACCCGGCCGAGCACGTCGGCGATGCCGTACTCGCTGATGTAGATGTCGCGCAGATGGCGGGGAATGGTGGCGTGGCCATAGTTCCAGAGAATGTTCGGGCGTGTCTCGTTGCCGTTTTCGCGGCTGGCGCGCAGCATCAACACCGAGCGGGCATCGTCCATTTCCTGCGCCATCGTCACGAAGTTGTACTGGCCGCCGACGCCCGAGACCACGCGGCCGTCTTCCAGCATGTCGGATACGGCGGCGCCGAGCGCGGTCGCCATCATGCAGGTGTTGAAGTGGCGGGAATGGCGGCGTTGCAGCCGCTCCAGCGTTTCGTTGTCGCGCGGCAGGGCGTTGATGCGGCTGACCGGCAGCATGTCGATGGCGCGCGCGGCATCGGGGTCCAGATCGCGCAGCCATTGGTAGAAATCGGGCGAGCCGAGGTAGAAGGCGCCACGCAGGAACTGCCCTTCGCGCGCCAGCCGCTCATGGTCGTCCACGCGGGCGTTGCCGGCATCGAGTCGCCGCATCAGGTCGAGGTCGTCGACCACCTTGCGCTTGAGGATGCCGCGTCTGGCCAGCAGGCGGAAGCCTTCGTTGAGCATTTCGCTGCAACCGTAGAGGCCCTGTTCGAATGGATCGAGCCCGCCCCAGCGCGCGACGAGCGGATGCCGCTCGATTTCGGGATCGAGCGCGCGCAGCACTTCGCGGTAGCGGGCGTTGTCGGTGTGGCGCAGCACCAGGGCGTGCGAAAGCGCGTCGGCCAGCGCGCCGATGCCGATCTGCAAGGTGCCGCCATCCTTCACCAGCGTACTGGCGTAGAGGCCGATGGCGTAATCGACATCGCCCACCGGCTGGCGCGGCAGGGCGAACAGCGGCGGGTGCGGCGCCGGCGGCGCGATGACCAGGTCGAAGAAGGCTTCGTCCAATGCGGCGTGGTTGCCGAGCCAGGGCAGGTGCGGGTCGATCTCCGCCACCAGCAGCGGGCGCGGCCGGCCGGCGGCATCGAGCGCGCGCAGCGTGTCGAGGGTCAGGTCGGTGTTGCACGAGAGCGACAGGCGCGGATCGTCCGGCGAGCTCGCCACTTTCTGCACGATGCAGTTGACGCCGCGATCGGCCAGCGCCCGGGCGACGTGGGTGTAGTTGAGGCTGGCGTAACGGCGCTGCGCCTGGGACGAGTTCATGAGCGCGCCGGACTGCATGTAGAACTCCTCGACCTCGATGTGCGCCGGCAGCGCGTTCTTCTTCTCCGCCGCCACGTATTTCAAGCGCGGGAAATCGCGGCCGTACATCCGTTCGGCGAAGGGGCCGAGAAAGCGCGCATCCAGGCCGTCGCCGCGCGCACGCGGCGGGTCCAGCGAGAGGGCGGTGTAGATATGCAGCTCGCGCGAGGGATCGGCGGCGATGCGTTCGTAGAGCGCGTTCAACAGCCGGTGCGGCTTGCCGAGGCCGAGCGGCGTGGCGATGCGTAGCGGGCCGTCGATGCGCGCGAGCATCGTGGCGATGGCGGTGTCGAAATCGGCGTGGTGTTCGCTCATGGCGGTGTCGGCGTCGGCGTCGGCGTCGGCGGGAGTCCCCATCCTGCCGAGGATATGCCAGTACGACGTGAGCCTGATCAAATCCCCCCCCCGACCATCGTCGTGTAGCCGGCGCGCCGGCCGGGCGCGCTACAGCGTGTCGAGTGGGATCTTCAGATAGCGTACGCCATTGTCCTCCGGCGCGGGTGGGGCGCCGGCGCGAATGTTGAGTTGCACCGCGGGCAGGATCAGTTTCGGCATATCGAGGCCGGCATCGCGGGTTTCGCGCATCGCCACGAAGGCCGCTTCGGTGGTGTCGGCACGGAGGTGGATGTTGCCGAGCTTCTCTTCGCCGATACTGGTTTCGCAGCGGAATTCGCGGCCGCCGGGGCCGTAGTCGTGGCAAACGAAGACGCGGGTGTGGTCGGGCAGGGCGTACAGGCGCTGGATCGAGCGGTACAGCGTGGCCGCGCTGCCGCCAGGGAAATCGCAGCGCGCGGTGCCGCCATCGGGCATGAACAGCGAGTCGCCGACGAACAGTGCGTCGCCAATCAGGAAGGCATTGCTGTCGCTGGTATGGCCGGGCACGGCGATAACCCGCGCCGACAGATTGCCAATGGTGAAATTCTCGCCGTCTTCGAATAGATGGTCGAACTGCGAACCATCGACCGGGAAATGCTCCCCAAGGTTGAAAACCGGCCGGAAGACCTTTTGCACCTGGGTGATGCCGGCGCCGATGGCGATGCGCGCATCGTGATACCGGGTGCTTTTCAGCCAGTGCGCGGCGGACAGGTGGTCGGCGTGGGCGTGCGTTTCCAGCAGCCATTCAACGGTGAGCCCGCGCCCGTGCGCGACATCGGCGATGGCTCGCGCCGAGGCGGTGGAGGTGCGGCCGGACTTGAAGTCGTAATCGAGCACGGTGTCGATCAGCGCGGCGCGGCCGCTGGCGGCATCGGCCACCATGTAGCTCCAGGTGTTGCTCTCGGCGTGGAAGAAGGGATGTACTTCGGGCTTGATCATCATGGCCTCGTCAAGGTGCGGCCTCGCCGCAGTAGATCGCGTGGAGGGTTTCCAGGATGCGCCGGGCGGGGCCGGGCGCCAGCGAATAGTGGATGGTCTGCGCCTCGCGCCGGGTGCGGACCAGACCGTCCGCGCGCAGTACGGCGAGATGCTGCGAGAGCGCCGATTGGCTCAGGTCGATGTTGGCGTTCAACTCGCCGACCGATCGCTCGCCTTCCACCAGTTGGCACAGCAGCAGGAGACGCTTCTCGTTAGCCAGGGCCTTCAGCAGGCGCGCAGCCTGCCCGGCGTGCTCGCGCATGGTCGCCGCGTCGATAGCCTGCCGCCGGCGCGCGCGTATCGTCATTGGCCCAGCGGCAGGCCGGCATTGCGCCAGGCATCGATGCCCCCGGCGAGCGAACGCACGTCGGAGAAGCCGAGCTTCCGCAGGGTGTCGGCGGCCAGGGCCGAACGGCCGCCGGTACGGCAGTAGAGCGCCAGCGGGCGCTCGCGGTGGGCCAGCGCGGGATGCGCATCGACCTGGAACTCCAGCACGCCGCGCGGGATGTTGATGGCGCCCTGCAAGTGGCCGGTCTCGAATTCGGCGGGTTCGCGCACGTCGATCAACGCGATGCCAGCCCCGGCGGCATGAAAATCGGCGGGCGAAACTTCACGGATACGGCCGCGGGCATCGGCGACCAGATCGGCGGCGGTGAGCGCCATGACAAGCTCCTGATGGGGGTCGAGCTCATCATATCAGTTGACGCTAATATTATGAATGTCTAATTTATAGGCTGGCCGATCAAGCTTCGATAAGCGGCATGATGACGGCCGGGCGCGCGGCGATGGATGAAGGCCCGTCGATGAAACATCCCGCCGACGCCCTGGACGCCCTTGGCGAACTCGACATTTCGAACACACCGGCATGCGCCGGACTGGAGCGAAGATGAAATCCCCGATGACCCGACTATTCCCCCTCGCCGCGTGTCTGGCGTTGACCGTGTCCGTTGCCGGCTGCGCGCAACCACCGACGCGCGATCATTCCGCACCCGCACCCGCACCCGCACCCGCACCCGCATCCGCACCCGCATCCGCATCCACACCCGCATCCGTCGCTGGCGTCGTGCTGTTGAACCCGCGTCCCGGCCTCTATACCGCCGCGCAACCGGCCGCCGCCGACTGGACAGGCATCGCCGGCAAGGGCGTCAAGACCGTCATCAACCTGCGGCCCCAGGCGGAAATGCGGGCGCGGGACGAAGCCGCGGAAGTCGCCGCCGCCGGCATGCGCTACATCGAGATTCCGGTGGCGAATGCCGATGCCATCAACGATGACAGCGCGCGCGAATTGCACCAGGCGCTGTCCGCCGCCCAGGGCGATGGCCCGGTATTGCTGCATTGCGCCAGCGCCAACCGCGCCGGTGGTCTGTTGGCGTTGATGGCGGCGAAATACGAGGGCGTGGATGTCGAAACCGCCCTCGGGCTGGGGCGCAAGGCCGGGATGAAATCCACCGAGCGAGCCGTGCGCGCCAAGCTGGGCCGGGATTGAGCCGGCGCAAAGGCAGGGCCGAATCCCGGTCGCGGTTCCTTGGGTCGCATGGCCGGCCGCCGCGCCGTGGCCATTCCTGCCCGGGCGGCTCCGTACAGGCAGTCGGCGCGCGGGGTATGCGGCCGTTCGCGTCCTCCCCGGTCTGGAAATGAAGCGCCATTGCCGTCGCGCCGGTGCCGCAAAAGCGCCGGCGCGACGGCAAGGCCGGGTTACATGCCGGGCGTGATCGCGGGTGCGGGCTGGGCGGCATCCTGCTGATTCGCGTCCTGCTGCCGCGCGGCCAGCCGGCTGCTGGTTTCGATGGACTGGCCGATGCCGGCGCCGATGTCGATGCTGGCGATGCGCCGGTGCTCCGAATGCGGGTCGCCCTGCACCGCGAAAAGGCGGGCGCCGTCCTTGCTGGCCAGCAGGTGATCCACGCGGGTGATCCCGGCATCGCGCAGGGCGGGTACCGCGGCGGCGGCCAGGTTCTTCTGCTGCTGCGCGTCCAGCCCGCCGGGTGCCGCGCCATTGGGCTGCTTCAGTTGGCTCAGCATGTTCTGGAACAGGCCGTTCAGCGCATGGGCGCCGCTGCTCAAGATGACGCCGACGCGCGCCGCTTCGCGCAGATCGCCTTGCCATTGCCGCATCGGGTCGTCATTGCGCGCCTGCCCGGCGTTGGGCGCGAGATAGGCGCCGCGCACGCGTCCGTCATCGTGTTCGCGCAGGTAGCGCTTCACGTCGCGCATTTCCAGGTCGAGAAACTCGCGGGCGTTTTCCTTCGCCGCGCGGGCCAGCCGCACCGCGTCCTCGCTGGATACGGCGCGCGCCAGCTTGCCGTCGGCCAGTGCGTCCACCAGGCTCTCCGGAGCCACTTTCTGTTTCAGGAAGGCCAGGTAGCGCTCGCGCGTCTCGGGGTTCTCGCCGAAGAGCGCCAGGATGCGCTGGGCGGTGGTCGCGGCGTTGTCGGGGCCATCGGGCATGCCGCCAATCAGCCGTAGCACCCGGGTCATCGCGTGCCGGGGTTCGATGCCCTCGGCAAACGGGAAGCGCTCGCGGAATTCGTCCCAGCGCGGGGCGAGCAGGGCCTCGCGGGTACGTTTGATCAATTCGTAGGCCGCGGCGGCAAAGGCCACGATGGCAAGCCCGACCGGCGCGATGGCGATCAGACTGCCGGCCAGCCCAGTGGCGCGCGCGCCCATCAGCATCGCCGTGGTGCCGATTTCCCCGGCCAGCTTGAAGCCGCCACGCAGCAGGTCGAAGGCGGCATCGACGCGTTGATCGGTATTGATCGGCTTGCCCGTGGCCGGGTCGAATCCGCCGAAGACCCGGCGCGCGTTCATGGCCAGCTCCCTGACGCTGCCGGACAGGCCCTTGATGGCGGTATAGCGCTCCAGGATCTTGGCCGCCTCGCGCTCGCGGCCCATGCCGCTGGCGAATTCCAGCATGCCACGCAGCGCCACTTCGCCGGCGGGCGCGCCCTCGGCCTCCGCCTTGCGGCCGCCGTCGATGCCCCGCTTCACCGCGTCCAGGGTTTTGACGATGTCCTGGCGGCCGGCCGTGTCGGCCAGGCCGCGCAGGTCGGCGATCAACGCATTGACCTGCGCGGGGCTGGTTTGCGGCTCGCGCGCCAGTTCGGCACGGGCCTCGTCGGTCAGCGTCCGCTGGGCCGTGGCGGAGACCGGCAGTACATGGCCGGCGAAGCGCGAGCCCTTGGCGGCGTCTTCATGCACGCCCCATGCGCCTGGCTCGAAGGTCGAATAATCCGGTCCGCCGGACTCGCCGGCCGGCCTGGCCTCGGCTTGCGCGATCAGCTTGTCCAGGGTGTCCTCGTCGGCCACCAGGCCGTGGCGCTGCAAGATGTCGGCCACCCAGGCCCGCGTCAGCAGCGGGCGCGGTAGCGGCGTGTCGCTTGGCAGTAACGCCAGATAATCGCCCGCCACGGCACCGCCTTCGCCAATGAAACAACGCTCCAGCGAGGAATCGAAAGGACGCGGAAGGCTTGCCGACATGCGAATGCTCCGATCACCAGACCCGCCCAAGCCTAGCGCGGCGGTGGCGGGATGCCAAACTCCGGCGGCTCAGTCCCGGTGCGAGGCCACCGGGATTTCCCGGTACCGCCAGGTCAGCCAGATACCCACCGCGATCGCGTAGCAGATGTTGGGAATGAAGGCTTTATCAAGCGTGGTCACCTTGGTGGTCAGCGTGACGTAGTTGGTATAGGCCGCCTGCGAGAGCGTGAATGCCGCGACGATCAGCATGAAACGGATCGGAATCGGCTTGCGCATGCCGAGCGCGAACACCGTGCCCTCCGATACGAATATGCCAACCAGGAAAGGCATCACCCCGCCCATCAGGATCTTCTCGATCAGATTGCCCTCCCCGTGCGCGCGCAGCATCAGGTCGGCGAAGGTGAGGCCGAGCGGCCGGCACAGCAGAAACAACAGCAGCCCGGTGCAGAACGACATCAGCCGCACATATTGTTCGGTGCCCTTCGCGTTGCGAACGACGAGGATCGAGATCCACAACTGACCGGCGATGGTCAGGATGATCAGGATTTGTTGGATGATCGTGAACAGATCCCAGTGCATGTGGCCCCAGACTGCCGGCGGATTCCGCTGAGGATAAGTGTCCGGCGACGCGATGGGAAGCGTGCCAAGGCGGCGGCGTTGGGGTGTGCGATGATCTCGCCTGGATCATTTATGCCGAATGGAGGGGTGCATGCGTGCAATGCGGATCGCGTTTGTTCTTATGGTTCTGCTGGTGGCGCTGTTGGGTGGGGTCTATCTGTCGGGGTTTTTGGTGAAGCTGTTGATCGGCGTGGACATACCCGTCGATACCAAGACTTGGTGGACGTATTTCCAGGCGCTCGATACCCCGCGCATGCAGCCCTACGCGGCCAAGGTGAAGTGGGCCGGCTACATCGGTTTCGGCGTGCC
>NZ_RFLY01000069.1 GCF_003697345.1 Solilutibacter pythonis | reverse complement strand
AGTACTGGATGCATCTGCAGGATATCGCGGCCGCGAGTCACTGTTAGAAGTCCCGTATCGTTATTGACATATTTCCTGGCCCCACATCCACCTCCTGGTGTTAAAAGTGGATGACTTCTACATGACACAGAAAATCTCTGGCAAGCTATAACTAAAGTAGGCTTCCCTGGGTGAAAAAATAGTGGGGCCCAACAGATCTCTTTCTACATGTAGCCTGGGAAGGGTATGCTAGAAGATAATGGAGTTGCCTCCACTTAAACCAACCAAGTGAATGCTTAGCGATAGTTGGTAGATGCACAGAGCGCTCCATGAATGGTTTGACTCTAAGGACGACCTCAAATTTTACAGAGTGGTGTTCGTGTAGGAGCAAAAGCCCCTAGGCCAGCAATAATGGACTACTACTGTAAGTAACAGATATACTGGGCTGCAATACAGCAAAGAAAATCCCTCTTTTAATATATTAGACAGACCCATGTGAGGTGGACCTGTCCAAGCAGAAAATAAATTTGGGCTTACCTGGTGAATTTGTGAAGCTCAACTCCTACTACATCAGTACCTAATGCTCCCCGTACAGGCTCAGAAGAATCAGTATAAGGAGTACCCTACAACTGTACTTGGAAAAAAATATCAAATAGTAGTTTGCATTGCCTAAAAAAACTGTCATGAGCAAGTAGTGGCAACATCAGGCGGGGCAACAACCTGCTACTTCGATATATGAATTAACGGTCCAAGGATCCCCC
>NZ_RFLY01000068.1 GCF_003697345.1 Solilutibacter pythonis | reverse complement strand
AAGGCCGGGTTGCCGGCGCTGGCGATCCACGGCAACAAGAGCCAGTCGGCGCGGCAGAAGGCGCTGGATGCGTTCAAGTCCGGGCGCACCCGCATCCTGGTCGCCACCGACGTCGCCGCGCGCGGGCTGGACATCCCGGCGCTGCCCCTGGTCATCAATCACGATCTGCCGATGGTGGCCGAGGATTACGTGCACCGGATCGGCCGTACCGGCCGCAACGGCATGAGTGGCGAGGCGATCTCGCTGGTCTCGCCGGACGAAGGCGCGCTGCTGCGGCAGATTCAAAAGCTGCTGAAACGCGACATCACGATCGAGAACGTGCCGGGCTACGAGCTGGATCGTCCGCTGCGCCTCGACGTGCCCATGCCGAAACCCTCGCGCGGCGGCAAGCCGGCCGGCCAGCGGCCGCCGCGAAAGCCGCGTGGCGGGGGCCAGGCGGCCAAGCCGTCGCATCGTCCGCACGGCAAGCCGCAGGAGGCGGGGGCGAAGACGCATGCCGGCGCGGCACCGCCGCGTCGCCGGCGGCGCAGCGCGGCCTGACCTCAGCCAACGGAAACGCCGGCCCGCGCCGGCGTTTTTTCTTGCTTCGATCAACGCTTCGGCCGCGATCCGGCGCGTCATCTCGGCCGGTGGCGCGTCGAGCGGCGGCAAGTGGCATTCGGTCTTGAGAGTGGAATTCGCACGCGGCGTACCCGTGCCGGGTTCGGCCCGCGCGCGGCGACGTCGGTGGCGACCAGGATGCGGGTGCGCCCGGACTTGAACGCATCCAGCGCCTTCTGCCGCGCCGACTGGCTCTTGTTGCCGTGGATCGCCAGCGCCGGCAACCCGGCCTT
>NZ_RFLY01000067.1 GCF_003697345.1 Solilutibacter pythonis | reverse complement strand
CACCGCACCGGCTTCGCCATCGTGGAAAAGGACGGACGCCATGTCGCCCAGGCGCGCATCGGCAAGACCTTCGACATCGTCAATAACGATTGGGCGGTGATCCGCCCGGGCGTCAAGATTCGCGCCGAAGGCTGGGTCGACATCGTCGGGTGGGCCGGAAGCGCGAGCGCCAGCGGGCAAGTGCTGCTCAACTTCTACGATGCCGCGGGCCAACTGATCCGCCGCGAGGCGGGCAGCCTGGTGAGTGGCGAGACCGGCAGCGGCCGCTCGACGCTGGAGACGGTCGCGCCGGCGGGCGCGGCCTACGTGGCCCTGGGCGGCACGGCCAGGAGCCGGGTGGTCCTGGCGCAGAGCGACGCGCGCCCGGTGACGCTGAGCGACTTCCGCTGGGTGTTCCCGGAACAGGCCAGCCTGGTGATGCGGGCAAGTCCGCCGGTCAGGACGGCCTGGTACGCGTTCGACGCCAACAACCAGGTGACGGTGATGAACGGCGATCTGGTCGATGGACAGGTCGTGCTGAAGCAGGCCGAGAACAGCACCGCCTTCGACTACGACACGGCCGGTCGGGTGATCCGCCGGCGCAGCCTGGAGGCGGGCGTGCACACCGCCCGCGACCTGGGCTACGACGCGCTGGGCCGCAAGACCCGCGAGTCCAAGCGCTACACCGTGGGCGAGCGCCCGGCGGAGATCGCCGAAGGCTGGCGCCACGACGCGCTGGGCCGGGTGACGGCGCACCGGACCTATGACGAGAACGGCCTGAAGCGCCTGAACCTGACCGACTACGACGCCGACGGCCGCCAGCTCAGACAACTGTCCTTCGGCCGCTCGCTCGATGGCGCCGGCCAGGGCGAAGAGGCCATCGGCGAAGGG
>NZ_RFLY01000066.1 GCF_003697345.1 Solilutibacter pythonis | reverse complement strand
CTGGCATTGGCCCGCTTCGTCGTACAGGTAGCGCTGGGTCTCACCCGTCTTGGCATCGGTCTTCGCCACCTGTTCGCCTTTGCCGTTGTAGTGGTAGCGGGCCGTCTCCGTGCCGTTCACCGTCACTCGCCGCAGTCGGCTGTCCTCGCCGTAGCGGTAGCCACGGCCATTCGGGCCGCTACCGAATGGGGCGCAGGTGAAATTTTCCACCATCAAATATTTCTTGCGTTAAGCATTAAGCAGCAACCAGCTCCTTATATCTGGAACTCAGCAAAAAATAACCTATTGACAACCAACTCCTTTGGCAATAGGGGTCGCACACTCGGATATCTTCAATAATGCGACTGTGTCAAATGCCTTTCCCATCTGCGCCTCTTGAAAGGGGTCTTGACATCCCTCACTAATGCACAACAACCAATCCAATATTACCGAATATTCTTCTTGTGTAAACCCCAACCACCTATCAATAAAAAATTTTTCCCATGTACTTGGAGCCCCCCCCCTATCCAACATATCCAATATCGAAGATAAAATTAAGGAATCGTAATTCAATACATCCACTATAGCCATCATTATACCAGGAAGATAATATTGAAATGCTTCAGGGGAAAATCCATAAATCGCATCATGGTACTTCTCAAGGTCCTTATAGCTAATCTCCCAAAAAAACTTTCCCTCAAACTCCATTGCATCCAATGTAATTTCCGATTCAATCACATTATCCGCAACAGCCTTTACAGGCTTAACACGCCAAGCAAAAGCGCTCTTAATACAATCGACCATATTCATCGGACACCTCCCATGAACCAATTTCCGGAAAGCATGGCTCCACACCGCCCCATGTTAGTCCAAGCGTTGGCTTGGGCAGTCTGATGCCCTTCATCGCCACCA
>NZ_RFLY01000065.1 GCF_003697345.1 Solilutibacter pythonis | reverse complement strand
GCCGGCACTGCCGCCGCCCGCGCCGAAGCCCGCCCCGTTACCGCCGACCCAGCCGGCGACGCCTGAGCCGAGCGCGGCGATTCTGGCGGCGCGGCAACAGAACGGGCGGTTGAGCGCGGCCGCGTTGAAGACGCGGATATTCCGCTACATCGACAGCCTGCAAAAGCTGGAAGACACCCATATCGACAACATCCAGAAGCAACTGGGGCTGGTGATTCCGCCTTATGAAGAAACCAAAGGCGCTTACAGTCAATACTTCGATGACCTGACCGATGGCGGGCGGTTCTCGGTATCGGTGATGCACCCCACGGGCGAAGACACCACCTATGGGGTGGATATCTTCAACAACGAGAGCACGGGTAAAGTCTCGGCGGTACCTTGCCGGTATACCTACCAGGCGTTCAGGGAGATGTTGCTGACGCGGGGCTTCGAGGATGGCGTATGGGTGGGGCCCAAACTCAGGGCGGCTTTCAGAAAGCGTTTTGGTGACATCGGGCTAAGCGTGGCGCTATGGACTTATACCCACGAGAAGCCGGATGGCGGGAAAGAAAGCTGCGTGGCACAGGTGAGTATCAGCATGGGAGTACGTGTGGAATGAGTGGTCGGTTGGCGGCCTGGAGCGTTGTCCGGTTGCTGGGTATCGCCTTGGCATCGTTGATGGCCATGGCGGCCTGCGCCCCGGGCGCGCAAGCCATGTCCTCGGTGGTGCGGGCGCCGGCACTGCCGCCGCCCGCGCCGAAGCCCGCCCCGTTACCACCGACCCAACCGGCGACGTCTGAGCCGAGCGCGGCGATTCTGGCGGCGCGGCAACAGAACGGGCGGTTGAGCTCGGCCGCGTTGGAGACGCGGATATTCCGCTACATCGACAGCCTGCAAAAGCTGGAAGACACCCATATCGACAA
>NZ_RFLY01000064.1 GCF_003697345.1 Solilutibacter pythonis | reverse complement strand
TGAACTCCGCGAAGATTACCGCCGTAGCGCAATCGTTCGGTATTCCTTTTTGTTTCCATGGCGCGGCGCCTTTTCGTCGATGCGCGCGCATAGCCGGTCCGTGCCACAGGCCGCCAGGTCGGCTCGCGCGATGCGGTCCAGATAGGCGATCTCTTGTTTGCGTTTCGTGCTCTCGGCCAGCGCCGCCTGGGCGTTGTAGAGCGAGTACCCGCCGCCGCAGAGCGCAATGAGGCCCGCCGCCAGTAATGCCATGGCGGTCATGCGCATGCGCCAGACAACCGTGCTTTCCAGCGATTGCTGGGCCTGCGCATAGCGGTGGCTGGCCTGGTGCAGTGTCTTGTCGGCATTCGCCAATTGCCGGTCGAGCCGTTCGGCCGCGGGTGCCAGCGTGCTTTCCAGGGCGCGTTCGGTCAGGCGCGTGAGCCGGGGAAGCGCGTCCTCCACCACGCGATTGACTTTGTGGTCGGCGCGATTGACCGTGGCGTGAAGTACCTGGAGTTGTTCGTTGATGATGTCCCGCAACCCTTGTTCGCGCTGTTTCATGAGCGCCATCAGTCCGGCCATCGATTTCAGGGTTTCCTGTAACGTCGTATTCGACGTTTCGAGGGCGGCCATCAGCGCCGCCAGTGTGACTTCGTCTTGTCTGTTCATCATTTTCCCCTCAATACCCCTTTTGAAAATTCATCGCGCCCCGTTCCGCGCTGATTACCCGCCGCCGCCGCCATCGCCGCCTTCGCTCCCGGTCGGCGCGCCGGGCATCATCGGCCCCTGGGTGAACTCCGGTAGCCGCATGACCATCACCGGCCCGCGCGGGGTTTTCGCCTCCATCTGGGGGATATCCATGCCTTGTGTCTGATTCGTCGCCAGTGTTTGTTGGGCGTCTTCGATGGCTTGCTGTTCGAGCAGGTCGTTGCCCCATTTCAATA
>NZ_RFLY01000063.1 GCF_003697345.1 Solilutibacter pythonis | reverse complement strand
AAAGTTTCCCTCATGCTGGGCCAGGATGGCTTACCCATGGACGATGTCTCGCACTACGAGGCAACGCCTGAACATCTACGCAGCTTCGACCAAGCCTCCGATCAGCTATCCAAGTTCAAGGCGCCTCAGCTATTCAATCAAAACGATGTTCACTCGCACTTGCTGATCGGATTGATGGACGGCACCGGGAACGACATCACCCAAGACCCAATGCATGCCACTAACGTCAGCAAATTTGAGGCACAGATTTTTCAGCTAAATAATGCAGGCAATAAAAGAATCCATGCCGAATACATCGAAGGCCCAGGCACGCAGACAAACTTTTTTGAAAAGGGCGTAGATAGCGCCACAGGCTATACCAGCCTGGCCCGTGCCGAGGAAATGTATACTCGTCTCGTCGAACAGGCGGATGAAATCCACAAGGTAGACCCCAACGCAAAGATCGCCATCCACCTAGAAGGCTTCAGCCGAGGTGCCAGCCAGGTGCCATTACTGGCAAGGATGATTGATGAACGCGGAATCCCCGACAAAAACAGCTTGACTGTTACGCTCGATGAAAATGGAGCCCTGGCAGAAAAATACACACGATATCACCAACCACCCGGCCAAACCCCACTCACCGTCGGCCTATACGACCCGGTGCCCACCGGCTATATGGAAATGCTCGACCGCAGGCTGCCGTCCTCGACCGTTTCCGGTTTCCAGATCACCGCCGCCAACGAGCGTCGGGGGCTGTTTCCAGTCGATCAGATCATCCCTGAAGGATTATCCGAGGATGGCCGATTCCTCAACGTCACCGTGGCCGGCGCGCATTCCGATGTCGGCGGGAGTTATATCCGCAACGGGCTCGGCATCCGCAGCTTCAATCTGATGACCGATTACCACAACCGGCTGCTCGGCGACTCGATCCTGCCACGCCTGCACGAGCCGGAAGACCCCAGGATGAACGTCATCCATCG
>NZ_RFLY01000062.1 GCF_003697345.1 Solilutibacter pythonis | reverse complement strand
ATGGCCGCCTGCTCGCCGGTCAGCGAATCCGTCCAGCCCCCGGCACCGGATGCCACCCACTATGGCGACGGCTTTCCGGTCATCAAACCCTTCGACCTGCCGAAAGCCGGCAGCAAGGTCACGGCGGATTTCGAGCTGCCCAACGCCATGGACGGAGATCATCTACGGCCGGTCTGGGTCGGCTTCAGATTCAGCATACCGAAAACCAAGGACTATGCGCCTGGAGAGCAGGCTGCCTCGTTAAAACGGACAGACTATTTGTACGAATCCCCCATCCCGATCCGTATCCGGCTTTGGCGCATTGAGGGGGGGGAGCGTTTCCCTATAGTCCTGCATGAAGAGCAGAGCACCATTCGCCCGAGCAGTTATTGGTATGAACCTCACCCTGAGGAGGTATTTACAGGACATGATCGCGCGGAAATGCATGTAAAGGAAATGCTGGCGATTGGAAAATTCGATTACCGCAACAAAGCCTACGACTCATGGGAAGTGGCAAGCATCCGCCCCCCCATACCTGGCCGCTATCACATCGAAATGGAGAGCCTGGAGGATCATCCCATCCTGGCACAACTCCCCTTCGAAATGGTTGTGACACATCATCGCCTACCGGAGACTGATAAATGAGCCACCGTTTTTATGACTGGCATCCGCGCAACCCGGCTAAAGAGCCGACCTACACCGTCACTGTCTATCAAGCCGGACACCACCCGCCCCCGGGTGTAGACTCACTCCAGATCACCCGCCACGGAGCGTATCCATGCGCGCACTGGGATTATTGATGATGAGCATGGCCGCCTGCTCGCCGGTCAGCGAATCGGTCCAACCCCCGGCACCGGACGCCGCCCGCTATGGCGACGGCTTCCCGGTCATCAAACCCTTCGACCTGCCGAAAGCCGGCAGCAAGGTCACAGCGGATTTCGAGCTGCCCAACGCCATGGACGGAGATCATCTACGGCCGGTCTGGGT
>NZ_RFLY01000061.1 GCF_003697345.1 Solilutibacter pythonis | reverse complement strand
CGTTGAGCCTGTGGCCCTGGGCCAGGGTGGTTTCGAACTCGGATTGCTTGGAGAAATAAGGGGAGTATGGGGAAACTTTCTCGCCTACGGGGACGATCTTGGTCAGGGGCTCGTCGATGATCTCCATGCGGGGAAGTTCCCGGCCGGACATGAGTTGGCCGATGGCGCGATTCATCAACTCAGATGCCGGCGCATCTTTATCGAAGTTTTTGAGTGCCTTTAGGAGCTTTCTTCCATCTGATGTTTCAAGATAATCAATGGCGGATTTTTCGTTGACGCCATGTGTTTTAAATGAATTTAGCTTATGATTGCCATCTTTATCTTTATTTGTAGGGGGTCTTTTGTCTCTATTCATGACTCTTCCCCTGGGTTTAAGGATTCTATATTTTTAATTATTCTCTTTTCTTGATCGGTATGCCCGCCCCTGGCCTCAGTGGAAAATTCTGTATATGCCTTGCCAATGCTTGGATCTTTGTAGGGGGTGTAAAGCCCCTCGGAAAAACTATAAAACCCCGGGATGTCTATTCTTTCTGTAGGGTATTTCAATTCACCGAATTTTGCCTTATTTATTAATGGCATCAAGGAAATAAGTAGCTCTTGAGCATCCTTATTGTCTGGATATTGCCTTAATACCCATTCCAGGTGCTCGGCGGCAGCCTTAAGCCTTCCTGGGTTGATGGTCTTTGTCATGACGTTGCTCTCTGCTGATTGGTAAATTGTTGTCGGTTATTTCTACAGGCTTGGCGAGGTATGGCCTGAATAATCCGATGCGAGTTGCCGCACTTGCCCGGCAGGCAGGGCGCGCTCCATCTTGGGGGCGGTACGGAAAAGCAGATTGCCCTCTTCGGAACGATGGATGACGTTCATCCTGGGGTCTTCCGGCTCGTGCAGGCGTGGCAGGATCGAGTCGCCGAGCAGCCGGTTGTGGTAATCGGTCATCAGATTGAAGCTGCGGATGCCGAGCCCGTTGCGGATAT
>NZ_RFLY01000060.1 GCF_003697345.1 Solilutibacter pythonis | reverse complement strand
GCCGCGCCGCTACCGTCGATCACGGCAATCGGGTAATTCTCCAGCCAGATCACCTGCTGTTTCGCCTGGCCTTGGCCATCGTATTCCCCCAGCCATTGGCCCGCTTCGTCGTACAGGTAGCGCTGGGTCTCACCCGTCTTGGCATCGGTCTTCGCCACCTGTTCGCCTTTGCCGTTGTAGTGGTAGCGGGCCGTCTCCGTGCCGTTCACCGTCACTCGCCGCAGTCGGCTGTCCTCGCCGTAGCGGTAGCCACGGCCATTCGGGCCGCTACCGAATGGGGCGCAGGTGAAATTTTCCACCATCAAATATTTCTTGCGTTAAGCATTAAGCAGCAACCAGCTCCTTATATCTGGAACTCAGCAAAAAATAACCTATTGACAACCAACTCCTTTGGCAATAGGGGTCGCACACTCGGATATCTTCAATAATGCGACTGTGTCAAATGCCTTTCCCATCTGCGCCTCTTGAAAGGGGTCTTGACATCCCTCACTAATGCACAACAACCAATCCAATATTACCGAATATTCTTCTTGTGTAAACCCCAACCACCTATCAATAAAAAATTTTTCCCATGTACTTGGAGCCCCCCCCCTATCCAACATATCCAATATCGAAGATAAAATTAAGGAATCGTAATTCAATACATCCACTATAGCCATCATTATACCAGGCAGATAATATTGAAATGCTTCAGGGGAAAATCCATAAATCGCATCATGGTACTTCTCAAGGTCCTTATAGCTAATCTCCCAAAAAAACTTTCCCTCAAACTCCATTGCATCCAATGTAATTTCCGATTCAATCACATTATCCGCAACAGCCTTTACAGGCTTAACACGCCAAGCAAAAGCGCTCTTAATACAATCGACCATATTCATCGGACACCTCCCATGAACCAATTTCCGGAAAGCATGGCTCCACACCGCCCCATGTTAGTCCAAGCGTTGGCTTGGGCAGTCTGATGCCCTTCATCGCCACCA
>NZ_RFLY01000005.1 GCF_003697345.1 Solilutibacter pythonis | reverse complement strand
TTGAACGCATCCAGCGCCTTCTGCCGCGCCGACTGGCTCTTGTTGCCGTGGATCGCCAGCGCCGGCAACCCGGCCTTCTCCAGTTGCTCGGCCAGCCGGTTGCAGCCGTGCTTGGTCTTGCCGAATACCAGCACGCGCTCGGTATGGCGCTGGGCGAGGATGTCCACCAGCAGATCGCGCTTGGCCTTGGCATCGACCGGATGCACGCGGTGGACGATGGTCTCGGCAATGGTGTTCTGCGCCGCCACCTGCACCTCCACCGGGTCGCGCAGATAGTCCAGCGCCAGCGCCTTGATTCGCGGCTCGAAGGTGGCCGAGAACAGCAACGACTGCCGCGCGGCCGGCACGCGCGCCAGGATGCGCTTCATTGCCGGCAGGAAGCCCATGTCCAGCATGCGGTCGGCCTCGTCCAGCACCAGCACCTCCACCCCGTCGAGCTTGGCGGTGCCGCGTTCGAGGTGATCGATCAACCGGCCCGGGCAGGCCACCAGCACGTCCGCGCCGCGACGCAGGTTGTCGATCTGCGGCTGCATGCCGACACCGCCGAAGAGCATGGTCACGTTCAAACGCAGATGGCGGGCATAGACCTTGAGATTGTCGGCCACCTGCACGGCCAGTTCGCGGGTCGGCACCAGCACCAGCGCGCGCGGCTTGCGCGGGCCTTTCGGCGGGGTCTGCTTGGCGAGGTGCTGCAACATCGGCAAACCGAAGGCGGCGGTCTTGCCGGTGCCGGTCTGCGCGCCCCCCAGCAGGTCGCGCCCGGCGAGGATGTGCGGGATGGCCTGTTGCTGAATGGGCGTCGGCGTGACGTAACCGGCATCACCGAGCGCACGCAACAAGGCGGGCGAAAGCCCGAGCGATTCGAAATTCATGTTGGAAACTCCAGTAGGTGAGGGCCGCATCCCCACCATGCGGATGCATGGGCGATGCGGTCGAACCCGGAGCTTTCCTGCCGCGCTGCGAGATTCTTCAATGCCGCTCGCCGGGTGGCGGACGGATTCGCGCAACGAAAGACGTGCGGGGAATGGGCCCACCGGAAAACCGGCGCTACAGGCAAGGAAAACGGGCCAAACGTACGCGAACGCCGCGCATGTTACGCGAAATCGACGCGGCGCGCGCGGGGCGACCCGGGCAACCGCGAACGCCGCGCCCACTCCCCGGCCCGTGGCGGCAAGCCTGTGGCGATGCGGTGCCGGAAATACGCCGACCGATCCAGATACCGCCTCATCCAGCCAGGCTGGCTGCCCCGGCAAAGGCCGTGCGCGGCAAGAGTTACAGGGCCGGGAACGGCCCTGGTCCGCCAGCATCGCGGTCGCGCCCGGCGCCGGCTTGAACTCAGGATCGACGGACAGCCCGACAGGCGTGCCGGGGCTTGGCTCAAAAGGTGTCGTCCACGCGCCGGCGACGCCTATCCGATCGACATGCCGCGCCCTTGCGCCTGCTGCTGCGCCTGCTGTTGGGCTTGCTGCGCCAGTTGCTGCTGGCGCTCTTGGTTGACCTCCAGCGTCTGCTGGATGCTCTCCTGGATTGCCGGGGCCTCGGTGGTGACATCCAACGCCACGCGGGCGCCAGGGCGATCACTGATGACGTGCAATTGATCGCCTCGCATCGCCACCCCCGTCAAGCTCTCGGCATCGTGAATGCCCGCCCGCTTGGCTTCCAGCATCGCCTGGGCCACCGTGTCGTCGTGAATGTGCGCCGGGGTAAGGCCGCGCAGTACGCCGAACATCGTGCGGTCGGCGGGATTGAGCGCTTGCAAGGAGCGTTCATCGCGTTCGGTGCGTTCGGCCGCCGGCCGCGTGGATGCGTAGTGCGGCGAGGCGGCGGCCAGCCAGCGTTGCGAGGCCGCTTCGATGCCAAGACTGGTGGCCTCGGCGGCGGGAAGGCCGAAGCGTTTGCCCGCGTCCTCGGCGTAGTAGCGCTCGATGGCGTGGATTTGTCCGTCCGGGCCCATCGTCACCTGGGTAATGCCCTGCCTACGCTCAACGGCTTCGGCCGCCAGACGGGCGGCCAGCAATTCGGTATGCGGGCCGTGGGCGATGCCGCGTTCCGTCTCCATACGCCGCACGGCATCGAAAGCATTAGCGTAGGCGTCATAGCCGGGGTGGTCGGGTTGACGGATGTCCGGGCCATGCTTCAGCGCCGGGGCGAAGCCGGCCGGCAACGGCGCCAGCGAATGGCGCTCTTCGGGCGCGGCCCGGCGCTGCGCGGGGGATTGCCAGTCGCTGATCTCGGGCGTGGCTTTCAGCTCGCCCGTGGCCGCGTCGCGTTCGATATTGACGCGGGCCCATTTGGGGTCGATGTCGAGTTGCCTCTGGGGATTGGGCCCGGGAATTTCGGCCTCCCTCAATACGCGCTCCGCCACCTCCTTGGTTTGCTCTTCCCAGACATTCTTGGGCGCCCAATGGCCGCGCGCTTCGATTGCACGTTCAAGACGTTTCGTGACAATCGGAAACGGCTCACCCATCTGCGCCTTGGCGATGCCCTGCACCGACGCCTTCACCTCGAACACCTCCCAGCGCCCGGTCGTGGGGTTCACGCCCAGCAGATCATCGCCATGGCCGGAGTGGTTCTGGATTGGCGTCAACTCCAGGTATCCCTTGCGGGTGAGGTCATGTGCTACGAGGGCCTCGCCCATGTCGCCCACCTCGCGGCGGCTCAATGCCGATAGCGGGCGCGCGCCGACATACGCATCGATCGCCTGGTGGAAGCTCACCTCGCCATCGAACAGGCCGATGTCCTGGCGGGCCAGGTAGCCCAGTTCGTTCGGGGTCAACGCGCCGCTGCGCAGCAGGCTGTCGACATCGCCGCTCTTGCGCAGCCCATCCACCAGTTCGCGCAATTCGTTCTGGCTGCGCTTGACGCCCGCCAGGCCGTCGAAGAACAAATCCGCCCCTTGCCGCTCCAGGCCGCCACGGGCCTGTACCCGGGCCGCATCGCCGGCCAGCTCCACCCACGCTTGCGCCAGTTCGCCCGCCGCGCGGCCGCCGGCCTGGCCGTGGGGGCGATCGGGCGCCAGCGCGTCGGCCGGCTCCACCGCCCGGGCCAGCTTGCCCAGCTTGGCCACCTTGCTGACCGGCACGATGCTGGCGATCAGCTCCACCCCCACCGCGCCTTCCGCCTGGCCCAGGTACTCCCGCTCCTTGCCCTCGGCCTGCGCCCGTTCCAGCCCGCGTGACCACTCGTTGAAGGCGTTCACGGCCGCGTTGCGGATGTCATCGACCGGCTTGCCGGGGTCGTGCATCGCCTCGGCGGCGTACACCGACGCCGCGCCCAGCATCATGTGGCGGAAATCGCGGTCGGTGGAGAACCGATACGCCAGCCGGGCCAGATCCACCGTATCGCCCAGCACCGAGAGCGCCTGGCCGCTGGCGCCTTTCATGCGGCCATAGGTCGATTGCAGGTCGCCAACGCCACGGGCGGCCAATTCGGCCGCCGCGCGTTCCAGCCAGGGGCTTCGTGGGCCATCGTCCAAGCCGCGGGCCCAGCGTTGGCCCGCGGCCAGGCCATCGCTGATCTGGCGGTCGCTCCACTCAAGCCCGCCACCCATGGCCCGGCTGGCCCGGTCGTAAGCGCGCGCGACCGGCGCCTCGACCCAATCCTCGTAGACGCGGCGCAGGGCCGATTCACCCACGTTGGCGCGGTCCAGCGCCTCGGCCAGGCGCGCGCGGGCATGGGCCGGCACGCACTCATGCAAGGCGCTCAGCAGTGGGCCGATTTGCTGGCGACCGGCCTCGCTCTGGTAGACCGGGTGGGCGGTCAGCTCGGCCACCAGCGCATCGGCATCGATACCATCCAGGCGCTGGTGGCGCAGCACCAGCCGTTGGGCCTCGAAGGCGGTGAGATCCACCCGCCCCTCCGGGCCGGTGGCGGTGAGGAGCGCGGATAGGTCGATCAAGCGGTTGCGTTGCGGCGAATCGGTCATGACGGTAGCTCCGGGTAGCGATCAACGAAATAGCGGATAGTCCCGCTTCAGGCGGGCCTCCAATGCCACCGCCAAGGGGTGCGGCGCGGCCGGCGGCAGCGCCTGGATCACCGCCCAGGGCGCATCCACCAGCGGATGCCCGGCCTCGAAGGCCGGCAGGCCCAGCCGCTGGCGAACCGCTTGCACGGCCAGCAGCTCGGGCGGAAAGACACGGTCGATGTCCTTTTCGAACTCATACGTGTGCTTGTCCGTCCCATGCTTGCTACGGCTGATATGGAAGGCCGCCGCTTCCCGCATGACCCGCTGGAAGACTTCCAGGTGGTCGCTGCGCCAATGTTCCAGCAACTGGCGGTAGGCGGTGACCAGCGGCGTGGCGGACTGGTAATGGCTCTCGATGCCGAAGGCATCGGCAAAGAAGTACCCATAGAAACTGTCGTTGGTGCCTTCGCGGTACCAGCGATCCCGAGGGTCGGGCACATGATCCTGATCGTTCTCCAGATCGCGAATCAGAAAATACGCCCCGGCCTCGGCCGCGGGCCAATCCGACAGCATGCACGGCCCCGCCGCGCGATTGCTGTCCCAGAGTGGGGATGGGAAAGAGGCACCCCGTGCCGGACGCATGGCCGCGCATGTCCCCCAGAGCCGGTAGTACAGACTGCCGAATGCAATCGACCAGTTCAGAAAGCGCGACAGATCACCGGCATCCGAGCGGAAATAGGCATCGCAGGCGGCAATGCTGTAGGCATGAGCGATCCACCTGAGCGGCGTTGCCAATTTGGCATTGACGATACCCGGTTCATCCAGATAGCCCTGTACGCTGGCGATATGCCGGTCTGGATTATTGCGCTCATATTCCAACCACTCGCTGCATTCCTTGGGCAGCTTCTTCAGGGAGCGGTCGAGGGGCCAGGTCATCGCGGGCGGCCTGTCAGCGGAAGTCGGGGTCATCCTGCCGTAAACGTGCCGTCAATACCACTGCCTGGGCCTCGAAGGCGGTGAGATCCACCCGCCCCTCCGGGCCGGTGGCGGTGAGGAGCGCGGACAGGTCGATCAAGCGGTTGCGTTGCGGCGAATCGGTCATGACGGTAGCTCCGGGTAGCGATCAACGAAATAGCGGATAGTCCCGCTTCAGGCGGGCTTCCAATGCCATCGCCAAGGGGTGCGGCGCGGCCGGCGGCAGCGCCCCAATACGGCCCGAACCCCATGACTTCCGGCATCCGCCGGGTCGTGCGCACGGGGGTAGAGTGCGCGGGCCAAGCGCCCGCGCCGCGGGCCGGCCTGCCGGACACATCGCCATGCGCATTACCGCCCCGCCCCGCCTGATCCTCGCACTGGCCATCGCCGCCGCGCTCACCGGTTGCCCCGGGAAGGAAACCGCCCAGCCCGAGGCCGCCGCCCCGGCCATCGCGCCCACCGATACCGGCTACAAGCTGGACGAGCGCAAGCTGCCGCCGATGAACCGCTTCCTGGCCGCCGATATCGACAGCGCCGGCAACGCCTGCGCCGATTTCGGCAGCTACATCAACAAGCACTGGCTGACCGCCAATCCCATCCCCGGCGACCGCACCAGTTGGGGGGCGTTCGAAATGCTCGACGAACGCTCCACCGCCATCCAACACCAGATCGCCGAACAGGCCGCGGCGATGGAGAACGCCAGCGGCATCGACAAGATCATCGGCGACTTCTACGCCACCGGCATGGACCAGGCCAGGATCGACGCCCAGGGCATCCAGCCGCTGGAAAGCCGGCTGGCCGAAATCGACGAACTGACCGATGCCGCCACGATCGCCGACTACCTCCGCCGGAGCTACGCCAAGGGCGAGGGCATGCTGTTCGGCTTCGGCCCCGAGGCCGACTTCAAGAACTCCTCGATGAACATCGCCTACGCCGCCCAGGGCGGCCTGGGCCTGCCGGACAAGGGTTATTACTTCGATACCGACAAGAAGGACAAGCTGGACGCCTACCAGAAGCACGTCGCCAAGGTGCTGGAATTGTCCGGCGTCGCCACGGATACGGCGGCGAAACAGGCCGCCGATGTCGTCGCGTTCGAGAAACGGCTGGCGAAAGTCTCGAAATCGAGCGAGGAGCTTTCGCGCGATGTCTCGCTCTATTACAACCCGGTCACCATCGAGGAAGCCGATAAACTGACGCCGAATTTCGCCTGGTCGACGTTCTTCGAATCGCAGGGTTTATCGGCACCGGAGAAGTTCTCGCTGGCGATACCGGCCTTCCACCAGGAAGTTTCGAAGATGCTGGCCGAGGTACCGGCCGTGCAGTGGAAGAGCTACCTGCGCTACCACCTGGTGGACAACGCCTCGCCCTACCTCGCCGAGCCGTTCGTGCGAGAAAACTTCGCCTTCCACGGCCAGGCCATGCGCGGCCAGAAGGAAATCAAGGAACGCTGGAAGCGCGTGCTCGGCGCCATCGACGACCAGGCCGGCGAGGCGCTGGGCCAGATCTACGTCAAGCTGGCATTCCCGGCCGAATCCAAGACGCGCATGCAGGCACTGGTGAAGAATCTGCACGAGGCGTTCGCCGCGCGCATCGAGCATCTGGCGTGGATGTCGCCCGAAACCAAGGCCAAGGCCGCCGAGAAAATGAAAGCCTTCACGCCGAAGATCGGCTACCCGGACAAGTGGCGCGATTTCGGCGGCCTGCAAACCAGCCGCGACAGCTACATCGGCAACGTATTGGCCGCCAACGCGTTCAACTACCAATGGCAGTTGTCGAAAATCGGCAAGCCGGTGGACAAGAGCGAATGGGGCATGAGCCCGCAGACGGTCAACGCCTACTACAACCCGATGCAGAACGAGATCGTGTTCCCCGCCGCCATCCTGCAACCGCCGTTCTTCGACGGCAAGGCCGACGACGCGCTGAACTACGGCGGCATCGGCGCGGTGATCGGCCACGAGATGACCCACGGCTTCGACGACCAGGGCAGCCGCTTCGGCCCCGATGGCAACTTCGAGAACTGGTGGAGCGAAGCCGACGCCAAGGGCTTCAAGGCGCTGACCAACAAATTGGTGCGGCAATTCGACGACTACCAGGTCGGCCCCGGCCAGAAAGTCAACGGCAACCTGACGCTGGGCGAGAACATCGCCGATCTCGGCGGCCTGGCCATCGCCTACGACGCCTACCAGCGCACGCTGGAGGGCAAGCCGCCGGCAGCCATCGACGGCCTGTCCGGCAACCAGCGCCTGTTCGCCAACTGGGCCACGGTGTGGCGCCGCAACTTCACCCCGGACGAGCTGAAGGTGCGCCTGACCACCGACCCGCACGCCCCGGCGCAGTTCCGCGCGATCGGCGCGCCCAGCAACATGCCGGCGTTCGCCCAGGCCTGGAACTGCAAGACCGGCGACAAGATGGTGCGCGACGGCGACCGGCAGGTGGCGATCTGGTGATCGTGGCCCGAGCGCCACGGTGACACCCCGCGAAACGCCGGAGCAATCCGGCGTTTTCCGTTTTCCTTCACGATGAAATCCGGCAACGCCCCCGGCGCTCGCTGAACGGACGCAGATCCCCGCGCCCGCCCGCTCCGGCAACGCCAGAGCCTTGACGAGGGCTTGCTAGACTGCCCGCTTCGCCCGAACGGAACCGCCTCCACGATGCCCCGAGCCAAGCCGCTGGCCTTCGCCTTGATCCTCGCCCTCACCGTCACCGCGCCGGACGCCCTGGCGCAGAGAAAAAAGAAGCGGCCCGCGCGCGCCAAAGCGCCAGTGGTCAGCGTCGAGTGCGGCGATTTCTACACGGCCGTCAACAAGGAATGGCTGGCCGCCGTGCCCGTCCCGGCCGGCACCGCAAGCACCACGGCCCTGGGCCAACTGGTCGCCCGCAGCCAGCAGCAGCAACGCGACCTTTTAGATGCCGCGATGCAATCGCCGCAAGGCAACGTGCAGAAGCTGCTGGGCGACTTCTGGGCCAGCGGGCTGGACGAGGCCGCGGTGGAAGCCGATGGCGCCAAGCCAATCACGCCGCTGCTCGACCGCATCAACGGCATCCGCCGTGGCAAGGACGTCCCGGCCGCCATCGCCGCCCTGCATCAGGTCGGCATTCCGGTAGTCTTCAATTTCAGCGCCGACCTCGACCTCAAGGATCTCGATCGCCACATCGGCTACTTCAGCCAGGGCGGCACCGCCCTGCCCGATCCGGCCTTCTACGCCCGCCAGGATGCCGACACCGTGGCGCTGATGGGCCGCTATCGCGTCTATGTCGAGAAGATACTGACCCTGACCGGCACCCCGGCCGAGCGCCTCGCCGCCGACACCCAGGCGGTGTTCGATCTCGAAACCCGCCTCGCCCAGGCCGCGCGCCCGCTGGCCAGCCTGCGCGACCCCAAGGGCAACTACGCCCCGGTGCCGATCGCCGAACTGAAGAAGCAATACCGCAACCTGCAACTGGCCGAATTCATCCAGGCCCAGGGCGTGAGCGACGACGTGGTCTCGATCGCCAACCCGGCGTTGTTCCAGCAGATCGACGGGCTGATCCGTGGCCTCAAGACCGAGCAGTGGAAGACCTACCTGCGCTACCAGGTCGGCAACGCCATGGCACCGTATCTGTCGAAATCCTTCCGCGAGGCCGATTTCGAATTCCGCGGCCGCGTGCTGCACGGGCTGAGCGCCCCGGCGCCACGCTGGCGGCAGACCCTCGATGCCATCAACCTCGCCGCCGGGCCGATGCTGGGCCGCGAATACGCCGCCCGCTACCTGCCGGCCGCCACCCGCGGCCGCGCCGAAACGGTGGCCGGCGAAATCCGCGACGCGCTGGCCGCCGGGGTGGAACGCAACGCCTGGATGAGCCAAGCGGCCAAGGCCGAAGCCAAGGCCAAGCTCGGCAAACTGAAGATCGAGATCGGCACCCCCAGGCGCGATCTCGATTACAGCATCCAGCCAATGGGCCGCGGCAGCTTTGGCAGCAACATGCTGATCGCCTCGACCTGGCGCCACCGCGAGGAAATGCGCCGCATCGGCCGCCACAACGCCACCCGCCGCTGGGACGTGCTGCCGCAGCAGCCGGCGCTGTCCTACGACCTGGCCCACAACCGCCTGATCGTCACCGCCGCCGTGCTGCAAGCGCCACTGATCGACATGTCGCAGGAGCCATCCGCCCACTACGGCGGCTTCGGCGCGCTGGTCGGCCACGAACTGACTCACGCGATCGACGCGCGCGGCCGCAACATCGACGCCGCCGGCGAAGTCCGCGATTGGTGGACGCCCACCGACGTCGCTGGCTGGGAAGGGCTGCAATCGCGCATCGGCAGCCAGTTCGACGGCTACCCCTACCCACTGCTGGAAACCAGCCGGGTCAACGGCCGCCTCGTCCGCAGCCAGGCCCTCAACGACCTGGCCGGCATCGAGCTGGCGCAGGCCGCGCTGGAAAAAGCCATGCCAGCCGCGACCGACGCCAACCGGCAGGCGTTCTACCAAGCCTGGGCACGGCTGTGGGCGCAGCAAATGGGTGTGGAAGCCGCCACCTTCCTCTCCACCACCAGCGCCGAGCCGCCGGGCCAGTGGCGGGTCAACGGCACGCTGGCCAACCAGCCCGGCTTCGCCGCCAGCTTCCAGTGCAAGGCGCCCGGCCCGCTGGCCCTGCCGGAAACCAGCCGGATCAAGGTCTGGTAAGGCGCACCGTCACACCGCAAGACGAAGGCCCGGCGAAAGCCGGGCCTTTCCGTTTCGATACCGGGACCGATGCCAGCGCCGGTCCCACCCATCTACACGCTGCGCAGATGCCGCTTCCCGCCACCGCCGAAAGGTGGCTGGCCGCGCCAATAGCGGATCAACAGCCAGCCGGTCAGCATGCCGCCCAGGTGGGCGAAATGGGCCACGCTGGGCATCGTCCCGGTGAAGCCGGCGAACAGGGCGAACGCGCCGATCAGCACCACCGCGACCTTGGCCGGGATGAAGAACGGAATCGGGAAGATCATCACTTTCTGACGCGGGAAGATCAGGCCATAGGCCAGCACCAGCCCAAGCACGCCACCGGAAGCCCCAAGGGTGGGATAGGCGTCGCCGCCGTTCTCCAACATCCACCAGCCCACCGCCAACTGGCACACCCCGGCACCGACGATGCAGGCCAGGTAGTACTGCGTAAAGCGCCTGACGCCCCAGACCTGCTCCAACGGCGCCCCGAACATGAACAACACCAGCATGTTGAAGAACAGATGGAAGAGTCCACCATGCAGGAAGCCATAGGTGAGCAACTGCCACGGCATGAAGGCATACGGGCCGCCGCCATCGCCTAGCGGCCACAACATCAACCATGCCATCGGCCCCTCGCCCAGCAGCAACTGCAGGCCGAAAGCGACGACGTTGGCAATCAGGAACACCTTGGTGGCGGCGGTAAGACGGGCGAACATGGGTACTCCGCGAGGTCTGGCTATGATAGCGGGATGTCCCATTCATCCGCGCTGAACCCGCCACAGGTCGAGCATGACGTCGCCGCCATCGCCGAGGCTCTGGCCGGCCCGGGCGCCTGTCTGATCGCCGGCTTCCCCGCGCCGCCGCTGGCCGCGGCGCTACGCGAGGACCTGCAACGCCTGCAAGCCGAGGGCGCGCTGCACACCGCTGGCATCGGGCGCGCCGACGGCCACCGGCAACGCGGCGATCTGCGCGGCGACCGCACCCTCTGGCTCGACGACGAACGCTGCGGCGCGGCCGCGCGCACGTACCTCGGCCAGCTCGACGCATTGCGACTCGGCCTCAACCGCGCACTGTTCCTCGGCCTGCGCGAGACCGAAGCCCATTACGCCCTGTATGCGCCCGGCGCGCGCTACATGCGCCACCGCGACCGCTTCCGCGACAGCGATGCCCGCGTCGTCACCGTGGTCGGCTACCTCAACCCGGATTGGCGCGTCGCCGACGGTGGCGAACTGCGCCTGTACGACGATGACGGCCGCCACCGCGACATTCCCCCCCACGACGCCACCAGCCTGTGCTTCCTGAGCGAGCGCGAGCACGAAGTGCTGGTCACGCATCGCCCGCGCATGAGCATTGCCGCCTGGCTGCGGCGCTGAGCGGCCTCAGCCGGCGTCGGGCGGCCCCCACACGGCCTCGTCCAGGGTCCGCGCGGTCTTGCATCCCCGCACCCGCCCGGCCACGACCGTAACGCCCTCGCCGCGCAGCCGCTCAAGCTGCTCGCGATAACCCGTGGAGCCTTCGGGGAAGGCGATGCGCCCGTCGCTGCGCAATACCCGATGCCAGGGCAAGGTTGGATCGCCGTTTCCGGCCAGCACCTTCGCCGCCAGCCGCGCGCGGCCGGGCAGGCCGGCGCGGCGCGCCACTTCGCCATAGCCCAGCACCGTGCCACGGGGAATCGCCCGTACCACGGCGAGGATGCGTTGTTTCCGCCGCGCGGCAGCGTCTTCGTCCGCGTTCATGCCGCCAGCCTCGCCACCGCCGGCCGCGCCGTCAATGCCCGGGCGCGTCAGGCCCAGCCCAGCGACTGCGACAGACGCAGCAGACCGTAGGCGATGCCGCCGGCGGCCGGGATGGTCAATATCCACGCCCAGACGATGCGCTCGATCACGGTGAACTTGAGCGCGCGCGGGTTCTTGGCATAGCCCACGCCCATGATCGCGGTGGAGATGCTGTGGGTGGTCGAGACCGGCATGCCGAAGTGCGCGGCGGCGGTCAGGATGGTGGCCGAGGCGGTCTCGGCGGCGAAACCGTTGATCGGGTGCAGCTTGACCATCTTGTGGCCGAGCGTCTTGATGATCTTCCAGCCGCCGGCGGCGGTGCCGGCGGCCATCACCACCGCGCAGGTAACGACGATCCAGGTGGCGATGTCGGCCTCGTTGCCGCTGGCCGGGTGCAGGAAGGCGAGCATCGGCGGCAATTCGTCCAGCGCGCCGCTGGCCTCCGCGCCGAACAGGGTCAGGGCGATGATGCCCATGGTCTTCTGCGCATCGTTGTGGCCGTGCGCATACCCCATGTAGGCGGCGGAGAATATCTGCGCTTTGCCGAAGAAAGCGTTGACCCAGCGCGGCCGCGCCAATCGCGCCAACTTGCCGCCGGCCCCCGCCATCGCCGAGATGATCGCCCATAGCAGCACCATGATCACGATGCCGAGCAGGAAACCCGCCACCGGCGAAGTCACCATCGGCAGCAGCACCTTCCACAACAGGCCCTTGTTCTTGGCCCAGTTGCCGACGTTTTCCGACCAGATCAGCGCCGTCCAGTCGTTATGCGCGGCCGCCAGCGCCGCGCCGCAAAGGCCGCCGATCAACGCATGCGAGGACGAAGACGGCAGCCCCCGCCACCAGGTGATCAGGTTCCAGACAATCCCGCCAAGCAGCGCGCATAGGATCACCTGCGACGTCACCTCGACCACGCCGGTATCGATCAGCCCACTGGCGATGGTCTTGGCCACCGCCGTGCCCATCAGCGCGCCGACCAGGTTCATCACCGCGGCCAGCATCACCGCCTGCATCGGCGAGAGCACCTTGGTCGCCACCACCGTGGCGATCGAGTTGGCGGTGTCGTGGAAGCCGTTGATGAACTCGAACACCAGCGCGGTGAAGATCACCAGCAACACCAGGGTCAGCATGGCCGCGCCCTCAGCTGTTCTTGAGCACGATCTGGTAGGCGACCACGCCGGCCTCGCGGCAACGGTCGATGGCCTTCTCCAGAATCTCGAAGAACTCCTTCAGCAGGAACATGTCGGCGGCGTCCATCCGGCCGGAATAGATCTCGCGGTGCAATTCAAGGATGAGGCGATCGGCCTCCATCTCCAGCACGCGCAGGCGCTGGTTGAGCTGGCTCATCGGTTCGAGCTTCATGCTACGCAGTGCCTTCACCATTTCCACCACCACCGCCGAAGCCTGTTCGAGCATCGCCGCGCGCGGGGCGAAATCGATGTCTTCCAGACGATGCCGGGCCAGGTCGTAGCGGTCGGCGAAGCGCTCGACCTGCTTGGGTATCTTGTACAGCGCGCTGCCCAGCGATTCGATGTCCTCGCGCTCGATCGGGGTGATGAAGTTGTCCACCAGCGCATGGTTGATCTTGTCGGCGGCTACCCGCTGGCGTTGGCGGGCCAGCTTGAAGGCATCGAGGGAAGCATGCTTTTCCGGTGCCTTCAGCATGGCGTAGAGCGCCTGGGTGCTGTCGTGCGCGGCCTCGGCCGCCTCGTCCAGCAGGTCGTAGAACTGTTTGCCGGAGCCGAAGATGGTTTGCAGGGAGAACATGAGAAATACCCGAGAAAGCGCCGCTCGGCGCCCGCTTATTATGACGAAACGATGACATTTTGAGCAGACCACCCCGCACATGCGGCTGTTATGATCCCCAGCGACTTCCCCCGAACCGCCATGGACGAAGACCCCCGACCTCCGCCGCCGCGTCCACCTCTGACCCCTCCGCTACCGGGCGCGCGCCGTGCTTGAACTCCTGATCGTCATCGCCCTGATCGGGCTCAATGGCTTCTTCGCCATGTCGGAGATGGCGCTGGTCACCGCGCGCAAGCTCAAGCTCAAACAGATGGCCGAGACCTCGCGCGGCGCCGCCAAGGCGCTGACGTTGGCCGAGCAGCCGGACAACCTGCTGTCCACCGTGCAGGTCTGCATCACCGCCATCGGCCTGCTGGCCGGGCTGTTCGGCGGCGACGCCATCGGCGGCCTGATCGCGGGCTGGCTGGAGGGCCTGCTTCCCGGCATCAGCGCCTACGCCCGGCCAATCGGCATCGGCACCGCGATGACCCTGATCACCGCCGGCTCGGTGATCTTCGGCGAACTCATCCCCAAGCGCCTCGCGCTGACCCGGCCCGAAGCGATCGCCGCGGCCGTGGCCATCCCGCTCGATGCACTCGCCACCCTCTCAAAGCCCGTGGTGTTCACGCTTGGCGCCATCAACCGCGCCGTGCTGCGTCTGCTCGGCATCCAGGACGACGCGCGCAACGCCATCACCGAAGAGGAAATCCAACTGCTGGTGAGCGAAGGCCACGAGCAGGGCGTGATCGACGACGACGAACGCAACATGATGAACCGGGTCATGCGCCTGGGCGACCGCGACGCCGAAAGCCTGATGACCCCGCGCACCCGCATCGCCTGGCTGAACGCCGAAGCCGATTTCGAGGAAAACCTCGCCACCATGCGGGCGACGCCGTTCTCGCGCTATCCGGTCTATCGCGGCAACGACCAGAACGTGCTCGGGGTGCTGGAAGTGAAATCGCTGCTGCACGACCTCGACCAGACCCGGCTCGACTTGTTCCGCGAACTGCGCGAGACCGTGTTCGTCTCCGAATCGACCCAGGCGATGAAACTGCTGGAAATATTCCGCGAAGAACAGCAGTCTCTGGCGCTGGTGGTGGACGAGTACGGCGACGTCACCGGCATGGTCAGCGTCAACGACGTGATGGGCGCGGTGCTGGGCCGCTTGCAGACCGCCGAGAACTACGACAACCAACCGATGGTGGTGGTACGCGACGACGGCTCGCTGCTGGTCGACGGCTCGCTGCCGGTGGACGACCTGCGCGAGCTGCTTGGCACAAGCCGCCTGCCCGACGAGGACGCGCACGACTACCACACCGCCGCCGGCATGCTAATCGCACAGTTCGGCCGCATTCCGCACGTCGGCGAACATTTCGAATGGGCCGGCTGGCGGGTCGAAGTGGTGGATCTGGACGGCCCGCGCATCGACAAGCTGCTGCTGCAACGGCTAACGGCCGAGACCCCCGCCGATGAGTGAGGCCGGACAACGCACGACCGGCGCCCGCGCCCTGCTCGACCAACTGGCCCACGGCGATCCCGACGACGTTCTCGAACTAGGCAACATCCTCGACGGCCTGGGCCGCCGCGCCTTCGGCGTGCTGTTGTTCCTGGCCATCCCGCCGGCATTCTTCCCCGGCGTGGCGGCGCTGATCGGCAGTCCCGTGGTGGTGCTGGTCGGGCTGCACCTGCTGCTATGCCGGCAATACGTCTGGCTACCGCGACCGCTCTCCGAGCGCGGGCCGCATCGGCGGCTGGTGATCCATTTCGAGCAACGTTTCGATCGCTGGTTCCGGCGCCTGGAGCGCTGGGTCAGGCCGCGCTGGCCACGGATGATCGACCATCCGCTGTCCGGCATGTACACCGGCCTGCTGCTGATCCTACTGGGCATCCTGCTGGCATTGCCGATCCCGTTTACCAACGTGCCCTTCGCGCTGCTGTTGCTGCTGGTGGCGCTGGCGTTGCTGGAGCGCGACGGCATGTTGATGGCGATCGGTTGGGCCGCCGGCACCATCGCGGTACTAGTGCTGGGCGCGCTTTCCGGGGAGCTGGCGAGCGCGCTCGCGCACTGGATCGACGACTATCGACTCATGAGCTGAACAGCCCGGGCAAACGGCCCGGGGCTTATACCGGAGCGTCCCCTTCCGCCTGGGCGACAACGAAGCGCTGGAAATCCTCGTGGACCATCGGCCGGCCCAGCCAGTAGCCCTGGGCAAGTTCGCAGCCGGCATCGCGCAGCAGGTCGAACTGTCCCTGCTCCTCGATGCCCTCGGCCACCGTCACGATCCCCAGCGATTGCGCCATGCCGATGATGGCGCGGGTCAGCGCACGGTCGTCGGCATCGTGCAGAATGTCGGAAACGAAAGTGCGATCGATCTTCACCCCGTCCACCGGGAAACGGCGCAAGTGGCCCAGGCCGGAAAACCCCGTGCCGAAATCGTCCAGCCACAGCTTGACCCCGATCGCCCGCAGCCGACGCATCATTCCGCGCACGTCGATCGCCTCGTCCAGCACCATCGTCTCGGTCAGCTCCACGTGCAGGCCGTCCGGCGCCAGCCCGGTCTCGACCAGCACCTGGCCGATCTGCTCGGGCAACCAGGCATCGCGCAATTGGCGCACCGACAAATTCACCGAGACGAACAACTCCGGATCAAGCTCGCGCCAACTTACCGCATCCAGGCAGGCGGTGCGCAGAATCAGCGGGCCGAGCTTCTCGATCAGGCCGGTTTCCTCCGCCACCGCCACGAACGAGGCCGGCGATATGTCGGCATAACTGGGATGGCGCCAGCGCAGCAGCGCTTCGGCGCCGACCATCCGTTTGTCGGAGAACCGGAACACCGGCTGATAGGCCAGCGTCAATTCGCCGCGATCCCATGCTTCGCGCAGATCCCCTTCCATCCGCACGCGCCGCTCGACCAGTTGCTCCATGGAATGATCGTAAAAACGGAAGCAATGCTTGCCGGCGGTCTTGGCCTCGTACATGGCGATGTCGCCGTTGCGGATCAGCGTGACCGCATTCTCGGCATCGTGCGGATACAGGGTGATGCCGATCGATGCGCCGAGATAAACGCGCTGTTGGTCGTCGACCTCGACCGGCCGCGCGGTTCCGGCGACCAGCCGCTGCGCCAACCGCGCCGCCGCCACCGAAGCACCGCGCGCACCGCGCTCGCACGGCTCGATCAGGATGACGAACTCGTCGCCACCGAAACGGGCGATTTCGACGCTTTCGAGCCGTTGATCCTCGATGATCCCGCGGATGCGCCCGGCCACCTCCACCAGCACGCGGTCGCCGGCCTCGTGGCCCAAGGTGTCGTTGACCCGCTTGAAGTCATCGACATCGATGAACATCAGCGCCAGGGTAAGGCCGGGATCGCGGTGACGCAGCCGGGCCTCCAGCCGCTCGCGGAAGCTGCGCCGGTTGGGCAAATGCGTCAACGGGTCGGTAAAGGCGAGCTGGCGAATCTCGCTGTCGTGACGACGCACGCTGGCACTCATCCGGGCGAACGCGCGTTCGAGGTCGCCCACCTCGTCGCCCCGGACAGTGGCACTGGTCATCTTGACCCCGTAATCCCCCTCCTCGATCGACTTGGCGTAACCGGCCATGCGCACGATCGGGCGGATGTAATGGCGCTGCGCCAGATAGGCCACCGCCACCACGGCCAGCAGGATCAACGCCACCAGCGCCACGATCATCCAGCGATGCGCATTCGAGATTTCCTGCACGGCCTGGTCGAGTTGGGCGATGGCGGCGGCCTCGGTGCGCTGCGCGGCAACCAGCGAATAGCCGATCCGCACACCGCCCAGGCGGGTGCCTCCGAGCATGATCGGGGCCGAGACGTCGAGCAGCACCGGCGTACTCTGGATCAGCATCCCACGCGCCTTGATCACCTGCTCCGCCAGCGCATCCTGCATGCGCCGGCCATAAGTGGCGATCTCGCCGGTACCGTCGTGCAGGATGCGCCCCTGGACGTCGTAGACCATCACGTAGGCCACGTCCTTGCTGCGCTTGGTGATGCTGGCCAGTTCGCCGATCCGCTCCAGGTCGAAGTAATAGAGCGGGTTGGTCAACGAATCGGCCAGTTGAGTGATATGGACTTCGGCACGATTGCGAAGCCGCTCTTTCATCATCTGCTGCAAGGCGGTGCGGCTGAACTCGGCCACCTGCCCGCGCATCTGCATCTGCCGCTGCAACAGCAGCCCGACCAACATCGACATCGCCAGCAATACCACCGCCATGGCGGCCCACAGATGCACCTGCACCCCCATCCGCCACAGCAACCGGATCACTCCACCTCCCGACGCACGCGGACGGTCGCGGCGCGAATGTGCGCAAGCTGGGCGCGGGTTTCAGCATCGATCGGTTGGAAGGCCGTGGTACCGAAGAACGCCTTCAGCGCCGGCGCCGCGGCTGGATCGTGCCGTGCCGCCAGCAGCACTTCGCGCAGACGCTTGCGCACCGCCCCCGGCACCCGGGTACCGACCATCTCGATTCCCCTCGGCAGTCTTGGCCCGGTATGGATCAGGCGCAGCTCGTCGCGAAAAGCCGCCGGCACCCGGCTTGGCGACACCCAGTCGCCATCGTTTATCGCGCCGGCATCGACCAGCCCCTTCGCCACCCAGGTCACGATGTTGCGTTCGCTGCGGGCGAACATGAAGCCGACCGCATCCGGCCCCGGCTGGTCGTGCGGCGATAGCAATTGTTCGAGTGACAGGCCTTGGTCGAGCAGTTCGTCGGCCGGCATGAAGTAGGCGGAGGTCGAGGCCCGGTTCTGAAACGCCACGCTGCGACCGCGCAACTGCGCCAGCGAATGAATGCGGCTGCCGCGACGGACGAAGAACACCGTGGCGTAACTGGACTTGCCGCCCCGGCTGGTGCGCAGCAACGGCACGGCACCACCGCGTTCGGCTAGCAACATGCCGCCGGCCGAGGTTTCAGTAACCCAGTCGACCCGGCCACGGCGCAGATAACTGGCCATCTGCTGTACGTCCTTGGCCATCAGTATCCGGCCCTGACGGATGCCGACCTTCTCCATGCGCGGCACCACGTAATCCAGCAATGGTTTGAGCTGCTCGTAATGCGCCTTGGGATCGTCGCTGATCCGGCCCAGCACCAGGGTGTCTCCTTCGGCACGCAACTCGGGCGCGAACATTGCCAGACACAGGCAGACGAAGGCGACACGAAATGAACGATGCACAGCGACACGCACGAGCGGGACAGCGTGCAGCCTAACCGAAAACCCGCACGATTAGACGCATGCCCCGGCGCTCATGCGTCATTTTTCGCCAAGCGCGCCATGCGCTGGGCATCGGCCAGGACGCCACGGACGATACGTACCTCGCGGCTGCTCATCTCCGCCCGCAAAAAGATGCGGCGAAGTTTGCGCAACGCCGATTCCGGCGCCCGCCCCTTGTGGAAATCGATCGCGTCGAGCGTTTCCGCCAACTGGGAGAAGAAGCCCTCCAGCTCGGCGTGCGCGGCTGGCGGCTCGACACACGCCGCCACCACGCTGGCGGTGGACGCCGCCGAGGCCAGCAGCGCCATCCTCGCCTCGTAGGCCAGCACCTGCACCGCCGCCGCCACGTTCAACGAGCTGAAGGCCGGGTCGGCGGGGATGTGGATGGCGGCATGGCAGAGTTGCAGCTCGTCGTTGTCCAGCCCGGTACGCTCGCGTCCGAACACCAGCGCGACCTCCCCGCCTTCGCCAGCCGCCGCCACCGCGCGTTCGACTGCCTTGCGCGGCGGCAGTTCCTCCAGCGCGATGCGCCGGCTGCGCGCGGTACAACCGAGCACCAGCCGGCAATCGGCGACGGCTTCCCCGAGCGTGGCGAACACCGGCGCATCGAATACCAGCGCCTCAGCGCCCGCGGCCATCGAGACGGTGACGAGATCGGGCTGTTTTTCCGGCGCCACCAACACCATCCGGGTCAACCCCATGGTGCGCATGGCGCGGGCGGCGGCGCCGAGATTGCCTGGATGCTGGGTACCGACCATCACGATGCGGATGCGCGCGGCGATTGGGTTCAGATGGCTCATTGCGCGAATGGTAAACTGCGCCGCCCGGCAACGAAGCCGGGCCTCGTTCTTTATTCAACCAGGCGGCCCACTCCATGCAGAAACCTGCAGTCACCCTTATGGTCAAGGCGGCGCGCGCCGCCAGCAACGTGCTGATGCGCAACCTCGGTCGCCTCGAGGCGCTCAACGTCGTCGAGAAAGGCCGCCAGGATTACGCCAGCGAAGTGGACGCTCAGGCCGAGGAAGCCGCGATCCGCGAACTGCGCCGCGCCGCGCCGGACTACGCCATCCTCGGCGAGGAAGGCGGCCAGCTCGGCAAGGGCCGCAACGTCTGGGTGATCGACCCGCTCGACGGTACCAGCAACTACCTGCGCGGCCTGCCGCACTACTGTGTCTCCATCGCCCTGGTCGAGAACGGCGAGCCGGTCCACGGCGTGATCTTCGACCCGCTGCGCAACGAACTGTTCACCGCCAGCAAAGGCAGCGGCGCGGTGCTGAACGACCGCCGCATCCGCGTGGCCGAACGCAAGACCCTGGAAGGCGCCCTGGTCGCCACCGGCTTCCACCCGCGCGAACGCCAGCGCACCGGCGCGCAGCTCGAATGCGCGCGCCAGCTCATGACCCAGGCCGAGGACCTGCGCCGCACCGGCTCCGCCGCGCTGGATCTGGCCTACACCGCCTGCGGCCGCCTCGATGCCTACTTCGAGGCCGGCGTCAAACCCTGGGACATCGCCGCCGGCATCCTGCTGGTACGCGAGGCCGGCGGAAAGGTCAGCGATTTCAAAGGCGCCCCGACCGCGCCGGTGGACGCACGCGGGATCGACAGCCGTGGCATCGTCGCCGGCAATCTGAGACTGGCCGAGGCGCTCCAGAAGACCATCGTCGACAGCGGCTACGCCGGCACGTTCTGACACGCGGAAACGACGACGCCGGGCATCGCCCGGCGTCTCTCTAACTCGATACGAAGCCGGGCAAGCCCCCGGCTTTCGCATGCTCAGGGCCGGCGCGCCAGCGCCGCCTCGTCACGCGCCTTCGGCAGCAAGTCCTGCTTGGTCACCCTCAGCGGGCCGAAGGTCAGCAGGTTGCACGCGATGAAGATCGAGGAAAGAGTACCGATCACGATGCCCAGCATCTGCGAGACCGCCATGCCCTCCAGCGAACCGCCGCCATACATATACAGCGCCAGGCCGGTCAGGAATGCCACCACTGAGGTGATGATGGTGCGCGAAAGCGTCTGATTGACCGAAACGTTGAGGATCGTGTTCGGATCGGCTCGCATGGTGCGGAAGTTCTCGCGCACGCGGTCGAACACCACGATGGTGTCGTTGATCGAGAACCCCATCACCGTCAGCAAACCCGCCAGCAGGGTCAGGTCGAATTCGCGCTGGGTGAGCGCGAAAAAGCCGGCCACCACCAGCACGTCGTGCAGGGTGCAGAGGATCGCCGCCACCGCGAACTTCCACTCGAAACGGAAGGCGATGTAGGCCATGAAGCCGATCAGCACGAACAGCATCGCCAGCACCGCGTTCCTGGCCAGGTCGCGGCCCACCTGGGCGCTGATCACCGAGCTGGAACGCACTTCGGCCGGATTACCGGCGACCGAGGCGGCACTGGCGATGCGCTGGGCGATGCCGGCGGCGGCGGATTCGCCATCCGCGCCCCGTCCACCGACTTCGCCAGTCTGCGCGGCATGGCGGCCATCGTCCTGCAAGCGCACCAGCAGGTCGCTGCCGGTGCCGTAGGTCTGTACCTGGGCGCTTGCGAAACCGGCCTTTTCCAGACGTTCGCGCACGGCATCGACACCCGGCGGCCGCTCGAAGTGCAACTCGACGCCGACGCCGCCGGTAAAGTCCAGCGCGTAGTTGAAGGCCACGCCCTTGGCGAACTGGTTGTAGGCGATCGCGCCGAATGCGCCGATGGCCAGCAACAGCGCCGCCAGCAGCGAAACCGTGCGCAGGCGCAGGAAGTCGATGCGGGTGTCGTTCGGGATCAGGTGGAGCGGAAAGATCTTCATGTGGGTACTTCCTCAGATCGCGATCGACTTCAGCTTCTTGCGGCCGCCGTAAATCAGCGTGGCCAACGCGCGCGACACCGTCACCGCGGTGAATACCGAGGTCAGGATGCCGATCACCATCGTCACCGCGAAGCCCTTCAGCGGGCCGGTGCCGAAGGCGTACAACGCGACGCCGGCCAAGAGCGCGGTCATGTTGGAGTCGAAAATCGTGCCGGAGGCCTTGTCGTAGCCGGTGGCGATCGCCGCCTTGGCCGGCATGCCGGCGCGCAACTCCTCGCGGATACGTTCGTTGATCAGTACGTTGGCGTCCACCGACATGCCCACCGACAAAGCCAGGCCGGCGAAGCCCGGCAGGGTCATGGTGGCGCCGAACAGCGACAGCACCGCCACCACCATCAACAAGTTCATGAGCAGCGCGGCACAAGTGACCAGGCCGAACATCCGGTAATAGACCATGAAGAAGGCCAACGTGAACAGGAAGGCGAAGGCCACCGCCTGGGTGCCGCGCTCGACGTTCTCCTTGCCGAGACTCGGGCCGATCGTGCGCTGGTCGGCAAAGAACATCGGCGCCGCCAGCGCGCCGGATTTCAACTGCCGGGCCAGACTCTGCGCCTCGTCCTGCGACAGGCCGGTCGTGTGGAACTGGTTGCCGAACACGCCCTGGATGGTCGAAGCGCTGATCACCCGTTCCTCGATGCGCGACCCCTGCACTTCCTTGCCATCGACCATGCTCACGGTCGGGATGCGTTCGATGTAGACGATGCCGAGGCGCTTGCCGACGTTCTCCATGGTGTGGTCGAGCATGCGTTTGCCGCCCGCGGCGTTCAGCGTGATGCTGACATCCGGCGAACCGCTCTGCTGGTCGACGCCCGGCACCGCCGAGAGCAACTGGTCGCCGGATACCAGCACGCGCTTGGAAAGCAGGATCGGCGCGCCGCTCTGCTGCTTGTAAAGGCGCGAATCCGGCGGCACCTGGCCACTGGCCTCGGCCGCGGCGGCGGTCGCCTCGTCACCGGTCACGGCGCGAAACTCCAGCGTCGCGGTCGCGCCGATCTGGCGCTTGGCCTCGGCGGTGTCCTGGAGGCCCGGCAGCTGAATCACCAGGCGGTCGGCGCCCTGCCGTTGCAGCACCGGCTCGGCCACGCCCAGCGCGTTGATGCGCTCGGCGATGACGGTGCGGTTCTGGTCGACCGCATCAACCGCGATCTTGTTGATGTCGGCCTCGGACAGGCGCGCGGTCAACGTGGCGCCTTGCGCGGCCCAGGTGAAGCCGGGGCCGCCAGCGGCGGGACTGCCCAGCCCCTTCACCAACGCGGCGCGCGCGGCATCGGCATTGCCGCCGGCTTGCAGCGTAACGATCACGCTGTGATCGGGCCGAACGTCCACCGAGCGGTATTGGATGCGCGCATCGCGCAGGAGGCTGCGCATGTTCTCGGCGTAGGCGTCCATCCGCTTCTGCACCGCCGCCTGCTGATCCACCTGCATCAGGAAGTGGATGCCGCCCTGCAAGTCGAGACCCAGCGACATCGGATTGGCGCCAAGCGCATCCAGCCACTTCGGCACCGTCGGCAGCAGGTTCAACGCCACCGAATAATCCTGGCCCAGCGTGTCGCGCAGGGCGTCCTGCAACTGGGTCTGCTGGTCGGGCGAGGCGAGTCGCACCATCACCGTGTCGTCCCCATCCATCTCGACGGACTTCGGTTTGAGACCGGCATCGGCCAGACCCGCCTCCACCTTCTGCCGCAGTACGACGCCGGTGGCGGCGCCGCGGTTGGCAGTCACCTGCACCGAGGGATCCTTCGGGTACAGGTTGGGCAACGAATAAAAGGTACTGGCCAGCAACACCAGGACGATGACGGCGTATTTCCAGCGCGGAAACTCAAGCATGACGATCACCCGCACGGCGCCATGCGCGCCGCGCGATCAGGGTTGAAGGAAGATCAGGACGCTTTCAGCGAACCCTTGGGCAGCACATTGGCGACCGCGCCTTTCTGCACGCGCACGCGCACGTTCTCGGCGATCTCGACGGTGACGAAGTTGTCGCCGATATCGGTAACGACGCCGGCCAGGCCGCCATTGGTGATGACCTCGTCCCCTTTGTTGAGCGCGCCCAACATCGCCTTGTGCTCTTTGGCGCGCTTCATCTGCGGACGAATCATCAGGAAGTACATGATCGCGATCAGCGCGATGGGAAACAGCATGGTGCTCATCATGCCCGGCGCCGCCGGCTGGCCCGCCGCTGCTTGAGCATGCGCGGCCGGGATGAGGAGATCGAGGAAATTCATCGGTCTGTACCTGAGTCTTTGTCGTTGAGCGAACGGGAGATTATGCCATGTGGCCGGGAGCCCCCGGATTCAAGCGCAAAGCGGCCGCGGAATGCCCGGCGTGCTCAGCCATCGCGCCCGCGCGCGGCATAAAAGGCGGCGCGGAAATCGGCGAAACGCGCCTGTTCGATCGCCTCGCGCATCCCCGCCATCAGGCGCTGGTAATAACGCAGATTGTGCAGGGTGCCGAGCATCGGCGCGAGCATCTCGTTGCAGCGGTCGAGGTGACGCAGATAGCCGCGGGAAAAGCCGTTCGCGCAGGCGTAGCAATCGCAGCCTTCCTCGATTGGCCGGAGGTCGCGCTCGTACTTCGCGTTGCGGATGCGCACCGTGCCGGTGGAGGTGAAGAAATGACCGTTGCGGGCGTTGCGGGTCGGCATCACGCAATCGAACATGTCCACCCCGCGCGCCACCGCCTCGACCAAGTCTTCCGGCCGGCCCACGCCCATCAGGTAACGCGGGCGGTCGGCGGGCAGTTGCGGCGCGGTGTGATCGAGCATGGCATTGCGTTCGGCCTCGCTCTCGCCGACCGCCAGCCCGCCGATGGCGTAGCCATCGAAGCCGATCGCTTTCAGCCCCTCCGCCGAGCGCGTGCGCAGATCGTGATGAACGCCGCCCTGGACGATGCCGAACAGCGCGGCGTCGTTACCCGCGTGCGCGCGCTTGCTGCGCTCGGCCCAGCGCAGGGAGAGCTGCATCGAGCGTTCGATCAAGCCCTTGTCAGCCGGCTTGCCGTCGATGTTCACCGGCGGGCATTCGTCGAAGATCATCACGATGTCGCTGCCCAGCACTTTCTGGATATGCATGGACGCTTCCGGGCCGAGAAACACCTTGCGCCCGTCGGTGGGCGCGGCGAACGTGACGCCGGCCTCGTCGATCTTGCGCCGATGCGCCAGCGAAAACACCTGGAAACCGCCGGAATCGGTGAGGATCGGGCCAGCCCAGCGGCCGAAGCCATGAAGTCCGCCATGCGCCTCGATCACCTCCAGCCCCGGCCGCAGCCACAAGTGGAAGGTGTTGCCGAGGATGATCTCCGCGCCAAGCTGGCGGATCTGCTCGGGGAAGACGCCCTTCACCGAGCCGTAGGTGCCGACCGGCATGAAGGCCGGCGTTTCGACGCTTCCGCGCGGGAAATGCAAGCGGCCGCGACGGGCGGCGCCATCGCGGCCGATGAGTTGAAAAGACATGCGTGACATCGGCGGAATTATCGCAGATGCCCCACGCCCACGAAGCGGGACGTTGCCCGCCGATGGGCGCCGAACACCGCGCGCGTTCCGGCATCACGACTTCATCCACAGACAGCCCTTGTTGCGTTGACGCCGCCCGCTTCCAGGGGGATGAGAGAACGTCGCCAACACCTACCGCCCCGACAAGCCATGACCAGCGGACCGATGCACCGCACCATCGTTAAGGCTTCGTTGCTGTTTCGTGAAGCACGGGTTAATGTCCGCCAAGGTCACGGTGCTTCGCATCGTGGCCAGCCAGCGCATCCAACACCCCATTTCTGGAGTCAGCCATGCCCAAGCTCCCAAAGCTCAAGAAAACCGTACTCGCCACGCTATTGACCACGCCGCTCATCGCCGGCATGGCCCATGCCCAACAGCCCGCGCCCCAACCCGCCGACGAACATCATTCGGCCGACACCCTGGACAAGGTGGTAGTCACCGCGCGCAAGCGTAACGAGACGATCCTCGAAGTGCCGATGAACATCACGGCGATCTCGGCCAGCGAGCTTAAGGAGCGCAACCTCAGCAGCGTGCAGGACATCTACCGCACCATCGCCGGCGGCGCCAGCCCCACCGGACAATTGATCCTGCGCGGCTTGAGCGGCGGCAATACGGCCTCCCCAGGCACCACCAGCCAATTCGTGGATGGCATCCCGCTCGGACTCGCCAACATCTTCGATGTGGAACGCGTCGAAGTCTTGCGCGGCCCGCAAGGCACGCTGTGGGGTTCCAACGCCATCGGCGGCACGGTGCAGATCGTGACGGTCAAGCCACAAATGAACGAGTGGGAGGTCTTCGGTACTTATCGCCTGGGCAGTGAAAAAGATGTGGCAGGTATCAATCGCCGCATCGAAGCGGGCCTCAACATCCCCCTGGTCAATGACCGTCTGGCCGCCCGCATCGTCGCCAGCACCGCCGAATCCCCCGGCAAGATCGTCAACGCCGCCACCGGCGTGCAAGCCAACGGCAAGGCCGACTTCCTCCGCGCCCAGTTGCAATGGGAGCCGACGGAAGAGATGTTTTTCAACTTCGGCTATATCACCAGCAAGAGCAAGAACGTCGGCACCCGCCTGGCGGACCGCTCCAAGCCCGGTTTCTACCGAGTCGCCAGGTTCAGCGAAAATCCCGGCTCTCCCTGGGGATTCGATGTCAACTATGACCAAGTGACCTGCGACCCCAATTGGGAGCGCCCGGCCTGCCTCTCGGGCGCCAATACCCGGGTCAAGGCGCCTTCGCGCTACACCGTGCACGAATTGATGGATAACTGGAGCAAAGGCCGCACCAACCTGGCCTCGATAAGCGCCGGCCACGAGAACCTGTTCGGTTTCGCTTCGCTCAACTATGTCGGCTCCTACCGCGAATACACCGGGTCTTCGCTCGACAACTGGTCGCGCCTGGATATGGACGACATGATGAAGACCTGGATCGTCACCCAAGAACGCAGCAAGCGCATCACCCATGAGATTCGCCTGCAATAACAACGAACGCATGGGCGGCTTCGACTGGACGGTCGGCATGTTCCAGGACCGCTATTGGGAACCCTACAAGCCCGACCAGCAGTGGCAATATCACGAGAACACGCCACGCGGCATCGCCTTGTTCTCGGACTGGGCCGATAAAAGCGTGGGAGGAATATGGGGGCCCGATTGGGCGAAACAGGGCATCCACAACGTGGCCGATCTGGGTCGCGTGCTGTACGGCGACCCATCCAAGAACTACAACCTGACCAACCTATATTCCATGACCAAGGAGTTCGCCGCATTCGGCGAGGCCAGCTATCAGTTCGACACCTCTATCGGCAAGATCGAGCTGACCGGCGGACTGCGCTACTTCAAGCTGGAAGACGTTTCCGGCTATTCCCGCAGCGGCATCTGGGTCGGCCCGCGGACCGATACCGCATGGCTCGGCGGCAAGGAATCGGGCAACCGGAAGAAGTTCAGCGTCTCGTGGATGCCCAACGAGGACATGAACATCTACGCCCTGTACTCCGAAGGTTATCGTCCTGGCGGCAACAACGGGCCATTGCCGAACGCTTGCCTCAAGGACGAATATGCCCCCCAACACACGCCCCGCTACACCAGCGACCGCATCGACAACTACGAAGTGGGGTTCAAGGGCGCATTCCTCGACCGTCGCCTGCGGCTGGCTTCCGCCATCTACAACATCGACTGGACCGATGTCCGTACCAGCATCTATATGCCGAGTTGCGGTTTCAGCTACACCGCCAACGCCGCCAACGCCCGCTCGCGCGGCGTTGAACTGGAAAGCTCGATATATCTCGGCGCCAGCACCATGCTGACCTTCAACGCCTCGTATACCGATTCGAAGATGCTCAGCGCCGTACCCGTGCTGGGCGCGAAAAAGGGCGACGACATGACGATGGTGCCGAAATACAACGCTTATCTGTCCATCGACCATGAGCTTGAGATGTTCCAGAAGCCCACGTTCATCCGTGCCGACATCGCCGCCTATGGCGCCTACAAATCGCACTTCAACGTGCGTGACGCGGATCGCTCGCCGGCCTACAAGACCCTCAACCTGTCAGGCCGAATGGAGTTGAACGACCAGATCACCATGAGTCTGCACCTCAACAACGTCCTCAACGAGAAATACGTCACCTACAAATCGGCGAGTTCGCGTTCATCCAACCGCGCGGCCTTGTATGAAATCTATGGCGAAGGTCGCAGCGTCGCACTTCGCATCGATTACAAGTTCAGGTGAGCGATCGGCTCGCAGTCCCGAACCCCGCGGCCTGGCTGCGGGGTTCTTGCTTGCCGGCGCATTCGTCATTCGCGCCCCGGGGTAATACCAGGCGTGATCGTTCTCACCGGCCCCAGAGCAGCATCGCATCCCCATAGCTGAAAAAGCGGTAGCGGCGCGCCACCGCGTGCGCATAGGCGACGAGGATGCGCTCGCGCCCGGCGAAAGCCGAAACCAGCATCAGCAGCGTGCTTTCCGGCAGGTGGAAGTTGGTCAGCATCGCGTCCACGCTCTCGATGCGATAACCGGGAAAGATGAATATCCGGGTCTCGCCGGCGAACGGCTGTAGCTGGCCGTCGCGCATCGCGCTCTCCAGCGCGCGCACCACCGTGGTGCCGACCGCAATCACCCGGCCGCCGCGCGCGCGGGTTTCGCGCACCTGCCGCACCAACTCCGCGCCGACGTTCAGCCATTCGCTGTGCATGACGTGCTCGTGCGCGTTTTCGGCGCGCATCGGCTGGAAGGTGCCGGCACCGACGTGCAGCGTGACGTGGCCGAACTCGACGCCCTTCGAGCGCAGCGCGTCCAGCAACGGCTGGTCGAAATGCAGGCCGGCGGTCGGCGCGGCCACCGCGCCGGTATGCCGGGCGAACACGGTCTGGTAGCGCTCGGCGTCGGCGGCGTCCGGCATGCGCTCGATGTAGGGCGGCAGCGGCAGACGGCCGGCATCGACCAGCCATTTCTCCAGCGGCTGGCCGATATGGAAGCGCAGGTGGTAGAACGCATCGTCGCGGCCCAGCACTTCGACTTCGCCCCCGGCATCCAGTTCGATGCGGCTGCCCGGCTTCGGCGCCTTGCTGGCGCCAATCTGCACGCGCGCCTCGTTTTCCGGCAGCAGGCGTTCGATCAGGATTTCCACCCGTCCGCCGCTGGTCTTCCGCCCGAACAGCCGCGCGGGGATCACCCGGGTGTCGTTGAACACCAGCAGATCGCCCTCGCGCAAAAGCGCCGGCAGTTCGCGGATGCCGCGATCGGCGAACCCGCACTCGCCGGCCGGCACCACCAGCAGCCGGCTGGCGGAACGCTCGGGCAGCGGCGCCTGGGCGATCAGCTCGGGCGGCAAGTCGAAACGGAAATCGGATTTTTTCATGACGGGCCGGGTCGTGATCGGGATTGGCGCGGCCAATCGGCTATCGGAAATGGACACGCTTTCCATTGTCCTCGATTACCGTCGGCGGCGTGGATGCGCGCGGTTCCATGCCGACGATCAACGCTCGAATTTGGTGGAAAGAATGATCGCCGAGGTGGTGCGCTCCACGCCCTCGATCATGCCGATGCGATCGGTCAGCGCGTCCATCGCCTCGACATCCGACGCGACGCCGAAGGCAATCAAATCGGACGGGCCGCTGACCGAATGCAGCGCTCGCACTTCCGGTATCGCCTTCAACTCGGCGATCACCGTCGGCATCTGACGCGGGGCCAGCGTGACCATGATGTGGGCGCGCACGTGGCCGCGTTCGGCTTCATCGCTGACCCGCACGCCGTAACCGGTGATCACGCCATCGCGCTCGAGCCGGTCGATCCGGCTTTGCACCGTGGTGCGCGAGAGCTTGAGCCGGCGCGCGATCTCAGCGGTGGAGGCGCGGGCGTTCTCACGCAGCAGGCTCAACAGTGACTGGTCGGCGGCGGTGATCTTCATCGGTGGGAAGCCAAACGGAGCGATTTCGTCGGATCGACGAAATAATCCGGCATTTCCCCGGATTCCGCACTACTTGAGCCGGATATCCCACGCAGTCCGCTCCGGCAGCCTGCCATTCATCCATCGGGTATCCCGGACAAGGTGCATGGAAATACGGCCCGAGGTTTCGCCGGCGACGAGTGGCCGCCGCCGGCGCTTCCCTCCCTAACGCGTCATTTCTGTTTCGCCGACAAAACGGCATTGTCCTCCGGAGTACGTTCGAAACCCGGGGCGACATCTAAATACAGCACCTCCGGCACGGCCTGGCCAGCGACGGATGGCGCCAACGCCTCGCGCGCCGTTGGCGGGAACAGCCAGCGCTGCGCGGATGGAGGTTGCGGCAACGCTTCCCAATTGCCCCGCGCCCATTGCCAGCGTTTCCCCGTCGCCTTGCGCGCGGATGCATCGAAATGAATGTCGTATGCCTGCGGTGGCCCCAGCAATGCCGCCATGCCCGCCATCGGCAGCACGGTCATCGCCTGTTCGCCGGCCGCCACGCGCCGGGCCAATGAGAGAAGGCCGGTCGCGCCGTGTTGACGCAGCCAGGACAACGATGCCTGCGCGCCATAAGGCCGCACCCAATCGGCCGCGCGCGCTTGCGCCAACGGGCCGACCGGTACTTCGCTCTCCACCAGCGCCTGACCAGCGGCTTCACTGGAGTGACCGATCAACGCCGCGAAAGCGCTCATGCCATCGGTCTCGCCGACGCATTGCAAGCCCAGTGCTTCGGGCAGCGCCAGTGTCAGGGCCTGGCTGCCCTCGGCATGACGGATGCCACTGCGCGAGAGCAATTGTCCCCTGACCAGCGTCGCGGCAATTTCAGCGCGGCGCAGCCAGCGGCCCATACCCGTTGTTCCGGCATCCCAGTTGGGGGCCTCGGCCAGCAGCAGGCGGCCATCCACGTAGCGACTTTCCTGGAGACCGCGCGGCCATTGCACCACTTCGCGCACCGGCAGCGATTCGCCCAGATGAGCCGCCACGCAACGGGCCATGTCCGCCACATCCTTGGCGACCTGCGGTGCGATACCGGCACGCTGGCGGTCATAGCGCATGTCAAGGCCCCCGACCTTGGCCTCCTTCAGCGAGGCTATCCGGGTGAACGCGAAATTCAATGCGCCATCGGTATTTCCGCTCGCCAGCATCCGTCCCCCGGCATCGCGCAATGTCCAGCGCCAGTCCGCCGGAGGCGCTGCGTGCTGCAATACCGCACTGGCCACCGCTGGCGCCAGTCGCGGTTGCGCCGGCAAACCGTGGGTTTCGCGTTCCATCGGCAGACGCAACAAGGCATCGTTGTCCACGCCCAGATTCGGCATCACATCGGCCGCCAGCAGCCAGATGTCGTCACCATCCATCCACTGCGGCATGACACCGGTGCGCGCAACCCGTTCGCGGGTATGCCAGCCGCCGGCATCGAGCCGCCAATGCAGTGTGATTTCACAAGACACGGCCTCTTTGCAACCGTGCAGGGGCAGCACCCATTGTTCGCCGATGCGCGCGCCGTGCAGGACATCCTCCCCTTGCACGGCATTTATCTCGCTAACGCCTGGCGGCAGGCGGAAAAACAGATGGCCGCTATCGGTACGCACGCCATGCAAACGCCACTGCCCGGTCAATCCCGGCAAGGCCGAGTCCAGTCGCAGATCGACTTCGCCCCCCGCCACCGAGAAGGCACCGAACGATGCCCACCACTCACGCTCCCAAGCGGCCTGTTCGGCCATGGTGGTCGTCCGGGCCGCGTAGTCGCCACGGCTTACGTAGCCTGTGTGCAGCACCGGCAGCACCGCCAGCCACCCCAGCAGAAGCACCGCCGCCACCGGCCCCACGCCCTGTCGCCAGCGAAGACGTAAGCGTTCGCCCAGCGCGCGGCGCCCCGGCTCCTCGGTACCGGCCGGGCTCACCCACATCGCCAGCACCACGCACAACAATGCCAACAGCAGTTTGAACGAGATCAGCCAAAACAAGTTGGCCGACCACGGCGACAACCCCGAGAGCCCGGAGATGGCCGGATAAATCGGCATCGCGAAGCGCATGGGCGGATAACTTACAAGGCCCACCCTGTCGTTGACGAACAATACGAACGCCAGCAGGATGGCGCAGGCATGTGCCGCTCCCGTATGCCGAATCAGGGCGTGCAGCAGGATCGTCAGCCCGGCCAACTCCAGGAACGACGGCAATATCAACGCCAGTTGATAGGCCAATGGCATTGCCCAGGCCATTCCCTGTCCGCCAGACACAGCCACCAGCGCGGCGGAAATGGCCACCGTCAGGCACAACGCCAAGGTCAGGGAAAACACGCACAGCGCGCGTCCAACCAGACGCACGGACAGCGGGGCGGCCGTGGCGTCGAGCATCTCGTCCAAGCCCGGCAATTGATCTCTCCGCCACTGCACGCCGGTCAATGCCACCACCAGCATTGCCAGTACCAGATAGAACATCTGGTTCAACAGCGGCATGACCAACTCAGGGCTCGGCAAGAGCGGACCTTCGGCATGCTGCACGATGTACATCAGCCCCGAAGCGCTCTGTGCAAACACCAAGGCCAGACAAATTCCCCAGAACCAGGGACGCAGCGCGACGCGGCGAATCTGCCAGCCCGCTTCCTTCAGCGCGGCCCCGGTCCAGCCCAGCGGGCCGACGCGCCCCGGCGCGGACAAGGCCAGATTTGACACGGACGGCGGACGGCGATGCCCGGTGTGGATACGGCGCTGTTTCGGCACCCCCTCTCCCACCAGGTGCTCCCGCCGGGTACGCCACAACGTCACCGCCAGCAGCAGCAATGGCGCACCGCACCAGATCAGGCGGTTGAGCAGGAATACGCCATCGAGTCCGGGCACCTGCGTGGCTTTCTGCCAGGGTGTCCATTGTTCGACCTGCGCTTCGGTCAACGCATAGGCGGACGGATCCAGCAGCAACGGCAACACCGAGCCGGACTGGGCATCCTTCAGCATCATCGCGCTCATCCAGCACACCACCAGCAGGGCGGCCAGGACGAACGGGCCAAGCAGGCCGCGCCAGCGCAACATGGCCACCATGTAAAGACTGCCCGCGCCGATCGCCAAAGGCAGGGTGTAGACGAAGAAACTGAACAACAGTGCCCGCACCGGCACCGGCCCGATGGCCTCGGCCGGCACCCAGCCAAGCGTACCCAGCACAGGCACCAGCAGGAACCCGGCCACGTAGGTGCACCCCACCAGCACCGCCACACCCAGCGCGCCGCAGAACCGCGCCAGTAGCCAGCCCCGCAAACCGAACGGCGCGGCGTAGATCACTTCATGCAGACAGGCCACCCGGTCGCGGCGTATCGGCTGGGCGAACAACCAAGCCCAGATGAAAAACAGGAAGAACGCATTGCCGGCCGCCATCAGGCACAGGATCGCCGGAGCATTGCGCGGGATGTCCACCGCCCCCATCTGGCGCAGATAATCGGCGCTGGTCAGCACCGTCAGCAGATGCACGGTCAGCAGCAAATACACCAGCGGCACCAGCACGCCGCGCAGCCCCTGACGGAATTCATCGAACGTTTCTCTGAGCCAGAACCTCATGCCGAGCGTTCCTCCGCTCCGGCCGCCTTCAGCGCCAGGTGATAAGCCTCCTCCAGGCGTGGCGGGAACGGCACGTAGCCCGGTGGTGGCGATGCCGCCTCGATCACCGCCAACGTGCCAGTCGCCACCGCAACCAGCTGCACCTCCCGCTCCGGCAACGCCTCGCCACGCGGGACGATCCGCGACCAGAGCCGCCCAGCCAACGGCCGTACCAATTCCGCCGGTGCGCCCTCGGCAACGATACGACCGCCAGCGAGAATCGCCACGTGCTGACAGAGGTGCTCCACATCCTCGACGATATGGGTCGAAAGCAGCACCATGGCATCGTCGGCGACTTCCGCCAGCACCCGATGGAAACGATTCCGCTCGGCCGGGTCGAGTCCGGCGGTCGGCTCATCCACGATCAACAGACGCGGCCGCCCAAGCAACGCGATAGCGATACCGAAACGGCGAAGCATGCCCCCGGAATAAGTCGCCACCGGACGATCCGCCGCATCCAGCAGGTTGACCCGCTCCAAGAGTTGCGTCACTTCCTGGCGCCGCTCGGCACGTTGCGCGCGCCCCTTCAACCAAGCGAAGCGTTCCAGCAACGTCCAGGCATTCACGCCAGGATAGGCGCCGATCTGTTGCGGCAGATATCCCAGGCGCTGCCGCAGGTAATGCGGATCGGCCAGTACGTCGTGACCATCGAGATGGATTCCCCCCTCGTCCGGTCGCTGCAAGCCCGCCAACGTGCGCATCAGCGTGCTCTTGCCGGCGCCGTTGGGCCCCAGCAGTCCGAACAGCCCCGGCCGCACGTCCAACGACACGCCTTGCAGCGCGTGAACCCCATTGGCATAGGTCTTGGTCAGGCCGGCCAGCCGCAGCCCCGAGTGAATCTCACCCATCGTGTCTTACTCTCCCATGTGTATTGGCGCGCGGCTCCAGGTAAATCGCCCGCAACGGCATGGCATGGTGGAGCAGCCTTCTGGAGAGGAACCACCGACAAAGGGAGTCGCACCACCCGGATCAGGATTTTTCGTCGCAGAGACTCCCGATTCGTCAGTGCTGGAAAAATATATATCGGAAGTAACTACCGACAAAGGGAGTCACACCACCCGGATCGGGATTTTTTGTCGTAAAGACTCCCGATTCGTCAGTGCCGGTAGACATACATTGGATAGCATTCTCATTCTTGTTTGCCGTGTTCCGAAGGAATTCCTCAATGCGTTCACATCTGACTTTATTCGGTTCCATGTTGCTGCTATGCGCGCCGCTGGCGCAAGCCGCGGAAGACGAACGCACCGAGGCTCCGCCACCCGAAAAAACGGTGTTGGAAAGTATCACCGTGACGGCTAACAAACTGGAAGAAAACGCCCGTGAAATTCCGGCTTCGATACAGGTCATTACCGGCGAACAACTCGAACAAAGCGGCATCTACTCGCTGGAGCCGCTGTTGAGAAGACTCCCCAACACGACGGTGTCCAACAACTACGGCGTATTCGCATCGCCCAGCTACCGCGGCCTGACCACCTCCGCGTTCACCCAGGAATCCGCCATCACGATTTACATCGACGGCGTGCCGCACTCCTCCGTCTATGGCATGGATCTGGGACTTCTGAACATCGAACGGGTCGAAGTGCTGCGTGGCGCGCAGAGCACGCTGTACGGGCAAAACAGCATGGGCGGCGTCATTAACATCATCACCCGCCAGGAATCGGGCGCGCCACGGGGCCAGCTTGGCGCCGAATTGGCCGAATACGGTGGACGTTTCGCCACGGCGTCCTTCAGCGGAGATCTGATCGATGAAACGCTCAGCCTCACCCTGTCCGCACGCTATCGACACAGTAACGGTTATCTGGAAAACCGCTTCCCCGGCGTGGATAAAAACTACGACAAGATCAACAGCGCCCAATACAAAGGCAGTCTGTTGTGGCGCCTGTCCGGGCAAACGCACGCCGTGTTGAGCTTCAACAACGAAAACAAGAACAATGGCGGCATTCCCCTCTACGCCGGCCGTGATTTCCGGAGACATACCCGACAGGAAGTCGAAACCTGGAACAAAGTCGCCCTCGACGAGCAATCGCTGAAAGTCGAACATGATTTCGGCCCTTTCATCACCACTTATCTGGGCACCAACCAGCGCACCGACGCGCGACACCAGTCGGACATGGATCGCACCAACGGCAGTTTCTCGCCCAACATCGGCAGCCTCGACGGCGCCCGCTTCATCGATCATTCCATCGTCTCCAACCGCTCTCATGAACTGCGTTTCGCCGGACAGAAAGCGCTGCGCTGGGTGGCGGGCCTCTATTACCAGAACAACCTCTACGACGCCCTCGACAACGGCTCCGTGGTGCCGAACTCGTTGTTCGGCCACATGCAGGCGCACAACATGACCGACGTGAGAGGCAAACAAGTCGCCGCATTCGGGCAGTTGACCGTGCCGCTCGGTTCGCGTCTGGAGAGCACGATTGGCTTGCGCTGGCAACGCGACGACAAACGAATCGACTACAAGGACCACGTGATCATCGGCGGCATGGAAACCCGCACGAGTTACAGCCGCGGCGACCGCTGGGACATCTGGCTTCCCAAGTTCAGCCTTGGCTACACCCAGGAAAACGGCACGCTCTGGTATGCCGGCGTGTCGCGCGGCTACCAGTCCGGCGGCTTCAACTTCACCGAGACGTCGGCCGACAAAGCGCGATTTTCACCGCAAAAGACCGCCGATTATTCGTTGGGCGTGAAATCGGCCTGGCTGGGAAATCGTCTTTGGCTGGACCTCAACCTGTTCTACCTTGACATCAAAGACGCCCACGGCCGTAGCATTAGCGCGCTCAACAGCATCCAGGTCTTCAACGTGAAGCAGGCATACAGCCATGGAGCCGAAGCCGACATTTCCTGGTTGTTCGGCGGCGGCTGGCGTTTGAACGGCACATTCGGCATCAACCGGACCCGATACGCAAGCGGTGTGTTCGGCGGTAAACAGATGACCAACGCGCCCCGCTTCACCACGGCGCTGGGGATGAGCTACGACCAAGGCTACGGCCTGTACGGCGTGATGGATTACCGCTATCGCACGGCCAGCTACACCGATGCGGCCAATACGCTGAAGATCGACAGCCACGGCGTGTTCGATGGCCGCCTGGGCTACCGACTGCAAGGTTACGACGTATATCTATACGGCGAAAACCTGTTCAACCAGAAATACGCCACCAACCTTTACAGCCTGCCATTCTCCGGCACCCAGACCATCATGAGCGCCGGGCGCCCACGCACGCTGGGCATCGGCATCACGGCGTATTTCTAATACCCGCCCCATGAGCGAGGAAACACCGCACATGCCACGCCTGACACGATGGATGCTGCTGGTCGGCCTTGCCACCGTCGGCGCCGGACAATCGGTCATCTTCGCCGTACTGCCGCCCCTGGGGCGGCAAATCGGCATGGCCGATTACCAGATCGCATTGATTTTCACACTGGCCGCGCTGGCATTCATGCTGAGCGCGCCTTACTGGGGGCGCAAAAGCGACCAGTGGGGCCGGCGCAGAATCATCCTGCTGGGCTTTCTGGGCTATGCCATTTCCACGGCGCTGTTCGGCGTGTTTGGCGATCTCGGCCGCGCCGGGATACTCGGCGCGTTCGCCACGTTCGTGCTCATGACGCTGGCCCGGCTGTGCTACGCGCTGTTTTCCAGCGGCGTATTTCCCGCCACCCAAGCCGCCATCGCCGAGGCGGCCGGGCCGGAGAAGCGCTCCGCCGCCATGGCCTCGATCCAGGCCGCCTACGGTATCGGCATGATCGGCGGCCCCGGCATCGCCGCATTGCTCGTGACCCTAGCAATCACTTTGCCGTTGTATGCCGCGGCCGCCATCTGCGCCATCGCCGCGCTGGTCGTCTCGCGGGTCATGCCGGCCGGCGGACATGTCGCGCGCCCGCCCCAAGGCCACCTGCGCCCGACGGATGCACGTCTGGTCTTCCTGCTTGGCATTGGGCTGCTGTATTTCATCGCGCTATCCGGCTTGCAGCAGATCGCGGCGTTCCGCTACCAGGATCTGTTCCAGCTCAGCTCCGCCCAAGCCGCCTCGCGCACCGGCATCGGTTTTCTGTTCTGCGCCCTGGCCACACTGCTCACGCAACTGCTCATCGTCACCCGCATCCGGTTGACGCCCGCCACGCAGATCGCGCTCGGTTGCGCGCTGGGCGCGGCCGCTTTTCTGCCGATGGCGACAAACGTCAGCATCTGGCAGATGCACGCGCTGTTCGCGTTGACCGGCATGTCCATCGGCTTTCTCGCGCCCGGCTTCAACAGCGCCGTGACACTGGCCGTATCGCCCGCCGAGTTGGGTTCGGCTTCCGGTCTTGCCGTCTCCACCCAGGCGGGTGGTTATGTGATCGGCCCGCTGCTGGCCTCGTTGCTCTACCAGACGCGGCCATCGCTGCCATTCGTCATCAGCGGCGTTGTGCTTACCGGCCTGCTGCTTGCGGTGCTGTCGCGTCGGCATCGGCTGCCATCACCGCCAACCGCCACCGACGACAATGCCGAGTCACGCTGAAGGGCGATGCATGCGAGACGGCAGCGCCCCCACATCGCCCGGCAATCCGCTTCTTGGGCAGGCCACTCAGCCACCGCGCGCGGCAACCCCTATGGACGCACTCGCCCCTATCACGATCCACTGCCTGGACGTCGACAAACTCGACCCCGGCTGCATCGCCGGGCTAACAAAGCTGGTGAGCGACAACGAACAAGCGCAGGCGGCGCGCTTCCACTTCACGGCGGATCGTCTCGCCTACCTGAGCGCCCACTCGCTACTGCGCCTGACCTTGTCCGAACAGGTTCCCGAAGTCATGCCGAGGCAATGGCGCTTCCGCGTGGACAGTCACGGGAAGCCATCGTTGATCGCTTCTCCCGAGCAGCCTCGCTGGTTCACCAGTCTCTCGCATACGCGCGGGCATGTCGCCGTGGCCATCTGCGCGCATTCTGAAATCGGCGTCGACATCGAGAAAAGAGCGCATCCGGCACTCTCGCCGGAAAACCTGCGCACGATCCTGTCCAATACCGAAATCACCGCGCTGCGGCGGCTGCCCGCGGAACGCCACACTCACCGCCTGGCACAGATGTGGACACTCAAGGAGGCGGTGTCCAAGGTCATCGGCATGGGCCTGGCCTACCCGCTCCACACGCTGAGCATCGACCTGGATCGCCTCCGGATCACCACGGCGGACAATGCCCTGCGCCACCATGACTGGCAACTTTTTCACCAGGATCTGCCGGATTACAGCGTTGCCGGAGCCTGCCGCTACCAGGCCGGTGGTGCAACCCGCGGTTTCCGCCTGCATGAGGTGGAGCCGGCACGGCTGATGAAATCGGCATACCCGCTCCCCGGCCGCCGCCATATGGAAACGCCGCATGCTTGATTCGGTAATGATCGTGGGTGCGGCCCGAACGCCGATGGGACGCCTACAGGGCCGGTTAGCCCAGGTGCCGGCGGTTTCACTGGCGATCGGTGCGACGCGCGCGGCGTTGGCGCAAGCCGGCGTGCCCCCCGAGCAAGCCGAACTGGCGATTTTCGGTAACGTGCTTCAAGCGGGCCTGGGCCAGAACCCCGCCCGCCAAGTGGCACTGTCGCTGGGGCTGGCGGACGTTTCCAGCGCGCTGACGGTCAACCAGGTCTGCGGCTCGGGAATGCAAGCCATCATGCTGGCGGCGCAAGCCATCGCCAGCGGCGAGGTGCAGGTCGCCATCGCCGGTGGAATGGAAAGCATGTCGCGCGCGCCTTTTCTGCTGGAGCGCGCGCGTCAAGGCTATCGGCTCGGCGACGGCAAATTGGTGGACAGCCTGCTTCGCGACGGGCTGACCTGCGCGCTGGGCGGCCACAGCATGGGCATCACCGCGGAAAACGTCGCCACGCATTACCGGATCAGCCGTGCGCTACAGGATCAGTACAGTGCGGCCACCCACGCGCGCTGCCGCGCGGCCATCACCGCTGGCGCATTCAAGGCCGAAATCACCCCGGTACACGTCCCCGGACAAGGCGGCATGACATTCGTCGATGAAGACGAGCTGCTGGAAAGCGAAGTCAGCCATGCCGCTTTGTCCGCGCTGCCACCGGCGTTCATCCCACAGGGCAGTGTCACGGCGGGTAATTCCTCCGGGATCCACGATGGCGCGGCCGCCCTGTTGCTGGTATCCGGCGAGTACGCCCGGGCGCACGGCCTGCGGCCGCTGGCCCGGCTGCGCGGCTGGGCCAGTGCCGGCTGCGCGCCTTCGATGATGGGCATGAGCCCACTGCCCGCGATACGCCGGCTGTATGCGCGTACCGGGTTGCACGGCAGCGAGATCGAACACCTGGAACTCAACGAAGCTTTTTCCGCCCAGGTGATTGCCTTGGTCAGGGAGTTGGGGATTCGAGACGAAGACGAACGGGTCAATCCGTTGGGTGGCGCACTGGCGCTGGGACATCCCCTTGGCGCCTCCGGCTCGCGCATCGCCGTCACGCTGACGCACGCACTCGTGCGGGAGGAGCGACGACTGGGCGTTGCCGCCATCTGCGCGGGCGGCGGCCAAGGCAATGCGTTGTTGATCGAACGCCACGGTAATTGACTCGGCGGAGTTGACGCATTGGCGTCATCGCCATTAAAATTTCCATTTAGTAATGATTCTCATTTAAATGATGAATGTCTGCCTGTCCAGATGAAGAATATCGAGTTCTCAAAATGAACTTGCCTGCCAATGACCAACATCAGAGAAACAATCGCCGCCGCGCGGGGACAGGACGACCCGCTGCTCCCAACCGACCAGGAAGCGCCACGTTTCACCACCAGCCAATTCAATAACGGCACGCAAAGCCAGGAAATACTCGAGCTGCCCTCGGCGACGCTCAGCATCTCCACTCTTTCGTTCAAGGACGGTTTCCATATCGTCCTGTTCGATGGCGTTGTCTGCCAGCCGGTGACGATGCCGATCCGCGATAGCGGCGAATATCTCTCGCTGGCCTTTCTCAAGAATGGCGCGGTCAACACACGCGACCATCAAGGCGATTTCAGTTATTCGGCCGAACCCGGCTGTGGTGCGCTGATGCGGCATGGAAGTTTCAGCGGCGAGGCGACCTTCATGCCCAGCGATACCTTCCAGATGGTGTCGATCTGCATGCCGCGCGGTTATCTGGCGGAATTCGAATCACCATTCGAACGGATCCCCGAGCACTCCGGGAATCTGTTCGCCTACCTGCCCGTGACAGTCACGCCCACCATGCGCCAGTGCGTCGACCTGCTGCTGGAAGCGCCGAAAAACGACGTCTCCGGGCAACTGTTCCTCAACGCCAAAGCCTGCGAGTTGATGTCTTTGACCGTGCAGGCGTTACTGAACCAGAACCCGCATCCACCGGGGCTCAATCCGCAGGACGTCAAACGCATCTATCGGGCTCGCGACATTCTCGACGAACAACTGGAATCGCCGCCGACGATCCCGAAGTTGGCGCGCTTGATCGGCACCAACGACTTCAAGCTCAAGCGCGATTTCCGTATGATTCTGAACACCACGCCGCACGCCTACGTGATCCGGCGACGGATGGAAGTCGCGCACGAAGCATTGACCCTGACGGATACCTCCATCACCGCCATCGCCCAGAAAGTCGGCTACAACAACGTCAGCCACTTTTCCTCCACGTTCCATAAGCATTACGGCGTATTGCCGAAGCAACTCAAACAGGCATGCCAGGCGAGAAGCCAACCGCAATTCCTGTAGCCCGCCAAGCTGTTCTCACGGTACCCGCCGGCACCTCACAACATACCTCTCATTAACGCGTGAATCCTTGGATTCACGCGCGCGTCACGCCCGTGCGCGGACGCCATTCGAAGCGCCGACACAATCTGAATAAAGACTCCTGATTCGCCTGCAACGACTCCGATTTCCAGTAGCTGCCACCCCGGCCCGCCGCCTATGTTTCGAAACCCATTCAAGAGCAAGAACTGTGGATATGTCCTATTCGCCCATTGCCGTGATCGGCATGGCTTGCTGCTTTCCAGCAGCGCATGATCCAGAGATCTTCTGGCGCAATCTGAAGCAAGGGATATGTGCCATAGGCCCGTGTTTTCCCGAGCATATGGAGGAGGATCGAGATGGCGTCGATCCCACGCTCTGGCTGCGAGAGAATTACCTCAGCGCCGGCACACGGGTGAAAAACGCCTCGCACTTCGACTACGCCTTCTTCAATTATTCCGCCCACGAAGCGACGCTGATCGACCCGCAACAGCGACTGTTCCTGCAAGCCTGCGTACAGGCGCTGGAACATGGCAATTATCCACATGCGCTTCTGCCGAAATGGCAACTCACCCACGTCGGCGTGTTCGGCTCTACGCGCCAGAGCAGTTACGCCCGCTACCTGCCTGCCGTGCAGGACGAGGAAATCACCCGTGCAGCCACGCTGTTGCACCTTCTGGGTAACGACAAGGACTACCTCGCCACCCGCGTGGCCTACAAGCTCGGGCTGACCGGCCCGGCCATGACCATCCAAACGGCATGCTCCAGTTCGCTAGTCGCGGCGCACTACGCCTGCCGCAGCCTGCAACTTGGCGAGTGCGACATGGCGCTCGCCGGCGGCGTCGGCATATCGTTTCCCCAGGGGCTGGGCTATATCCGCCAGGAGGGTTCGATCTTCGCGCTGGACGGTCAGTGCCGCCCGTTCGGCGATGGCGCGAGCGGTATCGTCACCGGCAACGGCCTGGGTGTGGCGTTGCTGAAACGGCTCGACGACGCACAACGCGATGGCGACGTCATCCACGCCGTCATCCTGGGGTCGGCGATCGGCAACGACGGCGCCGACAAGGTGGGTTATACCGCGCCAAGCCGCGCCGGCCAGCAGGATGTGGTGCGCGCCGCGATGGAAGCCTCGGGCGTACGGGCGCGCGATATCGGCATGGTCGAAGCACACGGCACGGGCACGACGATCGGAGACCCGATCGAGATCGAGGCATTGACCTCGGTCTACCGGGAAACCACGGCCGACAGGCAGTATTGCGGCATCGGCTCCATCAAGGGCAACCTCGGGCACTTGGAGACGGCGGCGGGAATCGCCAGCCTGCTCAAGGCTGTACTCAGCGTGCGCGACGGTATCCGCCCGGCCACACTCGGCGCCACGCCGCCAAACCCGCTGCTACAACTGGCGGATTCTCCTTTCCACCTGCTGCACGACACCGCGCCTTGGCCGAACACCGGCACGCCTCGCATCGCGGCAGTCAGCTCGTTTGGCATCGGCGGTACCAACTGCCACATGATCGTCGGACAGCCGCCGGCCACAACGCGCGCGCCGGCCATCGACCGCGCGCACACCTTGCTGCTGCAATCGCACAGCCGGGAGACGCTGGAGGCGCTGCGGCAGCCGATGGCTGAATGCCTGAGCGAAGACTGCATCGGCGCTGCCGCGCGCACCGCGCTGTTGCGGCGTCCGGCCGAGCGCTGGCGGATCGCCGTTTGCGGCCGGGATTCCGAGCAGTTGCGTGAACGGCTGGCGCAAGCGCCCATCACCCTGGTACCCGAGGAGCCCCGCGCGCTGTGGCTGTTCAGCGGCCAGGGCAGCCAAGTGGCCGGCATGGGAAAAACGCTGCACCGGCACTGCCCGGCTTTCCGCGCGGCGCTGGATGCCTGCGCCGCATCGTTCGCCCGGCACGGTGTGGCGGATCTGCGGGCGGTGATGTTCGACGACGCCCGCCATGCCGACCTTGCCCGTACCGACATGACACAGCCGGCGCTGTTCGCCTTCCATTACGCGCTGGCCCAGCAGCTACTGGACTGGGGTCATCGACCGCGGGCGGTGATCGGCCATTCCATTGGCGAATTCGCCGCCGCCGTGATCGCCGGACAACTTCGGCTGGAAGACGCGGTGCGGCTGGTCGCGCAACGTGGACGGCTGATGCAGGACGCCTGCGGGCCGGGCGCGATGCTGGCGGTACAGATGAGCGAGGACGAGTTCGCGACGCAAGCCACACACTGGCCAACGTTGTCGGTCGCCGCGGTCAATCACCCCGCGCGCCTGACCTTGAGCGGCCCGACAGCGGACATCGATGCTTTCGCCGAGGCGTTCGCATCCAGATGCCACAGACTTTCCGTGCAGCGTGCATTCCATTCCGAAATGATGACGCCCCTGCGCGAGGCGTTCATCGAACAGGCGCATCATGCCGCGCCGGGCGAGCCGGATACCGGCATCGTCTTCATTTCCGCCTGCACCGGCGAGGCGATGGCGCATGGAACCCTGGACACCGGCTACTGGTGGCGGCAACTGCGCGAAACCGTCCACTTCGCCAAGGCGTTGCGCCACGCAGCCGAGCAACGACCGAACCTGATCTGGGATATGGGTCCCGATGGCAGCTTCGCACGCCTGGCCCGACAACAAGACGTTTTCGACGAAAGCACAGTGTATCTGGGCCTCTCACCCGGTGAGCAGGCATACGCCAGCCTGCTGGCGCAACTTGCCCGTAGCGGACTGGACACGCCCCTGCGAGACGACTACGCAGCGCTGCCCGTGCCCTGGTGCAACCTACCCGCGCGCTCATTCCGCGCCACCCCTGTCTGGCCCGCACGCCAACCCGCGTTGCCACCGGCACTCCAGCGCATCCACTGGCGCATTCAACCCTCGCTGCTCACCCAGCTTCGGGATACCGGGCAGGAGGTCGCGCTGAATCTGGCGCTGCTCGGTGACGAACAAGGTCTGTGGCGACAGCGACTCGGCGATACGCCACATCATGTACGGCAGATTGACCGTCATACGACGTTGCCGCCACTCGACGGCATCGACCTGCTGCTGGATCTGCGTCCGCTGGATATGACGATCGACGGCGCAGATGCCTTCGACGCACTGGCGCGAGACACGCTTCCCGTATTGCAGGCCGCGCTGGCCCAGCCCCGGCTGGCGTTGATAAGCGTGCTGCCCGACAGCCAGAGCGCCCAGGGCTGGTCGCTGGCGGCGTTGCACTCGCTGTTCCAGGCCGCGTGCAACGAGGACGGTTCACGCCGTTTCCTGTGCATGGAAACGAGCGGCTCCACCGAGGACGCCGACACACTCTGCCGTCTGCTGCCGCACCTGACCGGCAGTGGCCCCTCCCTGGCATTGCACGATGGCCGGCTCCACGAGCCCGTGGCGGAATCCATCGATGCCGGGACACTGACGGCACTGCGACATACTCCCGAGGACTGCGCGCTGATAGCCGGCTTCGGCGCACTCGGCCAAGCATTGGCGGAGCACCTGTTCGCACGCGGCGTCACACGCTTCGCGCTGGTGATGCGTCATTCGCCCGGCCCAGTGCAAGAAGCCGCGATCCAATCGTTGCGCCAGCGCGGCACCGACCTCGCCTTGCTGACGCTGGACATGTGCGATACGGATGCTCTGCGCGAAGCACTCGCGCGACATGCGCTACGGCCGACGTTGGTCTACCACACCGCGCATGCCGGCTCCGACAGCGGCATCCACGACGCACGACCGGAAGCATTGCTGGAGACGCTTCGCACCAAGACGCACGGCAGCCTCGCGCTGTATCGCGCAGTGGCCGATCAACCCCTGCGGCAGTTCTGCTTGTTCGGTTCGCTGGTGAGCTGGATGAACGGCCCGCAAAGCGCCGCCTACGCGGCGGCCAACCGTTGGCAGGAACATTTCGGCGCGCATCTGGCCGCACAAGGCGTGCCCGCCAGCACCCTGGTATGGGGGCCGTGGGCGCTGGGCATGGCCAATGACGCCAGCGTCGCCGAGCGGATCCGTGCCGGCGGGCTGCTGCCCTTGCCAGGCGACACCCTGCTGCACCTACTCGATCACACCGGGCACCACGGCCTCATGGCCTATGCGGCACAAACGTCCGCCTTCGCTCGATCGATACGCGCCCTTGCGGGCGCCATGCCGGTATTCGCCAAAGTGCTGGGCCCGGCATCCGCCACGCCCGCAACACATGTCCCGGCCACGCCACTGGCCGACGCATCGCCCGATGCGCGGCGTTCGTTGATCGAACAGACATTGACCGGGATCGTGGCCGGGTTTTTCAACGCCCAAGCGCCGGAGCCACACACCGACTTTCACGCCCTGGGCTTGGACTCCCTGCTACTCATGGACTTGACCCATCAAGTACGCGAACGCCTCGCACTGACGGTTTCGGTACGCGATGCCTTTCAACACAACAGCATCGCGCGGCTGACGGACTTCCTGCTGGCCCAGTCCGTACCGGAACCAGCGCCGAAGGCGGACATCGCCTTCGGCAGCAACAACGCGCGCGGCCCATCCTTGTCCCACGATCACGAGAACCGCCACCAGCCCTTCCCGTTGACCGATCTGCAACAGGCTTTCTGGATCGGCCGCAACAGCACGCTCGAACTCGGCAGCGTCGCCTGCCACCAATACATCGAGATCGAACTCGACGCCCTGGATGTCGACCGACTGGAACAAGCCTGGAATCAGCTCATCCAACGCCACGACATGATGCGCTGCGTGATGCTGCCCTCGGCGCAACAGCAAATCCTGGATACCGTGCCGTATTACCGGGTGGCGGTGGACGACCTGCGCGAACGACCGGAGGAACAGCGCCAAGCCCATCTCGACGCCGTACGCGAGCGCATGAGCTACCAAGTGCTCGACGCGTCGCGATGGCCACTGTTCGAGCTGCGCGTCTCGCAGTTGCCCAACGGCATCAGCCGCATCCATCTGGATATGGACCTGCTGGTGTTCGACGTGCAGAGCTTCCGCATCATCTATGGCGAGCTCGATCAACTTCTGAAGCAGCCGGACACCACGTTGCCGCCGCTGGAGATCGCCTTCCGCGATTGCGTGCTCGCAGAACAGGCCCGCCGCCAGACGCCCGAATACGACCAGGCGCGCCGCTTCTGGCAGGAACGGATAACCACACTGCCCGCCGCGCCCTCGCTACCGCTGCGCCGCGACGCCGGCACACTGACGCGGCCAACCTTCCGCACGCTGGACCACCGCCTGCCGCCACTGTTGTGGCAGAACCTGCAACGCGAGGCCGCGCGTCAGGGCCTGACCCCCAGCGCCGTGCTGCTCACCGCCTTCACCCGTGCGCTGGCGCAATGGTGCGGCGCGCCGGATTTCACACTCAACATCACCTATTTCAACCGGCAGAATCTGCATCCGCAGATCATGTCGATCTGCGGCGATTTCACCTCGCTCATGCTGCTGCCGGTGGACGCCCGCGCCGGCGAACGCTTCCTGGACGCCGCGAAACGCACTCAAGATTCACTTTGGGACGCCCTGGCGCATCGCGAATACAGCGGCATCCAGGTAATGCGCGAGCTGGGGCGCGCCCGCGCCGGCGGCGCCGACCGGATCAGCATGCCGGTCGTGTTCACCAGCATGATCGGAATGGATTTCGACGACCCAACGCAGCCGGACTGGGCGTTGATGAGCCGGCAGGTGTTCCAGATCAACCAGACCCCTCAGGTATGGCTGGATTACCAGGCCACCGAATACGGAGGCGCCCTCGCCAACCGCTGGTTCATTGTCGACGACCTGTTCGAACCCACCTTGATCGAAGGACTGTTCGCCGCCTATACCGGCGAACTGGAGCGCTTGGCGCGCGATACCGATGCCTGGCGGCGGCCCCCGAGCGATGCTCGCCCGGAGAGGGACCGCAAACTGCTGGAGCGGATCAACGCAAACACGGTGGCCCGCCCGGAGACCTGCCTGCATGCGCTGTTTCTGCGACAGGCGGAGATCACGCCACAGGCCACCGCCCTGATGACGACCGAAGGCCACTGGGACTATCGCTCGCTGGCCGAGATTACCGAACGGATCGCCCGCCGGCTGCCTCCCCGTCGTGATGGCGCGTGCTCGCCGGTCGCCGTACTGCTGCCCAAAGGCGCCGACGCGGTGATCGCCGCCTTGGCGATCATGCGCGCCGGCCTGGTCTATACGCCGGTCAATCCGGACTACGACGACCCGCGCCTGGCGCGCGTACTCGACAGCCTCGACCCAGTAGCCGTGCTCTGCCCGGATGTGGCGCACGAAAGGATGCGCGCACTGACCCGCGCGCCGTTGCTGTCCATGCGCCAACTGCGCGAGGCCGCCCCCACCGGCACCGGCACCCTGCCCAACGTCCGCCCGGAAGAGCCCGCCTACATCATCTTCACCTCAGGCAGCACCGGCACGCCCAAGGGCGTCGTGTTGGATCACCGCTGTCCGGTCAACACGTTGCTATCGATGAACGAGACCTTCGGCATCGACGCCGGCCACCGGGCGCTGTCGCTTTGCGCGCTTTACCACGACATGTCGGTCTACGATCTGTTCGGCATGCTGGCCTGTGGCGGCGCGCTGGTGATGCCAGACGCGTCTCGCCAGCACGATACCGCGCACTGGCTGGCACTGATCGCCGAACACCAGGTCAGTCTGATCAACAGCGTCCCGGCGCTGGTGCAACTGTTGGTCGACAGCGCAGAGAAGCTACCAACGGCGTCCCGCGCCTGCGCCAGCCTGCGCAAGGTGTTGCTGGGCGGCGACTGGATTGCCTTGACGCTCCCGGCGCGGCTGCGCGCGCTGTCGGCGGAGATCGACATCTTCAGCATCGGCGGCCCCACCGAAACCGCGGTGGTATCCAGCTACTACGCCATCGGCGAGATCGACCCGCATTGGCGCAGCATCCCCTACGGCCGGCCGCTACCGAACCAGACCTTGCAACTGCGCAACCGCATCGGCCAGCCGGTACCAGTGGGCGTGCCCGGGGAAATCCACATGGGAGGCATGGCCATGTCGCTGGGGTATCTGAACGACCCCGAGCGCACCAGCGAACGCTACCTGGACGATAACGGCCCGCTGTTTCGCACCGGCGATCTCGCAGTCCTCGGGGCGGATGGTGAAATGACCCTGCTCGGCCGCATCGACGACCAGTTGAACATCAACGGCGTGCGCATCGAGCCCGGCGAAATCGAAAGCACGCTGGTCCGTCATGATGCCGTCGCGCAAGCGGTGGTGGTGGCCGCAGGCGAACCACCACGACTCAACGCATTCATCGCCACTACCGAACACGCCCCTGTACGGCAGTTGCGGATCGAGGCAGCCACTTGCGACCGGCAATGGCAAGACACGCTCTCCCACCTCGCGCAAACCGGCGCCGACATACCCGCCGGGTTCTCGCCCGAGGACTACCGCCGGCATTACCAGGACATGGAAGACCTCAGCACACTGGTGATGCGCCGGGCGCTGCACGAAAGCGGGCTGTTCGACAGGGCCGGCGATCGCGCCCGTCTGGACACCTTGAGCGCCACTCTCGGCGTCTCGCAACGCCATCAGAAAATCCTGCGCGGCTGGATCAGGACATTATGCGGCGATGGACTGTTCCGCCTGCATGGCGAAGCACTGGAATGCCTGACACCATTCGATGCCGACAAGTACCAACGTCTGCGCGCGCGCCTCGACCAGCAAGCCCATCGTGGCGAACCTCATGCCCAACGTTTCTGGGCGCTCTACCAAGGCTGCATCGACCGCCTCGACGCACTGCTGCAAGGGCGCTTCAACCCCCTGGATCTGATGTTCGAACAGGGGCGGACCGATTTCGTCGAAAGCTGGTATAGCGACAACCCGGTATCGCGTCATTTCAACCGGATCGCGGCGGATACGCTCAGCGCCTGGCTCGACGGTCTGCCGAGCTCCACGCCGCTGCGCATACTGGAATTCGGCGCGGGCATCGGCAGCGCCACGGCCGGGCTGCTGCCACGGTTGCCCGCGGGGCGATGCCGGTATCTGTACACCGATCTGTCGGATTATTTCTTCGAGCATGCCCGCCAAAAGTTCGCCGGATATTCCTTCGTCGAGTTCCGTCATTACGACATCAATGAAGACCCCGGCCTGTCCGGCCTGGAAGACGGCGACTTCGACCTGATTATCGGCGCCAACGTGTTGCACGACGCGCAGGATGTGAACCACAGCAGCCGGCTCCTGCGCCGCCTGCTCAAACCCGGCGGCCTGCTGGCACTGATCGAAGGCACCAGCAATCCGCGCTTCCAGATGGTCAGCCTGGGATTTGTTGAAGGACTCACCGAATACCGCGACCAGCGGCTGGAAAGCCATTTGCCGATGCTTTCCGCACACGACTGGCACGCCGTACTCAAGCGGGCCGGCTTCGAACGCAGTGGGCAGTACCCCGATGCCGTTCACTGGGCCGAATGCATGCATTACCACCTGATCCTGGCGCAGAACCCGGCTCACCTGTCCATCCCCGACCTGGCCCCCATTTCCCGCTGGGCCAGCGAAGAACTCAGCCCGCAGCTCCTGCCGCGGAAGATGATCCGCATCGAACAACTGCCGCTGTCGCCAAACGGCAAGGTGGATCGCCATCGCTTACAGCGGAGTCTGAGCCAGCATCAGCCCGAGCCGACGAGCGCCCCCGCCACCGATCCCGCATTGCACGACGACACACAACGCGCTCTGGCGCGGCTATGGCAGCAAGCGCTCAACCGCCACATCGATGACGCGCAGGCCAACTTCTTCCTGCTGGGCGGCGATTCGCTGTTGATGACCCGTGTCAGCGCGCTGATCCACGAACACTTCGGCGTCAGCCCGTCGCTCGGCCAGCTGCTGCGCATGCCGGTACTGCACGAGCAGGCCCGCTGGATCGACCAGCAGCACGCACAACGGGAGACGCCCGGCGAACTCGAACTGGAAGAGGGATTCCTGTGACGGATACCGCCACCCAGGCCGATGACGATGCTCTGGCGTTCTCCAAGTTGCGCGAATCGCTCGACGCGTTTGGCGTCCGGCTGTCGCTGGAGCGGAATCGGCTGAAGTTTTCCGCCCCCCGTGGAGTGCTGGACGAAACATTGCGCGACGCGATAGCCCGCTTCCGGGAGCGTCTGATCATCTCGCTGCGACACGCCGCGTTGCCGCCACCGCCGCCGATCCAGCGCGACCCGGCGCAAGCGCTGCAACCGTTTCCCATGACGCCGATACAACAAGCGTATTACGTCGGCGAATGCGGCGGGCTGAAACAAAGCACCCTGCCCTGCTTCTATCACGAATATCGGCTGCACGACATCCAGGCGGCGCGCCTGCAAGAAGCGATTCGCGCACTACGTCGCGATTTTCCGATTCTGCGCACCCGCTTCTTAGACGATGGCCGGCAGTGCATCGCCCCCGACACGGGAAAAAGGTATCTGGGCGAAGAGGACTGGCGTGCGCTCGACGCCAGCGAAAAGGCGGTTCGGCACGCGGCGCTCAAGGCCAGCCACCTGAGCGACCTGCCTGCATTGTCGGCCGGTGAGCCATTCCGCTTCACGCGGGTACGCCTCACCGACGACGACACCCGCCTGTTCATGACGATCCGTCTGAACATCGTGGACGGACCATCGCTGGCCATGCTGCTCAGAGGTTTGGTGGAGCGTTGCCAGCCCAGCCCGCCCGAACCACCCGCCAAGACCCTGGACTACCGCGATTACGTGCTCGCGGCACAGGCATTGCGCGAGGGTCCGCACGGGTCGGTGTGCGATGCCTACTGGTCGCTGACGCTACCGAAACTTCCCGCCTCTCCCGCCCTGCCGCAGACCGGCATATCGCACCGCCGCACCCAGTTCCAGCGCCATACCCGGCATTGGCCACCGGAACGTTGGCAACGGTTGCGCGATGCCGCACGCCATCGGGGCGTCACCGCCAACGCCGTACTGGTGGCGGTCTATGCCGCCGTGCTGCGACGCTGGAGCGCGGAGCCCGCGTTCACGCTCAACGTCCTGGCCAACTTTCGTCCCTTTAACGAACCGGCACTGGCGCGGATGGCGGGCAATTGCAGCAACACCGTGCCACTGGATTGCCATCCGGCATCGAATTTTCTGGCGCAGGCGCGGCGCCTGCAAAGCACCCTGACCGAGCGGCTGGAGCACGCGGCGACACCCGGCGTGGAATTGATGCGGCGATTGCAGCGCCAACGCGGGCCCAGTGACAACCCGGTACTGCCATTCGTATTCACCAGCGGCCTGCAAGCCAGCATGCCACCGCCGCCGCCGGACATGTGGCGTTTCGAACTGATCGACAGCCATCTGCAAACACCGCAGGTATGGCTCGACCATCAGGCGATCGAGCATCATCAAGGACTGACCTGCCACTGGGACGCGGCGGCGGAAATATTCGCCCCCGGCGTGGTGGAGGCGCTGGCGACGGAATCGGCACGGGCCATCGACGCCTTGATCGATCAGCCCGCCACCTGGATGCAATACCTACCGGGCCATGACGAACAGGCCACACTGCCAGCGCTCACCCCCGGCCCCAGGGTGCCCAACGACGCGCGCTTGAGCGACGGCTTCCTGATGCAGGCCAGGCACCACCCCGAGCGCAGCGCACTGGTACGGAACGGCCGCACGCTGTCCTATGGCGAGCTGCTGCGGCAAGCGCGCCGGACGGCCGCCTCACTGCGCCGCCACGGCGTTACGCCAGAGAGCCGAGTCGCCATCAATCTGCCGCGCGGCTTCGAACAGATCATCGCCATCCTCGGCGTATCGCTCTGCGGGGCCGCCTATCTGCCGCTCTCCTCACACTGGCCACGCGCGCGCATCGCGCAGATCCTCGCCGACAGCGAAACCCGCTTCGAAATCGCCCTGGGCGGCAACGACGCACACGGCGCACTGGACATCGCCGAGCTCCTGGCCGGGGATCACGACGCGGCCGATCCGCCCATCCCCTGGGACGGCAACAGCCCGGCCTACGTCATCTACACCTCAGGCTCCACCGGCGCCCCCAAAGGCGTGATGATCAGCCACCGCAGCGCCCTCAACACCATCGAGGACATCAACCACCGCTTCGGCATCCACGCAGGCGACAGAGTGCTGGCCCTGTCCGCCCCAAGCTTCGACCTCTCCGTGCAGGATATTTTCGGCACCCTCGCGGCCGGCGCCACGCTGGTGCTGCCCGCCGACGAGGAACGACCCGACCCGCGCGCACTGGCCGAGCTATGCCAACGCGAGCGAATCAGCGTCTGGAACTCGGTGCCGGCCATGCTGGAAATGCTCACGCTGGTAACACCGCACCCCGCGCAGGCACTGTCGAGCCTGCGTCTCATCATGCTAAGCGGCGACTGGATGCCGCTGCCGCTGGCGCGTCTATTGCGCACCCACTGCCAACACGCGCGCCTGATCGTTCTCGGCGGCGCCACCGAGGCATCGATCTGGTCGAACTATTACGAGGTGATCGAGATCGCCGATCACTGGCGCTCGATCCCCTATGGCTTCGCCCTTTCCCGACAACGACTGCACGTGCTGGATGCGCGCGGCCAATGCTGTGCGCCGGGCGTCGCCGGCGAAATCCACATCGCAGGCGACGGCCTGGCCCTGGGCTATCTGAACGACCCGGAGCGCACGGCCGCCCAGTTCATACGTCACGCCAGCGGCGAGCGCCTCTACCGTACCGGCGATATCGGCCGCTACCTGGCCGATGGCGCGGTGGAGTTTCTCGGACGTCGGGATCTTCAAGTCAAGGTGAATGGCTTCCGCATCGAGCTGTCCGAAATCGAAACGCAACTGGAGCGAATCGACGGCGTGCAGCGCGCGGTGGCACTGACGCGGCGCACGGCGCTCGGCGGCGTCACGCTGGTTTGCCTGTATACCGGCGACGGCGAAGAAGGCGACCCCGCCACTTTCGAATCCCGCGCCCTAGCGCAACTGGCCGCACGGCTACCCGCCTACATGGTGCCGGCCCGGCTGCTGCGACGCGCCCGGCTGCCCCTGAGCGCCAACGGCAAGATCGACCGCCGCGCCGCCGAAGACGATGCCAATACCGACCCCGCCTTAACCGCGGAGCAGGAAACCGCCATGGAAGCGCCAACGCACATCCACCAGCCGCTGGCGCGCATCTGGCAAGCCCTGCTCGGCAAGACACCTCAGCCCGACAACGACTTTTTCCAACACGGTGGCGACTCCCTTCTGGCCGTCCGCCTGGTGGCGGAAATCGAACGTCGATTCGGCCTGGCCCTACCGCTGCAAACGGTTTTCCAACGGAGACGTTTCGCCGAACTGGCCACGTATCTGGCGCGGCAACCGCCACCAGCCCCTCCACCGCCCGCTCACGGAGACATCTCCCCATGACCCATTCCGTCGACACACCGGTCTCGCCGGCGACGCTCAGGCAGATGATCCAAGAAACCTTGTCCACGCTGCTGGCAGTGCCGGCGGAGTGGATTCCATGGCAATCGGCATTCACCGATCTCGGCATGGGCTCGGCACAGGGCGTCGCCTTCATCGAACAACTCGGCCTAAGAACCGGTTGGGCACTCTCGCCAACGCTGCTGTACGACCACCCAAGCCCACAAGCGCTGCTCGACGCGCTATGCCAGCGCACCCCCACACTGGTGCCGGCAGACACAAGACACACCGAGCCGCCGCCAGCGGATATCCTGCTGCTCGGCGCCGACTGCCGCTTGCCTGGCGCCGGTTCGGTGGAGGACTTCTGGCAACTGTTATGCGATGCCGGCGTCAGCGTCGGCGCGGTGCCAGAAACCCATCCGCTGCGTGTGCTCTGCCGCGCCCAGGGGATCGACGCGCACGATCCGCTGCTGCTGGCCGGCACCCTGCCGGACCCGGCCGGCTTCGACGCCGCCTTCTTCGGCATCGCCGATGCCGAGGCGCGGTTGATGGACCCGCAGCAGCGTTGGCTTCTGGAGTCCACCTGGCACGCCATCCGCGATGCCGGCATCGACCCGCTTTCGTTGCAGCATTCGCGTACCGGCGTGTTCATCGGCGCCAGCGCGCAGGATTTCCAGCGCCATGTGCTGAGGACGGGGCGTCATTGCGACATCCACGCCGGTACCGGTACCGCCATGTCGGTGATCGCCGGGCGTATCGCCTACCAATTCGATTTCCGCGGTCCGGCCTGGACGGTGGACACGGCCTGCTCCTCGTCCCTGGTCGCCCTGCATCAAGCTTGCCAAAGCTTGCGCACGGGTGATTGCGATCACGCGCTGGTGGCGGGGGTCAACTTACTGCTCGATCCCCAATACGGCCTGGCCCTGCAACGCGGCGGCATGCTGAGCCCCAGTGGCCGTTGCCACAGCTTCGATCGCGCCGCCGACGGATATGTGCGCAGCGAGGGCCAAGTGACCCTGTTCCTCAGCCGCGCGGCACCACCTGGCGCCCAGCCGCCGATCGCCGTCATCCGCGCCACCGCCGTCAACCAGGACGGCCGCAGCAACGGCCTGACCGCTCCGAACGGCGACAGCCAGCAACACCTGGTACGCCAGGCACTCGCCACCGCCTCGCTCGCCGACGATGCCATCCAGGTATTCGAATGCCACGGCACCGGCACCGCGCTGGGCGATCCGATCGAGGTCAACGCGCTTGCCCGTGTTTTCCCGCGCCGCGACGACACCCAGCCGCCCTGCCTGATTGGCTCGGTGAAGGCCAACGTCGGCCATCTGGAATCCGCCGCCGGACTGGCCGGCGCGTTGCGCCTGGCACTGTCACTGCACCATCGCCGTTGGACCACGCAGCCGCCGATGTCCGGCATCAACCCGCATCTGGCTTTGGATGGCAGCCGTCTGGTAATAGCCACCCAAAGCGCCACGCTACCGGCCCACTGCCAGGGCGGGGTGAATTCGTTTGGTTTCAGCGGCACCAACGCCCACGCCGTTCTGGCCGCGGCGCCCGCGCCGGCCAAAGCGAACGACGACCTCCCCGACTGGCCTTGGCTATGTCTGAGCGCTCACAGCCGCGAGAGCCTGCGGACGCAAATCGCCGCCTGGCGCGAGGCACTCCCCACCCTGTGCGCCCAGCATCCCTTACCGACATGGCTGGCCGCCGCGACTCGTCGTTGCAGCGCGCTGCCCTGGCGCATCGCACTGCATTGCCCCGACGAAGCTCAAGCCCTGCAGGCACTGGACAACGCCGAACCCGTGCATTGCGATGCCTCCACGTTCAATGACACCGACGGTGACGGCTCGCCCGAGCGCTTCCTGCAAGGCGGCCCCCCGCCCCGCATCGACGCCCGGCTGCCCCGGTTGTGGGGACTCCCGCGCTATGCCTTCATGCACCGTCGCCACTGGCCCGACGACATCACCGCCGATCCCGTCATGGCCGCGCCCAAGAGCACCATGGTGACGGACCCCGACGAACGCGTTCGCCTTGGCAGCGGGATATGGTGGGACTCTCTCGCCATCGACCCCGAACAACGTCGTGACGACGCCAGCTTCATCTCGCTCGGCGGCACTTCGCTGCTGGCCAGCCGCATCGCCAGCGAACTCAGGCGTCGGTTGGGCGTCGGCGTGGCGATGAGCGACATCCTGGTCGCCGGCAGCCTGAACGGCCTACACCAATGGCTGCGCACCGCCCCCGTCCGCGCCGCCGACGACGACACGCTCATGCCATCCATCGGCACGGAAGCGCAGGACGCCCCCTTCCCACTGACCGACATGCAGATGGCCTACTGGCTGGGCCGCGACAAAGCCGTGCCCGGCGCCATGCCGATCCAGGTGCTGATCGAACTGCGTAACGCCCACCTGGACATCCCAAGACTGCGACATGCCTGGCGGGCGCTCACAACACGCCACCCCATGCTGCGTGCGATAGTCACCGGGGATGGCCGACAACGGATCCTGCCCGACGCCATCGCAACCGACATCGACACCGAACGGCTGACGGAAACCGGCGACGCCCTCGATGCCCGGCTGACGAGCGAGCGTGAACGCCTCTGGCGTTCGCGCCGCGACCTGACCCAGTGGCCGCAACATACGCTGCGAGTGTGGGACACCGAAGAAGGCCAGGTACTGCACTGCCTGTTCGACGGCTGGTCGATCGACGGCGCCAGCTATCAGATCTTGTTCCGCGAACTGGCCGATCTCTACCAGCACCCCGAGCATCCGCTTCCCGCGCTGGACTGGACCTTCGCCGATTACCTGCGCGCATTGGCGCGGCACACCTCCCGTCAGGACATGAGCCGTTGCGAAGCCTACTGGGAAGCGCAACTGCCGACACTCCCCCCGGCGCCCGCACTGCCGCTGGCCACACAGGTGGAAGCGCTCGGCGAATGTGTCATGCAACGACGCCGTTTCACGTTGTCGGCCAACGAGTGGGCCGCCTTCCGCGAACAGGCGCGGCAACATCAGCTCACCCCCGCCTGCGCACTGCTCGCCACCTATGCGCAAGTGCTTTCACGCTGGAGCCGGCACAGCGACATCACCCTGAACGTGCCGCGCTTCAACCGCCAACCGCTGCACCCGGACGTGGAACGGATCATCGGCGAATTCGCCTCCTTCACCCTGCTGCCCTGCGAACGCCGCGCCGAGGACGCCTTCACCGACTACGCCCAGCGCCTGCAACAACGGCTCTGGCAACACCTCGATCACGATCTCATCAGCGGCGTATCGCTGCTGCGCCAGCTCGGCAACGGCGCGTTGATGCCCTACGTCTTCACCACCCTGCCGGACCAGCCCGACAGCAGCCTGCACGATCAACTTCGACGGATCGGCCACGTCACCGAGATGCGCACCCAGACGCCGCAAGTATGGATCGATTGCCAGTACTGGCCCGACCTCAACGGTATCGAACTGAGCTGGGACGTCCTGGAGGAGATGTTCCCCGAAGGCTTGATCGACAGCATGTTCGATGCCTTCCGCCAGCGAGTGCTGGCCCTGTGCGAATATCCCGCGCAGTGGCGGGCGACCGCCACCCTGCCGCTGCCGGCGGCGCAACACGCATGTCGGCGGCGCATCAACGACACCGCCGCGCCGCTGCCGGCCACCGACCTGTTCCGCCTGGTAGCCGAGCGCGCCGCCATCGCCGGCGATGCCCCGGCCATCCTCTCGACCGATGGCGTCGCGTACAGCTATCGCGAGTTGATCCGGCAAGTCGAGAACGTCGCCGCGCAATTGCAGGAAAGTGACGGCCCGGTCGCACTGTGCATGGACAAGACGCCGCTGGCGGTCATCAGCCTGCTGGCCGTACTGCGCCAGGGCCGGGCCTATGTCCCGATCGATCCCGGGCAGCCACAGTCGCGACGCGACGCGATCGTGCGGGATTCCGGCGCGCGCCTGCTGCTGGCCGACGATGCCGGCGAGGCATTGCCCTGGCGAAACGACGCCACCCGCCTACGGCCAAACCCGATACGCACGCAACAGCCGCCACCGCCCGCCAACGTGTCCGCCAGCGATCACGCCTACCTGCTGTACACCTCCGGCTCCACCGGCACGCCCAAGGGCGTGATCATCACCCAGGGCGGCATATGCAACCGCATCCTGGACCTATGCCAGCGTTTCGCGTTGTCGGGCGACGACCGGGTGATCGGCATCTCCGCGCTGCATCACGACATGTCCGTATTCGACCTGTTCGTCACGCTCGCCAGCGGTGCCGCCCTGGTGATGCCGGCGCACGCCAAGCGGCGCGAACCGGCGCACTGGCTGGCGCTGATGCACGAGCACCGGGTCAGCGTGTGGAACTCGGTGCCGGCCTTCATGCAGATGCTGCTCGATCACGACGGCGCGATCCCCGCATCGCTGCGCCTGGTACTGCTTGGCGGCGATTGGGTGAGTACCGAACTGGTCGGCCGGTTGCGGCGGCGCGCGGCTGAAGCGCAACTGGTGAGCGTCGGCGGCCCCACGGAAGTGGGATTGATGGACATCGCCCACGTCATCGACGAGACCAATCTGGCGCCGGGGCAGCGCATCCCCTATGGCCAGCCACTCAGCAACGCGCGCCAGTACCTGCTGAATGCGCTGGGCGAGGAATGCCCGGAATGGGTGGTCGGCGAAATCTGTCATGCCGGAGCCGGGGTGAGTCCCGGTTATCACGGCCAGCCAGCGCTCGATGCGGAGAAATTCATCGTTCACCCTCCGCTGCCCGAGGACGAAACGCGCCTGCTGCGCTCCGGCGATCTCGGCTACCGGCGCCCGGATGGCGCCATCCAGTTCGTCGGCCGGCGCGATTTCCAGGTCAAGCTCCACGGCCAACGCATCGAACTGGGCGATATCGAAACCCACTGCCGCGCCCTGCCCGGCGTGCGCGACGCCCTGGCGCTCACTTTCGACGACGCGCCGCACACACGGATCGGCGTCGTGCTCAAACCCGATCCCGCCAGCGCCTCCCCGGCCTGGGACAGCGCTTCGTTACGCAGCGCCCTCGCGCCACGCCTGCCGGACTACATGCTGCCGGCCCGCTGCATCGTGCTGCCGCAGTGGCCGATCACCGCCAACGGCAAGATCGATCGCCAGGCGATGGCCGCGCAACTGGCGGCCGCCACGCCACCCGCCCCGGCCGGGAGCGCCCCCATGACGGGGCTGATCCAGCAGATCGCGGCGATCTGGCAAAAGCTGCTCCAAGTGGAAGGGATCGCCCCGGATACCAACTTCTTCCATCTGGGCGGAAATTCCGTCACCGCCGTGGCATTGAGCCGCGAACTAGCGGCACTGACCGGACAACAACGCCCGATCGCGGCGATTTTCGAGCACCCCACCCTGCGCCAACTCGCAGACAGCTACCACCGGCCCGACGACGATGAACCCCTGCGCCAAGCGCAGGCCCGTGGCCGGCAACGGCGGCAACGCCGCCACGCGCGCCCCATCGAGTGAGGAGAACCTTCCATGCATCATCCCGACGCCATCGCCGTGATCGGCTTCGCCGCCCGCCTGCCCGGCGCGGACTCCGCGGAACAGTTCTGGCGCAATTCCCTGGCCGGACACTGCGCCCTGCAACCGGTCGAAAACGCTCCCGCCGATGTGCCGGCGGAATATGTCCGGCATTGCTTCGCCATGTCCGGCGCCGCCGATTTCGATGCCGAGCATTTCGGTATTTCGCCCAGCGACGCCCGTCTGATGGACCCTCAACAGCGGGTGTTTCTGGAAACCGTCTGGCACGCGTTGGAACACGCCGGCTATTGCCGGCGCGACCCGGCGCTGAACATCGGCCTGTTCGCCAGCGCCGGCTTCAATGATTACGTCATGAAGCACGTCGGCGCGCGCCACTACCATCAAGGTGGCGCGGAATACTTCCGCATGCTGATCGCCAGCGACAAGGACTTCATCGCCACCCGCACCGCCTATCACCTGGACTTGAGAGGCCCGGCGGTGGGCGTGCAGAGCGCCTGTTCGAGCTCTCTACTGGGCGTGCATCTGGCGATCCAATCGCTGCTGCAAGCCGAAAGTGACCTGGCGATAGCCGGCGCCTCGGCGGTATGCCTGGATCTGGATCAGGGTTACGCGGCCGAAGCCGGCGGGCCGATGTCACCCAGCGGACGCATCGCGCCCTTCGACGAACGCGCCGACGGCATCATCGGCGGCAACGGTGTCGCCGCCGTCGTCCTCAAACGGCTCGACGATGCCCTGCGCGACGACGACACCATACACGGCGTGATCCACGCCAGCGCCGCCAACAACGACGGCTTCGACAAGGCCGGGCTGACGGCCCCCAGCGCACGAGGCCAGAGCGCCGTGCTGGCCGAGGCACTGGCGCTGAGTGGCCTGGACGCCAACGACATCCGCTACATCGAGACCCACGGCACGGGTACGCCACTGGGCGACCCGATCGAATTCCAGGCACTCGAAGCGGTCTACGGGCAAGGCGAATCGCCCTGCTACCTGGGCAGCGCCAAGGCCAACATCGGGCACTTGAACACCGTTTCGGGCGTCGTCGGTTTGATAAAGGCGGTGCTGAGCGTGCGCGATGGACGGATCGCGCCTCTGTGCCATTTCCATTCACCCAATCCGCAACTGGCGCCATCCTCACGGCTGCGCTTCAACCGTGAGGCACTGCCCTGGCCCGGCGACCCGGCCAACGCCTTCGCGGCGGTCAGCTCCTTTGGCGTTGGCGGCACCAACGTACACCTCATCGTCGGCGCACCGCCAGTACGAACGGCCACCATCGACAATGGCTCGCCACGCATGCTGTGCTGGTCGGCACGCACACCGGCACAAGCCGAGCAACTTGGCCAATCCATCGCCGACGCACTGCGCCAAGACATCCGCCTGGCCGATGCGGAAACCAGTCTGCTGCGGGGCCGGCGCGCACTGTCGGCGCGCCGGGCGCTGCTGGCCCATGACAGCGCCGAGGCCGCTTCGCGAATCGAACAGGGCGACATCATGCGCGACGACGGCCCGCGCCCGATCGCACTGCTGTTCCCCGGCCAAGGCAGCCAGTTCGCCGGCATGGGCCGCACGCTCTACCGAGAGGATGCCCGGTTTCGCCAACAGCTCGACCACGGCGCCGAATACCTGACGCCGCTGCTCGGCTACGACGTGCGCCCCCTCATCTTCGGCGACGACGACGCGCCGCTGCGCGAAACCCTGCACACCCAACTCAGCCTGTTCCTGACCAGTCATGCGCTCGCGCGCAGCCTGATCGGCCGCGGTCTGAGACCGGACATACTGCTGGGCCACAGCATCGGCGAATACGTCGCCGCCGTGATCGCCGGCGTCATGTCGTTCGAGGACGGCCTGCGGCTGGTGCACCAGCGCGCCCACCTGGTTTCCAAGCTACCGGGCGCGGCGATGCTCTCGGTCTGCGCGTCTGCCGAGCGGCTCGACACCCTGCTGCCCGCCGAGTTGTCGCTGGCGGTCATCAACCGCGCCGAACGTTGCGTGGTATCCGGCACCGCCGAGGACATCGAAGGTTTCGCCGAAACCCTCGCCGGCCAGGGCATCGACTCATTGCGACTCAACGTTTCGCATGGCTTCCACTCGCATCTGCTGGAGCCGATGCTCGACGAGTTCCGCCTCTGTTGCGAACAGATCCATTTCAATGCCCCAGCCCTGCCGATGCTGAGCAACCTCCACGGCGGCCTGCACGCATCGGATACACCGATCACCGCGGATTACTGGGTGCGGCACCTGCGCGAAACCGTGCGCTTCCACGACAACCTGGACACGCTGGCCCGGCAATTCCCCAATGTCCTCGCCGTCGAAACCGGGCCCGGGCAAGTGCTCAGCGACCTGGCCCGACGCACCTGGCGGGACATGGATGCCGACACCATCCCGACCCTTTCCTCGCCATTGCGGCAGGCGCAAGACATGCAAGCCTGCCTGGCCCGCCTATGGGTGACGGGCACCGATATGGCGCTTGCGGACACCCTTGGCGACAAGCGGCCCGGACGGCGCGTGCCGCTGCCGTTGTATCCCTTCCAACGACAAACCCACCTGCTGCCCGAACTGACGCGCAATGCAGCAAATGCCGCCGGCGTACTGCCGGCCGGGCAATGGGTGCAAGCGCCGCAATGGCGCGGTTGGCCCGTACCCGCGGGCGTTACCGCCGCGCCGGCGCACTGGCTGTATTTCCTTCCCGATCACCTCACCGCCCCGGACAACGCCCATGCCACCGTGACGCCTGGCGACGCTTGGCGGATGGAAGGCGCGCGCATCACCCTCGACCCGGATGACGATGCGGACTGGCAGCGTCTTTGCGAACAAACCCGCGACGTCACGGACATCGTGTTCGCCTGGCCGCTGGCGGACGCACGACAGCCCCCCGCCGACACCGCCTCGCCCCGCCATTTCAATGCCCTGTTACGGCTGGCAAAAACGCTGGCACGGCACGACTGGCGCGGACGTCTGCTGCTCATCACACCGCCACTGCAACCGCTGCTCGGGGACGAATCCGTCTCGCCCTGGGCGGCGCTAGCGGTGGGTCTGGTACGCAACTGGGCGCTGGAATATCCCGGCATCCAGGCATGCACGCTGGAAACGCCCGACCCACTCCCCACCGGGATACTGGCGGCGCTGTTCGCCGAGACCCGCGACAACGCCGCCGACGTGCCGCATTTCGCCGCCCGCCACGGCCGGCTATGGCGGCAATATTGGACCCCCGTGCCATTGCCCCCGGCACACGACGAGCGGCAAGGCCAGGTTGTCGTACTGATCGGCGGCACGGGCGGCCTGGGCCAAGTCCTGGCCCGGTCGTTGGCCGGGAAAGTCCGCACCCTGGTGATCGTGAGCCGCCACGCCAGCGCCCTGGCCACCCAGGAAAGCCATCGCGAACTGCAAGCCACGTTGCGCGCCGCGGGCACCGAGCCGATCTACATCGGTGGCGACATCGCGGAAGCGGATTTCTGCGCCCGGCTCTGCACCCGGCTCGCCTCTCAATTCGGCACGATCGACCGCATCTACCACCTGGCCGGACGCTACATCAACCAGACGCTGGAAGACCTCGCGCCCAACGCGCCCGACAGCAATCTGCGCAGCAAGGCGCAAGGCGCCTGGACGCTGCTGTCGCATCTATCCAGCCTGTCTTGCGGCAAGCTGGTGCTGTTTTCCTCCACCACCGCGGAACTCTCCGGTATCGGCTGCGCCGATTACGGCGCCGCCAACCTGTTCCTCAACAGCCTCGCCCACCAGCCCTCGAATACCCCGATACAGACGATCGCCTGGGATGCCTGGGCGCCCTCCGGGGCACTGGGCGAGAGCTTGAGCGAAACCGACGGGCTGTTCCACGACGCGCAACACGGCGCGTTCTCCGTGGAGGAAGCGCTGGCACTGCTCCAACGCATCGAGGACAGCGCCCTACCCTGCGTCCTGGTGTCGAAAATGGGGCTGGCACAGCGACGCCAAGCGCTAGCCGACACCGCCGCGCGCTACCGCCAGGCCGGCGGCAGCCAGGCCGACGCCGCGCCCGCGCGGATCGAATCCATCGATGCCGATGACGATCTGGAACGCTGCATGTGCTGCATTTTCGCCGAGCAACTGGGCCTCGAACGCGTTTCTACCGATGACGATTTCCTGCGTCTGGGCGGCGATTCGCTGCTGGCGGTACGCACCCTGTCACAACTGCGCGGCCTCTACGAAACCTCGATGAGCCTGGCCGACTTCATCCAGCACCGCACACCCCGCGCGCTGGCCGCCCTGTTGTCCTCCACGCCGCAGGCGCGGCGCATCGCCGGCCTCTATCTGCACCTGCGCCGACTCAGCGACGACGAACGACACCGCCTGGCGCAACGCCTGGACCAACGCGACAACGCACACCAAGAGAACGCTTCCGCATGAGTTCATCCATCCATCCCACCGACGACGCCCTGCTGAGGCGGCTGCTTCGCGGGCAACCCTCCGCACGCCCCGCCGATACCGACCCAGGCCGGCAACACGAACCCTTCGCACTGACCGACATCCAGCGCAGCTACCTGCTCGGCCGCAGCCCGGCGCTGACACTGGGCGGGCTGCCGTGCCAGTTCTATTACGAACTGGACTGCCCGTGCCTCACCCCTTCCAATTACCATCGCGCCTGGCGGCAACTGGTGAAACGCCACGGCATGCTGCGCACGGTGGTACTGGATCACCGGCAACAACAGGTACTGGCGCGGACACCGCCCCTGCCCCTGGATATCCACGACCTGCGCGACGCGCCCGACTGGCAACGACAACTGGACGCGTTGCGTCACCGGATCGCCACCAGCGTGCGCCCGCACGACCAATGGCCGTTGTTCAGCCTGGCTTTCAGCCATCTACCCGATGGCCACTGGCGCATTCACTTCGGCCTGGATCTGCTGATTCTGGATCAACAAAGCTTCCTCACCCTGTTGGATGAGGCCGCGCGGCTCTACCACGATCCCGACACCCCCTTGCCGGAAGTGGAGATAAGCTTCCGCGACTACCTTGAGATGACCGCGCGCGCGCAGGCCAGCGACAACGCGCGCGACTACTGGCGCGCCCGGCTCGACAGCCTGCCCGGCGCCCCAGCACTGCCACTGGCGAGACCGCTGGAAGCACTCGGCACGCCAACGTTCCGGCGCCTTCGCAAGACCGTCGACGCCGACGCCTGGGCAAGCCTGAAACAACGCTGCCAGCAACATGGCATCACCCCCTCCACGCTGCTGCTGACACTGTTTGGAGAAACCCTGGCGCGCTGGAGCGACAGCGCTCACTTCTGCCTCAACATGACGCTGTTCGACCGCAAACCCGTGCATGCCCACGTGGATCGGCTGATCGGTGATTTCACCTCCACGCTGCTATGCGAAATCGATCTGCGCCAAGCCTCGCCCCGGCTGGCTCAGGTCGAGCGACTCCAACACCAGCTCTGGCGCGACATCGAGCATCGTGACTACAGTGGAATGCGCGTGATGGCCGACCTGGCCGAACGCGCCGGCGAAGTGGGCAGCATGCTGATGCCGGTGGTATTCACCTCCACCCTGACGCAGAACGACGCCCGGCTGTTGCGCCACCTGCATCTTCAACCCGGCCGCCCCGTTCATGCGCGCGGACAGACCGCGCAGGTACTGCTGGACAACCAGTTGACCGAGATGGAAGGCGCACTGCTGATCCAGTGGGATCTGGTCGAAGGCGCTTTCCCCGGAAAACTGCCCGAAGCCATGCTGGAACACTATGTCCTCGCCATTCACCGCGCCGCGCGGGAAGACGGCTATCTGTTAGAGCCGACCGGCAACGTCGAACATCCCGACGACACGGTACAGGCGTTACACCCGGACGTGGAAACAGCCCACCAATGTCTGCACGACCCCTGGCGCACCTCGTGGCGGCGACATGCGGAACAACCCGCGATCATCCAGGGCGACGCCTCTCTCAACCATCGCCAACTGGCCGGCCTCGCCTGCGCCATTGCGCACGATCTGCAACGACACGGACTCCGCCCTGGCGATATCGTCCCCGTGCTGCTGCCACGCTGCCCGGCGCAGATCGCCGCCTGCCTGGGCGTCGTGCTGGCCGGTGGCGCCTACGCGCCGCTCGCCGCGGATCAACCGGCCAGCCGCAACCGGGCCATTCTCGACGAAATCGGCGCACGCTGGCTTATCGCCAACCCGGCCAACGCCGAACCAAGCCTGCTTACCGGCCACTTGTGCATCGAAGTGCCCGACGCGGCCGAGCCCGATCCGACACTGCTGGCCGCCACACCACCAGCACGCGCCAACGACCTGGCCTATCTGATCTACACCTCCGGCTCCACCGGTGCGCCCAAAGGCGCGATGCTGAGCCACCGGGCCGCGCTGAACACGGTACTGGAGATCAACGCCCGCTTCGGCGCCGATGCGCAATCACGCGTACTGGCCCTGTCCGCCCTGCATTTCGATCTGTCCGTGTACGACATCTTCGGCGTACTGGGGGCTGGCGGCGCGCTGGTATTGCCTGAACCGGAACGGGCGCTGGAGCCCTCGCACTGGGCTGAATTGTGCGCGAGACACCACGTCAATATCTGGAACACCGTGCCAAGCCTGTTCGCACTACTGGTGGATTACCTGCGCCTGCACCCGACACAGGCCCCGGAAATCCCGCTGCGCACGGTGATGATGAGTGGCGACTGGATACCCATGACGCTACCCGGCCAGGCCCTCGAACTCTGGCCACATCTGCATCTGTACAGCCTGGGCGGCGCGACCGAAGCGGCCATCTGGTCGGTGTGTTTCCCAATCACCACACTCGACCCGGACTGGACCAGCATCCCCTATGGGCACGCCCTCGGCGGGCAGCAGCTGTATGTGCTCGACGAACGGCTGCGCATCCAGCCACCCTGGAAGGAAGGTGAGATCCACATCGCCGGCCTGGGCCTGGCCGACGGGTATTTCAAGCAACCGGAGAAGACCGCCGCGCAATTCATCCGCCATCCCGTTACCGGAGTGCGGTTGTACCGCACCGGCGACTTGGGGCGTTACCGCGACGGCGGGCTGATCGAATTCCTCGGCCGTCGCGACCAGCAAGTGAAGATCAACGGCTTCCGCGTCGAAACCGGCGAAATCAGCGCCACGCTGCTACGGCATCCCGCCATCACCGAAGCGGTGGTGATCGCCGCCGGAGAACGCCACCAGCGTCATCTGGTGGCGTTCGTGAGCGGGCAAGTCACGGCACGGGACGCACTGGCCGCCTGGACGGCCGAGCGGCTTCCCCACTACATGGTGCCCAGCGCCTGGCATGTACTGGAGGCATGGCCCTTGACCGCCAACGGCAAGCTCGACCGTGTCCGGCTCGAAACGCTGGCCGCAACCCCCGGCGCGCCCGCCGCACCGGCAGCCGAAAACGAAAACGCACTTACCGAACAAGTCTGCGCACTGCTGGCGGAAGTACTCAAACGCGACCGGGTGCGGCCGAACGACTCGCTGATCGAGCTCGGCGCAAGCTCGGTGGAATTGATTTCCATCGCCACGCACATCGAAGCCCGTTTCGCGTTTCGCCCCCGCCTGCCCGACCTGGCTCGCAGCCCGACGGTCGGCGACATCGTGACGCTGATCGCCCGCCACCTTGCGCCCACTCAGGCACAAGACACGATGCAGTGGTTCCCCGAACAATCCACCGCCGAGGCGTTTCTGCGTTCGCAGAAAGCGATCCACGACAAACAGGCGCGGCAACTGTTCACCCAGGCCCGTCACGCACTGCGCGAAGACCTGGGCGACATCCTGGCCCTACCCGACGACACGCCACCGGAAGCCGCCTGGTTTCGCCAGAGCACACGCCACTTTGACGATTCCCCCATCACCACCGCGCAACTGGGCATGCTTCTGAACGCGGTGCGCGGCTATTTCCATCAGGGGCGGCGCAAATACCACTACGCTTCCGCCGGCGGACTCAACGCCGTACAGACCTACCTGCTCTCGCCACCGCATGAACGCACGACATTGGCGCCTGGCACGTACTACTACCACCCGCAACGGCATCAATTGCAACGCGTCGGCCCGTTCGATGCCCCGGACGGCCTGGCGCAACTGTCGATCGCCAACCGCGACTGGCTGCGCGATGCCCCGCTGCTGGTCGTGCTGGTGGTAGAACTGGCCGCCATCGCCCCACTGTACGAACAAGCCAGCCTGCCGTTTGCCCAGTTGGAAGCCGGCGCCATGGCGCAGTTGCTGGAAATGTCCGCGCGCCGCGCCGGTCTGGCGCTATGCCATGTGGGCGATGTCCACGGCACGCAGCTACGAGCGGCATTGCGGCTCGGCCCCTCGCAACTGCCACTGGCAAGCCTCGCCGGCGGCGTCGCGCCACCAAGCGAGCAGGCGCTGGCGTTGAGCTTCGAGCGCGACGACGAGGAAGGCATGCTGTGACACTGGAAGAACTGCTGGACAATCTCGATCGGCGCGGCATCGAAATCCGCGCCAACGGCGACCAATTGGCCTTTCGCGCGCCCGCCGGCGCGCTCGACGACACCCTCAAGAGCGCCCTGCGCCTGCACAAGGCGCATCTGCTGACGCGGCTCGATCACACCGGCGAGCCCGCCCATGCCGCACTGCTACCCGACCCGGCCACACGGCATGCGCCCTTTCCGCTGACGCCGATCCAGCAGGCCTATCTGGTCGGCCGCTCGCGGGCGCTGCATCACGGCGGAGTCGCGGCCCATTCCTACGTTGAACTCGAGCACCCCACCGCGACGCTGGCCCAGGCGGAAGACGCACTCAATACCGTCATCCAACGCCATGACATGCTGCGTGTGATCATCCATGCCGACGGCACTCAACGGGTGCTGCGGGAAGTCCCGCGTTACGCCATCGACTGCATCGACCTTCGCAACACGGACACTGCCGCAGTGCACGCCTTGCGCTCAGAAATGGAATCCCAGGTGCGGCCCACCGAACGCTGGCCGCTGTTCGAGATCCGCGCGAGTCTTCATCCCCACGCGCTGCGGCTGCACGTCAGCATCGATTTGATGACACTGGATGCCTGGAGCTGCCAGCTTTTCTTCATGGAATGGTTCTCGCTGATCGATGGCGCCACACTGCCCGCGCCCCCCGCACTGCAATGCCGCGACTATCTGCAATACCTGCACGGCGAAGCCCTTGCCGCACGTCGCGCCTCGGCCCAGGCTTACTGGGACACGCGCCTGCCAACCCTTCCCGCCGCGCCGCAACTGCCCGCGGGGCGCCACCACGTCGCCAGCACACGCTTCACCCGACTGCGTGGAGAAATCGAAGCCGCCGACTGGCTGCGCTTCAAGGCGCATTGCCGCACCCACCGCGTGACCCCTTCCACCGCGCTGGCCACCCTGTTCGCCAATGTGCTGTCGCAATGGAGCGACAACGAGGCGGTGACGCTGAACATGACGCTGTTCAACCGCCAACCGCTTCACCCCGAGGTGCAACGGGTACTCGGCGAATTCACAAACAACACCCTGCTGGACTTCGACCACATGGATCGGCCATTCCTGGCGCAGGTGCAAGCCGCCCAGGAGCGCCTGCTCGAACATATCGAGCACAGCCTGGTGGAAGGTGTCGATCTATTGCGCCAGCTCGCGCGGCAACGGCACGATTTTTCCGGCTCGCTGATGCCGGTGGTGTTCACAAGCCTGCTGCTGGGCGAATCCGGCACGTCCTTCGCCGACCTCGGCTGGCGCGAGGTCTACGGCCTGAGCCAGACGCCACAAGTGACCTTCGATCACCAGTTGCGCGAAGAACGCGATCGACTGCTGTTCAACTGGGATCTGGCCGAATCCGCGCTCGACGTTCCCGCCATGCGATGCATGCTGGAGCGCTACCTGGACGCGTTGCGCACGCTCTGCCGCGACCAACGAGCCTGGCAGCGCCGCGTGGACCGTGAGCCGCCGCCAGCGCAGGCAGCGCTACGCGCGCGCATCAATGCCATGGACACACGGTGCGACGATGCCGCCCGGACGCTGATCGAACCCTTTCTGCGCCAGACGCAACGACACCCTGGGCGCACAGCCGTCACCGACGCCGACAATCGAACACTGAGCTATGCCGCGCTGCTCGATTGGAGCCTGGCACTGGCCGCCTCGCTGCGACAGGCCAGCGTTTGCCTCGGCGACCGGGTGTTGATCCAGTTGCCCAAGGGCGCTGGACAGATCGCCTCGGTACTGGCCTGCCACCTGTGCGGCGCGGTGTACGTGCCGGTTTCGATGGATACGCCCCCCGGCCGCCTGCAAGCGCTCATCGTGCAAGCCCAGCCGAAAGCGCTCATGCAATCCTCGGGAGCGCCCGCCATCCAGCCCGGGCTTCCCCGTATCGACGCGGGCGCGCCGACGGCCGCGCCTTCCGACACGCCCATGACGGCGGCGCCCATCCACGGCGACCATGCCGCCTACATCCTGTTCACTTCCGGCTCCACCGGCACGCCCAAAGGCGTGGAAATGACTCACAACGCGGTACGCAACACGCTCGACGACATGCGACAGCGCTTCGGCGGCGATGGCGACGATCGCGTATTCGCCCTGTCGGCGTTGAATTTCGACCTTTCCGTCTACGACCTGTTCGCACCGCTGGCCTGGGGCGGCGGCATCGTCATGCCCAGCGAAGGCAGCGAACGCGATCCGGAACACTGGCACCGGCAACTCCATACCCACGGCGTCACCATCTGGAACTCGGTGCCGGCCCTGCTGGACATGCTTGTCACCTGGTGCGAAGCCCAGCAAGCGACACTGCCCGAGCACCTGAGGCTGGTGCTGCTCAGTGGCGACTGGATACCACTGGAACTGCCGGGTCGCCTGCGCAAACTGGCGCCCAATGCCCGCATCATCGCCCTGGGCGGCGCGACGGAAGCGGCAATCTGGTCGAACTGGCAGGACGCCACCGAGGTACCCGATGACTGGCCTTCCATCCCCTATGGCCGCCCACTGTCCCGACAGTGCTACCGGGTGCTCGATCGTTATTTTCACGACCGCCCGGATCAAGTCGCCGGCGATCTCCACATCGGTGGCGCGGGGCTGGCACGCGGCTACTGGCGCGACCCGACCCGTACCGCCGAAGCCTTCTTCACCCACCCCCGCGACGGACAGCGCCTCTACCGCACCGGCGACCGCGCCCGCTATTGGCCCGATGGCACGCTCGAATTTCTCGGACGCCTCGATCACCAAGTAAAAATCGGCGGCCATCGCATCGAACTGGGTGAAATCGAAGCGGTACTGAAAACACACCCCCAAGTACGACAGGCAGCCGTGACCGTGCAATCCCGACCCGGCCAGAAGATGCTGGTCGGCTACATCGTGGCCGATGCCAGCGACGGGCTCGACCAAGCCCTGAAAGAATATCTGGCCTACCGTCTGCCGCCCTACATGGTGCCCCGGCACCTGGTGCCGCTTGCCACGCTGCCGCTCAGCGCCAACGGCAAAATCGATCGTCAGGCCCTGCCACCCGTCCAACCCACGGCAACGCCCGCGCAACCGATCACCGAGCACCAGCAGATCCTGCTGGAAGTTCTCCGCGAGTGCACCGGGCTACCCACGCTCGCGCTGGACGACAACTTCTTCGAGGCCGGTGCCACCTCGGTCAAGCTGGTGCTGGCGCATGGCCAGCTACAGCAACGGCTGAAACGCACCTTCCCGGTGACGCATCTGTTCGCCTTCCCCTGCCTGCGCGCGCTGGAGCAGGCCCTAGGACGCGACGGCGCCGACAACCTCCCCGCGCACCGCCAGCGCCGGGCGCGCGGCCAGCACCTGACCTTCTGACCGGAAGACCCATCATGACATCTCCCTGGCTGCCCTTCACCAACCGTAAACCACAGCCCGAACTGGACCTCTACTGCCTGCCCTACGCAGGTGGCAACGCCAGCCTGTACAGCCAGTGGGATCGCTACTTTCCCGATTGGATCGCCGTACATCCGGTGGAACTGCCCGGACGTGGCACCCGCATCTGCGAAACGCTGGAGCAAGAACCGGCCGTGCTGGCGGAACGCCTGTTCGATGCGCTTCTGGCCCGCCGCACACGACCGTTCGCCCTCTTGGGGCACAGCATGGGCGGCGGGTTGGCGTTCCATCTGAGTCATTACGCCGAACGTCGTGGCCGGTCTCCCACGCAAATTTTCGTCGCGGGGCGCCAGGCCCCCATCATCGGCAGCCGCCGCAACCGCCTGTGCATGAGCGACCAGGCGCTGATCGAAGAGCTGCGTTTCTTGAACGGTTCACCCCCGGAACTGTTCGAGCATCCCGAACTCATGGCGCTGATGCTGCCCATCGTGCGCGCCGACTTCACGCTGAGCGAACGCATGCTCAATGGCGACGGCGACAAGCGCATTCATACCCCGATCCACGTGATCGGCAGCCGTGACGATCCCGAAGTGGACCACCGTCACCTGATGCGCTGGCAGGAAAACGCATACGCCACCATACGACTGAGCCTGCTGGAGGGCGGACATTTCTTCATCCACGATTGCGGCGCGGAAATCGCCTCGCTGGCGACCCGGGACATGACGCTCATCGCCCATCCCGCACACCGGGAGGGATGAGCGATGCGGAGCCAGAACATCCATTACCTGCCAGAACTCGACCACCTGCGTGGCTTCGCCGCACTGCTGATCCTTCTCTATCACGGCCTGCACAACTTTTCCTACCAGTTCCGCTTCGATGCACCGTTCTCTTTCGAAAACTGGCCCCGCAGTGACAATCCACTGCTGGCTTTTCTCTTCGAGGCCCATTTGTCGCTGGCGCTGTTCATGACGTTGAGCGGCTTTCTGTTCGCCTTCGCGTGCACCGGCCGGAATATCCACTATGGCCAGTTCCTCCGCAATCGGGTGCTACGCATCTACCCGCTCTTCCTGCTTTTCCTCATCGCCGGGATCTGCGCCTTCCCGAAGCAATTTGACTTCCTGTCCTTCGTGCAGACCCTGACCATGATGGGCAACATCAACGGCCGCCTGACGGCATGGCCGTTCACCGCCATGTTCTGGGCCATCGCGGTCGAGTGCCAGTTCTACCTGCTGTTTCCTGCGCTGATGCTGCTGGTGAACCGACGTGGCCCGCGCGTATTGCTGGCATTGCTGGTATTGATGTGGGTGCTGCGCTACGTGGGTCTGGCACATGACGCCAACGCGCGCGACATGAGCTACTGGACGCTGCTCGGGCGCGCCGACCAATTCCTGATAGGCATGATGGCCGGCCATCTCATGGCCCGCGGCCGGCTGAGACCACATGCCCTCTACCTGCCCGCCGGCGCCCTCGGCATGCTGCTCATCGCCACCGTGCTCAATCGTCATGGCGGCTGGCCAACCGATGCGAGCTGGCGCATCCTGCTCCCGCCCGCCGAAGCGCTCTGCTGCATGCTCTTCATCCTCGGTTACTGTCGCCTTGGCGCACGCTTGCCGGAAAGTCTGCATCGCCCCCTCACCGCGCTCGGCGTGATCAGTTTCTCCATCTACCTATGGCACTTCATCGTCATCAGCACACTACAACGCAACCACTGGTGGCTGACCCCCACCGGCAACCCGTATGCCGATGCCCTGCTCACCACCGCGCTGCTGGTGCTGCCCGTGACGCTGCTGTTGTCGGGCCTCACCTGGCACAACATCGAAAAACCCTTCCTCGGCCTGCGCCGACGCTACATCGATACCCCGCAACCCGCCGTCAATTAATCGGCGCAAGCGGCTTCGCCCCGTTTCCTGGAGAGGGGCAGTTCGCCAGCCCCCAATACGCCCGAATCGGCCCGATACCGGGCGACTCGGGCGGGCCGCCGAGCAAGCGCGCGCGCTCGAGCCGGTCGATCCGGCTTTGCACCGTGGTGCGCGAAAGTTTGAGCCGGCGCGCGATCCCGGCGGTGGAGGCGCGGGCGTTCTCGCGCAGCGGGCTCAACAGTGACTGGTCGGCGGCGGTGATCTTCATCGGTGGGAAGCTGAACAGGGTAATTTCGTCGTATCGACGAAATTAGTCGATATTTCGTCGGATTCCATACTACCGAACGACGAATTAATCCAGATAATGGGGGTTTACTACGATTTCGGAGTCCGCATGAGCTTGCTCGACACCCTCGCCCCGCTGCGCGCCCACGGCAAGATTCGCACCAGTGGCCTCGATGACGCCACCATCGAGCGCTTCGCCCAATCCCACCCGCAGTTGGCCGAGGCCGTCAGCGCCGCCGCCGCCGAATACGCCGAGATCAAGGCCGGCTTCCCCGAGCTGCTCGACCTGGACGAACCCGCCCAAGCCGCGCAAATCCAGACCGGCTTCGTCAATTTCTATTCCGCCGACACGGTGAACCCGTATGTCGCGCTGGCCGCGCGCGGCCCGTGGGTCGTCACGCTGAAGGGCGCGGTGCTGCACGATTCCGGCGGCTACGGCATGCTGGGCTTCGGCCACACGCCGCAGGCCGTGCTCGAAGCGATGGCCAAGCCGCAGGTGATGGCCAACATCATGACCCCGAACATCGCCCAACTGAAGTTCGACCGGGCGATGCGCAAGGAAATCGGCCAGACTGGCGATGGCTGCCCGTATGCCCATTTCATGTGCCTCAATTCCGGCTCGGAATCGGTATCGCTGGCCTCGCGCATCGTCGATGCCAACGCCAAGACCCTGACCGACCCCGGCGCGCGCCACGCCGGCAAGACCATCAAGCGGCTGGTGGTGAAGGGCGCCTTCCACGGCCGCACCGAGCGCCCGGCGCTGTATTCCGATTCCAGCCGCAAGACCTACGTGCAGCATCTCGCCAGCTTCCGCGGCGAGGATTCGGTCATCACCGTACCGCCATACGACGCGCAGGCACTGCGCCGGGTGTTCGCCGATGCCGAGGCCAACGGCTGGTTCATCGAGGCGATGTTCCTGGAGCCGGTGATGGGCGAAGGCGACCCCGGCCGCGGCGTGCCGCGCGCGTTCTACGACCTCGCCCGCGAACTCACCGCCGCGCATGGCGCGCTGCTGCTGGTCGATTCGATCCAAGCGGGGCTGCGCGCGACCGGCTATCTCTCGATCGTCGATTACCCGGGCTTCGAGGGCATCGTCGCCCCGGATATGGAGACCTATTCCAAGGCGCTCAACGCCGGCCAGTACCCGCTCTCGGTGCTGGCCGTCACCGGGCACGCCGGCCACCTCTACAAACGCGGCCTCTACGGCAACACCATGACCGCCAACCCGCGCGCGCTGGACGTGGCCTGCACGGTGCTGGGCCAACTCACGCCCGCGCTGCGCGCCAACATCCGCGACCGTGGCGCGGAGGCGTTGCGCAAACTCGAAGCCCTGAAGGCGGAGTTGAACGGCCTCATCACCAAGGTGCAGGGCACCGGCCTGCTGTTCTCCTGCGAACTGGCGCCCGGCTTCAAGGGCTACGGCGCGGGCAGCACCGAGGAATGGATGCGCGAACAGGGCATCGGCGTGATCCACGGCGGCGAGAATTCGCTGCGCTTCACCCCGCATTTCGCCTACGACGAGGCCGAACTGGACCTGCTGGTGGCGATGATCAAACGCGCACTGCTGGAAGGCCCGCGCGTGGCGCAAACGGCCTGACCGCTCCGCCGCCGCGACACCAGAACGCCGGGATATCCCCGGCGTTCCTCTTTGCGCGAGCGCCCACCCCAAGGGTCAGCGCCGGCCTTCGAAACGCTGCAACGCCTCGCCGATCAAACGCTTCGCCTCCGCCGCATCGCCCCAGCCGTTCAATTCAATCTTTTTTCCACCCGCCGGCAACTGCTTGTAGACGCGGAAGAAGGCTTCGATGCGGTCGATTTCCGCCTTCGGCAAATCCTTGAGATCGCGGATGCCGGCATAACTGGCGTCCACCTTGTCCACCGGCACGCCGACGATCTTCTCGTCGGCCTCGCCACCATCGACCATGCGCAGCACGCCCAGCGGGCGGAAGCGGATCAGCGCCCCGGGATGCAGCGGCGCGCGGCTCAGCACCAGTGCGTCCAGCGGATCGCCATCGCCGGCCAGGGTGCGCGGCATGGCGCCGTAATTGGCCGGATAAGCCATCGGCATGGCGATGAAGCGATCGACGTGCAACAAGCCGTCCTCACCGATCTCGTACTTGGTGAAACCGCCGGCGGGAATCTCGATGGCGACGCGCGCTTCTTCCGGCGCGTTCTCCGGCTGCGCGGCATGGAACGGATGCACCCAGGCCGGCGGCGCGGCGATGGCGGCGATGGGAAGCGCGAGACAGCAGGCAAGCGTCGACATCCGGAGCATGCGGGGGTTCCAGTGGCGGTGATGAAGGGCGCGGCCGCGCCGGCTCATTCCCAACAGCGATCCTTGCGGCCGCCCAGGGTGGCATCGCGATGCGCGCAATCGCGCTCGGCGATGCGGCCTTCGCGGTGCTCGACGAGCCGCTTTCGGCCATCGGCGGCGCGGACGATCTCGAAATCGTCGTAAAGCCGGCCGGTGACGGTGCGCGCCTGGTAACGCAGCCGCTGGCCATCGATACGCAGCACCTGGAAGAGCTGGGTGTCCTCCGCGGTCGGCGCCATGCCGCGCCGGGCCGCTTCGGACAAGCGGTATTGCTTCGGCCCGGCCACGGTGACGATGTACTGCGGCAAGGTTTGTCCGGGCCGGTCGCCGCTGCGGCGGCCATAGGTGTGGTCGTGTCCTTGCAGCACCAGATCGACCCGATGCTTCTCGATCACCGGCATCAGCCCCGCGCGCAGTTCGTCGCTGGCGCCACGGCCGCGCGGCGAATACATCGGCTGGTGAATCAGCACGATCGACCACGGATTCGGGTTCGCGGCCAGCACGCCGTCGAGCCAGCGCGCCTGTTCGCGCAGGCTGCCGAGATCGAGCGCGGAAGTACCGTCGAGCACCGCCACGCGCACGCCCTGGGCGTCGAACCAGTAGGTGGTCTCACGGGTGTGCGCGCCACGCGCGCCATTGTCCGGCAGGGCGAAGCCGTGCTTCCAGTGCCCGCCGAGGACACGTCTTTCGCGCGGGGTGTCCTCGAACTCCTCCCAGTATTCGTGGTTGCCCGGCGCCGGCGCGACCAGCATCACGCCCGGCAGGTCGCCGGCGGCCTCGAACCACTCGCCCCATTCGTTGTCGTCGGTCGCCTCGCTGACCAGGTCGCCGGCATACAGCGCCAGCATCGCATCGGGCGCGTGGCGCATCGCTTCACGCACCACCCGGCCGACGTGGCTCAGGTTCTTGTTCTGCGTATCGCCGAAGTACAGCAGGGTCATCGGTTTGCCGGCCGCGGCGGCGGTGCGCAACTGCCGCCAGCCGCTCCAGGCGCCCGCGCCCTGCACGCGGAACATATAGAGCGTATCGGGCCGAAGGCCATCGACATCGGCGCGATGCGCGTGCGCCTTGCCGGTATTGGCGCTGAAGGCGCGTGTGCGCGCGACGACGCGGCGCGGCTGGCCGACGTCGGGCGAATCGGTGGCGACGAGGATTTCCAGCACCGGCGAATCCACCTCGTCGTTGGTGCGCCAGTTCACCGCGAAGCCGGTGGAGGCGTCCTGCGCCGGCGTCGCCACGATGCGGTCGGGCATTTCGCTGGCCACGTAGCGGCGCGTATCGGCCGGCACCGCCAAATTGGGTTCGTTACCGCCCGGCTGTTGGGCGAAGGCGTTGCCGCCGGCGATCGACAGCGCCAGCGCGGCGGCGCACGAAAGAGGAATCAGAAGAGGGAATCGGCTCACGGATTGGCTCGGTGATGGCGGCGGCGGCTTGTCTCACGACGAATTCGCCAGCCTAGCGATGCCGTGTTGCAAGCAGTTTTCACCGGAAGGCTTGCAGGAAAAAAGCAATAAATCGATCACCGAAGCGTCATGGAGCCACCCCACACTCGCTGGCCGGCTCAACCGGCACATGGAACGCGCGCATCGTGCCACGCCCATCGTTCGCCCCCCACCCGCTGGTCGCAACACGATGCCACGGGAGCCGCCGCCATCCACCTGGAGATTCCATGCACCTGTACCGCTCCGCCCTCGCACTGGCGATCGCTTCCACCCTGGCATTCCCGCAGCTCGCGCGCGCCGGCGACGCCCAGGCCGATTCGCTTGCCATGGCCGCCAGCGCCGGCACCCTGTTCGGGCAGGTCAAGGAAGCCGCGCGCGGCGTATACCTGGATGGCGCCATCGTCAACATCGCCGGCCGCCAGGCGCGCACCGACGGCAACGGCGGCTTCCGCCTCCACGGCCTGCCCGCCGGCACGCACACGCTGACCATCGACTACCTGGGTTACCAGCCCCACAGTTCGCAAGTCACGATCAGCCCCAGCGCCGCCACCCGCGCCGACGTCACCCTGCGCAGCACCACCGATGCCGGCAGCCTTGAGCGCGTAGTGGTGCGCGGCCAGCGCGGCGCCCAGGCGCTGGCGCTGAACCAGCAGCGCGCCAGCGGCCACTACGTCAACGTAGTGTCGGCCGACCTGCTCGGCCAATTTCCCGACAACAACATCGCCGAGTCGACCCAGCGTATCCCCGGCGTCTCGATCGAACGCGACCAGGGCGAGGGCCGCTACGTCACCGTGCGCGGCGCGCCGAAGGAGTTCACCACCGTCTCCATCGACGGCGTGCAGTTGGCCAACCCCGACCAGGCCAGCCGCGGCGTGGAACTCGACACCATCCCCTCCGACGTGATCGCCGCGCTGGAAGTCACCAAGGCGCTGACGCCGGACATGGACGCCGACGCCATCGCCGGCAACATCAACATCAAGACTCAGAGCGCGCTCGATCGCGACGGCACGATCCTCCGCGCCTCGCTGGGCGCCGGCAAGTTCCAGCTCGGCAACGGCGACAACCAGCGCGCCGCCGCCACCCTCGGCCAGCGCTTCGGCGCCGAGCACAACATCGGCGTGCTGGTCTCCGCCTCGCACAGCAGGCAGGGCCGCTTCACCGACAACGTGGAAACACTGTATTTCACCGATGCCGGCCGCATCCTGCCGGAGGAAGTGCAGATCAAGGACTACGAGGGCACCCGTACCCGCACCGGCGTGACCGGCCGCTTCGATTTCCGCATCGACCCGGACAACCTGGTGTATTTCATCGCCTCCAGTTCGCGCTTCCGCGACCACGAGTTCCGCGACAACCTGATCATCACCATGGACAGGCATGGCGCGGCCGCCAACGAAACGTCCGGCACCGCGCGCGCCACCTTCGACAAGGAACTGCGCGAGCGCACCTACGACAAGACCATCAAGACCTTCAACCTGGGCGGCGAGCACTGGTTGGGCGACTGGAAGGCCGAATGGCAGGCATCGCGGAGCAAGGCCGAGAAGGAGGCCAGCCCGCGTATGCAGTACGTCTTCCGCTCCAGCGTGCGGCCGAACATGCGCTACGACTACGGCAATCCCGACTTCCCGGTCTGGGCGATCCAAGGCCGCGCCGACGCCCCCGCCACCGGCGTGGCGCTGCCGGAAAGCTGGTTCGGTTTCCGCCGCCTCAACGACCGTTACGAATTCGGCGACGAGCGGGAAACCGGCCTACGCCTCGACCTGACCCGCGCCCAGACCTGGCTTGGCCATGATGGCGACATCAAATTCGGCCTGCGCGCGCGCCTGCGCGACAAGTCCTTCGACGACGAGCGCTACCGCAATGACAACGCTGCCGATTTCGCCAGACTCGGCATCGGCATGTCCGACATGCTGTGCAGCGATCTCGGCCCTTCCGACAATTTCGGGTATTTCCACGCCGGCCGCCGCTTCTGCCGCGACATCTTCCGGCGATACGCCGGCCCGCTCACCGGCAGCGCCAACAGCAAGCGCCAGATCCAAAGCTCGATCACCGGCGATTACCGCGCCAGCGAAAACGTCCACGGCGCCTATTTCCGCCTCGACGCGCGCTGGGACGCGCTCAGCCTGATCACCGGCTTGCGCTACGAGCGCACCCGGCTGAGCGGCGAGGCCAGCCACTTCGACACCCAGACCGGAACCGCCACGCCGCAACGCGTCAGCCGCGGCTACGGCCACTGGCTGCCAAGCGCGCACCTGCGCTACGAATTCGACGAGGACAGCATCCTGCGCGCCTCGTACTCCACCGCGTTGAACCGTCCCGATTTCATGCACACCGCGCCATACCGGACGTTCGGGGAGCGCGAAGTCGATGCCGGCGGCATCGCCCTGCGCGACGTCAGCGAAGGCAATCCGGCGGTGAAAGCCGCCTACGCGCACAACCTGGATGTCTCCTTCGAGCACTATCTGCGCCCGCTCGGCCTGCTTTCGGCCGCGCTCTTCTACAAGCGCATCAGCGACCCGCTGTTCGTCACCACCCTGACCCTCGCCACGCCGGCCACGCCGACCGAACCGGCCACGCGCACCCGCATCACCCGGCCCGAGAACGGTGGCAATGGCCGCATACACGGGCTGGAACTGGCCTGGCAGCAGACCTTCGACAAGCTGCCCTCGCCGTTCGACGGCCTTGGCGTGTACGCCAACTACACCTGGGCCAAGTCCAGCGCCGAGTTGCCCTTTGGCGGCGGCAAGACCGAATTGCCGGGCACCTCGCGCCACAACTACAACTTGGCGCTGTCGTACGAAAAGTACGGCTTCAACGCGCGCCTGGCCTATACCTACCGCAGCAAGTTCATCCAGACCTTCGATATCGCCCAGCCGGCGCTCAACGTGTATTGGAACGGACGCGCCAGCGTCGATTTCAGCACCAGCTACCGCTTCAACAAGCAGTGGCAGGTCTTCGCCGAAGCCAACAATCTGACCGACAGCCGCCAGGTGCGCTTCCAGGGCGCGAGGGGCCAGGTGCTGGAGATGGAAGGCTTCGGGCGCTCGTGGCTGGCCGGGGTCAAGTTCGAATACTGATCATGACGCGACGCCCCGACGCGGAGGCCGGAAAATTCCGGCCTCCGTCGTTTTGAAACGCGCGTGGCTGCGGCAGAATGGCCGCATTCCAACGCCGGGTACCCCCATGAAAGTCATCGAAGTCCGCCATCCGCTGGTCCAGCATAAGATCGGCCTGCTGCGCGATGCTTCGCTTTCCACCCGGGAGTTCCGCGAACTGGCCGGCGAACTCGGCACCCTACTGGCATACGAGGCCACCGCCGACCTGGATACCGAGCCGGCCATCGAACGGGGCTGGGCCGGCAAGGTGGAAGTACGGCGCATCGCCGGGGCCAAGATCACTCTGGCGCCGATCCTGCGCGCCGGGCTGGGCATGCTGCCGGGCGTGCTGTCCTTGATTCCCAGCGCCAAGGTCAGCGTGCTCGGCCTGCAACGCGACGAGGAAACCCTGCAAGCCCTGCCCTATTTCGAGCGCATGGCCGGGCGCATGGACGAACGCGATGCGTTGATCCTCGACCCGATGCTCGCCACCGGCAACACGCTCATCGCCGCGGTGGAGATGCTCAAGCGCGCCGGCGCGCGGCGGATCAAGGGCGTCTTCCTGGTCTGCGCGCCGGAGGGATTACGCACGCTGGAAGCCGCGCATCCCGATGTCGAGGTCTATACCGCCGCCATCGACGAGCGGCTGGACGAACATGGCTACATCCGTCCCGGCCTGGGCGACGCCGGCGACCGCATCTTCGGCACGCGCGGCGACTGAAGCGTCCCGCCACCAATGCGCCTCCGCCGAATCCTGGGCCGACAGCACGCGCGCGGCATCGGTATCACCCGGCAATTCATGCCGTAGGAAGACGGTACCGACATCGTGGGCGCATGGCGCCATGCCCGGCCCGGCCCGGCCCGGAAACACTACACCACGCCACCCGGGCCGCCATCGTGGTGGCACGCAACGACGATACCTGCGACGGCACGTTGGCCGTCGGCGCAGCCAGCCAGTGCCTGTGGCGGCATCGCCAGCAGCAGTCACATGACGGCAAGCAGGCCACGGAACATCGAACGCGTCCTCATTCGGAAACCCCAGTGGGGAGCCACTCCAGTCTGCGCGACATGCCGCACCGTCAGGATCCGATGGCCACCGGAACCCGCTGCCGCAAATCACTTCACGCCGCCAGCGCACGCGCCTTCAGTTCCGCCACCTCGTGGGTGGTGCCGAAGCGCCCGCGCGCGTCGCGCGTCACCCGCGCCAACGCGCAATCGGGGTCGTGTGTGAAGTAGAGATGCACGTCGCGCGCCAGCATTTCTTCGAGAAACACGCGCTTCTCGTCGATCAACAATTCGGCGTTGCGGTCGTAGCCCATGGTGATCGGCACGTGTACCCACGGCCGGCCGGGAATCAGGTCGGCGCAGAACGCCACGCCGCCACGCGCCTCGCCATCCACCCATTCGGGGCCGACGATCTCGGCAAGCATCAGCCCCGGCGTATGCCCCTGGCTGTAGTGGAAGCGCACCGTCTCGCCCAGCGCCCGGCAGTGCGCGCCATCGACGATCTCCAGCCGGCCGCTGGCTTCGAGCAGATCGTTCAGCTCCGGGATGAAACTGGCGCGGTCGCGCGGGTGCGGCTCACGTGCACGCTGCCAGCAGCCGCGACTGACCACGAACGTGGCGTTGGGAAACAGCAGCGCCGGCGGCCGGCCCTCGGCCCACGGCGCCAGCAGGCCGCCGGCGTGATCGAAATGCAGATGCGAGAGCACCACCACGTCGATGTCCTCATGGCCGAAACCGGCCTCCCGCAGCGAATCCAGCAGCACGTGGCGCTCTTCCCGCACGCCATAGCGCTCGCGCAGCTTCGGCTCGAAAAACGCGCCGATGCCAGTCTCGAACAGCACCGTCTTGCCGGCCAGGGGCGCGGCCAGCAGGGCGCGGCAGGCCAGCGGAATGCGGTTGAGTTCGTCGGCGGGGATCCACTTCCGCCACATCTCGCGCGGGGCGTTGCCGAACATCGCGCCGCCATCGAGTTTCTGCGAATTACCGAGGATCGACCAAAGCTTCATCGTCCGTCTCCCGTTGCCGTCCGGCGATTCTACGCCGTCTCCAAACACGCCAGCGCGCGCGGCGAGCGCCCGCCGCGCTTGCCGCGATGCGGGCGATGCCTCACCCTGCGAGGTTTCCCGGCGGAAGCCCCTGATGCCGATACGCGCCCTCGCCCGCCTCGCCCTGCTGGCGACGCTCGCCACGCCGCTGCAAGCCCGCACGCCCACGGCCGCAAGCACCCGCTGCGCCGACATCCCCTTCGCCGCCGCCGATGCCGGGGCGGTGGCCGTGCCGAGCGCCCCCGATGCCTGGGGCGGCCCGCGCGGCGGCGACACGCCGACGCTTTCCAACCGGGTGGCGAATTACCGCATCCACGCCACGCTGGACCCGCTCAGGCACACCATCGAGGGCAGGCAGCAACTCACCTGGAAGAACCGCGGCGCGCAGCCGGTGTGCAGCGTCTACCTGCATCTTTATCTCAATGCCTTCGAATCGGGCGGCAGCACCTTCATGACCGAGCGCCGCACGCGCGGCTTCGGCTTCCGTTCGGACGCGAAAATCAAAGACGGCGACTGGGGCTACACCCGCCTGAAGCGCGTCGCGCAGGGCGGACGGGCGGTGAAATGGGCCTTCGTGCAGCCCGATGGCGGCCCGAAGACCGACAAGACCGTGGTACGCCTCGACCTGCCCGCGCCGGTCGCCCCCGGGGCCATCACCACGCTCGACATCGACTTCTTCAACCAGTTGCCCCGGGTGGTGGCGCGCACCGGCCACTTCGGCAGCTTCCACCTGGTGGCGCAGTGGTTCCCGAAGATCGGCGTACTGGAGCTGGCGGGCGAGCGCGGCGCCACCGCCCCGCGCTGGAACGTGCACGAATTCCATCTGCACAGCGAGTTCTACGCCGATTTCGGCCGTTACGACGTCAGCATCACCGTGCCCTCGGACTACACCGTCGGCGCCACCGGCGAACTGACCGGGACGCCGGTGAAAAAAGACGGCCAGACCACCTATCGCTACGTGCAGGGCGACGTCCACGATTTCGCCTGGACCGCCGACAACCGTACCGCCAAGCCGCTGGAAGCCACCTGGACCCGCCCCGGCGGCGAGCCGGTCAAGGTGCGCGTGCTGTTTCCGCCGGAATACGCCGACAACGCGCCGGTCGTGCTCAAGGCCGCGCTGGACTCGCTCACGTATTTTTCCGACACCCTCGGCTGCTACCCCTACCGCACCGTGACCGCGGTGATCCCGCCGCACAACGCGGCCGAAGCCGGCGGCATGGAATATCCCACCTTCTTCACCGCCGACAACACGCTCGATTACACCCCCGGCGGCATCGAGCAATACAGCCTGGAATTCGTCACCGTCCACGAATTCGGCCACGGCTATTTCCAGGGCATCCTCGCCAGCAACGAGTTCGAAGAACCGATGCTCGACGAAGGCGTCAACCAGTACTGGAACAGCCGGATGCTGGCCGACCGCCGGCAGCCGGTCAACCTGCTGCCGGGCTGGCTGGCGCGCTGGACGCCGCCGCCGCGCATCGCGCCGTTCGATCTCGACCGCCTACTCGCACAGCTCGCATCGCCGCTCGACCCGCTGGGCGCCAACAGTTGGGAGCGCCGCTCCAGCGCCAGCTACGGCACGGTCTATTCGCGCACCTCGACGATGATGGCGGGCATCGAACGCCAGGTCGGGCGCGAGGCGATGGCCCGCGCGATGAAGCACTACTACCAGCGCTGGAAGTTCCGCCACCCCTCCATCGCCGACCTGCGCGAAGCCCTGATCGAAGGCACCGGCCAGCGCGAGGTGATCGAACGCACGTTCGCGCAGACCGTGTACGGCGCCGAGAAAGTGGACGACCGCATCGACGCCTTCAGCAGCACCGAGGAGCTGCCGGTGCCGGGCCACGCCGGCGAGCACGGCAAACCGGTCTCCGCCAAAACCCGCGGCCGGGCCATCGCCAATGCGCGCCAGGCATGGGCGAAGGCGCATCCCGACGCCCGGCCCGGCGTCGGCGGGCCGTATCCCTATCGCACCACGGTGGTGGTGAAACGCGCCGGCGCCGACGTGCCGCAAACATTGGTGGTCAGCTTCGCCGACGGCAGCCGGGAAACGGTGCGCTTCGCCGGCCAGCGCCACTGGTTCCGCTGGAGCTGGGTCAAACCGGCGAAAGCGGTGAAAGCCGAACTCGACCCCGACCGGCTGCACCCCCTCGACCGCTCGCGGACCGACAACGCGCGCGCGCTCGAACCCAACCACGAGGCCGGCCGCCATTACGGCCGGCGCATGCTGGCCTGGATGCAGCTCGCACTGGCCTGGATGATGGGCGCTTGAGCATGCACCGACCGACTTCCCGTCCCGCCATTGGCGGCTTCCACGCACTGGCCGGCGCGCTCGCCGGCGGCTTTCGCCACTGGCGCCTGCTGCTGTTGTGGTGGCTGGCCGGCTTGTTGCCGGCCGCGCTCGCCGCGCAGTCACTGTCCTCGCTGATGAACCGCGCGTTCGGCTTCCATCCCGAGGCCGGCCGCATCGCTGCCGACACCGATGTCGCCGCGCTCGCCGATGGTCTGATGGGGCTGGGCGACAACGCCGCCAATGCGTTCTCCGGTGTGCTGTCCGGCACCGCCTTCGCCTTCCTGCTGGCCACCCTGCTGGCGCCGTGGGCGGCCGGCATGCTGGTCGCCAGCCTGCGCGAAGGCCGCGCGCTGGCTTTCGGCGAACTATGGCTGGGCGGCTGGCGCGAATACGGACGAATGCTACGGCTGTGGCTGGTCGCGTTGCTTCCCTCGGCGCTGGCTGGCATGACCGTCATATTGGCCTTCATCTGGGCCTGGCAGGGCGAAGAACGGCAGATACTCGAAGCCACCGCCCGCCAGCGCGGACACATCGCCCTCGCCATTGCCGCGATCGCCGGCCTGCTGGTCTACGCCAACCTCGAAGCCGGGCGCGCCGCGTTCGTCCGCGACCCGGCCCTACGCTCGGCCTTCCACGCCTGGCTGCGCGGCCTTCGCCTGCTGTGCCAGCGCCCGTTCGCGGTGCTGCTGGCGGTCGCGCTCACCCTGGCCGCCTCGCTGGCGTTGAATGCGCTGCCGCTCATGGCCGCGCCGGCACACGCCTCGGGGACGGCGATGCTGCTCGCCACCCAACTGGCGGTGCTGGCGATGGGTTGGCTGCGGGTCGCACGGCTGTCGGCGCTGAGCGCGATCACGCCCGCATCGACGCCCCCGGCGCGGTGAGCGCACCGGGCGAAGCCAAGACCGCCCGAACCCAAGGCCACGGCCAACACCCGGCAGGGAAACGTGGCCGCCCGCATCGGCGTCATCAGCGCACCGGGCGAAGCCAACCATCGAACCAAAAACCACGGCCAGCCCCGGCGGCCGTCCGCTGGCGGCGGCAAGAAGCGCAGACGCCGCTCGCATCGGCGTAATCTTGGCGGCTTCGCAGTTCTGGAGAGCCGCCATGCCGCACCGTTTCGCCACCGCCACCCTGGCCGCCGCGTTGGCCGCCGGATGCGCCCTCGCGTCCCCCTCGCCGACATCGCCCACCGCGCCCGCGCCCGCGTCCGCGCCACAGGCCGACGCCAATACCGCCTTCACCCGGCTTTCGGAAGACTGGCTGGCCGGGATGCTGGCGCGCTCGCCGGTTTCCGCCACCGCCATCGGCGAGCACCGCCACGATGGCGAGATCGACGACCTGTCGCCCGAAGGCCGGGCCGAATCGCTGGCTTTCGCCCGCAAGTTGCTGGCCCGCCTCGACGCCATCGACCGCGCCCGGCTCAACCGCGACAACCAGGTCGATGCGCTGATCCTCCGCAACCAACTGGCATCGGATATCTGGAACATCGAAACCCTGCAAAGCTGGGCCTGGGACCCGCAGCTCTATGGCAGCCTGGCCGGCAGCGCCATCTACGGCCTGATGGCCCGCGAGTTCGCGCCGATGCCCGAACGGCTGAAATCCGCCACGCTGCGGATGGAGAAGCTGCCGGCGCTGTACGCGCAGATGCGCGCCAACCTCGACCCGGCGCGGGTGCCCAAGATCCACGCCGACACCGTGGCGAAGCAGAACGGCGGCGTGCTGGCGCTGGTCGAACAGTTCGTCCTGCCCAACGCCGGGCAACTGAAAGGCGCCGAGCGCAAACGGCTCGACGACGCCATCGTCGGCCTGCGCGCGGCCGTCGCCGAGAACCAGACCTGGCTGGACAAGACACTGGCGCCGAACGCGCGCGGCGATTTCCGCCTGGGCGCCGAGCGCTACGACCGCAAGTTGAAGTTCTCGCTCAACTCCGCGCTCTCGCGCGCCGAGATCAAGCAGCGTGCGGAATCCGAGCTGCTGCGCGTGCGCGGCGAGATGTACGGCATCGCGCGGACGGTGCTGAAAGGCCGGCGCGGCGCCCCGCCACTGCCGGCGAAACCGACCCCGGCGCAGCAACAGAAAGCCATCGAGGCCGCGCTGGAGCTGGCCTACGCCGAACGCCCGGCGCGCGACCAAGTGGTGCCGTTCGCGCGGCACACGTTGCGGGTCGCCACCGATTTCGTCCGCCGGCACGACCTGGTGACGGTGCCCGACGACCCGGTCAAGATCATCCTGATGCCGGAATTCCAGCGCGGCGTGGCGGTGGCCTACTGCGATTCGCCCGGCCCGCTCGACAAGGGCCTGGATACCTACTACGCCATCTCGCCGATCCCCGAGGACTGGAGCGACGCGCAGACCGACTCCTTCCTGCGCGAATACAACGACCGCATGATCCACCTGCTGTCGATCCACGAAGCGATGCCCGGCCACTACCTGGAGGGCGCGCACTCCTCGCGCGCCGGCTCCACCCTGCGCACGGTGCTGCGCTCCGGCCTGTTCGCCGAGGGCTGGGCGGTCTACACCGAGAAAATGATGGCCGACGCCGGCTACCTCGACCACGATCCGCTGTTCCGGCTAGTGCAGTTGAAGTTCTACCTGCGCACCATCGGCAACGCCATCCTCGACCAGGGCGTGCACGTCGATGGCTGGAGCCGCGCCAAGGCGATGGACTTCATGACCCGGCAGACTTTCCAGCAGGAGCGCGAGGCCGCCGGCAAATGGGTGAGGGCGCAGCTCACCTCGGCCCAGTTGCCCACTTATTTCGTCGGCGCGCAGGAGCACTTCGACACCCGTCTCGCGGCCGAGGCCAAGGCGGGCGCGGCATTCAACCTGAAGCGCTACCACGACCAGGTGCTGGCGCAGGGCGCGCCGCCGGTGCGCTTCGTGCGGCAGTTGCTGCTGGACGAGCCGATCCGCTGACTCGCGGCGTCGGGAAAAGCGGAAGCCCATTGCCCGGCGCCCACGGGCGCCGATGCCCGTCCAACCACCGACGGCCGGCCACCGGGGTGGGCCGTCGCCGATCCACGGCCAGCCGCGCATCGGCCACGCATGGCGTCCGCCATCGGCCCACCCGGCGCTAACCGGCCACGTCGCCAGCACCCGGCCCGCCACGCGCCGGCGCGCGGCCACGGCGAACCGCCGCCAACGCCTGCCGGGGGCCGCCATCCTCCGCGTTCGGCCCACGCCTTACGGCGCCGCCATCACCGGCGCGAACCGCAAATCCTGGAAATCGAAACTGAAATCGGTCTTGGGCGAGACCGGCTTCATCCGCATCTCGCGGATCGTGCCGTCCGGCTCCAGCGCGAAATAGACGAAGGCATCGGCGTTGAGCGTGCGGTCATCCCAGCGCACGATGAAACTGTCGTGCTGCCAGTGCTCCAGCCGGCCACTGAGCGCCGGCGTGCGCGAGAACCGCATCGATAAACCCTTGCCCTCCCGACGAACGAAGACATCGCCGTACCACGGGTCGCGCCAGGTGCCGACATACCTCGCCAGCGGCAGCGAAGGCTTCGATTTCGCATCGCGCGCGGCGCTGAGCTTCTTCCAGGATTCGTCGGCCAGGGCATCGGCCTTGGCGACGGCCTTGGCGTAGGCGTCGAGCCAATCGTGGCGCGCGCCGCCCAGCATCATGTCCAGCGCCTCGTAAGTGAGCGCGTTGAACGCCGCGCCCGCCTCCTGGTTGGTCAGCACCACCACGCCGATCTTCCGGCCCGGCACCAGCGTCAGGCGAGAGACCATGCCCGGCCAGCCACCGGTATGCCAGACCAGCTTCTCGCCACGGTAATCGGACAGCATCCAGCCTTCGCCATAGCCGAGGAAATTCGGCACCATCGGCTGGAGTTCCGGCACCGCCGGCTCGGCCACCGCGATCGGCGTCAGCATCGTCCACATGCGGCGCTGGCGAGCGGCCGGGAACAGGCGTTTGGCCGAAGCGCCCCGGCCCGAAATCACGCCGTTGGCGAGTTGCACGTTCATCCATTTGCCCAGGTCGTGCACGCTGGCGTACAGCCCCCCGGCCCCGGCGACGTTGCGCCACGACAATGTGCCGACCGTGACCAGCGATTTGCCGAAATCGGGCCTGGCGTGGCCGGTGGCGACATTGTCGCCCGGCTTGAGGTCGTCACTGTTGTAGCGGGTCTCGCGCATACCCAGCGGTGCGAAGATGCGCTCCCGCAGGAAATCCTTGAACGATTGCCCGCTGGCCTGTTCCACCACCAGTTGGGCCACGCCGTAGAGAATGTTGTCGTAGGCGTACTGGCCGCGGAATTGGCCGGTCAGCGGCACGTTGGCCAGGCGTTCGGCCACCTCGCGGTTGCTGTAGTCGCTGGGCGGCCAGAACAGCAAGTCGCCGGCGCCGAGCGACAGCCCGCTGCGGTGCGCCAGCAGATCACGCACGCGCATCTCGCGGGTGACATAGGGGTCGCCCATGCGGAACCAGGGCAGGTGGTCGATGACCCGATCGTCCATGTCCAGCTTGCCATCCTCGGCCAGCATCTCCAGCGCGGTGGCGGTGAAAGCCTTGGTGTTGCTTGCGATGGCGAACAGGGTATGGGCATCCACCGGGGCCGGCTTGCCGACCTCGCGCAGCCCGTAGCCGCGCGCCGTCACCACGCGCCCATCCTGGACGATGGCCACCGCGATGCCGGGCACGTCGAAGCGCTTCCTGACCGCCTCGACGCGGGCATCGAAGGCCACCAGGCGGGCGTCGTTCACGGTCGCGGGCGCCGTTTGCGCGACCAGTACGGGGATGGGCGCCCACGCCAGTGCGAGGGCGAGCAGGAGTTCACGCATGCCGGGCTCCAAGCAGAAAAAAGACCGCCGCCAGTCTAGCCGGCGGCGGCCATGCCAGGCCGGCTCAGAGCATCGGCAGCTTCAGACCCTGCGCGCGGGCGCAGTCGCGGGCGATCTGGTAGCCGGCATCGGCATGGCGCATCACGCCGGTGCCGGGGTCGTTCCACAGCACCCGGGCGAGGCGCCGGTCGGCGGCCTCGCTGCCATCGCAGACGATCACCACGCCGGAATGCTGGGAGAAGCCCATACCGACCCCGCCACCGTGATGCAGGCTGACCCAGGTCGCGCCGCCGGCGACGTTCAACATGGCGTTCAGCAGCGGCCAGTCGGACACCGCGTCCGAGCCATCCTTCATCGCTTCGGTTTCGCGGTTGGGCGAGGCGACGCTGCCGGAATCCAGATGGTCGCGGCCGATCACCACCGGCGCCTTCAATTCGCCGTTGCGCACCATTTCGTTGAAGGCCAGCCCCAGCTTGTGGCGCAGCCCCAGGCCCACCCAGCAGATGCGCGCGGGCAGGCCCTGGAAGGCGATCCGCTCGCGCGCCATGTCCAGCCAGCGGTGCAGCGCGGGATCGTCGGGGATCAATTCCTTGACCTTGGCGTCGGTCTTGTAGATGTCCTCGGGATCGCCCGAGAGCGCCACCCAGCGGAACGGGCCGATGCCGCGGCAGAACAGCGGACGCACATAAGCGGGCACGAAGCCCGGGAAATCGAACGCATCCTCGCAGCCTACGTCGAAAGCCATCTGACGGATGTTGTTGCCGTAGTCGAAGGTGGGCACCCCCATCCGCTGGAAGGCGAGCATCGCCTCGACGTGCACGCGCATCGATTGCTTGGCGGCGTCGCGCACTTGTTCCGGGCGGGTCTTCTGAGCGGCTTCCCACTGTTCGAGCGTCCAGCCGATCGGCAGGTAGCCGTGCACCGGGTCGTGCGCCGAGGTCTGGTCGGTCACGGCGTCCGGGCGCACCCCACGCCTGACCAGCTCGGGCAGGATGTCCGCCGCGTTGCCCAGGAGGGCGATGGATTTCGCTTCGCCCGCGGCGGTGTACCGGGCGAGGCGGGCCAGCGCGTCGTCCAGATCGACGGCCTGCTCGTCCACGTAGCGGGTGCGCAGGCGGAAATCGATGCTCGACTGCCGACACTCGACGTTGAGCGAACACGCCCCGGCCAGCGACGCCGCCAGCGGCTGCGCGCCGCCCATGCCGCCGAGGCCGGCGGTGAGAATCCATCTGCCGGCGAGATCGCCGCCGTAATGCTGGCGCCCCATCTCCACGAAGGTTTCGTAGGTGCCCTGCACGATCCCCTGGCTGCCGATGTAGATCCACGAACCGGCGGTCATCTGGCCGTACATCATCAAACCCTTTTTATCGAGCTCGTCGAAGTGCTCCCAGTTGGCCCAGTGCGGCACCAGATTGGAGTTGGCGATCAACACGCGCGGCGCATCGGCATGGGTCGGAAACACGCCCACCGGCTTGCCGGACTGCACCAGCAGGGTTTCGTCATCGCCCAGGGTCTTCAGCGTTTCCAGAATCAGGTCGTAGCTGGCCCAGTCGCGCGCGGCACGACCGATGCCGCCATAGACCACCAGATCCCCGGGCTTCTCCGCCACTTCCGCATCCAGGTTGTTCTGCAACATGCGGAAGGGCGCTTCGGTCAGCCAACTGCGGCAGGTGAGCTCGCTACCGCGCGGGGCGCGGATCTGGCGGGCGGGATCGTGGCGGGAATTCCGGGTCATCGGCGGGCCTCGTGGATCGGGAGCACGGGATTATCGCCGGGATCACCACACCCCGATAATCACCGGGATCATCACAGGCCGGCCGGCGGCACGCCGGAATCCTCCAGGCCAAGGCGAACCGCTGCCCGGGCCTGCCGACCAGCGCGTCCGGGATTCGCCGGGATTCGCCGGGATTCGCCGGATTCGCCGGATTCGCCGGATTCGCCGGATTCGCCGGATTCGCCGGATTCGCCGGATTCGCCGGATTCGCCGGATTCGCCGGATTCGCCGGATTCGCCGGATTCGCCGGATTCGCCGCCATCCCGCTCCAGCCGCCGCGATGGCACCTCACTGGCGTTCTCGCGGCCCAACGGTACGGCCGCGCCGACGGCGGCCAAAAGCCGGCAACCCTGGACGGTGCGGGCGTATCCGGCGAGTCGGCCAAAAAGCACGCGTCAGCGTATCGCCGGGTCCAGCCGCCTCAGGGCGTCGGCCAGGTCGATCGCGCCGGTGCGATCGATCTCTTCGCGGGTATGGACGCGTCCAGCCACGGGCGCGCAAGGCGCGCTGTCGCGGCGCGTGTCGGCGGTGCGCGGGCGCTGCTGACGGGCGGCCGTGATACGCGAGCCGGTGTGACGCAGGCAACGAGGATCGTCCCAGCCGCCGGCCCGGCTTTCGGCGGCCCGGCTTCCATCGCGCGCGGTATCGGCGGTATCGGCGGGCGCGGACTGCGCCCAAGCCCCGGGGGCGAGGACCAAGAGGCCGGAGATCATCCAGTAACGGGCTTTCATCGGGCTTCCTCCAGTTGGGGTCGTCAACCTTACTCCGCCGACAGCGCTCATGGCATTTACGTGACCCGGTATTCAGTCCGTATTGAACGAACTGGCTTGCAACAGAAACGACGCCCGTCACGACTAGACCGTCACGACTAGAATCGCGCGATGACATCCCAACGCCCGCCGCGCGACATCGGCCTCGCGCTCCTCGTCCTCGCCGCCCTCTCGGGCTGCGCCCACCGCCCCGCCGAATCCCAGCCCCCGGCGTTGCTGCTGATCTCCATCGATGGCCTGCGCCCGCGCGACATCACGCCCGAGCAGATGCCAAACCTGTCGCGGCTGGCCGAATCCGGCGTGCGCGCCGAGGGCATGCGGCCCTCCTATCCCTCGCTCACCTTCCCCAACCACTACACCCTCGTCACCGGACTGCGGCCGGATCGCCACGGCATCACCCACAACAGCATGCGCGACCACGAACTGGGCGAGTTCCGGCTGTCCAGACGCGAGGCGGTGGAAGATGGCCGCTGGTGGGGCGGCGAACCCATCTGGAGCACCGCCGAGAAGGCCGGCCTGCGCACCGCCACGCTCTACTGGCCCGGCAGCGAGGCGTCGATCGCCGGCATGCGCCCGCGCCAATGGCATCACTTCGATGCCGCCACCACACCGCAATGGCGCGCCGGCACCGTGGCCGATTGGCTGCTGGCGCCAGCCGCCACCCGCCCGGCCTTCGCCACCCTGTATTTCGACAAGGTCGATCACGCCTCGCACCATCACGGCCCCGACTCGCCCGAAGCCCGCCACGAACGCCACGACACCGATGCCGCCATCGGCCAACTGCTCGAACGGCTGCGCGAGGCCGGCGCCCTGGCCCGCACCAACATCGTCGTCGTCTCCGACCACGGCCTCGCCGAGGTGCCGCCAGGCAACGTCGTGGCGGTGGAGGACATGGCCACGGTCGAGGAAGCCCGCGTCGATTCCCTGGGCCAGGTAGTGACCTTCGCGCCCAACCCCGGCTTCACGGCGCAGGTGGAAAAACGCCTGCTCGGCCGCCACTCGCATTACCAATGCTGGAAGAAGGCCGAACTGCCGCCGCGTTGGCATTACGGCCGCCACCCCCGCGTGCCGCCGATCGTCTGCCAGATGGACGAAGGCTGGGACGCCCTGCCGCGCGCCCAACTGGAAAAGCGGCGCGCCGAAGGCATGCGCGGCTCGCACGGCTACGACCCCGCTCTGCCCTCGATGCGGGCCAGCTTCATCGCCCACGGCCCCGCGTTCCGACCCGGCGCGCGACTGCCTGTCTTCGACAACGTTGACGTCTATCCGCTGCTCATGAAGCTGATCGGCCTGCGCCCGGGCCCCAACGAGGGCGATGCCCGCACCTTCGCCCCGGCACTGACCGGGCGGTGAACCGCCACCGGCATTGATGTCCGAAAATGGCGGGCACAGGGGCCAGACCGGCGGCAGACTGCCCGCATCGCCCGTAAGAACCGCCATGCGCCCCGCTCCTCCCCGCCCGCCAAACCGTTCGCGCCGGATGACCACGCCCCCGCCGCCACCCGCGCCCGGGCCGGCCCCACCGCCGGTCGCCCTTTGCGAACAGGCCCGGCGCGCGCGCGATGCGCGTTTCGACGGCGTGTTCTTCACCGCGGTCAAGACCACCGGCATCTACTGCCGGCCAGTCTGCCCGGCGCCGGCGCCCAAGGCGGCGAACGTCGAATACTTCGCCCATGCCGCCGCGGCCGAGGCCGCTGGCTACCGGCCCTGCCTGCGCTGCCGCCCGGAACTCGCCCCGGACGCTGGCGGCTGGCGGCGCGGCGAGCACATCCTGGCGCGCGGCCTGCGCCTGATCGAGGACGGCCTGCTCGACGACGCGCCGATGGCCCGGCTGGCCGAACGCCTGCACGTTGGCGAGCGCCATCTGCGGCGGCTGTTCGTGGCAACGCTCGGCGTCACCCCACAGCAGGTGCAGGGCACGCGCCGGCTGCTGTTCGCCAAACGACTCCTGACCGAAACCGCGCTCCCCGTCACCGATGTCGCGCTGGCCGCCGGTTTCCGCAGCCTGCGCCGTTTCAACGATGCCTTCGCCAACGCCTACGGCATGCCCCCCGGCCGGCTGCGCCAGTCCGCCGACGCCCCGCCCGATCCCGGCCCGCTGCGGCTGAAGCTGGGCTACCGGCCACCGTTCGATTTCCGCGCCAGCCTGGCCTTTCTGCGCGCGCGCGCCCTGCCCGGCATCGAACGCGTCGACGACGACGCTTATACGCGCGTAATCGATGCCGCCGGCGCTTGGCTGGAGCTGCGCGAATGGGGGTCGGACGAACCGGCGCTACGGCTGTCGCTATACGGCCTCGCCCCGGCGATGTTGCCCGGCATCGTGCGGCGGGTACGGCGGATGTTCGACCTGGATGCCGATCCCCAAACGATCCAGGCCCGCCTGGGCGACGACCCATTGCTGACGCCACTGATCGCCCGCCATCCCGGCCTGCGCCTGCCTGGCGGCTGGGATGGCTTCGAAGTGGCGGTGCGCGCCGTGCTGGGCCAGCAGGTCAGCGTTGCCGCCGCCGTCACACTGGCGCGGCGGCTAGTGGCGAAACATGGCGAAGCGCTCGCCAATCCGGTCAACGATCAATTGCACACGCTGTTTCCCTGCCCGGCGCGGCTTGCCGCCGCCGACCTCGCCCACGTCGGCCTGCCGGGCAAACGCGCGGCCACGCTGCAAGCATTGGCCCGGGCCGTGCGCGATGGCCGGGTCGATTTCCGTAGCGAACAACCGCTGGACGAATTCGTCGCCCGCTGGCGCACGATTCCCGGTATCGGCGACTGGACCGCGCACTACATCGCGCTGCGCGGCCTGCACCATCCCGATGCCTTCCCGGCCGGCGACCTGGTACTACGCAAACAGGCCGGTGGCGGCGCCGCCCTCACCGAAAAACAGTTACTCGCACGGGCCGAAGGTTGGCGGCCGTGGCGCGGCTATGCGGTGATTCAGCTCTGGCGCGCGGCCGCCGCGGCCCCCCTCAAGGAACCCACGCCATGACCACGCATTTTCAGCATCTCGACAGCCCGGTCGGGCGTCTGCTCGTCGCCACCGACGACGACGGCCTGTGCGCGATCGAATTCCCCGCCAACCGCCATCCGGTGAAGCGCGTGGGCGCTTGGCGCGAAGCGCCGCACCCGCTGATCGATGCCACCGCACGCCAACTCGACGAATATTTCGCCGGCCAGCGCCGAGCATTCGAGCTGCCGCTGGCGCCGCGCGGCACCGCCTTCCAACTGCGCGTATGGCAGGCGCTGCGGACGATCCCGCATGGCGACACCTGGAGCTATGCGCGGCTGGCCGAGGCCATCGGCCAACCCACGGCGGCGCGCGCGGTGGGCGCGGCGAATGGCCGCAACCCACTGCCGATCATCGTGCCCTGCCACCGCGTCATCGGCGCCGGCGGCGCGCTGACCGGCTTCGGCGGCGGTCTGCCGACCAAACAGTTCCTGCTGCGGCTGGAAGGCGCGCTGCCCGCCGATCTGCTCTAGCCGGCAATCTCAATCGCCCAGCAATCGCGCGACGGCGGCCCGGTAATCGGCCAGCACTTCCTCGCGCTTGTGGTGGCGGCCATCGCGCACCACCTCCACGCCGGCCACGCACACTGCCTTCACCACGTTGCGATTGCCGGCAAACAGCCAGCGGTCGGCGACGTCGGACGCGTTCGCGCCGATCAGCGCCGGTGCTTCGGCATCCAACACGATTTCGTCGCGGACATCGAAACCGGCCGAATCCGCGGCACTCGCCCATGCGCCGGACAGCAACGTCTCGCCCACGCTCGGCATCGCCGCACTCGAAGCGATGTTGCGGCGGCCGGTGACGAGACGCTGACCGTATTCCAGCCAGCGCAGTTCCTCCACCGGCGAGACCGACACGTGGGAATCCGAACCGATGCCCCAGCGGCCACCGGCATCGAGGTAATCGCGCAGCGGAAACAGCCCGTCGCCGAGGTTGCCCTCGGTAGTGGCGCAGATCGCCACCGTGGCGCCGCTGGCGGCGACCTCGCGCAGCTCGGCCGCGTCCAGGTGGGTGGCGTGCACCAGTGTCCAGCGCGCATCCACCCGCGCCTGCTCCAGCAGCCATCGCACCGGCCGGACGCCGCGCAGCGCAAGCGACGCCTCCACTTCCGCCCGCTGCTCGGCGATATGGATGTGGATGCGCGAGTCCGCCGGCAACGCCGCCAGTACCTCGCCCATCGCCGCCGGCGGTACCGCGCGCAGGCTGTGCAGGGCGCAGCCAACACGCAGACACGCGTCCTGTTCCCCGCGCAACGTATCCAGCAGGCGCAGGTAGTCCTCGGCCGAATGGCCGAAGCGCCGTTGCCGTTCGGACAGCGCACGGCCATCGAAACCGCCGCTCATGTACAGCACCGGCAGCAGCGCGAGGCGGATGCCGGTCGCGCGCGCGGCCTCGATCAACGCCCGCGACATCGCCGCACGGTCGTCGTAAAAGCCACCATCGCGGCGATGGTGCAGATAGTGGAACTCGCAAACCGTGGTGTAGCCGGCTTCCAGCATCTCCACGTACAACTGCGCGGCGACCGCGCGCAAGGTTTCGGGCGTGAAGCGCGCAGCCATCGCGTACATGGTTTCGCGCCAGGTCCAGAAGGAATCGGCGGGGTCGCCCTGGCGCTCGGCCAGGCCGGCCATCGCACGCTGGAAAGCATGGGAATGCAGATTGGCGATGCCCGGCAGACGCCAGCCACGCGCATCGCGGAGAATCGGGCCGGCGGGATTCGTCGTCATCGACCGATTGTAGGCGCTGGGTTAGGCTTCACGCACGAAAAAGGCCGCTCCCGGCCATGGCATGCCGCGCGCCGTCCGACGGCCCTGGCGGCGGCGCGAAGACACAGGTGACGACGACAGCGAACATGGCGATGAAGGAAACGGACGCGACAACCACGCCCCTGGACGACGACAGCGGTCTGCTGCTCGGCGTGACCCTGGCCACGCTCGAGGGCGAATCAGGCTACGGCTTGATCGAGGACGCGGCACTGGCCTGGCGCGATGGCGTGCTGAGCTATGCCGGCCCGCGCGACGCCTTGCCGGAAGCCATCGTCGATGCCAGCGACACCACCATCGAAACCACCGGCCTCATCACGCCCGGCCTGATCGATTGCCATACCCACATCGTGTTCGCCGGCGACCGCGCCGGCGAGTTCGAAATGCGCCTTCAAGGCGAAAGCTACGAGGAAATCGCCCGCGCCGGCGGCGGCATCGCGGCCAGCGTCAACGCGGTGCGCGCGGCCAGCGAGGCATCGCTGTTCGCCGAATCGTTGCCGCGCGCGCAGGCGCTAATCCGCGACGGCGTGACCACGCTGGAAATCAAATCCGGCTACGGTCTCGACCTCGACAACGAACGCAAGATGCTGCGGGTCGCGCGCGCGCTCGGCGCCGCCTGCGGCATCAGCGTGCGCGCCACCTATCTCGGCGCGCACGCATTGCCGCCGGAATACCGGGATCGCGCCGACGAATATATCGACCGGGTGGTCGAATGGATGCCGATCCTCGCCGGTGAAGGGCTGGTGGACGCGGTGGACGCGTTCTGCGAAGGAATCGGCTTCACCCCGGCCCAGACCCGTCGCGTGTTCGAGGCCGCGCGCGTTCTCGGCCTGCCGGTCAAGCTGCACGCCGATCAACTGAGCGACCTCGGCGGCGGCGCGATCGCCGCCGGATTCGGCGGACTGTCGGCCGACCACATCGAACACACCAGCGCGGATGGCGTGCGGGCGATGAAGGCCGCGGGCACGGTCGCGGTGCTGTTGCCGGGCGCTTTCCACGTCCTGCGCGAAACCCGGCCGCCGCCGCTCGACGCCCTGCGCGCCGAGGGCGTGCCGATGGCGGTGGCGACCGACGCCAATCCCGGCACTTCGCCGCTGCTCTCGCTGCGCCAGGCGATGCAACTGGCCTGCACGCATTTCCGGCTGACGCCCGAGGAGGCGCTTCGCGGCACCACCCGCCATGCCGCGCGCGCGCTGGGGCTGCATCACGACCGCGGCGTACTGCGCGCCGGCATGCGCGCCGATTTCGTCCTGTGGTCGGTACGGCAACCGGCGGCGCTGTGCTACTGGCTGGGCGGCGAACTGTGCCAGGCGGTGTTCGCCGCCGGCCGGCGCATCGCCTGAGGGAAGCCGCTTCCCCGCCACGAAAAAGCCCCGCTTCACGCGGGGCTTCGCATGCGCCGGAAGGCTGGACTCAAGCGGCCTTGACGGCCTTCTTGGCCACGGTCTTCTTACCGGCGACCTTCTTCGCCACTGGAGCGGCAGCGGTGCCAGCGGCCTTGGCGACGGCCTTCGGACGGGCGTTGCCGTAGCTACAGTTGTAACGCTTGCCCTTGGCGGTCTTGCGGTCGCCCTTGCCCATGAGATGCTCCTGATATGGTTGGCCCGCGCACGCGGGAATTGAAATTGGGTAATCGCGAAGTCTAGCAGAAACGGGACTTTCGCTGATTGGCCGGGCTCAGCCCGCCGGCCCGGCCTCGACAAGGTCGGCCAGATGGCTGAGGCGCATATTGGTCAGATGCGCCGCCGCCAGCAAGAGACCGCCGGCCACCATCAGCCCGGCATGCAGCCAGGTTTGCGCATGGCCAAGACCGTGGGCGTGGAAAGGCCCGAAAGCGGCGAACCACAGCAGCCCCAGCGCCGGCAACAGCAATCCCCAGGCGCGATAGGCGCGGTGACGCCACCAGCCGATGGATAGCGTGGCCGCCGCCAGCAGGGTGGCGAAGACCACCACGCCCTGATCGATGTCGATCAACCCGCCCGCGCCGAGACCGAGCGTCGGCAGGATCGCCAACAGCAGCGGCATCGCCGCGCAATGGATCGCGCACAGCACGGAAGCCGCGAATCCAAGGCGGTCGGCTTGCTGCAAACGGGACAAGGGACGAGGCATGACTTCAGGACTATTGTTGGCAGGAATTGAAACAATATAACATTAGATACGTCTTCACCCCTCACTTTACCTGAAAAACATGTCCCCATTCGTTCACAACCACCCGCGTCCCCGCCGCCTGGCCCAGGCGCTGTTGTTGGCACTATCCGCACCGGTGCTGGCCACCGCTCAGGAAGCGCCATCCGACCCCCACCGCCAGTCCACCCGCGAGTTGGACCGGGTGGTGGTGACCGCCTCGCCATTGCACCAGACCGCCGCCGAGTTGAGCCGCCCGGTCGAAGTGCTGGCCGGCGAGCGCCTGGACGAAGCCAAATCGACCACCCTCGGCCACACGCTGGAACGCCTGCCGGGCATCCAGAGCACCTCGTTCGGGCCGGGCGTCGGCCGGCCGATCATTCGCGGCCTCGATGGCGCGCGTGTCCAGGTGGTCAGCGACGGCATGGGCAGCGGCGACGTATCCGCGCTCAGTGCCGACCATGCGGTCAGCATCGATCCCTTCCTCGCCAACCGGATCGAGGTACTGAAGGGGCCAGCCACCCTGCTTTACGGTAGTGGCGCGATTGGCGGCGCGGTCAACGTGATCGACGGCCGCACGCCCGACGCCCTGCCGGCCAGCCCCCTCAGCGGCCGCGCCGAGCTACGCGCCGGCAGTGTCGACCACGAACGTACCGGCATGTTCCGGCTCGATGGCGCCACCGCCACCGAAGGAAGCGGCTGGGTCTTCCATGCCGACGGCCTGCTGCGGGAAACCCGCGACAGCAAGATTCCGGGCCATGCCGAAAGCGCGACGCGGATGGCCGCCGAGGGCCAGCAACCCGACCCGGCCAAGCGGGGCGTTCTGCCCAACAGCGCCGTGCGCACCGCCAGTGGGTCGCTGGGGGCGAGCTGGGTGGGCGAGCGCGCCCACTTCGGTATCGCCACCCACCTGTTCAACACCCGCTACGGCGTGCCGGGTCACGAGCATGCAGCACACGATCACGGTCACGGCCATGGCCACGCGCATGACCATGAAGACGCGCATGGCGACGTACGCATCGGCCTTGACCAGCGCCGCCACGAGGTACATGGCGGCCTGAATGACCTGGGCATTTTCAAGACCGTGCGTTTCAAGTACGCCCGCACTCACTACACCCATACCGAGTACGAAGGCGCCCGCGTCGGCACTGTGTTCAACAACAAGACCGACGAAGGCCGTATCGAGCTGGTGCATCGGGATATCGCCGGCTGGCAGGGCGCGTTCGGCCTGCAAGGCGGCCACCGTGATTTCGACGCCACCGGCGATGAAGCCTTCGTAGCGCCGACCAACGGCCGCGACATCGGCGTGTTCTGGCTGGGCCAGCGCGCCTTCGGCCCGGTACGGCTGGAACTGGGCGCGCGCCACGACCGTGGCCGCATCGAAAGCACGCCCCTGGCGCTGCTGCCCGAGCGCCAGGCCCGCCGCGACTTCCACACCAACGCCTTTTCCGCCGCGTTGCGCTGGGACTTCAACGATGCGCTCAACTTCAAGCTCGGTCTCGACCGCGCTCAGCGCGCGCCGACCGCGGAGGAGCTGTATTCCAACGGCCATCACGTGGCCATCGGCGCCATCGAGATCGGCAATGACAAGTTGAAGCCGGAAACCGCCCATCGCCTGGAACTGGGCGCGGAATGGAAGCATGAGCACGTCCGCCTCGGCGTGTCCGCCTTCGTCGCCGAATACCGCGACTACATCCACGCCACCGCGCCGATGAGCGTGCGCCGCCCCGGCCAAACGCTGACCGATGGCGGTGTGCCGGTGCGCCTGTGGACGCAGCACGACGCCCGTTTCAGCGGTTTCGAGATCGAGTCGGTGTTCACGCTGTTCGATGGAGCACCGGGCCGCTTCGACCTGCGCCTCTTCGGCGACAGCGTGCGCGGCCGGCTGAAGGGCGGCGCAGACGAGGAAGTCCGCGTGCGCGTGCTGCACGGCGATCACACCCACAACCACCGCGCCATCGTGCTGGCCGGCGGCGACCTGCCACGGATCGCCCCGGCCCGCGTCGGCGGCGAGCTACGCTGGGAAGCCGCCGCGTGGCGCGCTTCGCTTGGCGCCATCCGCAGCCTCAGGCAGGATCGCGTGGCCGCCGGCGAAACCACGACGCCGGGCTATACGCTGGTCAACGCCCACCTGGCCTGGCACGGCGATACCGCCAGCGGCAACGGTTGGGAACTGTTCCTCGACGGCCGCAATCTGTTGAACGAAGAAGCGCGTCCGCACACGTCGTTCCTGAAGGACCTGGCGCCACTACCGGGCCGTGGCGTGGTGGCCGGCGTGCGCTTCTACTTCTAACGGGCACGAGGCGCGGATCGAACAGGCCGCGCCGGCTTTTCCCCTGGGCGGGGGCGGACGGAATGCCGCTCCCCGCTTTTTTTCGCTGGAAAGCCGCGCTCAATCCGCGCATTTGGCGCACAGGCCATGTACTTCCAGTGTCTGCGCCTGCGGCAGGAAGCCCAACGAGCGGGCGCGCGCGTCGAGCGCGGCAACCACACCTTCGTCCTCCAATTCCACCGCCGAATGGCAGCGGCTACAGATCAGGAAAGGCACCGAGTGCCGCGCCGCGTTGGGATGATGACAGGCGACGAAGGCGTTGACCGACTCCAGCTTGTGGACGAAGCCGTTGGCCATCAGGAAATCCAGCGCGCGGTAGACCGTGGGCGGCGCGGCGGCGCCGGGGCCTTCGCCCATCCTCACCCGGTCGAGCAGATCGTAGGCTTTGATCGGCTGGCCGGCCTCGGCGATCAGCTTGAGCACATGGGCCCGGATCGGCGTCAACCGCAGCCCGCGCTCGCCGCAGGCACGCTCGACCGCGGCGATGAAACCGGCGGCATCGTCGACGTGATGTTCGGGATCGGTACAGGTATGTGGATGGCTCATGCCCGAATCATGCGGGCATGGCGAAGCCGACTCAAGGGGCCGGATGCCCGCTCTCCGGCCCCGGCATGCCGAGCCATCGCTCACGCCGCTTGATTTCCTGGCGAAAGGACGGCCGCGGGTTGCGGGGCGTCAGCTGATTTTCTCGACCGCCGCCTCGATCCGCTTCAATGCTTCCGCCCGGCCCGCCAAATACACCGTGTGCGAGATGTCCGGGCTGACCTGGGTGCCGGTGATCGCCACCCGCATCGGCTGGGCGATCTTGCCCATGCCGATGCCGAGCGCTTCGGCGGTAGCCTTGAGCGCCCCGCCGATCGCCTCGACATGCCAGTCGGCCAGCGCCGAGAAGCGTTCGCGCGCATCGAGCAACGGCAGGCGCGCGGCCTCGGTGAGGTGCTTGGCGACGGCCGCATCGTCGTATTCGGTCAGCGGGCCGAACCAGACCGCGGATTTCTCCGCCATCTCCTTCAGCGTCTGCACCCGATCGCGCAGGGCGATGACGATATCGGCCGGCGCCGGGCCGTGGGCCAGGTCGTAGCCGCGCTGTTCGAGATGCCAGACGAGATGCTTCGCCACACTTTCCGGCGCATCGTTCTTCAGATACTGCTGGTTGAGCCAGCCGAGCTTGGCGGAATCCAGGCGCGATGCCTTGGCATTGACATCCTTCAGGTCGAACAGCTCGATCATTTGCTCGATCGAGAAGATTTCCTGGTCTCCATGCGACCAACCCAGCCGCGCCAGATAGTTGAGCAGCGCATGCGGCAGATAGCCGGCATCGCGGTACTGCATCACATCGGCCGCGCCGGTACGCTTGCTGAGCTTGGCGCCGGCCTCGTCGAGAATCATCGGCAGGTGCGCGAACAGCGGCGGGGTCTTGCCGAGCGCGTGGTAGAGGTTGATCTGGCGCGGCGTGTTGTTGACGTGGTCGTCGCCGCGGACGACATGGGTCATGCCCATGTCGATGTCGTCCACCACCACCGCGAAGTTGTAGGTGGCATAGCCGTCCGGGCGGAAGATCACCAGGTCGTCCAACTCGGCGTTCCGCCATTCGATGCGGCCCTTCACCAGGTCATCGAACACCACGCTGCCTTCATCGGGATTGCGGAACCGAATCACCCGGTTGGGGTCATCGCGCCAGCCGGCGTCTTCGTCGCGGTAGCGGCCACGGTAGCGCGGCTTCTCGCCGGCGGCCATCGCCGCATCGCGCATCGCGTCGAGTTCCTCGCGCGACTCGTAGGCGTAGTAAGCCTTGCCTTCGGCCACCAGTTGCTCGGCCATCTGCCTGTAGCGGTCGAGGCGGTCGGTCTGGTAGACCGGCCCTTCGTCATACGAGAGACCAAGCCAGCCCATGGCGTCGAGAATGGCATCGATGGCGGGCTGGGTGCTGCGTTCGCGGTCGGTATCCTCGATGCGCAGCACGAACCGCCCGCCCGCGCGCCGCGCCGCCAGCCAGCTATACAGCGCGGTGCGCGCGCCGCCGATGTGCAGGTAGCCGGTGGGCGAAGGCGCGAAACGGGTGCGAACGGTCATGTGCGGTGCGATGTGGGGAAAGGCCGCCATTCTAGTGCAGCCGCGCCGCTTGCCCGAATAAGCTCCCGCAAGGCCGGACGCCCATTTCCCACCATCGCCCCGCCATCGCCCCTTCCACGCATCCGGCCCGGCCGACGCGCCGGGCCGGGGCGCGTGCTCCCGCGCAACACACGCCGGCCGGAATTGAATGTCGTTATCGGTTTACTAGCAGAACCGCCGCCATTCTCAAATCGCCGGACCGGCGCCTGCGCATAATCGACGCCCCGGCCGTCGAGCGATAAAAGTTTCTCTTTTTGACCACCCGCGCCGGGAAAACCCATGACGCCAGGGCTTGTGAATTCCGTTGGCGACCCAGTATCCTTGCCGCGCAACACGACGCGCCAAGCGCCGCGAAGCGGAAAGTCCCCGAGCGCGCCCGGAAGGGCCAGACGCAACCCGGGCAAGCGCCCCGAAACCCGCCTCCATGGCATACCCCACGACCGAAGACAAATACACGAATGACCTCGGCAGAACTCGTCAGAAAACTGGAACAAACCATTGAAAACATCCCCGATTTCCCCATCCCCGGGATTCAGTTCAGGGATATTTCCCCCATCCTCCTGGACCCGGAACTTTATCAGGCGGTCATCGCGGAGCTGGTTTCGTTAAGCAAAGGAAAAGTGGACGCGGTTTGTGGCATCGAAAGCCGGGGCTATCTTTTCGGCGTCGCCATCGCGGTGGCGCTGGAAGTTCCATTCATCCTGATCAGAAAAAAGGGAAAACTTCCCCCACCCACCATTTCCGAAAAATACGCGCTTGAATATGGAAGCGCGGAAATAGAAACCCGCGAGGGCCAACTGAAGAAGGGCCAGAGAGTCCTGATTCACGATGATTTGCTGGCCACCGGGGGAACCGCCGAAGCCGCCGCCAGGCTGGTCGAGAAACAAGGCGCCACCGTCACTCAATTCAGTTTCCTCATCCAACTGAAAGATTTGAATGGCGAAGAAAAACTGAATAAATTCGGCGCGGAAGTTCACCACATCCTGGAATACTAGAGCGCGCCATGAACCTCAGGACCAGCCGGCCAGCCGGCATGCCGCGATGACGACCCTCTTCATCTCCGACCTGCACCTGGAAGACGCGCGCCCCGAAACCACCACGCTGCTGCGGCAATTCCTGCGCGCGGAAGCGCCCGGCGCCGATGCGCTGTACGTCCTGGGCGATTTGTTCGAAGCCTGGGTCGGCGACGACGACCCGAGTGAAACCGGGACGCTGGTCGCCGAGGGCTTACGGGCGCTATCGGGGGCCGGCACGCCGGTGTTCTTCATCCACGGCAATCGCGATTTCCTGCTCGGCCACGAATACGCGGCGCGCTGCGGGATGCGCCTGCTGCCCGATCCATCGGTGATCGTGCTCAACGACGAGCCGGTGCTGATCGGCCACGGAGATCAGTTGTGCAGCGACGATCTCGCCTACCAACAATTCCGCGCAATGACGCGCGACCCGCGCTGGCGCGCGCGGTTCCTCTCGCAACCCCTGTCCGCGCGGCTCGCCTTCGCCGAACAGGCGCGGGCGGCCAGCAAGGCCCGTTATGGTGAATTGCAGGCCGCCGGCGGCGCGGAAACCATCACCGACGTCACTCCGGCCACGGTGGACGCCACCTTCGCCCGCCACGGGCTGCGGCGGATGATCCACGGCCATACTCATCGCCCGGCCATCCACGAGGAAGGTGGGCGCACCCGCATCGTGCTGGGCGATTGGTACGCACGGGGTTCGATGTTGCGGGTATCGCGCCGGGGCCACGAGCTACTCACCCTCTGACCTCGCCCAACAACGGACCGATACCCTATTCGCCCCCGAACTTCTCCAGCCGGTCGGCGCAACCGCCCAGCGCCCGACCATCGACCAGCAGCCTGGCGCGGTAAGCGTAGACACGATCGGACATGCCATCGCCGCATGTGCCCGGCTGGATGACGAGGTCGAACGCGCCATGCGCACCCGCGCCCAGCCAGCGCCAGCCGCGTCCCTCGCGGATGCGCCGAGTCTCGAAGGTGCGGCCCGGCGAGTCTTCCGGCGTGGCGTAGCGCAGGCGCGAGCCTTCGGCGTCGATGCGCCAGAACGGCTCGGTGCCGATGGCGCGCAATGGCGGCGGCGCATCCTGGCCGGTGGCGGCAGGTCCGGACGGCGGCGCGGGGACGGCCGCCTCGCGCTGGCAGGCCACCAGCGCGAGCACGGACACGAGCCCGCAGGAAAACGCCTTACAGGCGGTCGGCGCAGCCACGGTAGGTGGCCTTGCCATAGCGCAAGGTGGCGACGAATTCCCGATCGGTCTCGCCGCTCTCGTTTGCCGCCCCGTCGCAACGGGTCTTGCCATCGATGGTCAGGGTGAACGCGTTGGCGCCGTCCTTACCGCTGTACTCGACGCCCTTGGCATAAGCCTGACGCTCGGCCTTGACGGTGGTGAAGCCGGGTTCGGTGCGCGCATGCTCCGGCACGTCGAGCTTGAGCGTGTCGCCATCGACCTCCGCGCGCCAGGCCGGCGAGACGCCGTTGGCCCTGAAGTGGGTGACGACGCCCTGATCGGCCCCGGCATCGAGCGCCGGGTCAGTGTTCGGAATCGGCTCCGGCGGCGGCACGTCGGCGGTTTCGGGGGCGGGGGCGGGCGCGGGCGCCGGAATCTCGACCGGCGCGACGACTTCGGCGGGCGCTTCCCCCGGCTTGTCGCAGGCCGCGAGGATGAAGGTGGCCGTCAGGGCCAAAGCGGTGACGGATATCGGGTGGCGCATTTCCAACTCCAGGAAACGAATGACGCCGCGGACGCTACCGCATCCAAAGTTAGGAATTCGTCATGCCGCATTGTCAGGGCCGGCCCCAGGCCGCATCCGCGAGCGCATCGATCTCCAGTGTCCTTCCCAGCAATTCGCCGCCATTCACGTCGCGCAGGCGCATCGTCAGCGTGCGACGCGTCCAGTCGATGTCGAGTTCGCCGAAATTGACCTGCCGGAAGGATTTTCCATCCACCCGCAACGCGTTGGGCACCGGCACGCGCCAGACCTCGGTTAGGCCGCTGCTGGTGAGGTCGTACATGGGGTACGGCACATGGCGGCGGCGCACCGACAGTTCGCCGAAATGCGTGTCCCCGCTCAGGAACACCACGCCGCGCGCACGGGTTTTGCGGATCGTCTCGTACAGCCGCTGCTGGTCCGCCGGATAATTGGCCCAGGCTTCCCATCCAGGAAAATCCGAAACCACCTGCAAGCTGGAGCCGATGATGCGCAGGTCGGCGGGTTCGCGCAGTTGCCGCTCGAACCACCGCCACTGCCTTTCGCCAAGCATGGTGGCGGCCGGATCGGGATTGCGCGCATACGGGCCATGCACTTCGTACCCCTGTCGTTCCCGCTGCCTGGCCCAACGCGAATAGTGCGATTCGTTTTCCAGAAACGGCGAGTGCAGCAGCGGCGTGCGGTTGTAACGCAGGTCGAGCAGGATGACCTGCACCCGGCGGCCTTCGGGGCCGAAGGCATGGCTCGTGTAAACGCCATCACGGGCGCGGCGCGGAGAACCGGCCGGCTCCCCCCAGAAATCCAGGAAGATTTTCCGGCTTTCCTCCTTCATGGGGTAATCGGCGCCGGCATCGTCCTCGCCGTAATCGTGATCGTCCCAGGTGGCGAGCACCGGCACGTTGGCACGTAAGCGTTCGATCCCTTCGATTTCCGATAGTTGGCGATACTTGCGGCGCAGCACCCGCATGTCGCGGGTATCGCCATAGATGTTGTCGCCCAGGAAAACGAACATGTCCGGCCTGCGTTCGAGCACCGCGCTCCAGACCGGCTGGGGCAGCGATTCCCTGCTGCACGAGCCGAAGGCGATGCGCGCGATCTCGGTATCCGCCGAGGGCGGCGGCAACCAGGCCGGGGCGGTCACGGGCAGCAACAGCAAGAGCCCGCAGACCCACGTTTTCAGGAAATTCATGCCACGCGCTCCATAAGCCGATGGCCGCGGGATGCCGCGGCCATCGTCGTTTTCCGCATCAGAATTTCAGTTCCGCGCTCAGGAACATCTGCCTCGGCGCGCCAGCGTGCAGGGTGTAGTTCTTGCCCTGCGGATCGCTGACGACGAAGCCATTGGTACCGATGCCGGCAAAGTATTCCTTGTCGAACAGGTTGGTGACGTCGAACTTCAGCTTGAGCGACTTGGCCCAGGCCAGGCTCGTCCACTCGTAGCCCACGCCGGCATCGGTCATCCAGAACGCATCCACCGAGGAGTCGTTGAGGTAACTCAGGTAGCGGCGGTCGGTGAACTTACCGCCGATGTTGGCGCTAAAGCCGCCGTTGGCGTAGGTCAGTTCGGTCACGAACATGCGCTTGGGCGAGTCCACCGCCTGCTTGCCGTCGATGGCCACGAGGTTCGCGCCATCCATGTAGTCCGAGGCGTATTTCGAGTTGTTGAACGACAACGAGTTGTACCAGCCAAACCCGTTGATCGGCTTCAATTGGAACACCAGTTCGGCGCCGGTGGTGCGCACATCGCCGACGTTGGCGAAGCCGGTGGGGCAGCCGGCGATGCCGACGCAGCGCGCGATCGCCAGCAGACGATTCTTGAAATCGACGCGATAAAGCGCGACGGAAGCATCGAACATATCGCGCGAACTGCGCAAGCCGGCTTCCAGCGTGCGCGAGGTTTCCGGGCGGATCGCGTCCTTGAAGGTATCGAAGGCGGCCTGCGAGGCCGAGTGCGGCCCATTCACGCCCGTGCGGTAGGCGGCCATGTTTTCCGAATACGAGCCGAAGATTTCCTCGTGCTCATTGAAGCGCCAGCGCGCGCCGACCTGCGGCATGAAATTGTCGCGGGCCACCAGTTCGCCGCCCGCGCGGCTGGTGCCGATCAACGCCTTGCCATTGGTGGTCACGCGCATGCCCTTGAAACCGGCATCGATGGCCAAGCGGCCATCCATGAACTCCATGTGGTCGAGCAGGTAGTACTGGAAGGTATCGGTATCGAAGCGCTGGCGGAACGCGCGCACGTCCGGGTTGTGGAGAAAATCCAGCGCGTGCGGCGGCGTCACGCCATCGAGCGCGTAGAAGTTGCGCTGCACGCCGTGGGTGTTCTTCTCCCACCAGATCCCCGCCTGAAGACGATGATCGCCGATCCGCCAGGTCAGGCTCGGCATGAAGCCGGTGCGTTCGATGTCGTATTCGGTGGTGCGCATCGAGATTGGCACGCTCGCCGAGGAGGGCGCATACGGCGTGGCCCACTGGCCCTGCCCTTCGTTGCGGTGGTAGTAGAGCGTGGCGTCGAAGGTGAGTGCGTCGCTGGCATCGAACGAGCCGGCGACGTAGGCCAGATCGTCGTCACGCACGCCCCGGGCGATGTAGTAGGCGTCGTCCAGGCTCACCACCTTGCCGCGATAGATGCCATTGGCGGCATCGACCGCGCGCTGCCAGTCCGGCGCGTAGTTGTCCCACTTCATGCCCAGGCGCTTGGCGGATTCCAGCGAAAGATCGGCGTAATCGGTCTCACGGCGACGCGAGGTATCGAAATAGCCGCGCACGTTCCAGCCATCGCCGGTGAGATCGAACTTGCCGTTGACCTGCATCTGCCGCTGCGGGCCATAGCCCTTCCACTTGTCGGCATTCTGGAAGGCGGCGCTGACGTAGCCGGCGAACAGGCCCTGGCGACCGGTATCCAGCCGCGCGTAGGTGCGCCGCATGTTGTTGCTGCCGATGCTCTGGTTCAGGCGCACGCCGAAGCTGTCCTCGGGGTTCTGGCTGAAGAAGCGCAGGGTGCCGCCCAGGTTGCCGCTGGAAGCGGTGTCGATCGCGCCGCTACCCTGCGAAAGCTCGACCGCGCCCATGTTCTCGCTGACGATCGCGCGGCTGATGTGCAGGCCGTTATGGTTGCCATAGCTCATGTCGCCCAGCGGCACGCCGTCGAGCGTGAAGCCGAGCTGCTGTTGCGAGAACCCCCGGATGTTGAGCTTGCCCCCCCATTCGTAATTGCCCCACGGGTCGGAACTCTGGTAGTTGACGCCCGGCAGCTTGGCCACGGCCTTCAGCGGGCTGGCGCCGGCGGCTTCACGCGCCAGTTCGGCCTGGCCGACCATCTGCACCTGCCGGGTCTGGCCGGTGCCGATCACCGAAATGCGGTCGAGGGTGCCGGCCTCGCCATCGGCGGCGGCGGTCGCGGCATGGGCATCGGCCATCACTTGAGCGGAGGACGGCATGGCGTGCAGACACAGTGCAACCGACGCGGCGAGAATCGTCTTGTTCAGCATGGGGCGGGCTCTCTTGCTTGCGGTAATGGAGACGGGCGGACCACTTCCCTTCGCCGCCCGGCGGAAACCGCGCATCCTGAACAGTTTGTGTTTCGGTACGGTTGCGTTTGTTGTTCAGTATCGTGAAATGCGTTCAGACGCCGTCCAGCGCCGCCAGTAGCGCCAGTTCGTCCTCGTCGAAGCCGGCCAACAGACGCGCTTCGACATTGAACGGCCCATGCAGCACACCGCCGGCGTATTCGCACAGCAATTCGCGGAAGCGCCCGCGCGGCTCGACGCCCGCACGCTCGCAATGCCAGCGGTACCAGCGCGAACCGGCGGCGACGTGGGCCACCTCCTCGCGCAGGATGACATCGAGACTGGCGGCGGTCTCGGCATCGCCAAGGCTTTTCAGCTTGGCGATCATCCCTGGCGTCACGTCCAGCCCGCGCGCCTCCAGCACGCGCGGCACCAGCGCCATCCGCGCCAGTCCGTCGTGCGCGGTCTTCACGGCCATTTCCCACAGGCCGTTGTGGGCATCGAAATCGCCGTAATCGTGGCCGTGCGCGTTCAAACGGGCGCGCAGCATGGCGAAGTGGCGGGCCTCGTCGTCGGCCACCCACGCCCAGTCGGCGTAATACTCGCGCGGCATGTCGCGGAAGCGGTAGATGGCGTCGCAGGCCAGGTCGATGGCGTTGAATTCGATATGCGCAACGGCATGGATGAAGACGGCGCGCCCCTCGACCGTGCCGAAGCCGCGCCTGGGCAACTCGCGCGGATGCACCAGCCGCGGCCGTGGCGGACGGCCCGGCATGCCGATGGGATCAGGCGGCGGCGCATCGTCGGGAATCGCCAGTTCGCCACGGGCGAAGGCGGCCGCCAGCGCCCTGGCGGCGGCGGGCTTGGCTTCGATGCCGGCAGTGGCGAGCACATCGGCCGCGGCGACGAACAGGTTCATGCCGGCGCGGCCTGGCAAATTTCCCGTGGCATCGCCCGGCGCGAGCGCCCGGGACAGTGGCGTCCCCGCGATGCCCGGCCGCCCGCGTTGGGGGCGACGATCCACCGGCCATCGAAATTCGCGGCATCCACACCAGTCACCTGGCCCGTAGCCGGCATCGGCATCCCCTGGCGCGCCGACTCGATGCTTCGCGGCCTGGACTTCACGCCCGACGTTTCGCCTTGGCTTCGTCCGAGCGCTGCGCCCGCAACGCCTCGAAATAGCCTTCGTCCACGCCGGTGACGTATTCGCCGGAAAAACAGGAGGTGTCGAACTTCATGCCCGGATGCTTGGGCCCGGCCACCGCGCTCTCCAGGTCTTCCAGGTCTTGATAGACCAGCCAGTCGCAGCCGATCAGCTTTTCGATCTCCCCGACGCTTCGCCCATGCGCGATGAGTTCCTGCGGCGTCGGCATGTCGATGCCGTAGATGTTGGGATAACGCACCGGCGGCGCGGCCGAGGCCAGGTAGACCTTCTTCGCGCCCGCCTCGCGCGCCATCTGCACGATCTGCTGGCTGGTGGTGCCGCGCACGATGGAGTCGTCCACCAGCAGAACCACACGGTTGCGGAACTCCAGCGGGATGGGGTTGAGCTTGCGACGCACCGATTTCGCCCGCTCGCCCTGCCCCGGCATGATGAAGGTGCGGCCGACGTAACGGTTCTTGATGAAACCCTCGCGGTACTTCACGCCCAGCACGTTGGCGATTTCCAGCGCGGCGTCGCGGCTGGTGTCGGGGATCGGGATCACCACGTCGATGTCGTGCCCGGGCCGCTCGCGCTGAATCTTCTCGCCCAACGCCACGCCCATGCGCATGCGCGCCTTGTGCACCGAGATGTTGTCCATCATCGAATCGGGACGGGCGAAATAAACGTATTCGAACACGCACGGGCGCGGCTCGACGTGCCCGGCGACGAGGCGGTGGCGCAACTCGCCCCCCACACTCACCACCATCGCCTCGCCCGGCGCCACGTCCCGCACGCGTTCAAAGCCGATCAGATCCAGCGCCACCGATTCCGAGGCCAGCGCGTATTCCTCGCCCTCCGGCGTAGCGCGCCTGCCCAGCACCAGCGGACGGATCGCATTCGGGTCGCGGAAGGCCACCAGGCCCAACCCCATCACCATCGCCAGCACCGCGTAGCCCCCCTTGGCACGGCGCATCACACCCTCGACCGCGCGAAACGCGGCCTCGGCATCGAGCGTGTCCTGCCGCGCCAGTTCGTGCGCGAACACGTTGAGCAGCACTTCCGAATCGCTTTGGGTGTTGACGCTGCGCCGATCCTGCTCGAATACCTCGCGGCGCAGTTTCTCGGTATTGATCAGGTTGCCGTTGTGCGCCAGCGCGATACCGTAAGGCGAATTGACGTAGAACGGCTGCGCCTCGTCGCTGCCCTCGCTGCCGGCGGTCGGATAGCGGCAATGGGCGATGCCGATATTGCCCTTGAGCAGCGACATCATCCCGGCATCGAAGACATCGCTGACCAAGCCGTTGCCCTTCTCCACCCGCAGTTGCCGGCCATTGCTGGTGGCGATGCCGGCGGCATCCTGCCCCCGGTGCTGGAGGACGCTCAGGCCGTCGTACAGACGGGCCGCCACCTCGTTATGGCCGACGATGCCAACGATGCCGCACATGGTTTCCGCTCCGGGGAACTGGTCGATTGAATGAAAGGAAGAGACGCGCGATCAACGCATCACGGATGCGGACGGACCATGCCGCCGATACCCAGCTTGGCCTGCGCCTGCGCGCGCAACTTCTCGGCATCGGCGCGATCGGCGACCGGACCGACGCGCACGCGAGTCAAAGTGCCACCGCTGGTCTTGACCGTCTCGGTGAAGGCCGAGAGACCGGCCGCGCGCGCCTTGTCGCGCAGCGCGCCGGCCTCGGCGGCATTGGCGAACGCGCCAAGCTGCACCGCGAACCCCGTCGCGGAAGCCGCGGGTTTCGGCGCGGGGGCGGGCGCGGGCTTGGCGGCCGGCGCCGGTTTGGCTTCGGGCTTCGGCGCGGCGGCCATGCCAACCGGCTTCTGTGCGGGCTGCGCGACCGGCTTGGCTGGCGCGGCGGCGGGCTTCGGCGCGGCGGCCGACGGCAACGGCGTGGTGGTCACGGTGGAAGCGACCGTGGCCGGCGCGATGGCGGCTGGCGCCGGCGTCGTTGCCGGGGCGGCATCCAGGGCGATGACGGTGGCGCGAGCGTTATTGCCCAGCGTCAGCGCCTTGATCCGTGCGGCCTCGGCATCGGCGCGGCTGGCGTAGGGGCCGATCCGCACCCGGTAGGCGGCCTTGCCGGCCACTGTGGTCGGCTCGGCGCGCGCGCTCAATTGCAGGCCGGCCAGCGCCTGCACGATGCGCTCGGCATCGCCGCTGCTGGCGTAGCTACCGAAATGCACCACGTAATCGCCGGCGGCGGCGGCCGCGGAGCGACTCGCCGGGGAAGTGGTCGAGGGCGATTCCGGTTCGATCACCGCGCCAGAAGCCACCGGCCTTGGTGCGTCGCGCATGCCGGCCACCCCACCGGCCGGGGTTTCGCCCGGCGCGCCCAGAGGCAACTCGCGGGTCTCGAACCCGTCCTCCGGCGCGGCTGGCACATCCAGCGGCACATCGGCCGCGCCGCTCACCGGCGCCGGACTCTTGATCAGCATGGGGAGGAAAATCACCGCGAGCGCGATGAGCACGGCGGCGCCGATCAGGCGCTGTTTCAACGGACGTTCCATCGAGGCGTCGGCGTTGGCGAGGGGACGGCGATTATAGCCTGCTCGCTTTTGCGCCCCGGCTCCCGGCAAAACGCTTCAGCACGCATTCGGCGGCATGAAAACCGCCGAATACCAGCACGCGCTGGCCACTTTCGGTCGCGGCCAGCGCGTGCTCGATGCCGGCATCGACATCCGCCGCCACCGCGAGCACCGGCAAGCCGGCCGGCAGCCCGCCGGCCACCGCCCCGGCGGAAACGCCGCGTGGCCCGGCCGCCGTGCTGCCGGCGATGATCCAGCCATCCACCGCCGCGCGCAGCGCTTCGGTCACGCCCACCGCATCCTTGTCGCCCAGCGCGGCGTACACCGCCAGCGTGCGCTTCGGCGGCAATGCGCGCAGCGCTTCGGCCAGCGCGCGCGCGGCCTGCGGGTTGTGGCCCACGTCCACCCGCAGTTCCACGCCTTCAACATCGAATGCCTGCAAGCGGGCGGCGATGCGCGCCTCGGCGATGCCCCGGGCCCATGTCGCCTCCCCGGCATCGAAGCCGATCGCGCGCAGGGCGGCGATCGCGCAAGCGGCATTGCGAAGTTGCACCGGCGCGGCCAGGGCCGGCATCGGTAAGATCATCCCGGCGCCGACTTCACGCCAGCGCCAGTGCCCGTCGTCGATGGGCTCGGCGAAGAAATCGCTGGCGATGCGCCAGCTCGACGCCCCCAGGGCATAGGCATGGCGCAACACGCTGGCGGGCGGATCGTCGTCGCCCAGCACCAACGGCTTCCACGCCCGCGCGATGCCGGCTTTCTCGAAACCGATGGTTTCGATGTCCTCGCCCAGCCAGTCCTGGTGATCGAGATCGACGGTGGTGATGACCGCGCAATCGGCATCGATGATGTTCACCGCGTCAAGCCTGCCGCCCAGACCGACCTCCAGGATGGCGAGATCCAGCGCCACATGCGCGAACAGCCATAGCGCCGCCAGCGTGCCGGCCTCGAAATAGGTCAGGGAAACATCGCCGCGCGCCGCTTCGACCGCCTCGAAGGCCGCCACCAGTTCGGCATCCGTCGCCTCGCGGCCATCGATGCGCACACGCTCGTTGTAGCGCAGCAGGTGCGGCGAGGTGTAGCTGCCGACCCGCCAGCCAGCGGCGCGGGCGATGGCCTCGATGAAGGCCACTGTCGAGCCTTTGCCGTTGGTGCCGGCCACGCTGACGACCTGCCGCGCCGGCTTCGCCAGCCGCATCCGCCCGGCCACTTCGCGCACGCGCGCAAGGCCAAGTTCGATGGCGACCGGGTGCTGTTTTTCCAGCCGGGCAAGCCAGTCGGCAAGTGTGTTTTCCATCGGCGAATTGTAGAGTCGGGCCTGCCCGCGCGGGCCGCCGCTCAAAGCGCGCGATGCACCGCCTCGCCAAACAGCGCGGTATGGTGGCTGCTGTCGTTCAACCGCACGACTTCCAGATGTTCGGCATCGCGACCTTCCAGCAGGTTGAGGGTGGTCGGCGCTTGGCGGAACCGCCAGAGGTGACCCAGCGGCATGCCGAGGATGCGGCAAAGCAGGACGCGATTGACTGCATCGTGGGCGACGATCAGCAACGTGTCGCCTTCGCCCAACCCCGCGCAGGCGCGCTCGAAGGCCGGCCAGGCGCGTTCGAGCACCTGCCGCAACGATTCGCCACCGGGCATTTGCAGGCTTTCTGGCGCCGCGCGCCAGGCACGCATCAGTTCGGGATCGCGTTGCTGGATCTCACCGGCCAGCAACCCCTCCCATTCGCCATGGGCGATTTCCAGCAGGCCGTCATCGAAGGTGAGTAACGCCGCGCGCGTTTCGCCCAGCGCCAGTTCGGCGGTACGGCGGGCGCGGCCCAGCGGCGAGGCCACGGCACGGTCGATGCGCAGCCCCTCCAGGCGTTCGCCCAGCGCGCGCGCCTGGGCCTCGCCGACCGGCGAAAGCGGGATATCGACCTGCCCCTGATAGCGGCCTTCGGCATTCCAAGGGGTTTCGCCATGACGGGCGAGAAGAATGCGCATGGGGTGAGCTCCTGTGTTGTGAGTGGCGAAATCGGCAAGACTGTTTTCATTGGCAGGGCATGATCGGGCGCTTGCGCCCGCCTCGCCCCGGGTCGGGCAGGTTGCCTTTCTTCACCTGCCTAAAGAAAAGACGAGGGCGAATCCAAAGCCACGGCCAGCCGCCTTGAAACGCATGGTAATTCCCGGCTCGGCTTCCGGCCTATGCGGAAGCGGCGCACATCGCTGTGCGCCACCCTCTGGGTTTTTTCCGCGGCCGCCGTGCCTGGGGCGAGGGCCTTACTTCTTCGCCGGTACGCCCATCTCCTCCAGCAGGTTCGGCGCCGGATAGACCTCCTGCATGATCCAGCGCATGTAACGCTGATCGACCGAAATCATGCGGGTCATCTTCGGATCGAACACCCAGTTGGAGCTGACCGATTCCCAGTTGCCGTCGAACGCCAGGCCAACCAGCTTGCCGTGGCCATCCAGCACTGGCGAGCCGGAGTTGCCGCCGGTGATATCCAGGTTGGAAAGGAAATTGACCGGCACGGTACCGAGGCGCTTGTCCTCGTAACCGCCGTAACGCTTGGCGCCGATCGCGTCGAGCAGCGACCGGGGGGCGTCGAACGGAGCCTGGCCGGTGGCCTTGGCCGCGACCTGCTCCAGCCGGGTGAACGGCGCCTGCTGGCTGCCGTCGAGCTTGGTGTAGCCGGTGACGTTGCCGAAGGTGATGCGCAGCGAGGAGTTCGCATCGGGGTAGATGAACGAGCCGCGCGATTTGCGGTAGTCCATCACCGCCTGCATGTAGACCGGACGCGCGAGCAGAATCTCGCCGGTGCGTGTCTTGCTTTCCTCCTCCAGCTTCATCAGGGTCGGCATCACCGCCACCGCGTACTGGATTGCCGGGTCCCGGCTTTTCTCGAACTCGGCGCGCGTGGCCTTGAACCACTTCATGCGTTCGCCGGACATGCGCAGCAAGCTGCGCCCCATGCGATCGAGCGCGCGATCCACGGCGGCCTCGTCGTTGCCGCCCAGCCATTTGTCGATGGCCTCGACGCGCTGGCCGGCCGGCAGTTTGAGGTATTCAAGCAGCCAGTAACGCTGCAACCGCCGATCCATCGACAGTTCGAAACGGCGCTCCATCTGCTTCAGGCTGCCCTCGATACCCGGCAGGTCGCGTTCCTGGTAGCCGCTCTCGCGCTGGGCATCCGGCTTAGCGCGCTCGATCGCCAGGCGGTACAGGGAGACGGCGGTATTGCCCAGCGCCCCGCCGGACTGGCGCATCACCAGATCACGCTCGCGGGTGGCGCGGGCCTGTTCGTTCAACTTCACCAGCTCGGCGTGAGCGGCCAGCGCGGCCTGGCCCTTGTCGTCCTGGCCGCGCAGCCAGCCGAGCACGGCGGCCTCCTCCTTGTGCTTGGTGCCGGCCGCATCGATGCGCTTGAAGCCTTCAAGCTGGCCATCGTAGTTCTTCATCACGTTTTCCCAGCCGCGAATCGTGCTGGCGTACTTCACTTCGATGTCCGGATTCTTCTTGCCGGCCTCGATCACCATCGCCACCAGCTTCTTGTAGTGCGCGGAAATGGTCGGATAGGCCCAGTCGGCCGTGTTGTCGAACTCGTCGGCCAGCGCATAGCGATTGGTGCGGCCCGGGTAGCCGGCCACCATGACGAAATCGCCGACGCCGAGCGGCTTGTCGGCGATCTTCAGCCAGTGCCTCGGCTGGTAGGGCACGTTGTCGGGGCTGTGGGCGGCCGGCTTGCCATCCTTGCCGACGTAAGCGCGATAAAAGGAAAAATCACCGGTGTGGCGCGGCCACATCCAGTTGTCGATCTCGCCGCCGTAGTTGCCGATCGAGGCGGGCGGCGCATAGACCAGGCGCACGTCCTTGATTTCCATGTTCCTGAACAGACGGTAGGCATTGCCATCGAAGAAGCTGTACAGGCGGCAACGGAAGCCGTCCTCGGATTCGCAGGCCGAGACCAGCTTCTTTTCCAGGTCTTCCAGCGCCCGGGCGCGTTCGACCGGGCCGGGCGCGGCGGCGAGCGCGGCCTTGACCTGTCCGGTGACGTCGGTGATCCGGTCCAGGACGAAGATGCGCGCGTTCGGGCCGGCGGAGACTTCATCGGCGAAGCGGGCCGCGTTGAAACCATCGCGAATCAGGTTGCGCTCGGGGGTGGAGTTGAGCTGGATGGCGCCGTAGGCGCAGTGATGGTTGGTCGCCACCAGGCCCTTTGGCGAAACGAAACTGGCAGTGCAGCCACCCAGCGACACCACCGCACCCAGCGGATCGCCGGTCAGGTTGGCGAGTTGCCGGGGGTCGAGCTTCAGCCCGGCCTTCTTCAGCGGCCCGGCGATCTCCGGCAACTGCTGCGGTACCCACATGCCTTCGCCGGCGCGCGCCGCGGTGGAAAGCCCGATGGTCGCCACGGCGACCGCCGCGGCCAGTGCTGTGATGCGCATTGCTGTGTTCCTCGTGTCGATTCGTTCGAGTCTAGTCAGTACCGGCGATACCGGGACGTGACGATGGTCATGGGCGGGCCGCCGCGCCAGCCCCCGCCCTTCGGGGGTCAACGGGCCGATTTCGGCAGCTTCATTTCGTCCAGCAGCCAATGCGCGGGATACACCTTGTCCATCAGCCAGCGCATGTAGCGGGCATCGACGTGCACCGCGCGTTTGTAACGCGGGTCGAACATCCAACTGGCGCTGACCGATTCCCAGTTGCTGTCGAAATTGATGCCGATCAGCCTGCCTTGCGCGTCCATCACCGGCGAGCCGGAATTGCCGCCGGTGGTGTCGAGATTGGTCAGGAAATTGACCGTCTGCGTGCCCAGCGCTGGATCGGCGGTGTTGCCGAAATCACCGCGGACGATCGCCTCGCGCAGCGCCTCCGGCGCATCGAACGGGTCGCGGCCGGTATGCTTTTCGAGGATGCCGCCCACGGTGGTCAGCGGGGTGTAATCCACGCCATCGCGCGGACGCATGCCCTCCACCTTGCCGTAGCTGACGCGCAAGGTGGAATTGGCATCCGGGTACACCGCGCGGCCCTGACTCTTGCGGTGGCCGATCAGGGCGCGCATGTAGGCCGGACGCAGCCGCAGCAATTCGCCGTCGCGGGTCTTGGCCGCGTTGTCGATGCGCAGGATGGCCGGCATCAGGGCGGCGGCGGCTTTCAACAGTGGATCGTCCGAGCGCGCCACCTTCGCATCGGCCCGCAGCCAGCGCAGGCGCTCGGCTTCCTCGCCCAGTTTCGTCCCGGCGTAAAGCGCATCCAGCGCCTCGACGCTGGCCGCCGCATCGGCACCGAATACCGCATCCAGCTCGACGATGCGCTGATCTTCAGGCAAGGCGTAATAGCGGCGCAACAAGTCGGCCAGGATCGCCTTCTCCACCTCCGGCGCGTAACGGCGCTGCACCTGCTTGAGCTGGCCTTCGATCAGCGCCTCGTCGCGCCGCTGGTAGCCGGATTCGCGCTGGGCATCGGGCTTGCCGCGTTCGATCCCCAGCCGTTGCAGACTGATCGCCGAACGCAGGAGCTGGGTCACGCCGCGCATCGCCGAGAACAACTGGTCGCGCTCGCGGGTAGCGGCCGTCTCGTCCAGCAACCGCCGCACGCGGGCGATATCGGCCTGGGTCGCCTTAGCGTTCGGCTGCCGGCCGAGCCAGTCCAGCATCGCCGCCTCGTCCTCGCGGCGCGCGCGCACCGCATCGCTGCGCTTCAAGCCCTCGAGCTCGCCTTGCGCGCGCTTCAACGTGTTCTTGAACGATTGCGCCTGCGAGGCGTATTTCACCGCCGCATCGCTGCCTTCCGGCGCGGCCCGGGCAATCTCCTTCAACAGGCTGCCATACAGTTCGATGCGCGAAGGCAATTGCCATTCGACCTGCTGGGCGAACTCGGCCGCGCTGCGGTGGCGGAACGTGATACCGGGATAGCCGGCCAGCATGGCGTAATCGCCGGCCTTGAGCGCGGCGGTGCTCACCCGCAGGTGCGCCGGCGGCACGTAGGGCACGTTGTCCCGGCTGTGGGCCGCCGGCTTGCCGTCCTTGCCGACGTAGGCGCGCAGGAAGGTGAAATCGCCGCTGTGGCGCGGCCACATGAAGTTGTCGATCTCGTCGCCGTAGTTGCCGATGTCCCTCGGCGGGGCGTAGACGAGGCGGATGTCCTTCAGCTCAAGCTGCCTGACCCGGTAGAAATCGGTGCCATAGTACATGTTGACCACACTGCAACGATAGCCGGGCTCGGCCTCGCAGGCCCTGACTTCGGCCTTGCTGGCGGCCTCCACCGCATCGAAATACGCCCGCCCGCTCTTGCCGCGCGCGTCCTTGAGGATACGGTCGGTGATGTTGTCGAAACCGGTAGTGACCAGCACGCGGAAATCCGGGTTGGCCGGCAGCTCGCCGGCCATGTCGGGGGCGACGAAACCCTGATCGATCAGATCGCGCGCCTTCGAGCTGTTGTACTGAATCACGCCGAAGGCGACATGGTGGTTGGTGACGATCAGCCCCTTGTCCGAGACGAAGGCGCCGGTCGCCCCCCCCACCTTCACCACCGCGGCCAGCGGCGGTCGGGTCACGTCGGCCAGTTGCGCCGGGTCGCCCTGGAAGCCGGCGCGCCTCACCTCCCCGGCGATCGAGGGCAGTTGCATCGGCAGCCACATGCCCTCGTCGGCGCGGGCCGGGCCGCCCGCCATCGCGGCCAACGCCAGGCCGCCCGCCATCGCCAATATCGTTTTCCGCATCGCGCCGACTCCTTCGATTTTCCAGCCCGCTATTAGACCCCAGACATGCCGGCTCACCCAATCGATACCGCATGGAGCCCGCACGGGGCCGAAGTAGAATGCGCCGATTGCACGCACAACGGGTTGGACATGACGCAGACGATGAAGGCGCTGGTGAAGCGCGAGGCGGCCAAGGGCATCTGGATGGAACAGGTGCCGGTGCCGACGCCCGGCCCCAACGAAGTGCTGATCAAGCTGGAAAAGACCGCGATCTGCGGCACAGACCTGCACATCTACCTGTGGGACGAATGGAGCCGGCGCACCATCAAGCCGGGATTGGTGATCGGCCACGAGTTCGTCGGGCGCATCGCCGCACTGGGTCCGGGCGTGTCCGGCTACCAGGTTGGCCAACGCATCAGCGCCGAGGGCCACATCGTCTGCGGCCACTGCCGCAACTGCCGCGCCGGCAAGCAGCACCTGTGCCCCAACACCATCGGCATCGGCGTCAACCGCGATGGCGCCTTCGCCGAATACGTCGTCATGCCGGCCAGCAACCTCTGGCCGATCCCCGACCAGGTGCCGAGCGAACTGGCCGCCTTCTTCGACCCTTATGGCAACGCCGCCCACTGCGCGCTGGAGTTCGACGTGGTCGGCGAGGACGTGCTGATCACCGGCGCCGGTCCGATCGGCGTGATCGCCGCCGGCATCTGCAAACACATCGGCGCGCGCAACGTGGTAGTGACCGACGTCAACGACTACCGCCTGAAACTGGCCGCCGACATGGGCGCGACCCGGGTGGTCAACGTCGCCAGCACACCGCTGAAATCGGTGATGGCCGACCTGCACATGGAAGGCTTCGACGTGGGGTTGGAGATGAGCGGCAACCCGCGCGCCTTCGGCGACATGCTCGACTGCATGTACCACGGCGGCAAGATCGCCATGCTCGGCATCATGCCCAACGGCACCGGCATCGACTGGGACAAGGTGATCTTCAAGGGCCTCACCCTGCAAGGCATCTACGGCCGCAGGATGTACGAGACCTGGTACAAGATGACCCAACTGCTGCTGTCGGGCTTTCCGCTCGGCAAGGTGCTGACCCACCAACTGCCGGTCGACGAATTCCAGAAGGGTTTCGAACTGATGGAATCCGGCAAATCGGGCAAGGTGGTGTTGAGCTGGAACTGAGCGAAGACCGGCAATGCCTCAGCCCGCCCCACATCGCGCCCGGGACATCAATGGCATGAGCCACGAACGACTTGTGAACGAAACCCGCGGGCCGCGGCATACCATCCGTCCCCACCACGACAGCGCCGGGCCGGCGCCATCCGGGCCTGTTGCGGCCGCTCCCTGGGCAGGCCGAATCCCCGCTCGGCCCGGATTCATGCGCGAACGCGTTCGCTACCCGCACCCTCTAGCCGGCAATGCTCGAACGCACTTCCGGCGCGCCGGGCGCTTCGCCCGCCTCCCATGACCGTTTCCCCTTTCGAGACCCGCCCATGTCCCTGACCGACCGTTACGCCACCACCCTCGACGAAATCCGCGCCGAGGGTCTGTTCAAAGCCGAGCGCATCATCACCAGCCCGCAATCGGCCGAGATCACCCTGGCCGACGGTCGCACGGTGCTTAACTTCTGCGCCAACAACTACCTCGGCCTGGCCGATCATCCGGACATCGTCCGGGCCGCCAAGGATGCGCTGGATACCCACGGCTTCGGCATGGCCAGCGTGCGCTTCATCTGCGGCACGCAGGATCTGCATAAAGAACTGGAAGCCACCATCGCCCGCTTTTTCGGCACCGAGGACACCATCCTCTACGCCGCCTGCTTCGACGCCAACGGCGGTCTGTTCGAGCCGCTGCTGGACGAGAACGACGCGATCATCAGCGACGCCCTCAACCACGCCTCGATCATCGACGGCGTGCGCCTGTGCAAAGCTCGCCGCTACCGCTACGCCAACAGCGACATGGCCGATCTGGAAAAGCAGTTGCAACAGGCCAAGGCCGACGGCGCGCGCACGATCATAATCACCACCGACGGCGTGTTCTCGATGGACGGCTTCATCGCCCCGCTCGACGAGATCACCGCACTGGCCAGGCAATACGGCGCACTGGTGCACATCGACGAGTGCCACGCCACCGGCTTCATCGGCAAGACCGGCCGGGGTAGCGCCGAGGTCAAGGGCGTGATGGAAGAGATCGACATCTTCACCGGCACGCTGGGCAAGGCGATGGGCGGCGCGCTGGGCGGCTTCACCACGGCGAAGAAGGAAGTGATCGAACTGCTGCGTCAACGTTCGCGGCCATACCTTTTTTCCAACTCCCTGCCGCCGCATGTGGTGGCCGCTGGCACCCAGGCGTTCCGAATGCTCGATGCCGCCGGCGAGCCGCGCGAACGGCTGGCCGACAACACCGCCTATTTCCGCACGGAAATGGCCGCGCGCGGGTTCGACCTCAAGCCGGGAGTGCATCCCATCTGCCCGGTCATGCTGTACGACGCCCCGCTGGCTCAACGCTTCGCCGAGCGCCTGCTGGAAGAAGGCATCTACGCCATCGGCTTCTTTTTCCCGGTGGTGCCCAAGGGCCAGGCGCGTATCCGCACCCAGATGAGCGCGGCTCACACCCGCGAACACCTCGACCGCGCCATCGACGCCTTCACCCGTATCGGCAAGGAACTCGGCGTGATCTGACGCGCCGTGCCGCCAACCGGGCATGGCACGGTGGCACGCTATCTCGCGCGGGTGAGCGAGCGCGCCTCATTTATTCGGAAGGTGGATTGAACCTCGTCATCGTGACGGCATCGACACAGGCGCCATCTCGCCACGCGTACCGGCGATGACAGCCCACCTCGACGAAAACATGCATCGAATACAGCGCAATGGCAGCCGCGTCGCCGGCATGGAGCTGCAATTCGATCCGTTGCAATTGGCAGCCAGCCATCGGCCAGCAATGCGCACCCGATGCCGCGACCGGCGTGATCGTCACGCACGCCCATGCCCAGTTCACCGGTATGGCGGCGAGGTGGATTGGCATTGACGCAAAGACCCGGTTGGCCAACCACCCCGGCCCGGATCCCAGCCACCGGCGGATAGCTGTTGGCATCGCCAGAGCGCATCCGCGCACGCCACGGCGCCAACTAGGGCATCGGTAGCTGCAATGCCTCGGGTGCTGCGCAAATCGCCCGGACAGCGGTGAAATTTTCGGGCCTGGCACGACGAACGAGGATGGCCGAGAGATGGCTCAGACGAACAACGACATCGCCTCGTCGTGCGCCAACTCACGCCATTCACCCTTACCCAAGTCACCAAGCCGGAGCGGGCCAACTGCCACCCGCACCAGACGCAACACCTCGAAATCCAAGCCCGTCAGAAGACGGCGAATCTGCCGGTTGCGCCCTTCGTCCAGCACGATTTCCAGCCAAGCGTTCCTATCGCCGCGCCTCAGCAGACTGGCCGACGCCACCCGCAGGCATTCACCGGCATCATCGATACCCTCGTGCATCCGCCGCAGTTCGGCCGCGCCGGGAATCCCGGCAACCTGTACATGATAGGTCTTGTCCGGCCCACGTTCGGGATCGGTGATCCGGGCGGCCCACTCGGGATCGTTGGAAAACAGCAGCAACCCCTCGCTGGCCTTGTCGAGCCGCCCCACCGGCGCGATCCAACCGAGGCCGGCCCCCTCGAAGCAGCGATAAACGGTATCGCGCCCACGCTCGTCGCACACGGTGGTCAGAAGGCCACGCGGCTTGTTGAGCATCAGCCAGCACGCGACAGGCGGCGCCAGCGGCTGGCCATCGATACTGATCGCGTCTTCGGTTTCCAAGGTGGGCGATTCGGGATCGCGCACCACCCGCCCGCGCACCACGACACGTCCATCCCGCACCATCGCCGCGGCCTGGCTACGCGAACAAACCCCGCGCTTGGAAAGCACACGGGCCAGTCCCACCCGCCGCCGCCCGGAAACGATGGGCTTCATGGCCCGATACGGAAATCAGTCGGACTTCTTCTCGTTTTCAGTGTCTGGCTGCTGCACCGCCTCGGGCGTGGGTGCGCTCGCGCTTGGCCGAACAGCCGGGCGACCGGTGGCGATACGCACACCGCGCGCCTTCATCCAGGCATCGAACTCGTCGGCGGTCATGCGCTTGCCGCCCTGACTCATATCGAAACGCCACGGCGTGTTGTCGAATTCGGTCTTCGGTTTGTAGGCCGCCGGATCATTGGGATCGATTGGCCCTGGCGCGGGCAGAACGGTCGCCACCCGGCAGGCTTCGATCCGCATCCGCAGCAGCACCTGATCGACCGACAGCGCCTGATCGTAAGACTGCGAAAGCACGCCACTGGGCGCACCGAGATCGGTGGTGGAGGCCTGCAATTCCGGCGATACCGACGTACCGATGCCAGGCGGTGTCGGCAGCACTTGCGGCACCCCGGCGCAATTCGGCGCACTGGCTTGCGCCCAACCAGCCACGAAAATCAAGGGAAGAGCGAACAGGAATCGGGACATCGACAGGCTCCGGCAGGGTTTCGGGAAACGGCAACCGAAGTCGCCGGACACGCGGGAATTTAAGCCATCCGCGCTGGCATGACAAACCTTCCCGGCGAATCATCCATACCCACATCGGAATTCTTCGCCCCCTTTCCCTTCAACACGCAAAAAGAAACCCGGCCGAAGCCGGGTTTCCTTGATCTCGCTTGACATCCGGATCAGTTCTGGACGTTAAGCTCGGTGCGGCGGTTGCGCTCATTGCGACAGGCCGGGGAGGTCTGCGGGGTGTTCTCGAGCGGACGGCTTTCGCCATAACCCACCGGGCCAGCCAGACGACCGGCATCGATGCCGTTGCTGGTCAGGTAGCTGTACACCGCCTTGGCGCGGCGCTCGGACAGGGACTGGTTGTAGGCATCGGAACCGCACAGGTCGGTGTGACCGGCGACTTCAACGCGCATTTCCGGGTAACGCTTCAGGATCTCGATGGCCTCGTTGAGGATGGCCACGGCGTCCGGACGCAGGTTCGACTTGTCGAAGTCGAAGTTGACGCCCTTCAGGTCGATCGTCAGCGGCACCGGGCAACCGTCCGGACCAACAGCGGTACCGGCCGGGGTGTTCGGGCACTTGTCGTCGCAATCGTTGACACCGTCACCATCGCTGTCCATGTCGGCGCAGGTCTGAGCCGGCGGCGGCGGCGGCGGCGGGGCGACCGGGGCCATCGGCTCCGGACCAAGGGCCACGGTCAGGCCAACCGAAGCCAGCAAGTCGACGAACTGGCTCTGGTTCTTGTAAGGACCAGCCAGATTGATCGGGCGGGAAGCGGAAGCCGGACCAGCCTGGACCTTGTCGAAATCGACGCGGGCGCCGATCTCGGTACGCAGGTCGACGCGGCCGAAGTCGGCTTGCAGACCAACGCCAAGGTTGGCGGCGGCATTGTTGTCCTTGTGCTGGGCCGGGAAGTTGCCCTTGATGTCCGGGGCGCCGTTGACGCCGATGAACTCTTCCTCGTGACGCTGCATGCCCACGCCGAACTTGATGTACGGCCACCAGTTACGGTCGGCATTGCGGAAGTGGTAACGGGCATCGACCGAGGCGCCGTACTGGCTCCACCACAGGTTCGGGTTGGCGGTCTTGGCCGGATTCTGGTAGTTCAGCTCCAGATCAACCGACCAGTTCGGGGACCAGAACTTACCAAAACCGAGCGTGCCGAAGATGGCGTCATCGGTGGCGCGGTCCTTGTCCTGGAAGTTGACGCCGGTGGAGGCGGAAACGTACCAGCGATCATCGAACTCCTGGGCAATGGCGGAATGCGCCACACCCATGCCGCACAGCAGCGCGGCGCAGAGGAGTTTCTTGTTCATACACGAGCTCCTTGATTCAGGGTCAAACAACATGGGTAAAACGACAACGGCATACCGATGAGACGGGATACATTTGCTCGAGACGGCATGAAGCATGCACGCCGCACGGTGGTAAGCCTACGTCCGCGCATGTGAAAGCCGTGTTAACAATAGCATAACAGTTCCCTTGACAAACTCAATGTTCAGGTGGGATTGAAACTATCCCACTGGGCATCATGAATACATGAACAAACACCTCCGCCTCTTGCCAATTTAATGGCTCTGGATATCCATGGGCGCGCGCGTCAATCCATGTCCGCCCCTATATAGAAGTGGCCTGCAACTCGTAACTTTAGGCTCGGTTGACACCGCCCCCATCCGCTCCCCATACGACTCCCCGCCGCCACACTGACGCGCAATGGGTACAGCGGGCCGTATGTATATCGCCCGACACGCTTACTTATCCCCCTTCCCTCCGGCAGCCACGGGCAAGCGCACACGACTCGAAAAGCTCGCCTGGGCTGGTGCTGGATCGATACTCCAAGCACATTTTCAACCCAAATGCACCCCATGGAATTCAGTTTTAATTCAGTTTTCTCCTCTTAACTTGCGCCCACTTTCCGCCGCCCATTCAGCTTCATGCGGCACCCGGTGGCCATGACCCTCGTCCATCACGCGAGAGTCGGCCACCTTGGGCACCTAGCTGCGCACTCAGATCGCGCCGCCGCCCTCCCCCAACGCCAGGTTGCAGTTTCGACGGCATTTGCCAACGTCCCTCGCAACGCAACGAATAAGGAGTACGACGATGAAACTGGCCTGGATCCTCTGGTTCGCTTCGATCCTGCCCCCGCAAGCCGGCGACTCGCTGTGCCTGTCGGCCACCCTGTACCTGGAAGCCCGCAACCAGCCGGCACGCGGCCAGCAAGCGGTCGCCGAAGTCGCGCTGCGCCGCGAGGACAGTGGTCTGTGGGGCGACACCATGTGCCAAGTAGTCACCGCGCGCAAACAGTTCGCACCCACGCTGGTCTCGCCACAGACCCGCCTCAGCAACACCCAGGCATGGGCGCAGGCAGTGACCATCGCGCTCGACGCCGAGCGGAACTGGGCGCTGCCGCTGGGCCAGCGCAGGGAAATCGTCCCCGGTGCCAGCCACTTCCTCGCCCATGACATCGCCCGCCCAAGCTGGCGCAATGCCTACCAGGTCGCCACCATCGGCGACCATACCTTTCTCAAGGTACAGGCATTGCGCAACAAACGCGGCTGATCACTCCCCGCGACGCAACGCTGCGTTGCGGATCCGACATCGTTTCCTAACGATATCGAAGGCAAGATGGAACTCCCCCAAGCCCCGAGGAGTTCCCATGAAGCTCTACAGCAAACCCGGCGCCTGCTCGACCGCCGACCACATCGCCCTGCAATGGACCGGCCAGCCGTTCGAAGTGCAGCTCGTCAGCCAAGCCGAGATCAAAGAGCCTGGATTTCTTGAAATCAACCCAGCCGGCACGGTGCCTGTATTGGTCGATGGCGATTTCGTGCTGACTCAGAACGCCGCGATCCTCGGTTACATCGCCGATAGTTATCCCGAGGCCGGACTGGCCGGTGATGGCAGCCCGCGCCAGCGGGCGGAGGCCACGCGCTGGCTGGCGTTCTGCAATTCCGACCTGCATCCGGCATTCACGCCACTGTTCGCACCCGGCCTGTTCATGCAGGGCAGCGAGCATTACGAAACCGTCAAGACATTGGCGCGGAAACGCGTCCGCCGCCATTACGAGACGGTTGACCAGCGTCTTGGCGAAACCGGCGACTGGCTGGCCGGCTTCCGCAGCTTCGCCGACCCATACCTGTACGTGACGATGGGCTGGGCGAAGAAGCTGGGGATCGCGCTCGACGACCTGCCGCATCTCTCGGCCTTCCACCAGCGCATGTCCGCCGACCTCGGCGTGCAAGCGGCGCTGAAGGCGGAAGGGTTGCTGTAATCCCGCCCCGAGGCGATGCGAACGCCCGCGCTTGTCTGGCGGACGTTCGCATCGGTCGGCTGCCGCTTCGCGCTATCCTTTATCCCAACCATCGCATACGGAATCGGACGGATGAAGCCATCGCGGCTTATCGCCCTGCTCGCCCTGATCGTGGCCCTCGCGGCCTGCGCCACCTCGGGCGGACGCCGCGTATCGGAGCCCGCCGCCAGCATCCAGCAACTCACCATCGACGCGCGCGGCAACTGGTCGGTGGAACTGCGCTTGCAAAACTACAGCAACGTATCGATGCGGTTCGGACGGATCGATCTCGCGCTCAGCCTTGGCGGTGCCAAGGCCGGCGACCTCTCCGCCGCACCGGCGCTGGACATCGGCCCGGAATCGGCCGATGTCGTGACGTTCAAACTGACCCCCACGGCCGAAGCCCGCCTGCAAGCCGCCGACGCATTGGCCGGTGGCCGTGGTGTCGCCTATTCGCTGAAGGGCGAGATCGCCGCCACGCCCGATTCCGGCAGCCTCCGCACTTTCCGCCTCGAACGCAGCAGCGCGCTGAACCCGGCCCCCGGCCTACCCGGCGTGCTGCGCTGAATATCCGCCCACCTCCACGACATATATATGAGCCAATATCGCGCCCCACTCGATGACATCCGCTTCGACCTGTTCGACGTACTGAAAGTCGAATCCGTATTCCCCCGCATCGGCCAGCCCGAGACCAACCGCGAACTGGTCGATGCCGTGCTGGAAGAAGGCGCGCGCTTCACCGGGCAAGTGCTGGCACCCCTGAACGCCATCGGCGACCAAGGTTGCGGTTTCGACAAGGACAGCGGCAACGTCACCACGCCGGCAGGCTTCGCCGCGGCTTACGCCCAGTTCGTGGAAGGCGGCTGGCCGGGGCTGAACTCGCCGGCGGAATTCGGCGGCCAAGGCATGCCGCACGTGCTGGGCGCGGCCATCAAGGAAATGATCGATGCCGCCAATCTGGCCTGGGGCAATTTCCCCCTGCTCTCGCACGGCGCCACCGAAGCCCTGCTCCACCACGGCACCGAATGGCAGCGGGAAATCTTCCTGAAGCCGCTTGTCGAGGGCCGCTGGACCGGCACCATGTGCCTGACCGAGCCGCAGGCGGGCAGCGATCTCGGCCTACTGCGCACCCGTGCGACGCCAAACGACGACGGTAGCCATTCCCTTATCGGCACCAAGATATTTATCACCGCCGGCGAACACGACATGGCGGAGAACATCGTGCATCTGGTGCTCGCCAGGTTGCCCGATGCCCCGGCGGGCAGCCGTGGCATCTCGCTGTTTGTCGTCCCCAAGTTCAAGGTGGGCAAAGACGGCGCAATGGGCGAGCGCAATGCCGTGCGCTGCGGCGCGCTCGAACACAAGATGGGCATCCACGGTTCAGCCACCTGCGTGATGAACTTCGATGGCGCCGAAGGCTGGCTGGTCGGCGAACCGCACAAGGGCCTGATGGCCATGTTCACCATGATGAACACCGCTCGCCTGGCCGTCGGGCTGCAAGGCTTGGGGCTGGCCGATCGCGCCTATCAAAACGCGCTGCGATACACCCGCGAGCGCCTGCAAATGCGGGCGTTGAGCGGGCCGAAGTACCCGGACAAACCGGCCGACCCGATCATCGTCCACCCCGACGTGCGCCGCATGCTGCTGACACAGAAAGCGCTGGTCGAAGGCGGACGCCTGCTCGGCTACCACGCCTTCCTCAACGTCGACATCGCCGGGCACGGCGAGGACGCCGCCGCGCGCGCCGAGGCCGACGCACTGGTCGGCTTCCTCACCCCCATCGTCAAAGCCTGCCTGACCGAATGGGGCAACGAATGCACCTCGCTGGCGCTGCAATGCTTCGGCGGCCACGGCTACATCGCCGAACACGGCATGGAGCAGCTCGCCCGCGATGCCCGCATCACCACCCTTTATGAAGGCACCACCGGCATCCAGGCGCTGGACCTGGTCGGCCGCAAACTGTTGCAACTCAAAGGCGAAGGTCTTCGCGTGTTCCTGAAGGACGCCCAAGCCTTCATCGCCCAGGAAGCCGGTAATCCGGCTCTGGCCGAATTTCTGCCTGCGCTGGGAGAAAAACTGGCCGAATGGCAGGCGTTGTCGCGGGAAATCGGCCAAATGGCGAGCAGCAACCCCGACGAGATAGGCGGCGCAGCCTGCGATTACCTGTTCTATTCCGGCTACGTCGCGCTGGCCTGCTGGTGGGCGAAAGCGGTAGCGGCGGCCGACGCCTCCACGCGCCCACAGGCATTCAAGGACGCCAAACGCGAGACTGCGCGCTTCTATTTCGCCCGCCTCTTGCCACGCACCCTGGCGCACAAAGCGGCGATCGACAGCGGCGTCGGCAACTTGATGGGGCTGGACGCGGACGCGTTCGGCTGACCTCCCCTTTCTCGTGACACAGGATGCCGGGCCTCGCCCAGTATCGCCACGGGATACACAAAACGTCAACAAAGACGTATAACCTGTGGTTCCGATGGGTACCGATAGCGCCACGCTACGCCTGATCGACACCGGCTCCGGGCACGGACCGGGCGTTGCTCCCGTCGTTTCCCCGATATCCGGCCGCCGCGCCGGTTTTCGGTTTCTGGCGCTGGATGCCAACGGCCGCGCGCTCGACTGGATCGGCTGGCAACAGGCCGCCTGCCTGTACGCCCGCGACGCGGTGGCATGGACGCTCGGCGAATCCTGCCTGACCGTGCACGGCGGCATGTCGCGGCTAACCGGCGAACGCAGCACACTCAAACTGCATCCGATCATCGCCGCCCGTGGCCATGCCCGGGGCCGCCACCTGGCCCCGACCCCGACACTTACCAATACCTCGCTATTTGCCCGCGACGCCCACCTCTGCCTCTATTGCGGCGAACGTCCGGCCCGCCAGCATCTGACCCGCGACCACGTGATGCCGGTGTCCAAGGGCGGACGCGACATCTGGGAGAACGTAGTCACCGCCTGCTACCACTGCAACTCGCGCAAGGGCAACCGCACCCCGCAGCAAGCCGGGATGCCCTTGCTGGCGGTGCCGTATCGTCCAAGCTGGATCGAACACCTGATCCTCTCCAACCGCAACATCCTCGCCGACCAGATGGAATTCCTGCGCGCGCAGATGCCCAGAAAACCCCATCGGTATCTCGCTTGAACGGCGCGAGGATGCCCGGCCGGCGCAACGCGCCGGCAAGACGCCTTCACTTCCGCCACACGCAAGCGCATCTGGGCGGACGTAAAATAGCCGGATGATCGATTTCTCGCGTTATCCGCGCCTGTCGCGCATCGATTCCCCGGCCGAACTGCGCCGCTTCGACGAAAGCGAACTTCCCGCCATCGCCGACGAGCTACGCGCCTATCTGATCGAATCCGCCGGCAAATCCGGCGGCCACTTCGGCGCCAACCTCGGCGTGGTCGAGCTGACCACCGCCCTTCACTACCTCTACGACACGCCGAACGACCGCCTGGTCTGGGATGTCGGTCATCAAGCCTACCCACACAAAATCCTGACCGGCCGCCGCGATCGCATCCACACCGTCAAGCAGAGGGACGGCGTCGCGCCCTTTCCGAAGCGCGAGGAATCGGAATACGACCCCTTCGGCGTCGGCCATTCGTCCACCTCCATCTCGGCCGCGCTCGGCATGGCGATCGCCAACGCCCGCGCCGGCAACGAACGTCGCGTGGTCGCCATCATCGGCGATGGCGCGATGACCGCCGGCATGGCCTACGAAGCGCTCAACCACGCCGGCGGCATGGACGAGAAGCCGAACCTCCTGGTCATCCTCAACGACAACCGCATGTCGATCAGCGAAGCGGTCGGCGGCCTCACCCGCATGCTTGGGCGCATGACCGGCAGCAAGACGCTGAACGCCCTGCGCGAAGGCGGCAAGAAGCTGCTTGGCGACAAGGATGGCCAGCCCGCGCGTTTCGTCAAGCGCTGGGAAGAACACTGGAAAGGCATGTTCGTGCCCTCCACCCTGTTCGAGGAAATGGGCTTCCATTACACCGGCCCGATCGACGGCCACGACATGGATACGCTCGTGTCCACACTGAAGACCCTGCAAGGCCTGAAAGGCCCGCAGTTGCTGCACGTCATCACCACCAAGGGCAAGGGCTACCAACGCGCCGAGGCCGACCAGATCGGCTATCACGCCGTGTCGCCGTTCGACCCCGAACTCGGCATGGTCTCCGCACCCGGCACGGCGAAAAAACCGACCTATACCGATGTCTTCGGCGACTGGTTGTGCGATATGGCCGCCGCCGACCCCAGGCTGCTTGCCATCACCCCGGCAATGCGCGAAGGCTCGGGGCTGGTGCGTTTCAGCAAGGAATATCCCGAGCGCTATTTCGATGTCGCCATCGCCGAGCAACATGCGGTGACGCTGGCCGCCGGCATGGCCTGCGAGGGTGCCAAACCCGTCGTCGCCATCTATTCCACCTTCCTGCAACGCGGTTACGACCAATTGGTACACGACGTCGCCATCCAGAATCTGGACGTGCTGTTCGCCATCGACCGTGGCGGCGTGGTCGGGCCCGATGGCGCGACCCATGCCGGCAACCTCGATCTCAGCTACCTGCGCTGCGTGCCGAACATGATGCTGATGGCGCCGAGCGACGAAGCCGAGTGCCGCAGGATGCTGTCCACCGGCTTCAAGCACGAAGGTCCGACGGCGGTGCGCTACCCACGCGGTACTGGGACCGGCATCGCCGCCGGCACGTCGCTCGACGCGATCGCGGTCGGCAAGGCGGAAGTGAAACGGCAAGGCCAACGCATCGCCCTGCTCGCCTTCGGCGCCATTGTCGCGGCGGCGCGAACGGTTGGCGAAAAACTCGATTTCACCGTCGTCGACATGCGCTTCGTCAAGCCACTCGACCGTGCATTGATCCTGGAACTGGCAGGCACGCACGAAGGCTTCGTCACCCTAGAAGACAACGTGGTCGCCGGCGGCGCCGGCGCCGGGGTGGCCGAATTGCTGGCCACCGAAGGCATCTCCCTGCCAATCCTGCACCTCGGCCTGCCCAACGCCTTCCAGCACCACGCCAGCCGCGAAGAACTGCTGGCCGAAGCCGGGCTGGACGCCGCCGGCATTCACGCCGCAGTGCTTGAGCGCTGGCCACAGGAGACCCTGCGCGCCACCGGCAGTTGACGCCCACTCCCCACAAGCAGGCCAATGAAACGACTCCTCCCATGCCTCGCGCTGGCGCTGCCCGCGCTCGCCATTCCAGCCACGCCCTTCGCGCAAACCGTGGCGGAAATTCCGTTCGTGGTCGAGCAGACTTATTGGATCAAGCCTGGCCGCAACGGCCAGTTCATCGCCTTGTTCAAGAAAACCCGGCTACCAACGCTGCAAGCCGAATTAGCATCCGGCCGCCTGTCATCGTTGCGCCTGACCCAACCCCAGCTCAGCGCGAACAAAGACCAATGGAGCTTTCGCGTCACCCAGACGTGGAAGAATCGCGCCTCGGCATTGGAATTCGCCGCACGCGAAAAACCCGCCGATTCACACCGACGGGCGATGGAAGAACAGTTGCGCGAGGAATTGGTGACTGACCGCAGCGAAGTGCTGGTGGTGGAGCAGCATTACTGATCGCGAGTCACGGCCCACGCCCGCCGCGTTTGAAAATATCCACCAGCGCACATAAGCCGGGTAAAAGCCCGCGCCGGACACCCACAAGCCACCCCGGCACGACCATCATCGCAAAGCGATGGCATGCCCATCGGGTATCCCTACCCCTTGCTCGCCGGGATCAATATGGCGGCCCGCACGATACGCGCTGGCTGCTCGCTCCACCGGCAGCCGACATTCGCCCCTTCAGCTCAGAAGCATTGGTTCGGGGTGGCGCTCTTCGAACCACTCACCGTTTTCAGTCCTCTTTCGTTCATCCCCAACGTTCCGCATTGCGTGTCCTTCGACTGAGCGCCCTTAGGTTTAGCTTGAACGATGAAGGTAGTCGCAGTCGTGGTTTTAGCAGGCGCTGAATATGTATAGTGCGCGGCCGTCTCCGTCTCGCAGGTGCTCGATGGCCAGGCCGCTTCCGCCCCCACATACGTCATATTCGTCGTGTAGTAACGCTCCATGAACTGCACCCGCTCCATCATGCAAGCCGCCCCCGCCGCCCGCCGCGTCTTGAGGACGTGCTGCGTGTAGGACGGATAAGCAATCGCCGCAAGAATCGCGATGACCGCTACCACGATCATCAGTTCGATCAATGTAAAGCCTTTGATGTACCGGTTCATTTGAGTTCCATTTTTAAAAGGATATTCGGATTCTGTAATTGATCTGACAGTGCGGCGCCCCTCCTTGGCACGTTCCAGTCAGTGGGTGGCGGCCGTCTTGGCTGTCAGTTCGATTCCAAGCGCCTTCATGACGACGCGCATGGTGCGCAGTGTCGGATTGCCGTCCTCATTGAAAGAGCTGCAAAGCTGCTCCTGGGAAAGCCCGGTTTCGTGGGCGATCCTCGTCATGCCCTTGGCGCGGGTGACGACGCCCAAGGCCCGGGTGATGAAACCGGAGTCATTCGTCTCGAACACCCCGGCCATAAAGTCAGCAATCGCCTGGCCAGACTGCGTCAAGTCCTTGGCGCGGGTGATGAAACCGGAGTCATCCGTCTCGAACGCCCCGGCCATGGAGTCAGCAATCGCCTGGCCAGGGGTCAAGTCTTCGGCCGGATCGCAGGTAGTCAGTTTCTCGGTCATGGTCGTTCGCTCCATTCCTCAACAAAGCGTTTGGCAGTCGTGATGTCCTTCGCCTACGTGCTTTTATCGCCACCAAATGGCAAGACGATGATCGTGTCGCCACGCCGTTGAAAGTACACCCAATGGCCTGGACTGTAGTGAATGCACACTTCGCTGACTCTCTGTCCAACTGGCTCCACATCACCAGCATGGCCGTAGGCCAACCGGATCAGGCTGCAAAACAATCGCGGCGCGGGCCCGCTCATCCTTGAGCTTCATGCGCCACTTGCGAAATGTCTCGGTCCGCCTTGGTTCAATCACGGCCTGGCGTAGTTCAAAAATACATGATGGCAAGCAAGCTATGGCAGACAGACAGAAAACAAACCCTCGGGATCAATCACAACATTCGAATACCTTGCAAGATTACTGTGGCACGACTTCACGCCAATTCACACGGCTTGGCACGCCACCCGAAAGTGGATTGATCCCTGTACTCGACGTTCCCAGGCCGGCACCCGTGCCCACCGTGACAAGCGAGCTTGTGACGTTGATTTCGGTCGGCATTCCGCCGACAACACCGACAGAACCAATCGACCCATTGCGACCTTTTGCATCGGAAACGGTCCCGGGCAATGTGAAGAAACTGCCAGTGGATGGACTTGTCCCCGTAAACAAATCAATGGCATTTTTGAAACCACTACCCGCATGGCTTTCACAACCACCCGCACTCTTACCTGGGATAACCGAGGTCAAGAACATTGCGGAACCATAGATTGTCGGCGCGGAAATCACTCTTTCCGGATCGTCAAGATCGATATACCACCCCATCTTGCCAAGGGGAAGTGGCGAATAGTTCTCGAAACCACGCAAAGGCTCACCCGACGCACCAGTGCCTGAATAGGGAATAGTACGTTTCTGCAAATCGTCGCGACCACTGACCGCCGTGCCCTTGTCGATGATTCCATAAATGCTCTGATTTTTTACCGTATAGCCAGTAGCACCAGGCACGTCGCTGTCGGAAATGAAGCGGCCAGTGCCAAAACCCACGGAAATATTACCGCTGGAATCACGGCCAACACCGATCCCTCCCGTAATCGGCTGCCCGGTCAGTGTCGTGAACAGCTTGACAGCGCTTGTCGGCAGGTTGGCTCCACTAAAGTCCCAGCGCCAGATATTGCCCTGCAAATCCCCGCCATAAACGGTATCAACGGTACCGTCCCCGTTGAGATCCGCCATGCCCAACGACATGAGGCCATTAGTCCCCGTCGAAGTCACCTTCAGCTTCGTAGTTTGGGTAATCCGCCCCGCAGAACCAAGCTCATAGACATACAACACCGCCGAGCCGTTCGGGCTATCAATACCATTCGGCACCAGGGCATAGGTCTTTCCGCCATTGCCTTTACGGATTCGCACATTACCCAGGACATATCCCATGTCCCCATCCGGGTCGGTTGCCGGCGCTTTCGGGGTCTGGAAAGTTTGGTCCCACAAAACATTACTGACAGCCATTGTTTTAGGACTGGTGACATCCAGTGCAAACACACCGCGCCCACCGCGCCCCAAGGCGGCAACCAGAATATTTTTGTTATATCCCTGATCGGACTTGCTTATCACATCCATCTGACCATCGACAAAGTAACGATGCGAATAAGTGGGCGAACTCAAGCTCGCCATGCTTTTGAAATCCAGCCCCTTGGGTACGTACGAAAAAAGGATTCTGCCGTTCGAACTGTCGACAGCATGCAGCATGCCATCGTTGGCGCCAACGTAAACGGTATCGGAATCCGCGGAATATACCGGTGACGAGTTGACGATATCGCCAAGCGGGTACGTCCGCTTTCTCAGCGAGCCGATGGGCTGCTCTTTTGAGCTATCGCCTCTAAGATAGGGGATATTATCGGCTTCCGTAACCTTGACCACAGTCTTAGTCGTAGTCCCAGTCGTGGTTTCTTCCGCGTCCCTGAGCAAACTGGCGTCAGGCATCAAGGTGTCGAATACGACAGGCTTTCCAGCCTGGCTGGTGGTCAACACGGTACGGTTGACGAAGTCCTTATTAACCCCAGTAGGGCCGAAGGTCTCCGAAAGCTTCCATTTCGCACTCGACGACACGCCGGTCAGTCCCGCATTGAAAGGACTCGCACTGAGATCCCCCACCCAAGTGGACGAAGTGAAGGCGGCGGAAAACGTCAAGGTGGTCGTTTCCGTGCTGGTGGAGCTCGATGCGATATTGGAACCTGAAGCGTTACGACTATCGATTGCCTTCAAAGCGCTACTGAGCGCTTCCGCGAACTTATCCGTATCACTGGCCACCACAAACTGGCCACGGCCATTGACCGCCGCATGCCACAGATCGTCGATGCGCTCAGCATCCTCTTTATCTGTTGGATCGGGCCATACCGAAGGCACGGGCCCGCTGGGGTCAAGCGTCCCCTTGAGACCGATGGAGATACCAAAAGTGACCATATGTTGCCAGTTGGCCGAATTAGCCGAGCTTGTCGGGACGTTGTTCACCATATCCGGCCGTAGATCCGTCTTCCAATATTCATAAGCCACATCCGCCAAGGTGTCGCTATATCTATCAGCATATGGATATCCAGCAGAACGATCCGCGTTTCCTACCGAGCTGTAGCCCGTATGGGCATAGCGCTTTTCATTCCAATAACCATCCGTTGTGAGGATGGCATAGTTCTGCCGGCACGTCAGTTTTTCTCCACTTGTATCCATCCACGGCGAATCAGTCCGGAAATACCATGCGGCACGCTGCAAAGCGCCATGCAAAGGCGTCGTACCGCCCGCACCTACCGCATGCAGCCTTTTGTAAAAATTAGAACGATTTTCCCCTTCGAACAATCCATCATTATTAGTGGACGGAATCTGATAAAAGTTATTATTCCAGATCGTATTCAAACCCACTCGATAATTCTTTCCCAGCTTGCCGAATGCCTCGGAAGCCCCCGCCTTGGACATCTTGCTGCGGGTACGATGATATTGAAACCAATTGGCGAAGTTCTGCAATTCATCCTTTTGAGTCCGGCCAGTTGGCGTTACTTCCTGCCAGCTACGCCGACCCGAAACCGCATAATTAATTCTGCTAGCCCCGCTAATGCCTGAATATATATAAAAGCTGACTCGCGGAGGTGGCGAAACATAAGTATAAGTCTCGGTGTTGCTCCACCCCTTACTTACACCCACATAACTCCCACTACAGTTCCCATTGGGAAAAATATAAATATCTCCATCGCCGCTGCCTCCATACGTGTTAATAGTCAGTTCTTCCATGGAACTTGCATCCACTGCAAAACATGCGGAATACTTCCAAGGACGCACATCTTCCAAACCATTAAGCACAATTACAGTGGTCGTCGCTCCTTTTTTCTGAACCGCCCCTCCCTGATAGCTACTCGACGAATTAGAAGCACCTACCCGATAGGTATCATAATTGGCGGCATTCCAGCCCGGATTAACAACACCTGGCTTAGGCACGTAGAAATAGGAGTCAGGACTCCCTCTGAGATCGACCGTTCTAGCACTAACACTTATGCTGTCGCTAGCTACCGCCTTAAAATTCGCCTCGGCAAGACGGTCGTCCAATCCCGTACCGGCCGTACGCCATGGCTTGTAGGTTTTTTGCGGATTGTAATAAAGCGTATTGATTACATATGTACGATCATAGTAATTACCACTAAGTTTATCCTGATTATCCGGCATATGCGGCCAAGACATTGAACCGGAATCATCCATGATCAGCAGAATATTGGGCGGAATGCTGCCCTTGCCAACCAGCAATGGCTCTTGCGGAAACGAAGTGGTCGCATGCACTGGCATGGCGCCCAACACACAGGCGGCAGCAAAAAAGCCTATGGTAATGCGCTCGGAAAAGCGCTTAAACAAAGGTCTATGCCCAATGATTTTCATGACACGCTCCATCAGCGCCGGTAGATCGATTGTAGAATCACCTCGCCGCCATTGGAGGTCGAGGCATAAGAAGTAATACGGTAAACATTCTGGATCGCGGTCTTGATGCAGGGCTTGGATACATCGATGCATTCAGAGCCCCCCACACCGGAAACCGTGCCGAAATCCTCTATGACGAACTTTGGCGTGACCGCCATGCTTCCCACCCCGACAACCGCACCTTTCTGGAAGCCATTACCCCTGTCCCAGAAGCCATTGGCCATCCATGCGGGTTGATTGGGGGGTGCCGGCATCGCACAGCGCCCCTTGCTACAACCGGCGCTGGGGAAAGTGGGTGGTTTGCCGCCATCTCGGATGAGGATTTCAGCCTGCCGCAGCCCCGCTTCCGCGCCCTGAAAGGCCACGCTGCGCGCCATGGTGGCCGCCGCCATGCGCTCCTGCATGATTGCGCCGCGCATCGAGGCAAGCCCGAGCAGGGTAACGATCAACAACAGCAGAAGCACCACGATCAACGCCGCGCCGTGCTGGCGTTCAACTGGGTAATAACCGGAAGCCGCTTTCATCATTACTGGATATCCACATGGTTCCTGAGCACGACATAATCATTCATGGTTCGGCTTAATGTCGCATTATCCGTCCCACGGACATCCCCCCGTGTCATGGCGCCTTGCGCCGCCTCGAATTTCAATTGAACATGCACCGCCGTTACCTGCATCCACGCATTTGCGGCAGTCACGGTCGCGGCCGACGAGTAATTCGGAGTCGCGCCTACCTTGTAAGCCAGCCGCATGCTGCTTACCCCCTCGGCAATCTCATTTCTGACGCCAAGCACGGTTCGATACAGGGAGGTTCCCCCGCGCCCATTGCTTTCAACCGTCCATTGCGCGCCACTCGGCACCACCACGAACGCGGGCGACCTGCCAATCCCCCTGGGGCACTTCGCGGTATCGCTTGGCGTCGGTTTGCCTGGCGGAACGCCCGGCACCTTAAAGCAGTAGCCCGGCCCCGAAGAGGCAGCCTTGCATTGACTGTAGTCCGGTGTTGGCGTCAGGCCCCTGCCACAATTCAATGCGCCGTCATGGCCAATCGTTTTCCCGCCAGACGTAACGCCACTGGCCGAGAAGACAATCGCGTGATCCGCATTGCAAACCATGAGCACCTGACCGTTACTCAAGCCACCCGTCGTATCCACGGTAATCGCATCGGTGGGAGACTTATGCTCCGCGACACTGTACAGGCTATCACCCGCGTGATAGATGGAGATGCTATCCGACCCTGTCGGGCTGCTTGCATCCACGCCGAAAATCCCAGCGGGATAGCGCTGCCAAAACAGCGCATCCGGTCTTGTCAGCTGTACGACGGGCGTATTGCTTGCGGTAAAGCGGAGGCAGGGGTTGCCGCCCGCCTCCCGGATATCCCGCACCAGCAGCTCGAACGCCGCGCGCTGATTTTCCTGGATGCGATTGATCGACTCAGTCGTGCCATACACCCTGCGGTTGGAAATGAATATGCCACCCGCCGCCGCCACAACCACCAGGCCGAGCACCAGGGCGATCATCAGCTCAATCAGGGTGAAGCCCCGTTGACCGGCACTAACGCGAAGTCGTTTCATAGCTGGCTCTCGATTTCGACTTCTCCCGGGGTGCCTTTTCCTCCAGTCGCCCGTTCGTCATTCCATTTCACTCCCACCCTGCAACGCATCTTGTCGGCAATGCAAATCACCCTCCCCTCGGCATCCGGGGCGACCGTGGTCTTGAGACCATCAAGCCAGCCCTTCATCGTGCCAGGCTTGCCGGTGCCGTCTCCCGAAATAAAAATATTGGTGTTGTAAGCCGCCACGTTGGCGCGGTCGGCGCGAATTATGTCCATCATCGAATAAACCTGAACGGCCGCTTGGGTTCGGCTGGCCGAGCTGCCGGTATTCCGCAAGGTAATGGCCTGAAGCGCGGCAATCCCAAGCAGGCCAATCGACAGGACGAGCACCGCGATCAACACTTCGAGCAATCCGACACCGCGCTGATAGTTTTTCATCCGAGTAAACCTCAATTATCCGCCGGCGCGGAACAAGCAGCCGTTCCGCGCTGGCGCGTGGTATTGATCCGGCCAACACTGGCGCTGACATCAACGCTGTTCTCCCCCCCCAGCTCCGGCACGCATACGCGGAGGGTGCCACTGGCGTTATTGCCGGCCGACGAGAATCCATTGGACGAAAAGGTGAATCTATTTCGTGCGCCTTGAAGATTGGCGCTGGCGCGGAGTGTGACCTGGGCCGGGAGGTTGAGGTCGCGGAGAACCTGGTTGGTGCCATTTTTCGTGGACAACACGATCCAGCGATTGCCGATGGCATTGGAGCAACTCCCGCCATCGGCACTGGGACAGACACTGATAGCGGCACGCCGGCTGATGGCCTCGATGCGGCCGAACTGAAGCAGGGCCACCATCTCGTTGGCCGCCGTCGCCAGCCGGTTGCGCCGGGTCAGTTCGGCAAAACTCGGCGCCGCCAGCCCAGCGACGACCGCGATCACGGCGACCGTCACCATCAATTCGAGCAGCGTAAAGCCATACATTTTTTTTCGCGGCAGGTACACGCATCACCCCTCTGATTCCTCGTGCAAGTTATCCGATTGACATCGAGGCCAACGGACACGGCGGATGGACGGCATCGACACCCCGACAAGCGGCAGGCGCCGCTGTTTGGCTAACATGTGGCGATGCGATCGCTCTCCCACCCCGTCGACGTGCTCTGGCAGCCGAACACGCTTTTGTCAATCTTCGCGGCTGGTGGGCTGCTGGCCTTGACGCTCGCCTTGGCTTCGGGAACCGGGGAAGCACGGTTGATTCATTTCGGGCTGCTGTCGTTCGCGGTGCAGTGGGTGATCCTCTGCACCTTGTCGCTGCTATTTCTACTACGCAAGGATCTGCGCCAACGCAGCGCGCGCGAGGTCATCGCGTTCGCATTGCTGGCATTGTTGGCGGTCACACTGGCTTCCACCTGGCTGTCCTGGCAGACCACCGGCAGCCTCTGGGGCATCAGCGAAAGCGACTGGTGGCGGGGCGGCATCCGCTTCTTCATATCGATCTTTTCCGCGACGCTCATCGGCTTGCTGGCACTACGCGCGCAATGGGAATCCAGACAACTGGCCCTCCGGCTCAAGCAGGCCGAGTTCGACGCCTTACGCGCGCGCGTGGATCCGCACTTTCTGTTCAATACGCTCAATACCGCCACGGCGTTGGTGCACGTCCAGCCCGATCAGGCCGAGCGGGTGTTGCTCGACCTCTCCGACCTGTTCCGGGCGGCGCTCTCCGGCAAGGGCGAGCACACGCTGGCACGGGAGGTGGCGTTGACCGAGCGCTATCTCCAGATCGAGCGGCTCAGGCTGGGCGAGCGGCTGCGGCTGGCGTGGGACCTCCCCTCGCCACTACCGGAGCTGCCGATCCCCTCCCTGGCCTTACAGACGCTGGCCGAAAACGCGGTGCGGCACGGGATCGAGCAAATACCGGGGGGAGGCGTACTGGCAATCACCGGCGACACCCACGACGGGGGGCTGCGGCTACGTGTACGCAATCCCACGCCATCGCAGGCCGATGCCGATGCGGCGGCGGCCGGGCACCGGGTGGGGATCGCCGCCACCCGCGCGCGGATCGAGGCGGCCGGCGATGGCCGGGGCAAGCTGCATATCCGCCACGCCGAGGGGGTGTTCGAAGCGGAAATCGAGCTGCCGCCACCCGCCGACGCAAGCGGGTAAATCAGCCGGTCACGGCTCAGCCGCGATCGGTACGGGCGTAATCGACAAAATCGAAAGCGTAGGCGTGGCGGGCATCGGCCGGATGATGCTCGCGGGCGGTTTCCCGCCAGCCGGCCGCATCGAAGCGCGGGAAATACGCATCGGCATCGGCGGTAGTCGCATCGACCCAGGTCAGATGCAGGCGTTCGGCCAACGGCAGGCAGAGCGCGAACACATCGCCTCCGCCGATCACCGCCAAATCCTTCGCGCCATCGGCTTCTGCCATCGCAAGCGCCGCGCGCAGCGAGGCCACCACTTCCATCCCGGCAAACGGCGCCTTGCCGCCACGGGTCAGCACCAAGTTGCGCCGCCCCGGCAGGGCACGGCCCAGCGACTCGGCGGTCTTGCGCCCCATGAGCACCGGCTTGCCGAGCGTCAGCGCCTTGAAGCGCGCGAGGTCATCGGGCAGGCGCCAGGGCAATGCGTTGCCCCGGCCGATGGCGTGAGCGCGATCGAGCGCGGCGACGAGGGCAAGCGCGACACTCACACCGCCACCGGCGCCTTGATCGCCGCCTGCGGTTGGTAGCCGAGAATCTCGACGTCTTCGAAACGGAAACCGAAAACGTCCTTCACTTCCGGGTTGAGGCGCAGCTTGGGCAGGGGGCCGGGCAGGCGCGCCAATTGTTCGCGGGCCTGCCGGCAATGGTTGGAATACAGATGCGCATCGCCCAGCGTATGGACGAAATCGCCCACCCCCAGGCCAGTGACCTGCGCAACCATGTGGGTCAGCAATGCGTAGCTGGCGATATTGAACGGCACGCCGAGAAAGATGTCGCCGCTGCGTTGGTAGAGCTGGCAACTGAGCCTGCCATCGGCCACATAGAACTGGAACAGCGCATGGCAGGGCATCAGCGCCATATCCGGCAGGTCGGCCACGTTCCAGGCGCTCACGATCAAGCGGCGCGAATCCGGGTTGCGGCGGATTTCGTCCACCAACCAGGCGATCTGGTCGATCTCGCCGCCCCGGCCATCGGCCCAGCGCCGCCACTGCTTGCCGTAGACCGGGCCCAGTTCGCCGTTTTCATCGGCCCATTCGTCCCAGATCGACACCTTGTTTTGCTTCAGGGAAGCGATATTGGTCTCGCCCCGCAGGAACCACAGCAATTCGTGGACGATCGAACGAAGATGCAGCTTTTTGGTGGTGAGCAGCGGGAAGCCTTCACGCAGATCGAAACGCATCTGCCAGCCGAACACGCTGCGGGTGCCCGTGCCGGTACGATCGGATTTCTCCACGCCGTGGTGAAGAACGTGATCGAGCAGCTCCAGGTATTGGCGCATCAGCGCTTCTCCGGCGGCAGCCGCGGCTGCGACACGGGTTGCGAGCGCGACTTCCACAGCCAGTACAGCCCCAGCCCGATCAAGGGCAGGCTGAGCAACTGCCCCATGGTCAGCCAGCCGAAGGCGAGGTAGCCGAGCTGGGCATCGGGCAGGCGCACGAACTCCACCGCGAAGCGGAACGCACCGTAGAGCAGCGCGAACATCCCGCTCACCGCATAGCGCGGCCTCGGCTTCGAGGAATACCACCACAGCACGGCGAACATGACGATGCCTTCCCAGGCCATCTGGTAGAGCTGGCTGGGATGGCGGGCGTACTGGTCGAGCATGCCGGATTCGTACATCGCCCTGAGCGGACCGGCCGGCAGGGTGGCGATCTCGGCGGGCAGCGCGCCCGGGAAGATCACGCCCCAGCCGCCATCGGTGGGCTTGCCCCACAACTCGCCGTTGATCCAGTTGCCGAGCCGGCCGAAGCCCAGCCCCAGCGGGATCAGCGGGGCGACGAAATCCATCACGTCGAAGAAGTGCCGCCGGTGCTTGCCCGACCACCACAGCGCGGCGAGCAGTACGCCGATCAGGCCGCCGTGGAAACTCATCCCCCCCTTCCACACCTCGAACACCTGCAACGGGTGGGCGAGGTAGGTCTGTAGATCGTAGAACAGGATGTAGCCGACACGCCCGCCCAGCACCACGCCCAGCATGCCGTAGAACAGCAGGTCGCCGAAGGCGGTCTCGTCGATACCTGGCAGGCGGCCTTGGCGGATACGCCGACGCCCCAACCACCATGCGCTGGCGAAGGCCAGCAGGTACATCAGGCCGTACCAGTGGATTTTGAGCGGGCCGAGCTGGGCGGCAACGGGATCGAGCTGGTGCAGATAGGGCGACATGGGCGGCTTCGATGACGTGACCCGGACATTTTGCCCGAGCGGTGCCACAAGCGCGAAGTCAGCGCAGGATCACCGGCGCGTTGGGCAATTCGTCCTCGTCGGTCTCGCCCTTGCGCGGCGGGAAATGCTCGGCCAGCAACTCGCCGATGCGGCCCACGCCGTCGATGATCGCTTGCTCGCACTCGCCGGCGCGCATGCGCGCCTCGAGCGCCTGGCAGATGCCGCGCCACTGCGCTGGGCCGACCCGCTCGCGCAGGCCGCGATCGGCGACGATCTCGATACGGTGATCGGCCAGCAGCAGATAGATCAACACGCCGTTGTTGGCCTCGGTATCCCAGACCCGCAACGCGGAGAAGCCATGCTCGGCGCGGCGGCGGGAATCGACTCCGGCCAACACATCGCGCCAGTGCAGGGCAGATTCCACCGCGAAGCATATCTCGCCACGATGCCGGCGCTCACTCGCGGCAATGGCATCGTGGATGCGCCGCAGGCTTTCGGGCGGAAACAGCCGATGCGCCGAGGACGCGAACAGATGACGAAGAAGCCGCTTCATCACCAGCTCCCCGATGCGCCGCCGCCGCCGGAGCTGCCACCGCCACCCGACCAACTACCACCGCCGCTACCACCGCCCGACCAGCCACCACCACCGCCACCCCAGCCGCCCCAATCGTTGTCGCGGGCGTAACGGCCGCCGCCGCCCGCGCCGAGCAACCCAATGAAGAAGCCGATCGCCGCACCGACGCCGCCGACCAGCAACGCACTGGAAATCACCCAGGCAATCAAGCCCGCGCCGCCGCCGGACGCCAGTGCGCGCGCACCCGCCGGCAATCGACCGAATACCCCGCGCAGCACGTTGGCGGCGGCGAAGGCGAAGAACAGCGCCATCATCCAGTTGCCGGCGTTGTCCGGGGCGGGGCGATGGGTGGACACCGGCGCGGGCAATGGCTCGCCATCGATCAGCCGCACCAATTGGCCGGTGGCATCGACGATACCGCCGGCGAAATTGCCGTTTCGGAACTGCGGCACCAGGTATTCCTGGATCACCCGGTTGGCGGTGGCATCGGGAATCGCGCCCTCCAAACCATAGCCGGGCTGGATGCGCACCCGGCGGTCGTCTTTGGCGACGATCAGCAGCACGCCGTCATCGACGCCCTGGCGGCCCAGCTTCCACTGGTCGAATACCCGCTGCGCGTACTGAGCGATGTCCTCGGGCTGGGTGGTCGGCACCATGAGCACCTGCAACTGGCTGCCCTTGCGCGTTTGCAGCGCCAGCGCCTGCCGCTCCAACTCGGCGCGGGTGGCGGCATCGAGGGTGCCGGTGCTGTCGATTACCGGCGAATCGAGTGCGGGAATCGGTGCCAGCCGCTGGGCGTGCGCCGGCCATGCCAGTGCCACCAGCAGCAGGCCGCACATCGCCATGAGCCGGTGCAGGCGATCCACCGCGAGCCTCCCGTCAGCCCGGCGGCAGATCAGTTAGCCGGCGCCGTGGCGGCCGGCGCACCGAAATCCACGGTGGGCGCCCGCTGAATCTGCTGCTCGTCATCGACGCCGAAATTCGGTTTCGGCTTGTAGCCGAACATCATCGCGACCAGATTCTGCGGGAAGCTGCGAATGTAGGTGTTGTAATCCTGCACCGCGGCGATGTAGCGCTGGCGCTCGACCGCGATCCGGTTCTCGGTGCCTTCCAACTGCGCCTGCAATTGCAGGAAGTTCTGGTCGGCCTTGAGTTGCGGATAGTTTTCCGCCACCAGCAGCAGACGGCCGATGGCGCCGTTCAACTCGCCCTGGGCCTGCTGGAACTGCTTGACCGATGTCTCGTCCGAGGCATTGACGTTGATGCCACCGACCTTGGCGCGGGCATTGGTGACTTCGGTCAACACGCGTTCCTCGTGGGCCGCATAGCCCTTGACCGTGTTGACCAGGTTCGGCACCAGATCGGCGCGGCGCTTGTACACGTTCAGCACCTGCGACCACGCGGCCTTGACCGCCTCGTCCTTCCGCTGGATATCGTTGTAACCGCAGCCGGACAGGAACGAGGCCAGCAGCACCACGGCTAGCATTCGCATCGCGCGCATGGGGGAATCTCCGCTTTCGATGCGCGGCACCGCGCCGCGCGTTCAGGTATTCAAGTTGCCGTGATAGGCGTTCAGGTGAAGTGAAAACCCGTGGCCACGGGCATCATGCCGGCATCACCATTTGCCGGCACCAGGTACGCGATGGGCGATGGCGCGGCGACGCATCAGCAGATTCAGCCATTCCACCATCACCGAGAAGCCCATCGCGAAGTAGATGTAGGGCTTGGGTACATGGGTGTCGAAGCCATCGAGAATCAGCACCGCGCCGATCAGCAGGATGAAGGCCAGCGCCAGCATCTTGACCGTCGGGTTGGCATCGATGAAGCGGCCGAGCGGGTTGGCCGCCAGCAGCATGATCGCGACCGCCAGCAGGATGGCGAAGACCATGATCGGAATGTGCTCGGCGATCCCGACGGCGGTGATGACCGAGTCCAGCGAGAACACGATGTCGATCACCGCGATCTGCGCGATCACCACCCAGAACACGCCCGACGCCTTGCTGGTGGTCGGGTCCTCGTCCTCGCCGCCGGTGATGAGTTCCCTGATTTCCATCGTGCCCTTCACCAGCAGGAACAGGCCGCCGACGATCAGGATGATGTCACGCACCGAGATCCCCATCTCGAAGACATGGAACAGGTCGCGCTCCATCCGCGCCAGGAACGCCAGCATCACCAGCAGGCCGATGCGGGTGACGCAAGCCACCGCGATACCGATCTTGCGGGCGATCGGGCGCTGATGTCCCGGCAATTTGCCGACCGCGATGGAAATGAACACCAGATTGTCGATGCCCAGCACGATCTCCAGCGCGGAAAGCGTGATGAGGGTCAGCCAGGCATTCGGGTCGGCTAGGAAACTCAGGTCCATCGGCAATACCTTTTCTTGATCAGAGCCAGCGGGGCAGCAGGATGGCGCCCCAGACCAGCAATACATTCATCGTCAACACGAACACCGCCGCCGAGCCCATGTCCTTGGCGCGACCGGCCAGTTCGTGAAACTCCGGGCCGTAGCGTTCGATCACCGCCTCCACCGCCGAATTGAGCAGTTCGGTGGCGATCACCAGCAGCATCGAGCCGACCAACAGCGCGCGCTCCACTCCATTCTCGCCCAGGCGAAAGCCTATCGGCGCCAGCACCGCGAACGCCACGACCTCCAGCCGGAACGAGGACTCGTGCAGCCAGGCCGCGCGCAGCCCCTTCGCCGACCAGATCGCCGCCCGCCACAACCCTCGCGGGCCGCGCGGAAAATGGCCATAGCCGTCAGCCACGGGCACGGTTCCGGAACGGCTGTCGGCAATCGGGCACGGTCATGGGGTCATTCGGCGAGGCGGGAACCGGTAATTCTGCCATACCGGGCAGCGCCGCCGGCGGGCGAGGTTGCCGACCACCGCCACGCTATTGCTGCCGCAGCGCTTCGATCGGGTCCAGCAACGAAGCCTTGCGTGCCGGGTAATAGCCGAAGAACAGCCCGGTGGCGACCGAAAACGCCGCCGCCAGCCCGACCACCCGCATGTTCAACGCGACCGGCAATTCGCTGAATTCAGACACCAGCAGCGCCCCGCCGATGCCGATCACGATGCCGATCACCCCGCCGATCAGCGAGATCAGCATCGCCTCCATCAGGAATTGCCGGCGCACGTCCGATGGACTGGCGCCGACCGCCATCCGCAGGCCGATCTCCTTGATCCGCTCCGTGACCGAGACCAGCATGATGTTCATGATGCCGATGCCGCCGATCACCAGGCAGATGCCGGCCACCGCGCCCAGCAGTTTCGACATGAGGTTGGTGGTGGCGGTGCGGGTGGCGACGATCTGGCTGATGTTACGCACGTTGAAATCGTCCTCGGCGCCGGGCCTGATCCGGTGGCGCTGGCGCAGCAGCGCCTCCACCTCGACCTGCGCGTAGTCCAGCTCGCGGGCATCGGCCACCGTCAACGCGATCTGCATCACCGCGCCCGGCGACAGCCCCATGTTGCCCATCAGGCGACGGCGCGCGGTCTCAAGCGGCACCATCACCACGTCGTCCTGGTCCTGGCCGAAGCCCCCCTGCCCCTTTGGTTGCAAGGTGGCGACCACGGTGAAGGGCGAGCGGCCAAGGCGGATGGTCTGGCCGATGCCGGAATCCTCGCCGAACAACGTGCGCCGCACGGTATCGCCGATCACCACGTTACGCGCATTGCCACCGTAATCACCGGTATCGAACAGGCTGCCCTCGGCCACCTGCCATCCGTTGATCACGAAATAGTCCGGCTGCACGCCCTGCCAGTTGGTGGAAGCGTTGTTCTCGGCGTACACCGCCTGGACGTTGCCACGCAGTGCGCCGGCCACGTACTGCACTTCGGGCACCTCGTCGCGGATCGCCCGCGCATCGTCATCGGAGAGGGTGAAGAAGCTCGATGCGCTCATCCGCGCGCCGCCTGCCCCGCGCCGGCCGGCCGGCGAGATGTCGAGCCGCTGCGAGCCGAGGCCGGAGACCAGCTTGTCGATCTCCTCCCGCGTGCCCTGCCCGACCGAGACCATCACGATCACCGCGGCAATGCCGATGATGACGCCAAGCGAAGTCAACGCGCTGCGCATCCAGTTGCCCCGGAGTGCGTGGAAGGCGGTGCGGAGGATGTCGAGCCAGCTCACTGACCGGGCACCGGGAAGACTGATGGCGATGCGCCGGCGAGCGCCGAATGGGCGTCGTCGGCCTCGTGCAGTTCGCCATCGCGCATGACGAAGATGCGGTCGGCATGCTCGGCGACGTGCGCATCGTGGGTGATCAACACCACGGTGCGGCCCCCGTCGCGCAGGCGTTTGAACAGGGCGAGGATTTCCTCGCCAGTCTTGCTGTCGAGCGCGCCGGTCGGTTCGTCGGCCAGCAGGATCGGGGGCGAATTGATCAGTGCGCGGGCAATCGCCACGCGCTGCTGCTGGCCGCCCGAAAGCTCGTTGGGCCGGTGCTGACCACGCTCGCCCAGCCCCACCGCCGCCAGCGCCGCCCGTGCGCGTTCACGCCGCTCGGCCGGGGGCACGCGCGTATAACCGAGCGGCATCGCCACGTTGTCGAGCGCGCTCATCCGCGACAGCAGATGAAAACCCTGGAACACGAAACCGATCTTCTCGCGCCGCAACGCGGCCAGCTCCCCGGCATCGAGCGTGGAGACGTCGATACCATCGCAAGCGTAAAAACCGGCGCTGGGCGTGTCGAGGCAACCGATGAGATTCATCAAGGTCGACTTGCCCGACCCCGACGGCCCCATGATGGCGACGAAATCGCCATGCGCGATGCGCAGATCGACGCCGTTGAGCGCCACCACCTCGGACTGGCCGCCCTCGGCATAGACCTTGCGCAGGCCACGGGTCTCGATGACCGGCGGCCTGGCGTTACGCGACGCCGTCATCACCGGCCCGTCACCGCGCTGGCGGCGCGCTCGCCGGTGATCGCCTCGTCACCGGCCTTGATGTTGCCGGCCACTTCGGTATTGCTGCCGTCGGATACGCCCAGCCGGACCATCACCCGCTTCGGCTGGCCATCGGCCAGCAGGTAAAGCGGCGCGCGGCGCGCATTGATGAGCGCGTTGGTGGCGCTGTCCCAGCGCGCGCGGCGGGCATCGTCCAGACTGTTGCGGAAGCCGGCGAACTGCCGCCGGAAACGCTCACGCACGCGGCTGCGCATCTGTGCCTGCGTCGCCGCATCCGGCGCGCCGCCGCCCATGACGCGGTTGTCCTGCTGTGATGGGTCAGCTTGGCCGCGTGCCGCGCCCGTGCGCCCGGCCTGCCGCCGCCGCATGTCCGCCAGCGCCTGGTCGAAGGCGGCCCGCTGGGCCGGCGTCAGCGCCAAGCTGGCGGCGATCTTCGGCAGTTCATCGCCCATGCCGCCGCCCCGCCGGGCGGCGGACGCGCCATCCGGCGGTGTGGCGCCCATCGCTTTCAAGCGCTCATCGGATGGCTTGTAGCGCAGCGCCGCGTTGGCGATCCTGAGGATGCCCTCGCGTTTGCTGACCTCGATCTCGGCATTCACCGTCAGCCCCGGCAACAAGGTGCCGTCGCCGTTGTCCACCGTCACCACCACCGGGTAGGTCACCACGTTGCTGGTCGTGGTGGCCGACAGCCGCACCTGCTCGACCACGCCGCTGAACTGGCGATCCGGGAAGGCATCGACGGTGAAACCGACGCGCTGCCCCGGCTCGACCTGGCCGATGTCCGATTCGTCCACCGCCAGTTCGATCTTCATTTTCGAAAGATCCTCGGCGATGGTGAACAACTCCGGCGCCTGCAAACTCGCGGCCACGGTCTGACCCGGCTCGATGGCGCGGGTCAGCACCACCCCGTCCACCGGCGAGCGGATCACCGTGCGTTCCAGGTTGAGACGGGTGGCCTGGGTCGAAGCGGTCTGCTGGCGGATCTGCGCGCGGGCCACCTCGATCTGAGCCTCGGCCTGCCGCATCGCCATGCGGGCGGTGTCCACATCGCCGCGCGCGACCAGTTGCCGTTCGCCCAGCGCGGCCTTGCGGCGGTAATCGGCCCGGGCATTGGTCAGAGTGGCCGCCGCCTGGCTCAGGCTGGCATTGGCGCTGGCGATGGCCGCCGCCCCTTGCGCGATCTGTGCTTCGTAGGTGCTGGGATCGATCCGCGCCAGCACGTCGCCCTTCCTCACCGGGCTGTTGAAATCGACCCGCACTTCGGTGATCTGGCCGGAAATCTGGCTGCCGACGGTGACGGTGGAGATCGCCGAGAGCGTGCCGGTGGCCGAGATCGCCACGCGGATGTCGCCCTTTTCCACCCTGGCCGTGCGCCAGCCGCTTTCCGATTCCGCGGCGTGCTGCCTGTACCACCACCCGCCGCCCGCCAGCAGCAGTGCGCCGGCGACGACGGCCGGAACGAGGAGACGGTGGCGTTTCTTACCGGCCGAGCGGGGTTTGGACGACATCTTCGAGCCTGTTCGGGAGTGAGTGGCGCGGGGTGCGAACCGTTGCCAACGCCCGCGCGGCTCAACGGTTGACGCGGGGGATGTCGGAAAAATACAGGGTGGCGGTGGTGCCCGCGCCCGGCTCGCTCTGCAAGCCGATGGACCAGCCGAAGCGCTCGGCCAGCCGGCGCGCCAGGGTCAGACCCATGCCCTTGACGGTGTAGTCGGAAATATCGGCGCGCCAGAACGGGTCGAAGGCGCGCGCCATCGTCTCGGCATCCATGCCGATGCCGCTGTCGCGCACCTGCAACGAATCCGCCCCGACCTCGATGTCGATGCGACCGCTTTCGGTGAAGCGGCAGGCATTGCGCAGGAATTGCGAGAGGATGGTGCCGACCACCCGCGGCGGCGCGTGCACCCCGGGCACCCCCACGGCATGCACCCGCACCTCGACCGGCTTGCCTTCCAGCCAGTCGATGGCATTGGCGGCCTCCTCGTGGGCGATGTCGAGCACATCGACCGGCTCGGCATCGACCGGCACATCGGGATGCCGGGCCAGCACCAGAAAGGCATCCAGTACCTCGCCCATGTCGCGGGTGGCGGTGCTGATGCGGCGCAGCGAACGCCGCCCGCGCTCACTCAGCAGCTCGCCGGCAAGCAGGCCGCTGGCCACGCCGATCACCGTCAACGGCGTGCGCAGCTCGTGGCTGGAATCCCGGGTGAAATCACGCTCGCGCTCGACATAGGCTTCCATGCGCTCGGCCATGCTGGCCAACGCCTCACCGAGGTGGGTGACTTCATACGTATTGACATCGGCGCGCACCCGAATGCGGAAATCGGCCGCGCTGGAATGACGCGGGTCCCAGGCCAGCACCATCTCGGTGAGCCGCGACAACGGCGCCACCACCCGCTTGCTGCGCCGATACCCCAGCCACGAGATCATCGCGATGCCGATCATCGACAATCCCAGCGCCAATATCGTCGTCCAATAAACGATGCGGTCGCTCATTCCCGGCGCGATGCGCATGTACAGGCGGCCCTGGGCGCGCTCGCCGACGTAGACCAGCCGCCACGGCCCGTCCATCCGGTGAAATCCGGGAGGCAGGGAGCGCAAGGCCGGCGGCACATGGTCCGGCATGCCCCCGGTGGGCACGAAATAGGTCCCCATGCCGGTACTGTGCGGCAGCGAACCCGAGCGGTAGTGCGTGCGCCCGGCAAGATTCCAGGCGTTCTCGGCTTCGTTCAGCATGCGTTGCTGCATCAAGGCGTCACGCAACAGCAGGCTGCCCAGGCTAAGCCCGACCGCCAACAGCAGCCATGCCATGAACGCCTGCCGCAGGAAGACCCAGCGCAGCCTTTCAGACAGGTTATCGCTCGGCGCCATGCCCGGCCCCGCTCACGCTGGCGGCTGATCGATATCGGCGACGCGATAACCGGCGCTCTGCACGGTATGCAGGAGCGGCTTGTCGAACGGTTTGTCGATTACCTTGCGCAAGTTGTAGAGGTGGCTGCGCAAGGTATCGGAATCGGGCAGGCTGTTGCCCCATATCTCGCGTTCGATCTCCTGCCGGCTGACCACCCGTGGCGATTCGCGCATCAGGATGGTCAAGAGCTTCAGGCCAATCGGCGAAAGCAGCAATTCACTGCCGCCACGGGTGGCGCGCAAACTGGCCGGGTCCAGCACCAGGTCGGCCACCTTCAACACTTCCGACCCCACCTGGCGGCGCTCGCGGCGGATCAGCACCCGCAGGCGCGCCTCCAGTTCCTGGATGGCGAATGGCTTGGTCAGGTAATCGTCGGCGCCGGCGGACAGGCCGGTCAGCTTGTCGTCAAGGGTGTCGCGCGCGGTCAACATGAGGATCGGCGTCGATTTGCGCGCTTCCTCGCGCAGGCGACGGCAGACTTCCAGCCCATCCAGGCGCGGCAACATCAGGTCGAGGATGATGACGTCGTAGGTGTTTTCGGCCGCCAGTCGATAGCCATCCAGCCCATCGACTGCGTAATCGACTTCGAAACCCTTGCTTTCGAGGTATTCACCGACCATTTCCGAGATGTTGCGATTGTCCTCGATGATGAGAACAAGTCCATTGGACTCTTGTGTACTGCGCATGGATAACCCCCTTCAGTTTTGTGAAGTGTTCGAGGTTTCAAGTGCAAGGCGCGTGAAGACGGGGGCGGGACGCCCATTCAGGCACCGCGCGTCTTGACCGCCCGCCAGAGTATTTCCCAGGCCGCCGGATCGAGGTCGCCGTGTGCCTCGCCACGCGCCCGCGCCAGGGCCTCCATCGCACGGAAGCGCCGTTCGAACTTGTGATTGGCCGCGCGCAACGCCGCGCCGGGATCGGCCTTGGCGTGGCGGGCCAGGTTGGCGGCGACGAACAACACGTCGCCAAGTTCCTCATGCAGCCTAACGGTGACGGCCTCGTCGTCCGGCGCAACGTCGCGGGCGACGAATTCGGCTTCCAACTCGTCCAGTTCCTCGCGCAGCTTGGCGAGCACCGGCTTCCAGTCCGGCCAGTCGAAGCCGCCGCGCGCCGCGCGCGATTGCAGTTTCACCGCGCGCAGCCATTCCGGCAGGCCACGGGCGATGCCGGCGAGCGCCGAATCGTCGGCGGGCTCCCTGGCCGCGCGTTCGGCCCGCTTTTGCGCCTCCCATGCCGTGCTCTGCGCTTCGGCATCGGCAATGCCGGCGCCGGCAAAGACATGCGGATGGCGGCGAGTCATCTTGTCGCAGATGGCTTCCACCACGTCGGCAAAGGCGAACGCGCCCCGCTCCTCCGCCATCCGGGCATGAAACACGACCTGCAACAACAGGTCGCCGAGTTCGTCCTTGAGGTCGTCGAGATCGCCACGGTCGATGGCATCGGCGACCTCGTAGGCTTCCTCGATGGTGTAGGGGGCGATGCTGGCGAAATCCTGCGCCAGGTCCCAGGGGCAGCCGCGCGCGGGGTCGCGCAGCGCGGCCATGATCCGCAGGAGTTCACCGACGTCCCGTTTCGTCATCGCAGCAACTCCTCCACTAGAACCGGGTCGCCACCGGCGAGGAAATCGCCATTCAGGAGCGTTTCGCGCTGGTTGTAGCGAAACGGCCGGCCTCGTGGGTCGAGCAACACGCCGCTGGCCGCCTCCACGATGGCCTGGCCGGCGGCGGTATCCCATTCGCTGGTGGGGCCGAAGCGCGGGTAAAGATCGAGCGCGCCCTCGGCGATGCGGCAAAACTTCAGCGATGAGCCGAGGCCAAGCATCTGTGCGCCGGGGAAACGCGCGATCACCGCCTCGGTGCGGGCGTCGCGATGCGAACGGCTGGCGGCAATGCGCAGCGGCGGGCGGGCCGGGCGGCGCGCATGCAGGGCGACGTCGGTGCCGCCTTCGCGCCGGAACGCGCCCCACCCCGGCGCGCCATGCCAGACCAGGCCCGTCACCGGCTGCTGGATCACCCCGAACACCGCCGCGCCGTCCTCGATGAGCGCGATGTTGACGCTGAACTCGCCGTTCCTTTTGACGAACTCACGGGTGCCATCGAGCGGATCGACCAGCCAGAAACGACGCCACGTCCGCCGCGCCGCGAAGTCATCCGCCGCCGATTCCTCGGACAGCACGGGGATGTCCGACGTGAGCGCGGCGAGACCGGCGACGATACGGTGATGGGCGGCGAAATCGGCCGCGGTCACTGGCGAGGTATCGGCCTTGTGCGTCACCTCGAAATCGCCCGCGTACACCGCGAGAATCTCGACGGCGGCGGCCTGGGCGATGGCGATCACGCCTTCGCGCAACCCTGTGTCGAGCTTCATCGGTTCGCCGCCAGCCATTCGCGCGCGATGAACAGGGCGGCGATGGCGCGGCCGTCGGACACGTCCTCGCGCGCGACCAGTTCGCCCAGTTCCGCCAACGGCCAGCGCACGACTTCCATCGGTTCCGGTTCGTCGCCCGGCAGACGCCGTTGGTAGAGCCCGCGCGCCAGCACCACCTGCGCGTGGTGGGTCATGTAAGAAGGCGAGAGCGACAGCGCGCGCAGCACGCGAACCTCGCGCGCGCCGAAACCGGCCTCTTCCATCAGCTCGCGGTTGGCGGCCTGTTCCGGGGTTTCGCCGGGGTCGATCGCGCCCTTGACCGGGCCAAGTTCGTAGCGCGCCATCCCGGCGGCGTATTCGCGCACCAAGAGGACGTGGCCGGGGTCGGGCATCGCCACCACGATCACCGCCCCCGGCCCCTGCGCCACCAGCCGGTGATAGCGGCGACGCTCTCCATTGGAAAACTCCAGATCGAGCTCCTCGACCACCCGGCCGTCGCCTTCTTCGCGGCGTTCGATACCGTGGATCAGCGGCGGCGGGCGGCTCACGGCCATGCTCCGGCCAAGCGGCGATAATGCGGGCTATGCAGAACGATCTTCATCCGGCCTCCAGTTTAGCCGAGGCCGCCGACTGGCAGGCGCGCGATCTCGACGTGCTCTGGCACCCCTGCACGCAGATGCGCGAACACCCGCACACATTGCCGCTGGTGCCGATCGCGCGCGGCGATGGCGCATGGCTGGAAGGCATCGACGGCCGCCGCTACCTCGATGCAGTATCGAGCTGGTGGACCAACATCCACGGCCATGCCGAGCCGCGCATCGCCGCCGCGATCGCCAGGCAGGCCGGCACGCTGGAGCAGGTGATCCTGGCCGGCTTCTCGCACCGCCCGGCCATCGAACTGGCGGAAAGACTGCTGGCGATCGCCCCGCGCGAGGCCAACCGCGCCCCGCTCTCCAAGGTGTTCTACGCGGACAACGGCTCGGCCGGCGTGGAAGTGGCGCTGAAAATGGCTTTCCACTGGTTCCACAACGCCGGCGAGACTGGCCGCGTCCGCTTCGTGGCGTTGGAGAACGGCTACCACGGCGAGACGCTGGGCGCGCTCTCGGTCGGCGACATCCCGCTGTACCGCCGCACCTACGCGCCGCTGCTGTCGGAGTGCATCTTCGCGCCGACGCCGGATGCCTGGCAGGCCCGCGAGGGCGAATCCGCCGAAGCCTGCGCGCTGCGCGCCGCCGATCATCTCGCCACGATCTTCGACCGTCATCCCGGCGAAATCTGCGCGGTGATCGTCGAGCCGTTACTGCAATGCGCGGGCGGAATGCGAATGCACCACCCCAGCTATCTGAAGCGGGTGCGCGCGCTGTGCGACACCCATGGTGCTTTTTTCATCGCCGACGAGATCGCCACCGGCTTCGGCCGCACAGGCACGCTTTTCGCCTGCGAGCAGGCCAACGTGCAGCCGGATTTCCTTTGTCTTTCGAAGGGGCTGACCGGCGGTTTCCTGCCGCTTGCGGCGGTGCTGACCACGCAATCGATCTACGAGGGCTTCCTCGACGACTCGCGCGAGCGCGCCTTCCTGCATTCGCACAGCTACACCGGCAACCCGCTGGCCTGCGCGGCGGCGCTGGCCTCGCTCGACATCTTCGAGAACGATGAGGTCATCGCCCGCAACCGCGCCACCGCCGAGACGATGCGCCGGCACGCCGGCGACATCGCCCAACACCCGCACGTCGCCAACGGCCGCCAGCTCGGCATGGTCTGCGCCTTCGAGCTGACCCGCGACGGCGACAAGACCACGCCCTTCGACCCGGCCCTGCGGATCGGCCTGCGCGCCTATCGCGCGGCGTTGGCACGCGGGGTGATCCTGCGGCCGCTGGGCGACATCCTGTACTGGATGCCGCCCTACTGCGTGAGCGCGGCCGACCTGGAGCGGCTGGCCGACACCACCGCCGAAGCCATCGCGGAGGCCACCGCATGCGCCTGACCCGGGTGTATGTCGGGATGCCGCTTGTCATCGGCGCGCGCGTGGCGTTGCCCGAGCATGCCGGCGGCCATCTCGTGCGCGTGCTGCGACTGGCCGAAGGCGACGATTGCGTGCTCTTCAACGGCGACGGCCACGATTACGCGGCGAAGCTGCGCCAGGTCGGCAAGCGCGGCACGCAGGCCGACGTCGTGGCGATGACGCCGGTGGACAACGAGTCACCGCTGCGCATCACGCTGATGCAGGGCATCGCCCGTGGCGAAAAGATGGACCTGATCCTGCAAAAGGCCACCGAACTGGGCGTGGCCGCTTTCATTCCGATATACAGCGAGCGCGGCGAAGTGAAGCTGGAAGGCGCCCGTGCCGATAAGCGCCTCGCCCATTGGCGTGGCGTGGTGGTATCGGCATGCGAGCAGAGCGGGCGCGCGTTCGTGCCCGAAGTCACCGCGCCGCGAACGCTGACGCAAGCGCTGGCCGTCCCCGGCCTGCCCGGCCGGCGCTACACGCTGTCGCCGGAGGCTTCCGAGGGTATCGAATCGCTGGCAAGACCGGACGATGGCCGCCTGCTCGTCGCGGTCGGCCCAGAGGGCGGCTGGTCGCCCCGCGATCTCGGGCAACTGACCGATGCCGGCTTTCGCACACTTCGGCTTGGCCCACGCATTCTGCGCACGGAAACCGCCGGGCTGGCCGCGATCTCGGCCTTGCAGACGCGGCTGGGCGACCTGGGCTGAGTCAGGCGGCCGCCACGGCCCCTATGCGGTCTTCCAATGCGTCGAGATCGGGGATCAATACGTCCTCGTCCTGGAAGCGCACCGGCAGGGCAAGCGCATCGGTGTGCGCGTCATCGCCATGCTGGAGCATGGCCGGCGCCACCGTGACCAGGCGCGGGAAGCCCTGGGTCAGCATGGCGAAATACGGCATGCGCGGGTTACCACCCAGCGCCTTCAGCACCAGCACGCGCTCCCCGCGCAGGCGGGAGTTCGGCGCACCGCTGCCAATCAGGCGCGAGAACGCCACCAGTGGCACCTGCCAGCCACGCCAGCGCACGCGGCCAAGCAGCCAGTCGGGCGCATCGGCGATGGGCTCCGGGTCGGCCACCGAAAGGATTTCGGCAATGCAGGCATTGGGCAGCAGCAACCGGCCACCGGCGATCTGGATCAGCACGCCACGCAGGTCTGCGCGGGTTTCTTCGATGGCATCGTTCATTTGGATTCCTGCGCCGGCCAGCGATGATTGAGCCAGGTGGCCATCCCGGCGGGCGGTTCGGCGCGCGCGCCGCGCGAGATCAGCAACGCGGGCACGGTATGGTCATAGCAGCCTTCGGCCGCCTGGGCCAGCAACTGACCGCCCGATTGCAGGAAGCGCAACGCCGGCTCGACGAAATCCTCGGTGCCGCCCGACAACAGCAGCAGGGCGCTCGAAGCCGCTGGCAGGCTCGCCAGCAGATCGGCGAAGGCGCGCGTGTCGACCGGCACGAAAGTGCGCTCCGCGCTCTCACGGCTCAGGCCCAGCGACGGCGGCACGATGTGGACCACGCCCGGCGCCAGCGACTGACCGGGTTCGGCCATCACCACCGGCAGGCGGGTCGCCCGCGACATCTGCCGCACCAGCCGGTCGTACTGACCGCCATCCAGCCACTGTTGGACGACGACCGGCACGGGGAAACCCGGCGCCAGTTGCTGGAGAATCTGGCGCAGCGGGTCCGGCCCGCCGATGCCGCCAACCAGCACCACCACGCCCTCGTGACCGTGGCCATGGTTGGCCTCCTCATCGACCAGCCTGAGCGAGGATATCTTCTCCTCCAGCGCATCCAGCCGGCACCGCTGGGCGGTTTCGTCGGCCTTCCCCTCGCCGGCGACCGGAGCCAGGGGTTCATCGGTGAGGTTCCAGTGCGCCGGGATCGAGGGCGATCCCGATGACGGCGCTTGAGATTCGGATGCCTCCGGCACTGGGCGCTCGAAATCCTGCCAGCGATCGCCGTCGTCGCCGGTCTGGAACTGCTCCAGGGCTTCCCGCGAGCGCCGGTAGGCTTCCTCGGGGGCCAGATCGTTCTCGGACTCCGGCGGCGCCAGTACATCGCGATGGTCGGTACTGAACCGGCCCGGATCGAAGGCGCTGTCGTCGTATTCGTGGAAACTGGCCCATTCATCGCCCGTGTCTCCGGCCGGCGCATCGGCGCGGAAATCCGGCGCGCGCTCCAGCAGGTCGAGTTCTTCCGGCGCTATCGGGATATCGGGCGTCAGCGTCAATCCCGACAGGTCATCGGAAGGTCCAGCTTCCACGGCGGGAAAGCTGGCGCCATCCGCCACGGGCGCCACTTCGCGCTCATGCAAAGGCGAAGAGAAAACTTCATCCGCCACTTCGGGCGCGGCGGTTTCCGCCACCGGCGCCGCTTCGCGCTCGTGCAGAAGCGGGAAGGAAATTTCGTCCGCCACTTCGGGGCCGGCGACATCACCAGCGGTTTCGGTTCCGGCTTCGGTTTCCAGCGCCAATGCGAGCTCGGCGGTTTCCGCCACGGGCGCCACTTCGCGCTCGTGCAAAGGCGAGGAGAAAACTTCATCCGCCACTTCGGGCGCGGCGGCATCGCCAGCGGCTTCGGTTCCGGCTTCCAGCGCCAATACGGGCTCGGCGGTTTCCACACGGGTAGGGGGCGAGATGACGACAGCCGCCTCATCGGCTTCGTGACCGAACGGCAGCACATCGTCATGGCCGAACAGCTTGGCCGCGAGGTGACGCGACCAGCGAGCCACATCCCAGCCGGTGCGCGAAACCACCAGGTCGGCTTCTTCGATCAGCAATCGCAGGTCGGGGTCGCCCAGCAAGGCGTCGAAACGCTCCAGCGCCTCGTCGACCGTTGGATCGACCGCGATCACCACGTTGCGCGGCGCCAACGCGAGTATTTCCGCCTCGGTCGTTTCCAGCGGGTCGACCACCATCACCGGTTCGATGCCGATGCCGGCCATGGCCGTCAGCAACTGCTCGCGGGCCGGGCCCGGGCGGGCCAGCACAACGGTGCGGGTCTCCACGCTATTCACCACCCGTCCCCAGCAGTTCGTTGACGTTGCGCAGCAATTCCTGCTCCTGGTAAGGCTTGCCGATATAACGGTCAACACCGAGATCCAGGGCGCGCTGGCGATGCTTATCGCCAGTGCGCGAGGTGATCATCATGATCGGCACCTGGCACAGACCGGCCTGGCGTTTCATCTCGGCGGCCAGTTCGTAGCCGTCCATGCGCGGCATTTCGATATCGAGCAACACCAGGTCGGGCACGCGCTCCTCCATGCGTTCGAGGGCGTCGATACCGTCGTTCGCCGTCACCACTTCGAAGCCCTGGCGCGTCAATACGCGGCCAGTGACCTTGCGCATGGTGATGGAATCGTCGACCACCATCACCAACGGCTCCCTGGACGCCTTGACTGCGGCCACCGGCGCTTCGGCGCCGCCCTCGGCCAGCCGGCTGGCATGGCGGCGGGCCAACGGCACGATGTCGAGAATGATCATCACCCGGCCATCGCCCATCACGGTGGCGCCGAAGACACCGGGAATCGAAGCGACCTGCGGGCCGGTCGGCTTGACCACGATTTCACGATTGCCGAGGACCTGATCGACACCGACCGCGATCCGCAGATCGCCCGAACGCACCAGCACCAGCGGCACCTGCAATTGGTCCTCGGCCTTGACCGGCGCAAGACCGAGCAGTTGGCCGAGGTCGTGGACGAGATAGTCCTCACCACCGTAGCGATGGTGGCGCTCTCCCGCCTCATAGTTGGCGCGATCGATGCGCGAGACGCCGCGCACCGAAGCCACCGGCACCGCATAGACGCTCTCACCGATACGCACGAACACCGCCTGGGTGACTGCCAGGGTCTGCGGCAAATGCAGGGTGAAGCGACTGCCCCGCCCCGTCACCGAGGCGATCTCCAGGCTGCCGCCGATCTGCCGAACTTCGCTGCTGACCACGTCCATGCCGACGCCACGGCCCGCAAGCTGGTTCACCCCATCGACGGTACTGACGCCCGACACCAGAATTAGGTTGTCGATGCGAGTGTCGGACAGTGTCTCGCCGGCTTCCACCAGGCCACGCGCCTCGGCGCGACGACGGATCGCGTCGCGATTCAGGCCGGCGCCATCGTCGCTGACTTCCAGCACGACTTCCGAGCCATCCTGGCGCACTTTCATGCGTACTTCGCCGGTGGCAGGCTTGCCGGCGGCGGTGCGCACACCCGGGGGTTCGATGCCGTGCGCCACGGCATTGCGCAGCAGGTGCTCCAGCGGGCCAAGCATGCGCTCCAGAACGTTGCGATCGAGTTCGCCACCATGGGCGCTATCGAGCACGAACTGCACGTCCTTACCGGCATCGCTACCGGCCTGCCGGACCACCCGGCGCAGGCGGGGCAACACGCTCTCGACCGGCACCATGCGGGTACGCATCAGACCTTCCTGCAACTCGGTGCTGACGCGCGATTGCTGCTGCAACAAGGTTTCGTATTGGCGGGTCAGGTCTTCCAACGAGCCCTGCAAGCTACTCAGGTCGTTGGCCGATTCACCCAGCGCGCGCGAGAGTTGCTGCAAGGTGGAGAAGCGGTCGAGTTCGAGCGGGTCGAAAGCGGGATCGGCCGTTTCCTGCTCGCGCTGATAACGGGCGATGATCTGCGCCTCGGTCTCGATGTCGAGGCGGCGCAACTGGTCGCGAAGCCGGGTATTGGTCTGCTCCATTTCCGCCATGGCACCACGGAACGCACCCAACTGTTGCTCAAGACGCGAGCGGTAGATCGCCACCTCGCCCGCGTAGTTGACCAGGCGGTCGAGCAGATCGGCGCGCACGCGCACCTGTTCCTGCTGCCCACGGCTCTCGACGGCATGGGTGTCGACCGGCTCGATTGGCGAAGACAGTTCGGACAATTCGACCGGCACCTGCGCCGGCTCGCCGGCACCGGGGATTTCGACGGTTTCACCGCCAGCACGCCCGGCGAGTTCGCGCACCAGTTCGTCGGCCGGATGCACCGCGCGGCGCTGGCCGATCCGGCCCAGCATCGCGGTCATGCGGTCGAGCGAGCGCTCGATCAGCGACAAGTCGCTCGCGGCGAATTGGATGCGCGCCTCGGCCACCGATTCCAGCAACGACTCGATGGCATGGCCAAGGTCACCCATGGCCATGACGCCCGCCATGCGCGCGCCGCCCTTCAAGGTGTGCAAGGTGCGCCGCAACGCCACCAGCGCTTCGCTGTCGTCCGGCTCGGCGCGCAGCCGAGCGGTGAGGCCATCGGCATGGTCGAGCAGGTCGTTTCCTTCCTCGATGAAGATATCGAGCAGGTCTTCATCGAGACCGGCCATGTCGAGCGCGCAAGCCGGGCCGATGGCGTCATCCCCCCAGACGACGGCCTGTTCGCGTTCGCGGCGCTCGGCTTCGAGGCGCTCGGCTTCCTGCCGCAGGAAGGTTTCGTGTTCGATCCGGCGCAATTCCGCAAGCCGTTGCTCCTCGGCCTTGGCTTCGGCCGCCTTGCGCGACGCTTCGGCGGCGCGTTCGGCCTCGGCCCGGCTCGCGGCGGCGGCAATGGCCAATTCACGCTGTTCGGCCAACTGGCGCTCGGCCTCCAGCATCTGCGCTTCCGCAAGCCGCTGCACGGCGGCCTCGGCCTCTTTGGCCTCGCGGTGAGCACGTTCGAGCACGAGGCGGTCGGCCGCGAGACGTTCGACCGCGAGGCGCTCGGCTTCGAGGCGTTCGGCCACGAGACGCTCGGCCGCGAGGCGCTCGGCTTCGAGACTTTCGGCTTCGAGACGTTCGGCTTCGAGACGTTGGGCTTCGAGACGTTCGGTTTCGAGACGTTCGGTTTCGAGACGTTCGGTTTCGAGACGTTCGGTTTCGAGACGTTCGGCTGCGAGACGTTCGGCTGCGAGACGTTCGGTTTCGAGGCGCTCGGTTTCGAGACGCTCGGCTGCGAGACGTTCGGATTCGAGACGTTCGGATTCGAGACGCTCGGTTTCGAGGCGTTCGGCTGCGAGACGCTCGGTTTCGAGACGTTCGGCTTCGAGACGTTCGGCTGCGAGACGTTCGGATTCGAGACGCTCGGTTTCGAGGCGTTCGGCTGCGAGACGCTCGGTTTCGAGGCGCTCGGCTTCGAGACGTTCGGTTTCGAGACGCTCGGCTTCGAGGCGTTCGGTTTCGAACGTGGTGGCCAATATGCTGGCCTTCTCCGGCATTGCGTCCCGCAGCGCCTCGAAGCGGGCCGCCAACTCGGTCTGTACTGGGACGCGCTGCGGGCGGGTTTTCAAACCGGCAATGGTCGCGCGAATCTGCGTGGACAACCCGGCCAGCGCCGCCAAGCCCTGAGCATCGGCATGACGCCCATCGACGATCAGCCGCTTGACCCAGCCTTCGGCCGGAGCGGTGACATCGGTGATTTCCGGCACCTCGGCCATTGCGAAGGCGCCATTCATGGTATGCAGGGCGCGCAGCAAGGCTTGGCTGGGTACGGTCGAGCCGGTGGCCGAAGCCGCCAGCCAGGCATCGACGGTCTGCAAGTGACCATCGACCTCGGTGTCGAGGATTTCCAGCAGCACGTCATCGACGTCGACCACGATGCCGGACACGGCCGCATCGGTCACGGCCGTCATTTCGGGCGGCGAGGCGCTATTGGTGGACGAAGCGCTATCGGCGGGCGGGGCGGCAGCGGATGCCGGCGCCTGATAAGCGGCTTCTTCGCCAGCGGCGAGCCGGTCCGCGACGGCCTCCATGCCGGCGACATCCAATTGCGCGGGCGTGCCCAGCAATGCGCCGTGCAGCGCCGGCAGACTGGCGTGTGCATGGCCGACCAGAGCGATCACCGCCGGCGTGGCGGGTCGGCTCTGGTCGAGCACGCGGTTCAGCATGTTCTCGACTTTCCAACTGAACTCGCCGAGCAACCGCGCGCCGACCAGGCGGCCACTGCCCTTCAGGGTATGGAAGACGCGGCGGATCGGGCGCAGGCGCTCGATGTCTTCCGGCGCTTGGTACCAGTCCGGCAGCAACTGGTCGAGCTTGTGGATCTCTTCGCTGAATTCCTCAAGGAAAATCTCGCGAATTTCATCGTCGATTTCGATATTGCCGAGATCGAAGCCGCCCTCGGCGACGGAGAGCGGAGCGGCCACGGGAGGCGATGACGCCTCGGGTTCGGCGGGCGCGGCCACCGGCTCACGCGTCGGAACGGCGGCTTCCTCCCGCCGCGCCGCATCCGGCCCGGCTTGGAGCGGGCCATCGGCCGGCGGCGCTTCCGCCGGGTCGCCTTGCATGGCATCGCTCAACCATGCCTCGTAGTCGTCCTCGAACTTGTGATCTTCGAACGGGGCGAGATCGTCGTCGGATGCCTCCGGCGGCAGCGGCCAGTAACGTAGCGCCTCCAGGCTGTGGCGGGTGATGGCGAGGATTTCGTCGCGCCGGCCGCGCTGCTCGCGCACGGCTTCGAGGTAGTACTCGATACTGCTGAGCGCATCGGCCAGGGTATCGAGCTGCTGTTTGCCCGGCACCCGACCCCGCTGGATCAGTTCGTGCTCGGTGTAACGGCGGATTCCGGCGAGGTATTGCGCCGGTTCGTTGAGTTCGAGCATCCGCAGGGCGCCGCCGACCTCGCTCAGCAGACGGGGGATGTCGCTCAGTTGGGCGTGATCCCAGCCGGTCTCGACGAAGGCCACGAACCCCTGGCGGGCATCGGCGAAATTGGTGATGGCCTCGCGGGTCAGGGCATCCAGCAGCTGCTGCGCCTCGGCGGCGCCAAGCGCATCGCTGCTTGCCAGCAATTCGGGCGTGGCGGCGCCGGTCTGCGTCTCGCCAAGGCGGGCGACCTGGTCATCGAGCGCGACGTCGATGTAGAGCAGCGCGCCGGCGGCATCGAGCAGGGCGTGTTCGCTCACCGGCACTTCGCCGCGCGCCATCGATTGCAGCAAGTCGCGCTGCGTGGCGGCGACATCGCGCGCCATGCCGAGCCCGAGCATGCCAAGGGTATCGGCAACCCGGCCGAGCGCCTCGGCTTGCGGCGCCAAGGCTTCGGCATCCTGGCGGCCGGTGCGCAGGTACAGGTCCAGGGCGTCCTTGATCCGCAGCACGTCCTCCTTGACCGCCGCCGACACGGTATCGAGCAGGGCGCGGTTGCGGCCGCTGACGCTGGCCTGGGCGTGGGCGATCTCGTCCTCGGAGACCTGCCCCCCGGGCGCCAGGCCGAAGCCTTCGCGCAGGCGCGACAGCGCCGGGTGCTCGGCACCGCTGCTGGCCACCTGGTAGAGCAATTGCCGGGTTGGTTCGACCAGCGAGGACGCCGGCAACGGCATCACTCCGTCGTCGGCGCCGAACAACCGACGGCCCTCCCGCTCGACGCTGGTATAGGCATCGCGCATCGCGCTGCCCGGCTCAAGCGCGCCATCGCGCACGGCCTCGGCCACGTCGGCCGCCACCCAGAACAGCCGGCGCGCCTCGGGCGCGGCAGGCAGGCGCGACAGCGCGGCAAGGTGGTCATGCAGAGCGGCGGCGTCAACCGCATCGCCCGCTTGCCAGTCCTCCAGCAATCCACGCACCGCGGCGAGATGGGCGGCGCTATCGTCGGGCGCGGTCTCGCGTGCCGCCAGTTGCGGCAGCGCACGGTCGAGATCGGGGCGGAAGAAACCGCCCTCGTTGACCGGGCCGAGTCCGCGCACGGCGCGCAATTCGTTGACCAGCGGCATCAGCACGATCGGGATATCGCGGTGGCCGCCCTGTAGGCGTTCCAGGTAATCCGGCAACTGCACGGTGCCGCGCATCAGGGCGGCACAGGCATCCTCGTAGGCATCGACGCGGCCTTCGGCGGAAGCACTGGCCAGCGCCTCCATCTCGCCGGCGACCAGCGCCGGGGCGTACAGCTCGATCATCCGCAGGCTGCCCTGCACCTGATGCATCAGTGATGCGGCCACCCGCAGCCGCGTCCGGTCGGCATCCGTCTCGATCGAGGCTTCTATCTCCTGGCGCACCTGCGCCAATGCGGCATCAAGCTCGGGCTTGATCCAGCCCAGCGTGGCGTGGTCAATGGCCTCGCGCAGCACATTCTTCATGGCTGCATCCTTGGTGAGGCGACGGAAAAGGCGGACATCATCTTAGGAGCGATCCCGTCGCGGTCAGGCCGGCAACTTGAAGTCGGCAACCGAGCGACGCAGGTCGGAAGCGAGCTGCGCCAGATTGCCGATCGATTCGGCGGTGTGGTGCGCGCCCTGGGAGGTCTGCACGGTGATCGACTGGATGGTGTTCATCGCGTCGGTGATGTTGGACGCCGCGTTGGACTGCTGAGAAGCCGCCTGCGAAATGTTCCGGATAAGGCTTGCGAGGTCGCTTGACACGCGTTCGATCTCGCCCAGCGCGGTGCCCGCGTCCTCGGCCAGACGCGCGCCGCGCACCACCTCGGTGGTGGTCTGTTCCATGGAACTGACCGCTTCGATCGTATCGGACTGAATGGTCGAAACCAGACCTTCGATTCGCTTGGTCGCGTTGGAGGCGCGTTCGGCGAGGCGCTGCACTTCATCGGCCACCACCGCGAAGCCACGGCCGGCCTCGCCCGCCGACGCCGCCTGGATCGAGGCATTCAGCGCCAGGATATTGGTCTGCTCGGAAATGTCGTTAATGAGTTCCACGATTGCGCCGATTTCCTGCGAGGATTCGCCCAGGCGCTTGATGCGCTTGGAGGTTTCCTGGATTTGCCCGCGGATGCTGTCCATGCCCTGGATGGTCTGGCGCACCACGCCCGCGCCGTTCGCGGCGATTTCCACCGAGCGCTGCGCCACTTCCGCCGACTGCGCCGAGTTCTCCGAGACCTGGTTGATGGAACCGGCGATTTCGTTGATGCGGTCGGTGGCCGAACCGATCTCGGTGGCCTGGTGCTCGGCGGCCTCGGCCAGGTGCATGGCGGTAGCCTGGGTTTCCTGCGCCGAGGAGGCGACACGCACCGAGGTGTTGTTGATCGTGCCCACCAGCGAACGCAACTGTTCGACGGCGAAGTTGATCGAGTCGGCGATCGCGCCGGTCATGTCCTCGGTCACGGTGGCCTTCACGGTCAGGTCGCCCTCGGCGAGCGAACCCATTTCGTCCAGAAGGCGCATGATCGCCTCCTGGTTGCGGTTGGTCAGTTCCTCGGCCGAGGTACGACGCACTCGCTGCACACGGTATTGCGTGGAGACGAAACCGGCGATGGCCGCGAGCGCCACCAGACCGGAAGCGATCGATATCCAGATGTTGCCGATGAGATTGGTGTCCTTCAGCGACCCGGCCGCGGTGAACGCGCTGAACAGATTGCGCGAGTCCTGCAACATCGTATCGGCCTTGCCGGCGATCTCGGCCGAAGCGGCCTGGGCCTGGAGCAGCTTCGGCGAGCCGTCCTGGATCGCGTCCAGGTCCTTCTTCATGCCCTGCCAGATCTGGTTGGCTTGATTCAGCGGGCCAGCCGCGGCGGCGGCGACGCGACGCGCACCCTGGGCGTTCTCGCCGCCTTCGCGCAACCCGGTCATCACCTGCTCGAACATCAACTCATCCTGTTGCAGGCGCTGCCCGGCCAGCGTCGCGGCGCTGCCGCCGGCGCGGATTTCAGCGATGTTCCGCGCCATCGACGAAACCAGGATGGACTGGCGCATGACCAGATACTGCTGGCTGGATGGCGCCCCGGCGCTGGACATCGCACGCACCGTCTCGTCGAGCTGGGCCTGCAAGCGCGGCACGGCGTCGTTGAATCGCCCGGCATCGCCGCCCAGCCCCGTCACCACCGCTTCCGAGGCGACGATTTGCTGGGCTTTCCGCGCCAGCGGCTGCCAGGTCTTCTGAATCTGCGCGATCGACGCCGATACCGACATGTCCTGCCCGTACCTCGAATCGACCAGGGAAATGTTGCGGTCGATCTGCTCGCGCGTCGCCTTGAAACTCTTGAATGCCTCGGCGTCGCCGCCGGTAGCCTCCAGCGCCCGGCTGGCCAACTGTTGCGAAAGCACCTGTAGATCGGCCACCGCGGTATTGGCGCCACCGAGGCTGGTCGCGCGCCAGACCGACGTGACGGTGTTGGCGGCGAACACCAGGATCGCGATGATCAGGATGGTCAACCAGACGTTGGTACTGGCTTCGCGGCTCCTGCCGACCACCGAATTGTTGACTGCGCTCATCTGTTACCTCGATTTTCTACGGGTTTGTCGGGTACCGGCGACCGGCGCGCGACGGCAAGGATGGAAAGGATCAGGCGGCGGCCTGGCGGAACTCCGGGGTTCTGGACAAACGATCCAGGCTGAACACCGCCCATTCGACGCCGTCGAGCCGGTAGGCGCGATCGACGAAATAGGCGTAGCGACCGGGCGCGAGCACGCCGACCTCGATGCGGTGCTCCTCCTCGAACACGCGCTGGCCGAACAGTTCGTCTATCAGCACGCCGACGTCGCCGCCGGGCTGACGGATCACCAGCATGCGCTGGCGCTCCTGGGCCACGCTGCGTTGACCTTCGAGGAAATGCTTGAGATCGACCACCGGCAGCAAGTTGCCGCGCACGTTGGCCAGGCCACGCAGCCAGGGCTGGGCGCCCGGCAGGGAATCCACCGCCGGCGCGCCAAGGATCTCCACCACCTCGTCGAAGGCCGACACCAGCCGATGTCGGCCGACGCGCCAGGCCAGGCCGCGCCACCCCGCCGCGACACCGGCGGCCAGGGGACTGCCGGCGACGTGCGCCAAGCTGCGGCGCTCGTAATCGCGCAGCCGGTCGATTGCCGACGGGAGTGTGACGGTCGTCATCGGCTCAGGCACCCAGCACGGCGTTGATGCGCGAGATCAGATCGGCCTCGCTCGGCGGTTTGACCACGTAGTCGCGGGCGCCCTGGCGCATTCCCCAGGCCACGTCGGTCTCCATTCCCTTGGTGCTGACGATCAGCACCGGGATGCCCCGGGTCTGTTCGTCACGACTCAGGACACGGGTGGCCTGGAAGCCGTTCATGCCCGGCAGAACCACATCCATCAGCACCAGGCTGGGTTTTTCGCGACGGCATAGCTCGATGCCATCCTCGGCATTGGCCGTGGCGCTGACCTGGTGGCCGTTCTTTTCCAGCATTTGAGCCATCACCGCCGCCTCGGTTGGTGAATCCTCGATGATCAGGATATGTGCCATGCCCTCCCTCCTCAGGCAGTGACGTGGGTACGGATCGCGCCCAGCAATTCCTCACGGGTGAATGGTTTCGTCAGGTACTGCTCGGACCCCACGATGCGGCCGCGCGCCTTGTCGAACAGGCCATCCTTGGAAGACAGCATGATCACCGGCGTGCGCTTGAAAACCTGATTGTTCTTGATGAGCGCGCAGGTCTGGTAGCCATCCAGGCGCGGCATCATGATATCGACAAAGATGATGTGCGGATGCTGGTCGGCGATCTTGGCCAGCGCCTCGAAGCCGTCGTTGGCGGTGACCACCTCGCAGCCTTCGCGCTTGAGCAACGTCTCCGCGGTGCGACGAATCGTCTTCGAGTCGTCGATCACCATCACCTTCAGGCCATCGAAGCCGCTGGTGCTGCCTGCTTGCATTGATGCGTCCCCGGCTGTCACCCCACGGGCAACATTCAAACGTGAAATTTTTCATCCCTGGGCGAAACTGTCAAGCACCGATTCCGAATTCACTGCCAAAACGTGCATTCATTGCGGTCGCGGCATCGAAATACCCGCGCGAAGGCTCTACCATCGCGGCAAAGCAACCGAGGACCGGCCGATGCCGTTCGACATCGTGGTGGTGATGGACCCGATCAACGGGATCAAGGCCGCCAAGGACACCACTTTCGCCATGCTGCTGGAGGCGCGGCGGCGCGGCCACCGCTTGCACTACGTGCGTCCGAGCACGCTGGCGCTGCGCGACGGCCTGGCCATCGCGGACGCCGCCGCGCTCGAAGTCCGCGACGATGCCCGCGACTGGTTCGGCCTGGGCGAGTTCGCCCCGCTGGAATTCGGCCCAGGCCAGGCGGTGCTGATGCGCACCGACCCACCGGTGGATGCCGACTACCTTCACGACACCCAGATTCTCGGTTTCGCCCAGCGCCAGGGCGCGCTGGTGGTCAACGACCCGCAGGGGCTGCGCGACTACAACGAGAAACTGGCGGCCCTGCTGTTCCCGCAATGCTGCCCGCCGACCGTGGTCAGCCGCGATGCCGCCACGCTGAAAGCCTTCGTCCACGCCCACGGCGATGCCGTGCTGAAGCCTCTCGACGGCATGGGCGGCCGCTCGATCTTCCGGGCCGCCGCCGGCGACGCCAACCTGAACGTGATCCTGGAAACCTTGACCGCGGGCGGCCGCCATTTGGCGATGGCGCAGCGCTATCTGCCGGAAATCGTCGATGGCGACAAACGCGTGCTGCTGATCGACGGCGAGCCGGTCGAATACGCTCTAGCGCGGATTCCCCAGGGCGACGAGTTCCGCGGCAATCTGGCCGCCGGCGGCCGCGGCGAGGGCCGGCCGCTGACCGAACGCGAGCGTTGGATCGCCGCGCAGGTGGGTCCGGAGATGAAGCGGCGCGGAATGCTGTTCGTCGGCCTCGACGTGATCGGCGGCTGGATGACCGAACTCAACGTCACCAGCCCGACCGGCGTGCGCGAACTGGACCGCCAGTTCGGCCTCAACATCGCCGGCCTGCTGTTCGACGCCATCGAGAAACGTCTCACCGCCGCATGAACGCCGCCGCGCCGCCGCTGCCCGCCCCGGCCCGCTTGGGCGAACGCGACCGCCTTGGCGCGACGCTGACGCTGTCGGCGGCGCTGCATGCGCTGGTGATCCTGGGTGTCGGCTTCGTCGCCATCAAGCCGGCACAGGTCGCACCGGTGCTGGACGTCATGCTCACTGGCGCGCGCACGCCGCTGACGCCGAAGGAAGCCGAATTCCTCGCCCAGGCCAGCAACCAGGGCGGCGGCGAGCACGAAAAATCCACGCGCCCCACCGACGACCAGAGCGGCCGCCTGCCCCTGCCCGATGCCGGCATCGCCCTGCAACCGCTACAGGCGCAGAGCCCGCGCGCCACACCGGCCCCCGAGGCACGGGTGATCACCGCCGCGGACGCCCGCGACCGCGTCCCCCTGCCGCAACCACACCCCCAGGCCGAGGCCGAACCGCTGCCGCCGGGGCCGAGCAAGATCACCCGCGACATGGAAATGGCGCGGCTGGCGGCCGAAATCCATCTCAACTCGCAGCGCTACGCCAAGCGCCCGAAGCGCAGGTTCGTCTCCGCCAGCACGCGCGAATACGCTTATGCCGAATACCTGCGGCGCTGGGTCGAGCGGGTCGAGCGGATCGGCAACCTCAACTACCCGGAGGCCGCCAGGGCGCGCAATCTCGCCGGGCAGGTGGTGGTGAGCATCGGCATCCGCCGCGATGGCTCGGTGGAATCGGTGACGATCGTGGAATCCAGCCGGCAACCGATCCTCGACCAGGCCGCGCTGCGCATCGCCCGGCTCGCCCAGCCCTATCCGGCGCTGCCGAAGACCGACGAGGAGGTCGACGTGCTGAACGTGATCCGCACCTGGAACTTCAAACCGGGCGGCGAATTCATCGACGAATAGCCGCCGCGGCGGCGGCGGGCGCACGAAGGCGGCGCACGCTCATCGCCGCGATGCGCGCAGGGCGGCCTGTTCGGCCAGCGTCAGGGCGACGTTGTCGCGCAGGTAGGCGGGCTCGACGCGTTCCGGCGCGACGGCCTCGCCACGCGCGTGCGCCCGCACAGCAAGCCGGGCCAGATCGGCGGCGCGCGGCAGCGCGAGGGCATCGACCGAGGCCAGCCGCGCCGCGCACCGTGCGGCCAGCGCCCCGTGTTGCGCGGAAAATCCAGTACCGACGCCATGCCAGCCTTCCCCTTCGACCCGCACGCTCTCGGGTGCGCCGACCCGCTCCGGCGCCAACGGCCACGGCTCGCCATCGCGGACGTGGTAGGCGCACCAGTAGACCTCGCCCATGCGGGCGTCGATCGCGGCGAGTACCCGCGCGCCCTCGCCGGCGTTGGCGCGCATGGCCAGCGTGGCCAACGTGGAAATGCCGATGACCGGGCGATCCAGCGCCAGCGCCATGCCCTGCCCCAACGAGATGCCCAGACGCACGCCGGTAAACGCCCCCGGCCCGCGCCCGACCGCGACGGCATCGAGCGCGCGGCGGTCGAGACCGGCTTCGGCCAGCACCGCCTCGGCCCAGGGCAATACCAGTTCGGCATGGCGGCGCGGCGCGACTTCGAAGCGTTCGATCAACAGATCGCCGTGAACGGCGGCGACCGAACAGGCTTCGGTGGAGGTTTCGAGAGCGAGCAGGTTCATGGCGATGCGGAATATGTGCGTTGGTCGGTCTGGCGGGGAGTCATGATGCCGGTTTCGGGCGCTTCGATGCGGATTCATCGTCGCCCGACGCGGGTTGCGCGTTGCGCGCAGCGAATCGCCCCGGGCGACGCGGATACCCTGGCCCCGCCATTTGAATCATCGACAAACCATTGATTTCCAATGGAATGGGCCAAAGTTCACGGCACCCGACGCGGGCTGCCCCGCCGGTTCCGATCGACATCCGCCGGCTCGCCCATGCGGGGCGCAACCGGCCCTGGGCCAACGCACGCCCGGTCGAATCGTCGGGCGCGTTCATTCGGCCCGCGACGGGCGGGCATCCTCGCGCTCGGCGAAAAACGCCTCGACATCGCCGATCTCCCGCGTGCGCGGCATTGGTGGCAGCGAGTCGAGAAACACGCGGCCGTAGTGCTTGCCGTACAGGCGCGGGTCGCACAGCACCAGCACGCCACGGTCATCGATGGTGCGGATCAGCCGGCCCGCGCCCTGCTTGAGCGCGATCACCGCCTGCGGCAACTGTTCGTCGCGGAAGGGATTGCCGCCGCCACGGCGCACGGCTTCGAGCCGCGCCTCGAACACCGGGTCGTCGGGGGCGGCGAACGGCAATTTGTCGATGACCACCACCGACAGCGCGTCGCCGGCCACGTCCACGCCCTCGCGGAAACTGGCGGCGCCAAGCAGGACGCCGTTGCCGGAATCGCGGAAGCGCTGTAACAACTGCGCGCGCGCGGCCTCGCCCTGCACGAACAGCGGCCATGGCGCGTCCGCGCGCGCGCGCAGGAGCCGCGCCGCCTCGCGCAACGCGCGGTGCGAGGCGAAGAGTACGAAGGCACGGCCGCGCGAAGCCCGCAGCACCGGCAATACCGCCTCGACCACCGCATCGGTGAAGCCGAAGGCGGAAGGTTCCGGCATCCGCTTCGGCAAGTAACACAGCGCTTGCTTCGGCCAGTCGAACGGGCCGGGCTCCAGCCGCGTTTCCGGCGCCCACAGGCCAAGCCGCTTCGAGACGTGGACGAATCCGCCCCCCACCGCCAGCGTGGCCGAAGTGAATATCCACGCCGCGCGTGATTGCTCGCGGTGGCGGCGCAACGGGCCGGACACGTCCAAGGGCGTGCACTGGAGGCGGAAGCCCTTGGGCGTCAGCTCGTACCAGTAGACGTTGTCGCGGCCGGGATCGGGGCTGCGCTCGTCGAGCGGCGCCTCGTCCTCGTTTTCCTCCCGGTTCCAGGCTTCGCGCCAGCGCGACAGCCGCGCTTCGGCCTCGACCGCGCGGGCATGCCCCGTTTCGAGGCCGGGGCCGGTTTCGCGCCACGGGCCGAGCGCTCCGATCAGCGCGAGCAGGGCGTCGGACAGCGCATCGAACGCGCTCACCACCGCTTCGTCCTCCAGCGCGCGGGTGCGGGTGCCACGGATCGGCAGATTCTCCATCGCCGCGCGCAGGTAGCGGGTGATGTGTTCCAGTTGCTGCGCCGGCGCTTGCAGGGCGGAAAGCGCGGCGGGCACGGCGCGACACTCGTGAATAACGTCGCGCGCCAGCTCCACCAGGAGCCGCGCGCCCAACCCTTCACCGAAGAACTGCGCGGCCAGCTCCGGCAACTGGTGAGCTTCGTCGACGACGAAGGTCTGCGCGCCGGGCAGTATCTCGCCGAAGCCTTCCTGCTTCAGCGCCAGATCCGCCAGCAGCAGGTGGTGGTTGACCACCACCACGTCCGCCACCTGGGCGCGCTGCCGGGCCTGCACCACGAAGCACTCGCCCCAAAACGGGCACTCGTTGCCGAGACAGTTCTCGTTGGTGGAGGTGACCGCCGGGAACACCGGCGAGTCCTCGGGCATACCTTCCATCTCGGCCAGATCGCCGAAGCGGGTGCGCCCGCTCCAGGCGACGATGCGCTGGAACTGCGAGATCTGTTCCTTCGATGCGAAGCGCGGCTCTCCCTCGGTCTGCCGCATGCGGTAGCGGCAGAGGTAGTTGGCCCGCCCCTTGAGCAATGCCGACTTATGGCCGATGCCGAGCGCCTCGCGCACGCGCGGCAGGTCGCGGTGATAGAGCTGGTCCTGCAACGCGCGGGTGCCGGTGCTGATGATGGTCTTGCGCCCGGAGAGCAGCGCCGGCACCAGATAGGCATAAGTCTTGCCGGTGCCGGTGCCGGCTTCGGCCAGCAAGGTGCCGGTCTCGACGATGGCCTCGGCGATCGCGCCGGCCAGCCGCTGCTGGGCCTCGCGCGGGACGAAGCCGGGGATGCCCGTGGCCAGCGCGCCCGCGTCACCAAGCGCCCCGAGGGTGCGATCGGGCAGGCTCATCGGGACGCGCGCGCCTTCGCCATCGCCCTCATCGCGAGGGCGGCGGCGCGCTCGCCGGTTCCGGCGCCCGCGAACGGCGACCGATGCCGAAGAACTCGCGCCAGCCACCGCCGCGGGACTCGCTTTCGGCCGGCGGCTCGGCCGGTTCTATCGGGTTGCCGAATTCGTCCAGCAACGGCGGCGGCTCCATGGCGCAGGGCTGCCAGGCCGGCGCATAGCCACTGACGAAGGCGAAACGGCGCGCCCCGGGGCAACTGGCGTCGGTGGCGCCGCTGCCGCTGACCCACTGCCAGTCCAGCCCTTCGTCCCCTACTTCCAGCGCCCGGCTGGGCAGCTTGGAGAAGATGCCCGACCACACCCGCATCGCGCCGGTGGAGCCATAAAGACCAGTCGGCTTGTTGTCATCGTTGCCGACCCAGATCACCGCCAGATGATCGCCGGTCCAGCCGGCGAACCAACTGTCGCGGCTGTCGTTGGAGGTGCCGGTCTTGCCGGCCGGCTTCAGCCGGCCCAGGCCATCGGCCACCAGTTGCCGGGCGGTGCCCGAGGACACCGCCTGCTGCAATGCGATGGTGATGAGGCGGGAAGCCACCGCATCGCCCTTCTGCGCCGGCGCCGGGGCCTTGTCGTAACGGTTCAGCGCCCGGCCCTTGGGATCAAGCACGCCACGCACCGCGTGCAGCGGCTGCACCTCGCCGCCGGAGGCGAGGAACTGGTAGAGCTGCGCCATCGCATAGGGGCTCTGGTCCATCGCGCCGAGCAGCAACGAGGGATTGCTCTGCGGCTCGATGCCGGCCAGCGTGCGGATCAGCTCGGCGACGCGCTCGGGGCCGACCTCCATGCCGACCCGCACCGTGGCCAGGTTGTAGCTCTGCGCCAGCGCGTCGATCATCCGCACCGTGCCATGGCTGCGCCCATCGGCATTGCCCGGCGCCCAGCGCCGACCATTGCCGAGGCGGATGGTCAGCGGCGAGTCGTCGATATAGCTCGCCAGCGACCACTTGCCCGGCTGCGCCAGCGCCAGCATGTAGACGAAGGGCTTGATGATCGAACCCACCGGCCGCCGCGCCTCCAGCGCGCGGTTGAAGCCGGGATTGGCGAAATCCTTGCTGCCGACCGCGGCCACCACCTGCCCGGTCTGGACGTCGGTGATGACCAGACCGGCCTCAAGCGGCACCTTGCGGCGCTGGCCCAGCGATTTCATCGTCCGCGTCACCGCGCCCTCGGCATAGCCCTGAGCCGCGGGCGACATCGCCGTCATCACCGCCAGGCCGGCGCCTTGCAACGAATCGGCCGGGTAATCGCGCACCAACTGGCGGCGCACCAGGTCGACATAGGCGGGGAAGCGGTTCGGCGCCGCGCCGCCCGGCTCCTTGCTGACGCCAAGCGGTGCGTTGACCGCGGTATCGTGCTCAGCCTGGGTGATGACGTTGTTTTCGCGCATCTTCCCCAACACGAAATCGCGGCGCTCCTTGGCGCGCCCGGGGTTGCGCCGCGGATCGTAGTAGGACGGGCCATTGACGATGGCGATCAGAAGCGCGATCTGCTCGGTGGTCAACTGGTCGAGGCTGCGGTTGAACCAGAATTCCGAGGCCGAGGACACCCCGTGGATCGCCTGCGAGCCGCGCTGCCCCCAATAGACCTGATTGAAATAGGTTTCCAGGATGGTGCGCTTGTCGTAGCGCGCCTCCAGGATCAGCGCGTAGAGAATTTCCTTGAACTTGCGCGCCGGCGTCACTTCCTTGCCGATGTCGAGCAGGCCGCTGCGCGCCACCTGCTGGGTCAGCGTGCTGCCGCCCTGCAAGCTCTTGCCGCCGGAACGCAGCGATACCCAGACGGCGCGGATCATGCCGGTCGGATCGATGCCGTGGTGGCGGGCGAAATCGCGGTCCTCCACCGCCTGCAAGCCGGTGATGAGCTTTTCCGGCACTTCGTTCAACTGGACGAGCCGGCGCTCTTCCTGGTTCCGCCCGTACAAAGTGGCGATGCGGGCGGGATCGAGCCGCGCCGCCTTGAGCGCAGCACCCTCGGCCTTCCGCACCGAGGCCACCCGCCCGCCGGACAGCCCGACGCTGATCCGCTGTGGCGCGATGCGGCCCTCGACATCGAAATAACCCCGGCTGGAGATGGTGAAACCGCTCCCCTGGCGGGCGTAGGTGCCGGGCTTGGCGCCCTCACCGTCCTCGCGGTAGGCGGCTGCATCCAGTTCGGTCTTGAGCGTGGCCGCGTCCAGGGCGATGCCCGGTTCCAGTTGCAGCGGCCGCGCATAGACGCGGGTCGGCAACTGCCACTGCAACTGGCCGAAACGCTGGCTGACCTGATGATTCAGATACAGCGTGTAGGGCACGAGGAAGCCCAACCCGATGCCGACCACGCCCAGCCCAAGCACCAGCAGGCGGCGCAGCCAGGGCGAGCGCGGAGACGCCTCCTCGTCGATATCGCCTTCGTGGTCGGGATCGTCGTAATCGTATTTGGCCATGCAGGATCGCCGGGGTCTGGCCTCGGACATGGGGAAAGTGGCGGGAGTCTACCCGTTATGCCCATTACCGGCACCGAAAGGCCGCGCGTTTACGCGGCATCGCGCGGGCCGGCGCGCCCGCGCAGGCCATCGCGGATGCCCGCCAGCATCGCCGCGCAATTGCGGCCACGCGGCGCGACCAACGCCGAGAATCTCAACAGTTTGAAGATCGCCCGCGGGATGTCCTGGCCAATCCATACGCCCGGCGTGGTCGGCCGGCGATAGAGCAGCACGCGGTTGCGCATCATGTAATACAACCTGACCGGTGAATGCACGAAGCTGCTGCCGAACGCCAAACGGCGGATGCCATCGCCGATGCGGTGCCCCATTTCCGCGTTTCCCGCGCCGAAGCAGGAGAAACCGGCCGCCCGGGCCCGGAAACACCATTCCAGATCCACGCTGTCGATGAACAGCGAAGCATCCATGTCCCCCACCTCGTCGAGCACGCCGATGGGGATCAGGCTGCCCGAGGTGATCAGGAAGTCGCAGGCCAGGGGCACGGCCTCGCGCGTCACGATCTTGCGGTTGAGCGGAAAGCCGACCCGCACGAACGGCGCGCTGTCGCCATTGCGCACGTCCACCGCGCGCGGCCCGACGGCCGCCACCTTCGCGCTGGACGAAGCGACCCGCCAGGCTTCCAGCAGGCGCACCAGCATGTCCGTGGCCGGCAGGCTGTCCTGATCCATCAGCAGCACCGCATCCGCCTCGCAAGTGCGCGCCCAGGCGATTCCCTGGTTGAGCGCGGCCCCGACTCCCAGGTTCTCCGCATTGACGATCAAATCGGCCTCGAATCGCAGCGCCAACGCCCGCAAGCCCGCCACCGCGGCATCGCCCGAGCCGTTGTCGACCAGCACCATCGCGCCGAGCTGCGGCCGCAGCCGCTCAAGCAGTTCGGTCAGAACGGGGAGATCGGGGCGATAAGTCACCGCTACGGCCACTACCCGGCCCGCGTCGATCCGCCCCGCGATGTGGCCAGGCAAGCGCATCACCCCATACCCAATACATCGGCCAATGCCGATCGCCAGCCGGAGCCAAAGCACCGGTAACGGCCACTGCGCCACTCGGCCGCCACCCAAGGCAGGCGCCGCCGGATCGAAGCCGGCGTCCCGGCGCGCGCGCGCGCATGCGCCAACCGCTCGGAAATCGCCATTTGTCGTATCGCGGCGGGCGCGTCCGCCGCCTGCCGCCCCAGGTGCGCCAGCAACGCCTCTTGCCGCAGTACCTGCCGTCGCAGGTAACCATGGCGATCCACGCCCAGACCAAGCCAGCGTTGCCACCGTGGACGCGCAGTCACACCGATCTGGTTGCCGCCATGCTGCCGGTAGTCGATGACCACCGATTCGAGCGTATCGACCTCGCCATGCAAGGCGGCCTGGATCGCGATCCATTCGTCGTGGGCCCAGTGCTCGGCGAAGGGCAGCGCATGCCGCAACACGCGGCGACGAAATGCCATCGTCGCCCCGGTCACGATGTTGCGCCTCAGCAAGACATCGAAACCCCGGCCTTCGTGCATCGCCGCGCGCTCCGCCTTGGACAGCCCGAGCAGACCCAGCAGATTTCCGCCCAGATCGACGCCATCGGCATCCACCAGCCGCGCGTCCGCGTGGAGGAGATCGAGCGAATGGCGGGTGGCGAACTGCGCGCGCATCCACCCGATCTTGTCGGGATGCCAGATGTCGTCTTGATCGCAGGTAAACAGCAACTCCGCGTCCACCCGCTGAAGGGCCTGTTCGAAATGGCGCACATAGCCGAGATTGACCGGGTTGCGATGCAAAACCACCGCGCAACCGGCGGTGTGACGATCCTCGGCGAATGCCTGAAGCAATGCCCAACTGTCGTCCTCGGAAGCGTCATCGGAGAGGACGTAGACATCGGGCTGCACGGTCTGTGCGCGCAGGCTGGACAGTTGCTCGGGCAGATAGCGTTCGCCGTGCCAGGTGCAAAGCACCACGGCTGTCGTCGGCAGGGTCATGCCATCGCTCACGGCCGCGCAACCCAGCAGCCGGCATCGGGCCGGAACGGTCGCGGCACGAACCCAAGTACCGATTGCAACTGGGTGTTGTCGGCCACCAGATCCGCCTCCAGGCGAGAGGCCGGGCCGCGCCAGCCGGGCAAGACACGCGCGAAAAGCCCCGGCAATGCCGAAGGCACCGGCAGCGGCAGGCTGGCGACCGGCAGGCTGCGTCGCACACGCCGCCACATCCGTTTCCCACGCAATCGCTCGCCACCGCCGATCTCGATGATCCTGCCCTCCGCTTCGCGGCGATGCAGGGCGCGCCAGGCGGCCTCGGCCACATCGCAAGCATGCACCGGCTGGCGCAGCCCGCCGGCCAGGGGATAGGGAAACAGCCGGGTACGCATCGCACGGTGCGCGAACGGGGTAAGGTTACGGTCGCGTCCCACGCCATAGATCATGGTCGGCCGCAGGATCGTCCAGCCGATGCCGAGGCGCGCGCAGGCCACCATCAGCGCCGCCTCGGCTTCTCGCAACTCCGCCGACAGGCGACGGTCTTCCGCCACCGGCGAATCGCGCTTGCTGATCGCGCTCATCGAGCTGGTCGCCACCAGGCGGGCGAACGGCGCCGCCGCAAGCCGCGACAGCGCATCAGCCAAGGCCCGCATCGGACCGAAACTCACCATGGCGTCCTGCGGCGGCAACGCCGGCCATCCCGCATCCAGGTCGGCCCGGAGCCACGTCTCGTCGCCCTGGGCGGGACGCGCCTGGCGGCTGAGCGCGGTGAGCGAGAGCCGCTCTTCCGCCAATCGCTCACGCAGCGCCCAGCCAAGCTGGCTGGAGGCGCCGGAAACCACGAGACGGAACGCTTCCAATCGAGACTCTAGAGAGTATGAAGGGGCGGAATTATCGCCGATACCAACCTCGAGCTCACCCTCGCCGCGCCTCCGCCACGCCCGGCAGCGCGGCCAATTTGCCGAGCAGTTGCGAAAGCTGCTCGAAATCACGCACCTGCAAGGCGATGTGGAAGCGGATGCGGCCATCGCGGCTGCGCGGCGCGCTGCGGATGGCATTCATCTGCACGCCCTCCTGCGCGATCAGGTTGCCGACATCGCGCAGCAGCCATTTGCGGTCGATGGCGCAAAGCACGATCTCCACCTCCTGGCGCACGCCGGCATCGCCCCAGTCCACCGGCAGCAGGCGGTCGGGGTCGGCGGCGGCCATGCGCTTGAGCGCGGGGCAATCGGCCCGGTGCATCGACAGCCCGCGCGAGCGGGTGAGATAGCCGAGCACCGGCTCCCCAGGCAACGGCTGGCAACAACGCGCCACATGCACCAGCAGATTGTCCACGCCGGCCACGGATACCCCAGGACGCGCCCCATCGCACGCCCGGGCCGGCAGCGAGCCACCGCTGGCCGCTGGCGGCGGCAGTTCGGGCGCCGCGGCCCTGCGGGCATCGTTGAGGGCGCGCACCACCTGACTCGGCCCGGTTTCGCCAAGCGCGACCTGTATCCACAACTCCTCGATGGTGCCGACGTGGAAGCGCGGCAACACCGTGCTCAGCTCGGTCTCGCCCCACGCCATGCGCTTGAATTCACGTTCCAGAATCTCCCGTCCGGCCTGCTGGTTGCGCTCGCGGTCGAGTTTACGGAACCAGGCGCGCACCTTCTCGCGCGAACGCGGGCTGGCCAGGAAGCGATTGCCGGGCAGCAGCCAGTCGCGGCGCGGCTCGTCGATCTTGCCGGTCAATATCTCGACCCGCTCGCCGGTGCAGAGCTTGTGGTCGAGCGGCACGATGCGGCCATTCACCTTGGCCCCGCGGCAGCGATGGCCGATGTCGGTATGCACGCGATAAGCGAAATCCAGCGGCGTGGCCCCGGCCGGCAGGTCGATCACCTCGCCCTTGGGCGAGAGCGCGTAGACGCGGTCCTCGGTCAGTTCCTGATCCAGGTCGGCGCGCAACCCGGCATCGTTTTCCTCGTGGGCGGCGTCCAGGAGCCGCCGCATCCAGGCCACCTTGCGTTCCAGCGCGGCATCGCCTGTGCCGCCCTCCTTGTAACGCCAATGCGCGGCCACGCCAAGTTCGGCATGCGCATGCATCTCGCGCGTGCGGATCTGCACTTCGACGATCTTCCCCCCCGGCCCGACCACGCAGGTATGCAGCGAGCGGTAATCGTTGGCCTTGGGCCGGGCGATGTAATCGTCGAACTCGCCGGGCACCGGCATCCACTGCGCATGCACCAGGCCGAGCACGGCATAGCACTGGGCGGTTTCCCCCACCAGCACGCGCACCGCGCGCAGGTCGTAAAGCCCCTCGAACGGCAGGTTCTTCTTCTGCATCTTCCGCCAGATGCTGTAGATGTGCTTCGGCCGGCCGGCGATGTCGGCTTCGATGCCATTGGCGGCCAACGCGGCCCCCAGCTCCCGCTTGAACACCTCGATGTAGCCCTCACGGTCGCGGCGCTTGTCGTCGAGCAGGCGAGCGATGCGGCGGTAGGCTTCCGGCTCCAGCACGCGGAAGGCCAGATCCTCCAACTCCCACTTGAGCTGCCAGATGCCCAGGCGATTGGCCAGCGGCGCATGGATATCGCGGGTCAGCCGGGCCAGCTCGACGGCATCGGCGGCCTCCATCGCCACCGCATGGCGCAGGCGGACGAGATGACGGGCCAGCAGCACCGGCACCACGCGCAGATCCTGGCTCATGGCCAGCAACAGCCGGCGCAGCCCCTCGGGATCGCGTCCCTGCGCCTGCTCGGCATGCAAGGCCCGCACCCGCGATTCGGCCGCCAGACCTTCCAGGAGAGCCGCCACGCCGGGCGGCGCCGGCAACGCCTTGCACCCAGCCGCCGCCCCGCCCGCGGCATCGACGATGGCGGCTTCGATCATCTCCGCATCGGCATTCAGCCCGGCCAGCAGTGCCAGAAGCGCCGGCAACCGCCGCCAGCCCGGGCCATCCGGCAGCGCTGGCAATACCGACCGCAAGCGCTCGGACGCCGGGGCCGGCAATACGGCATCCGGCAGGTCGAGCACGTCGGCAAGCGCGGGAGGAGAGATCAAGCGGGGCTTCGCATTCGTGGAATCGTGACGGCTACACTACCGCGAAGCCCCGCGATTGGAAGCCCGATGAAGCCACTACTCGCTCCGCTACTCGCCTCAGCCCTGGTGTTTTCCGCGCCCCTGCACGCGCAAACCCCGGCGCCCATCGAAAAACGGATGAGCGCGGAGGCCTTCAAGGCCGCCGGTCTGGACAAACTGACGCCCGCCGAATTGACCCGGCTCAACGCCTGGCTGTCGCACGCCGCCGCCGATCCCACCGCGCTGGAACGCGCCCGCGAGGAAGGCCGGCGGGAAATGGTGAAGAAGAACCGCGGCTTCTTCGATTTCGGCGCCAGCGAACCGATCGAAAGCCGGCTGAGCGGCGAATTCCGCGGTTTCGGTCGCGGCAAGGAATACGCACTGGAAAATGGCCAGGTCTGGCAACAGACCGACGACACCACGCTCTATGGCGTGCGCGAGCACAACCCCGAGGCGAGAATCCGTCCCGGCATGCTGGGCGTGTGGTGGCTGCGGGTCGGCAACAACGCCACACAGGCCAAGGTCAAGCGCATCAAATAACGCCGCTCCAGGCACACCTGTTTCCCCCTCCCCGGAGTCACCATGAAAGGTTCATGCCTGTGCGGTGCGATCGAAGTCACCGCCCCCGATCAAGACGACATCGGTCTCTGCCATTGCGGCATGTGCCGCCGCTGGTCGGGCGGTCCCTTCTTCGCCCTCCATCTCGGCACCCATGTGGAATTCGGCGGCGGCAAGCCCAGCACCTACCGTTCCTCGGAATGGGCCGAACGCGGCTTCTGCCCCACATGCGGCACCCACCTGTTCTATCGCCTGCTCTCGTCCAACGAATACATCTTGTCCGCCGGCCTCTTCCATGAGCGGCCCTTCCATCTGGGCAGCCAGATTTTCATCGACGAAAAGCCCGACTGGTACGAATTGGCCAACCAGACGCCCAAGCTCACCGGCGCGCAAGCCTTCGCGCAATTCGCCGGGGAAGACGCTTAAAGCTTGAGCCTCAGCCCCGCCAGGCGGCGATCTTCGCCGCGAGTTTTTTCGCCGACACGCCCCCCTTCACCCCGACCTCCTGGGCGAAGGTGGCGATGCGCAACTCTTCCAGCTCGCGCCGGAGCGTCTGCGCCTCGGCGTCGTCCACGGCGGCGCTGGCCAGCGCGTCGACGAACGGCTTGATCTCCAGCATCCGCGCCTGATCCTTGGCCGGATCGCGTTGCGCGCGCTCGGCGCGCAGCGAGAGCGCGCGCAACCAGCGCGGGTATTCGGCCAGCGCCTCGGCGGGAACATCGCGCAGGAAGCCCGGGTGCACCAGCGCGGCCAGATGCGCGCGCATGTCGTCCAGGTTGCCGCTGGCCCAACCCATCAACGTCGATTCCAACCGGGCGCGCGCCTCGGCGATCAGGTCGAGGATGGTTTCGGCCTGCTGGAGGCGTTTCATCGCCTCGGCGAACAATGTCCTGCCGATGGCGTCGCGGCGCGCGGCAAACGCATCGGCGTTGCGGACGTCATCGAAATCGGCCGCCAGCAACGTGGCGAAAGCGCCTTCCAGCAGATCCTCGCGCAAGCGCTCGGCATCACGCGCCACTGGCTTGCGCAGCGATTGCATTTTGCCGGGCGCTTGATCGATGGCGGCGTACAGCAGCCCGGTCTTGGGCTTGATCGGCAATTGCCGGCGCGCTTGTTTTTGCTTGTCTGCCAGGGCGATCCGCAACAGGCGGCACACACCGGCCGCGTGATGGCGGCGCGCCACTTCGCGCTGCGCGTGGACGTGCAGCGAGACCGAGTCGCCATCGTCATGCAGCGCCGGAAAAGCGGGAATACCACCATCGCCCGTGACCCGCACCGGCACCGGCGCATCGGGAAAATCGACCAGGCCGGATTGCGCCAGGTTCTTCGCCGCGCGTCCGGCGAAGGCGCGTTGCGCGCGCGCGCCGAATTGCGTCCGCAATCGCGCCAGTTCGCGCGAGACCGCCAGCACCTGCTTGCCGGACTCATCCTGCAATTGCAGGTTCATGCGCAGATGCGGTTCGATGGCGGCTTCATCGAAATCGGTCGCGGCGACGTCGACGCCGGAGAGTCTTTTCAGGAATCTCGCCAGTGCGGAAACCAGGGCGTCGGCTTCCGGTTCGCGGTGCGCTTCGGCGAACGCGCGGGCGAAATCCGGCGCGGGCACGAAATTGCGCCGCAGCGGCTTGGGCAGGGATTTGATAAGCGCCGCGGCCTTGTCCCGCACGAAGCCGGGGGCGAGCCACGACAGCCGCGCCTCGTCCAGGGCGTTCAGCAGGTGCAGCGGCACCACCAGCGTCATGCCATCGTCCGCCGCGCCCGGCTCGAAACGGTAGCGCACCGCCAGCCGCGCCGCGCCCAGGGCGAGTATCGGCGGGAAGCGCGCGGCATCGGTTTCCTCGACCACCAGCAGGTCGTCACGCGTCCATTCCAGCGCCGCCTGTTCCGGCTTCGGCAAGCCTTTGAACCAGGCATCCAGCGCCTGCGCGTTGTGTACCTGCGCGGGCAGGCGCTCGAGATACCACTGCGCCTGCCAGTCCTCGTCCACCACCAGGCCGGCGCGTCGCTGCTTGGCTTCCTCCTGCTTCGCTTCGGCCAGGGTACGGAGATTGCGGGCAAGAAAGCCGCTGCGCATGTTGATCTCGCTCGTCACCAGCGCATCGCGGACGAAGATCGCGCGCGACTCCTCCGGGTACAGCGCGCCGTAATGCACCGGCTTTTTCGGCGCCAGCACCAGACCGAAGAGGCTGATCTGCTCGCTGCCGAGCACCCGCCCCTGCGAGCGCGACCAGCGCGGGTCATGATGGCGGCGGGCGAGCAAATGCGGCAGTTCGGCGACCACCCACTCGGGATCGATGGCGGCATTGGTGATGGCCCACACTTTCTCGGTATCGAGCAGGGTGGCCGACAGCACCCACGGCGGCGGTTTTTTCGCCAGCACCGAGCCAGGAAACAACTGGAACCGCCGGCCACGCGGGCCTTCGTACTGCCCGCGCTCAGCCAGATGGCCAATCTGCGTGGGCAGCCCGGCAATCAGGGCGCGATGCAGGCTGGCGTAATCGACACGATCGGTTTCCGCTTCGCGCTTCCCGGGCACCATTACGGGCGAGGCCGCGGCTTCCGCATCGCGCCTCGCCGCTTCACGTGGGCGCCTGCCCGCCGCGGCAACGGCGGGCGGCGGGCGCACGCGCGCACTCGCCCAGCCCAGTTCCTCGCATTGCAATTTCAATTGCCGATGCAGCTCGCGCCATTCGCGCAGCCGCAGGAAACCGAGAAAGCGTTTCTCCGCCCATTTGCGCAGTTGCGATTGGCTCATCTCCTCGTGGGCCGTGCGGAAGGTTTCCCACAGCTTCCAGATACCGATGAACTCGGATTTCGGGTCGGCGAATTCGGCATGGGCGTTGTCGGCGGCGGCGCGCGCCTCGGCCGGGCGCTCGCGCGGGTCTTGAATGCCGAGAAAGCTGGCGATGGCCAGCATCTCGTGCAACACGCCGTGTTTCTCCGCGGCGATCAGCATGCGCGAGAGCTTCACATCCACCGGCAGCCTGGCCATCCGCTGGCCGGTGGCGGTGAGCTTGCGCGCACCGTCGATGGCGCCGAGTTCGGCCAACTGCTGCCAGCCATCGGCCAGCGCACGCGGATCGGGCGGCTCCAGGAACGGGAAGCGCTCGATATCGCCCAGCCCGATCGACAACATGCGCAGGATGACGCCGGCCAGCGCCGAGCGGCGGATCTCGGGATCGGTGAATTCGGCCCGCGCGGCGAAGTCGGCTTCGGAATACAGGCGGATGCAGACGCCATCGGCCACACGCCCGCAGCGGCCCGCGCGCTGGGCCGCGCTGGCCTGAGAGACCGCTTCGATGTGCAGGCGGTCGAGCTTCTGCCGTGGGCTGTAGCGCTTGACCCGGGCGAGGCCCGGATCGACCACATAACGAATGCGCGGCACGGTGAGCGAAGTCTCGGCCACGTTGGTGGCCAGCACGATGCGACGCTTCACGCCCGGCTGGAACACCTTGTCCTGATCCCTGGCGGAAAGCCGGGCGTAAAGCGGCACCACTTCGGTGGCGCGGTATTTGCGCCGCTCCAGCGCCAGGTGCGCATCGCGGATTTCGCGTTCGCCGGGCAGAAAGACCAGGGTGTCGCCCAACGGGTTCTCGCGGGTGATCTCGTCGCAGGCGGCCACGATGCCATCGAGCACGGTGCGCGCGCCGTCCGCGTCGCCCTCGCCCTCCAGCGGCCGGTAACGCAACGCCACCGGGTAGGTGCGGCCTTCGACCCGCACCACCGGCGCATCGCCGAAATGCGCGGAGAAACGCGCGGTATCGATGGTGGCGGAAGTGACGACGAGCTTGAGATCGGGCCGCCTGGGCAGCAATTGCTTCAGATAACCGAGCAGGAAATCGATGTTGAGACTGCGCTCGTGCGCCTCGTCGATGATGATCGTGTCGTAACGCGACAGCCAGCGGTCGGACTGGATTTCCGCCAGCAGGATGCCGTCGGTCATGAACTTGATGGCGGTGGCCTCGCCCATTTGTTCGTTGAAACGCACCTGGAAACCCACCACGCCGCCCATCGGCACCCGCAACTCCTCCGCCACCCGTCGCGCCACCGAGCGCGCGGCGATGCGGCGCGGCTGGGTGCAGCCGATCATCCCTGCCCGCCCCCGCCCGGCCATCAGGCACAGCTTGGGCAGTTGGGTGGTCTTGCCGCTGCCGGTTTCGCCGGCGATCACCACCACCTGATGCTTGCGAATCAGCCCGGCGATTTCATCGGCATGCCCGGCGATCGGCAGATCGGCATTGATCGTGGCCTCGGGCAGTTGCGCACCTCGCGCCTCGCGGGCGACAAGCGAGGCTTCCAGCTTTCGCGAAAAGGCATCGCGCATTGCCGCGTCCGCCGGCTTCGCCCGCCATTTCGCCCATAACCCCAGCAGGCGGCCACGGTCGCGCGTCAACGCGCCATCGATGGCGCGGCGGGCATGGCGGAGATCGAGGACGGGTGTTTCAGACATCGCGGAAAAATGGGGACGGGATTCCAACAAACAATCTTCGATGGCCGGCATTCTCGCCAACCCGCGAGGCGCCGGCCAGGGAAAGCCGGCGCTTCCCGCGCGCGCCGTGGAGCAACGGGCCGGGAACCCCGAAGCTGGCCGGGGATCACCCTATCCCGTGCGTGCCGATAGCGGCCTCGCCGCCATGCCGGCGGCGCGCGGCCCACCGCCTGTCCCGGCGAATCAGGTTTTGGCGAACGCCCGCTCCAGCACCGCCATCCGCACCAGCACGCCGTTCTCCACCTGGCGCAGGATGCGCGAGCGCGGGCCATCGGCCACCTCGTCGCCAATCTCGACGCCCCGGTTCAACGGCCCCGGATGCATCACGATGGCATCGGCTTTCGCCTTCGCCATGCGCGCGGCGGTAATGCCGTAATCGCGGTGGTAATCGGCCAGCGATGCCACCAGGCCATCTTCCATGCGCTCGCGTTGCAGGCGCAGCGTCATCACCACGTCGGCATCGGCCAGGGCTTCGTCCAGATCGCCGGTGACGTGGCAGCCGGCCAGTGTCTCGTCGCGCGGCAGCAGGTTGTCCGGGCCGCAGGCGCGGATCTCGCCGACACCAAGCGCCCGCAAGGCGGCCAGATCGCTTCTCGCCACCCGCGAATGCAGGATGTCGCCGACGATCGCCACCTTCAGCGCGGAAAAATCCTCGCCCTTGGCCTCGCGGATGGTCAGCATGTCCAGCAATGCCTGGGTGGGATGCTGATGGCGGCCGTCGCCGGCGTTGATCACCGCGGTATCCCTGCCCGCCGTGGCCGCCAGCGCGGCGACCGCGCCATCCTCACGCGCCCGGACGATGAAACCACGCACGCCCATCGCCTCGATGTTCTTCAGCGTATCGAGCGCGGTCTCGCCCTTGGTGGCCGAGGAGGTGGCCGCCTCGAACCCGAGAACGTCCGCGCCGAGCCGCTGCGCCGCGCGCTGGAAGCTCAGCCGGGTGCGGGTGGAGGGCTCGAAGAACAGCGTGCACACCGCCAGACCGTCAAGCCGCTCGCGGCAGTCGCGGATACGCCGCAACGCCTCGGCGCGCGCCAGCAGGGCAAGCAATTCGGGGGCGGCGAGGTCACGGATGGAAAGCAGATGCTTGGGCATGGCTCAGGCGTCCTTGGCGGCAACGTTCACCGCGGTTTCGGGGGCGGCGATCCAGCGCTCGACGATGACCGCGGCGGCCACCGCGTCCAGTTCGGCCGCATCGCGGCGGCGGCGCTGGCCCTCGGCCCGGGCGACGGCGAAGCGCTGGGCGGCTTCAATGCTGCTGCTGCGCTCGTCGATCATCAGCACCGGCAAGCCGAAGCGTTCGCCAAGCGCACGGGCAAAGCGACGCGCCCGCTGCCGCGATGATTGATCACCGCCGTCGAGGGTCATCGGGTCGCCGACGATGAACCCGGCCGGCAGCCATTCGCGCTTGAGCTTGTCGAGCGCCGGCCAGTCGGGCCTGTCATCGCGCATGTCCACCACGGCGATGCCGCGCGCACCGGCCCCCAACGCACTGCCGACGGCCACGCCGATGCGCCGCGCGCCGACGTCGAAACCGAGCACGGTACCGTCCAGCTTCATGCCCGGCCGGAATAATGCGTCATGTTCATCAGGTTCACGCCCACCAGACCGGCGGCGGCCTGCCAACGCTGCTCCAATGGCAGGTGGAACAGAATGTCCTCGTCGGCCGGCGCGGTCATCCAACTGCTCTCGGCGATCTCCCGCTCCAACTGCTGCGCCCCCCAACCGACGCACCCCAGCGCCACCAGCGTCCGCGCCGGCCCCTCGCCCGCGGCCATCGCCACCAGTACATCTCGCGAAGTGGTGAGCGAAAGCCCATTGGGCAGGCGGATGCTGGAATCCCATTCGCGCTCGCCATCGTGCAGCACGAAGCCACGCTCGGCATGCACCGGGCCACCGGCCATCACCGGCCGGGCCAGCAATTCCGGCGCGCCCCCCTCGACATCGATCTGCGCGAACAACTGGCCGATACTGAGCTCCGAGGCACGGTTGACCACGATCCCCATCGCCCCGTTGGGATCGTGCTGGCAGATCAGCGTGACAGTACGTGCGAAAGCCGGATCGTCGAGCGCGGGCAGCGCGATCAGCAGTTGCTGGGACAGGCGGGTGGCGGTATCGAACATCCGTGAATTGTAACGGCTTCTGCCAAGGCAGTAGTTCATGGCCCTGGTCATTTTTAATTTGCCAGCCTGTCTTGCTTGCGCGTCATGGGTCAGCTTTACGAAGCTGGTGTTGATGCTGTTCTTGGCATTCACCCATCACCGACCAGCCCCATAAATTCAGATGGCATGCCCCTTAACACCAAGCAGTGATGTCCATACCTGGAGTCACCCCGCACGTCATTGATTATGAGCGTACTCGCAAATATATGCCATTACGACCCAGCCACTCCAGAGCGCCAATATAATAAACCAGCACCAATTCACCCATGAAAATTATCCATATCCCGAATAAATAATTACAGAACCCGCTCCATTCCTACCTTTACCCCCCAAGCAAAGGCCAGAAAATAACGCCACCATAAAAATTAAAGCAAACTTGGCAGCGCCACGCCCCATAAGAGCAATGCGGCAACGCCAGCAGAAATAAACACCGCCAACACCTCATGCACCTACTTACTCATGCTCCCAAAGCATGAGATTAGCTTATGGATAAGACTATCTCCTTGTACTACAACGCTTAATGGATCACTCAACTGAGCCGGATAACAATCAACAAGAATAATTCCTTTGGGATCATCAACATGAAATACAACAGAGTCCTTTGCCTCTTCCGATATACACAACAGCCCAACAGGACTCATGCTCTCCAGCCTAGCCAACCCCAAATAATCCTTACCATGAAAGCCGATCTCTCCACTCATTGCACCCAGCCTGCCCTGAATGCAATCCATTAACCCCCTCCAACTTCAAGATCAAACTTTTAAGCTAGCACTTTGTCAGACCAAAATACTCACTTGATACCCCTGTAAAATCTAATGATGGTTGGAATATAGGCAATAGTGAATGCAAAAATCACCACGACCAACCACGCAAGAAGCGATATCCTCACGCCACCATAGACAACAAATAAAAACAAATAGCTTACAAGAGCAAAGGCAATCGACTTTAAGTAATAGCCCCCCATTGATTTCAGAAAAATCTTGCAAGAAGAGTTCATTTATCTTTCTCCCTTTCAATCAAAGGTCTCAAATCAGGACTAGTACTCACAGCTGAGCCAATAGCATTTGCTGCCGTTTGACTGGGATTCGCATGAGAAAAGTTAGGGGTTACCTCCCTGATCCCGTTCAATAAATTTGCTGTCGCTGTTCTTTCAGTCTGAGACATCCCTGCACTTGCACTCCGGGCAACTGCTCCGGGTATTGCCTCAATTGCAGCACCTGCTCCTGATGCAGCACCACTTAGAACTGCCCCTTGGGCAACCTCTTCAACAGATGCAGTTCGCCCCTCAACTTGAGCACTTGCCTGAGTCGCTAAAGCACCAACACCTGCATTTCCAATCACGTTGGCAGCAACTGTACCAGTTGTCGTAACAGCTGTATTTGCAATGGCACTGACACCACCACTAAGGCCACCTGCAACAGCCGCAACTCCAACTTGCCCCCAGCTAACATTGGACCACCTGTTGCTGAATGAGCCTTTCCCTGCCAATAACTGAACACTCAAATTCACACCAACACCTATCGGCACACCCCACAATGCCTGTATAGCACGCCCATCCGGATCAATAAATTTATAGGGATTGTTCGCCGCATAGTTATAGCGGTTGAAATTCCAAGCCGTGCTGGTGTCAGCGGATACCGGATCAACACTGAGGAAGCATCCGAGCATCGGATCGTAATAGCGCTGAACACTCTGACCCGACGCGGGTTCCGCCTGTTGCTGCGATCAACCCCCGACGCGCTGCGCTCCGCCGTCGCCAACTGCCCTTGATGCACCTCCTGCCGTTTTCGCCGAAGCCCTTGAAGCGACTTTCGGGCCGCAGCGCGGGTACGTCAAGGGCACCCCTTCGGATCGGCGAGCAGGACGCGGCGTCCCGATTACCTGGTTCGGCTTCAGCCGGGATCGTGGATCGGCTCCGGAGATCCTCGGGTCAGCAGGGGAAGTGATCGGAGCGACGACGGGGTGTCGGGGCGAAGCCCCGACGGTGACGCTCTTTCTCGCGCCCTGGCCGGCGTCGGTACGCGTTCCCAGGGCGGCGGCATTCGGGACGCGACGACACATCCTCCCTGCTGACCCGCTTTGTGCTGCAACAGCGACGACAACGAAGCGGCTTCGGCTTGAACCGCGCAGCGGTTAAGCCGAGCCGGCGACGCACGCTCAGACGCAAGCGCGTGGCGGCAGATCGACCGAAGCGGTGCAAGCTGGTCCACGCGCAACGCGTGATGCTTCACGAAGCCGGCGCGACGCGCAGCGGCGCGCACCCGCACGACGTGGGCGGGTGTGCGCAGCACACGCGGCCACGCACGCCGTTGCTTGATCCTGCTTTTCCGGGGGCGCAAGACATGAACGCTTGTTACGCGAAGCGCCGGGCTGGCGCGGCACTTGCCTGCGAACATGCCTTTGGCCCATTGCAGCATCGCAAGCGCCGTGACAGACCGGCGGTTTGCGTAACGCAGCGTTATGTTAAGGCGGCCGCAGGCCGACTTACCCCCGGACAGATGACGCCAGCGCGCTGCGCAGCAGGGCGCTGACCCACTCGTTCTTCCTGGCCGATCGCAGCGCGGTTGGGTGACGCGGCGCTTTGCTGTTCGTCTCCGATCGCCAAGATGCCAGGCGCAGCGAAGCGGCGTCGGCTTGAACCGCGCAGCGGTTAAGCCGCGCCATCAGGATCGCGCAACAGCTTCGCCGCCGGGTGCGTCGCCGCATGCACCGCGTGCAGCCGGGCGATCGACACGTGCGTGTAACGCTGCGTACTCGTGATCTGGCCGTGGCCGAGGATCTCCTGCACGTGGCGGATGTCGGCGCCGTTGTCGAGCATCGCGGTCGCCATTGTGTGCCGGAACAGGTGGCACGCGCCCCGCTTCTCGATGCCGGCTTGCTTGAAGTAATCGCGCACGCGCCAGCTCAACCCATCAGGAGAGAGGGGTTGTCCATACTGGTTCACGAACAGGTGTCGCTCGTTGGGATCACTCAACAACCGCGGCCGCGACTCGTGTTCGTACTTCGTCACCCATGCCAAGGCTCGTTCGCCCACCGGCACGAACCGGTCCTTCTTCCCCTTGCCCAGCCGTACATGCAGCGTGCCGCGGGTTCGGTCGAGGTCGGACTGCAGCAGGTTGGCCAGCTCCATGCGGCGGATGCCGGTGGCGTAGAACAACTCCAGACAGGCGCGATCCCGCAGGCCTTCGGGTTGCTCGATGTCCGGCAGCGCCAGCACGGCTTCCATTTCCTCCAGCGTCAGCGGCTCACGCAGATCGTCCGTGCGCTTCGGCAGTTCGAGGTCGGCGGCAGGGTTCGATGTCAATACACGCTGCCGCACCAGCCAACGGAAGAACATTTCGATGGTGAACAGCGCGATCCGCTGGCCGTTCACCGCGATCGGCTGCCCGTTCGCTTTGCGGTACAGGAACAGATGCCGCTGGAACCGCGCCAGGTGCGCGTGGGTCACGTCCTGCGGCCGGGCGATGCCGCGATCAACGCACCAAGCGTGGAAGTGCGCCAAGCGGCTCCTGCGCGTTCTCTGGTCGGCCACGCTGCGGTGCAGGGTTTCCAGGTGGGCCAGGTAGCGGCGGATCCACGCCGACAGGCTCTCGGGCGGACTCGGCGCCAGCAACAGGCGCAGCTGCTCGGTGCGCTTGCCGGCCATCAGCGTTCCCCGTGCGCATGGCCGTTGAGCTTCCCGCGACGTGGTTTTTGGCCAGCAAGCGGCGTTGGAACGCGGTCGAGCGCTATTTTCTCGGGGCTTTTGGCGGATTCGGTGCCCCGTGATCCCCCCGCAACCCCACCGCGACCGGCCCGCGATCCCCCCGCGAGGTTAGGGCTCTGACCCCGCGAGGTTGCCGTTTTGCCCCGTGAGGTTGGCTTTTCACCCCGCGAGGTTGCGGGTATGGCGGCCTCAGTCTCCGCCACACCCAGCCCGATCAACTGCGGCGCATCCTGCCCGGTATCGCCGTCGAACAGCAGCCGGTAGGCGAAGCGCTGCCCCGGCTTGCCGCCATGCAGCGCCACGTAGTCGAGCTGCACCAGCCGGTCCAGGTGCACCCGCAACTGCGTGTCGCTCAGCCCCAGGTAGCCGCGCACAGCCCGACGCGTGAACGTCACGGCCGACCAGTCGATGCCTTGGGCACCGGCCTGCTCCGTGACCCACGCATCCAGCGCCGCCAACACGCGCCGCGTCTGTGGCGGCAGTTCATCGAGGCTGCGGCCGAGCACGGCGTGCGCCAGCCGGTTCGCCAGCGCGATATCGGCCTGCGTGACTTCGATGTACTCGACCGCGGCACCATCGACCTCCACCGTGCGCACGGGCCGCTGGTGCTGATGCAGTAGCGCGATCGCGTCGATCAGCGCCAGGTACTTCACGTGATCGCGGCGCAGGCGCACGCGATCACTCGCGAACGTCAGCGACTCGGCGAACGGGTTCACCACGGCCAGCGGGCGGAGCAAGGTTTGCGCGGCACGATGCGCCTGCAGGATGTGTTCGCTGCGCACCTTCGTCTGCAACCCGGCAAGCGTGCGTGCCTGCCGCTGGCGCTGCTGGATCGCAGCGGTCTGCTCGGCCGTTTCATTGATCGTCAGCACCAGGCACCGGTTCAGTAGCTCCTCGTCGATGTCGATCGCGGTCGTGGTCAGGCACAACATCACCGGGCCTTCCACGCGGTACTCGGCGGTGACCAGTTTCCCGGTCGCGGGGTCCTTCCCCGTGCTCGCGATCGACAGCTCGCCCTGGCTCTGCAACAGCTTCAACGCATAGGCCGCCTGCCGCACACCCTCTTCCTCGGCGATGGCGAGGATCTTGTGCTTGAGGTCGCCTTCGCCCAGATAGAACAGGCTCTGGCCGGTCATCGCGCTGTAGTGCACGCGCTGGTTTTCCGGCATCAGCGACAGCAGCGCGTCCATCAGGGTCGATTTGCCGGCCGCGCTGGTGCTCTGGATCAGGATCGCCAGCGGCTTGTCCAGCAACCGCGACACCATCGCCAGATAGCCCACCAGCGCGTTGGTGCCTTCGCCCACCACACCGATCGCCTCGACGTCGGCCACGACCCGCTCGACCAGCGCCGGGTCGCGCAGCAGCGCCAAGCCTGCGGCTTCCTCTGCCGGTGTGAGCACCTGCTCCGCGCCGGAGGCCTCCGGTTGCAACGCGCCCCGGATCGCAGCTTCCTGCAGCGGCTCCAGCGCGATCACCAGCGCCGCCAGGTCGCCGGCGATCACCGACTCGGCCACGCCCAGCTCCAGCGCAGTGGCCTTCACGAACGCCGCCCGCTGCCGCGCCTGGTACAGGTCCAGCGTATCCAGGTGCAGGTGTTCGCCGGCACTCAGCCGCAGCGTCACCTTCAACACCTCGGCCGACAGGTTGCGAGCCAGGCCCCGCACCCGGTAACTGCGCGGGCCTCGCGCGAGCCGGATGTCGTCCTCGCCGGCAATCTCAACTGAAGGGTTGGCAGGGGGGGGCACCCGACAACGGCGCCGACAGGGCCGCCGACGAAGGATCAAGGGCTTGCGGCATGAGCGGGCCTCCGGGCAAAAACCTGTCAAGGGGTTTTGGGTAAAAATAACCCGCACACATATTACCCATAATATGGGTATAGTCAACCGTCGCCATCCGGAGCCGACCTTATGCTCGATCTACCCGCTCACTCGCCCGATCACGCCATGAAGGATCCGGATTTCTACCGGCAGCTCGGCCGCCAGATCGCCCAGCGGCGCAAGGCGCTCGGCCTCACCCAGACCGACCTGGCCGAACACCTGGGCATCGCCCAGCAGACGATGGCGCATTACGAAGGCGGCACCGCACGCATCGCCGTGGCGATGCTGCCCACGGTCGCCCGCGTGCTCGATGTCTCCATCGAAGAACTGATCGGCACACCGGCCAAGCGCACTGCCGGCAAGCGCGGGCCGGCGTCGAAGCTGCAACAGCAGCTCGAACGCATCAGCCAGCTTCCCAGAGCACGACAACGCATCGTGAGCGAAGTCCTCGACTCGCTGCTCGCACAGGCCGGTCGCTGACCGCAACGATCACAGCCCCAACAACGACAAGGCCCGCATCGCGGGCCTTGTTTCATGGGCGATCAGGAAGTGAGCCTGGAACCGCCACTCTCAATGAGTGGTCGTAAAGAACAGCGGCTCGCCTTGCTGTGCAATCGTATCCGTGATTTCTACATCGCCATCATCGACTTCATAGCGGAAAAATACTTCAGCGCAATAACCACCTTGGTGTTCAAGTAAAAACTTGATCGCATCACCTTTTCCGCCATCAGCCTGAGGTAGCTTTACATCTGCCACAACGCCAAACGCGATCGCCTTTTTCTGTGCGGCTAGCTGTTTGAATGACTCGACCATCACGTCTATTTTTTGCTGCGCTGTCTCACTCTCTCGATTCGATTGCACACCCACATGCACCACTGCACCGGAAGGCTTCAAGTAGCCGCCGAAGGGATGAAATTCCCCATGCTCGCCGAGCATCTTTTCAGCGAAGCCAAGAAGCTCATTCATCAACATCTCGGTTTGTTTCTTCATCGTCACCTTTGTGGCCCCAGATCATCGCGACGAATAACTCTCGACTGCTGCTCAACAGTGTTGCTCACTTTTGTGTTCGTTCCAGTTACCACCGTGTGCTCACGTCCTGTAGCTTGAGCATGCTCCCGTTGTGATCTGAGTTGCGCGGTATTCGATACGCGCTGTGTATCTTTGATTTCGCCTACTTGCCTGGCATTCTGAAAATCAGGAATAGTCCGACCTTGAGAAGTAGCCACTCTTTCTGTGTTCTTTACCTCTCCCATTTCTTTCAAAACACGTGCTTCTGACGCTATTCCTCGTGCCATTGGCGCTGCCAGTCCCGGTATTGCCGCCGAAGCCGCCGAAACGCCCAAGTCACGCCCTGTTTCCGCCATTCCTTCCCGACCGGCGGCGGCTAAGGCTTCATTGCCACTTAACTTCCCATGCCCCCACGCAGCGGCAGCGCCCAGGAATCGCCCGGCATCGTAAATGATGAAGCCGGCATCGATGAACGTGTCTGGAGACCGTCCATCCGGGTCCGTGAACTTGTACGGATTGTTATTTGCGTAGCGGTAGCGATGGAACTGCCCTATCGGGTTCGAGTACGCCGTCACCGGATCGACGCTCAGGAACACTCCGATCCCCGGATCGTAATAGCGCTGCTGCATATACGTCAGCCCGGTGGCGCTGTCCATCACGTGGCCCGTATACCCCGGGCGGTCGTCGTTGGCCTTGCCCAGCTTCTCTCCGTAGGGGGCATACCCGGTTCGTTCAATCACTTGACCCGATGCGTTCGTCACCGCCACCGGGCTGCCCAACGCATCGGTGTGGATATACTCCACCACCTGCGACCAGGCGACCACCGGCAGACAGCATAGCCACAATGCCCATATCCACGGCCGCACCCGACGCCTTGCTTTCGTGTACGTTATTCCTTTCATCTTCTTCCCCTCCT
>NZ_RFLY01000059.1 GCF_003697345.1 Solilutibacter pythonis | reverse complement strand
GCGGATTCCGCGCAGAACCATTTCATCGGCCGCAATGCCGGCGGCATGGCCGGCGGTTTCCTGTTCGGCGCCGGCTATGGCGCGGCCACCGGCGCCTGGACCGGGCCCGGCGCATTCCTCACCGGCATCGCCGGTGGTATCGGCGGGGCTTATCTCGGCGAGCGTTGGGCCGAACAAAAAGACATCGAACGCATCCATACCCAAACCGATCGCAGCGGCAACCCCTGGTCCCGACAGCCCGACGACCCACACGGCACCTGGACGCGCGTCGAACGCACCCCCACCCCCGGCGGCGGCTACCAGGACACCCGCCTCGCCGCCGCCGGGCGCTTGCACGACGAACTCAACTACCGCGCCGCCAACGATTCCTACGCGCTCGGGCTCGCCAATCCGCCGAAACCACAAGCCCCTTTCCGCCTGGATGCCAGTCGATCCACCCAGCCGCCGCCCAGCCCCTTCGAAACCGGCCGCGACTACGTGCGCGATGCGCAAAGCGGCCAATGGCAACTTGAAATCCGCCAGACCCTCGAAGGCCGCCTGCCCGTCACCCGCCACGAGCCGGTCGGGCCCGAACGCGCCAACGCGTTGGAACGACAATCGCAGGCCATCATCGCCCAGAACGCCGCCAATACCCCGGCGGCCATCGCCGCGCGGCATCGCATCGCCTTCGAACAATTCGACTGGAACGAATTCACCGCCCACGAACCCGTCTCGCCCGCCATCATCAATGCCCACGCGCAGACACAAACGCTCCAAGCCTCCGATGGACATACCTATACCCGCGACACCGAGGGCGAATGGCACAGGCCCGGCACCTTTTATGGCAGCCATACCGCGGAAGGCAATCTGCGCGAAGAACTGAACCGCACCTGGGCAAGCCAACAAGCCGGCCTGCGGGAAATGGCCGCGATGGCGGAAATGGCGCGCGCCCACCCGACCCCGACGCCCAGCGACCTGCGCAGCCAGGTGGCCGGGGCCTACGCCCGCGC
>NZ_RFLY01000058.1 GCF_003697345.1 Solilutibacter pythonis | reverse complement strand
CAACGCCTGGACCCCGCGCCAACTACTCGAAGCCGCCCGTCGCCAGGACGGGGAACAAGCCGCCGAGCGCATCTGGTCGAACATGCTGGACAACTCGGCATTGGGCCTGCACCGGGCCAATAGCACGCTGAGTGACATCCAGCGTTACCTGCCGGGCGCGCCTGGCAATGCTTATTTCATGGGCCTCGGCTACGCCAGCGCGGTGGCGGCGGTATCGCTGGATGGGAAAAATCCCGACCACATCGGCAACAAGGCCGACAGCGCTCTGCACGTCAACGGCCTGGACATCTGGCTGAGGATCAGAACGATTCCCCGGCTCAGCGCCTTCCCGATACTCGACCGGGAGGACATCCAAAAGCTGGACGACACCCGCCAACTCCGCCTCGAACGCCAGCAGAAGTCGAATCAGTTCCACGCCGACGACCCGCACCGCCAGTTGTTGCCCAGCCCCAAGACCCTGGCGCAGAACGAGCCGCCGCCGGACGCCCAGCCGCCGGATGCTCGGCAAGCTACCCAGCAAGCCGAATCCGCCCCCGCCCATCCGCCGCTGCCGCCCGGCTTCGCCCCGGCGCTGAAGCATGGCTCGGACATCCGCCAACCCGACCACCCCGGCCACGACGCCTACATCCACACCCTGAAAGCCGTGCGACGCATGGAGGCCGAACAAGGCATCGCCCCCGGCCCGCATACCGAATGGCTGGCCGCCCGCCTCGCCGCGGAAGCCGCCGAGCGCAGGCAGGGCATCACCCGGGTGGAGATGGACAAGGACGGCCGGATTCACGCCATCGAGCGCCACTACGCCGAGGACGAAGGCAGGCGCTTCGGCCTGCCCGCGGCTGAGGCCACATCGATCCCGGTGGAAACCTCGGGGGCGCGCTGGCTGGCGGCGAAGTCGGCGCACTACGTCTCGACACAACCGCCGGCCGAACGTACCGAAACCCACGAATTCAGCTTGCGGATGCTGCCCCCCGACGACCGGGCGATGTTCAGCGCACTGCGCGGCCAAACGCCCGCCCACGTTGGCGACGCAGTGGTCGCGCAGGCGTTGCTGGAAGCCAAGCGAAGCGGCATCCACGA
>NZ_RFLY01000057.1 GCF_003697345.1 Solilutibacter pythonis | reverse complement strand
CAGGGCGCGCGGCGGCAAGGAACCGCGGCCCCGATTCAAGGGCGGCGGTGGGTGCGTGACAGCCTGTTCACGGTGCTGGGCATGACGATGGCGCTGAGCCTGTCGGCCTCGGCGGAGTGGCAGGTGCGGGACGAGGGCACGCGCAACAAATTGGACACCGCCAACAAACACCTGGAACGGATCGAACAGGTCGGCTCGGGCAGTTACCAGAGCGATGCCGAAGCGGGCTCGGCCCAGGGGCAGTACAAAGCACCTGACATCGTGTTCAAGTCCGAAGAGGTGACGATGCCCGCGAATGCCAGCAAAAAGCTGTCCCGGGTGGAGATGACGATAGAGGATCGCTGCCCGAAGCCAAAGAGACTAAAGCTGCCAGGGGGGGATGGAGGGGGGAGTATTCCGATTCCTAGTGACAGTGGAACAGCGGTGACGACACCGGGTATTGATGGCAACGGCGCGGATAGCGGAAAAACCGACATTGGCACTCGTCAATGGCATCTGTGCAAAGACATCGTAGAAACACAAATAGCGCAGTTCAAGTACAACGTGATGATGAGCGAACTGGCGGCCAAGCGTTACGAGCGGCTACGCGAGTTACAGCAGGCACGGAGCAAGATCGACGGTAATGCGGCGGGTCTGTTGCAGGACAACACCAACGCGATCCTGGGTTTGATCGCGCAGACACAGATCGACCAGCAGCAGCATAAAGCCTACAACGACGCCTATCAGGCGCGGCTAACCTACCTGAGCGGGGTGCAGGAACGCTTGACCCAGATGGCGATGGCGGGTTCTCAACGTACAGGCCGGGAGATAGCGGGGGATGTGGCTATGTTCGCGACGATGGCGGCAGGCCTTGGAGTGAATCCGTTCGAGAAGATGGAATTCAAGTACGAAGAACGCGATTACAGGCGCAGGAAGTAAAACGGGGCATACGCCGCAGAGCATAGAGGCATAGTATGGAACAGATAGGGCAAATGGTATTTTTCCGGATCATCTTCCTGTATCTGGATAAGCAGATCGAGGTGATGCGGGACAACATGCTGGGAGGCTTCATCCAGTGGATTTTGTTGATTCTGACGACGTTCATGACGATCTGGATCATCTTCCAGGGCTGGCTGATCGTGACGGGCCGCTCACGCGAACCGATGATGGCGCTGGTGACGAATGCGCTTCGAATCGGGTTTTTGTCGTTCCTGGCGGTGGGGTTCACGTTCATGGGGACGGACATCGGCAAGCTACTGACCGAGACCATGCCCAAGG
>NZ_RFLY01000056.1 GCF_003697345.1 Solilutibacter pythonis | reverse complement strand
ACGTCCAGCGAGTACGACGCCTGGGGCCGGCGCACGGTGCTGCGCGAGCAGACACCGAAGTTCGACAAGCGCGACCAGCTCGACGACCGTGTGCGCTACTTCGCCTACGACGGCGAAGGCAATTTGCTGCGCCGGATCCAGGGCACGATGAGCCTGGGCGGGCGCTTCAACCAGAGCGCCGAGGCGCGCCAGTACACCGAGACCTACGCCTACGCCAACGGCCGCCACGTGGCGACGGGCAAGGCGGACGGCAAGACCGAGGTGCTGGCGCACCTGACCGGGTTCGAAGCCAGCGAGACCGGGGACATCACGGTGCAAGTGCAGCCCGGGGAAAGCTTGCGGCAGGTGGCGCAACGGGTCTATGGCGACGCCCGCTACTGGTACGTGCTGGCGGAGGCCAACGGGCTGGACGGGCTGAGCCCGCCCACGCCGGGCGGCAGCCTGCGGGCGCCGAACGTGCGGATGACGGCGAGCGACGCCAACACCTTCGAGCCGTTCAACCCGAACGACGCGATCGGCAACACAGCGCCGACACTGCCTTACATTCCACCGCCGCCGAAGAAGAAGGCGTGCGCGACGCTGGCGAAGGTGATTCTGGTGGCGATCGCGGTGGTGGTGACGATCTACACGGCGGGTGTGGCGGCGGGCTGGCTGGGGGCGGCCTCGAGCGCGACGGGGGCGGTGGCGGGAACGGCGGCGGCGGGGAGCACGCTGTCGGTGGGGGCGAGCGTATTGGCGGGGGGCTATGGGGCGGCGGGCGCGGTGGCGGCGGGCGTGGGGGCGTTCACGGGGAGTGTGGTGAGCCAAGCGCTGGGGAGCGTATCGGGGTATGGGAGTTTCAGTTGGCGCCAGGCGGCGGTGTCAGGTCTGACGGCCTGGGCGACGGCGGGCTGGGGCGGCTACGTGGGCCAGGCGGGGAATGCGTTCACGCAGAGCCTGTCGTCGTCGTCGTACGCGCGGGTGGCGGCGAACGCGATCGTGGGCAACGTGTCGAACTACGCGGCGAGCCGTGCGGTGGGGGCGGCAGCGAGCTTCAGTTGGCGGAGCATGGCGGCGAACACGGTGGGAGCTGTGTTGACGCGGGGCGTGGGGAGTAGACTGGGGCTTGAACAGACGACGAGCGGAGCACCAGGTGGGACGGGCAAGTTCTGGAACGACCTGGCGACGGGGATGATCGGGAACGTGGTGACGGCGCACAGCCGGCAAGCGCTGGGGGCGCAACGAGGGGGTATCGACTACGGCGACCTGGCGGCGGACGCGTTCGGGAATGCGCTGGGGAATGCG
>NZ_RFLY01000055.1 GCF_003697345.1 Solilutibacter pythonis | reverse complement strand
ACACGATCCGGTGACGCAGGAAGACCTGGAGCGCTATGCCGAGGCCGAATGGCAACTTACCCAGATGCAGGCCCCGCTCCTGCTGCGTAGCGACCACCCCCACGAACGTCTCTACATCGCCGCGCTCGACGGCACCGGCAACAGCATCTACAAGGATGCGCCGGAAAACTGGAGCGCCGTCGGCAAGATCTACAAGCAAATTCAACAATCCAATCCCGAAGCCATCAAGGCAGGCTACGTCGAAGGCATCGGCACCCAGGACGGCTGGCTGGCCAACCGCTGGGACGGCCTGACCGGGCACACCTTCGACCAGCGCGTCGAAACCGCTTATTTCCAATTCTGTAAACAAGCCAAGGCCTGGATCGAGGAAGACCCCGACGCCCAGATCCGCATCGCTGGCCTCGGCTTCAGCCGGGGCGCGGAACTCGCCGCTGCCCTCAGCCGCGTCATCCACGAGCGCGGCATCATGGACCCCACCGATACCGACATCCAGTACGATGCCAATGGCCTCGTCACCCGCGCCGAATACACCCGGCAACTGGCGCCGCCCGGCCAGACCTTGCAGGCGCTGGTGCTGCTCGACCCCGTCGCCACGAACATCACCGAGCACGACCGCCGCATCCCGCCTTCGGTGGTCGGCGCGATCGCCCTGATGTCCGAAGACCGCCGCGACGCGTTCAAGGGCAACCGCCTGATTCCCGAGGGCATGACCGAAGGCGGCCGCTTCCTCAGCCTCACCCTGCCCGGCGCCCACAGCGACCTGGGCAACAGCTATGCCCGCGATGGCCTGGGCGTGCTGAGCGCCAATCTGGCCGTGGACTATCTCAACAGCCTGGGCGAACGCGACTTCCTGACCAAGCAAGCGGTGCCGCAAGACCCCGCGCGTTACGTCATTCACCGCTCGGAAGAACACATGCCGCTCTACAGCACGCGGGGTTTTCGCGATGGCGCGCGCGACTTCATCGCGCAGCCCGGGCCGAGCGGGGCGTGCCGGGTGGAAGCGCAGCCGGATTGCACGCGCAAATCGCCGGTCGATCCCGCGTTGGACGCCCAGGTGGAACGACGGCCGGTGCGCATCCAGCCCGTGGCCGGGCCGCCGCGTCTACGCCCGGCCGAGCCGGAGGACCCGATCGAGGCGATGTTCATGCGGATGACCGACGCGGCGTTGCGGCGCGATGTCGACGGGATGCTTCGGGTGGGCCGCGAATATGCGCAAAGCCCGGAGGGGCAAGCCTGGCTGCAACAAGGCCGGGCATACAACCTGGAGCAGCAGGCCGCGCGCGAGCGGGAGATAGCCGAGGCGTTGAACCGGCAGCAACAGCAAGCCGAAACCCCGCGCGGGCCGGTCATGAGAATGTGATTCACAGCAAA
>NZ_RFLY01000054.1 GCF_003697345.1 Solilutibacter pythonis | reverse complement strand
TGAACTGCCCCCCAAATATTGGACGGTCGGTTGATAGCTTACGCTGCCAAGGGCTGGGTTCGGTATTGCACCGGGCTCAGCCCTTTCAGTTTCAGCATGATGCGGTCGTGGTTGTAGTAGTGAATGTAGTCAGCGACCTCTTTGCGGAGCTGCTCTACGTCGGCGAACTTTTTCAGATAGAACAGCTCGGACTTGAGGGTTGCAAAGAAGCTTTCCATCGCGGCGTTATCCAGGCAATTGCCCTTGCGGGACATGCTTGGAGTGACCTGATGCTGGTCCAACTGCCGCTGGAAAGCACTCATCTGGTATTGCCAACCCTGGTCTGAGTGCAGCACCAAAGGGCGCCGTGTTCGTCGCTTCGCCCAGGCCTTGTCCAGCATGGCGCGCACCATTTTGAAGGACGGCTGGGCATCGAGCTGGAAGGCTACGATTTCCCTGTTATAGAGATCCATGACCGGCGACAGGTACAGCTTCTCGCCGTTGACCTTGAACTCGGTGACGTCCGTTACCCACTTCTGTTCAGGCTCGTCAGCTTTGAAGTCGCGCTCCAAGAGGTTCGGTGCCACTCCTCCGACTTCTCCCTTGTAGGACTTGTACCGCTTGGGCCTGACCAGCGACTTCAGTCCCATGACCTGCATCAGTCGCTGAACCAGCTTGTGGTTGATGGCCTCGCCCAACTGGTGTCTCAACGCAGCAGCGATGCGCCGATATCCGTATCGCCCTTTATGCCGGTTATAGAGCGTCTGGATGGCAGCCTTCAGGCCGGCATGTCGGTCCCCCAGCGTCAGCACCTTGGCCTGGTAATAGAACGTGCTCCGGGCCAGGCCGCTGATGGCCAACAGGTCCGACAAAGTGTGTTGCTGCCTCAGTTCAAGCACTATCCGCGTTTTTTCGGCGGAGTCTTCTGCTGCTTCGCTTGAACCAAGGCGTCGAGTTTTTTTAGGTACGCCACCTCCGCGCGCAAATACGCGTTTTCCCTAAGCAATTGCTCATGGGTCGCGCTGGAGTCAGCAACCGGTGGCGGTGCGGGCGGTGGTTCTGGCTTAGGCATAACGGGCGGACGGGCTCTGGGTCTAGGCTTCAAGGCATCGATTCCGCCTTGATTGTATTGGCGCTCCCAGAGCGAGAGGGAACTGTTATTCCGAAGACCATACAGTGCCACGGTCTGTGTCTGGGACAGTTCCTCACGCCACATGTGTTGCAGTATCTGGAGCTTGGCCTCAGCGCTCAATCGCTGGTGCTGTCGTCGACGTTCCAGGCCCGCTTGTCCGTGCTCCTTGAACAAAGACACCCAGTGCCTGATCTGGCTGCGAGGAACCCCGTAAAGGCGAGCCAGGCGCTTGAACCCATTCTCAGAGGCTCCCTTCACCTGCCCCTTGAGATAGGTATCTACCACTTCGCGTTTGAAGGCCGCACTGTACTTGGCCATGAAAAACCCCCGGAGATTGGATGGGTGTCCAACTTCCGGGGGGCAGTTCA
>NZ_RFLY01000053.1 GCF_003697345.1 Solilutibacter pythonis | reverse complement strand
TTGCTCACGCAGTTGCTCGGCATCCAGCGCAACACCGGCCTCCGCCACCGCATACCCCAACAAACACGCGCCCTCGCCCCGACCCTCCAACACCACCGCCGCATCCGCGACGCCCGCCAACGCGGCCAGACGCGCCGCAACCTCGCCAGGCTCGATCCGATACCCGCGCAGCTTGACCTGTTCATCGGCTCGGCCCCGGTATTCCAGCGTGCCGTCCAGCAGTACCCGACCAAGATCGCCAGAGCGGTACGCACGTACGTTGCCCAACCGCGGGAAACGCTCGGCCGTCAGCGCCGGCCGTTGCCAATAGCCTTGCGCCACACCATCACCGCTCACCACCAGCTCGCCCACCACACCGCGCGGCGCCAACGCGCCATCGGCCGCCAATACCTGAACGCTCAAGTCCGGCAGCGCTCGGCCAATCCGGCTCGCCGGGCTCTGCAAGTCCGCATCGCTCAGGCGACAGAAGCTGACATGCACCGTGGTCTCGGTAATCCCGTACATGTTGATCAGCTCGGCCTGCGGATAGCGCGCATGCCATTGCCGCAACCGCGCCGGTTCCAGCGCTTCGCCGCCAAACACCACGTAGCGCAATGCCAGCGCGGGCGCATGCGATTGCGCTTGCAGCGCGTAGAACGCCGAGGGCGTCTGGTTGAGCACCGTGACCTGCTCGCAGGCAAGCAGGTCGAGGAACGCGTCGGGCTGCCGGCACACCGCCTCCGGCACCACCACGGCGCGACCGCCGTACAGCCACGCGCCCCACAGCTCCCACACCGCGAAGTCGAAGGCGTGCGAGTGGAACAACGTCCACACGTCGGTCTCGCTAAAGCTGAAGTGCTCGGGCTGGGTGGCCGCGCTGAACAGCCGCACCACATTGCGATGGCTGACCACCACGCCCTTGGGCATGCCGGTGGAACCGGAGGTGTAGATCAGATAGGCCGGTGCATCGGCCGGTACCGCCGGCAGGGGGGTAGGCGGCAGTCGTTCCAGCCGTGTGCGGATCTCGGCCGCATCCAGGCACAGCACCGGCCCCGGTAGCGCTTCGGCATGGTCTGAGTGAGCCAGGCTCACGCAGACCTGGCTGTCGTCGAGGATCAGGCGTCGACGCGCGGCCGGCGCATGCAGATCGACCGGTACGTATGCGGCGCCGGTCTTGAGGATGGCGAGCAACCCGACCAGCAGTTCACAACCACGCGGCAGGCAGAGACCGACGCGTTCGCCCGGGCCGGCGCCGTGCTGGATCAAGAGGGTGGCCAGCCGGTCGGAGGCGACATCGAGTTCGGCATAGCGCAGGGCACCGTCTTCGGCGGTGACCGCGATACGATTGGGATGGCGGCGGGCGATGTCGGCGAAGCGCGAGACCAGGCTGGTGTCGTCGGCGAGCGACAGGCGCGGCGTCTCGGCCGGGCTCTGCGATGGCAACGGCGGCAGTGCCTGCGGCGAAGCCAACGAGGGCAGTTGTGCGAGCACGAAGGCCAGATCGTCCAGGAGTTG
>NZ_RFLY01000052.1 GCF_003697345.1 Solilutibacter pythonis | reverse complement strand
GCTCTGACGCGCGTTGCCGTACGGGTCGTAGTCGTAGCGGTTCACCACTTGGCCCGCGGCGTTGGTCAACGCTCGCGTGCTGTTCTGGTGGTCGCTCAGGAAGTAGGTGCGGCCGATGGCTTCGTTTCTTGCGTAGTATTCGTCAACGCCCAACCCGGTCAGAATCGGGTTGATCGTCTCGTCCGCTTTCTCCTGTATCGGGTTCAGACCGTCGTACAGGTATTCGATGGTGCCACCGTTCTCCGCTTTCGCGATGCGCCGGCCCAGGGCGTCGTAGCGGTAGCTCGCTACTAGCTGTGCGCCTTCGCGTACTTCGACGAGTTGGTTGCGGGCGTTCCACACGTAGCGGCGGCCGCCTTCCTCGGTGAGGTTGCCGTTGGCGTCGTAGTGCAGCGCGGTGCCCTCGAAGCGGGTCTGGCGGTGGTTGGCGTCGAATTGAAGAAGATCGCCATCGCCCTGCATGTGCCGCTGGACGATCTGGTGTTCGATCCGCGCGAACGCGGGCCGCAGGGCGAACGGCTGACATTGCTGTTTGAAGCCGTCGCCAGCCTGCCGGCTGACGAACAGCGCGTCGTGCAAGCCGTTCTCGACGGCCTCATCGTCAAGCACCGCACCCGGCAGCTCGCCGAGCAACACACCGCGCCGGTTTAAATCACAACACCGCGGCTAAACGAAGCCCCGCGCTTGACGGGGCTTCGATCACTTCAATCCCGGATTGCGCTGCGCTTCATCCGGGCTACGCTGGCTCTAGATCAAATTCCTAACGACATTTCTGATTCTTTCTTAGTCGGATAAAACGCTTTTTTCTTCTCAAGCTCAAAAAAGAGCGTGCCGTGAATACCGTCGACAGCCTTTTTGTTAGCAGGATGCTTCCATAGTTCGTTCAAAATGCTTGCGGCATGTTGTTCACCAACACGAGCAACAAAGTCATCAATGAACTCAACATCCTGTCCATCGTCAGGAAAGATTTCACGGAAGCCATCCCTGCTAATCGTGAAAACATCATAGGTACAGTTATCTGCACCATCGATTATTTGGATGTTTGGCATCAGCGACCACCTCGCGTACGTCCACCCGGATACACATTGATGTATCCGCCTCCCGGCCTTTGAACGCCCCAATGGGGACCACCGTGCGCACCCGAGCCAGGTCCAGTTGGCACCCACACATTGCCATTTTTATCTGGCCATCCGTAGCCACGCCCATTCGGGCTTTTAACCTTTTTCCCATCCCATTTCTTAGGGCATTCGTAACCATCATCAGCTGTCGGCATTCCAGGCGCTTGAGCGCCGCCATCACCGTCTTGCTGCTCGGAAAAAACCCAATGATCTAACGCCCAAGCACCGCCTAATAGCGCTCCATAAATCACCCACTTCGGCCATGCCGCATCGGATGGATCAGGAATTGCAGTATCTGTTCCAATCCAGCCGGCCACAGGGGCCATAGCCTGCAAGCCAAGCGGATCGACGCCCATTACAGGATTCCCTCCGACATAGGCATACGTATTCA
>NZ_RFLY01000051.1 GCF_003697345.1 Solilutibacter pythonis | reverse complement strand
GCGGACGCGCTCGCAGTACTGGAAGGCGATCGCGCATCCACCTATGGCGAGCTGCACGCCGCCGCGGCATCGCTCGCGGCGGTGCTGGATCGGGCCGGCGTGGTCGCCGGTGCGCACGTCGCGTTGTGCCTGCCGCGTAGCTTCGCCCAACTCGCGGCGATGGCCGCCGTCTGGCACCGTGGCGCGGCCTGGTTGCCGTTGGACCCGGCCCATCCGCCGGCGCGCAAGCAGGCGGTGCTGGCCGACAGCGCGGCGCGGCTGGTGATCGGGCAGGGTGCCGCCCCGGCCTGGTTGCCCGAAGACGCGACCTGGATCGACGTGGACGCCGTGCCCGAGGTCGAGGCCGGTTTGGCCCCGGTGGCGGTGACCGCCGATACCCCGGCTTACCTCATCTACACCTCCGGCTCCACCGGCACGCCCAAGGGGGTCGTGGTGAGCCACGGCAATCTGGCTCATTACGTGGCCGGCGTGCTGCCGGTGCTGGCACTGCCAGATCAGGCGGTGCTGGCGACCTTGTCGAGCGTTGCCGCGGATTTAGGCTTCACCGCGCTATTCGGTGCGCTGCTCAGTGGCCGCGCGGTACGTCTGCTGCCGGCGGAACTGGCCTTCGACGCCCAGGCCCTGGCCGCGCACTTGGCCCGGTACCCGGTGGACTGCCTGAAGATCGTGCCCTCGCATCTGGCCGGGCTGCTGGCCGCCGGCGCGGGCGCGGCGGTGCTGCCGCGCCGCTGTCTGGTCACCGGCGGCGAAGCGTTGAGCGGCGCGCTGGTGGCGCAGGTGCGCGAACTCGTGCCGGGGTTGCGCGTGATCAACCATTACGGCCCGACCGAGACTACGGTCGGGATCCTGACGCAGGAAGTGCCGAGTGATTGGCCGAGCGAACGCGCCGTACCGGTGGGCACGCCACTGGCCGGCAACGAGGCGCTGGTGCTGGATCGCTTCGGCTTGCCGGTGCCGACCGGCGTGGCGGGCGAGCTGTACCTGGGGGGTGGCAACCTGGCAACGGGGTACTGGAAGCGGCCGGAACAGACGGCCGAGCGGTTCGTGACGCATCCGTTCGCGCCGGCTGGCCGGCTGTATCGCAGCGGCGACCGTGCGCGTCGGGATGGGGAGGGACGGTTGGTGTACCTGGGCCGCACCGACCACCAGGTCAAGATCCGTGGCCACCGGGTCGAGCTGGGGGAGGTCGAGCAGGTGCTTGGCCAACTGCCTGGGGTGGAAGTGGCGGCGGTGCTGGCGGTGCCGGGCCCGGGGGGCGGCTTGCAACTGGCGGCGTGCGTGCAGGGCCGGCTCGATGGGGTGGAGGCGGCACTGGCGCAGCGGTTGCCGGAGGCGCTGTGCCCGAGCCATTGGTGTCAGGTGGCGGAGATGCCGCGGCTGGGGAACGGCAAGCTGGATCGGCAAGCGTTGGCGGCGCTGCTGGAACAGGCGGATACCAATGCCGGTGGTGAAGCTGCCGCAGCTGAGGCGGCGGTGGATCCGGTGCTGCGGACGCTGTGGCAGACGCTGCTCGGCCGCGATGCGATTGGCGCGCACGAGAACTTTTTTGCCTTGGGCGGTGACTCGATTCTGAGTCTTCAGGTGGTGGCGCGTGCGCGTCAGGCGGGTCTGGCGGTGACACCGCAGTTGTTGTTCGAGCATCCTACGCTGGCGGGGTTGAGCGCGCAGTTGGCGAGGGACGACGAAGAGGCGTCGACACCGGCGGCGGACACGCCTGGCGACCCCG
>NZ_RFLY01000050.1 GCF_003697345.1 Solilutibacter pythonis | reverse complement strand
CTGAGCCGAGCGCGGCGATTCTGGCGGCGCGGCAACAGAACGGGCGGTTGAGCTCGGCCGCGTTGGAGACGCGGATATTCCGCTACATCGACAGCCTGCAAAAGCTGGAAGACACCCATATCGACAACATCCAGAAGCAACTGGGGTTGGTGATTCCGCCAGCACAGGGCAGGGAGAACTTCCGCAGTGAATACTTCGATGACCTGACCGATGGCGGGCGTTTTCGGGTATCGGTGATGCATCCCACGGGCGAGGACACCACCTATGGCGTGAACATTTTCAACCACAATGCAGGCGCTACCTCGCCCGACATTCCATGCCGGTATACCTACCAGGCGTTCAGGGAGATGTTGCTGACGCGGGGCTTCGAGGATGGCGTATGGGTGGGGCACAAACTCAGGGCGGCTTTCAGAAAGCGTTTTGGTGACATCGGTCTAAGCGTGGGGCTATGGACTTACACCCACGAGAAGCCGGATGGCGGGAAAGAAAGCTGCGTGGCACAGGTGAGTATCAGCATGGGAGTACGTGTGGAATGAGCAAGAATTTGAGTCCCGAGGTGCAGGCCATCCTCCGCCGCACCCGCGAGCAAGGCGGCTTTGACCCGGGTCGGTACCAGGACATCGAGGCGGCGATCGCCAGTTCGCCCGATTTGCAGCGATACATGACCGACGCGGCCAAGTCGGGATTCCTGCGCCAGGTGACGTACTCGTCCGGCAGGCCGGGCGTGGCGGGGTTCTACGACAGAAAGGAGTCGGTCATTCATCTGTCACCTCGTGCATGGGGGGATAGTAATAAGAAACCCATTCAGCTCGACGTCCTGACCGGCGTATTGGGCCACGAGACCGGCCACGCCATCGTGCGCCGGGGCCGTGCGATCGCCACCGAGAGATTGGCGACGGATCTTTACAACGCCAGCCTCGACGAGCGTCCCGACCATACCGAGGCACTCGAGCGTTACATCGGCCACATGCGGCGGGACGAAGCCCTGGCCGAATCCTTCGGCTGGAACGCCGTGCATGGCCGTGTGAAACAGGAAATGGGGGGGGATTACAACCAACCTGCTTTCTTAATGCGTGTGGCGCCAAGTACGCATTGCGTTGATGAATTGCTGACTCCCACTCCTGGCCTGAAACTCTCCGCCGAAGGCCGCTTGGACTTGAACGAAAAATACCCGGATTACCAAACCAACGTCGAAGCCATGTCGCGCTGCCACTTCGACCGCGACGTGCAACCGGAGCCGGGGCTTCGCGGCATGGGGGTGGATTACAACTACCGCAACTACTACGGCGCCTGGGCGATCGGCGTGATGGCGAGCTATCGTCAGACCCTGGGGGCCAGCGACACCCTTCGCCTGGATATGGATCGCCTGGGCCTCGATCCCCGGCAGATCGAGCAAGCGGGCCTCGACCTGGGCGGGCGGGGCAACACCCTGCGCTACGAGAACCTGCGCGGCGAACGCATCGTCGGCAGCGGCACGCTCAGCGACCTGGGCATCCGCACCGGCGACCAAAGCCCGCGCGAGGCGTTGGCGCAGGCGTTGTCCGCCCCCAGCGAACCAGCGGGACGCGGCCTGTCCCACACGTCACACCCGCAGCACGCCCTGTACCGCGCCTTGAAGGCCGAATTGCCGGCCGAGACCTCGGAAGACCGTCTGACGCAAATCACGGCGCAGTCCCACATCAACGGCGTCAACACGCACAACCTGTGGGGGCTGGTGGTGACGAAGGACGAAGTACACGTGCTGGGCGACGTGCCGGGGATGCGCGCGGACATCAGCCTGCGCGAGGCGCCGCCCAGCCAGCAAGAAAGCCAGCAGCAGTTGGAAGCGCACGCCCTGCAACA
>NZ_RFLY01000004.1 GCF_003697345.1 Solilutibacter pythonis | reverse complement strand
GCGCGCGGCGATGTAGAGACGTTCGTGGGGGTGGTCGCTACGCAGCAGGAGCGGGGCCTGCATCTGGGTAAGTTGCCATTCGGCCTCGGCATAGCGCTCCAGGTCTTCCTGCGTCACCGGATCGTGTTGTACGCGGTCTTCGCCCTTGCCCATGCTGTATTCCCCCTCAGTAAGTTTGACTGTAGACCTTGATCAGGTCATTGCGGAAGTTGCTGTGTGGATTACCGGGTTTCTGAAGCGCCTTGGTGAAGATCATCGCCCTCATGTAGACGTTGATGGTGCGGTCGTTGACTTCCAAGATGATGTCGGGCAATGAGATGCTGGTGGTCTCGGAGATTTCCTCACGCCGCAGGTGGTGTCGGATCAGGCCATCCTTGAAGATCTCGGCCATGTCCACTTCCGTGCGATGCGGGGCGCCGTCCCGGGAGCGCCAGGTGACGATGGCCGGAGGCGGGAAGTTGCGGATGGCCAAGTACCCGGCGGACAACAATTTTTCGAGCGGACGCCCGTAGGATTCAACGGATGGACTGGGCGTATCCGAGCCATGCGGAAAGCCTTTGTACAGAATGGTGCAGCTTTGAGTATTGAAACAATAAGCGCCGAAATTATGCGCGGTGAACTTCAAGGGCCATTCCCACAAGGTGGCCTTGGGGCTGCTTTCCGTCGTGGCGTGCGGGGCGGCGTCGGGATTGGGCTGGGTGTGATTCATGGCGGAAGTGCATCCGGTGCTGGCGATCAACAGGACGCCCGTGGCGAAGTGCAAGGCGCGAGGGAAAGAAAGGATTGACATGCCGGTCTCCTTGTCATCCTGGGCCGTTTCTAGCATCAGGCGCCGCCGCCTGCAAGCCGGTATTGCAATGGGCGGCGATCCATGGTCTTTACGCGGCTTGTCGCCACGCAGCAGGCGCGGGGCTCGCAATGGGTGGCCATCCGTCGCGTCGGACATCGGCCATATCCATTTCCGTGCGGTGTGGCGCGCCATCTTTCGAGCGCCAAGCAATGATGTATTCGCGCGGATTTCAATCAGCCTGGCAATGGTTTTTCGCTTCATCACCCCGGTCGCGCGCCGGTATTTTCAGACCGAATCCTCATCGGTATCGGGCAGGTATCGGGCCGCCTCGCTTGGCAATGTTTCGACACCACGCAGTTTGCGTTCGATGGCACGGGTACGCACACCGGCTTTCTTGATGCTGTTTTGCACTGTGTCGAGCTGGCTATGAGCCTTTTCCAGTACGGTGGCGAATTTACCGAATTCGTCCTTGACCGCGCCCAGCGTCTGCCAGACTTCGCTTGAACGTTTTTCGATGGCCAGGGTGCGGAAGCCCATCTGCAAGGAGTTTAGCAGCGCCAACAGTGTGGTCGGGCCCACCAGCGTGACGCGGTGTTCGCGTTGCACGCCATCGAACAAACCGGGACGGCGGATCACCTCGGCGTACAAACCCTCGGTGGGTAGAAACAGCAGGGCGAAATCGGTGGTGGCCGGCGGCGCCACGTATTTTTCGCGGATTTTCTTCGCTTCATCCTTGATGCGCCGCTCCAATGCGTTGCCGTACTCCTGCATCGCCGCGGCATCGGCGCGTTCCTGCGCATCCAGCAGGCGTTCGTAATCCTCGTGTGGGAATTTGGCGTCGATCGGCAGCCAGATCGCGCCGCCATCGCCGCCGCCGGGCAGGCGCACGGCATATTCCACGCGCTCGCCGGAACCGGGCACGGTGGCGATGTTGGCGGCATATTGTTCCAGCGTCAGCACCTGTTCCAGCAATGCGCCCAATTGCGTTTCGCCAAAGGTGCCTCGGGTTTTCACATTGGTCAGCACGCGTTTCAGGTCACCCACGCCACTGGCCAATTGCTGCATTTCGCCGAGGCCGCGCTGCACGGCTTCCAGCCGTTCGCTGACCAGCCGGAAGGATTCACCAAGGCGGGTTTCCAACGTGGATTGCAGTTTTTCATCGACCGTGGCGCGCATCTGTTCCAGTTTTTGCGCATTGTCGAGTTGCATGGATCTCAGCTGCGTTTCTACTTGAACGCGCAATTCGTCGATGCTCCGCGCATTGCGGTCGGTCAATTCCTTCAGCCGCAGCCCCAGGGCATCGGTGAAGCGCTGCTGTTGCTCCTCCGTTTCGCGTCGCACGCGCTGGACCTCCACGCCAATGGCGGCACGGAATTCGTCTAGGCGTTTGTCGGTGCGCTCGGTGAGGTCGTGGATGCGCCGGCCAAGTGCTTCGTTGTGATGGCGTTGCGATTCGCTGGATTCGTGACGGGCCTGGCGTGCTTTGTCGTCGAGTGATTCGCTCAATTGGCCGAAGCGTGTTTCATGTTGCTGGCCGAACGCCGCCAGGCGCTGGCCGAAGCGTTCCATCTCCGCCATTTGTGTGCGTGAAAGGGTTTCCAGGCAATCACGCAGTTCGGCCCGACCGCTGCGCTGTTCTTCGCGCAGGGCGTCCTCCAGCGTTTTGCGCACCGGGGCCAGGGCGGCATCGGGCTTGCGCAGCAGCAATGCGAGGAGCAGGACGATGATGGCCGCCGCCGCCAGCAGGACGACCGACAGGATTGAGTTCTCGAACATCGCGCCAGTGTAGCGGCGGCCGTCGCAACAGCCGCGACGGCGATAAAAAACACCGCGCCGTGGACGCGGGGAGGCCGCCCCGAGCGGGCAGCCACGGACCCGAATCTGGACATTGGAGTCTTCGTCGACCCAGGCCTTGGCTCGTTCGCAGAATTCGAAATGAGCGGTTTCGACGTGCTGGTCGAGGGGCATCTGGACGATGCGCCGGACGCCGGGGTGTCCCGGGTTCACCCCACGGCGGCTCCGAACAACTTGCCGATGGCGGCGGTCGCGCCCATCGCCAGGGAGCCCCAGAACAGCACACGGGCCGCGCCCCTGCCCATCGAGGCGCCCCCCAGCCAACCGGCCAGGGCACCCAGCCCGGCCAGCAGCGACAGCGTGCCGAGGGTGATTGCAAGCGCCAGGCCGGCACCGGCCCATAGCCAGGCCAGCAGCAATGGCGGCGCGGCGCCGGCCGCGAATGCCGCGGCCGATGCCAGCGCCGCCTGCACCGGGCGCGCGGCGGTGTGTTCGGCCATGCCCAGCTCGTCACGTAGGTGGGCGCCCAGCGCGTCGTGCGCGGTCAGCGCTTCGGCCACCTGTTCGGCCAACGGTCTGGACAGGCCCCGCTGGATGTAGATATGGGTCAGCTCCTTCAGCTCGGCATCGGGCATTTCTTCCAGTTCGCGCTTCTCCTTGGCCCTGTCGGCGGCCTCGCTATCGGCTTGCGAACCGACCGAAACGTACTCGCCCGCCGCCATCGACAGGGCCCCGGCGGTGAGACCGGCGATACCGGTCATCAGGAGGGTCTGCGGCGACGCCCCGGCCGCGGCGATGCCCACCAGGAGCGAACTGGTCGAAATCAGCCCGTCGTTGGCGCCCAGCACGGCGGCGCGCAGCCAGCCGATACGCTCGCCGCGGTGACGCTCATGGTGCGGACTGGCCAGCGTCTTGGTGATGATGCGTTCCCCCAACCTATTGGGTTTCGAGTGTACCCGGTCGATCCGCAAGTCAAAAACCGCCGCGGGACGAAGCGGATGGCCGTGTATCCAAGCGGTCACTTTTCTGAAGCCTTACTGTCATCAACTCATTACTGATAATCATTATCATCTTCATCCCATCAAGGTGTATTTGGATGAAAGGTGTCCGCCATGCTCCGTTTCTCACCGCTATTCACCTCTTTTTTGCTTCTTGGCACCAGCGCCGCCGCCGCGGAGCCTCCCGCCGACGATACGGCTTCCCCCAAGACACTTGACCGCGTCGTGGTCAAGGGCCGCGTGCAGACGCACTACAAGGTCGAAGAGACCAAGACCGCCACGCGGACCGATACGCCGCTGGAACTCGTCCCACAATCGGTACAGGTCATCACCCGGCAGTTGATCGAGGATCAGGCCGCCAGCGACGTCACCGACCTCTACCGCAACATCAGCGGGGTGAGTTATTTCAGCTATTCCGGCGTCACCATGCGCGGGTTCCGTCAGGAAAACGTGCTTTACGACGGCCTGCGCGGCGACCCTTACGAGGGCTTTTCGGTCCCCCGCCTCTTCAGCGTCAACGAAGTGCAGGCGTTGAAAGGTTCCACCGGCGCCATCTACGGGGATGGGGAACCCGGCGGGGTGATCAACTACACATCCAAGAAGCCGAGCGCGGTGACGCGCAACGTCGCCAAGCTGAAGCTGGGCAATTACGATTCCGCCGCCGGCTCGCTGGAGGCATCCGGCCCCATTCGCGACGGCCGCCTGCGCTACCGGCTGGGCGGCTATGCCGACAGTGAACGGACTTGGCGTTACAACACCGCGCGCCGGGCCCGTATCGGGGAGGCGGGTTTCGCCGCCGACATCGGCGAGAACAGCGATCTGCTGGTTCAAGTCACCGGGATCAACCAGTACCTGAAAGGCAGCCGTTTGCGTGGGGTGAAGGTGGATGAAAACGGCGGCTTCCTGACCACGACCCGCTGGACCGCGACCGAACCCAGCGATTTTCTCGACCATCGGGCGCAAGCCGTATTCGCGCGTTTCACTTCCGAACCCAGTTATTTCTTCAGCTTCAATGCGGCCATGCGCTGGTTCCGTACCAACGAGCGGCTGCAAAACCACGAGCCGCGCGAACTGGCCGCCGACGGCCGTACCGTGCTCCGTCAGTTTTTCGATCAGGACCGTCGCATCCAGGGCTTGTCCTTCAACGCCAACTCCATTTTCCGTTTCACGACCGGGCCGGCCAATCACACGCTCCTGTTCGGCGTGGAAAACTTCCGCCGGCAAGCCGACATGGATCTGCGCCGAGCCGACAGCAGGGAGCTGGGCAAAGGGTTGGTTCCCGGCATCGACCTGTACGACCCGGTTTATGGCCTGAGTTCCGCCGCCGATTACGATTTGAAAAACATCCGCCCCAGGTTCACCCGCGCCAACGGCCTCGACCAGGGGCTTTATTTGCAGGATCAGATCGAGCTTTCGCCGCGCTGGCACGTGCTGGCCGGCCTGCGCCGCGACCGTTACGTCCGCGACGACCAGATCGCCCGCAGTAAGGCGTCGGGCGGCGACCTCACCTGGCGCTTTGGCCTGACCCATGTCGCGACCACCGGATTGAACGTCTATTTCAATACGTCGACCGGCTTCAGGCCGCAGTCGATCAACGCGCACTCGCCATTGGTCGGCGGGCCGTTCGACCCGCAACGCAGCCGGCAGTGGGAGTTGGGCTTCAAAGCGCGTCCCGAAGAAGGGCGCATGCAATTCAACGGTGCGCTCTACCGCATCGATCGCACCAATCTTCTCCAGTCCACCGGCCTGGACCCGGGCAATGACGGGTTCCAGGATCTCGCGGCGCTGGGGCTGGTTCGCAGCGAGGGCTTCGAGATGGATCTGCTGGCCGACCTGACCCCACGCTGGGTACTGAATCTTTCCTACAGCTACAACGATGCGCGAATCCTCAGCGGCAGCGCGGCGGCGGCCGGCAATGCCACCGCGCTTGGCAGCCGACGCTTCGCCAATGCGCCCCGGCACAACCTGGGGGCATGGACGCGCCTGGACATCCCGTCGCTGAAATCGGCCGTCGGGTTCGGCGCCGAATACATGAGCGAGCGCCTCAACCGCGATGGCGAACGGGTCAAGCCTTACACCCTGTTCGACATCAGTTGGCAAACCCGGCGCGGCAAGTGGGAATGGCAGGCCAACATCAAGAATCTGTTCAACAAGGAATACGCCGCCAGCGGGTTTTCCCGCTTCACCGGCCACCTGCCCGGGGAGCCTCGCCGCCTGCTGGTGGAAACGCGCTACCAATTCTGACTTCCCCGTGAAGTCCATCTTGAGCATGGACGCGGCCCGATTGGTACTGGATCGGGTCGCGTCCGTTCCGGGGCGTTCTCGCCGGCGGATTCGCGGAAGCGATGCTGGTATTTCACAAACATGAAATATGATAATGATTCTCGATTAAAACCAGTGCTCCTCTCTGCCATGCCATCTCCACGCCATTTCGCCACGTTCTTCCTGCTTGCCAGCACGGCCGCCGCCGCCCAGACCCCCACCCCCGCCACGCCGGAAAAGGAACTTGACCGAATCGTGGTCAAGGGCCGCGTGCAGACGCACTACAAGGCCGAGGACACCAGCATCGCCACCCGCACGGATACACCGCTGGAGCAAGTGCCCCAGTCGGTGCAAGTCATCGACCGGCAGTTGATCGAGGACCAGGCGGCGGGCGACGTCACCGATCTCTACCGCAACATCAGCGGGGTGAGCTTCTTCAGTTATTCCGGCGTCACCATGCGCGGGTTCCGCCAGGACAACGTGCTCTACGACGGCCTGCGCGGCGACCCTTATGCGGGCTTTTCCGTGCCGAGGCTCTTCAATATCAGCGAGTTGCAGGTGCTGAAGGGCGCGACCGGCGCGATGTACGGCGATGGCGATCCGGGCGGGGTCATCAACTACACCTCGAAAAAACCGACGGGATTTCCACAAAGGATCGCCAAGTTGAAGCTGGGCAATGACGATTTCGCCGCCGCCTCGCTGGAAGCCTCCGGGCCGCTGGGTAATGGTGGGCTGCGCTACCGCGTGGGCGGTTATGCCGACAGCGAGCGGCCGTGGCGCTACAACACCCGCCGCCGCAGCCGGATCGGCGAGGCCGCATTCGCATCGGAACTGGGGGATCATGGCGATCTGCTGGTGCAATTCACCGACATCCAGCAACGCCTGAAGGGCAACCGGTTGCGTGGAGTGATGGTGGACGAGAGCGGCCGTTTCCTCACCACCCGGCGCTGGAACGCGGCCGAGCCAAGCGATTTCCTCGACCACCGGGCGCAGGCGGTCTTCGCGCGTTATACGTTCGATCCCGGGGAAAGCTTCGCCTTCAACACGGCGATGCGCTGGTTCCGCAACACCGAGCGGCAGCAGTACCACGAGCCACGCGGCCTGGCCCGCGACGGGCGCACGATGAACCGCGAATTCCGCGACCAGGATCGTCGCAATCAGGGATTTTCCTTCAACGCCAACGGAATTTTCCGCTTCGCCACCGGCGGCGTCGATCATCGCGTGCTGCTGGGGTTCGAAAGCTACCAGCGTTCGTCGAACCTGGATTCCCGAACGGCCTACGGCAAGGAACGCAAGGGGCCGGTGCCGGGGCTGGATCTGTTCGAGCCGGTCTACGGGCTGACCGGCGCCGGGGACTACGGCCTGCAACGGATTCCCTTCCGGCTTTCCCGCAGTTGGGCGCGCGATCAAGCCGTATACCTACAGGATCAAGCGGCGCTGTCACCTCGCTGGCACGTGCTGGCGGGGCTTCGCCGCGACCGCTACGCGCGCGAGGATCTACGCTCGGGCCAACGGGCCAGCGGCGGCGATCTGACCTGGCGCCTGGGCTTGACCCATGTGCTGCGGGAGGGATTCAACCTGTATTTCAATACCTCGACCGGCTTCAAGCCGCAATCGATCGCCGCGCATTCACCGCTGGTCGGCGGGCCGTTCGATCCACAACGCAGCCGGCAGTGGGAAATCGGCCTCAAGGCGCATCCGAACGATGGCCGAACCCGGCTCAACCTTGCCGCCTACCGGATCGAGCGCACCAACATCCTGCAAAGTACCGGCCAGGACCCCGGCAACGACGGCCAGGACGATTTCACCGCCCTGGGTCTGGTGCGCAGCCAGGGGTTCGAGGCCGACCTGCTGACCGATCTCACCGCCCGCTGGGTGTTCAACCTTTCCTACAGCTACAACGACGCCAGCGTGATGCGCGGCAGCCCGGCTTCGGCCGGCAATACCAGCGGCGGCAACAGCCGTCGCTTTGCCAACGCTCCGCGCCACAAGCTGGGCATGTGGACGCGTTACGACATCCCTTCGCTGAAATCGGCCATCGGTTTCGGCGCCGACCATGTGGGGGAACGGGTCAGCCTCAACGGCCAACCGGTGCGCCCGTACACCTTGTTCGACATCAGTTGGCAAACCCGGCACGGTGCGTGGGAGTGGCAGGCCAACATCAAGAATCTCTTCGACAAGGTGTATTCGGCCAGCGGCTTCACCCGCCATAACGGCCACTTCCCCGGCGAGCCGCGCCGGCTTTACATCGAAGCGCGCTACCGGTTCTGAGCCGGAGCGGGTATCCACGGGTGATCCGGGTGCGCAGACCGACGCGCAGAATGTGGTTCGATCTGCACAGTTGGATCGGGCTGAAGCTGTTTCTGTTCATGGCCTTCATCTGCCTCACCGGCACGCTGGCCACGCTCGCGCACGAGATCGACTGGTTGATCCAGCCCGCCATCCGCGTGCAACCGGATGGCGCCATCCGCAGTTGGGGCGATCAACTCGATGCCGTTCGCCATCGGCATCCCGAGTGGAAGATCGTCCGGCTGTCGGCGCCGGAAGGGCGCTATTTCGCCGCGAAAGCGGAAGCCAAGCCCCCCGGCGGGCGCACGCGTTTCGTCTGGGTGGACCCGTGGCGGGCGCATGTCACTGGCGACACCGGCTGGTTCAACGCGCACCGCCTGCTACGCAATACCCATCGCCATCTGATGATGCCCACGCGCTACGGGGTGCCGCTGGTTTCCTCGCTGAGCATCGCGCTGCTGCTCTCGTTCGCCAGCAGTCTGGTGATCTACAAAAAGTGGTGGAAGGGTTTTCTGAGCCGCCCCCGAGGCCCCCAGCCACGCCGCTTCTGGGGCGACATCCATCGCCTGGCCGGCGTATGGAGTCTGGGGTTCGTGCTGCTGATCGCACTGACCGGGCTGTGGTATCTGGTGGAATCGCTGGGCGGGGCCGCGCCGCACGCGCACGCACGTCCCCTGGCCGATGCGCCGGCAAACCCAGCCCCGCCCCCCGGCACGGTGATCGATGGACGCGCACTCGACCGAATCATCGCATCGGCGAAACGCGTATGGCCACAACTGCGCATCGCCTCGGTGGCACTCGACGAAAAGACCGGCACGGTCACGCTGGAAGGCCAGGCGGCAGCCATCCTGGTACGCGATCGCGTCAACCAGTTGCGTTACCGGGTGGGCGACGCCCTACCGCACGCGCGCATCGATGGAACCACGCTCAGCTTCCACCAACGGGTTTCGGAAATGGCCGACCCGCTGCATTTCGGCAACTTCGCGGGTCTCGCGCTCAAACTGGTCTGGTGCTTCTTCGGCGGTCTGATGACTCTGCTTTCCTTCACCGGCGTCTATCTCTACGGCATGCGCACCCTGCACCCGCCACGGGCGGCGGCCCGATGAAAACGCGCGCATGGAAGATATGGGCGCGGGCCTGGCATGGCATCGGCGCCTGGCGGTGGCCGACGCTGATCCTGCTGCTGCTCTGGGCGGTCTTCCTGCAAGCCGAGCTTCGGCGTTGAAGCCGGCCAAGGCAGGCGCGCGTCGCCGCCCTCCTGTTCATGCCTCCTGGAAATCGGACTGAACTATTCGGAATTTCCGGATGGTTCGTCCGGGTTCGCATTCCTCTTCGTCCAAGCGGCATGGGCTGCGAGTGGCTTGAGAGGGGGCCTGCTCAATCCACCACGCGGCAGAACACGGCCTTGAGATAACGCGATTCCGGCACCTGCGCCAGCCATGGATGATCCGGCCCGGCACCGGCCACCTTGAGCACCTGCACGCTGCGCCCCGCATAGAACGCGGCCCGGCGCAGCATGTCGAGGAACGGCTCTTCGCCAACCAGCCCGGTGCAGGAGAACGTGGCGAACAGGCCACCCGGCTTCACCACGCCCAGCGCCAGCTTGTTCATGTCGAGATACTTCTTCAACGCCGGGATCACCTGCTCACGGTCGCGGGTCATCTTGGCCGGATCGAGGATGACCACGTCGAAACGCTCCCCGTTGGCCGCCGCGTCGCGCAGCCAGGGGAAGATGTCGGCCTGCACGAAACGCGGGCGAACGCCATTCAATTTCGCATTGCCCCGGGCGATGTCGAGCACCGCCGGATCGATGTCGATACCGACCACCTCCTCGGCCCCGCGCACCGCCGCATAGACGCCGAAGCCGCCGGTGTTACAGCACAGATCGAGCACGCGCTTGCCGGCGCAGTGGTGGGAAAGCCATTCGCGGTTCTCGCGCTGATCGGCGAAGAACCCGGTCTTGTGCGCGCCGGCCGGATCGGCACGGAAGCGGATGCCGTGCTCGGTGATCACCGCCGGCGCCGTGCCCTGGGTATCCCGGTAATCGAAACTTTCCTGCTTCTGCACGTGCTCGTCGGCAAAGCTGTGGAAGCGGCAACCGGGGAACTCGGCCCGCAAGACCCCGAAGACGATCTCGCGGTGACGCCAGGCGCCGGCGCTGAAGAAGCCGACCACGATCAGGTCGTCGTAGCGGTCGACCACCAGCCCCGAAATGCCATCGCCCTCGCTGTGGAACACGCGCCAGGCGTTGCCGATGTCGTCCAGCTTGAGGATGTCGCGGCGCAACCACACCGCCTCGGCGATCTTGCCCGCGAACCAGGCTTCATCGATCCGTACCGACGGATCGGTTTCGAGAATGCGCAACGCGATGCGCGAATGACCATTGTAGAAACCGGTGCCGATGAAGCCGCCATCGACACCGCGCACTTCCACCAGACTGCCCGGCCTGGGCCGTTCGGCGGGCTTTTCCACCAGCCGCTGGAAGATCCACGGATGCGTGGATTTCCACGCGTTCTTGAGCCTGACGACGGGAAGCGATGCGTTCATCGCGACATTGTATTGGCTGCGTGCGGAGGTTGAACGGGAAGCCCCCGCTCGCAGGTTGCAATGCCGGCCATGTGGCGCCATCTCGCCCGCATGGATCTTCCCCAGCACGACATTCCCGACACCCCGGCACAGCGCGCGCGGGATCGCGGGCGGGTACTGCGGGCATTCAACGCGAGTCTGGCGGCGGTGCTTCTGCTCACCGTGGTCTTCTTCTCGCAAAATGCGTTCGATGCAGCCGCATTCGCCGTCGCGCCGCATGAAGCCCGGGGCCTGATCGGCCTGCTGAGCGCCCCGCTTCTGCATGGCGGCTTCAAACATCTGACGACGAACGGCATCGCCATCCTCATGCTCGGCACCCTGGCCGGCAGCGTTTATCCCAAGGCCACCCTGCGCGCGCTGCCACTGCTTTGGATCGGCTCGGGATTGGGCGCGTGGTTATTGGGCGAAGCCGGCCAACGCCACCTCGGCGCGAGCGGCGTGACCCACGGCCTCGGTTTCCTCCTCTTCGTGCTGGGCCTGCTACGCCGCGACCGCGCCGCGGTGGCAGCCGGCATGCTGGCCTTCCTGTTCTACGGCGGCATGGTGCTGACAGTCCTGCCGCAGGAACCCGGCGTGAGTTGGCAATCACACTTGGGCGGGGCGCTCGGGGGCATTCTCGGCGCGCTGTTGTTTCGCCGCGCCGACCCGCTGCCGCCACGGCGGAAATACAGTTGGGAGATTGAAGAAGAACAAGCCCGGCTGGAAGCGGAACGCGCCATGCTGGAGCCGCCGCGCCCGGATGAAGTACCGGTGATCTGGCATCGCCCCCAATCCGGCGGGGACGAAAACAAAGTGCTGCCTTTCCGTCGCCCCGACGATGGGCGAGGCCCGCGATGATCCCCGTCGCGGAAAATATCCGACGCCGATCATTCCCTGGGTTAGAATGCCGTACCGGCTCAGTTCAACTTGGGGAAATTCAAATGAAGAAAATCGTTCTGGCCGCCATGCTGGCGGCCTCCGTGTCACCTGCGTTCGCGGCGGAAGACCGCACTGGTCTCTTCTTTGGCGGCCAGATTGGCCGGAATAGCTCCGCAATCAGCGGCAAGAACTTCAAATCCAGCGATCACGATTACGATACCGTTTCCGCTTTCACCTGGAGCGTGCGCGGCGGCTACATGCTGCACCCGAACTGGGGCATGGAAATGCAATACACGCACTACGGCAAAAAAGACATTAGCGACTATTTCGACATCACCGCGAAATTGAAGGGCGTTGGCGTCGGCGTGGTCGGTCGCAAGAGCTTTGGCGAGGGCGATACCGGCTGGTTCATTCGCGGTCGCGGCGGCATCACCCGCAATGACCTGATCCTGTCGTATCGCCTCATCCCGAACTCGAAGCGCTTCAGCGAAACCGAGTCCAAGACCTCCGGCTATCTCGGCTTCGGCGTGGGTTACGACATCACCCCCCACTTCAACGTCAACGCCAACATCGATTCCAGCACCGCCAAAGCCAACTCGATTATTTCCGGTACGAACGTGGTGATGGTGAACTTCACCGTTGGTCTGGAAATGCGCTTCTGATCCGGCATCACGGGTTCGTATTCGCATCCTCGGAAGGCCGCCCAGCGCGGCCTTTCGTTTTTCCGGGCCGCCGCCCCGATGACGGATGAACGCGGCCAGGACGTTTCGCCGAAACCTCATCGAAATCGACGAAAATGCCGCGATGGACATCCCAATACCGCGCACGCTCGCGTTCGCCATCCTTTGCGCCACACTCACCGCCTGCGGCGGCGCGGCGGTCAAGCCGGCGCCACCGGCGCCCGTATCCATCGCTCCGGCCCCGCAAATGAAAGTGGGCCTCGCACTGGGCGGCGGCGCGGCCAAGGGCTTCGCCCACATTGGCGTCATCAAGATGCTGGAAGCCAACGGCATCCATGCCGACGTCGTTGCCGGCACCAGCGCCGGCAGCGTGGTCGGCGCGCTCTACGCCAGCGGCATGGACCCCTACCGGTTGCAGACCCAGGCCTTCGCGCTGGACGAATCGAAGATTCGCGACGTCAGCCTGTTTTCCGGTGGGCTGGTGAAGGGACAGAAATTGCAGGATTACGTCAACACGCTGCTCAAGAACCGGCCGATGCAGTCCTTCGCCAAGCCCTTCGCAGCGGTGGCGACCGAGCTTTCGACCGGCAGGCGCACCGCCTTCGTGCGCGGCAACGCCGGGCAGGCGGTACGCGCTTCCAGCAGCATCCCGGGCGTGTTCGAGCCGACTCCGATCGGCGGCGGCCGCTACGTCGATGGCGGCGTGGTCAGCCCGGTGCCGGTGGATGCCGCGCGCGAGCTGGGCGCGGATTTCGTCATCGCCGTGGACATTTCCAGCAAGGCGGCGGGAAACCGCCCGGGCAACATGGTGGGAATCGTCAACCAATCGATCACCATCATGGGCCAGAAGCTGGGCGAACAGGAGCTGGCGCGCGCCGACATCGTGATCCGCCCGCAAGTTGGCAAGATCGGCGCGGCCGATTTCGAGCAGAAGAACGTCGCCATCCTCGAAGGCGAGAAGGCCGCGCAGGCGGCGATGCCCCAGATCAAGACGAAACTGGCCGCCATGCAGCGCCAACGCGCCGCCGACTGGGCCGCGCGCCACGCGCCGCCACCGCCGCCAACCTGCGAACCCGGCCTGCTCGACAGGTTGGGCCGCTGGATCGGCCGCGAAGGCAGTTGCGCCGCGACCGATTGACCGGCCACGGCCAGCCCCGCCAGGACGATCGCCATCCGATGCTCTGCGCACTGCCCAGGTGGATGGCGTCACGGTCGCGGCATGCGCATGCCGGCACCGGGCCCGGCCCGACTGGCCGCCCGAGATGGCCGCCGGGCCGCGACGCATGGCCACGCGACTGGCCCGCGCACCTCCACGCCGGATAGGCAACCGCGAGTGCTTCCGCACTGACCGAGATGAGTGAGGTGGCTGTTTCGATGCCGGTTTCGCCCATTCATTTTCGTAATGAGGGCTGAATACGGCCCGCTCCCCAGCGCTTCCCTGGGCTTTCGGTCAGCTTCCGGGCAGGTTGTTTAACCTCATATTTACAAAATACGCGAAAAGGTTCTCAAGCTCCGGGCAAGGCGCGCACCATGCACCGGCCCGCTCCAACCGGGAGCGAAAAGAGAGAGTAATTTCGATGTTCAAGAACAAGAAGATCACCACCGCGCTGGCCTTCACCGCTTTGGCGGCGGCTTTCGCCTCCTCGGGCGCGTTCGCCCAGTCCGCCACCGGCCAGCCCTTCGTCCGCGGCGAAATCGGCCGCACCACGCTCAGCAACCGTGATGGCGCCGGCAGCCTCAAGGACAACGCTTTCGTCCTCCGTGGCGGTTACATGTTCAACCAGAACTTCGGCCTGGAAGGTTTCTACGGCCGTTACTACGGCAAGACCAACAAGGTCGCCGGCTTCGACAACGACAGCAACGTCGATGGCTACGGCATCGGCGCCATCGGCAAGGTGCGTTTCGGCGACACCGCCGCCGATACCGGTTGGTACGGCATGGGCCGCGCCGGCATCATGCGCTCCAGCTACGAGGCCAAGAGCACCGGCACCGTCAACGGCGTGGACATCAGCTATTCGCGCACCACCAACAGCAACCAGCCGTACGTGGGCGTGGGCGTGGGTTACGACTTCACCCCCAACATGGGTGTCAGCGTGAACTACGACTATTTCCGCGGCAACGTGCGCATTCCGTCCTCGCCGATCAACGACAAGCTGCGCTACAACGCCAAGACGCTGTCGGCGGGCTTCGAATACCGCTTCTGATCGCCTTATCCGCGAGAAGGAAGGATATGGAAGATGGCCGCCTCGCGCGGCCATTTTCCTGCCCGCGGCGGCCAACGCCCGTTTGAGATCAGGACGCGGCGGCGGCGTAGAATCCGGGCATGAACAGTCCTCCGCGACGCGTCGAAAACATCGTCACCGACAAAGGCAAGGTGCCGGTCTACGCCACCGGCGTGGTCGAGCAGCCCTGGGACGATTACAGCCAGGCCGATCACGAGGTCTGGCACCGGCTCTACCGGCGCCAGCGCGAATTGCTCGTCGGCCGCGCCGCGGACGAATTCCTCGCCGCGCAGGACGCGATGGGCATGTCGTCCGAGCGCATCCCGAAGTTCTCCGACATCAACCCGGTGCTGAAGGCCGCCACCGGCTGGGAAATCATCGGCGTCGAGGGGCTGCTGCCCGAGTTCGATTTCTTCGACCATCTCGCCAACCGGCGCTTTCCGGTGACTTGGTGGATCCGACGCCCGGAGCAGATCGACTACATCGAGGAACCCGACCTCTTCCACGACCTGTTCGGCCACGTCCCACTGCTTATGCTGCCGGTCTTCGCCGACTACATGGCCGCCTACGGCCGCGGCGGCGTCAAGGCGCACGGTATCGCGCCCGATGCGCTGGTGCACCTCACCCGCCTCTACTGGTACACGGTGGAATTCGGCCTGATCCGGCAAAAGGACGGCCTACGCATCTACGGCAGTGGCATCGTCTCCTCGAAGGGCGAATCGCTGCATTCGCTGGAATCGGATGCGCCCAACCGCATCGGTTTCGATCTGGAGCGCATCATGCGCACCCGCTACCGCATCGACAGCTACCAGAAGAGCTATTTCGTCATCGACAGCTTCGAGCAACTGATCGAAGCGACCCGCCCCGACTTCACCCCGATCTACCAACGCCTGGCCGGGCGGGATTCCTTCCCCGCCGGCACCGTGCTGGACAGCGACGAGGTGATCCATCGCGGCACGGGCGAAGGCTGGACCATCGACGGCGACATCTGATCGCCCTTCGCCATATCCATCCGCACGCCCGCCTTGCCACTAGGCCAAGGCGGGCATGAGCCGGCCCCGGCGCACGAGCGACACCCCCACCCGCCACACTCACGCCCGAGACCCACGCCGAGACCAACATTCAGCGCAGCGACGCCGGTGCGGACACCGCCACCGCGACATGCAATGCGTACTGAAGGAAAAACAGCCCAGGTTGCGCAGCAGCGGTATTGCACTGGCCGGCAACCGGACAAAACACCGGCAATGGCTGTTCCGGCTGATCCAGGCGGCGGCCCCGGTGCCGATCTGACTTGCCCGTGCGCTGGCGCAAGCCCGGTGCTGAAGGACGCCGCGCCGGACGACCTGCACGGAGCCATCACCCGCGTCATCCGTGGCGAATCGCTGCCGCAACCGGTCAGCACGATGCGATACGCACACACTGGCGCTGCCACGACGACAACGCCCCTGGCGTGCTATTCACCGCGCGCGAGGTCGCCATCCTGCGGCTCATCGTCGGCGGTTACAGCAACGAGGAAATCGCCCTTGATCTGTTTCACGGTGAAGAACCATGTCTCGGCCATCCTGGAAAAACTCGATACCCGCGACCCGTACCCGCGCCGGCCTGAAAGCGATCACGCTGCGGATCATCTAGCCGCACGCCGGCGGACGGATACTTCCGCCACGAAGCGATGCCGGCATCGCTTTCCCCGAAGCCCGGCAAGCAATCGCCACGCGCACACCGCCCCATGCGGATAATGTCGTGGAATCCACGCGCCTCGACCCGCCCCGCATGAGCACCGCCCTGCACGATCTGCCCTCGCCGCGCGCCCTGTGGCGCTGGCTGCGCCAATGGCGCAAGACCCACCTGGTCGATTCCGTCGACCGCGTCGCCGTGCTGACGCACGTGGACGAAGCCGGCGCGCTCGGCCCGCGTTTCGCCTTCATGACCTTGATGTCGGTCGGCATCGCCATGCTCGGGCTATTGCAGAACTCAGCGGCGGTGATCATCGGCGCCATGCTGATCGCCCCCTTGATGGGACCGATCATCGAATTGGGCATGGGCCTTGCCACCTTCGATTTCCGCACCGTGCGCTCGGCGCTGAAGACCATCGCGGTCGGCGTGGCGCTGGCATTGTCGATGGCGATGCTGATCGTCTGGCTATCGCCCCTGAAGCAGGCCACGGCGGAAATCCTCGCCCGCACCGAGCCGACCTTCTTCGACCTGCTGGTCGCCGTCTTCTCCGGCCTGGCCGGCGCCTACGCCACGATTACCCGCAAGGGCGAGACCATCGTCGGCGTGGCCATCGCCACCGCGCTGATGCCGCCGCTGGCCGTGGTCGCCTACGGCCTGGTACTGATGAACTGGAGCATCGCCGGCGGCGCCGCCATGCTGCTGATGACCAACCTGCTGGCGATCGCGCTCTCGGCCACGATCATCGCCCGGCTGTATGGATTCGGCGCATACGATTCCCCCAAACAATCGGCATGGCAGGCCGGCCTGATCGTCGGCACCTTCGTCCTGCTGTCGATTCCATTGGGCCTGTCCTTGCAGCGGATCGCCCAGAAGACCCAGGCCGAAGTCGCCATCCGCAACACGCTGGACGCCGAGGCCGGCAAATTCGGCGGGCGCATCTCCGCGTTGCGGGTCGACAATGCCAGCGGCGCGATGATCGTCGATGCGGTGCTGATGACGCCGCGCCACGTCCAAGGGCTGGAAACACAACTCTCACAGCAACTGGGCCAGCAACTCGGTCGCCGTATCGACGTGCAACTGCGCGAAGTGCTGACCGCCGACGAAGCCGGCCTGGCCCGCCAGCAAGCCACATTGTCGGAGCTCTCGCAGTCGATCGCCGCACTGAAGCAGGCCGAGGCCGGCCGCGATGCCGCGCGCGCCGCCGAAACCGAGGCGCGCCACACCGTGGTCGAGGCGCTGGCGGCGCGTTTCGGCACGCTGGAGCAGACCGCGGGCAACCCGCAGATGACACTGCGCCTGTCCCCACGCCTCGGCCTGTCGCTGGCCGAGGCGCGGGCGCTGGAAACCCAACTGGCGGCCAGCCTCGACGAGACCCGCGCCAACATCCGCGTGGTGCCACCCTTGCAGGCGCTGCCGCCGGTGCCGTGGCGGCTGGATGACGAAGGCCGCCTCGATACCGCCGCCCGCCAAATGCTGGCCGCGCAGATCTGGGCGCTGCAACGCTGGCAGGTGACGGCGATCGACAGCATCGGCTTCGCCCGCGCCGAGGAGACCGCCCGTGAACGCGCCGCGGAAGTCGCCATGCTGATCCGTGGCGAGGGGATTCCCGTGCAGACCTCGCGCGCGGCCAACGCTGGAGACCGGCGCGCCGCCGATGACGTGGAAAACGCCGTCTGGCTGCGCCTGCCGCCGGGCTGAACGCGCCGGCACGCGATTTACAATGACGTCCTTGTCACCGGGAGCCGCCCCATGCCGCACAAACGCAAGTCCGTTTCCCTCACCCGCTTCCTCATCGAAGAAGAGCGCGCCGGCCACGTCAACGCCGAACTGCGCCTCTTGATCGAGGTGGTGGCGCGCGCCTGCAAGACCATCTCCGTCGCGGTCGGCAAGGGTGCGCTGGGCGGCGTGCTGGGCGATGCCGGCACCGGCAACGTCCAGGGCGAGGCGCAGAAGAAGCTCGACGTCATCGCCAACGACGTGCTGCTGGAAGCCAACGCCTGGGGCGGCCACCTGGCCGCCTGCGCCTCCGAGGAGATGGACGAGCCCCATCCGATCCCGGATGCCTTCCCGCGCGGCAACTTCCTGTTGCTGTTCGACCCCCTGGACGGCTCCTCCAACATCGATGTCAACGTGTCGGTGGGCACCATCTTCTCCGTGCTGAAGTGCCCGGGCGACACCGCCTGCGTCGATACCGCGGCCTTTCTCCAGCCCGGCCGCGAACAAGTGGCCGCCGGCTATTGCGTCTACGGCCCCTCGACCACGCTGATCCTGACCGTCGGCCACGGCGTCCACCAATTCACCCTCGACCGCGAGCAAGGCAGTTTCGTCCTCACCCAGCGCGGCATGCGCGTGCCGGAGGAAACCCGGGAATTCGCCATCAACATGTCCAACAAGCGGCACTGGGAAACGCCGATGCAGCAGTATGTCGACGACCTGTTGATCGGCAAGGAAGGCCCGCGCGGTAAAGATTTCAACATGCGCTGGATCGCCTCGATGGTCGCCGACGTACACCGCATCCTGACCCGTGGCGGCATCTTCATCTACCCGTGGGACCGCAAGGACCCGAACAAGCCCGGCAAGCTGCGCCTGATGTACGAGGCCAATCCGATGAGTTTCCTCATTGAACAAGCTGGCGGCGCGGCGACCGACGGCCGTGGGCGGATCATGGACATCCAGCCCGGCCAACTGCATCAACGCGTGCCGGTGTTCCTCGGCTCGAAACGGGAAGTCGAAGAAGCCACCCGTTACCACCGCCACCATGACGCCCTGCCGGAATGAACATGCACACCGATCTCATCGGGATATATCCCGAGGCGGTACCGGCCGCGCTGTGCGGGGAAATCCTCGCGCGGATGCGCACGGCCGATGACCTGAAACCCGGCCACGTCGGCGGCGGCCTGTTCCCCGAGCTGAAGCACAGCCGCGACCTCGACATCGAACAACGCGCCGACTGGGCGCCGGTCAAGCAGCAGCTCAACCTGGCGATGCTCGCCTGCCTGCGGCACTACCTACGGCACTGGCCACAAGCGCTGATCGCCCCGCTCATGCTGCAAATCCCTGGCGAAGACGGCCAGTTGCGGCGGCTCGCCGCCGAGGACTTCGCCGACCTGCCCGACGACATGCTGACCGCGCTGATCACCCGCTGCCTCCGCCCCGGCGGCATCAATCTCCAGTGGTACAAGGCCGGCGAAGGCGGCTATCCCTACTGGCACTGCGAGCACTACCCGCGCGACGACGGCGGTGACAGCCTGCATCGCCTCCTGTTGTGGACGCTCTATCTCAACGATGACTTCACCGCCGGCGAAACCGAATTCCTGTTCCAGCAACGCAAAGTGGCGCCGAAGACCGGCAGCCTGCTGATCGCCCCGGCCGGCTTCACCCATACCCATCGCGGCAACCGGCCGGAAGGGAGCGACAAGTTCATCGCCACCAGTTGGGTGCTGTTCCGGCCCGCGCGCGAACTCAGCGGCGCTGGCTGATGCCGCCGCCGGCTTCGCGATTCACATTGCGAACCCGGCGGCTTCGGATCATCCCGCCGCTTCATCGCCGCCCGATGGCAGCCAGATATGCAGCGTGCTGCCCGCGCCCGGCTCGGATTCGGCCCGGATACGGCCGCCATGCTGCTCCACCACCGCCTGCGCGATCGTCAGCCCCAGCCCATCGCCGCTGCCCTGACCCGCCGAATGCAGGCGCTGGAACGGCTCGAACGGCTGCGATGGCTGCTTGATCTCCATGCCGATACCGCGATCGGCCACTTCTAGATGCAAGCCGTCGTCAGCCTGGATAGCGCTGACCCGCACCCGCACGGCCTCGCCCGGCACACGGAAACGCCAAGCGTTTTCCAACAGCTTGCACAGCAACAGACGCAGCAGGCGCTCGTCACCCCGCACCCACAGATCGGGTTGCACCTCGGCTTCCACCGCCACCTCCGGATGCAGGGTTTGCAAATCCATCAACACCCATTCGGCCAGGAAGCTCAGGTCGACCGGCCGCCGTTGCAATTCGGCACGCCCGATGCGCGCGTATTCCAGCAGCGAATCGATCAACCCGCCCGTTCGCGCCACGTTCTCGCGGATACGCTGTAAATAATCAGCCACCCCGGGCGCGATATCGGCCCCAAGCCGGCGACCCAATTGCACCGCGAAGCCATCGATCGCCCGCATCGGCGCGCGCAGGTCGTGGGAGATGCCGAAAGCGAACGCCTCCTGCTGCCGATGCAGCCGAGCCAACGCCCGCTCCAGTTCGGCGATGCGTGCGCGCAGGGCAGCTTCCCTGTCATTGGAGGCGCTGGAATCGTTCATCTTGTTCATGCTGGACACGACCTGCTGGCAAGTCAACCGCAAATGCCGACATCCGGGTCTAAACCACGTGAAAGCCGGCGCTGGCAAAATCACGCGATGGACACCCAACAAATCCTGTTCCTGCTCATCCTGGCCGGGGGCCTGTACCTGTTCGTCAACGAGAAGCTACGGGTGGACGTGACCGCCATGCTCATCCTGCTGACACTGGTGCTGACCGGCGTGCTCGACCCCAAGCAGGCCCTTTCGGGCTTCGCTAGCGAGCCGGCGATCATCGTCGCGGCCGTATTCGTGATTTCCGGCGGCCTCGCCGCCACCGGCATCACCGAGAAACTGGGCCAGTGGATCGGCCGCGCGGCCGGACGCGGCGAAGCGCGCACGATCGCGGTGACGATGCCCGCGGTAGCGGCGCTTTCGGCCTTCACCCACCACGTGATGGTGACGGCGATGATGCTGCCGATCCTGCTGCGCCACGCGCGCGAGTACAAGTTGCCGGCCTCCCGTCTGCTCATGCCGATGTCGCTGGCGGCATCGCTCGGCACCACCCTCACCCTGGTCAGCGCACCGGCCTTCCTGCTGGCCGACAACATGATTTCGCGCGCCCAGGGCGGCGATGGCCTGGGCATCTTCTCGATTACCCCGATCGGCATCGCGTTGGTGGTGGTCGGCGTGCTCTACATGCTGCTGGCGCGCTGGCTGCTGCCCAAGCGCAGCGGCGAGCAGACCGACGACGACTATCTGCGTATCGAGCGCTATCGCACCGAGCTATTGGTGCTGAAGGATTCACCCTGGGCCACCCGTACCCTGGCAGAACTGCACAAGGCTTACAACGTGCGCGTGCTGGGCTGGCTGCGCGACGGCCACCGCCGCGACGACCTGAAGCCGGAAAGCCCGCTGCTTTCCGGCGACATCCTGCTATTGGAAACCCCGGCCGACGAACTGCAATCGCTACATGCCGACCCCGGCCTGACACTGCATGCCTTGCACAAATTCAATGGCGTGCTTACCGGCGAGGGCGAGGCCCAATTCGTGCAGGCGGTGGTGGCGCCGGGTTCGGAATTCATCGGCCGCTCGATACGGGAACTGGATTTTTCCCGCCAGTTCAACGCGGTGATCGCCGGCCTGTGGCGGCGCGATGGCGCCATCGCCCCACGCCTGAGCGACGCCCGTCTGCGCGAAGGCGACCTGCTGGTGTTGTGGGGCAAGCCCTCGCGCTTCGCCGAGCTGGCGCAGCACCACGGCTTTCTGATGCTGGTACCGTTCTCCGGCGAAACCCGGCGCCGGCGCCGGGCGCCGCTGGCGCTAGCCATCCTCGTCGCCACCATCTTCGCGGCCGCCACCGAATGGCTGCCGGCGCCGCTGGCTTTCCTGCTGGGCGCGGTGGCGATGGTGGTGACCCGCTGCGTGGACATCGAGCGCGCCTACCGCGAGATCGACGTGCGCATCTTCGTGATGATCGCCGGGGTGATCCCGCTCGGCATCGCGATGGAACAGACCGGCACCGCCGATCTGCTTGCAAAGGGCTTGATGCAAGTGGTCGAGAACTGGCCGCCGCTGCCCATCCTGCTGGTGATGTTCACCGTGGCCGCCTTCCTCACCCAGGTGATGTCGGATGCCGCCACCACCGCCCTGCTCGGCCCGGTCGCCATCTCGCTGGCGCAGGCGCTCGGCATGCCGATCACCCCCTTCGTGGTCTGCACCGCACTCGGTGCGGTGGTCGCCTTTCTCACCCCGATCGGCCATCACGGCAACCTGCTGATCCTCGGCCCCGGCCGTTACACCTTTGGCGATTTCCTGAAAATCGGCCTGCCGCTGACGATTCTGATCGCCCTCGTCAGCGCCTGGATGGCGCGCTGGCTGTGGCTGGACGGGCCGCTGTGGCCGCACTTCGGCGGTTGATGAACCCGCGCATGCACCGAAATTTCACGGCGACACGAAGCGCCCCCCTCCAGCACCGGCCAGCCGCGTGGAAATTTTGTCCTGACACCACATCCGGTTAGCCTATCGCCGGTCGGTCTCCGGCATCGAAACGGGAGCCTCTCATGCAAGGACTGTTCACCGCCATCGGCGAGACATGGACGGCGTTCTGGTCGATTCCGAACATCGGGTCGTGGATCACCCTCGCCTGGCTGACCTACCTGCTCTGGCTGGGCGGCTGGATCGTGCTGCAAAAACGCGAACCGGCGGCCACGCTGAGCTGGCTGCTCAGCCTCGCCCTGCTGCCCTATCTCGGCTTCGTCATCTACTACCTGCTGGGCCCGCAGAAGATCGAACGCTACCGCCTGCGCCGCGCCCGTCGGCAGGTGGAATTCAGCACGATCGCCGACGAAAGCAGCAATCCCGAATACGCCGAACTGCAACGGATGGTGCACGCCACCACCGGCTTTCCGCCAAGCTCGGCGACTTCGCTTGAGATGCTGGTCGATGGCGGCCACAAATATCCGCGCCTATTGGAAGACATCGCCGCCGCCGAACGCGAGATCCACCTCGAGTACTACATCTACCAACCCGACCGCAGCGGCGAGGCGCTGTGCGAAGCACTGGCGGCGGCGGCCCGGCGCGGGATCAAGGTGCGCGTGCTCCTGGACGCGGTGGGTTCGTCGAAAACCTCGCGGCGCTTCTTCCAACCCTTGCTCGAAGCCGGCGGCGAGCTGCAATGGTTCCATCCGATGCGCTACGGTCGCCTGCTGAAATTCTGGAAGCGGCCATGGCTCAACCTGCGTACCCATCGCAAGATCGTGGTGATCGATGGCCGCATCGGCTACACCGGCGGCATCAACATCACCGACGCCCAGGACGAACGCATCACCCCCGTCGCCTACCGCGACCTGCACCTTCGCCTGGAAGGCAACGTGGTGCGCGAGCTACAGCAAGTGTTCCTCGAGGACTGGATCTACGCCGGCGGCGAGCGCTCGATCATCGCCGAGGTGATACGCAACCTGCCGCCGCAAGTGGAGGGAACCATCCCGGTACAGATCGTCAGCTCCGGCCCGGATTCGCGCTGGGAAGCCATCCACCGCACCCACGTCGGCGCCATCCACGCGGCCAAGCGACGGGTCTGGATGACCACGCCGTATTTCGTCCCCGGCGAAGCCGCGATGATGGCCCTGACCTCCGCCGCGCTCGGTGGCATCGACGTGCGCCTCCTGGTACCGAAGATGAGCGACAACCGGCTGGTCACTTACGCCGCCCGCTCCTACTACGAGGACCTGGTACGAGCCGGGGTAAAAGTCTACGAATACGGCCCGCGCCTGCTGCACAGCAAGGCCCTGCTGGTCGACGACACGCTGACGCTGATTGGCACCGCCAACTTCGACCACCGCAGCTTTCGCCTGAATTTCGAAGTGCAGGCTCTCATCGACAATGCCGATCTCGCTACGCATCTGGAACAACAGATCGAAAGCGAATTCGCCCATGCCCCCCGAGTGCGCGAACCCGATGGCCGTCGCGCCTCGCTCTTCAGCGCGCGCTTGCCGGAAGCGATCGCCCGCCTGATGTCACCGCTGCTCTGAAACCCCACGCCGTCCTACGGTAGCTTTGCGGTCGCGAACGGTCGCCACGGCGCAAGGCAAATGACTACACTCGGAACCCTCTCCCAGAAGTTTTCCCGATGAACTGGTTGCTGCTGCCCGCCGCCGCGATCACCCTTTTGCTCGCCATGCGCACCACCTCGTCACTGGCGATGACGCTATGGCTGCTGCTCACCGTCATTTGCCTTGGCCTGTGGGTCTGGCTGCGCTACCAGATGCTGTTTCCCACGCGAAATACCGGCGTCGAACTGACCCCGCTCGACCGCCGGCAACTCGCACACCTGCGCCAACAGATGCTGGCCAACCGCCAGGACGAAGCCGATACCGACGCCTCCGCCGAGCCGCCAACCGCGACCGGACTCCCCACATCGCAACAGCCAACGGCCAGCGTGCCCGCACCCGCCCCCCGTGCGGCACCCCCACCGGCACCCCCACCGGCACCATCGCCGGCGCCCGACGACCCGCCGCCCGCACCATCAGCGGCACCCGCCCGCACGCCAGTCAGCGGCCGCGCCGTGTTCGTCCTGCCCGACGACCCACCCCTGCCGGCCGGCCCACGCGACGGTCTGTCCAAATGACTCGCCTGAGCGTCAACGTCAACAAGATCGCGGTACTACGCAATTCGCGTGGCGGCCACGAGCCGGATGTGGTGCGTGCCGCGCGTACCTGCCTGGATGCCGGCGCTCACGGCATCACCGTGCATCCACGCCCGGATGCCCGTCACATCCGCGAGGACGATGTCCACGCGCTCGCGGCGCTGTGCGGCGAGTACGAGGTCGAATTCAACCTAGAAGGCAATCCCTTCGCCCCGCCCCGTCCCGACTATCCTGGATTCATCGCGCTTTGCCGCGCCGTGCGTCCGGCTCAGGCCACCCTGGTACCCGACGACGATGGCCAGATCACCTCCGACCACGGCTTCGATTTCGACAACGACATCCCCGCGTTGACGCCCCTGGTCGCCGAACTCAAATCACTGGGCTGCCGGATCAGCCTGTTCGCCGACGCCGGGCACCCCGCCATCGCCCGCGCGGGCGAATGCGGCGCCGAGCGCATCGAGCTGTACACCGGCCCGTTCGCCGAGGGCCATGCCCGTGGCGATTCCGGCCCACTCGCCATCTGCACCGACGCCGCGCGTCGTGCCCGGGCCGCCGGCCTTGCCATCAACGCCGGGCACGATCTGTCGCAAGACAATCTCGGCGATTTCCTCCGCATGGTGCCAGGGGTGGAGGAAGTTTCCATCGGCCACGCGCTCATCGGTGAAGCACTCTACGCCGGCCTCACCGACACCGTCCGCGCCTATCTCGACTGTATCGCCAGCGCCCAGGGCTGAAGCGCTTCGCAGCTTCACTTCCGGCTCCGGCACTCATCTTCCACGCAATAAAAAGCGCCGCCCGAAAACCGGACGGCGCGTTTCCACTCGACTTCCGGCAACTGAGTGGGTCATGCCGCCACTCAGCGCCATCGTCACGTCCCTACTCGGTCGGCTCCATGAAGCCGATCTTCTGCATGTCGGCGTTCTTCGCCGCGGCCAACACCTTGGCCAACACTTCATACTCGGCGCTCTGGCTGGTCTGGATCTGCAACTGCGGCTGATTGGCCGGATCCCGTTGCACTTCCGTCGTCATCATGTTCCGCAGCGCACTGACCGGGGTCAACGTGTCGTTCCAGAACACCTGGCCCGACGAGTCGATGCGCAGGCTGATCGGCTCCGGCGGGTTCGGCGGCGGATCCGGTGGGTTCTCCACCTTCTGCGGCAGGTCGATCTTGATCGGATACGACTCGATCGGCATGGTGACCATGAAGATCACCAGCAGCACCAGCATCACGTCCACCAGGGGCGTGACGTTGATGTTGGCCATCGGGCCACTGTTTTGCGATGCGAATGCCATGGATTGTTCTCCGGAATTAATGCCGTTCGGCAATCGCCACGTAACCGATATCCAACATGCCCTGGGCCTGGGCCATGCGAGTCACCTCGTTGATCACGCGCAGCTTGGTGGTGCGGTCGCCGCGAAGGTTCAACTTCGGCTGCGGCTGCAACTGCGCGGTGCTGGAAAGCCGGCTCTCCAGCAATTCACGGGTGATCGGCTGATCGTTCCAGAACAAGTCACCGTTATCCGTCACCGAAACCGTGATCGGGCTGGGACCGGGGCCGGGCTTGTCTTTCTTCGCCAAGTCGGCCCGCGGCAGTTCGACCTGGGTCTTATGGTTCATCAGCGGCGTGGTCACCATGAAGATGATCAGCAGCACCAGCATCACGTCCACCAGGGGCGTGACGTTGATGTCGGCCATCGGGCCGCCGCCTGAATCTCCGCCAGTCATTGCCATTGTCTAAATCCTCGGGATCGAACTTCAACGTTGCCGGGGAGGGGTCGCGATCAGCGACCCACCTCGCCCATGCGCGAACCAGTAGCAAAGAAATCGTGCAGGTCGTGCGCGAAGGCATCGAACCTCGCCACGATGTCGCGGTTCTGGCGGTTGAAGAAGTTGAAGATGATCACCGCCGGGATGGCCACGAACAGACCGATCGCGGTCATGATGAGCGCCTCGCCCACCGGACCGGCCACGGCCGAGATGGAAGCGTCGCCCGAAGCGCCCATCGCGATCAGGGCGTGATAGATACCCCACACGGTGCCCAGCAGGCCGATGAACGGCGCGGTCGCGCCAACGGTGGCCAGCAGGGTCATGCCGTTTTCCAGTTTGGAGCTTTCACGCACCACGGCCTGGCGCAGCGCGCGATCCACCAGCTCGGAGCGGGTCATGCTCTCGGTCAGGCGCGAACCATCCTGACGCTGGTGGTGCGCGGCGGCCTTGGCGGCGTCCAGCGCGATCTTGGAGAAGGGCTCGCCCGCCGGCTGCTCTTCCATGTAGCGGATGGCATCCTGCGCGTTCGGGGTCTGCCAGAAGGTGCCGACCACGCGATCGGCGCTGCCGCGCAGTTGCGCGTACTTCACCGACTTGACAACGAGATAGTAGATGGAGAGTACCGAGAACAGGACCAGGGACAGGAACACGACCCAGAGCAGGATGTCGAACTGCTGGATCAGATCCTGGAAACCCATGGACTTGAATGCCTCGGCATTGGCATTGTTGCCGCCGGCGGCCGGCGCGGAGAGTATCTGCAGCATGACGCTTACCTTTGTTGAGTGGATGAAAAGCCGCTGGGGAGAAGCGGGTAAAACCGGAACTTATTCTTGACGCAGATCGAGCGGCAGGATGCCTTCGCCCGCGCTGCCTGGACAGAGCTTGATGCGCCGCGCCCACTGCATGGCGGCACGATCGAGATCACGGTCGCGGCTGCTCTGGCGCACCGAGACGCTGCTCACTTCGCCGCTGGTCTCGTAACGCAGGGTGAGGCTCATCGACGCCGATACCGAAGCGCCTCTGGACAACGCCCGGCTCAATGCCGTGTTGAGCGGCCCCACCGGCGGCACGAAGCAAGCGCCTTGACGCAGATCCTCGTTGTTGCGGGCCGGCGCCGCGGGCGGCACATGCACGGGTGGCGCGGGCGGCGTGGGCGGTGGCGCCGGAGTATCGACCGCGCGCGGGGTGTCGGCGATGATCGGCGGCTGTTCCGGCGGGGGAGGAAGGGGCTGCGGACGCGGCTGCGGGGGCTGCGGTTGCGGCGTCAGCTTGATTTCCTTGGGCGGCTCCTTCGGCGGCGGCGGCGGCGGCGGTGGGGGCGGCGGCGGTTCGATGAAGTTCACGACCACGCGATCTTTCTCGGCTACCGCCTTGGCCGGTGGCGACACCGGGGCCAGCATCAACAACAACGCGCCGACGTGGACGGCGATAGCCACCGAGATTCCGGCGATACGGGCCCAGCTGAGCCCCTGCTCTTCATCGTTTACCGGGATGTACACGTAGCGGGCGGTGCTTTCCGTCATGCGCTGACTCGTCATTGTGGCTCGGCGCTTGGCGCCGGGATGGAAGGAGTTCCCACCTTTCGTCGGCAGGAACCCCCTAGCTTATACCAATCTCCTGACAGCGCACCATGCGCTTGCTGGAGCAACTTTTATCCCTGAAAAACTATTTCTGGTTCGCCAAACGCGAGGCTTCGCCGGGATTTTTCAGGCCACCTTTGGCCTGGGCCTGCTTGGCGGCCTCGCGCATCTGCGCGGACTTGCCTTGCTGCTGGTAGATCTTGGCCAGATTCAACCAAGCCTCTCCATTGGCCGACAAGGGCGCCGCAAGGGTGTAGTACTTGGCGGCGGCATCGAGATCCTGCGGCTCGCTGAAATACGCGCCTTGCGCCACGTAACCCCAGGCTTTGCCCAGATCGGCGTCCTGCGCGAGGATGCCCTTGGCCACACCCTCCTCGATCACGGTCGCGGCCTCGCGCCATTTTTCTTCGTTGAGCAAACCGGAATACAGCGCCCGGTATTCGCGCGCTTCGGTCAACAGCCCCTTGGACCGGGCCTCCTGCATCAGCTTGCCGGCCTCGGCGAATTTTTCGGCCTGTTGCAACGAAGCCACCGCATTCATCAGGAGCCGTTTGTCGCTCGGGTCTTTGCCGTAAGAGTCGAGGAAGAGCTTCGCGGCTTCCTCATGACGCCCGGCAGCGGCAAGGAGCTGCGCCTTGGTATTCAGGTACTTCGGGTCGTCGGTCCGGGTTTCGCTCAAGAACCGCTCCAGCATGGCCAATGCCGCCTCGTTCTGCTCCAGTTGCGAATACACCACGGCCAGGTTGTACATCGCGTTGTAGTGGTTGTTGTTGTCCAGGCCGTTGGCATCGATCGCGGCCTTGAAGTACTGCGCGGCCTTGGCCAGGTCATCGCTTTCGATCGCGGCCGAGCCTGACAGCAGCCAGGAGAACGATTTTTCGTAGGCATTGCTCGTCGATTCGGCGAACGGCACCGCCCGGGCGAGGAGTTCGGCGTTCTTCCCTTCCTCGTTGAGCTTGCTCAGGGTTTGCAGTTCCTTCACGCCTTTCTGCGACGCACGCTCTTTGGGGTCCTGGCGCGTCGCGTTGGGATAGGTGGCGGCAGGCGCCTTCTGCTGCTGCTGCTGTTGCTGGCCGCGCCGCTCGTGACGCTTACCGGCCAGTTGGGCGGCGGCGGGCGCGGCGATGGCCGTGGAAAGCGCAAGCGCGACGGAAACGGTGAGTGCGCGACGGAGGCTGGACATGAGCATGGCTCCTGATGAATGGGCGGCCACTGGGGGCGTGGCAGGCGGATAAAACTAGCAGATGAAGCCGGCGCGCGTCAGCCCATGCCATTTCTCCAGGCGTTCAGGTACCGAGGTCAACCGCAGTTCGGGCGACGGCCGGCGTTGCGAGCCCGTTCGTATTCCGGCATCAGGCCAGCCGCGCGCTGGCTCATCTCGCGTAGGCGGGATTCCGGGTCGGGGTGCGTGGAGAGCCATCGCGGGCCGCTGTTACCGCCGGCAGAAATCATATTCCGCCAGAGATCCTCGGCCTGGCGGGGGTCAAAGCCGGCACGCGCCATGAGTTGCTGGCCGACCACATCGGCCTCGCTTTCCTGAGTGCGGTTGTTGGGCAACAGAATCAGGCTTTGAGCGGCCAAACCACCGCCCTGAGCGACCAGTTCGCCCATGCCCTGGCCGTAGGCCGAACCGACCAGCGCGCCAAGAATGCCGAGCCCAACCTGTGTGCCCGTCTGCCGGGTGATGCGTTCATCATGATGCTTGGACACTACGTGTCCGATCTCGTGCGCCACCACCGCCGCGAGTTGATCCTGGTTGCGGGCGACCTTGAAGATGCCGGTATACAGGCCGACCTTGCCGCCGGGCAGGGCAAAGGCATTGGGCGAATCGTCTTTGAACAGGGCATTTTCCCAGCGGTATTGCTGCCAATCGGTCGGTAGCTGGCGCACCACGGCGTTCACCACGCAGTTGACGTAGGCGCGCTGACGGGCATCCGGGGACAGCGGCTTCTGGGCTTTCACCTTGGCGAACGCTTCCTCGCCCATTCGGTCGAGTTCTTGTTGCGATTGCGCGCCGACCCGCTGCGTACGTCCGGTGGGTGAGGTGGTGGTGGCGCAGGCCGCCATGCCAATGACGATGGCGGCGAGCAGCACGGGGCGATGGATGCGCATGAGGGTTATCCGTAAAACCAGGGGGGCTTGTTGTAATCCGGCTTGCCTGAAAGCCACGTCAACACAGTTGCATGCCGTGACGACGCGAGGGTACCGCTTCATCCGGCGTTAAAGCCGTCCATCATCAGCATCGCGCATCCCAGGGCATTGTTGACCGCATGCGCGATCACCGCGGCCCACAGCGTGCCGGTTCGGCGGTAAATCGCCGCGAAAGCCATACCCATCGCGGTATAGAACGACAGCAGCCAGAGCACGCCTGGCCATGGCGCGGCGCTGAACCCGGGTAATTCGTGCATCAGTGCGAACAACAGGCCGCTCGCCACCATACCCACCCCAGGTTTGCCGGCCGCCCACAGCCGGCCGAACAACACACGGCGAAACAAGAGTTCCTCGGCGAAAGGCGCGACCACCACCACCAGCAGCCAAAGCAGAACGGGGTCGTAGGCGAACAACGCCTGGACCATCGGCAAATTGCTCGGTTCAGGTGCCTGGTTGGTGACTTCCAGCCCGTACATCAGAACACTGCCGGCGATGAACAGGACAACGCCGAAGGCGATGGCTTCGAGCCAGGTGCGTGGCTGGCGAATCGCCGCCCGCGAGTGGATTCTCTCGGCCACGCTGGCGCGACGGCGCAGGAAATACAGCGCCAATGCCGCCATCAGCGTCGCCAAGCTACTGGCCAGCAGCAGGAAGGCCAGCCCGGGTTGGGCAATCCCGGCGGCCATGCCGCCGGAATGTCTCATGGCCTGAACCGTTTGCCAGAGTCCCCAGCCAAACGAGGCCAGGAACACCACCGCGAACAGGATCAGCGCGGCAAGGGCGAAATCCAGCAGCATCGCCATCAAAGGATGACGTTCCGACCAGCGGGCTGGCGGCGGGGAGGCCGGTGGAACAACGGCGGACGGCACGGGATTCATCACCGCATTGTGCCCATCTCCGTCGCCACCGGCATCACACGTCGAGATTGGCCACCTTCAGCGCATTGTCTTCGATGAATTCGCGGCGTGGCTCCACCACATCGCCCATCAGGCAGGTGAATATCTGGTCCGCGGCCACCGCATCCTCGATCCTTACCTGCAACAAGCGCCGGGTTTCGGGGTTCACGGTGGTATCCCAGAGCTGATCCGGGTTCATTTCGCCAAGGCCCTTGAAGCGCTGGATCTGGCGGCCGCGCTTGGCTTCCTCCAGCAACCAGGCCTGGGCTTCGGCGAAGCTGGCAACCGCCTGTCCACGGTTGCCGCGGACGATCCGCGCGCCCTCCCGGATCAAACCATGCAAGGCGGCGGCGGCCTCGCCCAATGGCTTCAATTCACCATGTTCGAATACCGACAGCGGCAGGATCTGGGTCAGTTCCTCGCCCATGTGGGCACGGGTGATCGTCAGCGCCGGGGGATGGCCCTCGGTGGCCGGCTTCAGTGCCAGCGTGTAGCGCGGCTTGCCCAGCCCGGTACGGTTGAGACGCGCGGCCAAGGCGTCCAATTCCTGCGCTTCGTCCGTGTTCTGAACCAATGACTGGCTATCGAGTGGGCTGAAATCGATCAACGATTCCAATACGATTGGATCGTACCGATGCGCGTTGCGGGTGATCGCGGCACGTGCTTCGGCATAGCCCAGCAGCAGTTTTTCCAGCGCGGCGCCTTCGATCGGCGGCTCGCCTTCGGCCGGGATCAGCGCGGCGCCTTCCACCGCGTTGCCCGCCAAATACGCGTCCAGCGCGGCATCGTCTTTCAGGTACAGCTCGTTCTTGCCCTGCTTGATCTTGTAAAGTGGCGGCAGGCCGATGTAGACGTGACCACGCTCGATCAACTCCGGCATCTGCCGGTAAAAGAAAGTAAGCAGCAGGGTACGGATGTGCGAGCCATCGACATCGGCATCGGTCATCAGAATGATGCGGTGGTAGCGCAATTTATCCGGATTATATTCATCCTTCCCGATACCGGTACCGAGGGCGGTGATCAGCGTGCCCACCTCGGCCGAAGCCAGCATGCGGTCGAAACGGGCGCGTTCCACGTTGAGTATCTTGCCCTTCAGCGGCAGGATGGCCTGGGTCCTGCGGTTGCGGCCTTGTTTGGCGCTGCCACCAGCGGAATCGCCCTCGACGATGAACAGTTCGCTGAGCGCCGGGTCCTTTTCCTGGCAATCGGCCAACTTGCCCGGTAAACCGGCGATATCCAGCGCGCCCTTGCGGCGGGTCAGGTCCCGCGCCTTGCGCGCGGCTTCACGAGCACGCGCAGCATCGACGATCTTGCCGGCGATGGCTCGGGCTTCGTTCGGATGCTCTTGCAGGAACTCTTCCAAACGTTGGCCGAAAGTGGACTCCACCACCGGCCGCACTTCGGACGACACCAGCTTTTCCTTGGTCTGGCTGGAGAAGCTCGGGTCGGGCACCTTGACCGAAAGCACCGCGATCAAACCCTCGCGCATGTCGTCGCCGGAGAGCGAGACTTTAGCCTGTTTGGCAATGCCACTGTGCTCGATGTAATGGGTAAGCGTCCGGGTCAAGGCGGCACGAAAGCCCTGCAAATGGGTACCGCCGTCCTTCTGCGGAATGTTATTGGTGAAGCAGAACATGGTTTCCTGGTAGGCGTCGGTCCATTGCAGGGCCACGTCCACGGTGATGCCATTGGCTTCGCCCGCCACCGATATCACGTTGGGGTGCAGCGGATTTTTAAGCTGTGCCAGGTGCTCGACAAAACTGCGGATACCGCCTTCGTACTCGAATGTAATGCTTTCACCTTCGCCACGTTCGTCCGTCAGAGTGATCCTGACACCGGAATTGAGGAAGGAAAGCTCACGCAGACGGCGGGCCAGGATGTCGAAGTGGAACTCGACATCGGTAAAGATATCGGCCGACGGCCAGAAACGCAGGGTCGTGCCACGCTTCTCTCCCTGCTCGCCGGCCCGCCGTAGCGGGTGAACGGGCTCACCGAGGTGAAATTCCTGCTGGTGATGGCCGCCATCGCGCCAGATGTCCAGTGTCAGCTTGTCGGACAGCGCATTGACCACGCTGACGCCGACGCCATGCAGGCCACCGGAAACCTTGTAGCTGTTGTCATCGAATTTACCGCCGGCGTGCAACACGGTCATGATGACCTCGGCCGCCGAGACCCCCTCTTCCTTGTGGATATCGACAGGAATGCCGCGGCCGTTGTCGCTTACCGAAACCGAACCGTCCGCATGGATGGTGACGATGATGTCGTCGGCGTGGCCGGCCAGCGCCTCGTCCACCGCGTTATCCACCACCTCGAACACCATGTGGTGCAAGCCAGTGCCATCGTGCACGTCACCGATGTACATGCCCGGACGCTTGCGCACGGCCTCCAGGCCGCGAAGGACGGTGATCTTGCTGGAATCGTAATTACTGTTCGGCTGCCCGCGTAGGGCGTCTGTCGCTTCCGTCATACGGATGGGAACTCCCAGTGAGACGGCCCGAAAATAGGCGTCTGAAGGCGGAAAATTAGCGTGAAATTGTAGCACTTTCGTACACGGGACAGCCGTTCCGGCCTGTATTCACTGCCAGGGCGGATATCCGATTGGACTTCATTCAAGCCCAGAAACGAATCCTTGAGCGCGAACGAGAAGCTCAGCTCGCCGATAACTGTCGGCGCACGACACCTTGTTCCACGTGGAACAAGGCAACAGGAGCATCCATCAGCTCAGGCGGTGATTCGACTCCGGTCATGAATACCTGCGCTCCCCCCGCCAAAAGTTCGTCGAGCACGCGGCGACGATGCTTGGCATCGAGTTCAGAAGCGAAATCGTCCAACAACATCAACGGCCAAGCGCCGCGCACTTGGTTCAGGTGCCGAGCCTGGGCCAACAGGCAGGCCAATGCCACCAATTTCGCCTGGCCTCTCGAATAAGGTTCTCTTTCCGGCCGGGCCACGAAATCTACCCGCCAATCGGCCCGATGCGGCCCAACGCCCGTATGGCCCAATGCCAGATCACGATCACGGCCAAGCAGCAAAGCATCGGCCAGCGACATCGATTCTTTTTTCCAGCCCGCCTGAAGGTTCAATGCGACGATGCCAAACGCCGGCAACAATTGCTCAGCCACCGCCTGCAAATGCGGCAACAACGCGGCGACATAAGCTTCGCGTTGTCGTTGCAGCGGCAATGCGGCTTCCACCAATTCATGATCCCAGGCGTCCAGCTGAGTACCGGTACGCCGCACTTTTAGCAAGGCATTTCGCTGCTTGAGGGCCCTGACATAGCGCCGCCACGCATGAAGATAGTCTTGTTCCACGTGGAACAAGCCCCAATCGAGAAAACGTCTTCTCGGCTCCCCGCCACCCGCAACCAAGCCATAACTACCCGGCTCGAAGGTGGAAACAGCAAAAGTGGCGCACAGATCACCCAATTGGGCAACGTCAGTCCCATCCCGGCGTGCGCTCCAGTTGGCTCCTTCATGTCGTAATCCCGCGCGATGTTTGGAGGCGCCCGTGTCTTGCCATTCGGCATAGATTTGCAAAGCTTCCGCACCAGTACGGATCAGCCCATCGCGCACTCGTCCTCGAAAACTTCGCCCGTATCCCAGCAAATGCAATGCCTCAAGCACGCTGGTCTTTCCGGCACCGTTTTCGCCAAACAACAAATTCAAACCGGGGCCTGGTTCCAACCGAGCTTCGGTAATCGAACGGATGTCTTGCAGATCTAAACGGGTGATGCGCATTTCAGTTTTTTGGGTGCGCGGATACAGAACCGCCCGGCTTGGCCGGGCGGTGATGTTTCACGTGGAACAGAAGTTCCGACACGTCAAAGCCTCAAAGGCATCACGACGTGGCGGCTACGTTCGTTACCCGCTTCTTGCACCAACGCGGAAGAATTGGCATCGCGCATGGAAATCACCACATGCTCGTCGCGCAAGGCACTGAGCGCTTCCAGCAAATAAGTCACGTTGAAGCCGATCGCCAATCCATCCACGCGCGTATCGGCTTCGACGTCTTCTTGAGCCTCTTCCTGTTCGGGATTGTTGGTCTGGATGCGTAATTGGTTGGGCGAAACTTCCACGCGAACGCCGCGATATTTCTCGTTCGACAGGATCGCCGCACGCTGCAAAGCCGCCCGTAGCGCCTCACGATCGACCGTAACCTGTTTGTCTGCGCCAATCGGAATGACCGCTTCGTAATCCGGGAAGCGACCATCGATCAATTTCGAAGTGAATGTCACATCATCACGCTTGACGCGGATATGACTGCGTCCCAGCTCCAGGTCCAGCACGCGATCACCGCCTTCCAAAAGCCTTTGTAGCTCTTGCACGCCCTTGCGTGGAACGATGATCTGACGTTTCTGGCCGTCCTGTTCCAATGCCGCTTCGCAAAGTGCGAGACGATGACCATCCGTCGCCACGCAGCGTAAGGTCTGATCACGCAAGTCGAACAACAGGCCATTGAGGTAGTAACGCACGTCCTGCTGAGCCATGGCGAAAGCGGTGCGGTCGATCAATTCCTTCAACGCCGATTCCGGCACTTGCACGTGTTCCGTGGCGTCGACTTCGTCGATCGAGGGGAAATCAGTCACCGGCAAGCTGGCCAGGCTGAAGCGGCTTCTCCCCGCTTGCACGCTGATCTTGTCACCGGCCTGGCTGACGGTGATCTTGCTACCGTCGGGCAGGGCACGAACGATATCGAAGAACTTGCGCGCCGGGATCGTGACTTCTCCGGGTTCGGTGTCCTGGGCTTCGCTACGCGCGATCATTTCCACTTCTAGATCGGTGCCGGTCATGGATAGACGACCGTCTTCCACCTGGACCAGGAGGTTGGCGAGTACCGGCAAAGTTTGCCGGCGTTCGACCACGTTGACGACTTGGGCGAGGGGCTTCAGTAATGCCTCGCGTTGCAGGGAGAAACGCATGGTCGGTAGTTCCTTGACAGTTGCCTGAGACGGCTTTTCTAAGGTGTATAAACTATAAACGAGGTGGCGGTGGTAGCGGCGATTTCGCTGGAAAACGCCTTATCTAATTGATTTCAAAAAAGAATTTTCGGGTTTCAAATGGGTGTACAGCCGGAGGCTCTGGTTGGGTACAGGTTGTGGATGATTTTGGGTGAAAATTTAATCGACACTTTTTCCACAGCTTGCCAGACGGGTTGTGCGCAGAATCATTCGGTGAGCTTGCGCATCAGCTTCTCCCAGTCCTCGTGGATCTTGGCGTCGCTCTCCACCAGCTTGCGAATCACCTTGCAGGCATTGATCACCGTGGTGTGGTCGCGGCCGAAGGCTTCGCCGATTTCGGGCAGGCTGCGGTCGGTCAACTCGCGCGCCATCGCCATCGCCATCTGCCGGGCACGGGTGATGGTGCGTTTCTTGGTGTCGGAAAGCATCATCCGCAGCGGCAGATCGTAGTAGTCGGTCACTACTTTCTGGATGTTCGGGATGCTGATGACCGCCTGCTGTGAGCGGAACAGGTCGCGCAGGGTGTCGAAAGCGAACTCGGTGGTGATCGGTTGCGCCAGCAGGTTGGCGCGCGCCACCAGGGAATTGAGCGCGCCTTCCAGTTCGCGGACGTTGGAGTGCATCCGCTTGGCGATCAGCATCGCCACTTCTTCTGGCACTTCCGCGCCGCGTTCGCGGGCCTTGGCTAGGACGATCAGCGCGCGGGTCTCGAAATCCGGCGGGTCGATCGCCACCGACAGGCCGGAGTTGAGTCGCGATTTCAGTCTGGGTTCCAGACCTTCGACCTCCTTGGGGTAGCGGTCGCTGGTCAGGATGAGTTGTTGCTTGCCGGCCAGCAGCATGTTGAAGGTGTGGAAGAACTCCTCCTGGGTGCGGTCCTTGCCGGCAAAGAACTGGATATCGTCGATCAGCAAGGTATCGACTTGCTGGAAGCGACGTTTGAACCGATCCACGCGGCTTTCCTTGAGCGCCGCGACGAATTCGCTGTAGAACTCGTTGGAGCGCATGTAGAGCACCCGCGCGGCCGGGTTCACGCGGTGAATCTCGTTGCCGGCGGCCAGCATCAGATGGGTCTTGCCAAGGCCCGTGCCGCCGTAGAGCAGCAGCGGGTTGTGCTCGCGCGCGCCGGGCGCCCGGGCGGACATCAACGCGGCGGCGCGGGCCAGTTGATTGCTGCGGCCCTCGACGAAGTTCTCGAAGTGGTAATAGGGGTCGAGGTTGCTCTGGAACGGTTCCGCGGCCACGCCTGAGGGCGTGGTCGTGGCAGGCTTGGCGATTGCATCCGGGCGCGGTGCGACCGGCCCCGCGCCAATCGCGAGATCGACCCCGGAGATGCCGCCGAAATGGCGGGCCAGTTCCCGGATGCGCGGCAGGTGGTGATCGCGCACTTCCTCCAGCACGAAGGCGTTGGGCGCGTACAGGCGCAGGTTGTCCTCGTGCATGCGCGCATGCAGCGGCTTCAGCCAGGTATGGACTTCTTCCTGTGGCAGTTCGGCCGATAGCCGCTCCATGCACAATCCCCAGACGTCCATGGTGGAGGAAGGGGCGGGGTGCAAGGGCTGGTTCATCGAAAAAGCTTCCAGAAGTGCGGGTGGCAGGATCGCGCGAACTTGCCAGATTACCATTCCCACCCGTGACCAAGCGGGGTTTGAGCGGGATTACCGCTTGACGTCATAGGCTTTCCGGGTTAGGATTTCGGGTTCAGTTTTTTACTTATGACGGCATTGCCATGGCCACCAAGCGTACCTACCAGCCCAGCAACCTCAAGCGCAAGCGCGATCACGGCTTTCGTGCCCGCATGAAGACCGCCGACGGCCGCAAGATTCTGGCGCGTCGTCGCGCCAAGGGCCGTAAGGTCCTCTCGGCCTGAGCGCCGCCGCCGGCTGGCCGGCGGTTCATGGACAGCCCACTCGCGTGCTGTCTGTCGCGATGAACGAGCCCGCACCCGCCCGTTTCTGCAAAACGGCGCGGGTGCGTTCACGTACGCAGTATGCGCGCGTCTTCGAGTCGGCCAGGCGCTTCCACCATTCCGCCTTTACCCTGCATCGCGCCCCGGTCGAAGCGGGTATCGGAGTTTCTCGGCTCGGGCTTGCCGTCTCGCGTAAGGTCGATCCGCGCGCGGTGGGGCGCAATCGCATCAAGCGTGTATTGCGCGAGACATTTCGCCGCCTTCATGCGCGAATGCCGGCGTTCGATTGGGTAATCGTGGTGAAGCCGGTGGCCGCGACGATGGACAATGCCGCGCTTGCCGCCGCATTGATCGAAACCCTGCGCCGGGCCGGTGCGTTGCCGGCATCGGATGCGACCTGCACAATGCATGCCGCTTTTCTTCCTTCTCCCCCGAATTCCGAGGCCGCCCCGAGCGGTCGGCCTGATATGAGCACGCCCGAATGAACCAGTCCCGTATTTTCCTGCTTATCGCCTGGTTGATGGTGGCCATGCTTTTGTGGATGGAGTGGGGCAAAGAGCAGCAGGCGGCACGCGAGCCGGCCAAGCCGGTACCCGCCCAAATGACGGTGCCCGACATGGTGCCGGGGCAGGCGCCGGCCATCCCCGGCGTGGCGCCGGTGGCGACGCCCGCCGCGAGCGCGGCCACGGGCGCCACGCCGGGGAGTGCCCGTGCCCCGGTGGTGGTGAGCACCGATGTGCTGCGATTGACTCTGGATGGCGGCGGCGTGCGCCAAGCGGAATTGCTGAAGTATCCGCAAAGCCGCGCATCCGGTAGCGCGCCGGTGAGGCTGTTCGATGCGGAGGCGGCGCGTTTCTATGCCGCTCAAAGTGGCTGGGTCGGCCAGAACGGTAGCCCGGCACCGAGCCATCAGTCCGGCTTCGTGCCAGTGGCGCCTGAAAAGACCTATGCGTTGAGTGATGGCCAGGCGAGTATCGAGGTGCCTTTCATCTGGCGCGGCGCCGATGGCGTGACCATCCAGCGCACTTACGCATTGAAACGGGGCGATTACGCGGTCGAGGTGCGCGACGAGGTCGTCAATGTCGGCGGCAAGCCGTGGAACGGTTACGTCTACCGCCAACTGGTACGGGTGCCGCCGACCATCGAAGCGAGCATGTTCCACCCCGAGTCCTACAGCTTCAATGGCGCGACGTGGTGGAGCAAGGCCGGTGGCTACCAGCGCCGCGCGTTCAAGGATTACCTCGACGACGGTCAGCTCAACCAGACCATCGGCGGCGGTTGGCTGGCGATGTTGCAGCATCATTTCTTCACCGCCTGGATTCCCCAGGCCGATCAACCGGCCTTGTACGCGCTCGACCAGCGTGGTCCGCTGGCTTCGATCGCCGCGACCGGCCCGCAGTTCAACCTAGCGCCGGGACAGAAGGCGGAAACCCGGGCGCGGCTGTGGGTCGGCCCCAAGCTGGTGGACCGGATCAACGCCGCGCATGTGCCGGGCCTCGACCGCGCGGTCGATTACAGCCGTTTCTCGATCTTCGCCGTGCTCGGCCAGGGCCTGTTCTGGGTGCTGTCCAAGCTGCATGAGCTGATCGGCAACTGGGGTTGGGCGATCATCGGCCTGGTGGTGCTTTTGAAGATCGCCTTGTTCCCGTTGTCGAACGCGCAGTACAAGTCGGCGGCGAAGATGCGCAAGTTCCAACCGCGCTTGCAGCAGCTCAAGGAGCGTTACGGGGACGACAAGCAGAAGTTCCAGCAGGCGATGATGGAACTCTACAAGACCGAGAAGATCAACCCGATGGGCGGCTGTCTGCCGATCATCCCGCAGATCCTGATCTTCATGACGCTTTACTGGGTGCTGTCCGAAGCGGTCGAACTGCGCCATGCGCCGTGGATCGGCTGGATTCAGGACCTCACCGCGCGCGATCCTTATTTCATCCTGCCGGTGCTCAACGCCGCCATCATGATCGCCACCCAGCATCTGACGCCGATGGCACCGGGCATGGACCCGATGCAGCAGAAGATGATGAAGTTGATGCCGGTGATCTTCGGCGTGCTGCTGGCTTTCCTGCCCGCGGGTCTGGTGCTTTACCAGGTGGCGAACGGCGGCCTGGGGCTGATCCAGCAGTGGTACATGCTGAAGAAATACGGCGATGCCCCGGCCAAGGCCAAATAAGCTACCCGACCGGCCCGCTCGATGCGGGCCGGCTCGTCCGTGCCGATGACGATGACCGAAGCCCCAGCCCCGCGTGACACCATCGTCGCGCTCGCCACCGCCCATGGCGCGGCCGGCGTCGGAATCGTCCGGCTGTCCGGGCCGCGGGCGATCGCCATCGCGGAAACGATTTGCGGCGGGCCACTGTCGCCGCGCCGCGCCCGTTATTCGCGTTTTCACGATGGCGGCGGCGAATTGATCGATGACGGCATCGCCATTGCTTTCCCCGCGCCGGGCAGTTTCACCGGCGAGGACGTCGCCGAGCTGCAAGCGCACGGCAGTCCGGTGTTGCTGCGCCAGTTGACCGATGCCGCGATCGCCGCTGGCGCGCGACAAGCCCGCGCCGGTGAATTCAGCGAACGCGCCTTCCTCGAAGGCAAGCTCGATCTCACCCAGGCCGAAGCCATCGCCGATCTGATCGGCGCTGGCAGCGAGCAGGCCGCGCGCGCCGCGCGCCGTTCGCTCGATGGCGCCTTTTCCCATGAAGTCGAGGCGCTGTCCGCCCGCCTCATGGCGTTGAGAGTGCAGGCTGAAGCGGCGATCGATTTCGCCGACGAGCCACTGGAAACGCTATCGGACACGCGCCTGTCCGCCACGCTTGAGGGCATCCGCGTCGATCTTGCCGTGCTGCTTGGCCGCGCCGAGGCCGGCCAACGTCTGCGCGACGGCCTGCACGCGGTGATCGTCGGGCCGCCGAATGCGGGTAAAAGCTCGCTGTTGAACGCCCTGGCGCGCAGCGATCGCGCGATCGTCACCGATGTCGCTGGCACTACCCGTGACGTGTTGCGCGAAGCGGTCAACATCGGTGGCGTGGAACTATTGCTGGTCGATACCGCCGGCCTGCGCGAGAGCGATGACGCCATTGAGCGCGAGGGTATCCGCCGTGCGCGCGCCGAATTGGCACAGGCCGATCTCGCTCTGATCGTGGTCGATGCCCGCGACCCGGCAGCCGCGGTGATGCTCGAATCCGAATGGGCCGGCCTACCGCATCGCATCGTCCTGCACAACAAGGCCGATCTACTCGACGAAACGCCCGACGCGCGGGCGAACGAAGGCGAAGCCCTGTGGATTTCCGCGACCACCGGCGCGGGCCTCGAACGTCTGGAAGCGGCGATCGCCGCCATCGCAAACGCCGGGTTGGAGGCGGGCGAGGGCGCATTCAGCGCGCGCGCGCGGCATGTCCGCGCTCTGGCCAACTGCGCCGGTTGGCTGGCCGGCGTCGGTGGCGAGTGGCTGGCTGGCCGGCCTGAATTGGCCGCCGAATCGCTTCGGCTGGCGCGGGACGCGTTGGGCGAAATCACTGGCAGGTGCTTGCCCGACGATCTGCTCGGGGAGATCTTCGGCACGTTCTGCATCGGCAAGTGATTTCGCCGCGTCCGGTGAAAATTCGCCCAAATGAGAATGAATCGCGGACAAGTGGAAACGGGTGCGTAAACTATGCGCACACCGTTCATGTGCGTCACGCTTTCTTGACTTCAATCAAGTGCGTGTCTTAACGCCTATCTAACAATGCGTGGCGTCATCGAGGACTCTGCAATGACTACCGAAACCAAGGGCTACTACAACGACAAGGTGGTGCTCCAATTCGCGCTGGCGACAGTGCTCTGGGGCATCGTGGGCATGCTGGTCGGCGTGATCATCGCCGCGCAGCTCTACTGGCCCCAACTGACCGACGGCATTCCGTTCCTGCAATACGGCCGGTTGCGCCCATTGCACACCAACGCGGTGATCTTCGCCTTCGGCGGCTCGGCACTCTTCGCCACCAGCCTGTGGTGCGTCCAGCGCACCAGCCATGTGCGACTGATCTCGGACAAGCTCGCGGCCTTCGTGTTCTGGGGCTGGCAATTGATCATCGTGGCCGCCGCCGTCACCTTGCCGCTGGGGCTGACCCAGGGTAAGGAATACGCCGAGCTGATCTGGCCGATCGACATCGCCATCGCCGTGGTCTGGGTGGCCTACGCGGTGCTGTTCTTCGGCACCATCGCCATCCGCAAGGTCAAGCACATCTACGTGGCCAACTGGTTCTACGGCGGCTTCATCCTCGCGGTGGCGCTGCTGCACATCGTCAACAGCCTGGCCATTCCGACCAGCCCGATCCACTCCTATTCGCTGTACTCCGGCGCGGTCGACGCCATGGTGCAGTGGTGGTACGGCCACAACGCGGTGGGCTTCTTCCTGACCGCGGGCTTCCTCGGCATGATGTACTACTTCGTGCCCAAGGTCGCCGGCCGGCCGGTCTATTCCTACCGCCTGTCGATCGTGCACTTCTGGGCGCTGATCTCCATCTACATGTGGGCCGGTCCGCACCACCTGCAATACACCGCGCTGCCGGACTGGGCGCAGTCGCTCGGCATGGTGTTCTCGCTCATCCTCCTGGCCCCGAGCTGGGGCGGCGCGATCAACGGCGTGATGACGCTGTCGGGCGCCTGGCACAAGCTGCGCACCGACCCGATCCTGAAGTTCCTCATCGTCTCCATCAGCTTCTACATGATGTCGACCTTCGAGGGCCCGATGATGTCGATCAAGACGGTCAACTCCCTCTCGCACTACACCGACTGGACCGTCGGCCACGTCCATGCCGGCGCGCTGGGCTGGGTGGCGATGATCTCGCTGGGCGCGACCTACGCGCTGATCCCCTGGCTGACCGGGCAGAAGTCGATGTACTCGGTGAAGGCGGTCGATCTGCACTTCTGGATGCACACCATCGGCGTGGTGTTCTACATCGCCTCGATGTGGATCGCCGGGGTGATGCAGGGCTTGATGTGGCGCGCCACCAACGCCGACGGCACGCTGACCTACAGCTTCGTCGAATCGCTGAACGCTACCTACCCGTACTTCCTGGTGCGTCTGCTTGGCGGCGTGCTGGTGCTCTCCGGCATGTTCGTGATGGCTTGGAACGTGGTGAAGACGATGCAGGCCGCCAAGAACGTGGCCCCCAATCCGGTGCTGCCGCCGGACGTTTCCGAAGCCCGCGCCTGAGGACCCCGACATGAGCAACGACAACAACACGGGTTTCACCCACGAGAAGATCGAGAAGAACGTCGCGCTGATGGCGATTCTAGTGACCATCGCGGTGTCGTTCGGCGGCTTGGCGCAGATCGTGCCGCTGATGTTCCAGGCCGAAGCGGTCAAGCCGCTGCCGGGCGTCAAGCCCTACCCGGCACTGGAACTGGCCGGCCGTGACGTCTACATCCGCGAAGGCTGCTACAACTGCCACTCGCAGATGGTACGCACGCTGCGCTTCGAGACTGAGCGCTACGGCCACTATTCGTTGGCCGGCGAATCGGTCTACGACCATCCGTTCCAGTGGGGTTCCAAGCGCACTGGGCCCGATCTGGCGCGCGTCGGCGGCCGCTACTCGGATGATTGGCACCGGGTCCACCTGAACAACCCGCGCGACGTGGTGCCGGAATCGAACATGCCGGCCTTCCCGTGGCTCAACAAGGGCACCATCGATGCCGGACAGTTGCAGGCCAACATGCGCGGCCTGCGGAAGATCGGCGTGCCTTATACCCAGGCCGATATCGATGGCGCCGGCGCCGCGGTGGACGGCAAGACCGAGATGGACGCGGTCGTCGCCTATCTACAGGGCCTCGGCAAGGCCGCGCCGAAGGGGGGCTGACATGCTTTCCGGGATCGTCACCGCCATTTTGCTGGTGTTGTTCGTGGGCGGCTGGATATGGGCCTGGAACCCGAAGCGCAAGCAAGCCTTCGATGCCGCCGCCCGCCTTCCGCTGGATGACCAAGAACCCGTTGCCGGCGAAGCCGCCGGCAACCGCAACAAGGAGCAATCGCCGTGAGCGACTGGACCTCTTCCCTTACCAGCGGCTGGTCGTTGTGGATCATCGCGCTGGTCATCATCAACGTCTTTGGCTGCATCTGGCTGCTGGTGAGCAATTCCAAACGGCGTCCGGGCGATCCTGCGCCGGATGAAACCAGCCACGTGTGGGATGGCGACCTGACCGAATACAACAAGCCGATGCCGAAATGGTGGATCAACCTGTTTTGGATCACCATCGTCTTCGCGGCCGGCTATCTGGTGTACTACCCGGGCTTCGGCGCCTTCGCCGGTACCTCGAAGTGGACCTCGGCCGACGAAATGAAGAAGGAACAGGTGGTCGAGAACAAGAAGCTCGAGGCCGCTTTCGCCCCATTTGCCGGTAAGCCGGTCGACGTGCTGGCCAGCGATCCGGCCGCGGTCAAGATCGGGCGCGGCATCTTCAACAACACCTGCGCGGTCTGTCACGGCTCCACGGCCCAGGGCGCGGTCGGCTATCCCAACCTGACCGACAGCATCTGGCACTGGGGTGGTACGCCGCAGGACGTGCTGACTTCGATCCAGCAGGGCCGCCAGGGCGTGATGGCCCCGTGGGGCGACGTATTGAAAGGCACCGGCGGCGAACAGGCCGTGGAGCAGGTGATTGCCTACGTGCGCACGCTGTCGCAGCCGAACGCCAGCTTGCAGAACGACTTTCTGGCCAGCCAGGGCAAGAAACTGTACGACGGCGTCTGCGTGGCTTGTCATGGCCCCGACGGCAAGGGCAATGCCATGCTGGGCGCGCCTGACCTGACCGATAACTACTGGCTGTATGGCAGCAGCACCGAGTCCCTGCGCGAGACCATTAGCAATGGTCGCCACGGCGTGATGCCGGCGCACCTGGAACTGCTGGGCGACACCCGGACTCGTCTGGTTGGTGCTTATGTTTGGTCGCTTTCACACGGTGGTGGCAACATGGCGGCCAAGCCAGCCAATGCCAGCGCCCGGTAATGACCGATTCCGCCGATCCGCAGTTTGATCATCCTCCCCGCCCGCTCTCGCAGCGGGTCGGGGCGATTCTCTGGCCGAGTTTCTTCGCGGCCTGCGTGGCGACGATGGTGTTCTTCGCATTCGTCGATCCAATCGCCTTGCGCGACATGACCTTTCCCGATCTGCCGATGAGCCGAGTGACCGGCTACAGCATCGGCTTTTTCATGTTCTGGCTGGCGACCGCGTCTTCCAGTCTGTTCACCTGGATACTGCTGAGACCGGCCAGCCGCTTCAACCGAGCGCTCCCGCCGGAGTGAGATCGCGATGAGCAAGAAGATTCCGTTGGACGTCGTCGACGACGCCGGCAACTCTTATTACGTCAGCGAGCGCAAGATCTACGCTCGTGAAGTGAGTGGCCGCTTCGATCGCCTGCGCAAAGTCGCGGTCTGGGTGTTGCTGGGCATGTTCTACGTATTCCCGTGGATCAACTGGGATGCGCGCCAGTCGGTGCTGTTCGATCTGCCCGCACGCAAGTTCTACGTGCTTGGCCTGACCTTCTGGCCGCAGGACTTCATCTTCCTGGCCTTGCTGCTGGTGATGGCGGGCTTGGCGCTGTTCTTCTTCACCGCGCTGGCCGGTCGGCTCTGGTGCGGTTACGCCTGTCCGCAGACGGTGTGGACCGAGATTTTCATGTGGATCGAGAACGTCATCGAAGGCGATCGCGGCAAGCGCATGAAGCTCGATAGGATGCCGTGGAATCGCGAGAAGATCCTCAAAAAGGGCGGCAAGCATTTTGTCTGGCTGGTATTCGCGCTGTGGACGGGCTTCACTTTCGTCGGCTTCTTCACCCCGATCCGCGACCTGGCCGCGCGCGCGCCGTTTGTCGCCAGCGGCTGGCAGTGGGGTGGCTGGGAAAGTTTCTGGGTGTTCTTCTATGCGTTGGCGACCTGGGGCTTTGCCGGCTTCATGCGCGAGCAGGTCTGCAAATACATGTGCCCTTACGCGCGCTTCCAGAGCGCGATGTTCGACCGCAATACGCTGATCATCGCCTACGACCCGATGCGCGGCGAGCCACGCGGCCCGCGTAAGCGCGGCCTGGGCAGCGTGCTGGAACGCGGCCGCGGTCTGATCGACAAAGTGGCGGCCTACGATTTCGTCTTCCGCGCCTCCGGCCATGCGGTGGCCGCCGATGCCGCCGCCCAGGCGCGGGGCCATGAAGGCATGGCCGCGTTCCATCCCGAGCGCGAGCCGCTGCCGAAATTCCCACCGGACGAACTGGGCGACTGCATCGACTGCACCATCTGCGTGCAGGTCTGCCCGACCGGCATCGATATCCGCAATGGCCTGCAATACGAGTGCATCGCCTGTGGCGCGTGCATCGATGCCTGCGACGATGTGATGGACAAGATGGGCTACCCGCATGGCTTGATCCGTTATTCCACCCAGAACGCGATCGACAGCAAGATGACGCATGTGCTGCGCCCGCGGGTGATCCTGTATGGTCTGCTGCTTGGCGGCATCTTCGCCGCCTGGCTGTGGGGCGTGACCCACCGCACGCCGTTGATCGTCGAGGCGATCCGCGACCGCAACGCGCTTTACCGCGTGGTCGAGGATGGCCAGACCGAAAACGGCTACACGCTGCGCGTGGTCAACAAGGACAGCCGTGAACGCAGCTATACCATCGACATCAAGGCCAGCGACGGCATCGCGCTGGTTGGCGGCCCGCTGAAGGTGAAGGCCGATGGCGAGGAAGTGCTGACTCTGCCGGTCAATTTGCGCGCACCGGCCGAAGTGCGCGGACAAAAACCGGTAACCTTCGAGGTCAAGGCCGATGACGGCTCGGTGAGCAAGACGGTGGACAGCAATTTCTTCGGGCCGATGTAGATGACCGAACAACAGCAGAAAAAAGCCCATCGCGAGCCGATGGTGTGGTTGGTCGTGGCCTTGCCGGCGGCGGTGGTGGTGGCGGGCCTGGTCACGCTGGGAATATCGATCAAGCATCGGGATGGCGGCGAGGTGCGCGACGAGGTTTCGCGCATGGGCCGGGTGCTTCAGGAAACCGACCTTGGCCCCGACGAACAGGCGCGAAAGCTGGGGCTGACCGCGCTGCTGCGCGAACGCGATGGCCGGGTGGAGGTCGTGCCGATGGCCGGGCAGTGGCAACGCCAGGACCCGCTCAAGCTGCTGGCCGAACACCCGACCGACAGCGCCCGCGACCGCATGTTGGAATTGACTCCGCAACCCGGCGGCAACTGGCTGTCGAGCGTGCCGTTCGAGGACGAACGCAGCCACGATTGGAAGTTCGTGCTGAGCGACCGTGGCGATAGCTGGCGCCTGCGCGCGCGGATGCCGAGGGACCAGATGTCGGCGGTGCTGACGCCCGCCCTTGGCGAATGAGGACGGCGGCGGACGGTCTGCATGAAACCCGCTGATCCCGAATGCGAGCCGATGGCGTCCGTGGCGCGGCGGTTGACCGCGCGCGCGGCGATCTTCCACCGGGCGGAGTTCGGAGCATCGCGCGAAAATCCCGGCCGGATGACGGATGGCGATGCTTGCGAGGTCGGCGTGTCCGGCAACAGATACGCCCGTGTCTGCGCATTGTTGGATGCACTTGAGCGGCGCCACGCCTCGGCGCTTCGTGGTGACTGTGCCGAACATGGCCGCATCGCGGCGGGCACATATCTGGCTGCCTGCCAATTGAAGCGGGTCGGCAACCGTTCCACCTGGCGGGCGGCACCTTGGCGGGATTCGCCGATGGGTTGGAAAAACCGGTATCGCCATGGTCCCCCGACTTCGGAGCGACGCCATGTCGCGGCGACGGGCTGAGAAAGTTCAGCCGCGCGCCTCGCGGCATGGCTCGGGCGATGCGTGATGTCTAAACCGGCCACGCGCTGTTTCCATTGCGGTGAAACCTTGCCGCGTGATGCGGTCCGCGCCGAGATGGCGGGCGATCTGCAACTGTTCTGCTGCGATGGTTGCCGTGCCGCCGCCGAATGGATTCGCGACGCGCACCTCGACGATTACTACAAGCTGCGCAGCGAGGCCGCCGATCGCGTCGGCACCGATCGCGTCGATTACGCGATCTGGGACCGCGAGGATATCGTCGCCGGCCACGTGCGCGGCCTGCCCGGCGGTGCCCGCGAAATCACCGTGCTTACCGATGGCATGCGCTGCGCCGCCTGCGCTTGGCTGATCGATAAAGCATTGCGGCGCGAGGATGGCGTGGAGGAAATCATCGCCAATGCGGTCACCGGCCGCGTGCGCATCCGTTGGCGGCCCGGCTCCACCTTGCTTTCGCGGCTGCTCGAGCGCATGGCCTCGCTTGGCTACCGGCCCTATCTCGCCACCGGTCTCGAACGCGAGGAGGCGCGCCGGCGCGAGCGCAACCGCTGGATTCTGCGCATGGGCATCGCCGGGCTGGGCGCGATGCAGGCGATGATGTTCGCCGAGGCGCTCTACCTCGATACCGCCGGCGAAATGCCGCCAGCCACCCGCGACTTCTTCCGCTGGATCACCATGCTGGTCTCGGCGCCGGTGGTGTTCTATTCCGGCTGGCCCTTCCTCGAAGGCATGTGGCGCGAACTGCGCCACCGTCGCCTGGGCATGGATACGCTGATCGCCACCTCGACCCTTCTGGCCTGGTTCGCCAGCGTGTACGAGACGCTCGTGCGCGGCGTTCACGTCTGGTACGACGCCGCGGTGATGTTCGTGTTTCTGCTGCTGGCGGCGCGGATGATCGAGCAGGGCGCGCGCAAGGCCGCCAGCGCGCAGGTGGACGCGCTCGCGCGCGCCCGGCCGGTGCTGGCGACGCGCGAGAACGCGGCCGCCGAGAACGGCCGCGAACAGGTGCCGGTGGCGCAGGTGACGGCCGGTGACATCGTGCGGATTGCGCCGGGCGAGCCGGCGCCGGCCGATGGCGTGTTGCTGGATGAAACCGCCGCCTTCGACGAAGCCCTGTTGTCCGGCGAATCGACCCCGGTGCAGAAGACTCCGGGCGACGCGGTCTATGCCGGCAGCCTGTGCGTGGATGCGCCGGCGCGAGTCGAGGTGCGCCGGATCGGTGCCGATACCCGTCTGTCCGAGCTGGCGCGACTGGTCGAAGAAGCGCAGGCCGCGCGACCGCGGCTGGCCCAGGTCGCCGACCGCATTGCCCACCGTTTCGTCGCCACGCTGCTGGTATCGGCGCTCGTCGTCTGGTTGTTCTGGCGTTGGTACGATCCGGCGCGCGCCTTCGAGGTGACGCTGGCGGTGCTGGTAGTGAGCTGTCCTTGTGCGCTGTCGCTGGCGATTCCATCCGCGCTGGCCGCCGCGCACGGCGCGTTGTCGAAGATCGGCGTGCTCGGCGTACGCGGCGACGCGCTCGACCGCCTGGCCGGGATCGACGCGCTGGTCTTCGACAAGACCGGCACCCTCACCGACGGCCAGCCGGCGATTGCCGCCATCGAGACCATGAACGGCCTTGGCCGCGACGACGCGCTGGCGATCGCCGCCGCGCTGGAGCGCGACAGCCGCCATCCGCTGGCGCGCGCGTTCGCCGCGATCGCGCCCGAGGACCCGCCCGAGGCCGATGAAGTGCGGCAAGCGCCGGGGCGGGGGATCGAAGGCATGGTTCACGAACGCCGGTGGAAGCTCGGCCAGGCCGCGTTCGCCGCGCGCCGTGTGGCCGAGGACGATCCCGCGCTGTGGCTCGGCAATGGCGAAACGCCGTATGCCCGTTTCCAACTGGCCGAAACCCTGCGCCACGATGCCCGCGCGGCGGTGCGCGCGCTTGGCGAGGAGGGCATCGCGGTGGAACTATTGAGCGGCGATGGCCAGGCCGCGGTGGCGAAGCTGGCGGGCGAGGTGGGCATCGAACGCCATGCCGCGCGGCAGACGCCGGAACGCAAGCTCGAACGCGTGCGCGAATTGCAATCGCGCGGCCACCGCGTGGCGATGGTCGGCGATGGCATCAACGATGCGCCGGTGCTGGCCGGCGCCGACGTGTCGTTGGCGATGGGCGAAGGCGCGGCGCTGGCGCAGCGCGCGGCGGATTTCGTCGTCACCGCCGAAAGCCTCGCCCGCGTCCCGCAGGCCATCGCCATTGCGCGCCGCAGCCGCGCGGTGATCCGGCAGAACCTCGGTTGGGCCACGTTCTACAATGTCGTCGCGCTGCCGCTGGCGGCGACCGGCCACGTCACCCCGTGGATGGCGGCGTTGGGCATGGCCGCCTCGTCGTTGTTGGTGACGCTCAATGCGCTGCGGCTGACGAGAACGCCATCGACATGAACATCCTGCTCGCGCTCATCCCGATCAGTCTGATCCTGCTCGGCATCGCCGTCGCCGCCTTCGTTTGGGCGGTCAAGCGCGGCCAGTTCGACGACATGGATACGCCGGCGCTGGACATCCTGCGCGAGGACCCGAACGAGCGCATCGCCCGTGAACGTGCCGAAGCCGCCGACCCCGGGCGCGGCGGACACCAAGCCGACCCGAAATCCCATGCCGATTGACTGGCTGGTGATCGGTTCGGCCTGGCTGACCGGGCTGCTTGGCGGCGTGCATTGCGTGGCGATGTGCGGCGGTATCGCCACCGGGCTCGGGACCAGCGCGCGGCGCAAGGGTTGGTTCGATGCCGCGCTGGTGAACCTCGGCCGGGTTTCCGGCTACGTGCTGGCCGGTGCGATCGCCGGCGGCATCGGCGGTGGCATTCTCGCCGCGGCCAGGATCGACTGGCTGGCCACGGGCTCGCGCATGCTGGTCGGCCTGGTGCTGGTCGTCGCCGCGCTGCGATTGCTGCTGCCGGCGGGGTCGCTGGGTTTTCTGGCTCGTCCCGGCCAAGGCATGTGGCGACGCCTGCAACCCGTGCAGCGCGCCCTGCTGCCGGCCGATTCCGCGCCCAAACGCTTTGCGTTGGGAATGCTGTGGGGCTGGCTGCCATGCGGGCTCAGCACCACCTTGCTGGCCGCCGCCTGGTTGCAGGCATCGGCTTTTCATGGCGGCTTGACCATGCTGGCCTTCGGCCTGGGCACCTTGCCGCTGATGGTGCCGCTGACCTGGTCGGGCGCGCGCATGGCCGGCTGGATGAATCGGCATGGCCTGCGACTCGCGCTCGGCCTGCTGGTGCTGCTCGCCGGTCTGTTGACCCTGGCCGCGCCGTGGCTCATGCAAGTGCCCGCGATGCATGGCTTGCTCTCGGCGCTGGGCTGCCGCAGCATGCCTTGAGGCGTAGAAACCCGGTGTCGCCATGCGGCTATGCACGGCTGGCATAATGTTCACCTATGGATACGTCCACCGCCGTTGATCTTCCAGGGCTGCGACGCAGTTGCGCGAACTGTTCCCTACAGCAGCTATGTCTGGCAGGTGGCGGGATGAGCCACGTCGACATGGAGCGGCTCGATGAGATCATCCGCAGCCGCCGCCCCTTGGCGGCGGGCGTTCACCTGTTCCGTATGGGCGATACGATGGGCTCGGTCTTCATCACCCGCGATGGCGCGGTCAAGACCGTCACTTACAGCGAAAGCGGCGACGAGCAGGTGGTCGGTTTCCACTTGCCCGGCGAATTGATCGGCCTGGATGCGCTCTCCAGCGGCCAGCATCGTTGCGATGCCATCGCGCTTACCGCCGCCAGTCTGTGCGAGATCCCGTTCGATCAGCTTGGCGGCATTGCCGCGCAGATACCCGGGTTGCAGCAGCAACTGATGCGGGTGATCGGCATGAGCCTCGACCGCGACCAGGACCATAAGGAAATCCTGGTGCGGCGGCAGGCCAACGAGCGCATCGCGCTGTTCCTGCACGGCCTGTCGGAACGGCTGAAGGCGATCGGTCGCGACGAGCTGCGCCTGCGCCTGCCGATGAGCCGGATCGATATCGCCAACTATCTGGGCCTGGCACTGGAAACCGTCAGCCGCGGTTTCAGCAGGCTGGAGGAGGACGGCTTCATCAGTGTGCACGGCCGTCAAGTGGAAATCCTCGATACCGGCGCGTTGACCCGTCTGGCCCACGGGGTGGCCGAGGCGCCGCCATTGCCACGGCGTAAACGCGCGAACTGAGCGGCGGCGCGGCCGTCCCGCCGGCGCGCACGGTTGACAAACCGGTCTTCCGGCGCAAAGACTTCGGACTTCGAGTGGCCGTGCCGGCCGTTCCAACGGGGGACGAAGCATGAAGCGGATGGATTTGGGAGGGTGCCTCTTCGAACGCCCCGTGCTGTTGATGGCACTGGCTTGCGCCTTGGCCGCCTGTGGCGGAAAAGACGAGACGGCGGCCGAGACCCGCACGGCGCCGACGACCGACGCCGCCGCGCCGGCGGTGTCCGCGCAGGTATCGGTGATGGGGGCGGACCAGTTGCGCGCGGCCGCCGGCAAGGCGGTGAGCGAGCAACGTCTGTATGCGCCGGCGGGCGAGAATGCGATGGAATACTATCTCGCCCTGCGCGACAAGATTCCGGGCGACGCGGCGGTCGCCAGCGCGCTGACCGATTTGCAGCCCTACGCGCTGATCGCCATCGAGCAGGCGATTGGTCGTGACGATTTTGCCGAAGCCAAGCGCCTGTTCTCGCTGCTGGAAAAGACCGACCCCAATGCGCCGGCGTTGCCACGTTTGAAGATCGGTATCGCCGATGCCGAGGCCACCTTCGACCGGCGCAAGGAAAACGCCGCTGCCGATGAAACCCGCCGGCTCGAACTGGAGAAGCAGCGCCGGGAGCAGCAGCAGCGTATGCAGCAGCAGGCGGCGCAGCAACTGGCCGCCAAACAGGCCGAGGCCAATCGCCTAGCTGCCGCCCGGCAGGCGGAGGAAGAGCGCCAACAGCAGGAAGCGCAGGCGGCGGAGGAACGTCGACAGGCCGAATTGCGCGCGGCCGCCCAGCGCCAGGCCGCGAATCCAGCGCCGCCGCCGCCCGCGCCCGCGGCGCCGCCGCGCGCGGCCAGTACCGAGCTGCGCGCGCTCAGCACGCCGCAACCGCGCTATCCAGGCGCCGCCTTGCGCAATGGGCAGTCCGGCAGCGTGCAGGTGGAATTCACGGTTGGCCTGGATGGCAGCGTGACCTCGGCGCGGGTGGTCAGCGCCAACCCCCCGCGGGTGTTCAACAACGAAGTGCTGAATGCGGTCAGGCGCTGGCGTTTCCAGGCGGTGGACGCGCCGGTGACGACGCGCCGTACTTTCACCTTCAATCCACAGGAATGAGGCGAAGGACGAAGACGAAACGCCCGGCATTGGCCGGGCGTTTTCGTTTTGATGCGGTCATGAGCGATCAGGAGGCGATCGCCAGTTTTTCCTGCTTGTAGCGCCACACCGCCGCCGCCCACAATGCGGTGGCCAGCGCCAGGGCCGCCGCCAGGTACACCGCCCATTGCTCCGGCCCCGGCATTTCGCCGCGCGATACTTTCGCCAGCATCTGGTTCTGCGACAGGAACGGCACCGCGTACTGCCACAGTTCGGTGTCCTTCAGCGGGTAGGCCATCAGCGCGTAGGCCGGGACCATCGGTAGGAACAGCAGCCAGGTCATCTGCGCTTGCGCTTCTTTCATGCTCTTGGAGTTGGCCGAAAGGAAGGTCAGCAGCGCGGTGCCAATCAGCACCAGCGGCAGCAGGATCAGCAGCATCCCGGCGATGGCCGGCAGGCTGACGTCCATCATCCGCGCCATGCCGGTGCCGGCCAGGTTGGCGCTGAGCTTGAACGCCAGCAGGGTCAGCACCAGGCTGGTGATGCCGACCAGGGCCGCGGCCAGCATCTTGCCGCTGACCAGGGCCGCGCGCGACGCCGGGGTGGCGAGCAAGGGTTCCAGCGATTGACGCTCGCGCTCGCCGGCGGTGGTGTCCATCGACAGGTGCGCGCCGCCGATGAAGGCCAGGATCAGCAGGATCAGCGGCATGACCACCGAGAGCAATACGCCGCGCTTGGCCTCCGGTGTCGCCATGTCCTTGCGGTCGACGCCGAGCGCCCGGGTGATGCCGGGGTTGATGCCGCGGGCCAGGAGGCGCGTCGCGCCGGTGGTCTGGCTGTAGGCATCCAGCGCGGCGTTCACGCGGGCGACCGGTATATCGGCATTGCGTCTAGTGGAATCCGCGACGATGGTGACGCGCGCCGGCCGTCCGGCCGCCCAGTCGTCGTCGAATTTCTCGTCGATGACCAGGGCGACGTCCTGATCCTGCGCGCGGATGGCCGCCTCGACGTCGCCGGGCGGCGAGTTCATCGCGGTGATGCCCTGGCTGGCCAGGAAGGCGGTGAGATTGGGCACGCGCTGGTGCCCGACGATGGCGATCGCCAGTGGCTTTTCCAACTGTGTGCTGCGGCGCATTTCGCTCAGCTTGCCCATGCCGAGCATCATGATCGGATAGACCAGCGGGCCCATCAGCAGGGTGAGCAGGAGGGTTTTGCGGTCGCGGGTGAAGTCGCGTAGTTCCTTCCTCATCACGGTCAGCAGCGCGGCGAGGAAGCCGGTTCGACGGGCGTTGTTCATGCGGACAGGCCCTCCTCGGTGCCGATCAGTCTGACGAAGGCGTCTTCCAGGTTGTCCAGGCCGGCCTGTGCGCGCAGTTCGTCGGGGGTGCCCTCGGCCATCACCCGGCCCTGGGCGATGATGACGATGCGGTCGCAGAGTGCGGCCACCTCCTGCATGATATGGCTGGAAAAGATCACGCAGCGGCCTTCGCCGCGCAGGCGCTTGAGGAATTCGCGCAGGCCGCGGGTGGTCATCACGTCGAGACCGTTGGTGGGTTCGTCGAGGATCACGTTCTTCGGGTCGTGAATCAGCGCGCGGGCGATCGCGGTCTTGGTGCGCTGGCCCTGGCTGAAGCCTTCGGTGGGACGGTCGAGGAAATCCTCCATCTGCAACGCTTTCGCAAGCACGTCGATGCGCGTGGCGATTTCAGGTTTCGACAGGCCGTGCAGCTCGCCGAAGTATTCGATGTTCTCGCGCGCGCTCAGGCGCTTGTAGACGCCGCGCGCGTCCGGCAGCACGCCGAGCACGCGACGCGCGGCGTCGGCCTGGTTGACGGCGTCATGGCCATCGACGTGGACGTGGCCGGTCTCCGGCCGCATTAGGGTGTAGAGCATACGCAGCGTGGTGGTCTTGCCGGCGCCGTTGGGGCCGAGCAGGCCGGTGATCTGGCCGTCGGCGGCGGTGAAGCTGACATCGTCCACCGCGATGACGGGCTTGGCGTTTTTCCCCTTGCCGGGAAAGGTCTTGCGCAGGTGTTCGGCGACGATCATGGATTCCATCCGTTGAAGGAAGTGAACGGCGGCACGGGGCCGAGGGTGTCGAGGCATTTCGCGTCGAGCGCCTTGGGCTCGGCTTTATCGACGAACTGCGCGAAGAGTTTCGGCATGCAGCCGGTGCCAAGTACGCTGTGGCCCTGGCCTTTCAGCACCAGGTGGCGGGCATTGGAGAGCTTGGCGATGGCCACGTCGCCATAGCGCGGCGGCGTGACCGGGTCGAACTCGCCGGAGATCGCCAGCACCGGGATGCCGCCGGTGAGCGGGGCGCGGAAATCCTTCGGCACCTGTGTGGCGACCGGCCAGACTTCGCACATCGCGCCCATCGCCCGGGCCATGTCCTGTCCGAGCACGGTGTCCTTGTCTTCCTCGCGGGCGTCGAAGCTGCCGGCGTCCTCGCTGCATATCACCGACATCTGCATGCCCAGCGCCATGGCGTCGCGCATTTCGCCGGTGAGCATTTTCGTCAGCGCCATCAGGCCCTCGTAGCGGCCTTGGTTGGCTTCGTGGATCAAGACCGGCAGCAGTGATGCCGCGGCCGGCATGTAGGCGTACATCCGCACCAGTCCGGCGACCGATTCGGCGGTGAGGCGCGCCTCCTTCGGCGCGTGGGTGTTGGCGTCGCGGTATCGCACCAGCGGCGGGTCGGCTTTCAATTTCGCCAGCAGGGTGTCGAGCTGGGCGCGCGGGTCGCCCAGTTTCTCGCGGCAGGCGGTGTCCTTCGCGCATTGACCGAATTGCAGGGCGAGGGCGTCGTCGAGGTTGCGGGCGAAGATATTGCCGAGTGGCAGGGTGTTGGGCACCACCGAATCCAGCAGCACGGTGCGGGTGTGTTGTGGATGACGCAGCGCGTATTGCTGGGCAACGCGGGTGCCGTAGGACACGCCCATCAGGTTGATCTTCTCCACGCCCAGCGCCTGGCGCACGGCATCGAGGTCGCGCACGGCGTCGGTGGTGGTGTAGAAGCGCGGGTCGGCGCGTTTTTCCAGCGCGCTCAGGCATTGGCGGGCGTAGGCGGCGGCGCGCTCGGGGGAGAAATTCGGTGTTTCCTCGTCATCCTGCTGGCAGGTCAGCGGATTGGAGCCGCCGGTGCCGCGCTGGTCGACCAGGATCACGTGGCGCTGCTTGCGCACGTCGGCGAAGGCGGGATCGAGCTGGGGATAGCTTTGCAACGCGGACTGCCCCGGCCCGCCGGCCAGCATGAAGACCGGATCGGGCATTGCGCCGGCTTCGTTCTCCGGCGTCAGCCAGGCGATCTTCAGGCCGATCTTGCGGCCTTGCGGCCGGGCCGGGTTTTCCGGCACCTGGAGCGTGGCGCATTGCGCTTCCAATGCCTTGCGGCTGTTCGCCGTGGACAGTGCGCACGGCTGGAATTCCAGCGTGCCGAACAGACGCGCGCCGGGTTTGGCGGTGGGTGGGTGGCCGCCGCCGCAGGCCGACAGGGCCAAGGTCAGCGCTGCCGCCAGCGGTGGCAGTGAGGTGGATTTCATCGATGGCTTCCCCGGATGGATACCGCGATTGTGGCGGCAGCGGCAGTGGACACGTATGTGCGCATGGTCATTTCTGGTGGATGAGAATGTATTCGATGGGTTCGCCAAATGGCCAGGCGGTGTGGAAGGCCAATGGCGGCGAGGGGCGTGCATGCCGGTCGCCGGTGCGTGGATGGTCCGCGGCGGGATTTCCATCCGTTTGAGTGGCGCTGCCCGCGTTCAATTCAGAGGTTACCGTTTTTCGTGTCAAGGGCCTGATGGAGGTTGGTGGGATCGCTGGGCATTGGGGGGTGCCGGCGATGCCATCGATTGGCCGGGCGTTCCGCCGGCGGGCGTCGTCGTATCGCGTTGGCTGCGGCTCCCGGCGGGAATACCCGGGCGAAAGGCGAATCCGTTCGTATCGGCGGCGGCGGCGGGCACTTGGCCCGGCCCTGGCGGCGGCACTATAGAATCGATGGCTGAATTCCCGGCAGTATCAGCGGGACGGGGAAATGCCGGAAGCGGGGCTTTCCGGACGGAGGGGGATGGCATCGGCATGGCTTGCATGGGAGCACCGTGGATGGAGGCGATCGTCGGCGCCGGCCCGCCACGCGGGTTCGCGGGCGCAATGGTTTTCAAGTGGCATCGCCTGCTGGATTGGTGGGGACGGGGGCTGCGGCTGGCATTGCCGACCGGGCTGCGGCGGCGCTGGTTTGCCGCTCCGCCCAGGGCATGGCTTCGGCTGGAAGAAGACCGCCTGCAAGTTTGGATCGCGGATTTGGAGGGGGCGGCGCCCGGGGAGGTGAGGGGTGTCGAGATTCTCGCCAACCATGCGCGGTTGCCGCGTTGGTGGCTGGTGCCCGCCGCCAGTGCGGTACGGGCGAGGGTATTTTTGCCGTGGGCGGCATCGGGCCATTTGCGTCGGGCGATGCGGTTCGAGATCGACAGGCGGACACCGTTCGCCGAGGCCGACGTGGCCTGGGACGCGCTGATCCGCGGCGTCGATCCGTTGAGCGGAACGATCGAGGCGGAACTGGTGGTCTCGCCCCGTGGCCGGCTTGCGCCGCTCCTGACCCGGGCTCGGGAGGCGGGCGTGTGCTTGCAGGGCGTGGACGTGGCCGACGAGGCGGGCCAGCCCCTGGGGGTGAACCTGCTGCCGCCCGGCCTGCGCCGGAAACCCGTTGGCCGCTGGCGCTGGAATGCGCCGCTGCTGGGCGCGTCGGTGGCATTGATCGTGGTCGGTTGCTGGGCGTCGTTGGCCGCCACCCGCGCGGCGGCGGATCGGGCGGAAGCCGAACTGGCGCGAGAACGCGTCCAGGCGCGACAGGTTGCCCTTCAGTTGGAACGCGCCCGGCGGCTGGCGCATGCCATCGGCCAGGCGCGCTCGGCACAGGCGCGGCAGGTGCCCGTGGTGACGGTGCTGGACGCGCTTGCCGAGCGGCTGCCGGACGACACCCACGTGGAGCGGCTGACGTTGCAAGCCGGCCATCTGCAAATCCAGGGGTTGACCACGCGGGCCAGCGGATTGCCTGCGCGCCTGCAAGACAGCGCGAGGTGGCGGGCGGTCGGCATGAGCACCCACGCGGTTGGCGAGCCCCGGTCGCGCCGTGAGCGCTTCGATCTCAGGCTCAAGTTGAAGCAGGGGGAGCCCGAATGAGCACGACGCCCGCGCCCGCCGATTCGGCGCGCCGGCATGCCTGGCTTGCCGTGGCGCTGCTGGCCGTGTTGCTTTGCCTGGTGTCCGGTGTCTTCCATCGGGCCTGGTGGGTGCCTTGGCAGGCGGAGCGCGGGCGGCTTCTCAAGGCGGATGAAGCGCTATCGCGCGCGCGATCCTTGTTGGCCCAGAAAGAAAGCGTGGCCGGGCTGTCGCTGCGGGTGGAAGCGGAAGCCCAGCGGCAACGGTTGTGGTTGACGGAATCCACCGTGCAACAAGGCGAAGTCGAATTGGCGCGGCGCATCGACGAGGTGGTGACGCGCGTGCGCCGCAACGGGAAATCCTGCCGGATGGAGAGCCGGGCCCCGGTCCGCCTCGAACCGGCCCCGGCGAGCGATCGGCCCGGACGGGCCGGGCTGTCGGTGCGGTTGCGCTGCGGCAATGCCGAAATGCTGCGGGTATTGGCGGCGCTGGAACTGCAAGCGCCCCGCCTGCGCATCGATAGCCTGAATATTTCAGGGATGCCGGCGCATGGCGGCACGCCCCTGGCCCGGCAGGCGGGTGTGTTGGATGTCGGTTTTGTGGTGATCGGCGGTCTTTCGCCGGCCGGGAGCGCAAGGGCCGAGCCTGGACAGGGAGCGATGTGATGACCCGGCTCGAACGGCTCCCGGGCACGATGCTGCCATCGATGGCCGTGTTCGCGGGAAGCCTCGCCTTCTGCCTCTGGGGGCTGGCGGGAAGCCTTCCCAGGCGCGCCGCGCTTCCGCCCGCTTCCGCTCACCGGCTGGAATTCGGGGAAGCGGCCAGTCTGGAGGTCGCCTTGCCGGGCCCGGCCAACCCGGCATGGGCGCGGCCTTTGTTTTTTTCGTCGCGCGCGCCGCGTGTGGCGGACTTGTCGCCGGATGGCGGGGGAGAAGCCGCCGCGCCCCCGGCGTTCGAAGTCAGACTGACCGGCATCGTTCGCGCCGCGCGCACAGGTCTCGTCACCTTGGCGCCGCCCGCCGGTGGTCGGCAAGTGCGGGTCAAGCTGGGGCAGGAGGTGCCGGGATATCCCGGCTGGCGTCTGGTTCACCTCGCCGGACGGAGCGCCACGTTCCGCTCGGGCGATGACAGCCGGGTCGTGAAGATCGACCCGCGCGCCGCCCTGCCCGCGCCCGTGGCGATGGTGGGCGCGGGCGGATCGTTGCCCTTGGCCGGGGCGGCGGCATCCACTGCCGGCCAGGGCGCGCCGTCTGGCGCCGGGCCGATGCGGCAGCCGGATCAGGTCGAGGAGGTGCGTCGCAGGATCGAAGCCGCGCGCCGCCACATGTCCCGCATGTCGGAACAGGCCCGGAAGCGGTAACGCGCCATGCCGCCCCAGGTATCGCGCCGCCGTGCGCTTCCGTTGCGGCCCCGCGTTTTTGCGGCCAGACGTTTCTCAGCGCGGCGTTGTCCCGCGCCGCCGCCGTTGAGCTTCGTGTTCCGGCATCCAAGGCCTCGCGCCGTGTCGGGTCGTGTCGGGTCGTGTCGGGTCGTGTCGTGTCGGGTCGTGTCGTGTCGTGCGGGCCATGTAGGGCCGTGCCCGGCCGGCGCCGTCACTCTGTAAGGGCAGGCCGATGTGCGGCCGGCCTGCCCATCGGGCGGGAAATCCGGCAACGCTACGGTCTGGGTTTGGCGCGGTGGGTTGCCTTCGCGCGCCACGGGTCTTCCGGCCACGGGTGCTTCGGGTATCGCCCCTTCATTTCCTTCTTCACTTCCGGGTAGGTGCGCTCCCAGAAGCCGCGCAAGTCCCGCGTTACCTGCAAGGGCCGGCCGGCTGGCGAAAGCAGGTGCAGGGTGAGCGGGATGCGGTCCTCGCAGATACGCGGGGTTTCCGCCAGTCCAAACAGTTCCTGAAGTTTCACGGCCAAGACGGGCGATGCGGCTTCGCCGTGGTCGTCGAGCGAGTATTGGATGCGCCGCTCAAGCCCGGAAGGGACGCTGATGCGCAGCGGCGCCAGCGGGTCGATGCGGCTGCGGATATTCCAGCCGATGCCGGATTTCAGCGCTTTGGTCAGCGCCTCGGCGGAAAGCGCGTCCAGGCGGGTCTTGCCGGCGAAGGCGGGCTTTAGCCAATCGTCGAGCGTGCAGAGCAATGCGGCGTCGGAAAGGTCGGGCAAGGCCAGTTCCGGCATCCACGCGCGCAGGCATTGCACGCGGATGCGCCATTGCGTGGCGGCCTCGCTCCAGGGCAGCGCGTCTAGGCCAAGCGTGCGCACCGCATCGGTCAGCGCCTTGGCCGCCAGCACGGTATCCACCTTGCCGCCGGCGCGCGTCGACAACACGATGCCGTCGAAGCGCTCGATGCGCTCGCTGATCAACGCGCGCTTGGCCGTGTCCCAGCGCACTTCTTCGCCCTCGCGGAAATGCGTGGCGAAATCCCCGCGCAGGCGGGTTTCGTCGAGCGGCGCGGCGCGTAGCAGCAGGGCGTCCCTGGCTTCGTGGCGCAGCTCGGTGGCGACCAGCCAGGGTTCGCCGACCAATGCGCTGTCCTCGAACAAGCGAGCCATCCGGCCGTTGCTCAACTGGTAGCGCAGGCGGTCGTTCGCATGGCGGAAGGCGATACGGTCGGGGAAGGCGCGCGCAAGCAGGTCGCCAAGCGCGTGCGCGGTGGCGTGCGCCGGTGGTTTGGCCGCCACGCGCAGGCGGCGGCGCCATTGCCGGGCGGCCGTGTCGATCGAGGCCAGCGCGCCGCGTTGAACATCGGCGGGCGGGCGGTTCTGGCGGAAGGCGGCGAGCGCCTGCCATCGTTCGGCCAGTGCATCGCCGCGGTTGCGCAAGGGGTCGCGTGCTTCGACCAGCGCGGCGAGATCGCAGGCCAGCGCGCGCGCCTCGTCATTCGGGGCGGCCAGCAGCATGGCGGCCAGGCGCGGATGGGTGCCGAGCGCCAGCATGCCTCGGCCCGGCGCGGTGATCGCGCCGGTGGCGTCGAGGGCGTGGAGGCGCGTCAGCAAATCGCGGGCGGCGGCGATGGCGCCGGGCGGCGGTGGGTCAACGAAACGCAAGGCGTCGCTGCCCCAGGCCGCCAGTTCCAGTGCCAGGCCGGCCAGCTCCACCTGCATGATCTCGGCGCGGCGTTGCGGCGCGAGGCGTTCGGATTCCGGCCACAGCCGGTAGGCCCAGCCCGTGGCGACGCGACCGGCGCGGCCGGCGCGCTGGTCGGCGCTGGCTTGGGCGATGCGTACCGAGTCCAGCCGGGAAAAGCCCGAATTGGGATCGAAGCGCGGCTCGCGGGCAAGGCCGGTATCGATCACCACGCGCACGCCGGGCAGCGTCACGCTGGATTCGGCGAGGTTGGTGGCGAGCACGATGCGGCGTGCGCCCTCGGGGGAAGGTTGCAGCACCCGCGATTGCTGCTCGACCGGGAGCTCGCCATGCAGCGCGAGGACTTCCAGGTTTTCCCACGAAAACGGACTTGATGCGCCGGTATCGGACGGGCCGCCGGGAGGACGCGTCCGAGCCGGGACGTGGCCTTTCGGTGGGAAAGGAAGCGGGGAGGCCATTTCACGCGCCGCCTCCAACAGGCGCCGAACCTGGCCGATTTCGCGTATGCCCGGCAAAAACACCAGTACGTCGCCGGGATGCGTGAGCAATGCGTGCTCCACCGCGCGTTTGACCAGCGGCGCCAGCGCCTCGTCGCGGCGGCCCGGAAAATGCGCCACCTCGACCGGGAAACTGCGACCGGCGCTGCTGATTCGCGGTGCGTCGAGCCAACCGGCCAATCGCTCGCCTTCGAGCGTCGCCGACATCACCACGAGGCGCAGGTCCTCGCGCACGCTGGTCTGCACGTCCAACGCCAGGGCGAGGCCGAGGTCGCCGGCCAGGTGACGTTCGTGAAACTCGTCGAACAAGATCGCGCCAACGCCTTCCAGCAGTGGATCGTCTTGCAGTAATCGGGTGAGGATGCCTTCGGTCACCACCTCGACGCGCGTCGCCTTCGACACCTTGTTTTCGAAACGGATGCGATAGCCCACCGTCTCGCCGACCGGCTCGCCCAATTGCCGGGCCATGAATCCGGCCGCCGCGCGCGCGGCGACCCGGCGCGGCTCCAGCATCAGAATCTTGCGGCCGGCCAGCCAATCGGCATCGAGCAACGCCAGCGGGACTTGCGTGGTCTTGCCGGCCCCGGGCGGCGCCTCCAGCACCAGCCGCGACCGCGCGGCCAGCGATTCGCGGATCGCGGGGAGGACTTCATGGATGGGGAGGGTGGGGGAGTTCACGACCAAAGGATATGTAATCGTATCGGCTGACATAAAAGGAGAAGGCCGACAGCTTGCTGTCGGCCTTCTTTCAGTACCAGAAAATGATCAAATGGATCAAAATTTGTAGGTACTGGTCAACATATAACGACGGCCCAGTGAATCATCTACAAACGGGTACGGGCCAATCTTATTACGTAAATTGATGATCGACAGATTCACCCGAACTTTTTCATTGAATTTATAACCGAGATATCCGTCCCACTTGGTAAACGATGGGCGAGTGTAGATATCACGTTGTTCAGGAAGATTACTTGCCTGTACGTCCAAAATAGTACTGCTGTTGTAGTTGGCTGCTAGCCCGTACATCCAGTGTTTGCCAACAAACCCGGCTGACCACTGGTATTGACGCCTGGAGTAACCATATGAACCGATGCTCTCCGCCGGGGGCACGACGGGAGTGACTTGCGATTGGAGAGATTTCGGGAAGTAACCGAAAAATCCCAAGTTAATACGCCCTTCACCCCAACCGTAATCCGCAAGATTCAACGAGTAGCGTACTTCGCCCGTCCAGCCTTTGAAGTTCAATAATTGTCCATTGACCCGTTGCGTACGGATGCTATTTGCAACACCCGTGGAAGGATCACGAGAAATCATCTTGCAGAACTCGTTGCCATTTTTGGGGTCATTGGCGTTGAAGTTTGGATTGTCAAAACAGGCACTGACAATTTGGGCTGCCCTTAGCGAAGTAATGGCTTCGGTCATGTTGATCTTGTAGTAATCGACAGCCATCGTTAGGCCTTTCACGAAAGTTGGCTGGAAAACGATTCCGGCAGTCCAGGACTCAGCCTGCTCGTTGCGCAAGTTGAGATTACCACCGCTTGTGCCTTGCTGAGTTCCGGAATTGGCGGCAAACGTGGAAGGATCTACTCCGGGATAAGCGGCAAAGAATGCCTGGCAATTGCGTCGGCGAATGTCGGGAGTCTGGCCTCCGCCAATGTTAGAAGGAGTACATGCTTCTGGAATCGAAAAAAATGCGGTCGAAACCGGTTGGAACAACTCTACAATGGCAGGCGCGCGGAAGGAGCGAGTCTTGTTGCCACGGAGTTGCAGGCCAGCAAATGGTTCATATTGCAGACCATAAGTGTAGGCATCAAAAAGACCGGCAAGTGAATTGTTCACCCGGCGGCCTTTCAGTGTCACTTCAAGACGATTCAATCCCGGGTAGCTGCGGTCACCACCAAAAATCGGGGCCAATGCCTCTACAAATATTTCCCGTGTCTTGAAGCTGCCACTGATCGCCTGGATCGGTACGGAACGACCAAGACCGGCCTGCTGGAAGGCGTCGGGAGTGAAGCTACCTTTTTCGTGGCGTTGCTCGTAACCACCATTCACCTTGAACTCACCGCCCGGCAAATCAAATAGCCCCACGGTCATGTTGGCATTGAATACTGTTTGCTGGTTAGCTGCGTGGGCTAGGGTTGGAGTAGTGACATAAGCCTTGGCTTCAGCAGAAGGTGAGTTCAGGCCAAACAAGTTGAGAGGCACGCAGGCTGGATCGGCTACCGTACCGGTTACGCTGCTGTCGCAGACGATGTTGCCGTTGGTGTCACGACGCACATTGATCGCATTGATGAATTTTTGCTGATTAAGTGCGTAGCCACCGTATTCGAAGTTGCCCCGGCCGTGATTGATGCTGACTTCCCACTGAGCCTGACGGGAGCCAATATCGAATATGCCATCCAGTCCAAACACGATGCGCTTGATAGTGCTTGTGGAAGATGAATTGTTTTCGACGATATCTCGGGAAGCACGAGAAAGCCGGAAACTGGTAACTCCCAATGCTGCCAAGGTGGCACGGTCTTCCGGATTGATGAATGGATTATCGATGCTGAAAGTCAGTGGCAAGCTTAAATTACTAAAATAGGGGCCGTTGTAAATACTCTGGTCGGCAATTTCCAGTGCCTTGGATTTGAACCAGCTTAGCTCGGCAAAGGCCCGGATACTATCGGTGAAGTCGTAACGGCCCGTTGCAAAGACATTTGAACGGTCGAGATCGGAGATCAGCTGGATGGTGTCATTGAGACGCATGCCATCGCCGCCTGAAGACTGCATTCTGGTGCCAAATGGCATGCCCGGATCGAACGTTGCCAAACGTCCGGAAGAATTGAATTGGAAGTACTGGTCACTGCCCGGACCAAAACCCAGCAACTGGCCAGCGCCATTCTTGATCAAGTTACCGGTTGCCGGTAGCAACATGCCACCAAAGGTTATAGCGGAAAGGGTGCGATTGCGAATGTATACGCTTCCCGGAATCCCATCGGCTGAACTGGTGTCGAAGCCTACCCCGGGGCTTAGTCGACCATCAGTAGCCGGGTCACGGCCGGGCATGAATTTCTTTATCATGTCCGCATTCGGGTTTGGAACAATCGCTATGTTTTGTCGATAGAATTCACGACTGTTCGCCAGAACGCCATTATTGCGGTCATGTGAAGCCGTAATAGTGAAGTTTCCGCGGTTGTCCGAGAAATTCTTACCGAAAGTTGAGGAAAAGTTGAAACGGATGTTGTCTCCATATGTCGTGGAGCCAAAGCCCATTGTGGTTTCCACGCCCTCGAAGTCCTTACGCAGGATGAGGTTGGTAACACCGGTGATCGCATCAGAGCCATACGTGGGTGCGCCGCCGATTCCGATGCTTTCCACACGCTCGATCAACGCCGTTGGAATGGCGCTGAGATCGACTTGGAGACCACCGCTTGCGGGGCCGAACTGAGTCGGTGGATTAGAACTGACGAAACGACGACCATTGACCAGGGTCAGTTCTCGGTTGGAACCCAAACCGAAACGGCTAATGAAGTTCACACCAGCACCAAAGCCAGATTGATCGCCACGATAGCTGGCACCAGCGCTGAAGCCTGGCTGACGGAACAGTGATTCGGCTACATTAGTGATGCCGAGCTGAGTGATTTCTTCACGGGAGATAACCTGAGCCGGTTCCAAGGTGTCAAAGCCCGCCCTCAAAATGCGCGAACCGGTCACGGTTATGGTGTCCAATGACCTGGGTGTTTGCTTGGAAGTTTGGCCATCAGCGTCGGATGGTGGTTGCGTAGTACTCTGGGCCAAGGCAACACCCGGGGCGACCAAGGCAGCAAACACGGCACAGGCTAGCGGATGTCGGAAGATTTTTCCGAAGTTCTTGTTCACGATGACGTTTCTCCGTATGTAAGAAAGCTGTGAATGAATGGCCAAATTTCTAAGTCATGGGACAATTCAACTCAACTTGTGAGTGCAAGTTTGATCTGGCTGAATAAAATTTGAATGCCTATCATCACTCTGCCTTTTTACAGATTCTTAATATTCAATGCAACTCATCGATATCGGCGCCAACCTCACCCACGACAGCTTCGATCATGATCGCGAGGCGGTGCTCGAACGCGCGCGCGCGGCGGGGGTGGGGCGGATGATCGTCACTGGCGCGTCGCGCGAGCATTCGCCGGAAGCGCTGGCGCTGGCGCGGCGGCATCGGGGCGAATTGTTCGCCACCGCCGGGGTGCATCCGCATCACGCAGCGGAATACACCGCCGAATGCGACGCCGAGATGCGCGCCCTGCATGCGCAGCCGGAGGTGGTGGCGGTGGGCGAATGCGGGCTGGATTACTTCCGCGATTTCTCGCCGCGGCCAATGCAGCGCAAGGCGTTCGAGCGGCAGTTGCAGATCGGCGCGGACACCGGCAAGCCCTTGTTCCTGCATCAGCGCGATGCGCATGCCGATTTCATGGCGATGATGAAGAACTTCGATGGCCGTCTTGGCCCGGCGGTGGTGCATTGCTTCACCGGCACGCGCGAGGAGCTGTTCGATTACCTCGACCGCGACTGGCACGTCGGCATCACCGGCTGGCTGTGCGACGAGCGCCGTGGCGAGCATCTGCGCGCGCTGGTGAGGCACATCCCCGCCGACCGGCTGATGATCGAGACCGATGCGCCCTACCTGTTGCCGCGCACGCTGAAACCGATGCCGAAGGATCGGCGCAACGAGCCGGCCTTTCTGCCGCACATCGCCGAGGAATTGGCGCGCGACCGGGGCGAAAGCGTGGAAGCCGTGCGCCATGCCACCACCGCCACCGCGACGGCCTTCTTTCGCTTGCCGGCGTGAGGCAAGCGGCGTGAAACCTGGTTAACCGCATTACTGTACCTGCCAGTACACTGGCGGCGAAACCGACTCAGCGAAACGTCTCATGCCCCGCACCCGACCGCCGCGCGCCACGCGTGCGTTGTTCCTAGCCGTCTGCCTGCCGCTGGCATTGGTTGCCTGCAATGAAGACGAGCCCGCCGCCGATGATGCGAATTCCGCGCAGACCGTCTCCACCGCGCCGGTGGTGCGTCGAGAGATGGCGAGCGGGTTGAGCGTTTCCGGCCCGGTGTCGGCGGTCGAGGAAATGCAACTGGGCGTGGAGGTCTCCGGGCTGAGAGTGACCGCGTTGAACGTCGATGTCGGGCAGCGGGTGCGTCGCGGCCAGGTGTTGTTGACGCTCGACCACCGCATGCTGGATGCCGATCTCGCCCAGGCCAATGCTTCCTTGCGCGAGGCCGAGGCTGGCGCGAATTTGGCCCGCGCGAATCTGGCCCGTGGCGAGAACCTGGCGCGCGGCCAATACATCAGCACCTCGCAGTTGGATGAACTGCGCGCCGCCCGCACCCAGGGCGAGGCGCGTCTCGGCACGGCGCGCGCCGCCCGCGACACGGCCGCGCTGCGCCGGGGTTTTGCCGATTTGCGTGCGCCGGCGGCGGGCGTTATCGCCAAACGATCGGTGCAGCCAGGCCAAGTGGTGGCGGCGGGGTCTCCGCTGATCTATCTGATCCGTGATGGTCGGCTGGAATGGCGCGCGGAACTGCCGGCCACGCAGTTGGCGCGGGTGAAGCCGGGTGACGTGATCCGCCTGACCGGTGGCGAGGGGGGGACGGTCGAAGGCCGGGTGCGCGCGGTCAGCCCGGGCGTGGATGCGGCCAACCGTACCGGTACGGTTTTTGCCGACCTGCCGCCCGACCTGCTCGAGGCCGGCACTATGCAGGTGGGCGCCTATCTTGAGGGCCGCATCGATACCGGCAGCGGCAGCGTGCTGGCGGTGCCGGCCGATGCGCTGGTGTTGCGCGATGGCTTCCCAACAGTGTTCGTGCTCGATCGCGCCAAGGCGGTCGTGCAGGCCCACCGGGTCGAGACCGGCACGCGCGAGGGGGGCTTCGTCGAAGTGCGCGGCGGGGTGGAAGCCGGCGCGCAAGTGGTGGTCGAAGGCGCCGGTTTCCTGGCCGAGGGCGACCGCGTGCGGGTGGCGCCGGCCAGCACCGCCGCGCCGGCGAAGCGCGGCGCCGCGCCATGAGCGCGCATCCGCCCGTGCCGGCGGCGAAGAAGAGCGGCGGTAATCTTTCGACCTGGGGCATCCACAATCCGGTGCCCTCGGTCATGTTGTTCTTCGTGCTGTGCGTGGCCGGCTTCTGGGGCTTCCACAAGCTGCCGGTGGCGATGTTCCCCGACATCGCCTTCCCGATGACGGTAGTGACCATCACCCAGCCCGGCGCTTCGCCTTCGCAGTTGGAAACCGAGGTGACGCGCCGGGTCGAGGATTCGGTCGCCACGCTCAAAGGCGTGAAGCGGATCATATCCACGGTGGTGGAGGGCGTCAGCACCACCTATGTCGAGTTCCATCTCGATACCGACGTGATGGAAGCGCTCAACGACAGCAAGGATGCGGTGACGCGCATCCGCATGGATCTGCCGCAGGATATCCAGGAGCCGATCATCGCCAAGGTGGAGATCGGCGGCGATCTGCTGACTTATGCGGTGTCCGCGCCGCGCATGGATGCCGGCGGCCTGTCCTGGTTCGTCGACCGCGAAGTCAGCCGCGCGCTGTACGGCGTCGATGGCGTGGCGGCGGTGCGGCGCATCGGCGGCATCGAGCGCCAGGTGCGGGTCGATCTCGATCCGCGGGCGTTGGAAGCCTGGGGCATCACCGCCGGCGAGGTGTCGCAGCAACTGGCGCAGATGCAGGTGGAGCGGCCCGGCGGCCGCGCCGAGATCGGCGGCGAGCGCCAGACCATTCGCACCATCGGCACCGTGCCGGATGCGCAGGCGCTAGCCGATTACAGCATCGCCCTGCCCGATGGCCGCGCGTTGCGGCTGTCGGGCATCGCGCGCGTCCACGATAGCGCGGCCGATCCCAGCCAGTTGGCGCTGCTCGATGGACGGCCGGTGGTCGGCTTCTCGATGTCGCGCACCCGCGGCGCCGACGAGCTGAAGGTGCGCGAGGGGGTGCAGGCGGCGCTGAAGGCGCTGGAAAAGGCGCATCCCGGCGTATCCTTCCGCCTGGTCAACGACATGACCACCGAGGCCGAGACTTCGTACAAGTCCTCGATGACGATGCTCATCGAGGGCGCGTTGCTGGCGCTGGTGGTGGTGTTCTTCTTCCTGCGCAATTGGCGCGCGACCTGGATTTCGGCACTGGCGCTGCCGCTGTCGATCATCCCCACCTTCGCGGTGATCTGGGCGCTGGGCTTCAGCCTCAACATCATCACGCTGCTGGCGCTTTCGGTGGTGATCGGCATCCTGGTCGACGACGCCATCGTCGAGATCGAGAACATCGTCCGCCATCTCGGCATGGGCAAGCCGCCGCTGGTGGCCGCGCGCGATGCCGCCAACGAGATCGGCATCGCGGTGATCGCCACCTCGATGACCCTGGCGGCGGTGTTCGTCCCGGTAGCCTTCATGCCCGGCATCGCCGGCAAGTTCTTCAAGGAATTCGGCTGGACGGCGGCCACGGCGGTGCTGTTCTCGCTGCTGGTGGCGCGACTGCTGACACCGATGATGGCGGCTTATCTGCTCAAGCCCGAACCCGAGCACGAAGGCGAGAGCCGGCTCATGCGCCGCTACCTGGGCTGGGTGGATACCGCGCTGCGCAACCGCTGGAAGACCCTGGCGATCGCGTTCGGCCTGTTCGTGCTTTCGCTCGGCATGATCAAGTTCATCCCGACCACGTTCATTCCGCCTTCCGACCCCGGGCGCAGCATGCTTTCGATGGAATTGCCGCCGGGCAGCCGGATCGAGCAGACCCGGGCCGCCACCGAACGCGCGCGCGCCCTGCTGGCCGACATCCCCGAGTTGAAACAAGTCTTCAGCCAGATCGGCAGTGTTCCCGACTTGGGCGACCCGGGTAAATCCGGTGGCGCCGACGTGCGTCGCGCGGTGATGACACTGGAATGGGGCGATCGCAAATCGCGCCAGCGCCACCAGGAGGTGCTGGAAGCCGAGGCGCGCAAGCGTCTGCAAACGCTGCCCGGCGTGCGCGTCAGCTACATCAGCAGCGAGCCGGGCAAGACCATGCCGCTGGTGCTTTCCGGCGACGACCCGCGCGCGTTGGATCAGGCGGCGGCGGCGGTACAGCGCGACCTGCGTACCCTGAAGGGGCTGGGTAGCGTGTCGTCCTCGGCCTCGTTGCTCCGCCCGGAAATCCGCATCGTGCCCAACCCGGCGCGCGCCGCCGACCTGGGCGTATCCACCGCCGCCATCGCCGAAGCCGCGCGCGTGGCCACCGCCGGCGATTACGTCCAGCGCATGGCCAAGCTCAATCTGCCCGACCGGCAGATTCCGATCCGGGTCGGCTTCGCCCAAGAATCGCTGGAAGACCCGGCCACGCTTTCCCAGTTGCGCGTGCGTGGCAAGGCCGGCCCGGTGCCGCTGGAGGCGGTGGCCGATATCCAGCCGGATAGCGGGCCGTCGGTCATCAGCCGTTACAACCGTCAGCGCAACGTCACCCTCACCGCCGAATTGAACGGCCGGCCCCTGGGCGAGGCGATGAACGAAGTGCAGGCGCTGCCTTCAATCAAGAATCTGCCGCCGGGCATCGCCTTCGGCAATACCGGCGACAGCGAGGTGTTCGTCGAATTGTTCGTCGGCTTCGCCGCGGCGATGGTGGCCGGCATCGTCTGCATCTACATGGTGCTGCTGCTGCTGTTCAAGCACCCGCTGATGCCCGTGACCATCCTGGCCGCCGTGCCGCTCTCGGCCGGCGGCGCGTTCGGCGCGCTGCTCGTCACCCAGAACATGCTGTCGCTGCCGGCCTTGATCGGCCTGCTGCTGTTGATCGGCATCGCCACCAAGAATTCGATCCTGCTGGTCGACTACGCGGTGATGGCCGAGGACGAGCACGGCATGAGCCAGCACGATGCGTTGATCGATGCCTGCCGCAAGCGCGCCCGCCCGGTGATCATGACCACCATCGCGATGGGCGCCGGCATGCTGCCGCTGGCGCTCGGCCTGTCGGGCGATTCCAGCTTCCGCGCGCCGATGGCCTGGGCGGTGATCGGCGGCTTGATCACTTCCACCTTGCTCAGCCTGATCGTGATCCCGGCCACTTATACGGTGATGCACGACCTGGGCGATTGGTTTGCGCGGAAACTCGGACGCGGCGGGCGGGCGGCGGGTGGCCGGGCCTGATGCAAGGGGACGGTGCTCGCATCGGCCAGGCATCGGGAAAGGGAGCTTCAGTCCCGCCGGGAGGATTGCCTGGGGGGTAGAAATGCCTCTTCTTCCTGTGGTGCATAGCGCACCTGCATGACGATCCACAGCTGCTTTTGGCGAGAGCCGCTCCTTTCACCGGTGTACGCGAGCACGAAACCGGTTGCCTGGTCCAACCACATGTCGCCGACATTGCTGCCACCCGGTCCGCGTCGGTTGCTGCCACGGTATCTCCAGTGCACGGCATTCCTGCCGCTGTGGATGCCCGAGGCCAGCTTCCGGCAATCGCTCATCATCCCCATGGCCGCGCAGGGGTTGCCGGGGTCGTAGAAGAGGTTGATCCGGCCTGCGGGCACCGGCAAGCCGGTGCCGGCCTCCCGATCCAGCAGCAGCATGGGCTGAGCCGGAGCGTTTCGCAGCAACGTGTAGTCTCGCCCGTCCTCGCCGGTGAACTCGATGCGCAATTGGTCGCCACTGAAGCGTAATTCGGCCGGAATCAGTTTGTCCCGCGCGATACCGGCGAAACCGGCCAGCTCGTTGGTGAGGATGCCGGCCGTTCCTTCCACGGCGGTGGCGTCGCCGACGCCCGAAAGCAGCAGGGACAGGCCGATCGATATCGTAGATTGGCGATTGCATGCGAACGATGGCGTAGCTCTCGATCGGCAATCGCCCGCTGAGGCGATGGAGACCGCCATTGTCGAACGCATTCGACGATTTGACGAAGAGCGACTTTCCCTGGAGCACCCAGCCCACGAACGGCACGACCAACGGATATTGATAGGTCACTTTCACCTTGAGGATGTTGGCGTCCTGGACGTTGACGCCGCTGCGACCGACCCGGGCATCGCGAAACGACAGATTGTCGTTTGGCAGAGCGTATCTGCCGTTGTATTGGCGTTCCTTGTGCTCGTTCCACATGGCGCGGGTCGGGCTGATGATCTCGACCTTGGTGTAGAGCGGATGGTTGACTTCGTAGCCAGCCTTCGCCCGGGCCTTGCTGATCCCGGCCAGGGAGCTTTCGGTGGTGAACAGCGGTGTCAATCCCTGAGCCAGGCCCTTCTTGATTTCGGACATTTTCGCGCCATGGACGGCTCCCGCGCGGGCGGCTTCCAATGCCGCGTAATCGAGGGTCGATTTAGCCCGGTAAAACAGAACGAACTGCACCGTGGCCAGGACCAGGAAAAGCAAGACGGGAACGGCGATGATGAACTCGACGATCGATTGTCCCGCCATGTTCCGGCGGGCGGCGGACGGGCGGCCGCGAACAGAGGGATGAGGGCGCAAGATCGTCTTCTCCATTTATTGGGAACGAGTGGCTTGCCACTCCCAGTGTTCGCCGATGCGCGGGGCCAGGGTTCCCAGTGTCCCCGCATGCATCTCCACGGTGGCGGCGGCGCCACGGCATGTGGCCGTGCGCCAGGGCCGCAGGTTGGACTGCCAGCCGCAGACGCGTCCCTGCCGGTCGAGAAAGACCAAATCGAGCGGATAATGCATGCCGAAGGTGTGGACACTGGCGCAAGGCGTGAGTAGCAAGGCTTCCTGGTGTGGTCGCAGTAGCAGTCCGCGCAGGCGGGACCACCAGCGGTTGGCGAGCCAGACCCGAGCCACCACGATGCCGCCGCTGTCGCGTCGAATCAGTCCCCGTTTCATAGGATGCCTTCCTCCAGCATCTTCAAGTAGATGAAGTAGCCGATGAACAGGAAGATCAGCGGGAAGAAGAATACGACCAGCGGGAACATCATCTTGACCGGGGCTTCCAGTGCCAGCTTTTCGGCGCGCAGGAAGCGTTCATCGCGGCGCTGATGCGCCTGGGCGCGCAGGGTTTCGCTGAGGTTCGCGCCCACTTTGTCGGTCTGGATCAATGCACTGGTGAAGTTGGTGATCTGTGGGATGTCCATTCGTTCGGACATGCGTTTCAACGCCTCCGAACGCGGCAAGCCGGCCCGCAGGTCGCGCAGCATGCGCGAGAATTCCTGCGACAGCGCCCCGGACGGTCCTTTAGCCACGGCCTGCTCGATGGCGCCGGTGATGTTCAAGCCGGCCTCGACGGCCATGGTGATGAAGTCGAGGAAGATCGGCAGATCGCGGACTACGGCGCGCTGACGCAGCTTGCGGCGGTCGTTGAGCCAGATATCGGGATACATCCAACCGAGCAGCCCGCCAAACAGCAAGGCCATGAAAGCCGATGCGATAGATAGCTGGCCCAGCATCAGCAGACAAGAGCAGAAAAACAAGAAAGCGATGCACGCCCCGACCACCTTGAGACCGTAGAACTCTTCGGCAGTCAGCAGATAGTCCTGTCCGGCGGCCTGTAGGCGACGGTGGGTTTGCTCGAAGTGGATGGTCTTCATCCGTGGAGCGATGAAACGAGTGGCCACCGTGACCAATGGCCACATCATCCGCAAAGCGGCGGGCAACGGGTCCTGGTAGCTGCGATCGTCGATCTCGACTTCACGCAACGCACCGCGGGAACCCAGCATCACCAGCATCACCGCCGATGCCGCCATCAACGCAACGAGGATCAGCATCCAGCTCATACGTCGATCGTCATGATCTTGCGGCACATGCGGTAGCCCAGGTATTCCATCACCATGCAGATGCCGATGACCAGATAACCGTGCCAAGTATGGAACATCGGTTCCATCGTTTCACGGTACATCAGGGTGAGATAGCCGATCAGGAATACCGGTAACAACGCCATCACGATGCCCTGTAAACGTCCCTGGGCGGTCAATGCCTTCACCTTGTTCTCCATGATCAGGCGACGACGCAGCGTTTCGGCCAGTGTTGACAGCGTTTCGGCCAGGTTGCCGCCGACTTCGCGCGAGATGTTCACCGCCGAGACGAACAATTTGACGTCGATGATCGGCACGCGCTCGCTGAAGTTTTCAAGCGCTTGCTCGGTGCGGACGCCCAAGTGCTGTTCACGCAGGACAAGGGCCAGTTCCTGCGCCAGCGGCGGTTGTCCGTCGTGAACCATGACCTCAAGCGCCGGGGCGAAACCGACACCGGCGCGCAGGCTGCCGGAGAGCATTTGCAGCGCGTCGGGCAACTGTTCCTGGATCTGGTTGAGCCGCCGCTGCTTCATCCATGCGTAAACCTTGCGCGGCATGAAGGCCAGCACCAGTGCGATGCCGGCGGCCACCAGCGGGTTGCCGGTGACGAGCCACAGCAGCAGCGGGACCACGACAAGGGCGACGATGTTGAATATGAACAACTGCGTCGGGTCCATGAACATGAACATGTCGGCCAGGTTCAATCTCGCCTGCTCCATGAAATTCTCGCGATAACGCTTCATGAAGCGATCGCCGGCGCGCACGGCCACATAGGCCAGCATGGCGAAGCAAGCGAATGAGGCGACGGCGACGACCCAGATGCTCATCTCAGATTTTCCCCCGCGCCGCCGCGAAAGATGCTGAGATCGACCTGTACCCCGCGCTGCGCCAGTTCCTCGTAGAACTCGGGAACGGCGCCGGTGGCGATGAAGTTGCCTGCGACCCGGCCGTCCGGGCCATGATAGGTGGTGGGTTTGAAGAGGAAAACGTCCTGCAACTGGATGGTTCCGCTTTCCACGCCGGTAATTTCGGTGATGTGGCTTACTTTCCGGGAGCCACAGGGGTAGCGACGCTGGTGCACGATCAGATCCACCGCCGAAGCGATTTGTTCGCGCACCACTACCATCGGGAGTTCCATTCCAGCCATCATCACCATGACCTCCAGGCGCGAGAGCGTTTCGCGTGGATTGTTGGCATGGGCCGTGGTCAGCGAGCCTTCGTGACCGGTGTTCATCGCCTGTAGCATGTCCAGCGCTTCGCCGCCGCGGCACTCGCCGACCACGATGCGGTCGGGACGCATGCGCAGCGCGTTCTTGACCAAGTCGCGGATGCTGATCTGTCCCTTGCCTTCCATGTTCGCCGGACGGGCCTCCAACGCGACCAGATTCGGCTGCACCAGTTTGAGTTCGGCCGCGTCCTCGATGGTGACTACGCGGTCGCTGTCGGGAATGAAGTTGGAGAGGATGTTGAGCAGCGTGGTCTTGCCCGAGCCGGTACCGCCGGAAACGACGATGTTCCTGCGCTCGCGCACGGCGATTTTGAGGAATTCGAGCATCTCGCGGTTGAGTGAGCCGAATTTCAACAGGTCCTCGCCCAGCAGCTTGCGCGAAGCGAACTTGCGGATGCTGATGCTCGGGCCGCGCAAGGCCACGGGCGGGATCACCGCGTTGACGCGCGAGCCGTCCTTGAGGCGGGCATCCACCAGGGGCGAGCTTTCGTCGATGCGTCTGCCCAGTGGGGTGACGATGCGTTCGGTGGCGGCGAGTGCGGCGCGCTCTGAAGTGAAGGTCACGTCCGAGCGAACGATCCTGCCCGAGCGCTCGATGAAGATTTGATCGTGCGCGTTAACCATGATTTCGGTGACGGTGGGGTCGTCTATCAGATCCTCGAGTGGCCCCAGCCCGATGGCTTCGTCGAGCACTTCCTTGGCCAGCTTGCGCGGGTTGATGGTCTTGGGCAAATCATTGAAATCACGCTTCAGGATTTCTTCGATCAGGTTGATGGTGGTGTTGCGCAGGGATTCGTCGCTCATGCCGCGTACGTCGACCCGGCGCAGATCCATCTGTCTGACCAGCGTGGCATGCACCCGGGTACGCCAGTAATTGACATCCACCTCCGGAGTCGTGGGTTGCATCTGGGTGGAGGTGTCGGAAGGCGTGGGCACGGAGTTGTCCGCCGAGACGACGACGCCCTCTCCAGGCGTGGAGGCCGTGACGTGTCCACTATTGAAATCCATCGCCGGTGCGGGCGACGGGGTACGCGCTTCCGGCTCGTCATCATTGATTCGCAAGGTGTAGTCGCCGATCACGATCCGATCCCTGCCGCGGATCGGGCCGTGTCGGGAAACCACACGCGTACCGTTGACGGTGATCGGCGCCTTGCCACCCAGCGAGAGGATGTAGATGCCATCGTCCTCGCGCACCAGCGATGCGTGCTTGCCGGCGATCGTCCAGCCTTGCAGCATTACCAGATTGGCATCGTCGCGTCCGATGCCGCATTCCCGGTGCATGCATTTCACGTGCCGGGGGTCACGGCCGGGCGCGTCGATCTGGATGTTGAACATCATTTTTGGGCCGGCCTGATCAACTTTTGCTGGCGCTTGCTGATTTCCGTGTCCAGCGAGTTGCGGATATCCTCGCCGCGTCGCAGGCCTTCCCGGTTCTCGGGTGAATCGGGCGAGACGATGCGTGGTGTCACGAACACCACCAGTTCGGTTCGTTGGCCGCGGAATCCATCGGAGCGGAACAACTTGCCGATGATCGGTATGTCGCCGAGGATCGGGAACTTGTCCGCACTCTTGGACGCAGAACTGTCGATGAGCCCGGAAATCACCATCGTTTCCCCGGTGCGTAGATTGATTTCCGATTCCGTGCGGCGAGTGAGAAAGCCCGGCACCCCCTGCACCGATACCGAGGGGTCGATGCGGCTGACTTCCGCCATCACGTTGGTCGATATCTGGTTTTGGCTGTTGACCGAGGGGCTGATGTTGAGGCGGACGCCATATTCCTTGAATTCCACCTGGTTTGCGCCGAGGACGCTGGGGATCACGATCGGCACTTCACCGCCGGCCAGAAAGGTGGCTTCGCCGCCGCTTCTGACGCTTAGCTGTGGCGAAGCCAGGATCCACGCCTTGCCCTGGCTCATGAGCAGGTTGATGCTCGAGGCGATGGATGTGGCAATACCGAAATAAGCCTGGGTTCCGGGCAGTCTCGTTGGCAGGCGGTCCCTGATGTTCTGGAAAGTCTGGTCGTCCTTCGGCAGTACGCGGAAATACGGATTGGTGGTGAAGTCTTTAATTACGCCGCCAAGCGGACCCTTGATCGCGCTGTCCCAGCGGATGCCGAGTTGCTCCAGCGCATTGCGATTGAATTCCATGATCTGCACGTCCATCAGTACCATCGGGCGCATCCCGACGGGATCGGTGCTGGCGAAATTCAGCACTTGCGGATACAGCTTCTGGATCGCGGCGATGCGCGAGCTGGCGGCCTCGTCAAGATCACTGCCGGCGATCACCACATTGCCGCCCACCGGCGTCACCGTGAGTCCGGCCACGTTGCCCAGCAGCAGGCGCACGGTATCGGCCACGGAATCACCGCTGTCGGCAGAAACGTCGACCTTGATGTCGCGCTGGGTACCGTCGGCAAGCCAGAGATGGACATTGGTCGTGCCGGTTTGGGTGCCGATCAGCACCAACTCCCTCTTGCCGACCGTGTGCACGCTGAGCAGGTCTCCATTGCCCACCGCCACGCGGCGGATGCTGCCGGGGACACGATGGACGACCGCTTGCCCGGCGAACAGGGAGAGCCGGTCGGGCAGGGGCGATGCGGTGGATGGCCGACCGTCGCCGGCCAATGCGCCGGAGCGCGTGCCGCGCGCCGGTTCATCTAGCATCTGAAAAGGCTGAGCGCGACGCGGTGCGGTTTGCGGTGTGTTTGCCGGTGGCTGCGCGGAGGCGGGTTGCGACGCGTATCCGGTTACCGTGCCCGCGGCCTGCCCGATGTCCGTGGCCGGGATTTGCTGCGACAGCAGGCTACCCGGGACGAACGTCAAGGTCATTCCAAGCGCAAGGCTGGTGAACGGGCGGCGCCGGTTGGGCCCCCTTCCTGAATTGTTTTGCATGTGGCTCAGCTCCGACCGCCGATGATGAATTCGATACCCTGGTTGCGCCGGGTGGATTGCATCCCGCTGAGCGAGTGCAACAGCTCGCGTTCGGAAAGGCCGTTGGCCGTTCCGGGCGAGGTGTCGGTGATTTCCCGTAACAGCACACGCAAGTTGCCGGATCGGTTGGCGACCGCAAGTTGTTTCGCCTGGTGCTGGTCAAGCTCCAGGGTGAGGCTTGAGTAGGCGTCGTTGGCCTCATTTTCCTCGCCGGGTGGATGAATTTTCTCGCCGACCTGGGTGCCGGTTGCCAACACCTTGATCTGTTGCAGAAGAGGGAAGAGGCGGGGCCCGCCTTTGGCTTCATCCATGTCCTTCAGGAAGAAGATGTCGATCATGTCGCCAGGTGAGATCATGCCCGATATCGAGTTGTTCTCGTCCACGCTCAGGTTGTAGGCCACCTTGCCTTTGGGGATGATCCGGGAAAACTGGTCATACAGCGGCACCAGTGCCGAGGCGCTCAAGGGTGCGCCGCCTCTGACTGGCGAACGCAACATGCGACCGGTGTATTCCTCGTAGTTTTCGGGCGTGACCGCGTCGGCCGGCACGAAATCGGCCGGCACGCTGCGGCTGGACAAATCCTCGGGGGAAAGAATCGCGCCTTGCGTCAAGTCGTTGTTGGCTACCGCCACTTCCACCATTTCGCGGTCGTCGCGGGTTTTCTCGGCAACTGTGGTCTGCACGTATTTGACGGCAATGCCAGATGCCATCAAAGCCAGTAGCCCGGCGGCGCCTATGTACATGAAGTTCTTGTTGAGCTTGGGCTTCTGCATGGAGCGGATTACACCGGGCTGGGGATGGAAGAGAAGGAAATGGCGTAGACGAAGGCCGAGTAGATTTGCTTGATTGCATCGACGATCTGGGTGATGACATCGGGCTTGGCGAGCAGCACCACGACGGCGCATATGAGGACGATGACGTACTCGATGGTGACGTACCCTGTTTGCTGAGTGGGGGAGCGCATGCCGTATGCCGTCACATGTCGAGGGCGACGATACTGGTGCCGTCGCTTTGCTTGTTGAGGTTGACGACGATGCGACCGTCACCTTTGATGAAATAGGAAATGCACATCGTGCTGTTCGCTTGGCAGGTCATGGAATTGGCTTCACGCGCATAGCCGCGCGCGGTGAGTTCGCGCGTGTAGAAGCGTTCGTTCTGATACGGTGAATTTCGGTTATGCATGCGCAGCGAGCGGCTGCGCTGTGGGGTGTCGAGGTGGATGATGTCCTCGAATACGCGTGTACCCGGAAGCTTGGCGAAGTCCTTGCCCGGCGTGCCAACCGGTTTACCCATTTCCATGATGCCGATCTGTCCCTGTGTCGCGCCGCCCTTGCCGGTGAGTTCGATGGTGATGAAGTGGTTGCGTGTGGCATGGCCGAGGATCGTCTTGTGGCCTAGCGTGTTGCGCACGACCCGTCCGTTCCAGATCTTGCGGTAAAAGGTTTCGACTGCCTCCACGCGGCCGTCGACAACAAAACGGCTGGCACGCATGTTCAAGCCGTTGTAGACCATGTGACGGGAAACCCATTCGCCCTGTGCGCCGTCCGGGATTGGCACATCCGGCCAGCCCCTGGCCATTGCCGCCGCCTGCCACAGGGATGCGGCCAACGCACAGAGGGTCACGAGGCGCGTGCGTTCATTCACGAACTGGATACCTCTGTAACCGGTCGTATGGGACGATGTCCGGCTCGACGGTGCCGATGTCGAGACCATCGAGCAGGCCGACGGCGGGTAGCGGCAAGGCGCCGATGACGTCAAGTACTTTCTGTGTTCCTGCCAGCTTGGAGACAGGTACCAGGGTTCCGACTTGCGATTTAACGCTGCGGCGTCCCTGGGTCGGGCCGCCCGCATTCCATGGATCGGCCAGTAGTGACTGACGTGCGCTCATGGTCAGGCCCAACCGGTCGAACGGCGCCAGGTAACGCGCGGCTGCACCGTCACGGGTCTTCAAATCGCGCACGTTCACACGCACTTCGGCGGTGACGTAGCCGGCTTTGTTGGGTGGAAACGCACCGGGCAGCGCGCCCAGCAGCGACGACACCGTCGAGGAGGCAAAACCCGGCGATTTCGCATCGGTGAGGCTGCGAACCCGCATGCCGTCACGTTCGAGCAATGGCTGCCCGGAGAACGTATTGAGTAACGGATCATCGAACCTGCCGCGCGCCGGCGGGTTCTCGTTGCTGCGGATCGGCGCATCGGCGTTGGCGAAGCTGCGCGAGAGCATGGCGCGTTCGACACCGGCCTGCTGAGCGTTCACCCCGTACTCGGGAAACGCGATGGCGTTCCAGGCCGCGTTGCGCGCCGCCTGCTGCGTCATCTGACGCATGTGGATGTACTTGCCCAGAATCGGGATCAATAGGAAGAGCGGCACCAGCACCGCGCATACCACGGCCATCTCGGTCAACGCCTGGCCATGCATGCGTCGGCGCGGGGCGCGCGTCGTGTGGGGATGATTCATGGGCTGCCTCCGCGTGTTTTGAGCGCCAGTACTGCGGGCGAAAGGGGCGCGCCGACGTTGATGCTTTCCACGGTGATACGGCAACCCGTGCCGTTGGCCGGTTCCTGGCCGAGAGGTAGACCTTTCAGAAAGGCTTCGGCGGGCTCGGTCACGCAGAGCGGACTGGGGTTGGGTGCGAAGCCCAAGGAGAGCCCGGCCGTCCACATGCAGACGCGCTCGCCGCTGCTGTTGCGCCACCAGGTACAAGCCTGTCCTGCCACCTGGGAGGCGGTTTCCTGCTGCCAGCCGGTGGCTTGATCGGCACTGTAGTCGACTTCTGTGATTGCGACTTCCAGGTCGCTCGGGTCGGCAGGCGCCTCCTGCCAGTGGGCGTCGGCTTCATCGCTGGTGTAACCGATGATCCGTTCGTCCGTATAGTCCTCGCGTACCTTTTCGACGAACTCGAATTGACACAGTGCGTCATGGGGCTCGTTTGGGCTTGACCAGTTCCATTCGGTGCTGCGCGCCAACCGATGGCCGGCATCGACGGCCAGTTCGATGCGGCGGGTTCCCAGCTTCGCCACCTGTGCTTCGTTCAGTGGTTTGACCGCCCAACCTGCTTGTTGGCAGCGACTGACTGCTTCGTGATAACTGGCGATGACTGGGTTACGACCCTTTTCCAACTGTTCGAGTATGAGCTTTGCCTGCATGGACGGTGCCTGCCCGGATCGTGCCGGGGGTGCCGGCTGGGTTTCGTCGCGTGTATCCACCTCTTCCGCGGACGGTGAACATGCCGTTGCGGCCAGCGCGAGCAATGACAGGAGGTGACGGACGGCCATCAGGGCACCGCCGCCAGTTGGGCTTTCATATGCAGCGGTGTTTCGATCAACCGCACTTGCCAGTATGGGCTGAACAAGCTGCCCATTTCGTACTTGCCGTCGGCGCGGCCCCAGACCCGGCGCGCGAAACGAGAGTATTCGTGCGGTCGATTGAAGTAGACCTGTGCGGTGGCGAGCGCCCGTAGCTGGTTGCCGCGGGCCTGCTCGGGTACGTCGAGGCGGCCAGTGGTCAGGTTGAGCTTCGAACTCGTTCGTGCATTGGCGATGGCATTTTGTACCTCGATGGTGAAATATGGCCCGGCATTGCGTGTGTTCTCTCCCGGCGTGCGCGCCTTGTCGCGTTTCACGTCGTGATAGCGGTGCGCCAGTCCGTTCCTGTATCCGCGAAAGTAAGCCTGCGACTTGTTGCCGCCTGCGAGTCTGCCGCCCGGGTCGCTCTCGATCAGCATGCCGGCAATGCTGCGGCGTGAGACGCCGTTGTAGGGGCGGTAGCGGCGGCCTTCGTACTCGGAGCGCCAACCACTTCCGCGGTGGATGCCTGGGAAGAAACGAGGTTGCCCGCGTGATACCGCCTGCGCGCCTCCCCAGCCCACCGGTATGCGAAACAGGAAGAGATTGATCTCGAAGACATCAACCGCCGCCCAGCGGTCGTAGTCGACCAGGTCGGTGCCGCCGTTGGCGTCGAGGATCAGCCAGTTGTCGCGGCGTTCGCGGGTAAACTTGTCGCGTGACTCCATTACCACGTTGCGGTAGCGTTCACCGCCTTCACTACGGCGGTTGCGGCCTGCCGGCACGTTGAATTCGTTCAGATAATCGCGTTCAGCCGCCAACAGTTGGCTGGTGAGGAAGCCAGCCGTCAATGGCCGCAACGTGGCATTGGGTGAGTTGTCCTTGGCGACTTTGTAAGCGGTCTGGATTGCACTGGCGCCGCCGGTTGCCTTCACCGCCGCATAAGCGGCGCGGGCATATAAGGTGTTGGCTACGTCGAGCGTGGTGATGTAGAAATTGCTGCCGGTGCGTAGACCAGTCCGTATTTGGCGTATGACTCGGTCCGCTGCCTGGAGCGCGGCGGCGATGGCTTGGCCTACGTAGGGGATGAAGCGCGAAACCTTCTGGATGTTGGCGGTCGAGACGTTGATTTGCGTCACCCAGGAGTTCAGGCTCACGGCCTGGGCGATGGCCACTTCGTTGGCTACCCGGCCACGGTTCATCTAGGCCGCGAAATTCCAGGCGCGCGCCTGTTCGGCAGCTACGCTGTAAGCGGCGGCGTCTGCGGCGTTGGTGAGTTCGACTTTCTTGTTGACCACTTGCCCGGTGTTGAATGTCACCAGTAGGCCAATGCACAGCACGAAGAGGAAAATCAACGCCAGTGGCAGGGCCTGGCCTTGCTGCCGGGGGGGAGAGGGGGAGAGGGATTGCATGTCTTGCCTCGGGGGAAAGGCGCGCGAAGGGCATAATCAGCGATGCCCTTCGCGGGAGCATGGTTCACTCGGAATCGTTGCCTTGGTTGTATTTGCCCATGCCCTTCGGCTGGTTGGCACGTGAACTGGCGTCCTTGGAGGCCGTTTGGGCGTTCTTCACCTGGGTATCGGCTTTCTTGCCAGAAAGCTCCATCGCCAAGCCCGCGGCTTGGTTGCGAACGGTCTTGCCAAACATCGAGAACACGCCGATGGCGATAAGGGCGACAATGATGATGTATTCCGTCATACCTTGGCCGCGCTGGCGACGGTTGCCGATGATGCGGTATGAGGTTGTCCTTGTCTGGAGCGAATTCAGGTTGGGGGTTCCATGCGATATCGCATGGAATCCTGAATCTAGGCAAGATCACATTACAGCGCAACCTGCATGGGCCTCTGGGGCAAGGCATCGCCCATGACCAGACCCTAAATAGAGCAAAGAACGTACCAATCAGTAGGGATGACACAATTTTTATTAAAAATCAAATAGTTATAAGAATTTTCGTCATTCATTTAGCGTTTAATTAGTTCAACGCGTCTATTTTTTGCCTTGCCTTCTTCCGTGGTGTTGTCGGCCACTGGCTGGGTATCGCCATAGCCCTTTGCACCCAGTCGGGATGCGTCTATGCCCTTGGTCTCCAGTGTGGCCAGCACGGATCTTGCGCGCCCTTCTGATAGTTTTAGGTTATGTATCTTATCGCCGGTGCTGTCGGTGTGGCCATTGATGTCGAGTTCGAGTTGCGGGTCTTCTTTCAGCAATGCGGCCACCTGCTCGATCTGCGGCATCGACTCAGGAAGGATATCGGTCTTGTCGGTGGCGAAATTGACTTGTAGGGCGACCTTGCCGTTGGCATCGATTTGTTTCTTCAATTCGGAGGTGGGCAATAGCGTGGCGGTTTGCTGGAAGGCTTGCTCCCGGCCTATGGTCATCCAGCCCTCGGAGGTGTTCTGCACGAAGTGGATCCAGATGTTGCCATCGTTCCTGCGCACCAGATAGGTGGTGACAGGTTCGTTGTAGACGTCGCCGATTCCGGTACGGAAACCCATCGTGACTTCTTCTCCGAAACCCTCGATGGCTTCACCGGGAATCTTGCCTTCGGAGACTTTCACGCCGCCAAGCTGTTGTACGAGGGCCTCGAGGTTTCTCCTGACTTCGAGCGGGGCGTATTGCTTGTCGTCTTCGGTCAGGATGTTCACTTCATGGAAGCGGCCTTCGACCCAGTGCGCATTACCGTCCACCCAGAACGGGAAGCGTGCGAACTCCTTATCGACCGGGTCGCCGTTGCTGCGATAACCCCGAGGCAGGGTGATGTAGGGGAAGTCGCCGAGCGTTGCGGTGCTGACCGGCACGCTGTCGATATCGAAGCCTGTTTTTGCCGGCGTGGCGGATTCCGTGGCTGGCGGGGTGGCGGTGGGGTCGGTGGCGATTGCGTTTTCGGGCGGTTTCTTGCAGCCGGTGGCCAGCCCGGTGGTCAAGGCCAGGCAGATCAAAATCTTTTTCATGGCAGTATTCTCTTTCCCAGGGATGTGCTGTCACGGGGCTAGCGACAGCCTCGGCGGTGGCAGCCACGCCGGTCTTGAGCCGGCGCGCACGCCGGAAACTTATTGTTTCAGTTGAGCTTCGGCCTGGGCGGCCATTTCTTGCAGTTTCTTGAGCTCGGCCGGGTCGGCCATCTTCTTCAAGACACCGCAATCGCGCTGCACCTTGGCCGGATCGGCGGCGGCCTTGGTTTTCGCCTCGTCGAGGCTGGCGGTGTATATCTGGTCGACTTCGGCGGGGGAGCCGCCTTCGGCGGCCATCTTTGCTTTCAGCTCGGCTCGAGCGGCTTGGGCCTCGTCGGGTTTGGTCATGCCGCAAACTTCGGTCATTGCGGCCATCACGGCGGCAAGCTTCACGACGTTTTGCTGATCGGGGGTCAGAGGGTTTCCGCCGGCTTCGGGAGTACGCGTCGTGGCATCGGCGGAAGGCGCCGCCGCCACGGTTTCATTGCCGGGCGTGGGGGTGGGGGATGCGGCGGAATCGGGTTGATTGCAGGCCGCGATCAACAACGGGCAAAGCAAAAGCAGGGAAGCGCGCATCGAGCAGCTCCATTTTCGGGGGAGTGGCGAGTGTAGCAATCTCCCCGGTTGGTGGAGGTCGTGCGTTCAGCTCCGCATTCCAGTGCCGCGCTTCAGCAGCCATAGACCAAGTGCGCCGAGCACGGCGACGAACAGGAGCATCAATGCGAATGCGCTCCACACCGGCACGTCGCTGACGCCGAGCAGGCCATAGCGGAAGGCGTTGACCATGTAGAAGATCGGGTTGAGGTGGGTGGCGGTTTCGGCCCAGGCCGGCAGCAGCTTGACCGAATAGAACACGCCGCCGAGGTAGGTGAGTGGCGTGAGGATGAAGGTCGGGACGATGGTGATGTCGTCGAACTTCTTGGCGTACACGGCGTTGACGAAGCCGGCCAGCGAGAAGATCGTCGCGCCGAGCAGTACCGAGCCGAAGGTGATCAGCGGATGCGGCACGCGCACCGGGGTGAACAGCATGGCGATGGCCATCACGATCGCGCCGACCATCAACCCGCGCAGCACCGCGCCGGTGACGTAGCCGGTCAGGATCACCCAGTTCGGCATCGGGCTGACCATCAGTTCCTCGACGTGACGGCCGAACTTGGCGCCGAAGAAGCTGGAGCTGATGTTGCCGTAGCTGTTCTGGATCACACTCATCATCACCAGCCCCGGCACGATGAAGGCCATGTAGCCGATGCCGTCCATCTGCCCTACGCGCGAGCCGATGAGCCCGCCGAAGATCAGGAAGTAGAGCGTCATGGTGATGGCCGGGGGCACCAGCGTCTGCGGCCAGATGCGCAGGATGCGCATCACTTCGCGTCTGACGATGGTCGCCAGCGCCACCAGGTTGGGATGCGCGGAGGCCGGCGCGCTCATGCGCGCGTCTCCTGGCCGGTGGCCGGCATGGGGGCCGAGATCATCCGCACGAACAGCTCCTCCAGCCGGTTCGATTTGGTGCGCATCGAGCGCACGCGGATGCCGGCGGCATCGAAGGCGTCGAACACGCGGTTGAGGTCCATCGCGCGCGGCATGTCCAGGTCGAGGGTATGGGCGTCGAGCGCCAGCAGCGTGGCGCCCTCGATCGACGGCAGTTCGGCCGGCAGCTCGCTTTCGACATCGAACAGGAAGCCTTCCACGTCCAGCCGCGCCAGCATGGATTTCATCGAGCCTTCGGCGACGATCCGGCCGTGATCGATGATCGCAAGCGTGCGGCACAGCGCCTCGGCCTCTTCCAGGTAATGGGTGGTGAGAATGATGGTGGTGCCACCGGCGTTGATCTTCTTCAGCGTCTGCCACATGCCGCGGCGGATCTCGATGTCGACGCCGGCGCTGGGTTCGTCGAGGATCAGCAGCTTCGGTTCGGTCATCATCGCCCGGGCGATCATCAGCCGCCGTTTCATGCCGCCGGAGAGCGTGCGGCTCATCACGTTGGCCTTGTCCCATAACTGGGCCTCGCGCAGCACCGCCTCGGCGCGAAGTAGCGCCCGCTCGCGCGGGATGCCGTAGAAACCCGCGTAGTTCACGCAGATGTCCAGCGGCTTCTCGAACATGTTGAAGTTGATTTCCTGCGGGACCAGGCCGATCTGACGCATCGCCCCGCTGCGATCCTGGTCGATGTCGATGCCGAACACCTCGACCCGGCCGGCGCTCTTGTTGACCAGCGAACTGACGATGCCGATCAAGGTGGATTTGCCGGCGCCGTTGGGGCCGAGCAGGGCGTGGAAATCGCCCGGCACGACGTCGAAGGACACGCCCTTGAGCGCTTCGACGCCATTGCCGTAGGTCTTTTCCAGGTCGCGTACGGCAAGTGCCGCGGGCGGTCGTTCAGCGCTCATGGAGGGGTCGGGAGACATGGAAACGCTAGTATAAGAGTCCATTCAATCCCGTTACGCGGCCCGGCCCGCAACGTTGCGTTGCATTCCCCATGTCCAAGTTCTTTCCGATCCGTTTGACCGCCCGCCGGTCGATCGCGCCGGCGGTGCTGCACCTGTCCTTCGTCCGCGACGACGGGCAGCCGCTCGATTACACGCCCGGCCAGTTCATCCAGATCCATTTCCCGCTGGCCGACGGCACGCTGGCGCGGCGCAGCTATTCCTGCGCCACCCGTCACGACCATCACATCGAGACCGGCGAGCCGGTCGAGTTCATCGCCAGCTGCGTGCCGGGCGGGGCCGCCACCGCGCTGTTCCAGGGCATGGCGATTGGCGAGAGCGTGCAGGCCAGCGGCCCGCTCGGCCTGTTCACGCTGAAGCCGGAGGACGCCAACGCACGCTACCTGCTGGTGGCCACCGGCACCGGCATCGCCAGCTACCGCTCGATGTTGCCGGACATCGAGGCGATGCTGGCCGCGCGCGCCGGTCTGCGGGTCGTGGTCGTACATGGTGCGCGCACCCCGGCCGATGCCCTGTTCGCCGACGAATTCGCCGCTTTCGCCGCCCGTCATGGCGAGCGTTTCCGTTACCTGCCCTGTTTCTCGCGGGCGTTGCCGGCGGACGACTGGCCGCATGGCGCGGACGCCGAGGCGCGCCACGGTTACGTGCAGGGGGTGCTGGAAGAACTCGCGCCCGATGCCGGATGCGACATCGCCTACCTCTGCGGCAACCCGAACATGGTCGATGCCTGCGTGGAGGCGCTGAAGGGTTTCGGCCTGCCGATGAAGCACATACGCCGCGAAAAGTACGTCAGCCTGAAATGAGCCGATGAGCGAAGTTCGCGCGTCCGTCGCGAACGCGGCGCTCTACCCGCGTCCCGCCGTGGGCGCGGCCCGGCCATCGCAGTCGTTTCGGAAGGTCGCCGGTTGCTTGCTGCTGTCGGGCGTGCTGGGCGCGGCCTTGGGCATCGGGCTGACGTTGCTCCGCCATTACTTCCGTTTGCCACGGCTGCTCCCCCTGGGCGGCGGCGCTGGGTTCTTCGCCGGCTTCCTACTCTCGCTCTGGCCCCAGGTACTGTTGCACGAGGCCAGCCATGCGCTGGCCGGAAAGCTGGTGGGGATGCGTCTGTACGTGGCGGGCGTGGGCCCCTGGCGCTTGCAGTGTCTGGCGGGGCGCTGGCGGGTGTTCCGCATCGGCGGCATCCGCGGCCTGGGCGGATTCGCGGCGATGGCGTCGTCCGGCCGGCATCCGCTTTCGAATGTCCGCATGCTGGCGTTCACGTTGGGCGGTATCGCCGGCAATCTGCTGGCGGCGGCCGCCTGCCTGGCCTTGATCGTCTGGCTGACGCCGCCGCCGCTTGCGCACGGCCTGCTTGGCGGGGCGGCGGCGGCCGGCTTGCTGCTCGCGCTGGCCAACGCGTTTCCGTTCGTGGCGCAGGGCTGGTACAGCGACGGCAAGCAGGCGCTGGGCCTGTTGTGCGGCGATCCATCCACGCTCGGTTATCTCGAATTGCAGCGCTACGGCGCGCTGATGCTGGCCGGCGTGCGTCCGCGCGACTGGCCGCCCGAATGGCGCCCGTCCCTGCGGGAGACGCCGGCCGAGGATCTGGCCGGCCGCCTGCACGAATTGATCCTGGCGCAATGGTCGCTGGATGCCGATCCGCGTGGCGGCGACGACCGTCTCTGGCCGCGTATCGTTGCCCACCATGCCGAGTTGCCCGACGGCATGCGCCAGTACGCCGCGCTGGCGATGGCCGATTACGCCGCGCGGGTGCTGCGCGATGCCGCCTTGTTGCAAGCCTGGCGCGCCGAGTGCGAGGGTGGGCTGGTCGATCTGTCGCCGCAGCGCGCCTGGCTGGACGCGGCGCTGGCCCGGTTGCAGCGCCGCGACGATGAACTGCCCGCCCTGATCGATGCCGCCGAGGCCCTGCTGCCACGCGCCAGCGACCCGGCCAGCCGGGCGATCCTGGCCGAGCATTTGCTCGCCCTGCGCCGCTCCTGAGCATGGCGTTCAGTGGCAAGTCGGCCGGTTCTCACACGGGGGCAACACGCGCGTGCACATACTGCCGGCATCAAGACACGGGCGAATGCGCGCCCACGGAGCCGACATGAGCAAGTTTGACGATATCGCCAGCCGCGCCGCCGGCATGGCTTCCGAAATGGGGGGCAAGGCCGCGGATTTCGCCGCCGACCTGGGCAACCGCGCCGGGCAGTTCAAGGGCAAGTTGCCCGATGCCGCGCTGAAGTGGGTCGAAACCGGCGCCGCGCTGGCCGCGGTGCGTGGCGGCGGCCGCATCGCCACCCGTTTCGTGCGCCGCAACCCCGCGCTGGTGGTGGCCACCGCGGCGGGTGCCGGCCTGCTCTGGTATGCCGCGCGCCGCCGGGCGAAGCAACGCGCCGCCGAAGCGCCGATCGAAGGCAGCGCGCGCCGCATCCAGAAACAGCAGGCCGAGGAAACCGGGGCCGAATAAACACCGCGCGAAGCGCCACGCGGCTCAGTACACCTAGGTGGTGCAGGTCGCTTGCGGCAGTTCGATCACGAAGCGCGCGCCGCCGCCTTCGCGGTCCTCGTAGAACAGGTGGCCGCCGGCGCTCATCACGATCTGCCGGGCCAGCGACAGGCCAAGGCCGCTGGACAGGCCGTTGGCGGGGTCGGTATCGGACAGCCGGGTGAACGGCTTGAACAGCTCGCGTTGGCGCGCGGCCGGGATGCCCGGCCCGCGGTCCTGCACCACCAGCTGCCAGTAACCGGGTGCGCCGGCGCGCACCCACAACTCCAGCTCTCCGCCGTCGGTGGCGTATTTGCCGGCGTTGGTGACGAGGTTTTCCGCCACTTGGCGTAGCACCATCGGGTCGATCGCCACCTGGTCGGCGTGTTCGGGAAGGCGCGTCTGGATGCGCAGGCCGCGTGCTTCGAGTTGCAGCGCGTAGCGGCTGACCAGCCATTCCACCGCTTCGCGTAGCGAGGCGACCTGGGCGTGGTGGTGCTCGCCCGCCGGGCTGGATTGCGACTCCAGATAGCTGCGGATGTAGCTGATCGCGTCCAGGGTGGCATCGTGGATGATTTGCAGGTAGCGCGGCGCGCGCTCCGGGTTGACATCCGGCTGCATCAGCATGTCGCTGGCGAACAGTACGCTGGTGAGCGGATTCTTGAGATCGTGCGCGACCAGATTGACCAGATTCTGGCGCTCCTGGGCGACCCGTTCGAGGCGGTCGCGGGTGAGTTTGAGCACGATGTGGGCGTTGACCCGGGCGATCAGCTCTTCGGGGATGAAGGGTTTGGTGACGTAATCGACCGCGCCGGCATCGAAGGCACGCAGCAGCAGGTCGCGGTCCTGCGCCGCGGTGAGGAAGACGGTGGGGATGCGCATCAGTTGCGGGTCCTGCTTGATCGCGTGCAGGAGTTCGAAGCCGTCCATGCCCGGCATCATCATGTCGAGTAGGATCAGGTCGGGGCGGATCTCCCGGCAGCGCTCAAGCGCTTGCTCGCCATTGGTGGCGGCGATCACTTCGTAGCCCTGGCGTTCCAGCAGGGTGTTGACCACGTGCAGATTGGTCGGCTGATCATCGACCAATAGGATGTGGCCCGTGGTGGCAATGCGAAGTGGCACGATGGTTTCCCCTGTCACAATGCGCGTATGACGATAGACGTCATACATTGAATTATAAGGATGTGGCTATCGCACTGATATAGGCGCATTCAAGCTGAATAATTCAGTCTTTCGGTCGCTCAGGCGTCAAGCGCGCGCCATTGGCCGGGCTTCAGGCCGTCCAGCCGCCAGCCGCCTAGCGCGACCCGGATCAGGCGCAAGGTCGGCAGGCCGACGGCCGCGGTCATCCGCCGCACCTGGCGGTTGCGGCCTTCGCGCAGGGTGATTTCCAGCCAGGCGTCGGGCACGGTCTTGCGGTGGCGCACGGGCGGGTCGCGCGGCCATGGCGATGGGGGTTCGATGCGACGCGCGCCGGCGGGCAGGGTCGGGCCATCGTTGAGAGGGACGCCGCCGCGAAGGCGCGCCAGTTGCGCTTCGTCCGGGTCGCCTTCGACCTGCGCCCAATAGGTCTTGGCGGCCTTGTGGCGGGGGTCGGTGAGGCGGTGGGCGAGCGGGCCGTCGTCGGTCAGCAGCAGCAGGCCCTCGGAATCGAAGTCCAGCCGGCCCGCGGCGTAGACCCCGGCCGGCAGCCCGAATTCCGCCAGTGTGCGGCGTGGCGGCGTGCTGCGGTCGGTGAACTGGCAGAGGACGCCATAGGGCTTGTTGAAGGCGATCAGCATCCCGCGTCGGTCCGCGCGCCATCGCAATGGCCGGCCATCGGCGTGGCGCGCGGGTGCTGCGCGGCGGTTTGTCGCCGGGTGATCACGGGCCGGTGGGTTTGACGAAGCGCAGGGTCATGCGGTCGCTTTCGCCGATGGCGCGGTACTTGGCCGAATCGCGCGCGGCATGGCGGTTGGTCGGCGGCAGCGTCCACACGCCGTTCGGGTGGCGGGTGTCGTCCTTGGCATTGGCGTTGATCTCGCTCCTGGCGTCGAGCCGGAAACCGGCCTCGGTGGCGAGCTGGATCACTAGCGCTTCGGTGAGATAGCCGGATTTCTTCATCGTCTCCAGATCGGTGCCGGGCGCGGCGCGATGGTCGACCACGCCGAGCACGCCGCCGGGTTTCAGCACGTCGTGGAAGGCTTTGAAGTAAGCCTTGGCATTGTCCGCCGCGACCCAGTTGTGAACGTTGCGGAAGGTGAGCACGGCATCGGCCGAACCGGGCGCGCCGAATGCCGGTGCCTGGGCATCGTATTCCAGCCATTGGGCGCGGTCGAAACGCTCGGGATCGGCGGCGAAGCGCGCCTTCAACGCGGCGTTGCGCTTGCCGCCGGTGCTGTCGGCCGGGGCCTTGGCGCTGGCGGCGAAGTAGCTGCCGGAGCTGCGCACGTAGGGCGCGAGGATCTCGCTGTACCAGCCGGCGCCGGGGCTGATCTCGATCACCCGGTCGCGGCTGCCGATGCGGAAGAACTGCAAGGTCTCGCGGGGATGGCGCCAGGCGTCGCGGGCGCGCTGGCCACTGCCGCGCCAATGGCCGTCGAGAATGACGCTGAGCGCTTCGGCATCGGCCGCGCGCCAGGCGGCTTCCTGTGCGGCGGGCGAAGGGGCGGACGAATGCGGGGTGGTGGCGCAGGCGGACAGCAGGCCGACCAGCGTGGCCGCGGCCAGGCGGGACATGATGCGACGCATGGGATGGTTTCCCCTCCGGATGTTGCACGGCAGCCTAGCGCAGGCGATGTGGCGATGCACGTGAAAAACGGACATGGCGGTGAGGACGGGGCCATCGCCGGCGCCCGTGGCGGTGGCGCGCCGGGCGTGGTCGGCATATTTTCGAGGGAAAATCGGCGGCTGGCCCGTCGTCCTGGGTGTCGCAAGCTGCGAGAAAGTGGATGTGGACATCGCCGGTGTTCGTGCTGGCGGTATGGGCGGCATGTCGCCGAGGGGAAAGCGGCGGCTGGTCCGCCGCCCCGGGTGTCGCAAGTCGCGGGAAAGTGGATGTGGATATCCTCGATGTTCGTGCTGGCGGCGCGCGCGGCATATTTTCGAGGGAAAATCAGCGGCTGGCCCGCCGACTTGCGTGCCGCAAGCGGTGGGAAAGCGCAATTGCGGGCGTGGTGCGGGCGCGGGCAGGAGAACAAGCAAAAGCCCGGCGCGTGGCCGGGCTTCGCAGGTGTGGGCCGGGCGTCACGCTCAGCCGCTTAGCCTTGCAGCAGACTCAGTGCCGCGTTGAGGGTGGGGCTGGGGCGCATCGCGGCATCGGTGCGGGTGTCGTCGGGGCGGTAGTAGCCGCCGATGTCGGCGGGCTTGCCCTGTACCGCGACCAGTTCATCGACGATTTGCGATTCACCTTCCACCAATGCTTTCGCCAGTGGCACGAAGGCCGCCTTCAACTCGGCGTCGCCATCCTGTGCGGCCAGCGCCTCGGCCCAATAGCGCGCCAGCCAGTAGTGACTGCCGCGGTTGTCGATGCCGCCGAGCTTGCGAGTCGGCGATTTGTCGTTGTCGAGGAAGCGGCCGTTGGCGACGTCCAGTGCCTCGGCCAGCACCCGGGCGCGGGCGTTGCCGGTGGTCTCGGCCAGGTGTTCGAGCGAGGCTTGCAGGGCGAGGAATTCGCCCAGCGAATCCCAGCGCAGGTAATTCTCGGCCACGAACTGCTGGACGTGCTTGGGCGCGGAGCCGCCGGCGCCGGTTTCGAACAGCCCGCCGCCGGCCATCAGCGGCACGATCGACAGCATCTTGGCGCTGGTGCCGAGTTCCATGATGGGGAACAGGTCGGTCAGGTAGTCGCGCAGCACGTTGCCGGTGACGGAAATCGTGTCCTTGCCGGTGCGGATGCGTTGCAGCGAATGCTTCATCGCGTTGACCGGCGACATCACGGTGATGTCGAGGCCCGAGGTGTCGTGTTCCTTCAGGTAGTGCTCGACCTTGCGGATGATCTCGCGGTCGTGCGCGCGCGCTTGGTCCAGCCAAAACACCGCCGGGGTGCCGGAAAGGCGCGCGCGGTTGACCGCGAGCTTCACCCAGTCGCGCACCGGCGCGTCCTTGGTCTGGCACATGCGGAAGATGTCGCCGGCCCGCACTTCCTGCCGCATCCACACTTTGCCGGTGTCGTCGACCACCCGCACCATGCCCTCGCGCGGGATATGGAAGGTCTTGTCGTGGCTGCCGTATTCCTCGGCCTTCTGCGCCATCAGGCCGACGTTGGGCACGCTGCCCATGGTGGCCGGGTCGAAGGCGCCGTTGGCCTTGCAGTCGTCGATCACCACTTGGTAGATGCCGGCATAGCAGCGGTCGGGGATGACGGCTTTCGTATCCTGCAACTCGCCCTTGGCGTTCCACATGCGGCCGGAGTCGCGGATCATCGCCGGCATCGAGGCATCGACGATCACGTCGCTCGGCACATGCAGGTTGGTGATGCCCTTGTCGGAATTGACCATCGCCAGGCCGGGGTTCTCGGCGTGGATTTCGCCGAGGGTGGCGATGACTTCGGCGCGCTCGACCTCGGGCAATTCGCCGAGGCGGGCGTCGAGTTCGCCAATGCCGTTGTCCGGCTCGAAACCGATGCGTTCGAGCAGCGCGCCGTGCTTTTCGTACAGCTTTTTATAGAAGCGCCCGAGCGCGATGCCGAACATGATCGGGTCGCTGACTTTCATCATCGTCGCCTTGAGGTGCAGCGAAAACAGCGTGCCGCGCGCCTTGGCATCGGCGATCTGCGCATCGATGAAGTCCGCCAGCGCCGCCGAGCGCATCACCGCGCAATCGAGCACTTCGTCCTTCAGCACTTTGGTCTTGGCCTTCAGCACCACTTCGGAGCCGTCGGTGCCAAGCAGTTCGATGCGCACCTTGCCGTCATGGTCGAAAACCACCGATTGCTCGCTGGCGTAGAAATCACCGCCGTCCATGTGCGCGACGTGCGATTTCGAGGTCGCCTCCCACTTGCCCATGCGGTGCGGATGCTTTCTGGCGTAATTCTTCACCGAGGCCGGTGCGCGGCGGTCGGAGTTGCCTTCGCGCAGCACCGGGTTCACCGCGCTGCCCTTGACCTTGTCGTAGCGGGCGCGGATGTCTTTTTCGTTTTCGTCCCGCGGGTCTTCCGGGTAGTCGGGGATGTCGAAGCCCCGGCCTTGCAGCTCGGCGATCGCCGCCTTCAATTGCGGCTCGGAGGCGCTGATGTTGGGCAGTTTGATGATGTTGGCCCGGGGCGTCGCGGCCAGCTCGCCCAGTTCGGCCAGGTCGTCGCTTACCCGGTGCTCGCCAAGACGCTCGGGGAACTGGGCGAGGATGCGCGCGGCCAGTGAGATGTCGCGGGTTTCCACCTCCACGCCGGCGCTGCGGGCGAACGCCTGCACGATTGGCAGGAGGGAATGCGTGGCGAGGAGCGGTGCTTCGTCGGTGAGGGTGTAGAGGATCTTGGGCGTGTCGGTCATGTCGGGCTCGCTAGGGAATGGGCGCGACGCGGGCGCGCGGGAACCGCCCATTGTCGCCGCTCGCGCGGGCGCGGGCAAAATGCGGTGGCGTATCGGCGCGCGCGGATGCGCGGATAAAAAAAGGGCGCGGTTCGCGCCGCGCCCGTGTCCGCCCTTGGACAAAAAAGTTGAATCGGGCCATGCCGCGAAGCGGCACCTGCCCGGTTGATGATTCAGCCATCACGCTCGTGTAGCCAGGGCGCGTGGCTCAGGCCGATCAGAACCCCCTCGGGGCTGATGAACCTGGCGACTGTCTGGCCCCAGGGTTCGGTTCTGGCTTCGTGAATGAATGCATGGCCCTGTTCTTTCATTTCCTCGACCGCGGCCGCGACCGCGCCGGCATCGACCAGTTCGAATTCCAGGGTCGCTGTCGGCTCGGGCACATGCCCGGGCCATTCGTCCTGACCAAAGCAGGTGCGGGCCGCCATGGCGAGCGGCCATACGCCGAAATGGTTGGATCCCGGGAATCGATCCATGAACAGGTAATCTTCTTGCCCCGCCAGCGGCAACCCAAGGCGTTCGCGGTAAAGCGCGACACTGGCCGATGGCTGTTTTGTAATCACGGCGAATCCGGCGATGCACTCGATTTCCATCGGTGTCCTTCATGTATGCGCGCGTCGCAAATATACGGCAGGCATTGAGTTGCCGGTTTTTTGGAAAGCGCGCGATCGAAGCGGGGTTGCCGGTTTCTCGTGAATGGTGCGGCCTGCCGGTTGGCAGGCGCCCGACGCCGGCCCCGATCCACTGGCGACCGACCGGCGTGGTTGCCCGGGGCTTACTTTACCTCGAACTCGCGGCTCTGCGCCGCGCCGCCGTCCATGCTGACGTCCACCTTGTATTTGCCGGCCGGCCAGCCTTTCGGGTTGGCGACGTGGAATTCGTAGGTGGTGTCGGCGCCGGTCATGTCGCGGCTTTCTTCATGCACGGTCTGGCCATCCTGAAAAGTCCATTTGGCGGCGATCTTCTTGCCGGCGCCGTCGCCGCTGGTATTGATCGAGGCGTAGATGGTGTCGTTCTTGCCGAAGCGGGTGCCAGGCGTGGTCACTTTGCCGTCCGCGCCGAGGGCATTGCCCAGATCGATCGAGACGATGCCGGCGCTGGCCGGGGCGGGTGCGGGTTCCGGTGCCGGGGTGGGGGCCGGGGCGGTCTCGGCGGCGGGCGGCGGCGGCATGGGTTCTTCTTTCTTCTTGCAGCCGGCAATGCCGATGGTGGCGACCAGCGCGGTGGCCAGGGCGATGGAAATCTGCTTGCGTTTCATGGGGGGCGTTCCTGGTAAGGGGGAGGGGCTGGGCAATCAGGGAATACGGAGCACTTGCCCCGGGAATATCTTGTCGGGGTCGTCGATCTGGTCCTTGTTGGCCTCGAAGATCGCGTTCCACCGGCTGCCGTCGCCATAGACCGCCTTGGCGATCTTCGACAGGGAGTCGCCGGCCTGGACGGTATAGCGCTGCTGGTCGCCGCCGGCGCCGACCGTGGCGCTGCTGCCTCCGGTCACGGCGGAGAAGTCCGCGCCGCCGGAACCGGTGGCGCCGGATAAGGAAAGCTTGTCGGGATCGGTGTCGGTGGGCATGTCGGGCTCCTGTGCGGGATGCACGGGGCGCAGCGTTGCATGCGGCCCGTTAAGAACGGATCGTGCCGGGGTGAAAGAATGGCTATTGGCGCGGCAGGCGACGCGGTGGCGGCGCGGCGCAATCGGGCGTGGCCCGCCAGGGGTTGATGTCCAGCCCGCCACGGCGGGTATAGCAGGCTTCCACCGAGAGCGATCGCGGCCGGCAGCGGGCCGTCAGGTCGATGAAGATGCGCTCGACGCATTGCTCGTGGAATTCGCGGTGGTCGCGGAAGCTGACCAGGTAACGCAGCAGTCCTTCGCGGGCGATACGCGGGCCGCGATAGGCGATGACCACGCTGGCCCAGTCCGGCTGGCCAGTCACCGGACAATTGGATTTCAGCAGGTGGGAGGAGAGGATTTCCTCGACGGTTTCGTCATCGGCGGCGCTCAGGTGGCCGGCGTTGGGCGGGCCGTAGTCGTCGATGGCGATATCGAGGCCGTCGATGCATTCGCCGCCGGCCTCGCCCATCGGCGGCAGCGCCGGATGCATCGTCACCGGCGCGGCGGCGGCGGTCGACAGATCGGTTTCGATGCGCGCGCGCAGTGCGGTGTCGTCTTCCACCCGCTCGCGGTTGAACGAATTGAGATAGAGCTTGAAGGATTTCGATTCGATCAGGTTCGGCGAGTCGGCCGGCACCGTGAAGCGCGCCACCGCCACCCGTGGTTTGCCGCGTGCGTCCAGCCAGCTCAGTTCGTAGGCGTTCCAGGCATCGAACCCGACGAAGGGCGGAGCGCCGTCGATGCCCAGCGCGGCGCGACCCCGCGCGCGCGGGATGGGAAACAGCAGGCGGGCGTCGTAATGCTCGGGATAGGCGGTTTCCCGGCCAAGCTGGCTGGTGTCGGGCGAGTTGTGGGCGGTGCTCATGGCGGCATTATCGGCGAGCGCGGGTGGCGGGGCGTGGTTGTCGCCGCGGGTGTGGCGAGGGCTTCAGCGATTCGAGCTGGCCGCCTCTGGATAGCGCGCGCCGGCTGCCGCATCCAGTGGAAAGGCCGCTTCGATGCGATTCATGTCTTGGGCGCTCAACGTCACTTCCGTGGCTGCGAGGTTTTCTTCCAAATACTTGCGCCGTTTGGTGCCGGGGATGGCGACGAGATGCGGATCGCGCGCCAGTACCCAGGCCAGTGCGAGTTGTCCGGGCGTCACGCCCAAGTCGTCGGCGATGGTCTTGACCGTATCGACCAGGGTGAGATTGCGCGCGAAATTATCGCCCTGGAAACGCGGGCTGGTGCGACGGTAGTCGTCGGCGTCGAAGTCGTCCGGCGCGCGGAACTTGCCGGTCAGGAAGCCGCGCCCGAGCGGGCTGTAGGCGACGAAGCCGATGCCGAGTTCGCGGCAGGCGTCGAGTACGCCATGGGTTTCCACCTCGCGCGTCCACAACGAGTATTCGGTCTGCACGGCGGTGATCGGATGCACGGCATGGGCGCGACGGAGGGTATCGGCGGACACTTCGGACAGGCCGATCCAGCGCACCTTGCCGGCGCGCACCAAATCGGCCATCGCGCCGACGGTTTCCTCGATGGGCGTCCTGGGGTCGATCCGATGCTGGTAATACAGGTCGATGTGGCCGGTGCCGAGCCGCTTCAGGCTGCCTTCCACCGAGGCGCGCACGTATTCCGGCCGGCCATCTATGCCGCGCGCCGCCGGGTTCGCCGGGTCGCGGATGATGCCGAACTTGGTGGCGACGAAGGCATGCTCGCGTCGTCCCTTCAAGGCGCGGCCCAGCAACGTTTCGTTGGTGTGCGGGCCGTACATGTCGGCGGTGTCGAACAGAGTCACACCCAGTTCGAGCGCGCGATGGATGGTGGTGATCGATTCGGTTTCATCCTCGCGGCCAGCGTAGAAGTCGCTCATGCCCATGCAGCCGAGGCCCTGCATGGAGACTGCCGGGCCGGCGGGGCCGAGGGTGCGGGTTTTCATCGGGCGTCTCCTGCTTGGTCGAAAAATTCCCGGGCCACGCGGATGGCGTTCAACGCCACCGGCAGGCCGGTATAGGGATGCAACTGGTCGAGCGTGGCGAAGATTTCGGCGCGGCTGGCCCCGGCGTTGCGCGCGCCTTGCAGGTGTACGCGCAACTGCGGGGCGGCATCGCCGCGCGCGGCCAGCACGGCGACGGTGACGAGTTCCCGAGTCTTGAGATCGAGCGTGCCGTGTTCGCCATAGATTTCGCCCACGGCGATGGCCTCGGCCCGCGCGGTCAGTGGGGTGTCGTGGGCGGCGCGTTCCATCGATGCGCGGCTGTCCTTGCCCAGCAGGGTTTCGATGCGTTGCAAGCCGGCTTCCATGGTGATCGGTGTGCGGGTCATGGCGTTGTCCTTTTGCGCAGCGATTGCGCATCGAATCGCGCGCCGATCGGGGAGCGGCGCATGCCGCCCAGCGCCGGCGGCGCGACCAGCACTACGCGAGACATCGGGTAGCGGATGGTGGGCAAGCCGCTGGCCGCCGGCATCCGGCTCCAACGGTCGGAATCGCCGTGAACCAGGATGCGCGGCGGCGTGGCGGCGGAGAGGCCGGGCAGGCAGAGCAAAGCAGGAATCAAGCGACGCATGGAATGTCCCGGCCGAGCGATGCGAACAGCATGAGTGCATTGATTGCGATGAAAAACCGGCAAGATACGAATACCTATTGAAGTGAAACTTCACGATGAGTGCGGCCCGTTTTTCCGCCCTCACCGCTTTCGCCGCCGTCGCCTGCCACGGCAGCTTCAGCCGCGCGGCCGGCGTATTGGGCGTTTCGGCCTCGGCGCTGTCGCAATCGGTGCGGGCGCTCGAAGCCGATACCCGCGTGCGCCTGTTCAACCGCACCACGCGGCGGGTCGGGCTGACCGAGGAGGGCGAACGCTTCCTAGCCCAGGTCGCGCCGGCGCTGGCGATGTTGGAAGCCGCGTTCGAGGCGCTGGCCGAACGCCGTGGCGAACCGGCCGGATGCTTGCGGATCAATGCCTCGCGGCTGGCGATCGGTCTGCTGATCGAGCCGGTGTTGGCGGAATTCCTGGCTCGCCATCCGAAAATCGAACTGGATCTCCATGCCGACGACACCTTGGCCGACTTGGTGGCCGGCGGCTTCGATGCCGGCATCCGTCTGGGTGAGACATTGGCGCTGGACATGGTGGCGTTGCCGGTGGGGCCGCCACAGCGGCTGGTCGTGGTCGGCGCACCGGATTACCTCGCCCGCCACCGTCCGCCGCGGACGCCCGCCGATCTGACCGTGCACGAGTGCATCCGTTTCCGCCTCCCCGGCAGCCAGCGGATCATGCCGTGGCTGTTTGGTGATGCCGAAGGTCGCGAGTTCCGAATGGACGTGCCGGGTCGCCTGGTGGTCAACGACAACCGCCTGTCCCAGCAAGCGGCGCTGACGGGAGCGGGGCTGGCGCTGCAATTCGAGAACACCGTGCGTGAACACCTGGCCGAGGGCCGGCTACGCCAGGTTCTGGCGGATTTCGCCGCCCCGCCCGAGCAGCTTTTCGTCTATTACCCGGCGCGCGAACACCTGCCGCTGAAGCTGCGCGCGTTCGTGGATTTCCTGCGTGCGGGGTGAAGTGGTGCGGCGTCTGACCGATTCAGGTAACGGATGGATGGCGTGACGCGCTGGATGAACCGGCTGGCTGGACCCGCGCCGGCGGCAGCGGCAAGCCGGGTGCGGCGCTACGGCGCTCCGCTTCGGGTGGAAGCGCGCCGGTTTGGCGGTCGATCACCCGAATGCGGAGTCTGCCATCGCGCATCGCTCAATCCTTCGCGCCGCCGTGCAGGTAGTCCAGCGACATTTGCAGCATCGCGCGCAGGCCGATGTCGAGCGCGGATTCGTCGAGCTTGAACAGCGGCGAATGGTTGGAGGGCGCGCTGGCCGGGTCGATGCCGGTCTCGGTGGCGCCGACGAAGAAGAACACGCCCGGCACTTCCTTGGCGTAGTAGCTGAAGTCCTCCGCGCCCATTTGCAGCGGCGGTTCGATGACCTTGCCGTCGCCGGCCACCGCTTTCAGGCTGGGGAGCATGCGCGCGGTGAGCGCTGGGTCGTTATAGGTGACGGGGTTGCCGGTTTCATCGCCGATGTCCAGACGCGCCTTGGCGCCGTGGGCGGCGGCGCTGTGTTCGACCACGTTGCGCATGTCCTTGACGATGCCGGCGCGCATGGCGTCGTCGAAGGTGCGCAGGGTGCCTTCCATCCGCACCGAATCGGGGATGATGTTGTAGCGGATGCCGCCCTGGATGGTGCCGACCGTGACCACCGCCGGCAGTTTGGTGATATCGGTACGGCGGCTGATGACGGTTTGCAGCGTGCCGACCAGATCGGCGCTGGCGGCGATCGGGTCGATGCCGCCCCAGGGCCGGGAGCCGTGGGTCTGCCGGCCCTGTACCTCGATGCTGAAATAATCGCTGGCCGCCATCAGCGGCCCCTGGCGGATGCCGAGGGTGCCGGCCGGCAGGGTGGAGAACACGTGCAGGCCGAATACCGCTTCGGGCTTGAAATCGCGGAACAAGCCTTCCTTCAGCATCAGCGAGGCGCCGCCCGCCTCGGGTGGCGGCGCGCCTTCCTCGGCCGGCTGAAAGATCAGCATCACCTGCCCGGGCAGGTCTTTTTTCATCGCCACCAGCGCTTCGGCCACGCCCATCAGGATCGCGGTATGGGCATCGTGGCCGCAGGCGTGCATCACCCCGGTCCGCTGGCCGTTGAAGGTGGTGGTGACTTTCGAGGCGAACGGCAGATCGACTTGTTCGGTAACGGGTAGCGCGTCCATGTCGGCGCGCAAGGCGAGCCTGGGCCCGGGCTTGCCGCCTTCGATGAGGGCGACGACGCCGTGGTGGGCGATGCCGGTCTGCGGCTTCAGGCCCAGTTTGCGCAGGTGCGCGGCCACTTTCGCCGCGGTGCGTTCTTCGCGGTTGGAAAGCTCGGGGAACTGGTGGAAATCGCGTCGCCAGGCGATGACGTCGTTTTGCAGGCGTCTGGCGGCGGCATCGACTTCCGGCCTGCCCTGGGCGCTGACTTGGGGGGCGGGCAGCAGCGTGGCGGTTAAAACGGTGGCGAGTAGTGAAAGGCGCATCTCGTTTTCCCGTGAGTTGGTTGGAAACGATGCTAAACCAGATTGCCGCGCCGCCTTGGAATGGGCCGGGGCGCGATGGCGCGGGGCCGGTCTAGGTCAGGTGCTCGCGCGCGAGATACTCGGCGCTTTGCATCTCGATGAGCCGCGAGGCGGTGCGTTCGAAGGCGTGCGCCAGGCGTTCGCCGTGGTAGAGATCGACTGGCGCGGCGTCGGCGGCGGCGATCAGGTTGACGTGGCGGTCGTAGAACTCGTCGATGGCGGTGACGAAGCGGCGCGCGGCGTCATCGTTGGCGCCTTCGAAGCGCGGAATGCCGCCGAGCAGGACGGTGTGGAATTCGCTGGCGATCTCGATGTAATCGGCGGCGGCGCGCGGGCCTTCGCAAAGGGCGCCGAAATCGAACCAGACGAAGCCGTGGTGGCGGGCGCGCACGGGGATCGCGCGGCCATCGATATCCAGCGCGCCGGGCCGCGCCGGTGCGTGGGTGAGGGTCTGCCAGCGTTGCTGGAGCCAGGCGTCGGCGGCAGCGCCGGCCGGGGAGAAATACACCGGCGAGCGGGTCAGTTCGCGCAGGCGGTAATCGGTGCTGGATTCGATCTCCATCACTACGCAGTGCTGTTGGATGAGGGCGATGGCCGGCAGGAAGCGCGCGCGCTGGAGACCGTCCTTGTACAGATTGGCCGGCGCGGTGTTGGAGGTCGTCACCAGCACCACGCCTTCGGCGAACAGGCGCTCCAGCAGCCGGCCGAGCAGCATGGCGTCGCCGATGTCGGTGACGAAGAATTCGTCCAGCACCAGCACCCGCATGTCGCGCCGCCATTCCCGGGCGATGGCGGCCAGCGGGTCGCGTTCGCCGGCGTGCGCTTTCAGGCGGGCGTGCATGTCGCGCATGAAGCGATGGAAGTGGGCGCGGCGTTTTTCCGGGAAATCCAGCGAGTCGAAGAACAGATCGACCATGAAGGTCTTGCCGCGGCCAACGCCGCCCCACAGGTACAGGCCGCGCGGCGGCGGCGGGGCGTGCCGGCCGAGCAGCCGGCCGAGCAGGCCGGGCGGCTCCGCCGGGGCGGACAGGGCCGCATGCAGGCGGTCGAGTTCGGCCATCGCCGCGCGTTGGGCGGGGTCGTCCCGCCAGTCGCCGCGTTCGACGCCGGCGGCATAGGCTGTACCGGGCGCGGGGTTCATTCGGCGGGTTCGGCGGAGGGTGGGGGGGTGGTCTCCCGCGGCGGATTCGGCAGCCAGTGCCGGGCGGTGTTCTTCACCACGCCGCGCAGATCGACCAGCTTGCCGTGGAAGAAATGCGAGCAGCCGGGCATTTTCACCAGGGTCAGTCGCGGAGCGTCGAGCCGTTCCAGCCAGTGATAGACGGCGTTGGGGTCGACGATTTCGTCCTCTTCGCCCTGGACCACCAGCCACGGCATGGGCGGCGCGGCGTCATCGAAATCCCAGCGTCCGGCCGGGGGCGCCAGCGAGATCAGCGCGGCCGGTTCGAGCGTGGCGGATGCGCGGATGGACACGAACGCGCCAAAGCTGAAGCCAGCCAGCCACAGCAGCGCTTCCGGGCGCTCGGCGCGCACCCAGGCGGCCACCGCGCGCAAGTCGGCCTGTTCGCCCACGCCTTCGTCGAATTCGCCGGCGGAGTGGCCGGTGCCGCGGAAATTGAAACGTACGGTGGTCACGCCCAGCTCGCGGAGCGCGCGTGCGGTCATCGTCACCACTTTGTTGTTCATCGTGCCGCCCTCGGTGGGCAGAGGATGGCAGACGATGGCGACGACTGGCTGCGGCGTGCCGCCGGCATCGGGAAGTTCCACCACCGTTTCCAGCGGGCCGGTGGGGCCGGGGAGCGTGAGTGGGGTGTCCTGGGTGGGGAATGCGGGGGGATTCATGCGCGCATTTTAATCGCCACGGGGGTGGGTCTTTCGCCGCGCGCCGAGGCGCAGGTCGATCGCCAGTGGATCGTGGTCGGCGCTGCGCCAGGGCGCGGCCGGCGCGTCGGCCGCGGGCGCGAGGTCGGGTTCGTCGGCGTTGATGTGCCATTCGGTGGCGGCGGCCAGCCGCGCCGCCATCGCGGCATTGAGGAAGGCGTGGTCGAGGCGGCCGGCCTGGCCGTCGTAGACGTAGGAGTAGGGTTTGTCGGTGTCGGTGTCGGCGAAGGCGTCGCGCCAGCCGGCGTCGCGCAGCCATCGCGGCGGGTCTTCCATGGCGTAGGCGTTGAAGTCGCCCAGCATCAATGCCGGCATCGTGGCGAAGCGCTGGCGATACCAGCGGTCGAGTTTTTGCACGGCGTCCAGGCGGGTGGCGCTCCAGCAGGATTGGCCGTCGCGCTGGTCGGCGTCGGCGCCTTTCGCGTCGCGGCAGCCCTTGGATTTCAGGTGGTTGGCGATCACCGCGAAGGCCGGCCCGGCCCCGGCGCGGAAGCGCGCGGCCAGCGGCGGGCGGTTGCGCGTGGCGAAGGTGTCGTCATCGAGGGTGTCGGCGGCGCCCAGCAGGCGTACTTTCGAGGCGCGGTAGACGATGCCGACGCGGATCGCGTCGGTGCTGGCATTGGCCGGCACTGGCACCGCTTTCCAATCGCCGCCGTGGGCGAGGTTGAGCGCGGCCAGCAGTTGCGATTCCGACGACAGCGCGTCCTGGCCGTCGTTCTCCAGCTCCATCAGGGCGACGATGTCGGCATCCAGCGCGGCCAGTACGGCGACGTGCCGGGCGCGCTGGCGCAGGTAGTCGGCTTGCGTCGCGGCCCCGCGCGCGGTTGGGAAGCCGCCGCCTTTTCCATCGCCGTTGAACAGGTTTTGCAGGTTGAAGGCGACGATGCGCAGGTCGCCGGCGCGGGCGGGCGGGGCCGGCCGCGCGGCGGCTGCCACGCGCGGCATGGCCGCCAGTTGCAGCCGGTAGCGGCCAAAGCGTTGATCGACGATGCCTTCCACGCCGCTCAGCACGCTGCCGGTGCGCGGGATTTCGCGGCTCATCGCGGTGCCGGCGCGCGCGCGGGCGTGGCCGTCGTCGAGCCACAGGGTGCGGGCGTGGTTGCGGCGGCCAAGTGCGGCAGCCGCCGGGCCGGGTCGGGCGATCTCGGTGGGCGTCCACAGCCGGCCGTCGGTACTTGCCTGCCATTCGCCGAAGCGCGCGGCGTTCCGGGTGCCGGTGAGCGTCAGCGCCACCGGCACGCCGACCCGCATCGCTTCCAGCGATTCCCAGCCGGCGGGACTGGCCGGCGCGGCGGCCAGTGGCCTTGCCGCCGGCAGCGGGCGCGGCGGCAGGGCGCGCGCTTCGATCACCCGGAGCGCGGTGACGGTGGTTTCGCGGCCGCTGTCGAGTTCGACCACGACCCCGCGCACCGACAGGGCGTCGCCAGGCTTCAGGCCGGCCGGCGCGCCGGCGAGGAACAGGGCGTCGGAAGTGGCGTCGTCGCCATCGCCGTCATCCTGCAATGCGAGGAGGCCGAGGCCAGGGGAGAAGTCTGCGGTGATCACGCCGGCAACCCGCACTTCGCGGCCGGTCAGCGGGCTTCGCGGGCCGGCTCCCTGCACCGCGCCGATGGCGAGCGCGGCGGGCGCGGCCGGCGGCGGGGAGGAAAGGCAGCCGGCGAGCAGGGCGGCGAGGAGCGGCGGGACGAATGGACGGATCGGGCGCATGGCGGGCTGGGGGCGAAAGGGAGGTAGGTGTTCCAGCGGCGGTGGGCGCGTCGCGGGCGAAAACGAAAACGCCGCCCGAAGGCGGCGTCATCGCGATGCGGCGGTTTACTTGCTTTGCTCGACCATCCATTCGACGGTCTTTTGCACCTGTTCGTCGGTCAGTGCCGGGTTGCCGCCCTTGGCGGGCATCACGCCGGTGCTGCCGGTGAAGCCACCGATGGCCTTTTTCACCAGTTCGTCCAGGCCCTGCTGCGCCAGGCGCGCGCCGATCCCGGCGGCATCGAGCTTCGGTGCGCCGCCGGCGCCCGAGGTATGGCAGCCGGTGCACAGGCTGTCGTAGATCACCTTGCCGTCCAGGGTGCCGCCGTAGGCCGCCTGCGAGGTGACGGCGGCCGCGCGCGCGGCATCGGCGGCCAGCGCCCGGGCCATGCCCTCGGCGCCGACGTAGACCGCGCCGACCGGGGTGATACGGGCATCGGTCTGGGCCTGCGCCTGCGGGGTCATTTCCGCCGGCAGCAGCTTGTTGATGTGGCGTGCCAAGAAGATTAGGCCGATCGTCACCACGACCAGGAAGGCGATGACCGTGGAGAATTTTTTCAGGAAGACGGAATCGTGCTTGTTCACGTGCTAATGCCCCGGACGACCCGGTTGGCCGCCTCCAGCCCGGCAGTATAAAGGCCGCGGGCAACGCTCACCATAGCCGGGGCCGGGGTCAGCCGGCGAGCGTGGCGCAATCGACCACGAAACGGTATTTCACGTCGCTGCGCAGCATCCGCGCGTAGGCGTGTTCGATCTGGTCGGCGCGGATCGGCTTGATGTCGGCGACGATCCCGTGGCGGGCGCAGAAATCCAGCATCTCCTGGGTCTCGGCGATGCCGCCGATGAGCGAACCGGCGATCGCCCGGCGCTTGAAGATCAGCGCGGCGATGTTCGGCGCCGGGTGCGGATGCTCGGGTATGCCGACCAGCACCAGTTGGCCGTCGCGTTTCAGCAGGCGGGTGTAATCGTCGAGCGAATGGCTGGCGGCGACGGTATCGAGCACGATGTCGAAGCGGTCGGCCTGCGCCTTCATTTCGGCGGCGTTGCGCGAGACCACCACTTCGTGCGCGCCGAGCGCGAGGGCGTCTTGGCGCTTGGATTCCGAGGTGGTGAAGGCCACCACGCGCGCGCCGAGCGCCGCGGCCAGTTTCACCCCCATGTGGCCCAGCCCGCCAATGCCGACGATGCCCACGGTCTTGCCCGGCCCGGCCCGCCAATGGCGCAGTGGCGACCAGGTGGTGATCCCCGCGCATAGCAGCGGCGCTACCGCCGCCAACTGCGCCTCGGGGTGACGGATGCGCAGTACGAACCGTTCGTCGACCACGATGCGCTCGGAATAACCGCCCAGCGTGTGGCCCGGCGCTTCGGCGCAAGGCCCGTTGTAAGTGCCGGTGAAGCCGTGTTCGCAATACTGCTCCAGCCCTTCGCCGCAGGCGTCGCACTGGCCGCAACTGTCGACCATGCAGCCGACGCCGGCCAGGTCGCCGGGCCGGAAGCGCTCGACCCCGGCGCCGACCGCGCTCACCCGGCCGACGATTTCATGCCCCGGCACGCAGGGGTAGCGGGTGCCGGCCCATTCCGAGCGCACGGTGTGCAGGTCGGAATGGCAGATGCCGCAGTGGGCGATGTCGATTTGCACGTCGCGCGGGCCCACGGCGCGGCGCTCGATGCGCATCGGCTCCAGCGGGCGGGCGGCGGCGTGTGCGCCAAGGGCGTGGATGTTCATGGCGGGCTCCAAAGCGGGAACGCCAGCATTGCATGTGGTGTATGAAAGCGCCGGCAATGGGGCGCGCCGGTCGTCCCGGGGCGGATGCCGGCGCCGCGACGTTCGGTGGTAAGGTGCCCGCCTCCCGCCGGTGAGCGGGCGGGGCGGAGGACGCCCGGGCCGCCGACCAACGCGGTGCGCGCGCCGGTCGCCGGCCTGGCGACGCCGATACGTAGATGGGTTACGCAATGCACCAATCACCGCGCGTCGATGCTGGACGCGAAATGTCCCGGGAGGCCCGCTTGTGAGCATCCGTTCGATTTCCGCGCGCGATGCGTGGGCGCGATTGGCGCGCGGCGAGGCACGCATCATCGATGTGCGCGAGCCGCACGAGCAGGCGCTGGGCGTGGCCCCCGATGCCTGGAGAATCCCGCCGCCGTCGCTGTCGCGGCACCCCGGGCTGGCGGCGTGCCGGCCCGATGCCGCTCTCATGCTGATCTGCGCCTCCGGCGCGCGGTCGCGGGCGGCGGCGGGCATCCTGCTGGCCGAGGGCTTTAGCGATGTGGCTTCCGTCGAGGGTGGCATGGCGGCCTGGCGCGCGGCGGGGCTGCCGGTCGAGAGTGGCGGCCTGGATCCGGCCTGGGCGGATCGTTATTCGCGCCAGATCAAGCTGCCCGAGGTGGGGATCGCGGGGCAGCGCAAGCTGGAGGACGCCCGCGTGCTCATCGTCGGCGCGGGTGGGCTGGGCTCGCCCATCGCGCTGTATCTCGCGGCGGCTGGCGTCGGGCGGATCAGGCTGGTCGATGACGATCGGGTCGAGCGCAGTAATTTGCAGCGCCAGGTGCTGCACGCCGAAGCGCGGATCGGCATGCGGAAAGTCGATTCGGCGCTGGAGACGCTGTGCGCGCTGAATCCCGCGATCGCGGTCGAGCCGGTGGTCGGGCGGCTCGACGAATCGACCATCGAAGCGCTCCTCGACGGGGTGGACGTGGCGGTGGATGGCTCGGACAACCTCGCCACGCGCTACCTCCTCAACCGTGGCTGCGTGCGGCGCGCGGTGCCGCTGGTCTATGGCGCGGTGCAGGGGTTCGAAGGACAGGTCGGCGTTTTCCACCCGGCGGCGGATGCGCCGGAGATGCCCTGCTACAACTGCCTTTTCCCCGAGCGGCCGGGCGTGGCCCCGTTGCCCAACTGCGCCGAGGCGGGCGTGCTGGGCGTGGTGCCGGGCACCATCGGCCTGTTGCAGGCGACCGAAGTCCTCAAGCTGCTGCTGGGGGTCGGCGCATCGCTGGCCGGCACGTTGTTGCACGTCGATCTCTCGACGGCGGATTTCCGCCGCCTGGCGATACGGGCGGACCCGGCCTGCGAGGTCTGCCAGAAGCGCGCGGGCTGACGGGCCGCCGCCCGGGCGGCGGCCGGGCGCGATGAATGCCATCCGCCTTGACACATCTCAAAGACAGGCAATCGCGAGCGGCGGCACACTTCGCCCGTTCAAATAGGGACGGGATACATGAAAACGTTGAGCTTCATCGTCGTGGGCATATGCGCGCTGGCAGGCGGGCCGACCAGCGCGGCGGAACCCGCCGCCGCGGCCGATCCATGGTCGTTGAGCGCGCGCTATCGGCACGAATTCGTCAGCGACGGGGCGTTCGCCAGGCAGGCCAATGCCGACACGCTGCGGCTTCGCGCCGGCTTCGCGCCCAGGCTGTCGAATGGCTGGGAAGCGTTCGCCGAGGCCGAAGGCGTGGTGGAACTCAATCGGCGCTTCAACTCCGGGGCCAACCGACAAACCACCTATCCTCTGGTGCCGGACGCGCGCGCGTTCGAGTTGAACCAGGCGTGGGTCGGCTGGAAAGGGGCAAGGGGCGGCGTGCGCGCGGGGCGGCAGCGCCTGGCGCTGGACAACCAACGCTTCATCGGCAACGTCGGCTGGCGCCAGAACGAGCAGACTTTCGATGCCATCGGCGGTCAGTTCGACATCACCGCGCGGACGCGGGCGCGGGCGATCTGGCTCAATCGCGTGCGTCGGGTGTTTGGCGACAACGCCATCGCCCCCCTGGCCCGCGAACGCCGCCTGGACGGCCGTCTGCTCACGGTCGAACAAGGGCTTGCCCGCGCCGGCACGCTGGCCGGATACGGTTACTGGATCGAGGACAAGGACGTGCCGGGTGCTTCGTCGCGCACCCTGGGCGCGCGCTGGAACGGTGCATGGCCGCTTACCGGGCACACGAAATGGGGCCTGGAGGTGGAAGGCGCCCGGCAGAGCGGCCATGCCCGTGCGCGGGTGGGCGGCGCGCGATACCTGCGGGTGGAGCCGTGGCTGGAACATGCCGGCACCACTTACCGTCTCGGCTATGAAAAACTGGGGCGCGGGCACGAACGTTCGTTCCAGGCCCCGCTGGGCACCCTGCATGCGTTCAATGGCTGGGCGGACAAGTTCATGGTCACGCCGCCGGGCGGGCTGGAGGATCGTTTCGCCGCCGTGCGTCGCGGTTTCCAACTGGGTGGGAGAAAAGGCCGTTGGGAACTGGCGTGGCATGATTTCCGCGCCGATGGCGGCGCGCGTTACGGCCGCGAGCTGGATGCCTCGGTCGGCTTGGCGCTGCGCCCCGGGTTGCAGGCGCTGCTGAAGCTCGCCGATTACCGCAGCGATGGTTTCGCGCGGGATACGCGAAAGGTATGGTTCCAGCTCGAATGGTCGCGCTGATGTAGGTCAAAGTCCGGGCCGGGGCCGCTGTAGTAACGTTCGACCGCCAGCCGCGCCCTGCCGCGTTGGCGCTCCGAACCGCGTCGCCTTCGCCTTGGCATGGCGCGCGGTCGTGCCCCCGCGGGGCACTGGGTGCCGGGGGAAACACCAGCGCCTCCCGTGTTTGGAAAGGAGTGTGGATGACATCGCTGACCGACCGCTTCGGGCGGACGTTTTCCTATCTCCGGCTCTCCCTGCTGGAAGCGTGCAACTATCGTTGCAGCTATTGCCTGCCGGACGGTTTCCGCGCCATCGAGGGTAGGGCGCCCGAACTGGAAATCGACGAGATCGCCCGGCTGCTGCGCGCCTTCGCGGCATTGGGGACGCGCAAGCTGCGCCTGACCGGCGGCGAGCCGTCGCTGCGCCGGGACCTGACGCGGATCATCGCCACCGTCGCCGAGACGCCCGGCATCGACACCGTGGCGCTCACGACCAACGGATGCCTGCTGGACAAGCGCATCGACGACTGGCGCGGCGCCGGCCTGACCCATCTCAACGTCAGCGTCGATTCGCTTTCTCGCGCCCGTTTCCAGTCCATCACCGGGCACGACGACCTGCCCCGGGTGCTGGCGGGGATCGAGCGCGCGCTCGCCCTGCCGGCGCCAGCGGTGAAATTGAACGCCGTGTTGCTGCGGGGCCTGAACGACGACCAGATGCCGCTGTGGCTCGATTACATCCGCGAGCGGCCGGTGGCGATCCGCTTCATCGAGCTGATGCAGACCGGCCAGAACGCCGAGTACTTCCAGCGCCATCATCTGCGCGCCGAAGCGCTGGAGAATTCCCTGGCCGACAGCGGCTGGTCGCCGTGTCCGCGCGCGCCGGGGGCCGGCCCCGCCCGCGAATATGCGCACCCCGGCTATCGCGGGCGCATCGGCGTGATCGCGCCCTATTCGAAGGATTTCTGCGCCGGGTGCAACCGCCTGCGCGTCACCAGCCAGGGCGAGCTGCGGCTTTGCCTGTTCGGCAACGTGGGGATTCCGCTGCGCCCGCTTCTCCAGCGCGACGACCAGCAACCACTGTTGCGGGCCACGATCGCCCGCCAGCTCGGCATCAAGGCGATCGGGCACGGCCTGCATGGCGGCGATACCGGCCTGACCCCTCATCTCGCCGCCATTGGAGGTTGAAAGCTGATGAAAGAAAAGATCGACTCCCCGCCCGGCGGATTCCACATGGCCGACGTGCGCCGCAAGCGCGCGACCGAGCGCCGCGCGGTGGCGGTGGGCGAGTTGCGGGCCGGCGATGCGTTCGCCCTCGTCGTGGAGAAACGGCTGCCCAAGGGCGATGCCATGACGATGGCCGAGGTCGCCGGCCTCCAGGGCGCCAAGCAGGCCAGCGCGCTCATGCCGCTGTGCCACCCATTGTTGCTGGAGTACGTGGATGTCCGTTGCGTCCCGGTGGCCGAACGCCAGGCGATCCGCGTGTATTGCGAAGTGGCCACCCTTGCCCGCACCGGCGTGGAGATGGAAGCGCTGGCCGGCGTCAACGCCGCGCTGCTGACGCTCTACGACCTCACCAAGCCGGTCAAGCCCGACCTCACCATCGATGACGTGCATCTGCTGTTCAAGGAAGGCGGAAAGAAGGGCCTGTGGATCTGCCCGCAATCGCTCACGGAAGAGGAAACACGCCATTACCGCCCACGCAAGGAGCCGCGCCTCGATGACGTTTCCGCGCACGTGGTGACGTTGAGCGACCGCGCCCACGCCGGGATCTATGCCGACGAAGCCGGCCCGCTCGCCGTGGCGCGGCTCACCGCGCTGGGCGCTCGGGTGGGCCAGCACCTGCTGCCGGACGATCGCGGCGCGCTCGGCGCCCTGCTCTCCCGGCTGAGTGATGAAGGCACGCAACTGGTCGTGTGCACCGGCGGCACCGGGCTGGGCGCGCGCGACCTCACGCCGGAAGCCCTGGTCGATGTCGCCACACGGCGTGTACCGGGGTTGGCCGAACTGTTTCGCAGCGCCAGTGCTGCGCACACCTCGCTGGCATGGCTGAGCCGCGCCGAAGCGGTGCTGTTGGGAGACATGCTGGTCATCGCGCTGCCCGGCAGCCCGCGCGCGGTGAAACAAGGCATGGATATCCTCGCGCCGCTGCTGGCGCACGCGATCGCCATGGTGCGCGGGGAGCCGCACCCATGATGCCGGTACACCAGGCGCGCGCGTTGATCGAGGCCCATGCGCGGGCATTGCCGGGCGAGTGCGTATCCATCGACGACGCGCCCGGCCGGGTGCTGGCCGAGGACGTGCGCGCGACCCACGCCCTGCCGCCCTTCGACAACAGCGCGATGGATGGCTTCGGCCTGCGCGTGGCGGCCGGCGTGGTGCCCGCCGGCACCGCGCTGCCGGTGTCCGCGCGCCTGGCCGCGGGCGATGGCGCAACGGTGCTCGCCCCCGGCAGCGCCTGCGAAATCATGACCGGCGCGCGCGTCCCGGCCGGGTGCGACAGCGTGGTTCCGGTCGAGCAGGTGGACGTGCTCGACCGCGATGCCGACGGCGTGCCGCGAACCATCCGACTGTGCGCGGACGTGGCGCAGGGCCAGCACGTGCGCCGAGCCGGCGAGGATGTCGCGGCGGGCGCGATCCTCGCCCCCGCGGGCGCCTGGGTGACGCCGGCGCTCGCCATGCTGTTGCGCGGCGCGGCGGCGCATCGCGTACCGGTGGCGCGCCGCCCCCGCGCGGCCTTGCTCAACACCGGCCGCGAGCTGGTGGACGACGAGCGGCCCTTGCGCGAGGGCGAAATCCGCAACACCAACGGGCCGTACCTGGAGGCTCGGCTGCGCGAGGCCGGCGCCGAGGTGGTGCTGCGCGAAACCGTGGGCGACGAGACCATGGCGTTCGTCGAGGCGCTCGGGCGCGCGCTGGCGGCGGGGGCCGAGGTCATCGTCAGCACCGGCGCGGTGTCGATGGGGCATTACGACTTCATCCCCGATGCGTTGGTGGCGATGGGCGCGCGCATCCACTTCCACAAGCTCAGGATGCGGCCGGGAAAACCGCTTCTCTTCGCGCAACTGCCCGGCGGCGCCCTGTGTTTCGGTTTGCCGGGCAACCCGGTGTCGAGCGCGGTCGGCCTGCGCTTCTTCGTCGAACCGGCGCTGCGCCGCATGCTGGGCATGCCGGCCGAGCGGCCGCTCATGCTGCCGCTGGCCGCGCCGGTGGCCGGGAAACCCGGCTTCACGCGTTACCACAAGGCCGATGTCGGGATCGATGGCGGCGGGCAGGCGCGCGTGCATTCCCTGCACGGCCAGGAATCCTTCCGCATCCGTCCGCTGGCGCTGGCCAACGCCTGGCTGGAGCTTCCCGAATCCGCCGAAGGGTTCGACAGCGGCGTTCTGGCGCCGGTGTGGCCGCTTACCCATTGCCATCCTTTTTGGAGCCAGACGCCATGAACGCCATCGAACTGCAACTCTTCGGCGTGTTCCGCAGTTGGGAGCCCACCGCGCGCCTGCGCCTGCCGCTCGCCGCCGGCGCGCGCATCGGCGAGGTGCGCGCCGCGTTGGCGGAATACGCCGCCGCCCACTGGCCGCCTTTGGCGCACGATGTCCTGGCCCAGTCCGCGTTCGCCGATGCCAGCCGCGTTCTGCGCGATGACGATGCCGTTCCGCATGACGGGGCGCTCGCCGTCCTGCCGCCGGTCAACGGAGGCTGAGCCATGCCCGAGGCCCGTATTTCGGTTCACGTGCTGGATGCGAGTTCCGCCAGGCCCGACCCCGCGCAGGCGCTGGATTTCGTCACCGACGAAGCCTTCGGCGGCCAGTCGCTCTTCGTGGGGCGGGTCAGGCGCCACACCCGGGGCCGCGCATGCACCGGCATCGCCTACGACATGTTCGACGCATTGGCGCTGGTGCAATTCCGCGCCGCCGCCGAAGCCGCCATCGCGCGTCACGGCCCGCTCATGCGGATCTACGTGGCCCACGCCAAGGGCGCGCTGGACGTCGGCGACGTCGCGGTGGTCGTGGCCGCCGGCAGCCCGCACCGCCACGAAGCGTTCCTGGCCTGCCGCGAGGTGATCGAGCACGTCAAACACCGCTCGCCGATCTGGAAACAGGAGCACTACGTCGATGGCAGCAGCGAATGGAGCGAAGGCTGCTCGCTCTGCGACGCCGACCACGCCGACCGTCCGCCGGCGACGCCCGTCGCCGGGGCGGATGCCGGGCACTGCGATCACCCGCATGGAGACCCCCCATGAAAGTGCAACTCACCGACAAAGCCTTGCGCTGGCGCATCGACGAACGCGAACTCGCCGCCCTGTTGGCGGGCGATCCGGTTTCGCTCGCCCCCTGCGCCGGTGCGCTCGGACTGGCCTGCCTGCTGGCCCTGAGCGACGACGACACGCCCCGCTTCGACCCGACGGCCGGGCGCTGGTCGCTGCGACTGCCGCGCGCGCTGGTGGAGGCGCACGTGGCCACGCTGCCCAGCCGGGAAGGGGTGCGCGTCGATATCGGCGCGCTGTCGTTCCTGTTCGAGGTGGACGTGCGCGAGAGCGTCCGCGCCGGGCGGTCGCGCGCCCCGGCGCGATGAACTTGCGCTGCGCCGGCTTCAGTCCCGGAGGATCGCGCGCGCCAGGGCTTCCAGCCGGGCGATGTCCATCAGATGGACGTCGCGCTGATGCACTTCGATCAGGCCGTCGTTGCTGAACTTGCGGATGATCCTGCTCACGGTTTCGGGCGCGATCCGCAGATAGTTGGCGATATCCGCACGCGTCATGGCGAGGTTGAAGCGGTGGGCCGAGAATCCGCGCGCGAGATAGCGTCGCGACAGCACCACGAGGAACGCGGCCATCCGCACCTCGGCCAGGGAATCGACCGCCAGCATCGATGATTTGCCGATGTCCATGCTGAGCAGCTTGAACAGGTGCTGTTGCAGGCCCGGCATCTTCGCCGCCAGCGTGGCGAGTTGCGGAAACGAGAACCGGCAGAGCGTCACCGTGTCCAGGGCGACCGCGTTGCAGGGAAACCGGGCGGCGTGGATCGCGTTCAGGCCGATCACCTCGCCGGGTAGATAGAAGCCCAGCACCTGTTCGTTCCCCGCCGGGTCGACGATGAAGGTCTTGACAGCCCCGGCGCGCACCGCGGAAATCGCATTGAAGGTGTCGCCTTCCCGGAATATGTACTGCCCGGCGTGGTAAGGGCCAATGTGATCGACCAGCACGTGCAATGCCGCCAGATCCTGCTTGGCGTAGCCCTCCGACAGGCATGCCTGGGAAAACGCGCAGGTCGAGCAGAACGTGAATTCGTCGCCGTCATCGGCGGCGGCGGGGTTCGGGCACCGGGTGCCGGCGGGCGATAAGGCCGGGAACATGCGGGGGAAGGGGAGGCGCGCGCGGCGGGTTCGAAGGCGTCTAGGATAACGTGTGCGGGTCAAATAGGCTGGCAATCGCGCTCGAGGCCAGCCGCGCGATGGGGTCGAGAACGATTCGGTTCCCCGCCCAGGCGAGCGAGCCATCCACGAATAGAGGCGCCAGCCGGGTCAATTCCCCGTCGAAATAGCGGCGGAATTCGATGTGGTACCAGTGTTCGAGGCGATCCGCGTCGATGTACCCGTGACACATGATTTGCTGGAATATCCGCGCGCGCAACTGGTCCTCCTCGTTCAGCACGAGCCCGCGCGCCACCGCGCGGCTGGCGCTGTCGATGCGGCGCTCCCAGTCGGCCGGATCCTCGGGGTTCTGCGCGTAGCACCTGCCAAGCTGGCTGATGGCGCCGACGCCGAAGCCGACCAGATGCGTGGTGCCGTGCGCGCCGAAGCCGAGCACGTCGCGATGGATATGCCCCGAGCGCTGCGCCCTCAGCAGCGGGTCGTCTTCCAGGGCGAAGAGCTCCCCGCCCACATGGTGGTAGCCGGCCTCGCCCAGTCTGTCCGCGGCCGCGCAGAGCAGCCGTGCGTGCTGCCTGTGCCGCGCGTCACTTTCCTTTTCGCTGTTTCGGTTTTTCGGCTCCCCGCAATAACGCAGCACCACGCGTTCGGGTCTGGCCGCGATCACCGCGTCGAGCAGGGCGGCGAACGTCGCGTCGTCCTGCCCGGGCATCGCATAAGGCACTTCCATGCGGATGTTGGCGAATCCGGCCTGCCGCGCGGTATCCAGTTGCCGGGCAACGGCCTCGCGCAGGTGCGCCGCGTTGGCATGGCTGGCCAGGGCGCCAAGGCCGATGCCGATGCGATTGAAACCCAGCGCGGCCCATTCGTTGACGCGGACGGCGCGCGTCTCGCCGTCGAGCGTCATGGCGAGGTCGAGGTCGCCACGGCGATGCAGGTGCAACTGGTGGAACAGACTGTCGAGCAATTCCTCGACCTGGGCCGGCGTCATCCAGCGCGTCATTCCCGGCGCGAGATTGACCCGCACCACGTCGCGGTCGCGGTCGAACAGGCTGGCGACCAGGCCAAGCTCGCGGATCAGCCGATCGCGGTAGAGCGCGGCGGGATTGGCGTCCTCCTCGCCGATGGCGGGGGGAGGGTGGCAGAAGCTGCCCCGGTAGCGCGCGGGGACATCGAAATGCAATGCCAGCCGCGCGGGAATCGGGTCGCCATTGCTGGTGTGGATCGCCGCCTTGAATTGGGCGTCGTTCAATTCGCCGAAATCGCGTGGCGGCGGATACAGCGCGCGGCGGCCGCCGCCCAGTGTCAGGATGCGCGACAGCCGGGAGACTGCCTTGTCTGCTGTCGTCATGATGGCCTCATGCATGCGGAGTGGTCATCGGCAGGGGAAAGACGCGGCCGGTCAGCCACAACCGCAGCTGCCGCAGCAACGCTCGCCGCCGGGCGCGGCCACCCGCATGGACAGGCCGGCCTCGCGGATGGCCGCGTCCAGCCGCTCACGGTCGATGTCGCCGCGCACGAGCACTTCGCCGCTGTATTCGTCGATGAGCACTTCGGCGTCCGGGTCCATGCGCCGGAGCAGCTCGCGCAATCCGGCGAGCGTGGCGGCGGTGGGCGTCGAGGGGGAGGGCGATGGATTCATGTCGGTCGATGAAGGATCGGGAGCTTCAATCTTCGGGAGCGTCATCATGGGCCGCATTGATAAAGGTCAAACAGGGATGTACTCGCCGTGGATAGACTGCGAACCTCCCCACTGTTTACCCGTGATGGATCATTTCGACGATCTCCTGGCCAGCGCCCGGGCGCGGCCCGAACCGCAGAGGCTGCTACTGGTGTTCACCCGCGCTGAATGCCCCGCCGATGCCGGCGCCGAGGCGCGAAGCGCCTTCGAACGCGGAGAGGGCGGCGCGCTTGCGCCGGTGGTTTGCGTGGACAAGCGGCCGGAGGAGATCGCCTCCTTTCAGGCGCTTCTGGAGGAGTCGCGCGGGATCGCCCCGGACTGGCGCATCCTGTTCGTCGCCGCGATGGAAGGCCGCGGCGGCCACGCGCCCAATGCCGACGAGGCCGTCCAGCCGTTGCGGATGATGGTCGAGCAGATCAAGGGCGGTCACATCGCGCGCTTCCTCGCCGTGAATACCGGCGGGCGGCTGGTGGCCCTGGCCCGGACGTAAGCCGGGCGGCGTCGCCGGGCTGAGCCTGGAGCGCTAATTTGCGAAGCCCCGGATGCACGCCCCGGGGCTTCTTCCGTGTCGTTTCATTACGGGGTCTTGGCGTCCGGCTGGGGCGGCTGCGCCGGGCTGTCGTACCCCAGCAGCACGATCTGCCGTTGCACGGCCGGGCTGCGCAGGTGATGCAGAAAACCGCGCGCGGCCGGATTGTCGCGTCCACGCGTCAGCAGTACGGCGCTCTGCACGATCGGCGCGTGCCAGTCGGCGGGCACCAGCCAGCTCGAACCAGGTTGGGTGCGTTGCGCTTCCAGCACCATGGAGCGAGGCACCAGGCCAAGCGGCGCCGCGCCGCTGGTCAGGTACTGCATGGTCTGCCCGATGTTTTCGCCCATGACCAGCTTCGGCTTCAGCGCCTCCCAGCGGCCGATGTGGCGCAGCGACTCGCGCGCGGCGGCGCCGTAGGGCGCGAGTTCCGGGTTGGCGATGGCCAGCCGGGCGATGTCGCCCTGGCGCAGCGTCGCCTCGCCGTCGCGAAAGGCCGCGGGGTCGCGGCTCCAGAGCATCAGCCGTCCCACGGCGTAGTCGAACAGGGTGTCGCGGACCGCCAGCCCTTCGTCCACCAGTCTGCGCGGGGTGGTGTCGTCGGCCGAGAGGAAGGCGTCGAACGGAGCGCCATGCTTGATCTGCGCATACAGCTTGCCGGAGGAGGCGCTGCTGATTTCGATGCGGTGGCCGGTCTGGCGCCGGTAGTCGTCGGCGAAGCGGCGGGCCGGTTCGGCGAAGTTCGCGGCCACCGCGAGCCGCGCGCTGCCGGATTCCACCTGGGTGGTTTGTTGCGCATGGGCGTATCCCATGACCAGGCAGGCATAGGTGGCCATACCGGCCACGAGACGTTTGAGCGAGCGTTTCATCGATACTCCTGGAAAACGGGTGGGTGGGGAATGTCGAACCGCATGGGCCGGGACGAAGCCTGGCCCGCGTGCCTTGGCTGTCGCCACCGTGGCGGCGGGAATGGCCGGCCAGGCGGGCCGGCATCCACGATCAGCGCCGTATCATTCGTGCGGGTCCTCGCAAGTGAAGAAATCGACCGCGCCGGTGGCAAGCTCGTAATCCGCCCCGACGATGCGCAGGCCGCCCTGGCGTTGGGCGTAACGCAGATAGTCGGAATGGCTGAGAAGACTCCGCATGGTGGCGCGCACATTGGCACGGATCGCCTGTCGCATGCACGCATCGTTCGCCGCTCCCGCGCAGTCGTCGATGACCGGCCGGACGCCGGGCGCGATGCGATCCACGATCGTGCGCAGGGCCGGGCTGGTGTCGGCCGGGGTCAGGCAATGGTTCAGCGTCGCGCGCACCGCCCCGCAGTTGGAGTGGCCGAGCACGACCACCAGCGCGATACCGTACTGCTCGACCGCGAACTCGATGCTGCCCACCTGGGACGGCGCGGCGATGTTGCCGGCGACCCGGATCACGAACAGGTCGCCCAGCCCCTGGTCCAGGACGAACTCGGCCGGCGCGCGCGAATCTGAGCAGCCCAGGACGACCGCGAAGGGGCGCTGCACCCGCGCATGCTCGTCGCGGCGGGTGTGGCTGAGTAGCGCCTCCAGGCTGACGACGTGGTCGACGAAGCGCCGGTTGCCCTCGCGCAGCCGCGCGAGGGCCTGGTCGGCGTCGAGCTGCGGCCCCCGCATGTCAGGGCGTCTTCCGCGCGGCCTGCATGATTTCGGGCAGATCGGTGTCCCTGGCGATGTGCGGGTGACGCGCGAGGTCCATGCGGCGAATGGCGAAATGCATCCATGCCAGCGACGCGCTGACCAGCACGAACAGCAGCATGAAGCAGCTCGACCAGATACCTATCGCATCGTTTATCGCGCCGAACATGATGGGCAGGAGGAAGCCGCCAAATCCGCCGATCATGCCGACCACGCCGCCCACGGAACCCACGTTGTCCGGGTAGTAGGCGGGGATGTGCTTGTACACCGCCGCCTTGCCCAGCGACATGAAGAAACCCAGGATGAAGACCAGGATCGTGAAGGGCACCACGCCCATCGCCAGGCGGAACTCGATCGGCCCCTGGGCGCCATCCACGATGTAGCGGGTGGGCGGATAGGAGAGCAGGAACGTGCAGGCCGCCGATACGCCCAACGTCCAGTACATGACGCGCCGCGCGCCGATCTTGTCCGACAGCCAGCCGCCGACGATCCGGAACAGGCTGGCCGGGATCGAATAGAAGGCGGCGATGGTGCCCGCGGTCTTGACGTTCAGCCCGTAAGCGCCGATGAGATAACTCGGCAGCCACAGCGCCAGCGCGACGAACGCGCCGAACACGAAGAAGTAATACAGCGAGAAGCGCCAGACCTGGATGTTGCGCAAGGGGCGCATCTGCACCGCGAAAGGCACCGGCTTGACGCCTTCGGCCTTGCGCCGGGTCAGGCCCGGGTCGTCCTTGGCGAACACGAAGTAGAAGATCGCGGTCAACGCGAGGCCGGCCGCCCAGAAGCGGGCCACGCCTTGCCAGCCGTAGGCCACCATCACCATCGGCGCGAGCAGCTTGGTCACGGCCGCGCCGACGTTGCCGGCGCCGAAAATCCCCAGCGCGGTGCCCTGTTTTTCCTGTGGAAACCACTTCGACACATAGGCCACGCCAACCGCGAACGAACCGCCGGCCACGCCCACGGCCAGGGCGGCCAGTAGGAATTGCACGTAGGTGTGCGCGTAGGTCAGCATCCAGGTGGCCAGCGCGCCGCAGAGCATGACCAGGCTGAAGACGACCCGGCCGCCGAATTGTTCGGTCCAGACCCCCAGAAACAGGCGGACGAGCGAGCCGGTGAGGATGGGCGTGGCGGCCAGCAGGCCGAACTGGGTGTCGTTCAGGCCCAGGTCTTTCTTGATCTGGATGCCGATGATCGAAAAGATCGTCCACACCGCGAAGCAGACGGTGAACGCGAATGTGCTCGACCACAGTGCGCGGTTGCGCTGGCCGGGCGTGACATTGGCGGTAAGGGTATTCATGTTGGAAATCTCCGTGTTTCAGCAGGGGTTGGCTGCACCGCGTCGCGCGTACATCCACCAATTGAGTGCCACGTTGAAGGCGAAGAACACGGTCAGACCGTGGAAGACCGGCGCCGCCCCGCGGGAAGCGCCGAAGGCCCAGGCGAACAACATGCCGAAAAGGAATGGGCCATACGCGGCGATCGCGGCGGTGAAGCCGATCACGCCCGCGGCCTGGCGTGGGGCGAACAGCATCGGCATCTGTTTGAACGTGGACGCGTTGCCGACGCCGGCGAAGAAGAACAGGGCCAGCATGGCGGCGACGAACTTCGGGAAATCCGCGAGCGATGCCGGCGACGCGAACAGGGCGACCAGCCCGGTGCATACGACCATGCCGATGCCCGCCCAATGAGTCACTCGCGCGCCGCCGAGCTTGTCCGACAACGGCCCGGCGAGCACCCGCGCGAGAGAACCCACCAGCGGCCCCCAGAATGCCCACTTCAATGGATCGGGTGCGTTTTCAAAACCGCCGAAACCCTGCTTGATGAGCAACGGAAAGGTGGCGGCCAGGCCCGAGAACCCGCCGAAGGTCATGATGTAGAGCGAAGTCATCGACCAGGTATGGCGCGACTTGAAGATATCGAACTGCTCGGCGAAGTTGGCCTTGACCGGCACCGATTTCAGCATCAAGAACGCCGTCACGCCGAAGACCAGCACGAACGGGATGAACACCGCCGCCGCGTTCTGCATGTAGACCTGGCTCTCGACGCCGTTCTTCACCAGCGTCTGGCTGTCGCCCATGAAGGCGGCTCCGCCCAGCATGGCGAAACCGATGACCCACGGCGTCACGAACTGCACGACCGACACGCCAAGGTTGCCGATGCCGGCCTGGATGGCCAGCGCCGTGCCGAGCAGGCGCTTGGGAAAGAACAGGCTGGTCGAGGGCATGAACGAGGAGAAATTGCCCCCACCCAGCCCCGCCAGGAAGGCCAGCAGCATCAGCATCCAGTAAGGCGTCGCCGGGTTCTGGACGGCGAAGAACCAACCCACCAGCGGAAACAGCAGCGACAACGTGGAGAGGCTGACCACGTGGCGGGTGCCGTACATCGGCGTCAGGAACATGTGGATGAGGCGCAGCGTGCCGCCGGCCAGCCCCGGCATGGCGGTGAGCCAGAACAACTGGCTGGGCGTGAATTGGAAACCGACCTGCGGCAAGCGCACCACCAGGGCCGACACCAGGAACCAGGCGACGAAGGCCAGCGTCAGGTTCACCGTCGTCAATATCAGCGTCCGCCAGGCTATCGTGGAGCCGCCCTCGTTCCAGAAGGTCGAATCCTCGGGTTGCCAGCGCGCGAGCCACGTCCCGGATGGATGCGCGGCGGAGTCTCGGTTGATCGTCATGTAATGCCTTGAATTTACTTTCGTGATGGTCGGTGACGATGATCCGCACTCACGTGGCGCTGAAATTTGACGACCATCAAGTTCATGGGCCGTCGCGCTTGATGTACATCAAACCGGGCAATGTTCGTGGCGAGGCGCTTGGTGCATGCGGTGGATAGGCGCGATTGGGTGGCCGGTAAGACGCTTGCGGCGATGCCACCGAAGCGCGTTCGGTCGCCCGTCGGGTCGAGGTCGATCGTTATGGTGGGCAGTCCGAAAGCCGGGGCTGGCAGGGCGGCTACGAAGGCGTCGATATCAACATCCCACTACTCGATGCCGCATGACCTGCCGGTTGGTTTGTCGTCGATCCGTTTGCCCGTTCGGGGCGGTGTTGCGCGTCGGCGCCCCGATGCTCGAAGCCCGATTGCCATTCGACCTCCGGGTCGAAATGGCGAAAGAGTGCTCCATTAATGGGGTGGGAGTTTTATGCCCGGTCTCAAGACCGGGCGGATGACGATTGGCTGCCCGAGTGGCGGACGGTTTGGTTCAAGGCGCGATCTCGATCCCTTCGACCCCATATCGTTCGGCCAGGATGTGCAGGTACTGGTGCAGCGCGTTCTGCCGGGTCTGCGTTTCCAGGTAGGAGGCGATGCGGTCGCGCGCTTCGTCGTAGCGCATCGGTGCGCCCTCGATCCGTTCCAGCACTTCCACGACGTGGTGCCCGTAGCGGGTTTCCACGGTGAGTCCGGCCAGTCCGGGTTTCAGCATGAATAGTTGGCGGTCGAATTCCGGCACGGTGTCGCCGCGTTCGATCCAGCCCAGTTCGCCGCCCTCGTCGCGGGAGGGGCAGGCGGAGTGGCGCATGGCCAGTTCGATGAAGTGCTCCGGGGCTTGTTTCAGCGCGCCGATCAGTTCTTCGCCCAGTCGTTGCGCGCGGTGGCGCGCCTGCACCTGCGCGGGCGGCGCGGCCAGCAGGATGTGCCGTGCGCGGATGCGGTCGGGGTGATGCAGGTGCGTGCGGTTGGCGTCGTAGTAACGGCGGATCGCGTCGGCATCGGCTTCGGGCGCGTCGATGGCATGTTCGATGAGGACGCGAACGCGGGCTTCGTCCTCGGTTTCGCCGGCCAGCGGTTCCACCGGCAATGCCAGTCGTTGGCATTCGCGGCGCACCAGTTCGCGGATCGCCAGGGTGGCGGCGGCGGCCTGGCGCGCGGCATGCGGGTCGGCCGCGCGGTGGAACTGCATTTCGCGCGCGATCTCCGCCTCGTCGATCGGTTCGCCGGCGACGCGCACGTAGACCGGCGCCGGACCGGGCGGGGCGGTGGCGGCGGTCTGTCCATGCGCGTTGGCTTCCGCCGTCTGGGCGCTTGCCCGGGCGGCGGCGTCCGACAAGGCGCCGGCATCCATGACCAGCGGGATGATGCGGTCGCGCATGGGATCAGTTTCCCGGGTAGCGCAGCGGGCGCTGGCGGCGGCGGACGATCTGGTACGAGCGGGTGAGATAGCCCAGCGGCAGCGACCAGACGTGCACCAGCCGGGTGAATGGGGTGATGAGAAGGAGCGTCAGGCCCAGCGCGACGTGCGTCTTGAACACCCAGTGGGCGTCCCAGATGTACTGGGTCGCGTCCGGACGCATCGACACGATGGCTTGCGCCCAGTGCGCCAGCCGCATCATCTGTTCGCCGTCCATGTGGCCGCGCGAGATGTTGATCGACCACATCCCCAGCAGCAGTTGTGCGAGCAGCAACAACAGCAGCAGCGAGTCGCGCCAGGTGCCGGTGGCCCGCACCCGGGTGTCGAACAGGCGGCGGGAGATCAGGATCAGCAGGCCGAACAGGCACAACACGCCGAAGAAGCCGCCGATGGCCATCGCCATGAGCTGTTTCTGGCCGGGTTGCAGGAACCAGGCGTACCAGGCGTGCGGGGTGAGCAGGCCAACCAGGTGGCCGCCCAGGATGGCGAGGATGCCGACGTGGAACAGGTTGCTGCCGACGCGGTGCCATTTGCCGCCGGAGAGCAATTGGCTCGACCCGGCGCGCCAGGTGTAGGCGGCATGGTCGAAGCGCATCCACGAGCCGACCAGAAACACCGCGAGCGCGATGTAGGGATAGATCTGGAAGACGAAGACGTCGAAGAGGGGGACGATCGCCGGTTCCGCGGCTTCGGCGGTGATCGGGGTCATCATTCTGGGTTCTCCAAGGCGTTGGTGCGGCGCGCGCCTTGCGGCAGGCGGTGGGGCGGATCGCAGTTCTCGCCGGGGGCGTCGGGGCCGAAGCGTACGGCTTCCTCCTCCCAGACGCGATCCATGATTTCGGGGGTGTCGTCGCGCGCTTCGCCGGCCACGCGCTGGCGCAGGGTTTCGAGATCGACCCGCCCGGTGGCGAGTTCCACCAGGGCTTCGAAGAGCGCGGCGTAGGGGCTTTCGCGCTGCCCGGCGCGGGCGGCCAGCAACGACAGGATGTGGCCGATGTGGTGCAGCCATTCGCGCGCCTCGTCGGCCGGCCGCAGCGACAGGTATTCCAGCACCACCGGCAGGTAGTCCGGGAGCTGCCGAGCTTCGAGTTCGAAGCCGTTGCCGCGATAGGTGGCCAGCAGGTCGACCATCGCCTGGCCGCGGTCGCGCGATTCGCCGTGGATGTGCTCGAACAGCAGCAGGCTCATCGCCCGGCCGCGGTCGAACATCGACAGCCAGCGTTCCTGCGCGTCCATCGGTTCGGTGGCCAGCAACTGGTCGATGAAGGCGACGAGCGCGGCGCGGCGCTTGGGCGAGAGGCCTGGGTCGTCCGCCGCCGCGCGCAGTTCGTCGCCGTGCCGCCACAGGTCGTCTTGCGGATAGTCGAGCACGACGGCGATGAGCTTCAGCGATTTCATGCGGGTTCGCGCTCCACCGTCTGGCGCGCCGGCGGCACATGGTAGGTCTGGGTGGAGCGGCCGCCGAACAGCGCCTCGGCCGGGCTGGAGGGCGAGCAGCCGTTGCCGAAGGTGAAGCCGCAGCCGCCGCGCTCGCCGAAGGCGTCGTTGGCGTATTCGCGGTGGGCGGTGGGAATGACGAAGCGGTCTTCGTAGTTGGCGATGGCGAGGTAGCGGTACATCTCCTCGGCCTGGGCGAGGCTCAGGCCGGCTTGTTGCAGCACCTCCAGGTCTTCCACGCCGTCCACGTGCATGGCGCGGCGCCATGCGCGCATCGCCAGCATGCGTTCCATGGCGCGCACCACCGGGGCTTCGTCGCCCGCGGTCAGCAGGTTGGCCAGGTAGCGCACCGGGATGCGCAGCGACTTCACGTCCGGGATTTCCCCGTTCATGCCGATGCGGCCGGAATCGGCGGCGGACTGGATGGGCGAAAGCGGCGGGACGTACCAGACCATCGGTAGGGTGCGGTATTCCGGGTGCAGCGGCAGCGCGAGTTTCCAGTCGATCGCCAGCTTGTAGACCGGCGATGCCTTGGCCGCCTCTAGCCAGCTGTCGGGGATGCCCTCGGCGCGCGCGGCCTCGATCACCTTGGGATCGTCCGGGTCGAGGAAGATGTCCAGGTGCGCCTGGTACAGATCCTTTTCGGAAGGCGTGGAGGCGGCTTCTTCGATGCGGTCGGCGTCGTAGAGCATCACGCCCAGATAGCGGATGCGGCCCACGCAGGTTTCCGAGCACACGGTGGGCTCGCCCATTTCGATGCGCGGATAGCAGAAGATGCATTTCTCGGATTTGCCGCTCTTCCAGTTGTAGTAGATCTTCTTGTACGGGCAGGCCGAGACGCACATCCGCCAGCCGCGGCACTTGTCCTGGTCGATCAGTACGATGCCGTCTTCCTCGCGCTTGTAGATGGCGCCGGAAGGACACGAGGCCACGCACGCGGGGTTGAGGCAGTGCTCGCACAGCCGGGGCAGGTACATCATGAAGGTCTTCTCGAACGCGCCGTAGATCTCGCGCTGGACGCCTTCGAAGTTGTAATCCTTGGCGCGCTTGGCGAACTCGGTGCCGAGTATTTCCTCCCAGTTCGGGCCCCAGTGGATCTTCTGCATGCGCTCGCCGGTGATCAGCGAGCGGGGCCGGGCGGTGGGCTGGTGCTTGCCTTCCGGGGCCTGGTGCAGGTGCTGGTATTCGAAATCGAACGGTTCGTAGTAGTCGTCGATCCGCGGCAGGTCGGGGTTGGAGAAGATCTTCGCCAGCATGCGCAGGCGCCCGCCGGCTTTCAGGCCGACCTTGCCCGAGCCGTCGCGCACCCAGCCGCCGTTCCACCGCTGCTGGTTCTCCCATTCCTTGGGATAGCCGATGCCCGGTTTGCTTTCCACGTTGTTGAACCAGGCGTACTCGACGCCTTCGCGGCTGGTCCACACGTTCTTGCAGGTGATCGAACAGGTGTGGCAACCGATGCACTTGTCCAGGTTGAGCACCATCGCGATCTGTGCGCGGACTTTCATTACGCCACCTCCTTCTGCGCCGGCACGGGTTCGCCATCGAGCCAGTCGATCTTGTCCATCTTGCGCACGATCACCAGCTCGTCGCGGTTGGTGCCGACCGTGCCGTAGTAATTGAAGCCGTAGGCCAGTTGCGCGTAGCCGCCGATCATGTGGGTCGGCTTCACCACCACGCGCGTCACCGAGTTGTGGATGCCGCCGCGGGTGCCGGTCACTTCCGAGCCGGGCGTGTTGATGATGCGTTCCTGCGCGTGATACATCATCGCCATGCCGTTCTTGACGCGCTGGCTCACCACCGCGCGCGCGGCGATGGCGCCGTTGACGTTGAACAGCTCGATCCAGTCGTTGTCCTCGATGCCGGCCGAGCGCGCGTCGTCCTCCGACAGCCAGACGATCGGCCCGCCGCGCGAGAGCGTCTGCATGATGAGGTTGTCGCTGTAGGTGCTGTGGATGCCCCATTTCTGGTGCGGGGTGATCCAGTTCAGCACGATCTCCTTGTGGCCGTTCGGTTTCGCGCCGAGCAGCGGCTTGACGGTCCGGGTGGTGATCGGCGGGCGGTAGCCCATGAAGCTCTCGCCGAAATCGCGCATCCATTCGTGATCTTGGTAGAACTGCTGGCGGCCGGTGAGCGTGCGCCAAGGAATCAGCTCGTGCACGTTGGTGTAGCCGGCGTTGTAGCTGACGTTCTCGTCCTCCAGGCCCGACCAGATCGGCGAGGAGATGATCTTGCGCGGTTGCGCCACGATGTCGCGGAAGCGGATCGCTTCGTGCTCCTTGCCCTCGGCCAGGTGCGTGTGGCTGCGGCCGGTGAAGCCTTCCAGCGATTTCCAGGCTTTCACCGCGACGTGGCCATTGGTTTCCGGGGCCAGGTGCATGATGGCCTCGGCCGCGTCGATGGCCGTTTCCAGCCGTGGCCGCCCCAGGCTGACGCCCTTTTCGGTCACTTCGTGGTTGAGGCGGCCGAGGAATTCGACTTCGTGCGTGGTGTTCCAGCTCATTCCCTTGCCGCCGTTGCCTTGTATGTCCAGCAGCGGGCCGAGCGAGGTGAACTTCTTGTAGAGGTTGGGGTAATCGCGCTGGACCACCACCATGTTCGGCGCGGTCTTGCCGGGCACGAGGTCGCACTCGCCCTTCTTCCAGTCGCTGACGCCGTAGGGCATGGCGATTTCGTTGGGCGTGTCGTGCAGGATCGGCACCAGCACCAGGTCTTTTTCCACCCCCAGCACGCCCGGCGCCAGGTCGCTGACGGTGCGGGCGATGCCCTTGAAGATGTCCCAGTCGCTGCGCGCCTCCCAGGCCGGGTCCACCGCTTTCGACAGCGGGTGGATGAACGGGTGCATATCCGAGGTGTTGAGGTCGTTCTTTTCGTACCAGGTGGCGGTGGGCAGAACGATGTCGCTGTAGAGCGCGGTGGTGCACATGCGGAAGTCGAGCGTGACCAGCAGGTCGAGCTTGCCCTCGGGGGCTTCGTCGCGCCACTTCACTTCCTCCGGCTTGGCCGCGCCGCGCTCGCCCAGGTCCTTGCCCTGCACGCCGTGGCGGGTGCCCAGCAGATGCTTCAGCATGTATTCGTGGCCCTTGCCCGAACTGCCCAGCAGGTTGGAGCGCCAGATGAACAGGTTGCGCGGGAAGTTTTCCGGGGCGTCGGGGTCGGAGAAGGCGAAATCCAGGCTGCCGTCCTTCAGCTTGCCGGCGGCGTAGGCGGCCGGCGCCACGCCGGCGGCTTCGGCCTCGCGCGCCAGTCGAATGGGGTTGGTGTTGAGTTGCGGGATGGACGGCAGCCAGCCCATCCGCACGGCGCGCAGGTTGTAATCGGCCAGCGAGCCGCTGTACTTGGCCTTGTCGGCCAGCGGGGAAAGGATTTCCTCGACGTCCAGTTTTTCGTAACGGTACTGGCTGGAGTTGAAGTAGAAGAACGAAGTGCCGTTCATCTGGCGCGGCGGTTTGCTCCAGTCCAGCCCGAACGCGACGGGCAGCCAGCCCGATTGCGGGCGCAATTTCTCCTGGCCCACGTAGTGCGCCCAGCCGCCGCCGGTCTGGCCCACGCAGCCGCACATCACGAGCATGTTGATGAGCCCGCGATAATTCATGTCGTTGTGGTACCAGTGGTTCATCGCGGCGCCGACGATGATCATCGAGCGGCCGCGGGTCTTGTCGGCGGTGCGGGCGAACTCGCGGGCGATGCGGATGACCTCCGCGCGCGGCACCCCGGTGATCGTCTCCTGCCAGGCGGGGGTGCCGGGCAGGTTGTCGTCGTAACTCGCGGCGACGTTTTCGCCGCCGAATCCGCGATCCACGCCGTACTGCGCGAGCAGCAGGTCGTAGACGCTGGCGACCGCCCATTCCCGCCCGTCGGCCAGGGTCAGCCGCTTGATGGGGATATTGCGCTCCAGCACGTCGTCGAACTTGGACTCGGTCCAGTATTCGTTTTCGATGCCGCCGAAGTAGGGGAACGAGACCGCCTCGATCGCATCGGCATGGTCCTTCAGGCTCAGCCGCAGGCGCGTGTCGCGGCCGGCGCTGTCTTTTTCCTCGATGTTCCACTTGCCCTGCTCGCCCCAGCGGAAGCCCACCGACCCGTTGGGGACGGTGATCTCGCCGGTGGCGTCGTCGTAGGCCAGCGTCTTCCAGTCGGGGTTGTTGGACTCACCCAGCCCGCCGAGGTCGGTGGCGCGCAGGAAGCGCTCCGGCACCAGGCGGCCATCGGCGCGCTCTTCCAGCCGCACCAGCATCGGCATGTCGCTGTACTGTCGGCAATAGTCGGTGAAGTAGGGCGATGGATCATCGACGTGGAACTCGCGCAGGATGACGTGGCCGAAGGCGAAGGCCAGCGCGGCGTCGGTGCCCTGCTTGGGGTGCAGCCAGTGGTCGGTGAGTTTGGCGACCTCGGAATAGTCGGGCGTGATCGCCACCGTCTTGGTGCCGTTGTAGCGGGCCTCGGTGAAGAAATGCGCATCCGGCGTGCGCGTCTGTGGGACGTTCGAGCCCCAGGCGATGATGTAGCGGCTGTTGTACCAGTCGGCCGATTCGGGCACGTCGGTCTGTTCGCCCCAGACTTGCGGGCTGGCGGGCGGCAGGTCGCAGTACCAGTCGTAGAAGGAGAGGCAGGCCCCGCCCAGTAGTGACAGGTAGCGGGCGCCGGCGGCGTAGCTCACCATCGACATGGCGGGGATGGGTGAGAAGCCCACCACGCGATCCGGCCCCCAGTGTTTCACCGTGTGGAGGTTGGCGGCGGCGATGATCTGGTTGACCTCGTCCCAGGTGGCGCGGACGAACCCGCCCATGCCGCGCTTGGACTTGTAGCTTTTCGCCTTTTTGGGGTCCTGTGCGATGCTGGCCCAGGCGTCCACCGGGCTCATCGTCTTGCGCGCCTCGCGCCACAGTTTCAAGAGCGCGCTGCGGATCAACGGATACTTCACCCGGTTGGCGCTGTAGAGATACCAGGAATAGCTGGCGCCGCGCGGGCAGCCGCGCGGTTCGTGATTGGGCAGGTCGGGGCGGGTGCGCGGATAATCGGTCTGCTGGGTTTCCCAAGTGACCAGGCCGTTCTTGACGTAGACCTTCCAGCTACAGGAGCCGGTGCAGTTCACGCCATGGGTTGAGCGCACGATCTTGTCGTACTGCCAGCGCTGGCGGTAGCTGTCTTCCCAGCTGCGGTCTTGCTGTTTGGTCACGCCATGACCATCGGCGAACGGCTCGGATGCGTGTTTCAAGAAGTTCAGCCGGTCGAGGAAATAACTCATGTATTCAAGGTCTCGTGCGATGGCGGCGACAGTGTCCGTGCTGGGCTGGAGGTCTTCCTTGACATACATCAAAGGCGATTGGGGCGAATATCCTCGGCATTCACGAAAATACCGACAATGAGAATCAATACCATTTATTGCCGCGTGTCGGGGGAAGCGGCATCGAGCCGATTGCGCGCACGGGCGCGAGCGCATGGGAAAATGCGCCAGCCGATGTTTCGATCCATATCGATTCGCGGTGTCCGCGTATTCCGAAAACCTTACCGCGATAGCGCCGGGCGATCACGGTTAAATGAAAATGGTCGCCCGCATCAAATGGGAAATGATCGTGTCGTGTGATGTCCCCGCCCGGCCTCGTCCGCTGGCGCTCGGAGTGCTCGCCGGTGGGCGCGGCAGCCGGCTCGGCGGCGTCGATAAAGCCTGGATCGAGATCGATGGGCATCCCCTGGTGTTGCATTGGAAGGCGCTCGCGGATCGGCTGGGCCTGCCGCTTCGAGTCAGTGCCAATCGCGATACGCATCGCTTCCTGGACTACGGCCTGACCGTCTGGCGGGACGATGCGGAGGACCTCGGCCCCGTATCGGGACTGCATGCGCTTTCGCGGTCGGTGGCGCGCGGCGGTGGTTTGCTCACCGTGCCGGTGGATGCCCTGGGGCCGGTCGATACGGTGCTTCAGGCGTTGCTGCGGCATGGCCCCGGCCACTACGCCCGGGATGCCACCGGCATTCAACCACTCGTCGCGTATTGGGACGCATCGCGCCTGCGGGCGCTTGCCGGCGAAGCGCTGCGGGCAAGGCGTCTGGCGGTGCGCGACTTGCTGTCGGCCGCCGGGATGGCGCCGGTCGTGTTTGCGGATATCGAAATCGAAAACCTCAACACGCCCGACGATCTGGCGCGCACCGGCGCGCGGCTGCCGCGTTGAGCGGGCGGTGGTGCGCCAATGTCGGCCAACGGCGCGTTGGCGAGCGTGCCGTGCTCGGGTGCGCGTCGTATCGTTGCCGGCGATGGGGGCGTGGATACGCTTCCCCGCCCAGGTGCGCACCGTGGAAGGTTTAAGATGGCCGCCCATTGGGTGCCGCTCGTCGACAAGGGCCATGTACGGATTCCTACTGTTACTGCATGTGCTGGGCGCGAGCGTGTGGGTGGGTGGACATCTCGTGCTGGCGCTCGGGGTGCTGCCCGGTGCGCTGCGCGAGCGCGACGTGGCGGGGCTCTTGGCGTTCGAATCGCGCTACGAAAAAGTGGGAATGCCGGCGCTGGCCGTCCAGGTCGTCACGGGCCTGTGGCTGGCATGGCGTTTCCTGCCGGAGCCGATGCAATGGTTCGACGCATCCACGCCCATCGCGCGGTTGATTCTGGCCAAACTGATCCTGCTGGGGCTGACCGTGGTCATCGCCCTGCACGCCCGCCTCCGCGTGATTCCCGTATTGGATGGCCGGCGTCTTCCCGCCATGGCCGGGCATGTCGTTGCCGTGACCATACTCTCGGTGCTGTTCGTGGTGGTGGGGCTGTCGGCCCGGGCCGGCTGGCTGGCGTGAGAGAGGCGACGCATGCGGGCTGTTGAGGCCATCGTCCTGACCGCTGCTCCTTCGCCACTGCTCCTGGCGATATGGGTGACGTTGAAGCTGGCCACCCTGGCCACGCTGATTCTTCTCGTCATCGGCATGCCGCTGGCGTGGTGGCTGGCGCGCACGCGTTCGGTGCTGCGCATTCCCATCGGCGCGCTGGTGGCATTGCCGATGGTGCTGCCGCCGACGGTGCTGGGGTTCTATGTGCTGATCGGCCTGGCGCCTTCCGGGCCCATCGGCCAACTTACCGAAGCCTGGGGGCTGGGCACGCTGGCCTTCACCTTCGAGGGGCTGCTGATCGCCTCGATCCTGTATTCCTTCCCTTTCGTCGTGCATCCCTTGCAGGCTGGCTTCGCCTCCATTTCCCCCACCGTGCTAGAAGCATCCGCGACGTTGCGCGCCTCGCCGCTCGACCGCTTCTTCACCGTCGTGCTGCCGCTCGCGCGCCCCGCGCTGGTGACCGCGACCCTGCTGGGGTTCGCGCACACCATCGGCGAATTCGGCGTGGTGTTGATGGTGGGCGGAAACATCGAAGGCGAGACGCGCGTGCTTTCCGTGCTGCTCTACGATCAGGTGGAGGCGATGGCCTATGGCGAAGCGCATCGCCTGGCGGCGGGACTGCTGCTCTTTTCGTTCGCCCTGCTGCTGTTGATGCAATGGATGGGCCGGCGCACGGCGGTGGGCCATGCCTGAGGCCGCCATCGTCCTGGACGTGCGGGTCGGCCACGGCGCGTTCGAGCTGGCGGTGGACGCGCGCCTGCCGGCGACCGGCACCACGGTGATCTTTGGGCCATCGGGCTGCGGCAAGAGCACGCTGCTGCGCGCGATCGCCGGGCTGGAGCCGGCCTGCCAGGGAGCCATCTCGGTGGCCGGCGAGGAATGGTTGTCCGGCCGACACCGACTACCCGCCCACAGAAGGGCGGTCGGCATGGTGTTTCAGGATGCGGCATTGCTTCCGCATCTGTCGGTCGAGAAGAACCTGCGCTACGGGTGGACGCGCGCCGGACGTCCCGCCGGCGCGATGGAACGCTGGATCGACCGCCTGGATCTGTCCGCCATGCTCGCGCGCGCGCCGCGCACGCTGTCCGGCGGCGAGCGCCAGCGGGTCGCGCTGGCGAGAGCCCTCGTGACCGCGCCCCGCCTGCTTTTGCTCGACGAACCACTGAGCGCGCTGGACGAGGCCCGCCGCAAGGACGTACTGCCGAGCCTGGAAGCGGTTCGCCGGGATGCGGGAATCCCAATCCTCTACGTGACCCACTCGGTGGAGGAAGTCTCGCGCCTGGCCGACCATCTGCTGCTGATGGAAGCCGGGCGCATCCTCGCCGATGGCCCGGCATTGGCGCTGCTCAACCGCCCCGACCTGCCCCTGGCGCTACGCGACGATGCGGGTGTGGTGATCGAGGCCGAGGTGGAAGAACGCGATTCGCACGGCCTGCTGACGATGCGCAGCCCGGCCGGACGCTTCCATGCCCACGGGCCGCACAGCCCCGGCAGCCGTCTGCGCCTGCGCATCCAGGCGCGCGACGTCAGTCTGGCGCTCCAGCGCCACGAGGATTCCAGCGTGCTCAATCTCCTGCCCGCGACCATCACGGACTTGACCCCCCTGCCCGAAGGACAGGTCCAGGCCGCCCTGCGAGTCAACGGTTGCCGGCTGCTGGCCCGCCTTTCCCATCGATCCGTCGAAACGCTGTCGCTGGGCGTCGGCAAGGACGTATGGGCGCAGGTGAAGGCCGTCGCGTTGCTGCTCTAGCGGCGGAAAGACCGCCCGCCCGCTGGGTGGCCGGCTCGCACGACGCCGACCACCCGGGACGACGGCCGGAGGACCCGCGGCGGGGCGGGGTGTGAGAGGTATCGTGCCAGCGCTCCGCGGACTCTCGCAGGAGCTGCTCGCCAGGAAGGTGGGTTGCGCGAAGCGCCGCAAGCGATCTATGCCAGCCAAGAGGTGGCGCGCCTGGAGGGATTCGAACCCCCGACCAACGGCTTCGGAAGCCGCTACTCTATCCGGCTGAGCTACAGGCGCCCGGATCAACACTTGCTGTGGATGCGACATGCCCCTGGCCGCCGCTTCCGCGATGTGGCGCGAAGCCCATTGGCCGGCGCGTCGCGGGCGCCGTTCAAGAGAACGATGGCCCACAGGGCGGCAAGTGTAGCCGTTTGCCGCCGCGATGAGAAATCCCGCCTTCAGGCGTCGCCGACGATGTCCGGGCGCTCGTCCGCGCCCAGCCACTTGTACAGGCCGCCGCCGATCGCCGCGCCAATGAACGGCGCCAGCCAGAACAGCCAGAGCTGGGAAAGCGCGCCGCCGCCGGCGAACATGGCCACGCCGGTGGAGCGTGCCGGGTTCACCGAGGTATTGGTGATCGGGATGCTGATGAGGTGGATCAAGGTCAGGCCCAGGCCGATCGCGATCGGGGCGAAGCCGGCGGGCGCGTGTCGGTGGGTGCTGCCGAGGATGATGATCAAGAACATCGCCGTCATCACGATTTCGCAGACCAGCGCCGCCGCCATCGTATAGCCGCCCGGCGACAGGCTGCCGTAACCGTTGCTGGCGAAAGCGCCAGCGGTTGCCGGCTGGCCGATGGCGGCTTGCGCGATTGTCGCGCCGTTGCCGGTGGCCAGGAAGTAGAGCAGGGCGCCGGCCGCCAGGCCGCCCAGCACCTGGGCGATCATGTAACCCGGCAGATCCCTGGCGGGAAAGCGTCCGCCGGCCCACAGGCCAAGGCTCACCGCTGGGTTGAAGTGGCCGCCCGAGACATGGCCGAAGGCGTAGGCGCCGGTCAGCACGGTCAGGCCGAAGGCCAGCGAGACGCCGACAAGACCGATGCCGAGCGGGTTGCCGTCGCCGCCGAACTTGGCCGCCAGCACCGCGCTGCCGCAGCCGCCCAGCACCAGCCAGAACGTGCCGATGAATTCGGCCGTCAGTTTCCGGGTCCGTGTCATGCCCTTGTCCTGTCGTGATCGTGAACCGGCGCACCATAGCCGAACGTTTCCGATTTCGAAGTGAAGACGGAAGGAGCGGCTTCCACGCTGCTACGCTTTGCGAATGGGAGACCAACGACATGACGCCCCGGCCGTGGCGGCACCGCCGTGGCGGCACAAGCTGAAGGGCTATCTGCGGCTGATGCGCGCCGACCGGCCGATCGGCTGGCTGCTGCTGCTGTGGCCGACCTGGTGGGGCCTGTGGCTGGCGGCGGAAGGCGTGCCGGACTGGCATCCGCTCCTGGTGTTCTCGTTCGGCGTGTGGCTGACGCGCGCGGCCGGCTGCGTGATCAACGACTATGCCGACCGCTGGCTGGACGGCTCGGTCGAGCGCACCCGGGATCGGCCGCTGGCGACTGGCGAGGTAAGCGGGCGCGAGGCGCTGATCCTGTTCGCGGTTCTCATGCTGCTGGCCTTCGCGCTGGTGCTGACGCTCAACCGCCTGGCCATCCTGATGAGCGTGGCCGGCGTGTTCCTGGCCGCCAGCTATCCCTATTTGAAGCGCCATACCTATCTGCCGCAGGTGTATCTGGGCATGGCCTTCGGCTGGGGCATCCCGATGGCGTTCGCGGCGATCCGCGGCGAGGTGCCGTCGCTGGCCTGGCTGCTTTACATCGCCAACATCCTGTGGGCGAGCGCTTACGACACCTGGTACGCCATGGTCGATCGCGAGGACGACTTGCGCATGGGCGCCAAATCGACCGCGATCCTGTTCGGCGAGATGGATCTGGTGGCGCAGGGCGTGCTGTACGCATCGATGTTCTTCGCCCTGTGGCTGGTCGGGCAGCGCGCGGGAATGGGTGCGTATTACTGGGGTAGCCTGTTGGTCGCGGCGCTCTTGGCGCTGTACGAGTTCCGTATCGCCCGCGCCCGCGAACGCGCCGCCTGTTTCCGCGCCTTCCTGCACAACAACTGGGTGGGAATGGCGATCTTCGCCGGCATCGCGCTGGATTTCGCCTGGCGCTGAGGTTCAAGCCGCGCGTGCGCAGACCCAGGCATCGACGCGGGCCACGCCGGCCTGCCGCAGCGCGCGGGCGGCGGCTTCGAGGGTGGCGCCGGTGGTCATCACGTCATCGATGAGCGTGACGCGCGCCGGCGCCGCGCCGCCACGGACGCGGAACGCATCGCGCAGGTTGCGCCGCCGCGTGGCCTGGTCGAGCCGCGATTGCGCGCCGGTGTGCTTGCATCGCCACAGCAAATCGTGGCGCAACGGCAGGCCAAGGGCGCGCGCCAGCGGCCTGGCCAGCTCCAGCGCCTGGTCGTGACCGCGCGCCGCCAGACGCCGGCGATGCAGCGGAACCGGGATCAATACCGTGTCGGCCGACGAGAGCGCGGCATCGGCCAGTCCCGATACCATCAGGGATGACAGCAACCTGCCCGCCGCCAGTGACTGGTGGAACTTGAAACGCGGCAGCAGGCGGTCGAGCGGAGCGGTATAGGCGAAGACGGCGCGCACCTCGGCAAGTGGCGCATCGCGGCGGATCAGGCAGGCGCCGCAGCGCGCGCCGGTATCGGCCGCGGCCAGTGGCAGCGCGCAACCCGCGCAGGCGTGACGGTGCCAGGGCAGGGCGGCGAAACAGGCCGGGCACAGGTCGCGCCCGGCCCCGGTGTCGCCGCCGCCGCAGCAGGCCAGGCAGACGGGTGGCCACAGCCGGCGCGCGAGGCCGTCAACCAGGCGCCGTATCGGAAAGTTGACAGGTATCGGCATGCTCAACAGACTGACCCTCCTTTCTTCGCTGGTCTGTCAGACATGTCCGAATCCGCCCTCGGTCACGCCCCCGTTCGCCACGACTGGACGCGCGCGGAAATCGCCGGCCTGTTCGCGCTGCCGTTCACCGAGCTGCTGTTCCGGGCCGCCAGCGCGCACCGCGAGAACTTCAACGCCGACGAGGTGCAGGTCTCGACGCTGCTCTCGGTCAAGACCGGCGGCTGCCCCGAGGATTGTGGTTACTGCCCGCAGGCGCAGCGCTACCACACCGGCGTCGACGCCACCAAGCTCATGCCTTGCGAGGACGTGTTGGCGAAAGCGCGCGCGGCCAAGGCGGCCGGCGCCTCGCGCTTTTGCATGGGTGCGGCCTGGCGCTCGCCGAAGGACCGCGACATCCCGAAAGTCGCCGAAATGATCGCCGGAGTGAAGGCGCTCGGTCTCGAAACCTGCGCCACCCTGGGCATGCTGAGCGATGCCCAGGCCCAGGCGTTGAAGGACGCGGGTCTCGACTACTACAACCACAATCTCGACACCGCGCCGGATTTCTATGGCGATGTCATCACCACGCGGCAGTACCAGGACCGGCTCGACACGCTGTCGCACGTGCGTGATGCCGGCCTCAAGACCTGTTGCGGCGGCATCGTCGGCATGGGCGAGTCGCGCGAGCAGCGCGCCGGGCTGCTGCATACGCTGGCCACCTTGCCGGCGCACCCGGATTCGGTGCCGATCAATCGCTTGGTGCGCGTCGCCGGCACGCCGCTGGCGAAGGAGAAGGAACTCGATCCGTTCGAATTCGTGCGCACGATCGCGGTCGCCCGCATCGTCATGCCGAAATCGATGGTGCGTCTGTCCGCCGGGCGCGAGACGATGAGCGACGAATTGCAGGCGTTGTGTTTCCTGGCCGGTGCCAATTCGATCTTCCACGGTGAGCGGCTGCTCACCACCGGCAACCCGGACACGGCCAGGGATGACGCCCTGTTCGCCCGCCTCGGCTTGAAGCCGATGCCGTTTACCGGCGCCGACGTGGACAGTTGTGGCGATACCGTGCACGCGCCCATCGCCGCGCCGGCGGCGGCCGCGGCATGAGCCGGCCATCGCTGCGCCAGCGCGTCGACGATGCGCGCGTCCTGCGCGGCGCCCGGCAGCGGCGCCGCCAGCGGTTGGTGGTCGAACGCCGCGACGGCATGCGGTTCGATATCGGCGGCCGTTGGCTGACCGCTTTCTGCGGCAACGATTACCTCGGCCTGAGCCAGCATTTCTCGGTGGTCGGCGCCTTGCAGGACGAAGCCGCGCGCAGCGGCGCGGGGGCCGGCGGCTCGCATCTGATCAGCGGCCACACCGCGACCCACGAGCGGCTCGAACGCGAAGTCGCCGACTGGCTGCAAGTGCCGGCGGCGCTGTATTTCTCCAGCGGCTGGGCGGCCAACCTGGCGGTGCTGCAATCGCTGCTGGAAAAGGACGACCTCTGCGTGCAGGACCGCCTCAACCACGCCAGCCTGATCGATGCCGCGCGCCTTGCCGGCTGTCGCCTGCGCCGTTATCCGCACGGTAATTCCGAGGCCGCGCAGCGGCAGTTGCGCGGCGATCCCGAGGTCGCGGCGATGCTGATCAGCGACGGCGTCTTCAGCATGGATGGCGACATCGCCCCGCTGCGCGATCTGGCGATGGTCGCGCGCTTGCAGCAGGCGCTGCTGTATGTCGATGACGCCCACGGCATTGGCGTCATCGGCGAGGAAGGCCGCGGCAGCGTGGCCGCCGCCGGCCTCGACCACCAGCAGGTGCCGTTGCAGATGGTGACGCTGAGCAAGGCGCTGGGCGGCGTCGGCGCGGTGGTGGCCGGTGATGCCGGGCTGATCGGCCATCTCGCCGAAACCGCGCGGCCCTACGTCTACACCACCGCGTTGCCGCCGGCGATGGCGGCCGCCACCCTGGCGGCGATCAAACTGGCGCGGCGCGAACACTGGCGGCGCGAAAGGCTGGGGTCGCTGATCTCAAGTTTCCGCGACGCCGCGCGCCACCACGGCTTCCGCCTGCTCGACTCCGATACCCCGATCCAACCGCTCCTGTGCGATAGCGACGCCGAGGCGCTGGCGATGGCCGGGGCATTGCGCGAACTGGGTTATCTAGTGGTGGCGATCCTCCCGCCGACGGTGCCGCAGAATGGCGCGCGGCTGCGCATCACGCTCTCGACGCTGCACGCGCCGGAGGACGTCGACGGGCTGGTGCGGGCATTGCTGCGCGCCCGCGACGAAACCACGCGCCGGCTGGGGGGCGCGGCGTGAACGGGCCGCCGAAAACCGGCGGCGTGGTGCTGGCCGCGGTCGCCATCGCGCTGGCCTCGGCGCTGTTCTTCACCCTCACCTACGTGCTCAACCGCGCCAGCGCCAGCGAAGGCGGACATTGGGCGTGGACCGCCTGCCTGCGCTACTTCATCACCCTGCCGCTGATGCTGCCGTTGATGCGCGGGCGGATGCGGCCGGTGCTGGCGGCCATCGGCCACCGCCCCGGCGCGTGGTTCCTGTACGCCGCGATCGGCTTCGTGCTGTTCTACGCGCTTTTGTCGTTCGCGGCCGACAGCGGCCCGTCGTGGCTGGTGGCCGGCAGTTTCCAGTTCACCGTGATCGCCGGGATGTTATGCGCGCCCTTCCTCTACCGCGACGAACGCCGGCGGGTGCCGTTGACGGCCTGGGGCGTGGCGCTGATGATCCTGGCCGGCGTGATGCTGATGCAGTTTTCGCACGCCGCCGGCGGGCTTGACCGCGCGGCGTGGATCGCCTTGGCCTGCGTGTTGGGCGCCGCGGTGATGTACCCGCTCGGCAACCGCCTGCTGCTGCTGCACCTGGAAAAGACCGGTGAATCGCTCGACGCCACCCAGCGCGTGTTCGGCATGACCCTCGCCAGCCAGCCGCTGTGGCTGATGATGGCGGTCTACGCGTGGTCGCGGGCGGGCGCGCCGCCGGCCGCGCAGGTCTGGCTGGCCGCGGGGGTGGCGCTGGCCGCCGGCGTCATCGCCACCATCCTGTTCTTCAAGGCTACCGGGCTGGTGCGCGACAACCCCACCGCGCTGGCCGCCGCCGAGGCCATGCAGGCGGCGGAATTGATCTTCGCCAGCGTGCTTGGCGTGTTGTTTCTCGGCGAAGCCTGGCCGCGCGGCGGCGCTCTGGCGGGGGGCGCGATGATCGTGGTCGGCATCGTGCTGTTCGCCTGGGTGGCGGCGCGCCCGCGCGCCCGCAACCAGCGTGAGGTGCGGGCGATGCGCTCGGATCACGGCGCATGAGCCTGCATATCGAACGCACCGGCCACGGCCCCGACCTGGTACTGCTGCACGGCTGGGCGATGCATGGCGGGGTGTTCGCGCCGCTGGTCGAACGCCTGCGCGCGCACTGCACGCTGCACGTGGTCGACCTGCCCGGTCACGGCCGCTCGCGCGAATCGGCCGTGCCGCTGGCGCTGGACGCGTGCGCCGAGGCCATCGCCGCCCAAGTACCGCAAAACGCGTATTGGTGCGGCTGGTCGCTGGGCGGGCTGGTGGCGCTCGGCGCCGCCCAACGGGGCCTGCCGCTGGCGGGGCTCTGTATGCTCTGCGCCTCGCCCTGCTTCGTGCGCAAGGCCGACTGGCGCTGGGGCATGTCGGTGGAAATCTTCCGCGATTTCGCCCATGGCCTGCGCCACGATTGGCGCGGCACGTTGGATCGCTTCCTTGCGCTGGAAGCCTTCGGCTCCGACCATGCCGAGGAAGAACTGCGTCGCCTGCGCGAAGCCCTCTTCGCGCGCGGCGAACCCGCCGCCTCGGTACTGGCCGATGGCCTGGAACTGCTGGAAAACGCCGACCTGCGCGCGGGATTGCCGGCGCTCGCCCCGCCCAGCCTGTGGATCGGCGGACGCCGCGACCGCCTGGTCGACCCGCGCGCGATGGCGGACGCGGCGGCGCTGACGTCCCATGCCGAATTCGCGCTGATCGAACACGCCGGCCATGCGCCCTTCCTGACCCATGCCGAGGCGGTGGCCGAGGTCATGCGGCCGTGGCTCGGGCTCGCCCGATGAACGGGGCGTTGTTCGATAGCCGTCACGTGCGCAGGGCCTTTGGCCGTGCCGCCGCCGGTTACGCGGAAGCCTCGGCCGTGCAGCGCGAGATCGAATCGCGGCTGCTGGAATCGCTCGATCATTACGCCCTGCGCCACGGCGAGGCCGCGCCCGCGCGCGTGCTCGATCTCGCCTGCGGCCCGGCGCGCGCCGCCCATGCCTTGCGCGCGCGCTGGCCCAAGGCCGAGGTGATCGCCGCCGATGCCGCCCTGCCGATGCTGCGCGCCGCCCGCGCCAACACCCGTGGCCACTGGCTACGGGCGCGGGAAATCGCGCGCGTGGCCGCCGACCTGCGCGTACTGCCGTTCGCCGAGGACGCGTTCGACCTGTTGTTTTGCAACCTCGCGCTGCAATGGATCGACGACCTGCCGGCCGCGTTCGCCGAATTCCGCCGCGTGCTGAAACCCGGCGGCATGCTGCTGGTATCGACCTTCGGCAGCGAGACGCTGGCCGAATTGCGCGAAGCCTTCGCCACCGCCGATGTCGCACCGCACGTCAGCCCGTTCACCGCCATCGCCCCGTTCGGCGATGCGCTGGTCGCCGCCGGTTTCCGCGAGCCGGTGCTCGACCGCGATGTATTGGTCGAGGCCAAACCGTCCTTCCGCGCCATCCTCGACACGCTGCGCGCGATGGGCGCGACCAATGCCCTCGGCGCGCGCCGGCACACGCTTTCGGGCCGCGCCCGCTTCGCCGCCGCCGAGGCCGCGCACGCGCGCGCCGCCGATGGCTGGCCGATGCGCTGGGAGGCGATCTACGCCCAGGCATGGGCGCCCGAGCCGGGCACGCCGATCCGCGATGCCCACGGCGAACTGGCGCGGGTGCCGCTCGCGCGCATTCCGATTCGCCGCCGCTGAGGCGGGACGCGCGCGCGGCGGTTCATCCGCGTCTGCCTAGACTGCGGGCGAATCCGTATCGGAGTCCGCCCATGTCGCCGCGCGCGCTTGCCATGCTGCTCACCACCGCGATGTGTTTCGGCGTCGCCCCCTCGGTGTCGCTGGCCGACAGTCGCGGCGAGGTGGCGGCACAGGCCGACGGCCTGCTGCGCGCCGCCAGCGACGACTCGCTCGAACGCTTGTTCGCATCGGTGCACGCGCTTTCGCGCCACCCGGACGATGCCGCCCGCGTCTGCCGCGCATTGGCCTCGGTATCGCGCGCCAGCGCCGACACCTGGCTGCGGCTGGCGCGGACGCTTTCCGACGACAACCGCCGCGCGCTGGCCTCGGCCCTGGGCGAGGTGGCGATGTCCGGCTGGCAGAGTGCGCCGCGTCCGTTCGACGAACCACGGGCGCGGCAATGGCTGCGCCAGGCCGGCGTGCGCGCGGCGATGCTCAACGATGGTTTCGTCGCCGGCCTGTCCGGCGCGGAGGGCGACACCGGGCAGGAAGCCCTGCGCTGCCGCTCGCTGGGCTGGCTGCTGGATGCGCTCGCCACGCAGCCGCGCGAAGCGCGCGCGGCCGTCACGCGTTTGCTGCTGCGCGACGGCTTGGCCTCGGTGCTGAACGTGGCGGGATCGGCGTCCCGAGCGGCGGCGCGAGTGAGGTGCGATGCCCGTGTCCATGGCACTCGGTGTGATGATTCATGGCATGTCGATGCGGACGGTGCACGGTTCGCCGGTAGTTCCGGCAATCAGGATCAGGCCCCATTGATCTCATTTGGTTGGCGTGTTCGGGTCTCCGCAAACATGCCGATCGACAAGTCCCCTTTTCAGACTACGGATGCTTCAATCGAGCCTTGAATCCCTGGATGATATTTTCGGGAAAAGTCTCACCCAATATGGCGAACGGCGCAATGCGCCTAATTCATATCGTACTATCGGGCCTCCGATGACAAAGTAAGGACTGCTATGCGTAGCATCTGCCCGCTTGGGCTTCCGCTTGTTTTCGCCATTCTTGTGATGTTGCCAAGCACGCCGGCCATGGCCTCACAGAGAACCATCACCCATGCCAGTGGCACGCCAATTGAGCAAATCAGCGGTGCCGATCGCATGCGTATCGAGAAGATGCTCGACCGGGCGCTTCCTGAAACGGCCGCAAGCCTGAAGCTCATAGAAGGTCAATCCGGGTTCAACATCAAGACGCGGCTCGTTCCAGAGCGCCGAGTCGTGATCATAGACCTGGGCTGGCAGGCAGTTCCTTCCCATGCGGGCGGAGAACTGGAGGATCAACAACACCGTCTGGCACTCGTGGCGCTCGATTTGCTGCGGGGTGTCGTTGCCGTGGATGGCGCGGAGTTCCGGTTTGCCGGCCAGGATATTCACCAGCTACGACCTGACCCTCTGCCACCGGTAAGGACAGGCCAGCGACAAGGACCAGAGCGAGCACTAAACCTCTGAAAGTGGCACTGGCCGGTGGGCATGGGCTGTATTCAACTATGAATACAACGACTGGCGCGCACAGCGTGATCCATCGAATGGCATTACCGAGGATTTCATTACACCGTATTTTGCACGCGATCTGGCTGTTCGGCTTTCCAGTGCCGGTGCAACCGTCTTCAAATCCCGCACGAATGAAGTCCCAGTCCATGCGCCAAGTGGAGAGCAATGGTGGAAGATTGCCGCACGCTATTACTTGCAATCACAGCTTCCGAGCGAGACCGCCATCTGGAATTCGCCGCCGACTGCCACGCATTCGCTCCGCGAGCGCGACGAAGATATCCGTAGCCGCCCTCTATATGCCAACCACGTAGGCGCCGACCATGCCATACGCCTGCATACCGATGGTACCGACGATACAACTGTACGGGGCACACGGGCCTACTACCAGACTGGACGCACGGTCGACGCGCAACTAGCCAGCCAGATCCTATGCAGTATGAAGCAGGCTATTCAGAGCGTTGCTGGCTATGAGAGGTGGCGTGTGGCGGAGGCTCCATATCCCGCCGACAAGGGCGAGAATCGCTTGGCGGCCATGCCCTCGGTCATCATCGAGCTGGGCTTCCATTCCAATGCGGCCGACGCATTGGCGTTGCAGGCGACTTCATTCCGCAATGCCGCCGTCAAAGGTATCGAACGCGGTATCACCGACTATCATGCTGGCACTGCTTGTTCAGAGTTTCGTATCACGAGCATCCCTCCGTTCAGTGCGCCAATCAATTCGCCGATGGACATGTTGGTCGGCTTCGAGGGCGACCCAAGGTTCCCGATTACACTGCGGACTCGTAATGTGACCTGTGCGCAGGGCTGGACTTGCAGGCCGGCCATATTGGCTTACAGTACTAAGCAGACATCTCCGATCAAGCGCACACTCTCTTGCTCTGGCAGTTCGGATAAAAGTGGCACTTTCAAATATGTCGCATGGTTGACGGATGCAAGCGGCATCAGGACGAAGGAAGTTGAATACACGTATAGCTGCACGGCTAACGCTTAAGACGCAACGCTATGGCACGGGGTATATGGCCGCCCATCGGCACGCAAATAAATGTTGGCATGGCCCGTCGGTAGCTGATAAAACGCATGTCCACGTTGCCCGAGTTTCGATTTGGCGCACTTCCAGGCTGCGCTCAAACCCAAGAGCAAAATACAGGGGCATCCTTCCTCCGTCGCGCTCGGAAAACTAACGATCAAAGCCGCCTAATCTGAGGCATGATGTCGTGTGGCGCGGATCGCACCCATATCCCATACGGCCATCACGCTGGATGTTATGGACGCACACATCTCGCGTCGATATTCAGTCCCCGTCGATCATGGCGGATAGCCCGGCGAGATCGACGTTGCCGCCGCTCAGCACGATGCCGATGCGTTTGCCGGCGAAGCGTTGGCGGTCTTTAAGTACCACCGCCAGCACCACCGCGCTGGAAGGCTCGACCACGACTTTCAGATGGGTGTAAAGCAAGCGCATGGCGTGGCGGATGCCGGCCTCGTCGGCGAGCAGAATGCCGCTGGCGTCGCGGGCGATCAGGGCGAAGGTGCGCGCCGAGAGGTGGCCGCGCAGGCCATCGCAGATGGTATCCGGTACGCGGTCGGTAATCGGGTATTCGGCCGATAGCGAATCGTGGGCGTCGCACGCGGCCTCGGGTTCGGCGCCCCAGAGGTCGGCGTTTGGCCTCAGCGCGCGACAGGCCAGGCCGCTGCCGGCGAGCAGACCGCCGCCGCCGACCGGCGCGAGCAGCGCATCGAGCCCCGGCACGGCGGTGTGCAGCTCCAGTGCCGCCGTGCCTTGCCCGGCGATCACCCCGGGATGGTCGAAGGGGTGGATGAGTGTCGCCCCGTCGCGCTCGATCAGCGCGGCGGTGGCGGCATCGCGCGCGGCCATGGTGGGCGCGCAGCGGACGATCCCGGCGCCATGCGTGGCGATATTGTCGAGCTTGGCCCGTGGCGCGCCCTCGGGAACCACCACGGTCGCGCGGAGGCCGCGCAGGCGGCAGGCCAGCGCGATCGCCGCGCCGTGGTTGCCGGAACTCTGGGTGACGACGCCGCGCGACGCCGCATCCTCGTCCAGCATCGATACCGCGTTGCAGGCGCCACGGAATTTGAACGAACCGCCGCGTTGCAGGTTTTCGCATTTGAAATGCAATTCGGCGCCCGCCAGCGCGTCCAGCGCCGGGTCGTGCAGGATCGGGGTGACGCGCGCGTGCGGCCGGATTCGCGCGGCGGCATCGAGCACGTCGTCGAAAGTCGGGAGGACAGGCGGGGCGAGGGGCGGCTTCATGGGGAAAGGTTACGTGCCGCGCGTGATGGACGGTTGATGCGGGTGGAGGCGGCGAGCCTGAAGTTAAGGACACGTTCAATGCGTGAGCGCGATGTTGGCGGCATCATCCTTGAGGGGAGATAAAGCATGCGTATCGGCAGAATGCTCACCGTTGGCGCCGTGGTTGCCGGCGCCATGTTGCTGGGCGGCTGCGTGTCGCCCCATGCCGGTGGCCTGGCCGGCGCCCGGGTGGGCGGCGGCTATGTCGGAGGCGGTCACGGCGGTTACCACTACTCCCCTTATGGCGATGGCCATGACGCGTGGTTGCCTGGCCGGAACCGCTGGGGCAACCCGATCCACCGCCTGCCGGATGGCCGGTGGTCGCATGGCGAAGTCCGTTATCGCCATCACCCCGGATACGCATACCCTGGCCATGGCTACTCCGGTGGCCACGTCCGCCAGAATCACGGCCATTCGCCGCCGGCTCATTCGCCAGTGCGCTCGCACCGCGGCGGCGGGCATGGGGGCATCGGCATACCCGCCCCGCACCATGGCAAAGCCAGGCACGCGCCGGCGCACAAGCGTCACCATAGGCCCTGAACGACTGGAAAATGAATGGCCGCAATAGGAGGCGTGCACCGTCACGCGGGCTTGCAAGTTGTGTGGCGAAGTCTCTATGCTTGCGTCCAAGCGGCGCCTGATTGCGCGGCTCGCTATGGCGCCCGGTCAAGGAAATCACGGATCCCCCCTGTTCCGTCCTTGCCGGGCGCCGCTTTTTGTTCCGATGCCGCAATCCCGGCCGGACGACAAGAAACGGGCAAGCCGGCAAGATAAAGAGGGTCGGATGTCCCCCGACATCCGACCCCCGGCTACCCCTGGATGTACATGCCGGCCCCTGCTCCAATACCGACACGCTGCACGCGCTTGCCATCCTGGGTGCCCAGATTCTAAAGCATGAATCATGCCAAGTCGTCGCCGAGGTCATGATTAGCGATTTATATCTCAATTTTAAGGTGATGGATTTCTCTCCAGGTGAAACAAACGGTGGCGAATTGAGCGAAGGATGTCAGTCCCTGCCGTGGCAGGCTGCTCGATGGGTGAGGCGTGGGCAATGAATCTCGACTTCCATGGTTTCGATGTCATCGTCATTGGCGGTGGCCATGCCGGCACCGAGGCCGCGCTGGCCTCGGCCCGGGCCGGCGCGCGCACGCTGCTGCTGACCCATAGCATCGAGACCATCGGCGCGATGAGCTGCAACCCGGCCATCGGCGGCATCGGCAAGGGCCATCTGGTGAAGGAAATCGACGCACTGGGCGGGGTGATGGCGCAAGCCGCCGACGCCGCCGGCATCCAGTGGCGCACGCTGAACGCCTCGAAGGGGCCGGCGGTGCGGGCGACGCGCGCGCAGGCCGACCGCGCGCTGTATCGCGCCTTCATTCGCCGCGCGGTCGAATCGCAGCCCGGCCTCGTCGTTTTTCAGGCGGCCGTCGATGATCTGCTGATCGAAGGCGAAACCGTGCGGGGCGTCGTCACCCATACCGGCCTGAAGTTCGAGGCGCCGGCCGTCGTCCTCACCGCCGGCACTTTCCTCGCCGGCAAGGTACACATCGGCGAGACCCGCTACGCCGCCGGGCGGGTGGGCGACCCGCCTTCCACCGCACTCGCCGCCAAGCTGCGCGAAGGCCGTTTCGTGGTGGACCGGCTGAAGACCGGCACGCCGCCGCGCATCGACGGTCGCAGCCTGGATTATTCGGTGATGAGCGAGCAGCCCGGCGACGTTCCGCGTCCGGTGTTCTCGTTCATGGGCAGCCAGGCCGATCATCCGGCGCAGTTGAGCTGCTGGATCACCCATACCTCCGAGCGCACCCACGAGATCATCCGCGGCGCGCTGCATCGCAGCCCGCTGTATTCGGGCCAGATCGAAGGCATCGGTCCGCGCTACTGCCCGTCGATCGAGGACAAGGTGGTGCGATTCGCCGAGAAGGCCAGCCACCAGATATTCGTCGAGCCGGAAGGGCTGGGCGTGACGGAAATCTATCCGAACGGCATCAGCACCTCGCTGCCGTTCGACGTGCAACTGGCGCTGGTGCGCTCGATCGCCGGCTTCGAGCGGGCGCACGTCACCCGGCCCGGCTACGCCATCGAATACGACTTCTTCGACCCGCGCGGGTTGAAGGCCAGCCTGGAGACCAAGGCGGTGGCCGGGTTGTTCTTCGCCGGCCAGATCAACGGCACCACCGGCTACGAGGAAGCCGCCGCGCAGGGCCTCCTGGCCGGGGTCAACGCCGCGTGCCTGGCGCGGCAGCGCGAGCCGCTGACACTGCGCCGCGATCAAGCGTACCTGGGCGTGTTGGTCGATGACCTGATCACCCAGGGCACGCTGGAGCCGTACCGCATGTTCACCAGCCGCGCCGAATACCGCTTGCAGTTGCGCGAAGACAATGCCGATGCCCGGCTGACGCCGCTCGGACGCGCGCTGGGCTTGGTGGACGACGCGCGCTGGGCCGCCTTCAGCGCCAAGCGCGAGGCGGTGGAAGCCGAAAGCGCCCGGCTGAAGGCGCTGTGGGCCGCGCCGAACAATGCTCTGGGCGGCGCCGTCGCGCGCGACATTGGGGTGGAGGTGAGCCGCGAGACCTCGGCGATGGATCTGCTGCGCCGGCCGGAACTCGGCTATGCCCGGTTGATGCGGGTGGCCGGGCTCGGCCCCGGCGTGGCCGATGCCAAGGTGGCCGAGCAGGTCGAGATCGAAGCGAAATATTCCGGCTATCTGGAGCGCCAGCGCGAGGAGATCGAACGCGCGCGCCGCCACGAAGAGGCCGTCATCCCGGCCGGTTTCGACTACGCCGCGGTGCGTGGCCTCTCCACCGAGGTGTTGCAGAAGCTCGAACGCGTGCGGCCGGAAACGTTGGGCCAGGCGCAACGCATTCCCGGCGTGACTCCGGCGGCGATCTCGCTGCTATTGGTGCATCTGGCCCGCGCGCGCCGCGAACGCGCGGCCTGACACCGTCCCGCCGGCGCGTCAGGTCAGCCAGGCCTTGACCTTGCGTTTGAACCAGCCATCGGCCTTCTTGCGTATCTGGCTGTGGTTGGTTTCCAGGTAATGGCGGACGTGGGGCGAATAGGCTTTGTCGTCGCTGCGGATGTGGTTGAACAGCCAGCGCGCCAGCATGCCCTTGAGCTCGGCGGTGATTTCCTCGCCGGCCTCGAAACGCATTTTGTACTCGCTCACCCGGCGGATGAACATGTCGTGCACGCGCTTGTGCGCCGAGCAGAAGGCGTAGCCGGCTTCCTCCAGCAACTCTTCTTCGAAGGCGAAGTGGGAGAGCGTGTAATCGACCAGCTCTTCCAGCACCAGGCCGACTTCATCACGGCTGCTATGGTCGTGAGCGTGGTCGAGCTGGTTGATCAAGGCAACGATCCGATGGTGCTGCTCGTCGATGATGTCGATACCGGTATTGAGTTCCGGCTGCCAGACCAGAAGCGCCATGAGCCATGCCTGTAGAGAAAACCGCCCGCATGGTGACAAGTCAGGAGGCTTGTCAGGTTGATCGTGCTCAAGTTGGAGGGAGATCGTCCGGGCGGATTTATTTTTCCTTGCGCCAGTTCACAGAGCCCTTGTTTTCCACCGTGCTCGATTCGATGGAAATGTCGAAGCCCTTGCGCAGCAGATACTTCAACGTCAGTACCTGGCCGGTGCCGAGCAGGGAAACGCCGTAGCCCACGTAGACGCGCGGCGAAAGGTACTTGCCGACGCCGAACACGCTGCCGCCAAGGGTGCTTGACTGAATCACGCCGGCATCGTCGAAGCCGATTTTGGTCGCTAGCTGCGAGGCCAGCAGAGTGCCGCCGGCGTTCAGCGCCGCCGAGGCGGCATTGATCTGCCGGCCTTCCGCGCTGGACGCCGAGGACAGCGAACGCCCCAGCGCCAGGTAGGACAGCGCTTCGGATTGATCCATCGCCGGGTTCGACCACACCTCCGCCTGCGGCGCGCTGGCACGGCCCTTGACCCGGATGCCGGCGCTGACATCGCCGATCACGCGCTTGGCGCTGAGGTCGAGCAGCGGATTGGCGACCGGGTCGTTCGACCAGCTCAGCCGGCCGCGGTCGATGGCGAGCTTCTGTCCGTAGGCGTTGTATTTGCCCTCCACGCTCAGGCTGCCGCTGGCGCGCATCTCGGTGCCGGGCTGCGCGCGCACGCGCAGGCTGCCGCCGAGCTGGCCATCGAGACCGAAACCGCGCATGCGCACGTCGTCGCCGATGGCGAGGGTGAGATCGAGCAGCATGCCGCCGCCCTTCGTGCGGTGCGGGTTGGCCGGGTCCAGCACCACCACGTCGGGCGAATGCGAGACGCCATCGTCCAGCCGTTCCAGGTCCATCCGGGCGCGGGGGATGGCAACGGCGCCGCTGACTTCCATCGGCTGATCGGCCTGGATTTTCACCGTCACGTCGGGGTCGACCACGGCATGCAAGTCCCGGGTATCGGACAGCAGCACGTTCTGGCCCTTGACGTTCAGCACCACGGGGGTGTCCTGGCCGCGCCAGCCAAGCGTGCCATTGAGATTGAGGATGCCCGCGCCCGAACGCACGCTGCCGCTCAGGTGCGCATTGCCGTCGGGCTGGGCGCGCATGGTCAGGTTGCCCTGGGTGAGCACCAGGCCATAGGCCGGCACTTCCGCGCGCAGATTGAGCAACTGGGCGTGCCCGCCCAGCGCCGGGTTGCCCCGGGTGCCGGAGAGCATGACCAGGCCGGTGACGCTGCCGCTGGGGTCGACCAGGTCGGGCACGAAGGCTTCGAGCCACGACAGCTCGCGCATGTCGAGGTCGAGTTGGCCGGTGAGCGGCGCGAATTCGTCCCAGCCGGTGGCGATGCGCGCCTTCAACGCGCCGTTGTCGCTAATGCCGGTATCCAGCTCGGCGGACAGCCGTCGCGGGTCGAAACGCGCGGACAGCTTGAGCTGGCGATAGGTCATCAGCGCGTCGGTCTGGCGGTTGCCGAGCTTCAGCCCGCCGGCCGCCGAGCGCACCTCGGCGGTGCCGGCCCAGGCGTTGCCGGCCGGCCTCAGCTGGGCATCGAGATCGAGATTGCCATCGAGCAGCCACGGCTTCTTGTCCTCGCGCTCTGGCAGGTAGGGCGTGGCCAGCATGAGTGGTAGCCCGCGTCCTTCGAGGCGGATGCCACGGCCAGGCCATTGCCCGCCAGCGCAGAGCGAACCACCGGCGCTGGAGCCGAAGCAGCCTTGCGACAGGCTGAAGGTTCTGCCGGATTGCGCATAGCGGATTGGCGTCTCCAGGCGCCAGGTGGCGCCGCGCGCCGGCGCAAAGTCGAACGCGCCCAGCGTGCCGCTCCAGTTCTGGCCACGGCGCCGCGCGGTGCCGTTCAATTGCAGGCGGCCAAGCTCGCCGCTGGCCTGGGCATCCAGGCGCAGGTTTTCCACCGCGCCGGCGGCCTGCGCGCGCAGGGAGTCGAAGGCCAGGCCGGCTTGTATGCCGGAGGCGTCGAGGCGCAGGTCGCCGCCGACGCCACGCCACGGCAGGCGGCCGCGCGCGCTCAGCGATTCGGCGCGGTAATCGCCGTAGCGCAGTCCGCGTCCGGTGAGATCGGCATCGATGTTGAAGGCGTTGCGTGGCCCGGCCAGCTTGATTTGCCCGTTCAGCACGCCTTGCGCCGAGGGCAGCAGGTCGTCCAGTCGCAGCGGGCTGAAGCGGGCATCGATGTCGATGCGCTGGCCGTAGCGCCCACGCGCGTCGAGGCGGCTCCGGCCGAGGGTCAGGGCGAGGTCGCCGGCGTATTCTTCGCCACGGATGCGCAACTGGCCACGGCCGCCCAGCGCGCGTCCGCGCAATTGGCCGCCCAGGTTGCGCAGGTCGACGTCGGCGCTGAGGCGGCTTTGCGCGTCGAGCTGGCCGTTGCTGGCCAGTTGGCCACGCACCGCGCCCTTGAAGTCGGGGACGAAGTAGCCGGGATCGAAGCCGGCGAGATCGGCGTCGATCTTCCATTGCAAGGCCGGATTCCAGTCGATGCGTCCGTTGGCGTCGAGGCGGCCTTCGGGCATGGTGGCGGTCAGCGATTTCAGCGTCAGCCCGCGTGCGTCGCCGCGACCGTCGAGGACGACGTCGGCCTGTTGGCGGTCGCGCTTCAACGCCGCCTTGCCGATCACCGCCCAGGCTTCGCGGGTGCCGGCGATGCCGAAATCGCCATCGCCGCGCACTTGCACCTCGCCGCGGGTATCGGCCCATTGCAGGCCGCGTGCGTTGCCGGCGAATTTGAACGAGGCCGCATCGGCCTTGAACGTGCCCTGGCCGTTCAGGGCGAGCCGTCCACCCAGCGCATCCACCACCAGCGGGGCGGCGTGCAGGGTCTGCGCCTCCAGCCGGAGTTTCGAAGGTCGCAGGACGATGCGCTGCCCGTCCTGCGACCACTCGCCATGCACGTTGGCACGGCCGCCGGCGCCGTCGCCGCGCAGGGTGAAGGCCATTGGCGCGGCGTCGCCGCGCTCGCCGGTGAATACCGCCGGATTCAGGCCGGCCGAATGCAGATATAGCGTCCAGCGCGCCTGGCCGGATTCGGCGGCCCGCATGTCGGGCGCGCGCAGGGTCAACTGGCCTTGCAACGGCGCCGGGGCGCGGCCGCCGATGAACACGTCCATCTTCTCCAGATTGCCGCGCGCGATCAGGCCGATGCGGCCGGCGGTCTGTCCGGCCGGCGCCGGGAACACCGCGGTGGCGGTGAGATCGGTGGCGTAGTCGTCGCCGGGGGCGTAGCTGCCGTGGATGCGGAAACGCCCGCGATCGGTATCGGCATCGAGCGCGCGCACGGTGAGCAGGCCGCTTTCGGCCACCAGGCTGCCGTCGAGTGTGTGGATGTCGATGGTCGGTTCGCCGGCGCCGGAGACCTTCAGCCCGGCGATGCGCACGCGGCCGGCCTCGATGGCCAGCGGCGGTTCGATGCGTGGTAGTACTTCCGGCCATTTCGGTAGTTCGAACGGCTTGTCGTCCTTGGCGAGGTCGAGTGTCGCGCCCGCCACCTCCAGCGCCTCCAGGCGCAGCCGGCGGCCCAGCAGCGCGTTCAACCTGGGGTGCAGCATCAGCCGGCTGGCGGTGAACAAGGTGGTGCGTTTGTCCTTGCAGAGCGCCATCGCCATGGTGTTGACGTCGAAATCGTCGTCGGCGCACGCCACCCAGCTGAAGCGGACGCCATGCAGGGTCATCGGCCCGCGTACCGGGCCTTCGGCCCGCTGCCAGTCGAACGAGGCATTGGCCGGCAGGCGCGCCTTGATCTGCGCCAGCAGCAGGTCGCGCCCGGCCAGCGTGCTGATGAGCCACCACACCAGCGCCAATCCGGCCGCCACCAGCAGCAGGGTGCCGAGGCCGCTGCGGATGGCGTATTTGACTCGCCGCCGCCGCCGCAACTGGCGTAATTGCGCAATGCGTTCTTCGCGCTGTTGGTCGCTGGCATCGTCCGGGAGCGGCGTCAGGCCGTAGCGGCGGTAGCGTTCCCAGCGCGCGCGCCAGCCCGGCCGGCTCACAGGTCGGCTCCCAGGCTGAGGTAGAGCTGGTAGGACGAATCCGGTTGGTCGAGGCCGCGCGCCACGTCGATGCGCACCGGCCCGACCGGCGATTTCCAGCGCGCGCCGATGCCCACGCCGGTACGCCATTCCGGTTTCTGGTTGAAGGCCGAGCCGCTATCGACGAACAGCGCCGCGCCCAGCGTGGGGGTGAAGTAGCGCTCGAACTCCAGGCTGGCGGTGGCGACGTTGCGGGCACCGAGGGCGTAGCGCTTGCCGTCGGTGCGCAGACTGCTCACGCGTGGGCCGACTTCGCGCCAGGCGTAACCGCGGATGGAGCGGTCGCCGCCGGCGAAAAAGCGCAGGGAGGGCGGCAGGTCGGCGTCCTTGCCGGCGAAGGTGTGGCCCAGCTCGCCGCGCGCGATCAGGCGGTTGCGTTCGCCCAGTCCCCGGTACCAGCGGGCGCTGGCATGCAACTGGCCGAAGGCCGAGGCGGAACGGCCGATGCCCGGCCCGCCGCGCAGCATCAGCGTGCCGCCCAGGCCGCGGCGCGGGAACATGCGGTCGTCGGCGTCGATGTATTCCGCGCGCAGTGAGGGATAGGTGTAGCTGGCGTAGTGATAAGGCGGCTCGGAATCCAGGTTCTGTAGATATTCGTGGGCGTACAGCCAGCGTTCGCGCAACGCGTGCAGGGAGACGGAGGCGGTCAGATAGCGGTTGATCTCGCCGCTGCGGCTGCCGACGAGTTCCAGCCGCTGGGTGTAGATGTAATCGGTGGCTTCGTCGGCGGCTTGCAGGCTGGCGGTGTACCAGCCATCGAGCCAGTGGAAGGCGGGCACGCGGTATTGCAGGGTGAGTATCTTGCGGAAGCGCGCAAAGTCGAGCTGGGCCAGCGCCTTGTGCCCGCGCCGGTTGAGATAGCGGCGTTCGAGGCCGGCGGTGAAGCCGGCGCCGCTATAGGTGCCGTAGGACACGCCGAAGTTGTAGATGCTGCGCTTGGCCGGGGTGAGCCTCACCGTGACCGGCACCAGATAGTCTTCGGCTTTTTCCGGCTCGGCGCTGATGTCGATGCTGGCGAAGTAATCGAGCGAGACCAGCGACTTGCGCAGGCGGTCGAGGCGGCCCTGATGGTAGTAGTCGCCTTCCTTCCAGTACACCAGCTTCCGTAGCACACCGGGGTTGATGATCTGTTCCGGCGTTTGCAGGAAGGTGATCGGGCCCATGTCGTAGCGTTCGCCGCTGTTCCAGCCGAGGTCGATGTCGGCGGTGCGGTCGGCGCGAGTCACTTCGACCCGGCGGACGGTGAAGTCGGCATCGAAATATCCGCGCTCGGCCAGGCGGCGGGTGATCCGGGCCTTGGCCGTCTCGTACTGCGGATGGTTGAGGATCTCGCCCGGCTTGGGTTGGAAAGCGTCGATCTCGGATTTCATGTAGCGGTCGTTGGCGGCATCGCCCTCGATCCGCACGTTCTCGTTGCGCACCCGTACCGGCTCGCCCTTGTCGATGTCGAGGGTGATCACCAGCGCGTCATCGCTGCCGCCGCGGCCAATGCGGATGGTCGGCGTGTAGTAGCCGAACGGCTCCAGCGCCTCGCGCGCCTCGTCGTTGGCGACTTCCATCAGGTACTCCAGCCGCCGTGTGGTGAGCTTCTTGTCGAGCGCGTCCTTCAACGAAAGGGCGACGCGCACGTTCTCGGTCATCGCCTCATCCAGCCCGCGCACTTCGACGCGGGCGATCTTGGCGGCGTGGGCGGTGGCGGGCAGGGCGAGGCAGAGCAGCAGGGGGAGGTGCTTCATGCATCAAGCATAACGGTGTGAGTTGCAAGCACGAGTGAAGTGCTTGAGCGGAAACATGCACGGTTCCGTGCGCTTCAACCGATGTTCCGTAAAACGAAAAGCAGCTGTTTGCAGCTGCTTTTCGTACAAGATCAATGAGGGTGGGGAGTCCTGGTGCCGTCGCCGGAGCCTTGCCAGCGGCCCGCCCTTACCGCGTGTGGGCAAACATCCTTGTAGAGAGAAAAGGCGTGGATTTCTTCAAGCGTCCACTCCTTCAGGCAAACATTCCCATAGCAGCATGGCGTCAGTGAGGGGTACGGGCAATAGTAGCCGAAGGGCGGTGAATTAATGCGTGGTGGAGTGGTCGTGTAGTTGGGCTGTGGAGTCCACGCTTGCGGTCGATGCTTCATCCCGTAACGACAAAAAACGAAGGGGTCGTTGTCGCGTTGTATCTTGCCGGCCGCGATTAATTTCCGGTAGTGACCATTTGACGACTGGGCGAGCGCGCTTGATGAAAAGAATAGGAGGCCATAGCAAGCTGCGGCAATGAAAAGCAATACTCGGAAAGACTTCACGTTCGCTCCTTTGTGTCCAGTTTGGGGAAGCGATGGATCGATGAGCTTACTCCTGACGGGCGATCATATTGGCTTGGGATTTCTCATGCAAGCGTGCCTGTCTCGCCCCTCGGGCGGGTGACTGGAACGATTCGTCCAGCCAGTTTTGAGGGGCGATGGACATTCAACTGCTCAAATGCTCGATCGCCGCCACGCTGCCCAGCCGATCGGCGAGTTTCCGTAGCAGGGCGAGGCGGTTGCCGCGTACTTTTTCGTCTTCGGCATTGACCATCACGTTGTCGAAGAAGGCGTCGAGCGTCGGGCGCAGCGCCGCCATGCGGGTGAGCGCGGCGAGGTAATCGCGCGCGCCGAGCAACGGGTCGGTTTCGGCGATGAGGGCATCGAGCGCGGTGGCGAGGTCGCGCTCGGCGGGTTCGACGAACAGCGAGGTATCGATGTCGTTTGGAACCGCGTCTCCGGCTTTCTTCAGAAGGTTGCGGGCGCGCTTGTTGGCGGCGGCGAGCGCGGCGGCCTCGGGCAGCCGGGCGAATTCGCCGAGCGCTTTCACTCGGGCGTCGAAATCGGTCAGCGAGGCCGGGCGCAGCGCGGCGACGGCATCGAACCGCTGCGCGCCGACGCCGCGATCCTCGTACCAGCCGCGCAGGCGCTCGATGATGAAGTCGTGGACATCGTTTGCGATCTGGCCCGCATCGTGCGGGTGCGTCGAGTCTGCCCGCGCCTTGGCGGCCTGCCCGCCGTTTTCCGCCGCGGCGTTCACTTTCCGCGCCCGCGGGTTGTGCGTCTGGAGCAAAATGGCCTGGCATGTCTGCTCGGATGCTTTCAGCAGGCAGGCGGGCAAGTCCACGTCCATTCCCCCTTCGATGAGCGTCCGCGCCAGCCCCAGCGCGTTGCGCCGCAGCGCGAACGGGTCTTTGTTGCCGGTCGGTTTGAGGCCGGCGGCGAAACCGCCCGCCAGGGTGTCGAGGCGTTCGGCGATGGCCAGTACCTGGCCCAGTTTCGAGGGGGCGATGTCGTCGGCCGCGTTGCGCGGCATCCAGCCTTCGTCGATGGCGGCGGCGATTTCCGCCGACTCGCCCATCGCGGCGGCGTAGTGGCGTCCGGCGACGCCTTGCAATTCGGGGAACTCGTTGACCATGCGCGATTGCAGGTCGGCTTTCGACAATGCCGCCGCGCGACGCGCCTGGGCCGCGTCCACGCCGACCTGGGGCGCAATGGTTTCAGCGAGCGCGACGACACGCGTCACCTTGTCGGCCAGGCTGCCCAGCTTGTCCTGGTATTTGACCGTGCCGAGGCCATCGTTCATCGAGGTCAGGCCCTGTTTCAGGTCTTCGTCGAAGAAGAACCGGGCATCGGCGAAGCGTGGGCGGATGACGCGTTCGTAGCCTTTGCGCACTTCGGCGACGTCTTTCGATTCGATGTTGCTGGTGCCGATGAAGTGCTCGGTGAGACGGCCTTCGTCGTTGAGCACCGGGAAGAATTTCTGGTTGGCTTCCATCGTCGAGATCAGCGCTTCCTGCGGTACGGCCAGGAAGGCGTGCTCGAAGGCGCAGCGCACCGCGACCGGCCATTCGGTCAGGCCGTTGACTTCTTCCAGCAACGATTGGTCGATGCGCGCGGTGCCGCCGACTTCGCGCGCGGCGGCCTCGGCCTGGGCGACGATGCGCGCGCGGCGTTCGTCGGGGTCGACCAGCACTTTGGCTTCGCGCAGCGTTTCGACGTAGGCCGATGGCGTGGCAATCGCCAGCTCGCCCATGTGCATGAAGCGGTGGCCGCGCGAGCGGTTGCCGGCTTCGATGCCCATCACTTTGCCCGGGGCGATTTCATCGCCCAGCAGCATCACCAGCCAATGGACCGGGCGGGCGAAGGCGTATGCGTGCGCGCCCCAGCGCATCGGTTTGGGGATGGGCATCGCGGCGATCGCTTCGTCGACGATCGCGGCCAGCAGTTCGCGGGTCGGCGCGCCCGGCCTGACGCTGCGCACGACGAAGCGTTCGCCCTTGGCGTCGCTGGTTTTTTCCAGCGCCGTCCAATCGATGCCGGCCTTGGCGGCGAAGCCTTGCAAGGCCCGGGTCGGTTGGCCATCGGCATCCAGGGCGATGTTGAGATAGGGGCCGAGGGTTTCGTTTCTTTGCTCGGGTTGTTCGCTGGCCACGCCCGGCAGTAGCACGGCGAGGCGGCGTGGGGTGTAGAGCGCCTTGGCATCGCCGCGTTGGCAGGCGATGCCGCGTTTTTCCAGCCCGGCCAGCACGCCGTCGAAGAATGCCTGCGCCAGTCCCGGCAGGGCCTTGACCGGCAGTTCCTCGGTGCCGAGTTCGATCAGCAGCGGTTGCATGTCGGGGGTCGGCATCACGCGGCCTCCCGGGGTTGGAGGCGGGTGTTTTTCAAGCCGGGAAAGCCGAGTTTCTCGCGTTGGGCGTGGTAGCTCTCGGCCACCGCGCGCGCCAGGTTGCGCACGCGCAGGATGTAGCGTTGGCGTTCGGTCACGCTGATGGCGCGGCGGGCGTCGAGCAGGTTGAAGCTGTGGCTGGCCTTCATCACTTGTTCGTAGGCGGGCAGGGGGAGTTCGGCTTCGACCAGTTTTCGCGCTTGTTCCTCGGCTTCGTCGAAGTGGCGGAACAGGACGTCGACGTTGGCGTGCTCGAAGTTGTAGGTGCTTTGTTCGACTTCGTTCTGGTGGTAGACATCGCGATAGGTGACGGGCCTGCCGTCGGGGCCGTAGGTCCAGACCAGGTCGAATACGTCATCGACGTTTTGCAGGTACATGCACAGGCGTTCCAGGCCGTAGGTGATCTCGCCCAGTACCGGGCGGCATTCCAGGCCGCCGGCCTGCTGGAACCAGGTGAACTGGGTGACTTCCATGCCGTTCAACCAGACTTCCCAGCCCAGGCCCCAGGCGCCGAGCGTCGGCGATTCCCAGTTGTCCTCGACCAGGCGCAGGTCGTGGATTTCGGGATCGACGCCGAGGGATTTCAGCGAGTCGAAGTACAGGTCGACGAGGTCGTCCGGCGAGGGCTTCATCACCACCTGGTACTGGTAGTAGCGTTGCAGGCGGTTGGGGTTCTCGCCGTAGCGGCCGTCGGTGGGGCGGCGGCTGGGTTGCACATAGGCGGCGTTCCACGGCTCGGGGCCGAGCGCGCGCAGGAAGGTGGCGGGGTGGAAGGTGCCGGCGCCGACTTCGAGATCGAGCGGCTGGATCAGTACGCAGCCCTGGCCGCCCCAGTATTCGTTGAGGCGTTGGATGAGCTGCTGGAAGGTGATGGAAACGCGGTCGGCGGGCATGGAAGGAGGCCGTAATTTCACTTTCATTAGTATAAGTGGCCCCGCTCGAACCCCAACGGAAATCCCGATGTCCTTGCCTTTCCTGATCCTCCAGACCGGTACGCCGGTGGTGCCGATGCGTCGCCATGGCGGCTTTCCGCACTGGATCCGGGTGGCCGCCGGATTGCGTGGGGATGAGGCGCGCGTGGTGGATGCCGAATCCGCCGAGGCGCTGCCGCCGCCACGGGGCCATGCCGGCATTCTGGTGACGGGCTCAGGGGCGATGGTCAGCCATCGCCGGCCGTGGAGCGAATCCGCCGCCGACTGGCTGAAGCGCGCGGCGGATGCGGACGTGCCGGTATTCGGCATCTGCTACGGCCACCAACTGCTGGCGCACGCGCTGGGGGGCGAGGTGGGCGACAACCCGCGCGGGCGCGAGATGGGGACGGTCGAGGTGCGGCTGCGTCCGGCGGCGTCGCGCGACTGTCTGTTTGCCGGCAAGCCCGGGCGGTTTTCCGCGCACGCCACCCATCTGCAAACGGTGCTGGCGCAGCCGCCCGGCGCCGAGGTGCTGGCCGAGACCGATCTCGATGGGTGTGCGGCCTTCCGCGTCGGCGGGCAGGCATGGGGCGTGCAGTTCCACCCGGAATTTTCTTCGCGCCACATGCGCGGTTACATCGCCGCGCGCGCCCCGGCCCTGCGCGAGGAGGGGCGCAGCCCGGCCGCCTTGCACGCGGCGGTGCGCCCGGCGCCCGTGGCGCGTGGGATTTTGCGACAATTCGTCCGCCACGCCGCGCTTCGCCACCGCTAGGCCGTGTGTCCCCACGAGTCCGTCCCCGGAATATCCATGCAGATCCGTCCGTTGCCGCCGGCCCAGGCCTGGCGTTGGTTCATCGAAGCCATCAATCTCGGCGTGCGCAATCCGCGCGCGATTTTCGGCGCCGCCTTGCTGCTGGTCGGTTCGCTTTATCTGATCGTGATCGGCGGGGGCCTGCTGGCCGGGTTGTTGGGCGGGGCGGGTGGCGGCGAGCCGGGCACGCTGGCGCTGGCCCTGACGTTGCTGACGGTGGTGGCGGTGTTCCTGCTGGTACCGGTGCTGGTGGGGGGGCTGATGCATGTGATCCGTGAAGCCGAAGCCGGTCGCCCGGTGCGCGCCCGGGATATCTATGGGCCGCTGCGCGGTGGTCGCGGCGGCCGTCTGGCCGCCTTCGGGGGGTTGCAGATCGTGGCGATGGCGGCGGGTTTGTTGCTGACGCGGCATCTGGCCGGCGAGGACTACATGGCCGCCTACAACGAGGCGGTCAACGCGATGATGCGGCAACAGCAGCCAGTGCCCTTGCCGACGCCGGCGCACCCGTTGCTGCTGTTTCTCTGGCAACTCGTCTTCAATTACTTCACCGCCACGGTGATGTTGCTCGGTATCGCGCTGGTGGCGCTTTCCGGCCTGGGTTTCGTCGATGCGGCGAAGGCCGCCGCCCGTGCCGCGCTGCGCAACCTGGCGCCCAACGTGCTGGCCGCCGGGCTGTTCTTCGGCGCGGTGATGGTCGCGGTGCTGCTGCTGTCGGTGGTGGGCAGTGTGTTGTTGCTGGTGCTGGGCAAGCTGTTCATGCCGTTGGCGTTGTTGGTGGGGCTTGTGTTCACCCTGGCGTTCATCTCGGCGGTGCTGGTGGTGATCTGCGGTGGCGGTTATCTGATCTGGCGCGATACTTTCGGTGATGCGGAGCGTGCGCAAGCGCCTCGGGCGAGTACTCATATCGAGGTTTGAGCGCCCGCGCTCGGTCTCTGGAGAAGACGCAACGGCAGGGCGGCGGAGAAGCGGTCGGCGTCCAAGGCGGGTTGCCCGCCTGCCGGCCTCATCGTCCGGGGGACGTGCGGCTGCCGTTGGGCGGCATCGTTGCGTGCGGATGCGCGGGGCGAGGCCGGCGATTCGCCGGCATGTTTCAGTAAGGGACGGGACGCCCGGACGGCTTGCGCTGGGCGTGGCGGGCATGGCGGGGCGTTCCCCCGCCAGCCGTTTCATCGGGGCGCGCAGAAGTAGTGAGCCGTGGCGAGGATGGGCGGCGCGAAGCCGGCGATTCGCCGGCATGTTTCAGTAAGGGACGGGACGCCCGGACGGCTTGCGCTGGGCGTGGCGGGCATGGCGGGGCGTTCCCCCGCCAGCCGTTTCATCGGGGGGCGCAGAAGTAGTGAGCCGTGGCGAGGATGGGCGGCGCGAGGCCGGCGATTCGCCGGCATGTTTCAGTAAGAAACGGGATTGCCCGGACGGCTTGCGCTGGGCGTGGCGGGCATGGCGGGGCGTTCCCCCGCCAGCCGTTTCATCGGGGCGCGCAGAAGCAGTGAGCCGCGGCGCGGATGCGTGGGCCGTCGCGATCACGCGCCTGTGCTTCGAGGAAGCGCAGCGGCTCGGCCAACCGGGGTTCGGCCAGCCCCAGCACGCCGCGCAGCCATGGCGATTCTTGCAGCAGGGTCATCCCGGCGCGGCCTTGCATCAGGTTGCCGATGAAGGCGTCGAATGGCGGTATCGGCTCTTCGACGTAGCGCACCAGGTATTTGCCTTCGTCGAGCTTGACGCGTTTGGCGGCATCGGCGATGGCATCGCGCACGCCGCCGAATTCGTCCACCAGGCCGCGTTCCCTCGCCTGCGCGCCGCTCCAGACGCGGCCGCGGGCGACCGCATCGACATCGGCCACCGGCTTGCCGCGCGCGGCGGCGACTTTGCCGGTGAAATCGCGGTAGCCCTTGTCGATGATCGATTGGATCAGCTTGCCGGCCTCGGGGTCGAGCGGGCGGGTGGGGTCGAAGCTGCCGGCGATGCGAGTGGTGCCGACGCCGTCGGTGTGTACGCCGAGTTTGTCCAGCGTGCGGGTGAAGTTGGGGATCAGGCCGAAGATGCCGATCGAGCCGGTGATGGTGGTCGGTTCGGCGTAGATGCGCTCGGCGTTCATGCTGATCCAATAGCCGCCGGACGCGGCGACGTCGCCCATCGAGACCACCACCGGTTTGCCGGCCTTCTTCAGCGCCGCCACCTCGCGGCGGATCTGCTCGGAGGCGTAGACCTCGCCGCCCGGCGAGTTCACCCGCAGCACGACGGCCTTGATCTTGTCGTCGTCGCGGGCGTCGCGCAGTAGGGCGGCGACGGTTTCGCCGCCCACCGCGCCGCGCGGTTGTTCGCCCGGCATGATCTCGCCCTCGGCCACCACCACCGCCACCTGCGGGCGCGGGTCGGCCTCGACCGGCAGCTTGGGCGAGACGTGGCGCAGGTACTGGGCGAAGTCGATCTGGCGGAAGCCGCCTTCGGCCTTGTCGTCGGCGACGCCGCGTTCGGTCATCAGCGCTTCCACTTCTTCGCGGGTCTTCAGGCCATCGACCAGTTTCTGCCGCAATGCGTACTGGTTGAGGTCGCCTTGCGCGGCCTCCAACCCGGCGGCGATGCCGTCGATGCCGGCGGCCAGCGTGGCCGGCGCCAGTTTGCGGCGCTGGGCGATTTCGGCGAGGTAGCGGTTCCAGATGTCGCTCATCCAGAACAGATCGGCTTCCTTGGCTTCGGGCGAGGCGGCATCGCGCACGTAGGGTTCGGCGGCGGATTTGTATTCGCCCACCTTGAACAGGTGGAAATCGATGCCGAGCTTGTCCTGCAAGCCTTCGCGCATGTACGGGCGGTAGCCGGACAGACCTTCCAGTACGATGCCGTAGCCATCGGGGTCGAGGTAGATTTCGTCGGCCTGCGCGGCCAGGTAGTACTGCGACTGGCTCATGCCGCGGCTGACCGCGACGATCTGCTTGCCGGCCTTGCGCAGCCGTTGCAGCGCGCCGGCGACTTCATTGAGCGCGGCGAAGCCGGCGGGCGAGAAATCGTCCACGTCCAGCAGTACGCGTTCGATCTTCTTGTCCTTGGCGGCCGCGTCGATCACCGTCAGCAGGTCGCGCAATTGCACCTGGGCGCGGCTGGAATCCAGGTTGGCGTTGGCCAGCATGCGGGTCAGGGCGTCGCGGCTGTCCTGTTCGACCAGCCGGCCCATCGGCGCGAGCACCAGGGTCGTGCGCTCGGAGACGACGCTGGCCTTGCCGCCGCCGATCATCGCCACCATCACCACGATCAGAAGCAGTAGCAGTAGGCCGAAGAAAAGGAAGTTGAGGATCAACCGCCGGGTGAAGTTCATCGCGTCCCACAGGCCGATGAAGAGACGGGTGATCGGGCCGCGCTGGCCGGGGACCGGCGGCGGCGGTGGAATGGCGTTCATGCGGGGCGTGCTCCTTGAAACGGTGTCCAGACTAACGCGAGGGGATGACCGATGCATGCATCGGAGGTCAGGGCATCGGCAAGCGCCGCGCGCTCCGCGCGAAACGCGTGGTCAGCAGTACCGAGGCCACCACGAGGCCGGCGATCAGGCCGATCCACATGCCCTTCGGCCCCCAGCCGAGCGCCAGGCCGAGGCCGGCGCCGAGCGGCATGCCGATGCCCCAGTAGGCGAACGCGGCCAGGAACATCGGTACGCGGGTGTCCTTCAGCCCGCGCAGCGCGCCGGCCGACAGCACCTGGATGCCGTCCGGGAACTGGAAGGCGGCGGCGTAGAGCAGCAACGCCGAGGCCAGCGCCGCCACCGCCGCGTCCTGGGTGTAGCGGGCGACGATGAAGTCGTGGCCGCTCACCATCGCCACGCCGGAGACCAATTGCGTGCACAGCACCAGCGCCAGCCCGGCCCGGGCGGCGCGCAGGATGCCCGCGCGATCGCCCCGGCCCAGCGCGTTGCCGACCCGCACCGTGGTGGCCTCGGCGATACCGAATGGAATCATGAAGCACAGGCTGGCGACGTTGATGGCGATCTGGTGCGCGGCGGCTTCGATTTCGCCGATCCGCCCGATGAGGAGCGCGGTGACGATGAACAGGCTGCCTTCCATCGCCACGGTGACGCCGATCGGCAGGCCGGTCTTCAACAGCGAGCACAGCGCCGCCGGCGAGGGGCCTTCCAGGTGTCCGAACAGGCGCAGCCCGGCCATCCGCCCGGAGGTGGCGAGATACAGCGCGAAGCCCAGCGCTTGCGCCCACATCATCAGGGCCGAGGCGATGCCCAGGCCGCCCGCGCCCATTTCCGGGAAGCCGAGCCTGCCGAACGCCAGCACGTAGCCCATCGGCGCCAGCACCAGCAGGCCGCCGAGGCCGAACAGCATGGTCGGCAGCGACCAGTGCAGGCCGTCGCAGAGGTAGCGCATGGCGAGGTAGAGCGTCAGCGCCGGCACGCCCCAGCGAATCCCGTGCAGGAAGGCGGTCGCGCCCGGGCGGATCGTCTCGGTGATGCCAAACGGCGCCAGCGCCAGCGGCAACAGGGTGATGAGGAGCCACATCAGCGCGCCCAAGAGCGCCGCCAGCCACAGCGCCTGGCGGAACAGCGGCGCGATCTCGTCGCGGCGACCGGCGCCGTCGAGCTGGGAGACCGAGGGCGGCAGCGCCATCAGCGTGCCCATCGGGATCATCATCGGCAGCCAGAACATCGCCGTGCCCACCGAGACCGCGGCCAGCGTGGCGGTGCCGTGGTGGCCGGCGATCATGCTGTCGACCAGCCCGATCATCCCGGTCGCCAGGTGCCCGGCCGCCAGCGGCGCGGCCAGGCGCGCGCTGCGGGCGATCTCATGGCGGAAAGGCGGCGGGGCGGACATGGCGAGGAAACCTGGCGAAAGAAAAAAGCGACGTCGGCCGTCGCTCGGGCCGCTATCTTACTGAGTCCCCGGCGCGGGACGCATGGCGACGGGCGATAAGCGGGACACGCCAGACAAGCATTCGCGACAACTGCGGCACGCCGACGGTCGGCCCGTATCGCCACGTTTGCGGGCAATCCGCGCACAACCCGCTGAAGCATCCCGGCCACGCGGTGGAAGAGGTGTTCGAATCGTTCTGGCATCTCGACGGGTGGGTCTTCCGCACCTGCGCGATCTCTGCGTGCCGGGACGGGTCGTCAACGCCTATCTCGGAGGCAAGCGCGTGCGTTACCTGCCGCCCTTGCGGATCTTCGTGATCCTGTCGCTGTTCACCATCTTCCTGGCGCATCAGGTCGATCGCGGGAGCGTGCTGCGTCCGGGATCGGGCAGTATCGAGGCCGCCCGCACCGAGGCCGATGTCGAGCGCCTGCGTGCCGGGAAGTGGCACGGATCGCGAAGGCGCTGGAGAGCGTCCGGCCGGCATCGCGGGCGGATACGGCGGGGGACGCGGCGGGCGAATGGCGCGCCGCCGAAGGCGCGTTGCTGGAGGCCGAATCGCGCATCCGCCGGCGCGCCGACCAGCGCGTCGCGGAAATCCGCGCGGTGCGGGAGCGCGGCGAAGCGCCCCGGTACCGTTCGACCGGCCTTTCGAAATCGACGGCAAGCCCTGGCATGCGCCGACCGACCCGCTGGTGATTCCCGGCGCGCCGGCGTTCGTCAACGGCTGGCTCAACCACCGGGCCGCGCCGCGCGCGCTGGCGAACGTGAAATCGCTGGCGAGCGCGCCGGAGAAGCTCACCGATGCCTGGCTTTCGGCTATTCCCACCGCGTTGTTCTTCCTGGTGCCGGCGTTCGCGCTGCTGCTGCGGCTGGCTTATCCGTTCGCCCCGTGGAAATACCTGGAGCATCTGGTGGTGGCGCTCTACAGCCATCCCTTCCTGCTGCTGGCGGCCACGGTAATGCTGTCGCGCGCGCTGCTGGCGCAATGGACGCATTGGGGCTGGCTGGCGAGGTTGAACGAAATCGCCCGACTGGCCGGGACGGCGGGGGGCGTGGTCTGGCTCTTGGCCACCCAGTGGCGGGTGTATCGCCAGCCGTGGTGGCTGACGGCGCCGACATTCCTCGCGATCGGTTTCGTGTATTCGATCCTGGTCGGGTTGGTCGCGCTGGTGGCGCTGGTCACGGTGTTCCTGAAATGAGCGCGCCGGTCGTCTACGAGGTGAATTTCCGCATCGAGGCGGCCATCGCCGGAGAGTTCCGCGCCTGGCCGCCGACGCACGTCGGCGAGATGCTCGCCCTGCCCGGTTTATCCACGGCCGATGTGGGCGAGATGGTCGAGCCCGCGTCCGCGCCCGGCGAAGTGGCGCTTTCGGTGCGTTATCGCTTGCGCGATGCGGATGCGCTGCGCGATTACTTCGACCGGCACGCCGCGCGGATGCGCGAGGCGGGCACTGCGCGTTTCGGCGGCCGCTTACGCGCCACGCGGCGGGTGCTGAGGGTTTTGCCGGGCTGAGTCAGTCTTCCAACCGGGCCCGCAGCCAATGCAGGCGCTCGCCGGCCGGTTGGCGGAGGAGGTGGATGCGTAGGGCATCGCGCTTGGCGGGCGGCGTGGAGAAGGCCAGGCGCGAGAGCACTTCCAGTTCTTGTGGCGGCATGTCGTGCAATACCTTGAGGAGCGCCGTGCGTTCGGCCTCCGGTACCCAACCCAGCAGGGGTTGCAGGCGCGGATACCAAGGCCCCAGCGCCGGGCCGAGCCGCCAGCCGTGGCGTTCATCGGCCGGCAATGCGGCGAAACGGGCGCGCAGGGCGGTCTGTTCCTCCGCGGGCAGGGCGGCGAACGCGGCGGCGGCATCGCGCAGTTGGGCTTGTCGTTGCGCCGGCAATCGCCGCCAGGCTTGTATTTCCATCCGGGCCTCGCGGCGCGCTTGTGGCGTCAGCGCCTGCCAGGCGGCGATGCGTGCCGCCAGGTCTTTTTGCCCTTGAGGCGCCGCCGCCGTGGCGGGCGACAGGAGGGCCAGCACGGCCAGCCACAGTGGCCAGCGACGGCGGTGGATCGCTTCAGGGGGCATCGATCGGCTCCGGCAGGCCGGTGGCCGCGCCTTCGGGTTTCTCGGCGGTGGGCGTCGGCGGCTCGTAGCTGGAGATGCCGAGCCGTTCGGCCTGATACCAGGCGTAGAAAGCGCTCTCCCGGGCGATGCGCGCATCGGCATCGGGGAGGTTCAGCAGTTCGTGGTCGGGATGGAGGGCGATGGCCGCGGCGGTATCGAAGCGGGAGGCCGGCGCGGCGGCGGCGGGCAGGGGGCGGGTGTGGATGCGTGGTTCGTCAGCGTCGTCCCGCCATGTCTCCGGCAGCCACCAGGTGGCCGAGAACGCCAGCAGCGTCAGGCTGGCGACGACGCCCAGCGCGATGCGCGCGGCGCGCGGCATCGGCCCCTGTGCCCGGGCGCGCACGTCCGATTCCGGCGATGCGCCGGGCGCGGCCGGCCCGCCGACGATGCCGGTGCCGCGCGCCATTGGCCAGCGTCGGGTTTGCGCTTGCAGATCGGTGCGGCAGGCTTCGCGCCGTGCCGCGCCGCCCAGCACGGTGTCGATCCGGGCCATTGCGGCGCGGCAGCGGGCGGGGGGCAGCCGCAGCATCGCCGCCAGTTCCGGTGCGCTCATGTCCGATAATAGCCAAAGCAGGGCGAAGGTGCGTAGGCCGGGCGGCAGCTCCGGCAGCGCGGATGCCGGCGGGGCTGGGGCGATGGGCGGGCCCGGCAGGTCGAGCGTCGCCCGCCAGGCGCGCAAGGCCAGCGCATGGGGCGGGGGCTCCCGCCCGGCGTCGGGCATCGCCGTGGCCAGCGCGCGTGCGGCCATGCGCTCGCCAAGCGCGGCATGGCCCGACACCTGCGTCACGAACAGCGCCAGCGATCGCGCCAGCGCATGGATGTCTGGCCGGTGCGGGCAAGGCGGGGCGTCGGATGGCGGGACGGGCATCGGCGGCGATGATAGCGGCCCCGCCGGGATACCCGCACCCCGCACAATTCGATGGCGAACGCAAGCCTTTCGGGCGGCTTTGTGCACAGGCTTCAAAAATTCGTCACGTTGCGGCGCGCGGCCGTCGATTCAGCCATGTTTCATGCGTGTTCCACGGCCAAGTATGTGATTTAAAAGAAAAAACATATGTTGGCTATTTTTTCGCCAATCCCCCTTTGCCCCTTGAATCACTACGCAATGACGCTGTTCAGCTTGCGCTACTCACAGAGTTATCCACAGCTTGTGTGGATAAGCGCCTTTCCCCTTGCCCAACAATCACTTGCGGAAGATTGATGAGCCGGTGGGGGAACTTCCCGACGCAACTCGCCCCCGCGCCCGTCCGGCCGTGGGCGTCGCTTCGCCAGCGCCTACAATCGCCGCCATGCCCGACTTTCCCACGCTCAAGGTGGCCCTGCCGGTGCCGTTGCCGCGGTTGTTCGACTATGCGCCGCCGCCCGGCCACCGCCCCGGCCCGGGGGATGTCGGCCGGCGCCTGCGGGTACCCTTCGGCGCGCGCGAACTGGTCGGAATGGTGGCCGCCCTCGGACCGGGCGAGGGCGAAGCTGCGCTGCGCGAGGCCATCGGCTTTCTCGATCCCGGCCCGCTGCTGACCGGCGAATTGCCGCGCTCGCTGCACTGGCTGGCCGGCTATCTGCATGCGCCGCTGGGCGAGGTGCTGGCGACCGCGCTGCCCGCCGCCCTGCGCCGTGGCGACCCGTTGCCGGAGACCATCGCTCACGCCTGGCGCCTGAGCGAGGCCGGACGCACCGCCTTGCCCGCGCTACGCGCCGGCCGGCCGAAGACGCTGGCCGAATACCTCTCGCGGCATGCCGGCGCCGGCCTTGCGGAAACCTTGCTGGACGACCTTCACCCCGGCTGGCGCGCCCCGATGCGCGCGCTGGAGAAGCGTGGTCTGGTTGTGCGGGAGGCCGATGAAACGGCTGACCGCGCGCGCGCGGCCGCCCGGCCGGGGCCGCCGCTCAACCCGGCCCAGCGCGCCGCCGCCGATGCGCTGATCGCCGCCGAGGGCTTCGCCGCCTTTCTGCTCGATGGCGTCACCGGCAGCGGCAAGACCGAGGTGTATCTGGAGGCGATCGCCGCCTGCCTCGCGCGCGGCCGGCAGGCGCTGGTGCTGGTGCCGGAAATCGGCCTGACGCCCGCGATGCTCGCGCGCTTCCAGCGCCGGCTGGGCGTGCCGGTGCATGCGCTGCATTCGGGGCTCAACGATGGCGAGCGCGCCAGGACTTGGCTGGCGGCGGCGCGCGGCGCGGCGCGCGTGATCGTCGGCACCCGCTCGGCGGTGTTCGTACCGTTGCCGGAGGCCGGCCTCGTGGTGGTCGACGAGGAGCACGATGGCAGCTACAAACAGTTCGACGGCATCCGCTACCACGCCCGCGATTTCGCCCTGGTGCGGGCCAAGCGGCTGGATTCGCCGATCGTGCTGGGCAGCGCCACGCCTTCGCTGGAATCGCTGCACAACGCCGAACTGGGGCGTTACACCCGCTTGCGCCTGGACAAGCGCGCCGGCGCGGCGCAACCGCCCACGGTGCGCGTGATCGACGTGCGCAAACGCCCGTTGCGGGCCGGGTTGTCGCCGGAGGTGGTGGAAGCCATCCGCCGCGCGCTCGATGCCGGCGGCCAGGTGCTGGTGTTTCGCAACCGTCGCGGCTATGCGCCGGTGCTGCTTTGCCACGATTGCGGCTGGAGCGCGCATTGCTCGCGTTGCAGCACGCCCGAGCGATCCACGCCGATGACCGTGCATGCCCACGGCCGCCGCCTGCATTGCCACCACTGCGGCCACCGCCGCGCCGCGCCGCCGGCCTGCCCGGACTGCGCCAGTATGGCGCTGCAACCCCAGGGCAACGGCACCGAGCGGATCGAGGAATACCTTGCCGACGCCTTCGCCAACGTGCCGGTGATCCGCATCGACCGGGGCAGCACCCAGGGCCGTGACGCCTTGCAGAAACACTTCGATGCGCTTGGCGAGCGCCCCGGCATCCTGATCGGCACCCAGATGCTGGCCAAGGGCCACGATCTGCCCAATCTGACGCTGGTCGCCGTGGCCGGCATCGATGAAGGACTTTATTCGGCCGATTTCCGCGGCGGCGAAAAACTCGCGCAGTTGCTGATCCAGGTCGCCGGCCGCGCCGGCCGCGCCGACAGACCGGGCGAGGTGCTGTTGCAGACGCATCACCCCGAGCATCCTTTGCTGCGGACACTGATCCACGGCGGTTATCACGCGTTCGCCGAGACCGAGCGGGAGGCGCGCCAGGCCGCCGGCTTTCCGCCCTTCGCCCACATCGCCGTGCTGCGCGCGGAGGCGAAGCACGCCGATTCGCCGATGCAATTGCTGCGCGCGGCGAAATCGTTGCTACAGGCCGCCATCGGCGCATCGGCGTCATCTTTCCCCGCCGATGGCCCGGTGCTGGCGCTGCATGGCCCGCTGCCCGCCCCGCATCCGCGCCGCGCGGGTTATCAGCGCGCGCAACTGGTGCTGCTTTCGCCCCGGCGCGACGAACTGCACCGCGTGCTGGAGGCGGTCGTCCCGCAGCTTTACGGCCTGCCCGAGGCGCGAAAATCGCGTTGGTCGCTGGACGTGGATCCGGTGGATCTGTACTGACGGCGCAAACGCCGACGGCCCGGTTTCCCGGGCCGTCGCTTCGATCCAATCGCTCGGGCGCTCAGGCCGCGAACAGCGCCTTCATCTTTTTCAGCGCGTTGGCCTCGATCTGGCGGATGCGCTCGGCGCTCACACCGTACTCGTCGGCCAGTTCCTGCAACGTCACCTTGCTGTCGGCATCCAGCCAGCGGCGCTTGATGATGTCGCGGCTGCGCGCATCCAAACGGGCCAGGCTCTCGCGCAGCAGCGAAAGCTGATGGTCCTCGCTGTCGGCGCGTTCGTAGGCTTCGGAGGGGTCTTCGTCGCCGGCGGCGAGATAGGCGACCGGGGAGGGCGGCGCGTGGTCGTCGTCGTCCGAATCGGGGGCGTCGAAGCCGATGTCGCGGCCGGACAGGCGCGCTTCCATTTCCAGCACCTCGGCCTCGGGAACGTTCAGCTCCCGCGCCACGGTGCGGACTTCCTCGGCGTTCATCCAGCCGAGCCGGGTCTTGGACTTGCGCAGGTTGAAGAACAGCTTGCGCTGCGCCTTGGTGGTGGCCACCTTGACGATGCGCCAGTTCTTGATGATGAACTCGTGCATCTCGGCGCGTATCCAGTGCACGGCGAAGCTGACCAGACGCACGCCCATGTCCGGGTCGAAGCGCTTGACCGCTTTCATCAGGCCGACGTTGCCTTCCTGGATCAGGTCGCCCAGTTGCAGGCCGTAGCCGCTGTAGCCACGCGCCACGTGGACCACGAAGCGCAGGTGGGCGAGGATCAGGTTCTGCGCGGCGGACAAATCGTTGTCCTCGCGCAGGCGGCGGGCGAAACCTTGTTCTTCCTCGACGCTCAATACCGGGATCTGGTGCACCGCGCCGATGTAGGCTTCCAGCGAGCCCAGCGCGCTCGGCACCGGCAGATTGTTGGGAATCAACGGGTAAGTCGCGGCTTGTGCATTCATGCGGGTGATTCTAGCAGTGGTCATTGGTGAGTGTTGAGGGTCGAAAACCATCCGTTTCGTTCCATTCATGGAACAACGGCGGGTTCGTGTCGGTATTGCAGCATGCCGGTCGTTAATCACAGGTGGGGGTGCGATGACCGTTTGCAATGCTCAGCCCTGGGCGCGCCGGCTCATTCCCAGGATGCCCTTGAACAGCGCCTGCACCGCGTCCGGTTCCAGCCCGGCGGCGGCGGCCCAGTCGCCGCGCCGCCGCAGTAGCTCGGTCTCGCGGGTCGGGTCGAGCACCGGCGCGCCCAGCCGGCGCTTGGCCTCGGCGGCGCGGGTGGACAGCTCGCGCCGCCGGCGCAGCAGATCGACCAGCTCGCGGTCGAGCTCGTCGATGTGCTCGCGCACCTCGCGCAGCGCCGGCGAATGCTGGCCGAGGTCGGGGATGGCCAGCGCGGCGTCGGTCTGCGCCGGCAGCGCGTGGTCGCCGTCCTCGCCGATGCGGGCGTCGATCAGGCCGAGCGCTTCGATGAACTGGCGGCGTGTGTCGGCGGCGTGCGGGTTCTCGTGGTGGATGGCGGCGAACAGGTGGCCGGCGTCGGCGCGCACCGCGGCGATCGAGGCCGCCAGCGCGGCGAAGCTTGGCGGCGTCCAGCGCAGATCGTCGCCGATGCCGAGATCGAGCAGGCCCTTGGCGATGAAGAAGGCCATCGCGTGGGTCAGGGCCATGTGGCGGTCATGGGTTTCCGGGGATTGCATCGCCACTTCGCAGCCCAGTCCGACGAACAGGCTGGCGATGCGTTCGGCGCTGGCCGGGTGATGCGCGCTGGCGCAGATCACCACCCGGCGCGGTTCGGCGCGGGCGATGCTGAGCGGGCCGAACAGTGGGTGAGTGCCGGCATGCGCGATGGTTTCGCCCAGTACCTCGTCCATCAAGGCGCAGGGCCGCTGCTTGACGCTGCCGACGTCGATCACGGTGTGGCGGGTTTCGAGCAACGGGCGCAGCGTGCGTAGCGTGCGCTCGAATGCCGGCACCGGCACCGCGATGACCAGCAGGTCGGAGGCGCGTGCGAGCGCCTCGATGTTGGCCGCGGCGTGCGCCGCCGGGACTTCGGCATGCGGATCGAAGGCGCGCCAGCGCCGACCGTGCGCGCTCAGCAGGCCGGCCAGCGCGGCGCCGAAGCGCCCGTAGCCGAGCAGGCCGATGTCGCCGGCGTCATCCGGCGTGGAAGGAGGGACGTGGTGAGTCATCGCCGCAGTGTGGCATGTCGCGAACGGTCTAGGCGGGCAGTTCGCGCCGCATGGGCAATGACCAGTCCATCGGGGTTTCGCCGCGCCGGGCCAGGTAATCGTTGGCCTGGGAGAAGTGCCGGCAGCCGAGGAAGCCCCGGTGCGCCGACAGTGGCGAGGGGTGCGGCGCGCGCAGCACGCGATGGCGGCGGGTATCGATCACCTTGCCCTTGGCCTGCGCATAGCTGCCCCAGAGCAGGAATACCAGGCCCTCGCGTTCGCGGTTGAGCACGTCGACCACGTGGTCGGTGAAGCCTTCCCAGCCTTTGCCCTGGTGGCTGCCGGCGCGGCCTTCCTCGACGGTGAGCACCGCGTTCAGCAGCAGCACGCCGCGTTCGGCCCAGGGCATCAGCCAGCCGTGATCCGGGCGTTGGAAGCCGACATCCTCCTCAAGCTCCTTGTAGATGTTGAGGAGGGAAGGCGGTACCGGCACGCCCGGCTGCACGGAGAAGCACAGCCCGTGAGCCTGACCCCGCCCGTGGTAGGGGTCCTGGCCGAGGATGACGATCTTCACCGCGTCGAACGGGGTGGCGTCGAAGGTGGCGAAGATGTGCGCAGGCGCCGGGTGGATGCGCGCGCCGGCCCGGCCGCGCTGGCGCAGAAAGGCGGACAGCGCCCGCATGTCGTCGCGGTGGAACCAGTCGCCGACCCGCGCCTTCCACGAAGGCTCCAGCCGCAGTTCGCGGGCTTCGCTCATGCGGCGGCTCCCGGTGTTTCGGGCATTGCCGCGAGGCGGAGCTGGAACAGCACCTTGGTCAGCAGCAGGCGCTCCTCGATGGGTTTCAGCACCAGGTCGTTGGCGCCGGCGTGGATTAGCGCGCGATGGTTCTCGGCGTTCTCGTCGCCGGTCATCACCAGCGCCGGCAGGCGGCGCTTGCCGTAGCCGAGCCGCGTGCGCGCGTGGGTCAGCACGTCCTGGCCGGTGAGCGCGCCGGTGAGATAGAGGTCGGTCAGGACGAGGTCGCAGCCGGGGCCGCCGGATTCCAGCCGTTGCGCGTCCAGCCATTCGATCGCCGCTTCGGCGCTGGCGAGGTGGGTGACGCGCAGCCGCTGCGATTCCAGCATGCGCTTGGTCGCCAACGCCACCACCCGGCTGTCCTCGATGTAGAGCACGTGCGCGCCGGGAACCGGCTTGGGGTTCACGTAGCCGCGGATGAAGGCGACCAGGGCGCGCATTCCCAGCGCCTTGTCGAAATAGTCGGTGATGTCCTCGCTCAGCGTGCGCGATTCCAGCCTCGCCTGTGCCTCGCCGGATACCACGATCACCGGCACGTAGGCCTGCCCGGCGCTCTCGCGCACGGCGTTGGCGACGGCCAGACCGTCGCCGTCGGGCAATACCAGCGAGGTGGTGACCAGATCGATCGCGCCATCGCCGAGCGCGTCGCGGGCGGCGGCCACGCTGTCGGCCTGGCGCAGATGGGTGTTCGGCAACTCGCGGGCCAGTACGTCGCCGATCAGTTTCCGCACCAGCTTCGAGCCATCCACCACCAGTACGCGGGGGGCGTCGGACACCACATGGCGCAGGTCGTGACGAGAGGTGGGCATTTCAGCGCTCCGGGCGGGTCTGGCGCAGGTAATGGCCCGTGACCAGTCCGGCGCCGAGCCAGCCAAGCAGGCCCGCCGCGACCGCGACCGCCAGCGCTTGCAGTGGGTTGAAGCCCTGCAGCACGAAGCGGCTGCCGTAGCTGGCCGCCAGTTTCGCCAGCGGCGGGGCGAGGTAATGGTGGGCCAGCGTCAGCAAAGCCAGCGCCAGTGCGCCGGCGGCCAGGCCATACCATGCGCCCAGGTAGAGAAAGGGTCGGCGGATGAAGCCATCGGTGGCGCCGAGCAGTTGCAGTACGCCGATTTCTTCGCGACGCGATTGGATATCCAGGCGCACGGTGTTGCCGACCACCAGCAAGGCGCCCGCGCCCAGTAGCACGGCCAGCACCCAGGCCAGGCGCTCGCCGAAGGCCAGCCATTGGTCGAGGCGCTGGCGCCAGAGGACATCGTGTTGCACCAGTTCGACTTCCGGCAGTGCGCCGAGGTGCCGGGCCAGCGCGGTTTCGTCGGTTTTGGGTACGACGATGTAGAGATGCGGCAGCGGGTTGGCTTCCATCTGGTCGATGGCATCGCCGAGCGCCGGGTTCTCGCGCAGGCCGGCGAGTCCTTCGTCCGGGGTCTTCCATTCCAGCGTGGCCACGTCCGGGCGGCCGCGCAGTTCGTCGGCCAGGATGCGGGCGCGTTCCATCGCCACTTCCTGTTTGAGGAAGACGCTCATCTCGCGTGCTTCCCGCACGTTGCCGGCGAAGCGTTCGACGTTGGCCAGCACCAGCCCGAGGCCGAGCGGCAGCGACAGCGCCACGGCCATCACGCCGATGGTGAGCAGGGTCGCCCATGGTTTTCTGACCGCGCGGCCCAGGCTCGCCATCAGGCTGTAGAGGTGGTGATCGAGCCATGTCGCGAAGCCGGAGGGCGGCGGCGAGCGGTGAGCCTTATGCATCGGCCAGGTCCTCCGGCGCGATGTCGTCCGCCAGCCGGCCGTGGTCCAGCACCAGCACGCGTTTCTTCATCCGCTTGACCAGGCCGAGGTCGTGGCTGGCGACCAGCACGCTGGTGCCGCGCTCGGGCAGGGCCGCGAACAGTTCCATGATTTCCGCCGAGAGGGTGGGGTCGAGGTTGCCGGTGGGCTCGTCGGCCACCAGCAGGCGCGGCTCGCCGACCAGCGCGCGGGCGATGCCGACACGTTGCTGCTCGCCCGCCGACAGTTGGCCGGGTAGGGCTTTCTCGCGCCCGCCAAGACCCAGCCGTTCCAGCATCGCCCGTACCCGCTTGCCGGTCTCGGCGCGGCGCATGCCGCGCAGGATCAGCGGCAGCGCCACGTTTTCGTGCACGCTGCGGTCGGTCAGCAACTGGTGGTTCTGGTAGACCACGCCGACTTCGCGCCGGTGCAGCGCGACCTTGCGCCCACGCACTTTCAGCAGGTTCTTTTCATCGAGCAGCACGGCGCCGCGACTGGGCCGTTCGGCCAGTTGGATCAGTTTCAGCAGGGTGCTTTTGCCGGCGCCGGAGTGGCCGGTGACGAACAGCATCTCGCCCGGGGCCACCGCGAAGGAAACCTCGCTGAGCGCTTCCTGCCCGCTGGGGTAGCGCTTGCTCACGTTGTCGAAGCGGAGGAGGGTCATGGGCGAAGTATAGGGGGAGTGATCGGGGAAGCCGGATGGGGAAGGGGGCTTTCGCCGCCGTTCGCGCGGGCGATGGCGGGGGCTGGCCGGATGGCCGGAGGCATCGTGGCGTGGCGCGCTGGGGCGTGGTTTCCTGCGCGGGCCGGGGCGCGCAGGAAACGCTGGCGGCGCTCCGGCCGTCCGTTCGTGGTGGTGCGGCGCGCGTTGTCCTTCGGCCGTTTCAGTCGCGTCGCTTCTCGCGCGCGATGAACGCCCGGATTTCGTTTTCCAGTACCGGCAATGGCAGCGCGCCTTGCGCGAGCAGCGCGTCGTGGAAGCGGCGCGCGTCGAACTTCCGGCCCAATTCGCGTTCGGCTTCGGCGCGCAGGCGCATGATCGCCAGTTCGCCCAACTTGTAGCTCAGGGCCTGCGCCGGCCAACTGATGTAGCGATCGACTTCGGTCGTCACTTCGTGCTCGGACAGGGCGGTGTTGTCGCGCAGGTAGGCCAGCGCCTGGTCGCGCGTCCAGCCTTTGTGGTGCACGCCGGTGTCGATGACCAGGCGGCAGGCGCGCCACATGGCGTAGGTGAGCCGGCCGAAATCCTCGTAGGGGGTCTGGTAGATGCCCATTTCCTTGCCCAGCCATTCCGAATACAGGCCCCAGCCCTCGCCGTAGGCGCTGATGTATTCCTTGCGGAAGCCGGGCATTTCGCCCATCTCCATCACCAGCGAGCCTTGCAGCGAGTGGCCGGGCGAGGATTCGTGCAGGGTCAGCGCCGGCAGGTTGTAGAGCGGGCGCGAGGGCAGGTCGTAGGTGTTGAGCCAATAGGTGCCGGCGCCGCCCCGGCCGGCGGTCCAGAAGGGGGCGATGTCCGCTGGAACTTCGACGATGGCGAAGCGATTGCGCGGCAGTTTGCCGATGATCTTGCCCACTTCCCCGTCCACGCGCTTGGAAATCCATGCCGCGCGGTCGAGCAGTTGTTGCGCGGTGGTGGCGTAGAAGCGGGGGTCGGTGCGCAGGAAAGCGAGGAAATCCTGGAAACGGGTCGCTTTCGATTTCCCTTCGAAACCGACCTGCTCGATGATCGCTTCCATCTCGGCGCGAATCCGCGCGACTTCCTTCAGGCCGATCCGGTGGATGTCCTCCGGCGGGAGCTCGAGCGTGGTGTAGTGGCGGATTTGCTGGCGATACCAGGCCACGCCATCGGGCATGGCCTCGGCCGCCAGCGTGGTGCGCGCCTTGGGCGTGTATTCCTCGCGGAAGAAGGCGAGCAGCTTGCCGTAGGCGGGGATCACGGCCTCGCCGATCGCGCGCCTGGCTTCTTCGCGCAACTGGTTTTGCTCGGCGGTCGGGATGGTGGCCGGCATGCGCTTGAACGGGCGGTAGAGGGCGGCCTGCCCGGGGTCGGCGAGCGTCGCCACCTGGGCGATCGAGCCGTCGCGGCCGTCCAGGGTCGCGCGCGGCACGGAAAAGCCGCGCGCCAGGCCGGCGCGCATGTTCGCCATGTGTTGGTCGAAGTAGCGCGGCACCTCGCGCAGCAGGGCGATGTAGTCGCGGTATTGCCGTGGCGTGCGCAGTTCGCGCTGGCCGATGAAGCCCAGCGACGACCAGAACGAGGAGTCGGCGTTGAACGGCATCTCGTAGTCGTGGAAGCGCGCGCCGGCGGCCAGGTTTTCCACCTGCGGGCGGTAGACGAGGTAGTGGATGCGGTTCGCCTCGGAGAGTTTCGCCGGGTCGATGGCGTCGAGTTCGCGCAGCACGCTTTCCCAGCGCTTCAGCCGCGCGGCTTGCGCGGCGGGCGAGACGTCGGGCAGGGCGATGCGCGCCGGTGGGCCGTCCTCCTCGCCGGCGATGCCGTTCTGTTCCTGCCGCCACGTCCATTCGCGCTCGTGGAGGGTACGGAATTTCGCGTCCAGTGCGGACTCGGCGCGCGCGTGCGGTGGCTGGTCCGTCTGGGCGTGGGCGGATACCGCCGGCGGCAGGACCAGCAGGCAGGCGAGGAACAGTGGCTTAATTGTCATGGCGCGGGAAAACGGCGGCGAAGCCCCGATGCTAACCGCTGGCGTCGCCGTCGCCCGTGCCGGAAGTCCCGTTCAGTGCGATGCGCGGTCGCGTTTCCAGCCGCGATGGCGGATGTCCAGCCACAGGCTGTAGCCGGCGGTCAGGGTGGGAAACAGGTTTTGCAGGATGCCGACCGAATCGTTCTTACCGAAGACGAAGTAGGAGAGCGTCATCAGGCTGCCGACGATGCTCATGTACCAGAACAGGCGGGGGATCACCGGCTTCTTCGCCCGCTTGCTGGCGACGAACTGCACCAGCCAGCGCCCGCCGAACATCAGCGCGCCGACCCAGCCGACGATCTTCCACGGCGTCATGTGGATGCCGGTCCAGCCAAGCCAGGCGATGGGGTTGTCCATGAACCCGGACGCTTCCGGCGCGAGCATGGCGATCAGCGGCATCAGACTTCCTCGATGGCGGTGCGCTTGCCGCGGGCGATCAGCCAGGCGACGCCGCGCAGGTCGCGGATGCCGACCAGCGCGCGGTCGAGGTTGTTGTACTTCGATACGCCGCTGGCGCGGTGGCGATGGTTGACCGGCACGCTGAGGGTCTTCCAGCCGGCGCGCTGCATCAGCGCCGGCAGATAGCGGTGCATGTGGTCGAAGTAGGGCAGGTCGAGGAACGCCGCGCGCTCCATCAGCTTGATGCCGCAGCCGGTGTCGGGCGTGTCGTCGCGCAGCATGCGGGCGCGGATCGCGTTGGCCCATTTCGAGGCCCAGCGCTTGGAGCCGGAGTCCCGCCGGTCGACCCGCCAGCCGGCGAACAGCCGGGTATCGGGCGATGCCTTCCCGCGTTCGGCCAGCAGTTTCGGGATGTCGGCCGGGTCGTTCTGGCCGTCGCCGTCGAGGGTGGCGATCCAGGGCGCGCGCGCGGCCTGGATGCCGGTGCGGATCGCCGTGCTCTGGCCGCTGTTCTCCAGGTGGCGGATGACGCGCAACTCCGGCGTTTCCGCCTTGAGGGCGGTGAGTCGGGCCAGCGTGGCGTCCTTCGACAGGTCGTCGACGTAGACGATTTCGAATGGCAGCCGCCCGCGCAGGGCGGTGACGATTTCGCCGACCAGCGGCGCGACGTTGTCTTCTTCGTTGTAAACCGGCACCACGACCGAGAGCTCAGGCGGCTGTTTCATGCGGGGCTGTCTTCGTCGGTGGGGCGGTGAGTGTCGGGTGCGGGTTTCAAGCCGGTTTGCGCAGGCGGTCTAGCACGCCGTCGAGCGCTTCCAGCGAGCCGTAGTGGATCACCAGTTTGCCGCGCCCGCCGCGCCCGTGCTGCACCGCGACCTTGCTTGCGAGAATCTCGGTGAGTTCGTTCTCCAGCGCGGCGATGTCGGCCGAGGGCAGTGGCTTGGCGCGTTTCTTCGGCTCGCTGGCCACTTTGCCGGCGGCCAGTTGCTGCACGCGGTGTTCCACTTCGCGCACGCTCCAGCGCTCGGCGGCGGCCTGCCTGGCCAGGGCGATGGCCGCCTGCGGCGCGAGCGAGAGTAGGGCGCGCGCGTGGCCCATCTCGATCGCCCGGGTCTGCACCAGCGCGCGGATGTCCGCCGGCAGTTCCAGCAGGCGCAGCAGGTTGGAGACCGCCGCGCGCGAGCGGCCCACCGCTTCGGCCGCCTGGGCGTGGGTGAGGTCGAATTCGTCGATCAGCCGTTGCAGCGCCTGGGCTTCTTCCAACGGGTTCAGGTCTTCGCGCTGGATGTTTTCGATCAGCGCCATCGCCACCACGGTGCGGTCGTCCAGCTCGCGCACCACGGCGGGAATCTCGATCAGCCCGGCCAGCTGCGTCGCCCGCCAGCGGCGTTCGCCGGCGACGATCTCGTACTTGTCCTTGCCGATGGCCCGCACCACCACCGGCTGCACCACGCCCTGGGCCTTGATCGACTCGGCCAGCTCGGCGAGCTTGGCGTCGTCCATGGTGCGGCGCGGCTGGTATTTGCCGGGCTGCAATTGCTTGACCGGCAGGCGTTTCAGCTTGTCGCCCGGCTGCGCTTCCAGCGGCGCGGTCGGTGCGGCGGCGTTGGGGCCGAGCAGGGCTTCGAGTCCGCGGCCGAGTCCGCGTTTCTTGGCGGGCGATTTGGCATTCATGCGGCAATTTCCTTGGCCTTGCGGGCTTGTTCGCGCTCGTGCTGGCGGCGCAGGATTTCGCCGGCCAGCCCCAGGTAGGCCACGCCGCCGCGTGAGGCGCGGTCGTAGCCGATGATGCTCTGGCCGTGGCTGGGCGCTTCGGCCACGCGCACGTTGCGCGGGACGATGGTGTGGAAGACCTGTTCGCCGAAGTGCTGCACCAATTCGGCCGAGACCGCGTTGGCCAGGTTGTTGCGCACGTCGAACATGGTGCGCAACACGCCTTCGATTTCCAGCGCCGGGTTGAGCCTGGCCTTCAGCGCCTCGATGGTTTGCAGCAGCGCGGTCAGCCCTTCCAGCGCGTAGTACTCGCACTGCATCGGCACCAGCACCGAGTCGGCGGCGGTCAGCGCGTTGAGCGTCAACAGCGACAGTGCCGGCGGGCAGTCGATGAGGATGAAGTCGTAATCGTCGCGCAGTTCGTCGAGCGCGCGCTTCAGCCGTTGTTCGCGGCCGGCTTCGTCCATGAGGGCGATCTCGGCGGCGGTCAGGTCGGTGTTGCCCGGCATCATCGCGTAGCCTTCCTCGGCGTGGAGGATGGCGTCTTTGGCGTTCACTTCCTCCAGCAGCACGTCGCAGGTGGAATGGGCGATGTCGCGTTTGTCGATGCCGCTGCCCACCGTCGCGTTGCCCTGGGAATCGAGATCGACCAGCAGCACGCGGCGCGGCGCGGTGGCCAGCGCCGCGGCGAGGTTGACCGCCGTCGTGGTCTTGCCGACGCCGCCTTTCTGGTTGGCAACCGCGATCACTCGGGCCATGTGCGGGATGTCCTGTGGGGCATGGGGCGGTCCGGTCGCGCCGGCCGCAGGACTTCGCATTATGCCTGCCCAGGCGATGGAGGTCAGGCGCGAGGCGCGCGCCTGACCTCCGCCAGTTGCCGGGTCGCGGCCAGTCCCGGCACGTTCAGATCGTGTACCGCTTCCAGCCGCCAGCCCGCCGGCAGCCGCGTGGCTTCGCCGGCCACGGTCTCGGCTTTCATCGCCAGCAGCCGGCCGTCCGGGGCCAGCAGGTGGCCGCCGAATTCGATGATCTTGTCTAGCGTGGCCAGCGCGCGCGCGGTGATCGCGGTGTATTGGCCGGCTTCGGCCAGGTGTTCGGCGCGGCTTTCGGCCACCCGCGCGTTGGGGAGTTTCAGCATGCGCACCGCCTCGCGCAGGAAGCGGGCCTTCTTGCCGTTGGATTCCACCAGCGTCACCGCGCAGCCGGGCCGGGCGATCGCCAGCGGGATGCCGGGCAGGCCCGGCCCGGTGCCGAGGTCGGCCAGCGGCGCGTCCGGCACGAAAGGGGCCATCGTCAGCGAGTCCAGCAGGTGCTTGCCGACCATCTCGCGCGGGTCGCGGATCGCGGTCAGGTTGTAGGTGGCGTTCCAGCGCGTCAGCAGAGCGAGGTAGGCGAGGAGCGGCGGCGCCAGCGCGGCGGCGTCCAGCCGCAATTGGGCCAGGCCGGCGCGCAGCAGCGGTTCGGTATCCGGGGGCAACGGGGCAGCGGTCATGGCGGCAGTATCGCAGGCGGCGGGTCGATCGGCTGCCAGGCGATCGTGGCCAGATAGCCTTCGGCGGGGACGAATTCATGCAGCCGCCAGTCCCGGGCGTCGCCCAGCCGGGTATCGCATTCGAGCAGGGTCAGGCGGCCGGCGCGATCGCCGAAACACAGTTTCTCCAGCCCGAAGGAGAGGCCGTGTCCATGCGCTTTCAGCACCGCTTCCTTGGCGCACCACAGGCGCAGGAAGGCGGTGTCGAGGGCGGCGGCGGGCAGGTCGCCCAGCCATTGGCTTTCGCGTGGGTGGAAGAAGCGCCGCGCCAGGGCCAGGGCGTTCGGGCGTGGGCGGGCGCGTTCGAGATCGCAGCCCAGTCGCAGGCCGTGTGCGGCGGCGATCAGCAGGTGCGCGCCGCTGTGGCTCCAGCCGGCGTCGAAATCCGACATGGGCGGGCCGAGGCGCGGACGGCCGCGGTGGTCGCGCAGCAATGGCAGGCTGTCGGCGTCGCGCGCCCAGTGCGTGGCCAGCCAGGCGCGCGCCAGCGGCTCGGCCGGCTGGCCCGGACGATGCGGCAGAAAGACGTGCGCGGGGATTTCGCTCATCGCCCAAGCGTAGCGTTGGTGCGTGGAATCGCTAAGCTTTGTCTTTCACCACAGGGAAGTCGAATGTCCGCCGAAATCATTTCATCCGCCCTCGCGGCATGTGGCGAGTGGCTGGCCGGCGATGACGATGCATGGCTCTTCTGCGGCCCGCGGGCGATGACGCGCGGGCGGTTTCGCCGCCGCGTGGCCGCGTTGGCCGGGCGTCTGCCGGAGGCGCCGTCGGTAATCAACCTGTGTGAGCATCGCGATCATTTCCTGCTGGCGTTCTGTGCCGCGCTCGTGCGTGGCCAGGTGACGCTGCTGCCGCCCTCGCGCGCGGCCGATGCGGTGGCGGAAGTGGCCGCGCGCCACCCCGGTTGCAGCCGGCTGGCCGATCTCGATGGCATCGATTGCGATCTGCGCGTGGATCGGGTGGCGGCGGCGGAATCCGGCATCGACACGCCGCCGCGTGCGCTCGCCGATGCCCGGCTGGCGATGATCGGCTTCACTTCCGGCTCCACCGGCGCACCCTCGGCGCATCCCAAGACCTGGGGCGCGCTGCGCCATACCGATGCCGCCAACCAGCGCTGGCTGCAAGTCCTCTGCGGTGGTGGCGGCAATGTGGTGGCGACGGTGCCGCCGCAGCACATGTACGGGCTGGAGCTGTCGGTGCTGCTGCCATTGCTGGGGCCGTTCGCGGTGCATCCGGGCCGGCCGTTCTTCCCGCAGGACGTGGCGAAGGCGCTGGCCGAATGCGCCGAACCGCGTCTGTTGGTCACTACGCCGCTGCATCTGCACGCGCTGGTGGAATCGGGCGTCGAGCTGCCGCCGTTGGCCGGCATCGTCAGCGCCACCGCGCCGCTGACGCCGGCGCTGGCCGAGGCCGCCGAGGCGCGCTTCGCCACCGAGCTGCACGAAGTCTTCGGCGCCACCGAGGTCTGCGTCTTCGCCTATCGCCGCAGCACGCAAACCAGCCGCTGGCGGCTGCTCGACGAAGTGCGTCTCTCGCCGCGGCCCGGGGGCACGCTCATCGCGCGCCCCTCGCTGCCCTCGCCGGTGCTGCTGGCCGACCTGCTGGAACTGGTGGATGACGGCAACGGCTTCGAGCTGCGCGGCCGTCATGCCGATCTGCTGGAAATCGCCGGCAAGCGCGCCTCGATGGCCGACCTCACCCGCCGCTTGCAGGCGATCCCCGGCGTGCGTGACGCGGCCATGCTGCAACTCGATGCCGACGCCGCCGGCGTGCGGCGGCTGGTGGCGGTGGTGGCGGCCGATGCGTCGCTTGCGAACGCCGATATCCTGGCCGCGATGCGCCGCGTCGCCGATCCGGTGTTCCTGCCGCGCCGGATCGTGCGGGTGGACGCGCTGCCGCGCAACGAGACCGGTAAGTTGCCACGGCAGGCGTTGCTGGCCTTGGTCGAGCGCGGCTGAGCCGGCCTCAGAAGCGGCCTTGCAGCACCATCGAATAATGGCGGCCCGGCGCGGTGAAACGTTCCAGGCCGTAGCCGCGCCTGTCCACCATGTTGGTGCTGCCGAACGACGGAATGCTGCGCAAGCTGTCCCAGGTGCTGTACTTGCGGTTGAGCAGGTTGTCCACGCCGAGGTCCAGCCGCCAATGCGCGCCCAGCCGGAAGCCGGCTTCCATATCCACCACGCTGTAGGCGCGTGAGAGATAGGGCGCGGCGCGCCGGACTTCGCCGCGCCAGCCGAATTCGGTGCGGATCGTGTCGCGTTCGCGCTTGGCCGCCACATGGCGGAGCGTCAGCTGCGTCCGCCAGCGGTCATCGGGCCGGGCATAGGCCAGCCCGAGCACGGCGGTGAAGGGCTGGATCGCGCGCAGGCCGTCGCCGATGCCGGTCCTGCCCCGGGTATGGGTGAATCTCAGCAAGGCCCGGCTGCCTTCGGGCAGGCCGATGGTCCGCCGCAAGTCGAGCCCGCCGTCGAACTCCACCCCACGGACCGTGGCCGAGTCGATGTTGACGTTCTGGAAACGCTCGGCCACCAGATAGGGGTCGCACAGATCGCGCAGGGGATAGAGCCGGCACTTGGCGGGGTCGTAGTAGGGGTTGGGCTGGCGGCTCTGGGAGTGCCGCTCCTCGATGAAATTCCGGTAGCGGGTGTGATGGATGCTCAGCGCGGCGTGGCCGGCCTCGCCATGCAGGTTGAATTCGATTTCCTGGTTGAAGGCGTGTTCCGCCCGCAGTTCGGGATTGGGCACGATGTAGTTCTGGCCGCGCTGGAACTGGAAGTACAGCTCCTGGGCGCGCGGCGCGCGGAAGCCGGTCGCGGCCTTGTAGCCCACGCTGAAGTGCGGGCCGAGATCGTGCCGGAGATGGGCGAAGCCGGTGGTGGCCGAGAACTGCCGTGGCTCGGGTGAATAGGTGGTGCGGTTCTGGTTGGCGCCGTCGGGTTCGGGCTGATGGCGGTAGCGGTCGTGGCGCGCGCCGAGGCCGAGCGAGGTGGCGTCGCCCCATTCGATGCGGTCTTGCAGGGCCAGGAACGCGGCGCGCGTGCGCACCGGGTCGGCGATGCGATAGCGCTTGATATCGGCGCTGCCGGCGCCGCTGTAGCCGTAGAGCGTATCGAGGTTGATGTTCTCGAAATAGCCGTGGCTGGCGCCCGCCGCCGCCTGCCACTGGTGCCGCCATTGGCCGGCCCGGATCGTTTGACTGTCGAGCCGCAGTTCGAGCTGGTCGAGCGTCTGGGTGAACTTGCGGTCGTATTTCTGGGTGATGCGGCGTCGTGGGTCGCGGGCTTCGTGGTTGCGGGTGATGGCGTGTTGTTCGATCCACTGGCCGCCGTAGGCCGCGGTGAATTCCTTGAGCCATGAGGATTCGGGCGTCCACGCATAACGCAATTGCCGGCGGCGGTAGGGCGAGGTGTCGAGCGAAAGCCGGCGCTCGCCGAAGACGTCCGTATAGGAGCGTTCGTGGGTGGCGATGTCCAACGCGCGGTTTTCGAAGCTGGCTTCCAGCAGATGCGCGGCGCCGAAGCGGTAGCCGGCCTTGGCCAATATCGAATGACTCTCGCGCTCGACCGGGTCGGCCAGGCCGCGCTCGGCGCCTTCCACGTCCAGGCCGTCGCCATAAGCCTTCAGCTCATGGCCGTGGCGCCGGGTGAACTGCAATGCGCCCCGGAAGCCACCGCTGACCACGCCGCCGCCCAGCACGAAGCGCCATTCGCGGTTCTTGCCGGAGTAGCCGGTCTTGGCCAGCAGGCCGAACGGCTGGCCGGGCTGGACGAAATCCTCGGCGCTCTTGCTAAAGAAGCGCACCGAGCCGCCCAATGCCCCGCTGCCGGTACGGAAGGAGTCCGCGCCCTTCTCGATGCGCACCGAGCCGATGTTCTCCAGCTCCGTGGTGTTGCGGTTGCCATTGAGATAGCCGTAGCCGGAATAGACCTCGGGAATGTAGCTGTCGGCCTGGCTCAGGCCATCCACGGTGATCGATACCCGGTCGCCCTCGACGCCGCGGATGCTGTAGCCGTTGGAGCCGGAGCGCCCGCCTTCCACCACGCCGACGCCGGTTTCGTGGCGCAGCAGGTCGCGTTCGTCGGCGACCCGGGCCTCGGACAGCGCCTCGGCGTCCTTCTCGATGACGTTGGCGTGCGCCGGCGACTCGCCATGCACCCGCAACCGGTCGAGGGTTAGAACGCTGGCGGCCTCGGTTGGTTTGCCCGGCGGGGACGATTGCGCCAAGGCGGTCGGGGCGATGCAGAGCGATGACAGGGCGAGCGAAACGAGGATGGCCGAGGCCAGCGGGGAGATGTTCATTGAGTGGGTGAAAATGATAATAAGTATCAATTGTCCCCCATTCATTTTCCTTCCGCAAACGCCGGCGAGTCCCCCGGCCAGTGGCTGGCGGGACCTGGAGACATCTTCACGGTGTCTGCAACTTGCTGAATATGCTTGGTTTTTTTCGGAGGTTCGACACTCCCGTCACGCCTGCCCACGCATGCTTCCCGGCGTACCCATGCGGGTTCATGGGACATCCAATCCATTTTTCTCCTTCGCCGGGAATTACCAAGGAGTTCGGCAAATGAATCTCATCATCTGGTTGATCGTGGGCGGTATCGTCGGCTGGCTGGCCAGCATCATCATGAAACGCGACGCCCAGCAGGGCATCATCCTCAACGTGGTGGTCGGTATCGTCGGCGCGATGATTTCGGGCTTTCTGTTCGGTGGCGGCATCAATCAGGCCATCACCGTGACGACTTTCCTGTTCTCGCTGGTCGGCGCGGTCATCCTGCTCTTGATCGTGAATCTGATCACGCGTGGACGCGCGCGCTGAGCGCGTGCCGTCACGGAAGACGAAACGGGCCCGGCGCAAGCCGGGCCCATCTGTTTGGGCGATGCGCCGCCGAGCTCTACGCCCGGACGGGCAGCGGACGGGCGGCTACGAGGCCAGCGTGACGAAGGCCGGCGCGTGGTCGCTCGGCCGTTCCCAGGTGCGCGGTTCGCGGTCGATGCCGGCATCGACCGTGGCCGGCAACAGCGTTTCCGACACCAAGGTCAGGTCGATGCGCAGGCCGAGGTTGCGGCGGAACGCGGCCTGGCGGTAATCCCACCAGCTAAAGATGCCGGCCTCCTGGTGGTGCAGGCGGAAGGCATCGTGGAGGCCCAGTGACTGGAGGCGAAGCAGGGCGTCGCGTTCGGCGCGCGAGGTGAGGATGTGGTGGTCGTCCCACACCTGCGGGTCGTGTACGTCGCGCGCGTCCGGGGCGATGTTGAAATCGCCCAGCACGACCATCCTCGGCCAGCGCGCAAGGTCCCGCGCCAGCCAATCGTGCACGGCGGAGAGCCAGCGCAGCTTGTAGTCGTACTTGTCGGTGCCGAGATCCTGGCCGTTGACCACGTACAGGTTGACGATGCGGATGTCCTTCACGGTGGCCGCGATCACCCGCGCCTGCGGATCGTCGAAGCCGGGGACGCCGCGTTGCACGTCCTCCGGCGCGCCGACGCGCGAGAGCAGCGCAACGCCGTTGTAGGTCTTCTGGCCGCTGAAGACGACCTCGTAACCGGCCTCGCGGATCGCTTCGGCGGGGAATTTCGCGTCCTCCAGCTTGGTCTCCTGCAAGCCGACGACATCGGGCCGGCAGCCCTCCAGCCATTGCAGCAGGTGCGGCAGGCGCACGTTGAGCGAGTTGACGTTCCAGCTTGCGATTTTCATGGCGGCCAGTGTAGCGGCGTACACTCGCGGCCATGAACAACCTCCGCGACTACCTCGACAAGACGCCGGTGATCGGCGCGCGCAGCTACATCGATCCGACGGCGCGGGTGATCGGCGAGGTGACGCTGGGCGATGACGTATCGGTCTGGCCGTTCACGGTGATTCGCGGCGATGTCAATTTCATTCGCATCGGCGCGCGCACCAACGTGCAGGACGGCACGGTGATCCACGTCAGCCACGACGGCCCGCACGCCAGGCGGGGCGGCTTCGCCACGGTGATCGGTAGCGATTGCACCATCGGCCACAAGGCCATCGTGCACGCCTGCCGGATCGAGGACGCCTGCCTGGTCGGCATGGGGTCGATCGTGCTCGACGGGGCGGTGATCCGCCGCCACGGTTTTCTCGGCGCCGGCGCGCTGCTGGCGCCGGGCAAGGAAGTCGGCGAGGGGGAGATGTGGCTGGGCAGCCCGGCGAAATTCGCCCGCCGGTTGAGCGATGCCGAGATCGAAGCGTTGTTCTATTCCGCCAATCACTACGTCAAGTTGAAGGACGAATATCTGACTGGCAAACGCCGCGAGCCGTGAGCGCCACCGCCGTGGACGGGGTGTTGAAGCGTGCGGGCGCATCCCGTGCTGGATGCGGGCAAACAAGTGTGGTGATGCCGCACGCGGCCGCGAACGGCGAGGCGCATCCATCGCGATGGTCGAGCTTTTCCGAGTGGCCCATGCGGCCGTGAACCACCCACGCCCGGAAATGGGGGGCGTATTGATTTCTTAGTGGCCTGCGCGGCCACGGCAGCCGTACATCGCGGACGCGCTCACCCGGTCTTTCCTGGCGGCCCCAAGGGCGTGGAGATTGAAACGCCTCCAATGGGTTTTTTTGCCCGGGTTTCAGGGGCACGCCCTCACGGGCGGGTGAGTATTTCGAGGGTTTCGAGGTTCGCCATCGCTTCTTCGCGCGATGCGCCGCACATCGAGGCGCGGGCTTGCAGCGTGGCGCAGAAGGCGGGCCGGGCGGGGTTGCCGAACAGGCGGCAGCGCATCGCATCGTCCAGTTGGCCGCATGCCAGGCCGGCGGGTTTGCCGCGTGGCATCGCGGGGATCGGCAAGGTGATCGAGGGCGCGATGCAGCAGGCGGCGCAGCCGGGCCGGCAGTCCATCTTCAGTGTTCGCGGCCCGTGGCCGTGGCCATTTCCGGGCCGCCGGTGGAAAGGCGCAGTTGGGTATAGACGGGGTCGGTGTCCGGGCGCATGCCGTGCCAGAGCTGGAAGGCTTCGGCGGCCTGTTCGACCAGCATGCCGAGACCGTCGATGGCGTTGGCGCAGTGGTGCGCGCGGGCCCAGGCCAGGAAGGGCAGCGCGGCGCGGCCGTAGTTGAGGTCGACGCAGGTGCTGGCCGCGCCGATCAGGCTGGCCGGCAGTGGCGGCAGTTGGTCGTCGTGGCCGGCCGAGGTGGCCTGCACGATGAGATCGAATTCGCCCATCCCGGGCAGTTCCGCCAGCGTGCAGGCGCGCAGGCGCGCGGGGTCGTAGAGCCGGTCGAGCAGGTCGTAGGCGCGGTGGCGGGTGCGGTTGGCGATGACCAGTTGAGCGAGCCCGGCTTCCATCAGGGCCGGGGCCACGCCGTGGGCCGCGCCCCCGGCGCCGATCAGCAGCGCGCGCTGATCGTGCAGGTCGAGGCCGCGGCGTTCGCGCAGGTCGCGCACCAGGCCGGCGCCATCGGTGTTGTCGCCTTCCCAGCGGCCATCGCGCAGCGACAGGGTATTGACGACGCCGGCCTTGCGCGCGCGGTGGCCAAGCTGGTCGCAGCGCGCGGCGGCTTCGGCTTTGTCCGGCGCGGTGACGTTCGCGCCGATGCCGCCGGCGGCGGCGAAACGCTCCAGGGTGATGGCGAAACCGGCTTTGGCGGTATCGATGGCGAGGTAGGTCAGCGGCACACCGCACTGGCGTCCGAACGCGGCATGGATGCGCGGCGAAAGCGAGTGTGCGACGGGATGGCCGAGTACGGCGTAATGCGGCAGGCCCATGGGTCAGGCCAGGTGGCGGGCGTAGCAGTGCTGGGTCTTCTCCGGTGCGTAGCCGATGCCGGGGTAGAAGGCGTGCGCCGCCTCGCGCGGCAGGTCGGCGCGCGCGCTCAGGCGGTTGACGCCGCGCTTGTACGCCCATAGCTCGGCGGCCGAGACCAGCGCGCGGCCGGCGCCGCCACGGCGCAGTTCGGCATCCACCGCCAGCGCGACGATCTCCACCAGCGCGCCGGTTTCCAGCAGTAGGCGTTGTTCGGCGGCGATGTAGCCGTGTACGCGGTCGTCCTCGTCGCAGGCGACGAACACCGCCTGGGTGGGGTCGTCCAGCAGCTTGCGCAGGCGGCGGGCGATGTCGGCCTCGCTCGTGGGGTGGCCGAGCTGGCCGGCCAATGCGGAGATCGCGGCGGCGTCCTCGCCACGGGCGTGGCGAATCGAAAGTGCGTGGGTGGCCATCGGTTCAGCGCGCCTCACCAAGCCAGCGCGCGGCATCCAGCGCGAAATAGCTCAGCACCGCGTCGGCGCCGGCGCGCTTGAAGCCGGTCAGCGCTTCCAGCACGCAGGCGCGTTCGTCCAGCCAGCCGTTGTGCGCGGCCGCCTTCAGCATCGCGTATTCGCCGCTGACCTGGTAGACGAAGGTCGGCATGCCGAATTCGTCCTTCACCCGGCGCACGATGTCGAGGTAGGGCATGCCGGGTTTCACCATGACCATGTCGGCGCCTTCGCCGATGTCCTGATCGACCTCGCGCAGTGCTTCGTGGGCATTGGCCGGGTCCATCTGGTAGGTGAATTTGTGGCCTTTGCCGAGCGCGCCGGCGCTGCCCACCGCGTCGCGGAACGGGCCGTAGAAGGCGCTGGCGTACTTGGCGCTGTAGGCCAGGATGCGGGTGTGGATGCGGCCCTCGGCCTCCAGTTCGCTGCGGATCGCGCCGATGCGGCCATCCATCATGTCGCTGGGCGCGACGATGTCGGCGCCGGCTTCGGCGTGCGAGCTTGCCTGCTTCACCAGCGCTTCGACGGTCTCGTCGTTCAGCACGTAGCCGTTGGCGTCGAGCAGCCCGTCCTGGCCGTGCGAGGTGTAGGGGTCGAGCGCGACGTCGGTGATGACGCCAAGTTGCGGGAAGCGCGATTTCAGCGCCCGCACCGCGCGCTGCACCAGGCCGTCGGGCGCCCAGGCGGCTTCGGCGCCGAGCGATTTGGCCTCGGGCGCGGTGACGGGGAACAGGGCGATGGCGGGGATGCCGAGTTCGCACATCTCCTCGGCGACCTTCAGCAGTTCGTCGATGGAAAGCCGTTCGATGCCGGGCATCGAGCCGACCGGCGCGCGGCCTTCCGGTTCGTGGATGAAAACCGGGTAGATCAGGTCGTCGGGGGTCAGAACCGTCTCGCGCATCAGCCGCCGCGAGAAATCGTCGCGGCGCATCCGCCGCGGTCGCATGTAGGGGTAGCTCATCGGCCCATTGTACGCGCGCGGGCCGGTCTCACAGCAGGCCGCCGCCGATCGACAGGCGGAGCGCGCCGACGCCGATCGCCACCAGATTCAGCCACAACCCGGCTTTGGCGCGGCCGTGGTTTTCCGGGCGGGTGAAGAGCAGGCCGATGGCGGAGATGATCGCGCCCAGGGCGGCGAACGGGATCATGAAGCAATTGCCCCAGCCCAGCAGCGGGATGAGCGAAAGCACCATCCACGACAAGGCCAGCATGCCCCAGATCACGCTGATCGCGCCCATGTTTCCACTCCAAGTCGATGACGTTCGGCATCCTCGCATGCCGCGCGCGATGCCGGCATGAGGCTTCAGCCGTGAACGCCGTCGATCTCCACCGCCAGCTCGCGCCGGCAGATCGCCGCGTGCAGGACGAGGCGCGGCACGTGAGCGCCCAGGCGTTCGTCGAGCGCGCGCGCGACCAGTGGCAGGTCGGCGGCGTCGCGGACGTAGACCTTGAGCCGGGTGCCGGCGCCGAAGGCCGGGGGCAGGGCCGGCTGGCGCAGGCGCGCGGCGGCGAGCAGGGCATCGAAATTGACGAAGGTTTCCTCGATCTGCTTCAGCAGTTCGCCCTCGTGGCGGGAGGCATGGCCGACCACCGCGGCGGTGCCCGAGAGCAGCAGCGGGGTGTGGTCGACCGTGGGAGGCAGCATGGCGCGGGCGAAGCTGGGCGGCTGCGGGCCGTATTGGCGCGGGTAGCGATAGGCGCTGACCTGGCGCGGGTTCTCCACCGGCCGGCCCGGGGCCTTGGCGGCCAGCCAGTAGATCTGTAGCACGCGGGCTTCGTCGCAACGGCCGATGGCGGTGGCGGCGGGCAGGAGCGCGGTGCGGAAATCGCCCAGGCCCGCCGCGCGACCAACGCAGAATTCGCGATAGCGCTCGGCATCGCCCTCGCCGTGGGTGATGGCGTCGAGATAGTTCCAGATCCGCAGCAGGTGCGGGAAGCCGCGCGCGGCGACGAATTCGCCCAGCCGGGCGTAGGCGTGGCGGGCGGCCTCGCGGATGCCGTTTTCGCTCTCGGCGACTTCGATCGCGCCAAACAGCAGTTCGTCGTCGCTGGCCCATTGCACGTCGCCGTCGCGGCCGTGCGCCACCGGCGCGTGCGCGCGCCAGACTTCCATGAGCGGCGCGCCGTATGGGGCCAGCGGTACCCGCAGCCAGCGCGGGTCGTCGCTGGTCGGCGCTTGCGGGCCAAAGCCGAATGCCGCCAGCACGTCGTCCTGGGCCAGCCAGCGCCGAGGGTCGCCCGCGGCGACGTAATCCACTTGTAGATGCGGGTGGCGGGTGGGGGCTTGCATGGTGTGTCGCATCATCCCTGAAGGGTCTCCTCGCGCATTTCCACCGCCACCTGCCGGCGCCGGTGACGCCAGGCACGCCAGGCGCCGGGCAGCATGCCGAGGGCGGTCAGGGCGTAGATGATGCGGAAAATCCGCAGCCGGCGCAGCACCGGGCGGGCATCGAAGATATCGCCGACCAGCATCGAGACGATCGCCCGCTCCACGCCCATGATGTCGCGGGGGGCGGAGAACAGCGCTTCCATCGCCGGCGAAGTGAAGCGGTAGATGAACCATTTGAATTCGTCGAGGCCGGTATCGAAGGCGCGTTGGAAGCGCCGTTGCAGCGTCGCCTCGCGCGCCGGCGCGCGCAGGATCGCATCGACCATCAGCGCGCTCTGCTCGGCGCTGTGCATGGCGAGGAACACGCCGGAGGAGAACATCGGATCGACGAAGGCGTAGGCGTCGCCGATCATCGTCCAGTGGCGGCCGTGCATCCGCGTGCATTCGTAGGCGTAGTTGCCGGTGACGTGTACCGGCGCGACGCGCTCGGCGCCGCGCATGCGCTCGGCGACTTCCGGCACCCGCGCCAGGGTTTCCATCAGGAAGTTTTCGGTGTCGCCGCGACGGGTCTTGAGGTAGTCCGGCCAGCACACCGCGCCGACGCTCATGCTGCCGTCCGGCAGCGGGATCATCCATACCCAGCCGTGGGCGTGGCGGTAGATGCTGACGTTGCCCGCGTGGCGGCCTTCGCGCCGCGCCGCGCCGCGAAAGTGGCTGAACACCGCCGCCGAGGCATGGCGCGGGTTCTTGCGTTTGAGCTTGAGCTTGGCGCCAAGAAAGGTATCGCGGCCGCTGGCGTCGAGCAGGTAGCGCGGCCGCCAGCGCCGGCCGCCTGCGTGCACGGTGATGGCGCCGTCGTCGTCGAACTCGACCCGTTCGACGGCGGTGTCCTCGCGGGCGTCCACCCCGGCTTCGCGCGCGTGCTCGAACAGCACCTGGTCGAACTCGGCGCGTTTGACCTGGAAGGCGTAGCCGGCGGTCTCGCGCAGGGTCCTGCCGAAATCGAAGACGTTGAAGCTGCCGTCTTCGGCGGGAAAATCGGCGCCGAGTTTGAGCAGCCCGACCTGGCGCACCTTCTCCAGCGCGCCCAGGCGTTCGAGGATCGGGATGTTCATCGGCAGCAGCGATTCGCCGATGTGGAAGCGCGGGTGGCGATCCTTTTCCAGCATCGTCACCCGCCAGCCCTTTCGCGCCAGGAAGGCGGCGGCGCAACTGCCGGCCGGGCCGCCGCCGATGACGAGGACATCGGTGGCGATGGCGGGGAGGGCGGGAGCGGTAATGGAATCGGGCATGTCGAAAGCGTGGAAAAACCGGCCTGAACGGGAGCGGCCCGCGCCGGGAGTGGCGCGGATGATAGCGCGCGCTTACTCTTCCGCATTGACCCGCGTCAGCGGGGCGCACGATCTCGACGAATAGGGAAGCCTGAACGATGTCCACCCAAACCGCCGCCGAACGCGAATTGGCCGAGTTGCTGGTCGAAAGCCTGAACCTGGAGGACGTGGCGCCGGAGTCGATCGATCCCGAAGCGCCGCTGTTCAACGCCGGCCTGGGCCTGGATTCGATCGACGCGCTGGAGCTGGCGTTGGCCATTTCCAAGAAGTACGGCTTCCAACTGCGTTCGGACAGCGAGGAGAACCGCCGTATCTTCGCCTCGCTGCGCGCGCTGTCCGGGCACGTCCAGCAGAACAAGGCCGGCGGCTGAGCGGGTCGGTGGAGGCGGCGCCGGTGGATGCGTGGTGGCTGCGCCCGCTGCTGGTACTGGTCTATCTGCTGCTGGCGCATTTCTCGGCCATCCTGGGGCTCGTCTGGCTGAACGCGTTGGCGCTGCTGGTGATCGTCATGCTGCTGCTGTTGCCGGGGCTGTCGGCGCGCCGGGCCTGGGCCTGGCTGGCGCTGGCCGCCGCCGCTGTGCTGCTGGCGCAGGCCGGGCGGGTGTCGGCCGGCTGGCTCGGCATCGGGCCGCTTCTGGTGCCGGTGGTGTTCGTCGGCCTGTTCGGCGGGCTGTTCGCGCGTACCCTGCGGCGCGGCCAGGTGCCGTTGATCACCCGCATCGTCGCGGCGATGGAGCGGGTGCCGGCCAGCGAGTTGTCGCCCGAGCTGTACCGCTATTCGCGCGGGCTGACCATCGTGTGGACGTGCGTGCTGGCGTTGCTGGCGCTGGTCAACCTGGGGCTGGCGCTGGTCGCCGAGCGGGTGGGCCTGCTGGCGCGACTGGACGTGGCGGTGCCGTGGACGGTGAGCGAGGCGCAGTGGTCGTGGTTCGCCAATGGGTTCAATTACGGTCTGGTCGGGCTGGTGTTCGTGTTCGAGTACGCCTATCGCGCGCGCCGTTTCCCCGGCCGCTACAAAAGTCCGCTGGACTTCGCCCGGCGCATGGCCGCGCTCGGCCCGGATACCTGGCGCGAGTTGTTGAAATGAGTGGGCGGGTTGCAGTCGGCGCCTTCGGCGCGATACCGGATGGTCGCGCCGCCGCCGCGCAAGGAAACCTACCGGCCAAGCCGCGTGGCGAATCGCGCGGGCAACGCGGCCGCCTGCCGCCTGCCGCGTTCCGGCGCGCCTTGATGCCGGGCGCGGGGGCATTCCGGGCCGGGCTGGCGTCGGTGGGTGACGGCGGGCCTTCGCGCGGGGTGTCGCGGCCATGAGCCACCACTTCGTCATCCCGCACGCGCATCCTTGCTTGCCCGGGCACTTTCCCGGCCAGCCGGTGGTGCCCGGCGTGGTGATTCTGGATGAAGCACTGCGCGCGCTGGAAGCCCGGCAGGGCGCGCTGCCGGCGCTGCGCCTGCCGCAGGTGAAGTTTCTTCAGCCGCTGCTGCCGGGGCAGGCGGCAAGGGTCGAACTGTCCGAGGTCGCGCCACGGCGCTGGCGATTCCGCGTGCTGCGTGGCGACGCGCTGATCGCCAGCGGCGAGTTGGCGGCGGCATGAGCATACAGACCAGCCGCGACTGGAAAGCCCGGCCCGAAGGGGGCGGCTTCTTCGCCCTGTGGCTCATCCGTACCATCGCCAAGCGCCTCGGCTGGCGGGTGGCCCGGCCGCTGTTGTGGCCGATCACCGCCTACTTCCTGTGGAAGCGCGGGCCGGAGCGGCGCGCCTCGATCGCCTGGCTCGGCCGCGTTCTGGGCCGGCCGGCCACGCTGCGGGACGGCGCCCGGCACGTCCACACTTTCGCTTCGACCATCCTCGACCGGGTATTCCTGCTCGGCGGCGATCTCGATCGCTACCAGGTGGACGTGCGGGGCCTCGACCAATTGCACGCCCTGCTCGACCAGAACCGCGGCGTGCTGCTGTTCGGCTCCCATCTGGGCAGTTTCGACGTGCTGCGGGTGCTGGCGACGCGGCGCCCGGACTACATCCTCCGCGTGGTGCTGGACAAATCGCAGAACCCCGCGCTGACCCGGCTGCTGGACGCGCTCAACCCGACGCTCGCCGCCAGCATCATCGATGCCGCCCAGGACGGCCCCGTGGTGGCGATGGAGATGAAGCGCGCGCTCGATGAAGGCGCGCTGGTGGCGATGCTGGTCGACCGCGCTCGCCCCGACGAACCTTCACTGCCGGCCCCGTTCGTCGGCGGCCACGCGCGCTTCCCCACCACGCCCTGGCTGCTGGCCGCCGTGTTGAAGGTGCCGGTGGCGCTGGGCTTCGGCCTGTATCGCGGCGGCCGCCATTACGACCTGCGCTTCGAGACCTTCGAGCCGGGTGTGGTGGATATCCCGCGAGCCGACCGGGCCAAGGCGCTGTCCCTGCTCATTCAGCGTTATGCCGGGCGGCTGGAGACTATGGCGCGCGACGCCCCTTACAACTGGTTCAATTTCTATGACTTCTGGGAAGCCGATGACGCCGCCGGGCCGCGAGCGCTGGAGGATGCCGCCGTGCAGCGCCGTACTTTGCGCCGCCGTATTGCCGATGGCGGTGGCCGCCAGCACGACGACGCCGGTCGATAGCGACTGGATATTGTCGAAACTGGCGCGCCCCGCGCCGATGCGTACCGATTTCGTCGAACTGCGCAGCTCGCGGCTATTGAAGAACCCCTTGCGTATCAGCGGCGAATACCGCCGCCCCGATGACCAGACCCTGGTGCGCGAGGTGCGCGCGCCCTACGCGGAAACCACCACCATCAAGGGTGGCAACGCCCGCATCGTGCGCGGCAACGGCCCGGCGCGCAGCTTCGCTCTCACCCGCGCGCCGCAACTGGCCGGGTTGCAGTCCGGCTTCGGCGCGCTGCTTTCCGGAGACACCGCCGCCATCGCCCGCGTATTCGCATTGCGGACGGAAGGCCGCCGCGAGGACTGGCGCATGCGCATGACGCCCAAGGACGCGGCGATGAAGCGCCATTTGCAGGACATCACCCTGTACGGACGCGGCGCCGAGCTGCGTTGCATCGAGACGCGCGCCGTGGCGGGGGGCGAAATCCAGCGCACCCTGCTGGCCAGCGCCGCGCGCGCCCTGCCGGCCGGCGCCGATGCCGCCCGCGTCGAGCGCGCCTGTCACGGCGGCGGCTGAAATCTATTGCGTGGCGGCTTCCAACTGCCGGCGGCGTTCGGCTTCGGCCTGCCGCTGGATCGCCTCGGCCTGTTTCGCCTCGCCCAGCGGCGCTTCGATCGCCTTGCGCAGCTCGTCGTGCCGCTCCGGTGGCGGCGGCGGTTGCGCGGCGCACGCGGCAAGCGCGAGACAGAGCATGGGCGGGGCAAGTATTTTCATTGGTAATCCAGTGGGGAAGATGGAATCGGATACTCGGTTTCGCAATGCTTTCGAGGCGGCGTACTGCGTTGTGCGATTCGGCCTGCCGGTAAATCCACGCATGGCGGCCAGGCGTGGTTGCCATGCCGCCCGGTAAGTCTGCCGGCAGGCGCTTTGCCAGGGCCGGCGCGTATTTCCGGCGGGCCGGGCTTCTGTGCCGGCCTTGCCAGTCAACGCGCCACGGTGACGCCCGGCGCGTATTTACTCGGGTGGTCGCGGGACGATCTGGTAGTACGTTTTTCCGTCGTGCCTGATCTTTTCCTTCAAATTGACGTTGGCGCAATAGTTTTCCCCGCAGCGGGCGATTTGCAACGCGGATAATGCTCGCAAATGCCCCAGCGTTTGTTCCGCCTGCCTCGCTTCCTTCAACTTCGCCCAACTGTAAGTGCCCGAGCCGATGGCCGCGAGCACCGCGCCGATACCAAGGCAGGCTAGCCCGATCCAGGCAAAACTGAGCCGGTCCTGAGCCAGGTGCCTCCTTTCGGCGGCCAGCCCGGCGGTGGTGTCGCGTAATTCCCGGAGCGCCGGGTTCGCTTCGTCGCGGATACGGCCGAACGCCTGCCCCACGCCTTCCATGATCGCGTCGCGTGTTTGTTCCCGGATGCCTCTGGAGGCGGTGCTGACGACCATCCCCGCACTCCCGGACACCGACTGCGCCGCCTGGGAAAGTGAATGGATCTGCTGGTCGTGTTTTTTCGATTGCGCTTCAAGATATTTTTTCTGCTGCGCCTGATAGGTGAGGATCTGGCCTGTGACTTTTTGCAGATAGGCAGCCATGTCTCTCAGTTCTTTCACGGGGTCATCGTGCTGCATGGTGTCTCCCTCGTCAGCGGATCAGCACGCGGTGGTGCTGTTCTTGTTGTTGCTGTTGCTGTTGCTGCTGTTGTTCTTCGAGCGCCAGTCGCTGTGCGTTTTCCTGCCCCCAGGCTTCCCATTCCTTGAACTGCGGCGTCTGCGCGTAAATATCCGCCAGCCTGTCCATTTCCGCTTCGTCGCCGCGTTCCAGCGCCGCCATGTAGCGATTGATATACCGGCCCGCCAGTGTTTCATCCCACGGGTTGGGTGGCCCGGCTTGGGTCTGTTCGTCAGCCGCCTGCGGGTTGCGCGCCTGTTCGCGTGCGTCCTCCTGGCGGCGGGTTTCTTCGTGCTCGGCGGCCAGGCGCGCGTGTTCTTCGATAATCGCCTGTTGCGTCAGCGCCGCTGGCTGTTGGGGGGCGAGCTCGGCCGTTTGTCCGGTTTGCGCCGCCGCCTCGCGCGCATCGTCGTGATGGCCGCCCGCCTGTGGCGAGGCGGGGCTGCGATATCCGTGGCTTTGTCGTGGCGCGGGCGCGCTCGGCTGTGTTTCCCCGCGCGAAGGCATGACCGGCGGCAACGGCGCGGCGGGCTGTGGCGGGTCGGAGACCGTGGGGGGCTGGGGCCGCGCCCGTGCGATCTCCTCGGGCGTGACCACGCTCCGAATCTCCATGCGCTGGTCGTTCTGGCCGCTGATGGTGGCCAGGGCGCCATCGGCCTGCACTTGCAGAAAATACGGCGCCTGCGCTTGGGTCGTACCGTCTTGCGCGTGGCGCTGCGATACCGCCGTGGTGGCCGCGTCGATCTCGGCATCGTTGCGTTGCAAGCCGGCGCGGGCGTAGGCCCCGGCCACCTGGCTGCGCAGGTCGCTGGGCGTCGGGGTCGGGTGGGCGCGCGCCATTTCCGCCATCGCGGCCATTTCCCGCAGGCCGGCTTGTTGGCTTGCCCAGGTGCGGT
>NZ_RFLY01000049.1 GCF_003697345.1 Solilutibacter pythonis | reverse complement strand
TGATCGGCGTGGACATACCCGTCGATACCAAGACTTGGTGGACGTATTTCCAGGCGCTCGATACCCCGCGCATGCAGCCCTACGCGGCCAAGGTGAAGTGGGCCGGCTACATCGGTTTCGGCGTGCCGCTGCTGCTGTGGCTGATGCTCCTGGTGCCGGCGCTCAAGCCGGGCAAGAAGGGCATCCATGGCGATGCGCGCTTCGCCAAGGGCGGCGACGTGGCGAAGGAAGGGTTCTTCGACAAGAAACAGGAGAACGGCATCGTCATCGGCCGCTTCGGCGGCAAGCTGATGCGTCTGCCGGGCCAGCAGTTCGTGATTCTGGCCGCGCCGACGCGCTCGGGCAAGGGCGTGGGGGTGGTGATTCCCAACCTGCTCGACTACGGCGAATCGATGGTGGTGCTGGACATCAAGCAGGAGAACTTCAATCTCACCTCGGGCTGGCGCGCCTCGCAGGGGCAGGCGGTCTATCTGTTCAACCCCTTCGCGGAAGATCGCCGCACGCACCGCTGGAATCCGCTGAGCTACGTGTCGCGGGACGCGGCCTTCCGCATTTCGGACATCCAGAGCATCGCGGCGATGCTCTATCCCGATGGCGCGGACGAACAGAAGTTCTGGGTCAGCCAGGCGCGCAACGCCTTCACCGCCTTCGCGCTGTACCTGTTCGAGAACCACGACCAGGAGGTGGAACTGGGCCTGCCCGAGGATTACGTCAACTTCCCGACGCTGGGCCGGATCTACCGGCTGTCGTCCGGGGATGGCAGCGATCTGAAGGAATACTTCCGGGGCCTGGCGGGTCGGTCGTTTCTCAGCGCGCATTGCCGCACGGCCTTCGCCAACCTGCTCTCGCAGGCGGACGAGACGTTCGCCTCGATCCTGGGCACGTTCAAGGAGCCGCTGAACGCCTGGATCAACCCGGTGCTGGATGCGGCCACCAACGCCAACGACTTCTGGCTGACCGACGTCCGGCGCAAGAAGATGACGATCTACATCGGCATCCAGCCGAACAAGCTGGCCGAGGCGCGGCTGATCGTGAACCTGTTTTTCAGCCAGTTGATCAACGTCAACACCAAGGAACTGCCGCAGGACAACAAGGCGCTGAAGCACCAGTGCCTGCTGTTGATGGACGAGTTCACGAGCATCGGCAAGGTGCAGATCATCGCCAACGCGGTGAGCTACATGGCGGGTTACAACATCCGGCTGTTGCCGATCATCCAGTCGATGGCGCAACTGGATTCCACGTATGGGCGTGAAATCTCGCGCACGATCATCACCAACCACGCGTTGCAGATCGTCTACGCGCCGCGGGAGCAGCAGGATGCCAACGATTATTCGGAGATGCTGGGCTACACGACGATCCACCGTCGCAACCGCAGCCGCTCGCACGGGCAGCAAGGCAGCGTGACGTTCAGCGAAAGCGAAGAGCGCCGGGCGCTGATGTTGCCTCAGGAACTGAAGGCGATGGGCAACGACAAGGAGATAGTCTTGTATGAGGGCCTGGCGCACCCTGTGAAGGCGGAGAAGATCCGGTATTACCAGGACAAGTACTTCACCAAGCGCCTGCTGGCGAAGGTGGAGGTGAAACCGCTGGAGATCGAAGAAGGAGGCAAGCCGATGAAGAAAGAGATCAAGACGGTGGTGTCGGCCGTGGCATTGACGGGTCTGGTGGCGTGTGCGCCGGTGACGCAGGTGATGCCGGGAGAAGACCGGGCGGGGTCGCCGGAAGTGGCTGGCCGCGCGGCGGTCACGTCGCCCGGGCTGTCGGAGGAAGCCCGGGCGCCGGCACTGCCGCCGCCCGCGCCGAAGCCCGCCCCGTTACCGCCGACCCAGCCGGCGACGCCTGAGCCGAGCGCGGCGATTCTGGCGGCGCGGCAACAGAACGGGCGGTTGAGCGCGGCCGCGTTG
>NZ_RFLY01000048.1 GCF_003697345.1 Solilutibacter pythonis | reverse complement strand
CGGCGCGAATCTTGACGCCCGGGCGGATCACCGCCCAATCGTTATTGACGATGTCGAAGGTCTTGCCGATGCGCGCCTGGGCGACATGGCGTCCGTCCTTTTCCACGATGGCGAAGCCGGTGCCCTTTAGCAGCTGTAAAATCTCTCAGTTTCTGTCACCTTCCTCCTCACCCAACAAATAAGCGAGAAAATCACCGTAACTATCCCAATTCTCCGGCTCACGCGCCAACGGCTCTTTACCTAACCTTGACGCATCAACCGCATCACACCAAATTACTTGACCATTACTACAGTCAAGCACAAGCAAACTTTCTGACGGCTCCCCTAGAACAAGAAATTTCTCAGGCAGACCAACACTACCCCTAAGTCGCTTAGTTTCATTCAATACATTCATTGCCGGACTCCATGCAATAGCATGCAATGGCAATACAGCTATACCACTCCCGTCAAAAAACTCGGCAGCCGATAAAAAATCTTGCGGAAGAGAGATTCCAAGCTCATCCTCCAAGCTACGCAGATATGATTCATCCGCCGGACGCAAGCCATTCAAACGCTCATAAATGCTTTGCAGTTGATTAATTTCAAACATACGACCTCACTAGTTCGGATTTTTCCAACGCCACTGCCAGTACTCTCTTGTATCTACCGAAAAAGCACGCCTATCAATTGGATAGAACGGATTCGGCTCATTTCGACCATAAAGGCTGTGAAGCACGTTCTGACCAGGCTTACCAACACCGTGATACCGCGTGCTTGCCTCGATCAGGGCACCTCGAGAGTCTTGGCCGATATGGTGAAGTGTTGCGAAATTCCCATCAGCAAGCTCTGGCGCAAACCCTCTCGCGGCTGCTTCGGCGTTCGTTCTTCCAACGAAATCAGCTGGGCCATTAGTTCGTACTAGCCCCCATTCAATATCGTTCCTTTGAATCAAAGAGTAGGTCTGACCCGTTCCTCTAGGACGAGTAGCCGACCAATCAGTTCTTGCTGTAAAGATGTCATTGTCTGCAAATGTCTTCCAAGAACGACTAGCTGCCGCAACATCGACTGTACTGCTTGCCCGCCCCACTCTTTCAACCACCACCGCTGGCGCAAGGCCCGGAACGCTCGGCCTTGCCGATGAGACCGTCCCCAGTGTGACCGCATCGCCCAGCCCTTGGAAGGCACCCAGGAAATACTGACCGCCCTCCAAATACGCCAGTGCCGAGTCATGCCCCTTCAACTGGCCCGCCTGTCCCCACTTCTGACCCGCCAGACTCGCATTGTTCGGCGCGTCATACACCCCCTTGATCAGCGATTCGGCCATCGTCGGGATCACCGTCAGCATGCCGCCCGCCAAAGCCCCCGCCTTCTGACGCCAACCTCCGCTGGGGTCATCCAGCATCGCCGTGAAGGTGCTGTACTTATCCATCCACCAGCCTTGATAAGGCGTGTACAGGTTCTCGATGGCCGGCAACTCCGTTCCCGTGCTCGAACCCATTACGGTAATGCGGTCGAATTCGCTTGCACCCGCCGGTTGCGTCCCATAGTCGCCATAGGCCGATATGAATTCGCTGTAATCCGCGTCATCCGCCACGTTCACCGTGATCGAATCCGGCAAGCCTCGCTGCCGAAGGTCGGACACTACTTGCTGCCTGGAAACCCGTTCCCGAGCAGCTTGCTCAAAGGCCGCTGGCCTACCTTTGACATCCGACAGCCTCTCGGACACCGTACCCGCCATTGGGGCTTCGCCCAGCGGAGAAGCACCAGACGGCGCATCTCCCGAGAAGCTGCCAGCATCATAGAAGCTCATGCTCAGCCACTTGAGCTGCTCCTCCAACGGCAGATTACGCCATGCCGCCATGAACTGGCGCGCCCGCGCCCGCCTATCCAACCGCCCCGCCGCCGCATTCCCCAGCGCATTCCCGAACGCGTCCGCCGCCAGGTCGCCGTAGTCGATACCCCCTCGTTGCGCCCCCAGCGCTTGCCGGCTGTGCGCCGTCACCACGTTCCCGATCATCCCCGTCGCCAGG
>NZ_RFLY01000047.1 GCF_003697345.1 Solilutibacter pythonis | reverse complement strand
ATCGAAGCGGCGAACGACACTACCGGCGATAAGCGCACCACACAAACGGACTGGCACGCCACGCTGAACGTACCCGTGGCGCGCCGAGTGCTGGATGCCGCCGGTCAGTGGGTTTCCCAAGAAACCTGGACCCACAACGCCCGCGGCCAAGTGCTTACCGCCCGCCGCATCGACCCCGCCACGGGCACCGCCCGCACCACGACGACGACCTACTGCGAAGCCAGCGACATCACCGCCGGCCAGTGCCCGCTCGAAGGCCTGGTCACTTCGGTCGACGGCCCGCGCACCGATATCCAGGACACCACCCGCTACCAGTACTACCTCGCCGACTCCCCCGACTGCGCCAGCGCCCCCGCCCCCTGCCCCTATCGCAAAGGCGACCTGCACAAAATCATCGACCCGCTCGGCCACACCACCGAGCTCCTCGCCTACGACGGCGCCGGCCGCCTGCTCCGTCAGCGCGATGCACGCGGGCAGGTGACCGACTTCAGCTACCACCCGCGCGGCTGGCTGACCCAGCGCACCGACCGGGTAGGTGATCAAACCCGCACCATCCGCATCGAATACTGGCCCACCGGACAAGTGAGCTTCGTCCACCAACCCGATGGCAGCTTCATCGCCTTCGCCTACGACGACGCCCAGCGCCTGACCAGCGTGTTCGACAACGCCGGCCATCGCATCCGCTACACCCTGGACAACGCCGGCAACCGCCTCAAGGAAGACACCATCGACCCCGCCGGACAACGCACCCGCACGCTATCGCGCGTCTACGACCAACTGGGCCAATTGCAGCAAACCCTGACCGCCCAAGGCCACGCCACCACCTACGCCTACGACGCCAACGGCCAACCCACGCGCAGCACCGACGCCCTGGGCCGGATCACCACCCAACGACACGACCCCCTGGGCCGCCTGGTGCAAACCCTGCAGGATGCTGGCGGCCTCCAGGTCGAGACCCGCCACGCCTACGACGCCCACGACCAACTGACCGAAGTCACCGACCCCAAGGGCCTGAAGACCACCTACACCTACAACGGCCTGGGCGACCTGCTGCGCCAGCACAGCCCGGATACCGGCGAGACCACCTACGCCTACGACAACGCCGGCAACCGCATCCGCCAGACCGATGCCCGGGGCATCATCGCGAACCACGCCTACGACGCCCTGAACCGCCCGACCCGTATCGAATGGCCGAACCTGACGCACCACTACACCTACGACACCAGCCCCGAGAACTGCCCGGCCCCATCGCGCCACGGCCAAGGCCAACTGACCCGGATGCAGGCCGGCGAGACGAGCACCGAGTACTGCCACGACGGCTGGGGCCAACTGACCCACAAACGCGAAACCCTCGGCAACCAAGTGCTGACACTGCGCTACGACTGGGATACGGCCGGCCGCCCGGCCCGCCTGACCTACCCCGATGGCGGCCAAGTGGACTACCGCCGCAACGCCCTGGGCCAAGTGACCGAAGTGGGCTACACCGCCCCCGGCGGCAGCCGCCAGGTGATGGTGGACAACGTCACCTACGCCCCGTTCGGCCCGGCCACCGGCTGGCGCTACGGCAACGGCCGGGTACTGAACCGCCCCCTGAGCCAGGACTACCGCCCGAACGCCATCCACGACCCCCAACCCGGCGGTTTGGACCTAGCCTTCGGCTTCGACGCGGCCGGCAACCTGGGCGCACTGAAGGATGCCCAACAGACCCGCAGCCTGGGCCGATACGTCCACGACCCGCTGAACCGGCTGACCCAACAACAAGACGGCCCCGGCACGACAGCCCTGAACAGCTACGCCTACGACAGCACCGGCAACCGCACCCAGCAAAGCGTGCCACTGGGCGAATGGGACTACGGCTACGAAGCGGCAAGCCACCGCCTGATCGACGTGGCGGGCAATGCCCGGACGTACGACGCGGCGGGCAACGGCCTGAGCGGCCCGAATGGCCGTGGCTACCGCTACGGCGAGGATAGCCGGCTGCGGCAAGTGACGGTGAACGGCACGGAGACGGCCCGCTACCACTACAACGGCAAAGGCGAACAGGTGGCGAAGACCGATGCCAAGACGGGTGAGACCCAGCGCTACCTGTACGACGAAGCGGGCCAATGGCTGGGGGAATACGACGGCCAAGGCCAAGCGAAGCAACAGGTGATCTGGCTGGAGAATTACCCGATTGCCGTGATCGACGGCAGCGGCGCGGCAGCGAATATCGGCTACATCGAACCGGACCACCTGGGCACACCGAGAGTGATCATCGATGC
>NZ_RFLY01000046.1 GCF_003697345.1 Solilutibacter pythonis | reverse complement strand
GGCATCCGAGGCTTGAAACGCCTGGAGTACCGGAATGGCGTTCTCGTGGCGGCGCAGTTCCGCTTGCGTCACCGCCAACTCGCGCCGGTAGTGGCCCAGCACCGCCCAGCTGGTGAGCAATACCAGCAGCAAGATACTTCCGGTCGCGCCGAACCATAGCCAGACCGTCCGGCTCGCCCCATGCAGATGCGCGGAAGTGGCCGATACCGCGCGCTCGTATTCCTGGGCGACAGGCATCACCGCATCACGCGCCTCCCCGGCAATCCGCGCGCCGGCGCTGTCGACGATGCCGGCCACCTCGCGCCGAAACCGGCTCGCTTCCCGCTGAAGCGCCTGTATCTGCTGGTGGAACGCGGCGCTCATGCGGGCTTCGCGCTGGGCCAGCTCCGAGCGCAGCAACAAAATGGCCTGGACGGCATGCTTCGACGATGCGTTATCCATCGGTTTCTCCCCTTCGATCGTGACCCCGTGAGTTACAAGTGCAGCACCGGCCCTCGCTGCGTCTGTGCCTGCGCCCGCTGCTGTTCTTCCAACAGCCGGTCGCCCAGTCGCGCCAGATGTTGGCCTTCGGGCGTTTGTGCGAATTCGATGGAAATGCGGTCGAGGGCGTCGCTGTCGCCGGTCATCAATGCGGCGTAGGCCCGATCCAGATAGGGGTCGTCGAAGGGGCTTTCGGCAAGCAGGCGATTCCATTCCCTTTCTTTTTCGTCGAGTGCGTCGATGGCGGAGACGAAGGGGGGAAGGAAGGGGGCGGAGTAGCGGGTGGGCTGGGGGTTGGCATGGGCCGGTAGGTATGGCGGGTATGGCGGGTCGCTGTTTTCCCTCTCCGAATTGCCAGCAGGCCGGGGCTGCATCGTGGGAGCGGGCGGTGGCGTCACGGGGACATATCGATGGTCGTGCCGTGGGTCGATACTGCCATCCTGGGTGTGATGGAAGCGGCCCGGTGCCGCGGGCGTCTGGCTGCTGTCGTAATAAGGGTGCGGGGTGGCCTTGTCGATGGCGATATCGATGCCTTCCTGCTCCATCAGCTTTTCCTTCAAGCCGATGCCCGCCATGTCGAGGGTCAGTTTATGGGTGAGCGCCGGGTGTTGTTGGGCGTGGTGGCGTTCGGTATGGATGATTTGCTCGATGGCCCAGGCGCCGTAATAGTTGGCGTAGTCGGCCTTGCCGCTTTCGCCCAGTTGGACGGGGCTTTGACCGGGCGGGGCGTGTTCCGGCGCGGGGCGGTCGAAATAATGCTGCCCCATGGCGGCGATATTGGCGGGTGAATAGGCCAGGCTGTGGTCTGGGTTGAAGGTGAGGCCGGGTTTGGGGGTTGCAATTTTGGTGGTGGTGTTGATTTCTGCAAAATCCCTCACCCTTTCCTGAACAGTTATTGATGTTCGTTGAAGCATGTCATTTAAAGAAAATCCCGGAGTGATTCGCTGTTGACGGCCTAACGAGGCATTCCACCCCGCAATCTCCGCCTTGGCCTCATCCTCACGTGCGGCTTGGATGTAGTCGCGGGTGGGGGCGGAGTAGTCGTGAATCTCGTCGGGACTTTCCGAGATATCCACCACCTGTTGGAAAAAAGTCACCGTCGCCCGCATCTTGCCCGGGTGGTTGAAGCCATGCTGGATTTCGTGGCCGATCACGAAGGTAAGGTCGTCCGCATCGAAACCGCCCTGCGGATGGGCAGCGGTCTTGGTCTGTAAAGCCAGCGGCGGCAGGCGCATGGCGTGATTGCCGCCGGTGTAGGTGCCGCCGGCCACGATGCCCGAGCGGACAAAGCCGAAGTTCTCCAGCAGCCTGCCCGAGGCATGGGGGCTGGTATCGGGCGTGATCGCGGCGCGTTTTACTTGTTCGGCCAACACGGGTGAGCCGTTGAGCGTGGTCTGGAGGTTGTCCAGCATGTCCTGGCTGACCGGGAGCCTGATCTCCGGCCTGCCCGGTGGGGTGGGGATGACATAACTGTCGTGCCCGAAGCGAAGCGTCATTTCCTGCACCCTGAGCACGGCGCCGAGCTCGGTACCGGGGGCGGTTCCGCTGGGCTGGAATGCGGTGGATGGCAGCGAGAGGATGCCCGTTGGGCGGTGGTAATGGCCGACGGGGATGGGCGCGGTGTGGCTTTCGGCAGGTAATGCAAAGCCCAGAAGTTGACTGTTCTGTGTGGCCAGGTTCAGTTTTCCGAGCAGTTCGGTATCGGATAGGATGGCTGCGCGTAGCTGGGCTTCCTGGTCGGGAGATATGCCAGGTTGTTGGCCGAATTGGACGAGGATGGCTTC
>NZ_RFLY01000045.1 GCF_003697345.1 Solilutibacter pythonis | reverse complement strand
CGCCAGACCACCAACGGCACCGAAACCACCCGCACCGACTACGACCCCGCCACCGCGCTGCCCATCCGCCAGTATGCCTACGGCAAACTCCAGCAAAGCCTGACCTACCACCCCGACGGCACCGTGGCCACCATCGCCGATGGCCGTGGCAACACCACCGCCTTGTCGAACTGGAAACGCGGCATTCCCCAGCACATCCGCTATGCCGATGGCGCCACCCAGTCGGCTCTGGTCAACGATCATGGCTGGATCACCGCGGTAAGCGACGAAAACGGCTTCGCCACCGGCTACGGCTACGACGCCATGGGCCGGCTGGCCGCCATCACCCACCCCAGCGACGACACGGTGGACTGGCATCCCGAAACCCGCACCTTCGCGCCCTCGGCCCAAGCCGCTTATGGCCTGCCCGCCGGGCACTGGCGCTCCGTCGAAGCGGTCGGCAACAAACGCGTGATGACCTCGTACGACGGCCTGTGGCGACCGGTGGTGGTGGAGACCTGGGACACCGCCAATGCCGCCGCCACCCGCTCGGTGGTGATCAAGCGCTACGACCACGAAAATCGGTTGATCTACCAGTCCTATCCACTCAACAGCATTTCGCTCTGGAGCGACGATCCACCCGGCATCCGCACCACCTACGACCCGCTGGGCCGGGTGACGCAAGTGGCGAAGGACTCCGAACACGGCCCACTGCTGACCCGGCACGAGTACTTGAATGGGCTGGAAGTGCGCACCACCAATCCGCGCGGGTTCCAGAGCGTCAACGGCTACGTCGCCTACGACCAGCCCCGCTACGACCTGCTGGCCTGGCGCGCGCAACCGGAAGGCAAGACCCTGGAGATCCTGCGCGACGTCTTCGGCAAGCCACTGTCGATCACCCAGCGCAACCCCGACAGCACACAGCGCGTGACGCGTCGTTATGTTTACGACGATCATCAGCAACTATGCAAAACCATCGAACCTGAAACCGGCGCAACGGTGATGGCGTACGACGCGGCGGGCAACCTGGCCTGGTCGGCGGCCGGCCTCGACCTGCCGTCCCCCACGGCTTGCGATCGCACCGATGCCAGCATCGCCGCACGTAAATCCAGCCGCGACTACGACGCCCGTAACCGCATCACCGGTCTGTGGTTTCCCGATGGCCGCGGCAACCAAAGCTGGCAATACACGCCGGATGGTCTGATCGCCCGCTCGGTGGTGGATAACGATGGCCCGGGCCGAGCCACGGTGAGTAATGAATACGTCTACAACAAACGCCGCCTGCTGACCGGCGAGAGCCAGGCTCAATCCGATTGGTACACGTGGAGCCTGGGCTACGGCTATAACGCTTATGGCCATCTCAGCACCCAGCGTTACCCGGACGGCCTAGTGGTGAATTACCAGCCGAACGCCTTGGGCCAGCCGACCCAGGTGGTGGATACCCGTGGACAAGCCTACGCCCGTGGCGTCAGCTACCACCCCAACGGCGCGATCCGCCAGTTCACCTACGGCAACGGCCTCGTGCACACGATGACGCAGAACACCCGGCAACTGCCGCAGCACATCCGCAGCGGCGGCGGCGTGCTGGACGATACTTACAGCTACGATGCCAACGCCAATACCGAATCGATCGTCGACAACCTGGTGGGCGAAGGCAACGACAGCGCACGCAGCCGTTGGATGCGCTACGACGGCCTGGATCGCCTGACGGCCACGCGCTCAGGCGCGTTTGGCGGCGACAACTGGTACCGCTTCACCTACGACGCCCTGGACAACCTGCGCAGCAATACCCTGCCTGGGGTGAAGGACTACGCTCGCTACGGTTACGACGCCCACAATCGCCTGGTGAGCATCGGGAACGGCGCCAATGCCACGGTGGTGAACCTGGGCTACGACGTACAGGGCAACCTGTCGAGCAAGAACGGTCAGGGCTACGACTTCGACTTCGGCAACCGCCTGAAAGTGGTGTCGGGCGTGGAAAGCTACCGCTACGATGCCCAGGGCCGGCGCGTACAGTCGTGGGCACCGGGCAAGGGCAACGTACTGAACATGTACAACCGCTCGGGTGAACTGATGTACCAACAAGACGAACGGCGCGAACAGGCATTGGCGTACGTGTATCTGGCAGGCAAACAGATTGCCCGTATTCGCAAAGACGGGCAATCGCCCAGCCCTCCGGCCCCGCCCGTGTTTGGCCCCCCGGTATTGAAAGCCAGCCGGGTGGTTACGACGCCACCGCGCATTGGGATTGCCTTGGATTGGAATACCGTGCCCGGGGCAGTCAGATATGAATTGGTTACTGACATCCCTCAATCAGATAATCCACTCACGCTGTACGAAGGGAGTGACAACGGCTACTTGCTGGAGAGGTTGCTTCTGGGCGGGAACTTTAAAGTACGTGCCTGCCGGGCATCGGGAGAATGTTCGGCTTGGTCCAACACGGTGAGTCTGTGAGCAGGAGGGGAAGAAGATGAAAGGAATAACGTACACGAAAGCAAGGCGTCGGGTGCGGCCGTGGATATGGGCATTGTGGCTATGCTGTCTGCCGGTGGTCGCCTGGTCGCAGGTGGTGGAGTATATCCA
>NZ_RFLY01000044.1 GCF_003697345.1 Solilutibacter pythonis | reverse complement strand
CCCGGGGGATCCGGCGCGCCTAGGCCTTGACGGCCTTCACTCAATTCGCCCTATAGTGAGTCGTATTACGTCGCGCTCACTGGCCGTCGTTTTACAACGTCGTGACTGGGAAAACCCTGGCGTTACCCAACTTAATCGCCTTGCAGCACATCCCCCTTTCGCCAGCTGGCGTAATAGCGAAGAGGCCCGCACCGAAACGCCCTTCCCAACAGTTGCGCAGCCTGAATGGCGAATGGGAGCGCCCTGTAGCGGCCACTCAACCCTATCTCGGTCTATTCTTTTGATTTATAAGGGATTTTGCCGATTTCGGCCTATTGGTTAAAAAATGAGCTGATTTAACAAAAATTTAACGCGAATTTTAACAAAATATTAACGCTTACAATTTAGGTGGCACTTTTCGGGGAAATGTGCGCGGAACCCCTATTTGTTTATTTTTCTAAATACATTCAAATATGTATCCGCTCATGAGACAATAACCCTGATAAATGCTTCAATAATATTGAAAAAGGAAGAGTATGCGTAGCCGTAATTGGAGCCGTACCCTGACCGAACGTAGCGGCGGTAATGGTGCGGTGGCGGTGTTTATGGCGTGCTATGATTGCTTTTTTGGCGTGCAGAGCATGCCGCGTGCGAGCAAACAGCAGGCGCGTTATGCGGTGGGCCGTTGCCTGATGCTGTGGAGCAGCAACGATGTGACCCAGCAGGGCAGCCGTCCGAAAACCAAACTGAACATTATGCGTGAAGCGGTGATTGCGGAAGTGAGCACCCAGCTGTCTGAAGTGGTGGGCGTGATTGAACGTCATCTGGAACCGACCCTGCTGGCCGTGCATCTGTATGGCAGCGCGGTGGATGGCGGCCTGAAACCGCATAGCGATATTGATCTGCTGGTGACCGTGACCGTGCGTCTGGATGAAACCACCCGTCGTGCGCTGATTAACGATCTGCTGGAAACCAGCGCGAGCCCGGGTGAAAGCGAAATTCTGCGTGCGGTGGAAGTGACCATCGTGGTGCATGATGACATTATTCCGTGGCGTTATCCGGCGAAACGTGAGCTGCAGTTTGGCGAATGGCAGCGTAACGATATTCTGGCCGGCATTTTTGAACCGGCGACCATTGATATCGATCTGGCCATTCTGCTGACCAAAGCGCGTGAACATAGCGTGGCGCTGGTTGGTCCGGCAGCGGAAGAACTGTTTGATCCGGTGCCGGAACAGGACCTGTTTGAAGCGCTGAACGAAACCCTGACCCTGTGGAACAGCCCGCCGGATTGGGCGGGTGATGAACGCAACGTGGTGCTGACCCTGAGCCGTATTTGGTATAGCGCGGTGACCGGCAAAATTGCGCCGAAAGATGTGGCGGCGGATTGGGCCATGGAACGTCTGCCGGCGCAGTATCAGCCGGTGATTCTGGAAGCGCGTCAGGCGTATCTGGGCCAGGAAGAAGATCGTCTGGCCAGCCGTGCGGATCAGCTGGAAGAATTTGTGCATTACGTGAAAGGCGAAATTACCAAAGTGGTGGGTAAATAATAACTGTCAGACCAAGTTTACTCATATATACTTTAGATTGATTTAAAACTTCATTTTTAATTTAAAAGGATCTAGGTGAAGATCCTTTTTGATAATCTCATGACCAAAATCCCTTAACGTGAGTTTTCGTTCCACTGAGCGTCAGACCCCGTAGAAAAGATCAAAGGATCTTCTTGAGATCCTTTTTTTCTGCGCGTAATCTGCTGCTTGCAAACAAAAAAACCACCGCTACCAGCGGTGGTTTGTTTGCCGGATCAAGAGCTACCAACTCTTTTTCCGAAGGTAACTGGCTTCAGCAGAGCGCAGATACCAAATACTGTTCTTCTAGTGTAGCCGTAGTTAGGCCACCACTTCAAGAACTCTGTAGCACCGCCTACATACCTCGCTCTGCTAATCCTGTTACCAGTGGCTGCTGCCAGTGGCGATAAGTCGTGTCTTACCGGGTTGGACTCAAGACGATAGTTACCGGATAAGGCGCAGCGGTCGGGCTGAACGGGGGGTTCGTGCACACAGCCCAGCTTGGAGCGAACGACCTACACCGAACTGAGATACCTACAGCGTGAGCTATGAGAAAGCGCCACGCTTCCCGAAGGGAGAAAGGCGGACAGGTATCCGGTAAGCGGCAGGGTCGGAACAGGAGAGCGCACGAGGGAGCTTCCAGGGGGAAACGCCTGGTATCTTTATAGTCCTGTCGGGTTTCGCCACCTCTGACTTGAGCGTCGATTTTTGTGATGCTCGTCAGGGGGGCGGAGCCTATGGAAAAACGCCAGCAACGCGGCCTTTTTACGGTTCCTGGCCTTTTGCTGGCCTTTTGCTCATTAGGCACCCCAGGCTTTACCCGAACGACCGAGCGCAGCGAGTCAGTGAGCGAGGAAGCGGAGAGCGCCCAATACGCAAGGAAACAGCTATGACCATGTTAATGCAGCTGGCACGACAGGTTTCCCGACTGGAAAGCGGGCAGTGAAGTGAAGGCCCATGAGGCCAGTTAATTAAGCGGCCGCGATATCCTGCAGATGCATCCAGTACTAGTATGGCCCAGATCGGAAGA
>NZ_RFLY01000043.1 GCF_003697345.1 Solilutibacter pythonis | reverse complement strand
ATATCCGCAACGGGCTCGGCATCCGCAGCTTCAATCTGATGACCGATTACCACAACCGGCTGCTCGGCGACTCGATCCTGCCACGCCTGCACGAGCCGGAAGACCCCAGGATGAACGTCATCCATCGCTCCGAAGAGGGCAATCTGCTTTTCCGTACCGCCCCCAAGATGGAGCGCGCCCTGCCTGCCGGGCAAGTGCGGCAACTCGCATCGGATTATTCACACCATACCTCTCCAGGCATGCTCGCCCATGCCCCCGCGCAATCACCGGAACCCCTGCGGGCCGAGTTGCGTCCTATGGTGAGCGAAGCGCAACCCGTGCAACGCACGGCCCAGGTGTCCGCACCGGCATTGACCGAGGGAGAAACGCTGGAAACACGGTTGCGGCAAATGGGGCCTGTGGAATTCAAGCCCTACGAACCCCCCATGCACCAGCGCCCCGGCGTCAGGGCCGCGGGCGCTTTGGGGGCCATCGGCGCCATCGCCAGCATTACCGACGCCATGCACACCGGCCAGCGCGTCGATACTCTCCTGGCTCAGGATAATCTGCTCGGCGCGAAGCACGAATTGCGCGATTACGCCGTCAACAACGCCAACGCCTGGGTCGCCGCGTATACCGTGGGCAAGCTCGGGGCCGAACTGGGCGGACGGCGGGGCGTGTATGGCGCGGTCGCCGGGGGAATCGCGGGCGGTATCGCCGGCTACGTTCTCTCCGAGCAAGCCATGCGGCGCCTCGACGCCCGCGAGGTCGCCACCCAGACCGACGCCCTCGGCCGGCAATGGACGTTCAACCGCCGCGAGTGGGTCAGCCCCTTACAAGCCGACCTCGATGCCGACGGCCAGGCCGCCCCGCAAGCGTTCGCCGCCGATTTCGACACCCGTCGAGAGTTGGATTACAAGGCCACCCACCAGTCCGTGGAAATTACGTTGGGCCGCCTGCCGCCCCCGCGTAATCCCTACCGCCTGGACGCCAACGACCAGGATCGCCCCAGCCTCACCCCCGCTCCGTGGCTGCACGCCCCCGATACCCAGCAATGGCAGCGCAACCGCGCCACCGACGCGCGGCCCAATGGTGGCTATCACTATCAGCCGGAAGTGGCCAACCCCGAACGCGCCGCCCAACTCGACCGCCAGGCCGCCGACGTCATCCAGGCCAATATCGCCCACGGCCCCGCCGCCCTTGCCGCCCGCTACGACGTGGCCCACCGGCTCAATGGTTGGGCGAATATCGAGACCGTTTCCATCCCGGCCGCCATCCACACCGCCCGCGACCCCGACCACCTGCAAGCCTCCAACGCCCGCGCCTACCAACGCGGCGACGATGGCCTATGGCGGCACGGCGATGAAGTAGCGACTGGCCCTATCGCCGCCGAACTCGCGGCCACCCGCGCCGCGCTGCAACCTCAACTGGCCCAGCACGCCCGGACGATGGACGCCCTACCCGTCTGGCAAACCCCGACCCAGGAACAACGCGACCTCGCCCAGCTGGCCAATACCTATACCAGCCACGGCGTGGCTCCCCATGCCGAAACACTGGCCGCCGTCCATCTGGCGGTGAACACCACCCGCGCCCGGGCCGGGCTTGACCCAGCGACTACTGCCCTCGCGCTCGACCCGAACGCCACCGGCGCATACGACGTCCACAGCGCCATCGCCCATCTGCGCCGCGATGACGATGGCGTCATCCGCGTCGCCGCCCTCACCACCGATGCCGACATCCAACAGGCGCGGCAGGACATCCGGGCGCAAGGGCTGACACCGGCCGCACAAGCGCCCACCGGCCCGGTGCGTTCGATGAGATCCGCCATGGCGCATGCCCCGGCCGCCGCATCCGAGCCCCCGGGCCGGGACGACCAGAACGCCCGACATTCCCCGGCGTGGTCACAGACGAACGATGCCCCGCCCGACGAAGACCCCATGCGCCAGGCGCAACAACTGCTTCAGATATTGGAAGCGCGGCGACAGGCGCGCGAGGAACGCGAAGCACGGGAGCGGGAAGAACAAGCACAACGCGACCGAGACGCCCGCGAGCGCGAAGACCGCGAACGCCGCGCCCGGGACGACGAATGGCGCGAAAACGCCAAGACGCATGCGCCGCAAACAAACGACCCGGCACGGGCGGCGACGCATGCCGCGCCGACCTTCCCGCAAGACGACATGGCGATACACGCCCCGCGCGTACACGACCAGAACGCCCGACATTCCCCGGCGTGGTCACAGACGAACGATGCCCCGCCCGACGAAGACCCCATGCGCCAGGCGCAACAACTGCTTCAGATATTGGAAGCGCGGCGGCAAGCACGCGAGGAACGTGAAGCACGGGAGCGGGAGGCACAGGCGCGGCGTGACCAGGAGTCACAAGCGCAACGCGACCGAGACACCCGCGAGCGCGAAGACCGCGAACGCCGCGCCCGAGACGACGAATGGTACGAAAACGCCAAGACGCATGCACCGCAAACAAACGACCCGGCACGACATCCCGGCGAGCAAAACACCCCGCGCAAGGGCATCAGCGGCGACCGCGACGTCGACGACCTGATATACGCCATGTATTCGAAAAACCTCCTGGCAATCGAATCGGCCCTGGACCGGATCGGCCATACACCGCATACCCATGCCTTATTGAAATGGGGCAACGACCTGCTCGAACAGCAAGCCATCGAAGACGCCCAACAAACACTGGCGACGAATCAGACACAAGGCATGGATATCCCCCAGATGGAGGCGAAAACCCCGCGCGGGCCGGT
>NZ_RFLY01000042.1 GCF_003697345.1 Solilutibacter pythonis | reverse complement strand
TCGGCTTTCGTCGGTATTGGCGGCGGCAGCATGACGGTACCGTTGCTCACCTGGCTCGACGTGCCGCCGGTGCGCGCAGTCGGGACTTCCTCGGCCTGCGGGGTGTTCATCGGCCTGGCCAGTGCGTTCGGTTACGCGATGAACGCCCCGGCCGGCGCGTTGCCGCGGCACGCCATCGGCTACGTCTACCTGCCGGCGGCGATCTGCGTGGCGGTGGCCTCGATCCTGCTGGCGCCGCTCGGCGCCCGCATCGCCCATGCGATCAGTGGGCCGGCGTTGAAGCGGGTGTTCGCGTTGTTCCTGCTGGCGGTGGGGGCCAGTCTGGCGCTCGGCGGTTAGGTCGGGCGCGTGATCGATGGCGGCGGCTATGGGGCTTGCTCGGCTTCCGACATCCGCAAATCGCGGAACAAGGCGCCACGCTCGCCGATCGCCGTCATCATCCAGATGGGATGCTTTTTGAAATACGCATACAGATCGAGCCAGGCGGGATTCATGGTCTCCACCAGATGTCTTTTCCATGCGTGCGGTAGGGTGCGGATGTGTTCGATACGGGCCTGGGCCGATGCCGCGTCGGCGCTGGGTTCGAACCAGACCAGGAGCGGGAGCTTCAACTGCGTGGCGGGCAAGGTCATCTTCTGCTGCATCACGATGCGGTCCCAGTGCGTGCGGAGCGCCGCCAGATTGTCGGCCACGTCGATGTAGAACGCCTCGCGCCGGGCGTGGGCCAACAGGTACGCCACGGCCGGGCCGTGTTCCAGGCCGTGCCAATCGGCCTTCTCCAGCCGCGCCAGTGCGGGCCGGACCAAAGGGTGGACCTCATCCACCGCCGCCGTCGCCTCCGCCATCGCCGCCGGGGTCGTTGCCGGGGTTTTCGAGGGTCATCTTCATCACCGGCCCGGTGTGTTCGCGGTTGATTCTTTCCTGTTCGGCCAGGAACGCTTCCATCTCCACGGCATTCTTCCGGTCCAGGGCCCGGGTCTGTTCCAGGGTTTCCGCCAGGGGCGGCGCGGGAGCGCTGAGCGAGAGGGCGTCGGTGAACTTGCCGTAGGTGTGGCTGTAGACGAAGGCACGATCGCCACGGAGGGTCACGTCCTTGAACCGGATGATGTCGTGATCGATCCCCTTCAGTTTGGCCGCATGCATGATTTCGGCGGTCTTCTCGTCCGGGGTGCCCGGGGGCAGTTGCGCCTGGATGGCGGCGAACAGGGCGTGGTCGGGGTGGTCGGTGGGGAAGGTAGGCCGGTGCGGGGCGGGGGCTTCCGGGGGTTCCTCGCGGCTTGGGTGCCCGCCGCCGATGCCGGGGGTAGGGGGGGATGTCGGGATGCCCGCGTCCACGCTTGGCCAGGGGGCGTCCGCCGTGGGGCGCATGGGCCGCGGTTGGCCGGATGCCATGGTGGCGGCGTCTTGTCCGGTGGGTTGCAGCGGGGGCAGGCGGGCATGATGCGCGCGGGTCAGGGCGGCGTTCACGCTCGGGTCGGCGATGCCGGTGACGGGCAGGCCGTGGCTGTGCTGGAACTGGCGCACGGCGTGCTCGGTCTCCGGGCCGAAGCGGTCGTCCTGCGGGACGGGGTGGCCTTCGGGCCCGGTCATGCCGACCCGGTGCAGGCGGTATTGCAGGAAGGCCACGTCATTGCCTTGGTTGCCCAGGCATAGGTAGTCGCGTTCGGGCGGGGTGGGTGGGGGTGTCGTTTCCCGCTGCGCGGCTTCTTCGGCGTGCCGTTCTCGTACCAGCCGCTCGCGTGCTTCCCGTGCGGCTAGTTCGCGCGCCGCGTGCGCTTCGCGTTCCCGCTGTTCTTGCAGTTGTCGTTCGCGTGCTTCGCGTTCGTGTGCTTCCTGTGCCTGGCGTTCCTGTTCCCGGCGCGCTTGCAGCATGGCTTCGACCGAGGGCGAGAGGGTCTGCCGGGCCAGGTGCTCGCGTGCGAGGGCGTTGTTCATGGCGCCCTCGGTGATGCCGGTGGCGGGCAGGCCGTGGCTGTGTTGGAACTGGCGCACGGCGTGCTCGGTCTCCGGGCCGAAGCGACCATCCTGCGGGACGGGTTGGCCTTCGGGCCCGGTCATGCCGACCCGGTGCAGGCGGTATTGCAGGAAGGCCACGTCATTGCCTTGGTCGCCCAGGCGCAGGCGCTCGGTGTCGTGGGTGGCGGGGACGGACGGGGGATCGTCGGGTGCGGTGTCTTGCGTTGGGGGCGTGTGCCGGTTCCGGGTGGCGGCGGGGCGGCCGTGGTTTGTGGGGGCGAGGAGACATCGGCGGCGGATGGCGAGGTGGGCACATCGGGTGCCGGGTCGGTGGAGCGGGATGTGGCGGCTTCTGGCATGGGGGGTTGAACCCGGGGGTCGGGTTCGGGCGCGGCGGCACCGGGCGGCGTCGCCGGCGATGCCGCTGGCGGGGCCGCTTCGGAGGCGGCCATGTCGTCCCGCCCCGGCTGGGCGTCGGTCCCGATGCCAGTGGCCTGCGCCCCATCCGAATCTGGATGGGAAGCACGCACTTGCGCGGCTGCCTGCGTGATCGCCTGCGCTGTCGCGTCCTGAGACAGGCCCAGGCGGTGGGCCTCGTGCTGTGCCTGTCGGGTGGCCTCGCGCTGCCGGGGCGATGGCCGTGCGATGCGCAGTTCGGGGGCGTCAGGGGTGGGGGTGTCGATGAGCGCCCGCTGCGCCCGGATGTCCTGCCGCGCCTGTTGGATGTCGGCATCGGTGGTGAGGGCGGCGACGCGGATGACGCCATCGTCATCGCGGCGCAGATGGGCGATGGTGCTGTGGACGTCGTAT
>NZ_RFLY01000041.1 GCF_003697345.1 Solilutibacter pythonis | reverse complement strand
CAGGCGGGTCTGGCGGTGACACCGCAGTTGTTGTTCGAGCATCCTACGCTGGCGGGGTTGAGCGCGCAGTTGGCGAGGGACGACGAAGAGGCGTCGACACCGGCGGCGGACACGCCTGGCGACCCCGGCGCATCGTTCGGGCTGACCCCGATCCAGCATTGGTTCTTTGAACAGGACTTGGCCGCGCCGCAACATTGGAATATGTCGGTCTATTTGCGCTTCGATGGCGCATTCGACCGCGATGCCTTCGCCGACGCTCTGGCCGATGTCGTCGCCGCGCATCCGATGTTGCGGGCGCGCTTCACACGCACCGATGACCAGTGGCGCCAGCGCATCGGCGAATGGCGGCGCGATGACTTTGTCAATCGCATCGCCACCGCGGATGAGCGCCCCGCGTTACTGGCGCAATGGCAAACGAGTCTCGCGCTCGATGGTTCGCTGTTGCGCGTTCTCGCTCTTGCCGAACCCGACGCGTCTGCTACCTATGTGCTGTTCGCCGCGCACCATCTGGTGGTGGACGCGGTGTCGTGGCGGATCATCTTCGAAGAACTGCAGCACGCTTATAGCCGCCGCCGCGCAGGCGAGGCCGTGTCGTTGCCGCCGGAGCCCGTCGGCTTCGGCCAATGGCAACACCAGCTCACCCATCTTCCCGAGGAGACGCTGGAGCGCTGGCGGGCGTACTGGAGCGACCAAGAGGCGACAGCGGATCTCGACCTGCCTTGGCGCGAGAGCGCCAACCGCTACGGCGACGCGATGACGACTCAGTGCCGTCTCGACGCCACAACGACGCAGCGGCTGATCGCGAACGCTGCTCGCGCCTACGGTAACAACGTGCAGGAGGTGCTGCTGGCCGCGCTCGCGTCGAGCCTCGTTGCGAGCTCACAGGAACGGACATTGTGGGTCGAACTGGAAGCCCACGGCCGCGAGACACTGGGTGTCGACCTTGATCTATCGCGCACGGTCGGCTGGTTCACCGCGCGCTATCCGATGGCGTTGCGGCTCTTGGAATCCAACGACGCCGGCCAGATCCTGCGCGCCGTCAAGGATCAGTTGCGCGCCGTACCGGATCGCGGCCTGGGCTACGGCGTGCTGCGCTATCTGCACGGCGAATTGCGCGAAGTTCCGACGGCGCAGGTGTGCTTCAACTACCTGGGGAAACTGCGCACAGACCCTCGGGCGAATTGGACATGGTGCGAGGAAGAGCACGGCCCAGGCCGCGCGCCGAACAATCGACGCAAACACCTGCTGGATGTCAATGCAGTGCTCATCGAAGGCGAGTTGCGCATCGACTGGACCTGGCCAAACGACGCGCTTGCACGCGAGGAGATCGAAGCACTCAGCGAGCGTTACCTCACGGCGTTGCGCGAACTGATCGACCATTTGGCGCAGGCCGCGCCACGCCGCACATTGAGCGACCTTCCGTTGGCCGGAATCGAAGCTCGCGAGTTGGAAACACTCGGCGAGCGCTATCCGCAACTGGAGGATGTGTATCCGCTCGCACCCTTGCAGGAGGGCCTGCTGTTCCACAGCCTGCTCAACGATGACGCCGACCCCTACATCAATCAGATGACGGTCGTGCTGGACGGCGAGTTGGATCGGGGAGCATTCCGCGCCGCCTGGCAGCGCGTTATCGACCGGCACACCATCCTGCGTAGCGGCTTCGTCGTACAGGGACTGGCCAGCGCCCGGCAGGTGGTATGCCCACGTGCGATCCTGCCGGTGCGTATCGAGGATTGGGCCGACCTCGAACAGGCCGACGCCGAGCTGCGGTTGTCGGAACTGCAGGCGCGGGAACATGCGACTGGCTTCGATCTCACCACTCCGCCACTGATGCGGCTGGCGCTGATACAGCGTGCAGCGAACCAGCATTGGCTGGTGTGGACGCGCCATCACCTTGCGCTCGATGGTTGGAGCTCGGGTCTGTTGCTAGCCGAAGTGCTACGCATCTATGCCGATCTGCGCAGCGGAACACAACCGGATGCGTCACCGGCGCCACAGTTCCGTGAGTACTTGCACTGGCTGCAAACGCAGGATGCATCGGCTGCCCACGCATTCTGGTGTGAGGAGTTGGTCGGTCTGGACGAGCCGGCGACGTTGCCGGAAAGCATGCAGCCTGAGTCCGGCTACACCACGACCCGCCGTGAACTGGATGCGGCATCGGCCCTGGCCTGGGCGCAGCGTCATCAGCTCACCGCCAACACCGTGCTGCAAGGCGCACTCGGGTTGGTGTTGCGGCGCTACTACGGTCGTGACGACTTCGTGCTCGGTGTGACCACGGCGGGCCGGCCGGCGGAACTGCCCGGCGTGGAACACATACTCGGCGTCTTCATCAACAGCTTGCCGCTGCGGATGCGTATCCAAGCCGAACGTAGCCTGTCGGATTGGTTGTCGCATCTACAACATCGCAATGCGCAGATGCGCACGCATGGGCATGTCCCGCTGGCGGAAATCCAGCGCCTGGCCGCACTGGATTCCGCTGCCTTGTTCGACGTGCTGCTGGTGTTCGAGAACCTGCCGGCACCCCGTGCAACCGAGATCGGCCTGCAGGTACAGGAACTGGCACATCATGCTCACAGCAACTACCCGCTGATGTTGACGGTGTTGCCAGACGGCAAGCGCTTTCGGATCGAAGCCTCTTTCGACCGCAGTCGCGTCGACGCCTGGCTGGTCGAGCAACTCCTGGACGATCTGGCCTTCGTGCTCGCACAACTGCCCTCGTTGGCTTCGCCGCAGGCACTGCCGCCGTTGCCATCGCAGAGCCCGGCCGAGACGCCGCGCCTGTCGCTCGCCGACGACACCA
>NZ_RFLY01000040.1 GCF_003697345.1 Solilutibacter pythonis | reverse complement strand
GGCGGGTCTGGCGGTGACACCGCAGTTGTTGTTCGAGCATCCTACGCTGGCGGGGTTGAGCGCGCAGTTGGCGAGGGACGACGAAGAGGCGTCGACACCGGCGGCGGACACGCCTGGCGACCCCGCCGCATCGTTCGGGCTGACCCCGATCCAGCATTGGTTCTTTGAACAGGACTTGGCCGCGCCGCAACATTGGAATATGTCGGTCTGTGTGCGCGTTCCCGAACGTCTCGATCCGGGCGCGCTGGCCGCTGCCGTGCACGCCGTGGTCGAGCGACATCCGATGTTGCGAGCCCGCTTCGCCCGCGATAAGCGCACCCATTGGCAGCAACGTATCGGCGAATGGAACCCACAGCAGTTTGCCCACGAAGATCTGCCATGCGCCGAGCACGCGCAGCGAATGACGCAGTGGCAGCGTAGTCTCGACCTGCGGCATGGACCGGTGTTCCGCGCCCTTTACCTGAGCGAACCAGACGTATCGGAAGGCCGCCTGTTGTTGGTCGCCCATCACCTGGTGGTCGATGGCGTGTCTTGGCGCCAGTTGCTGGACGATTTACAGCAGGCGTATCGCGCCTGCGTTCAAGGCCAGACGCCTGTGCTGTCCGCACCCGGCGCCACGTTCGCCCACTGGCAGCGCTTCCTGACCGAGGGTCTGGAACCGCGGCGGCTCCAACAGTGGCGCGACTACTGGTCGCAATTCGATGCTGGCGAACCGTTCGCCCCGTTACCCTTCAAAGCGTGCCGTAATCGCGAATGCGACAGCGACACGCTCCACACCCGGCTCGACCGCGAAACGACCGCTCGCCTGCTTGGCGATGGCCCGCGTGCATTCCGCACTCAACCGCAAGAACTGCTGCTGGCTGCACTGGCGATCGCATTGGCGTCGCTGTGCGGCGATCGCCGCGTATCGATCGAACTGGAAGGCCACGGCCGCGAACCATTGGATTCGGGCCTCGACCTGTCCGGTGTGGTCGGGTGGTTCACCACACGTTACCCGGCGTTCCTGCGGCTACCTGATGATTCAACGCCAGAGGCCGCACTGGCGGCGGTGAAGGATCAATTACGCGCCATTCCCGATCGCGGCCTGGGTTACGGCGTGCTGCGCTACCTGCACGGCGAATTGCGCGAAGTGCCGGCGGCGCAGGTGTGCTTCAACTATCTCGGCCAGGTACGTACAGGTGGCGAAAGCAACTCCTGGCGCTTTGCCGACGGCTTCGACGGCGGCAGTCGAGATCCGGAAACGCCGCGCCGCCATCTGCTGGATGTGGGCGCCCTGGTGGTGGATGGTGAACTCGGCATCGATTGGACCTGGCCGCGCGAAGCGGTTGCCCGTGACGTCATCGCAAAGCTGAGCGAGCGCTATCTCGACGCGCTGGCCGTGCTGCTGGATCTTGGTGCCACGCATGCCGAGCGCATCACTCATGGCGAGGTGCCGCTGGCCGGGCTGGATGAGCGCGCATTCGCGCGGCTGGCTCGCCACTATTCCGACCTGGAAGACGTTTATCCGGCATCGCCGCTACAGGAGGGGCTGCTGTTCCATGCGATCGATGCACAAGACGAGGCGGTGTATGTCAACCAGACCACGGTGACACTGGAAGGTGCGTTCGACTCGGCCGCGTTTGCGCAGGCTTGGCGACAAGTCATCGCACGTCACGCCATCCTGCGCACCGGCTTTGTCTGGGACGGCCTGGAGCGGCCGCTGCAACTTGTGCGCAACGCAGCCGCGCTGGCCGTGCGCGAAGTCGATCTGCAAGGAAGCGATGAAGCGACCATTACTGCTGCGTTGACAACCGCCCAGCACGAAGACCGCCACGAGCCTTTCGATCTTGACCAACCGCCGCTGATGCGGGTGCGACTACTGCGCTGCAACGCGCAGCGGCACATCGTGGTCTGGACGCGGCACCACCTGATCGTCGATGGCTGGAGTTCGGCTTTGCTGATCCAGGAAGTGCTGGCCGTCTATCACGCACTTGCGAACGGCCACATGCCGGTGCTTCCGCCTCCGCCTGCCTACCGCGAATACCTCGGCTGGTTGCAACGCCAGGACAGCAGCGAAGCGGAGGCATGGTGGCGTAACGAACTCGCCGGAATCGACACGCCTGCCCGGTTGCCGGAAGTGCAGAACCCGCAGCCCGGCTTCGTCCAGTTGCGACGCGATCTGGAACTCTCCGATGTCGTGGCATTGGCCGCAAGCCATCACGTCACCGTGGGCACTGTGTTGCAAGGCGCATTGGCGTTGGTGTTACATCGCTACTACGGTCGCGATGACTTCATCATCGGCCTCACCAGTTCGGGTCGTCCGGCGGAACTGCCGGAAGTCGAACGCATCCTCGGTGTCTTCATCAATACGTTGCCGCTGCGGATACGGATCACGCCCAGCGCCAACCTGGGAGACTGGTTGACAGAACTGCATCGTCATGGACAAACCGCGCGTACTTACGAACACTTGCCATTGGCGCGAGTGCAAGCGCTGTCCGGATTGCCGGGCGGCACTGCGTTGCTCGACACGTTGCTCGTGTTGGAGAACTACCCAGCCGCAACGACCACTTCCGATAGTGGTCTTCGCATGCGCGAGCACGACAGCGCCGATTTGACTCACTATCCGCTGACGCTCGCAATGGTCGCCGAAGGCCATCGGCTCCACATGCAGGTCTCGCTCGACCGTAGTCGTATCGACGCCTGGCTGGTCGAACAACTCCTGGACGATCTGGCCTTCGTGCTCGCACAACTGCCCTCGTTGGCTTCGCCGCAGGCACTGCCGCCGTTGCCATCGCAGAGCCCGGCCGAGACGCCGCGCCTGTCGCTCGCCGACGACACCA
>NZ_RFLY01000003.1 GCF_003697345.1 Solilutibacter pythonis | reverse complement strand
GAGCGCGGCGATGTAGAGACGTTCGTGGGGGTGGTCGCTACGCAGCAGGAGCGGGGCCTGCATCTGGGTAAGTTGCCATTCGGCCTCGGCATAGCGCTCCAGGTCTTCCTGCGTCACCGGATCGTGTCGTACGCGGTCTTCGCCCTTGCCCATGCTGTATTCCCCCTCAGTAAGTTTGACTGTAGACCTTGATCAGGTCATTGCGGAAGTTGCTGTGTGGATTACCGGGTTTCTGCTCTTTGATAGTGCTGATATGCGCCCGCATGTAAACGTTGATGGTGCGGTCATTGACTTCCAGGATGATGTCGGGCACGAACATATTAGTTGTGTTGGCGATTTCCTCACGCCGCAGGTGGTGTCGGATCAGGCCATCCTTGAAGATCTCGGCCATGTCCACTTCCGCGCGATGCGGGGCGCCGTCCCGGGAGCGCCAGGTGACGATGGCCGGAGGCGGGAAGTTGCGGATGGCCAAGTACCCGGCGGACAACAATTTTTCGAGCGGACGCCCGTAGGATTCAACGGATGGACTGGGCGTATCCGAGCCATGCGGAAAGCCTTTGTACAGAATGGTGCAGCTTTGAGTATTGAAACAATAAGCGCCGAAATTATGCGCGGTGAACTTCAACGGCCATTCCCACAAGGTGGCCTTGGGGCTGCTTTCCGTCGTGGCGTCTGGGGCGGCATCGGGATCGGGCTGGGTGTGATTCATGGCGGAAGTGCATCCGGTGCTGGCGATCAACAGGACGCCCGTGGCGAAGTGCAAGGCGCGAGGGAAAGAAAGGATTGACATGCCGGTCTCCTTGTCATCCTGGGCCGTTTCTAGCATCAGGCGCCGCCGCCTGCAAGCCGGTATTGCAATGGGCGGCGAATAGGTTGCCGCTACGCGCAATGGCGTTCGTATCCGGGGCGGTTGTTCGGTAGGGGGATAGGAGAACCGATGTAAGGGCGTGGGTGGTTCATGAGCGGGGTTTTATCCATAAGCCCTGTTGGAATCGGTCCATGGCCCGTTGTCCCGGAATGATCATGTCCGACTGATTGGTTTCGGGAGTAACAGGGAGGGAGAGTGCGTATTCGATCAGGTCGTCGTCACGAACCACGAATCGGCTGATTTCCACTGCGGCCTGCCCGGGGGTGGTCGCGTAGACGAAATGCGACGTAGGGAAGCAGAGGGAGCCAAGCCGACCGCCGGTGATCATTTCCAAGCCTTCACCCAGCGGTGTGGATGTGCGGATGAAGGATATGGCATGTCCATTGGCATTGGTTTTCTGCATGTCGATGACGGCCGAAAGCACGGCGACCGGATTGCCGTGCATGCTTTCCGGTAGCCGTGTGACTACGTAAGCGGCGGTGAACGGTGGCATGCCGTCACGGGTCAGCAGCACGTAACTATCGTCCACGCCGCGATCGGTCGAATGGAGGCGCGTCATCGCGGTCCAGTCGCGGTAATCGGCCATGGTGTTGAAATCGACGAGATAGCCCGTTTCCCCGACCGGAAGCATTCCATTCGACCAGATGGCCTCCCGTTGTGGGTGGGCGTGCATGGTGAAGATGCTTCGTGCGTCGACCGAACAACTCTGCATGCTGATTTCCATCGCGTTGTAGATCGGTCGGTTGGGGGGATCCGACGCTTTGGCAGTGAGGTGCGAAAGTACCGAGGCGGCAAGCATGAAACGCGAGGCGGTTTTCTTCATCAAGATGCCCTCCCCCATGGCTGGAAAGCGCCTGTCGATGGATGAAGGCTACTGGAAAACCGTCTGGGCAGCGCATGGAATTGGGCGCTAAACTTGCCCATTACCCCATACTCCCGGAGTGGCGATGTTCTCCCGCAGCATCCGTATCGAAGATTTCGACCCCGAACTGGCTGACGCCATCGCCGGTGAAGTGCGTCGCCAGGAAGACCACGTCGAGCTGATCGCCTCGGAGAACTATTGCAGCCCGGCGGTGATGGAGGCGCAGGGCAGCCAACTGACCAACAAGTACGCCGAAGGCTATCCGGGCAAGCGCTACTACGGCGGCTGCGAGTTCGTGGATGTCGCCGAGCGGCTGGCGATCGAGCGGCTCAAGCAGCTTTACGATTGCGACTACGCCAACGTGCAGCCGCACTCCGGTTCGCAGGCCAACCAGGCGGTGTATCTGGCCCTGCTGGAGCCGGGCGACACCATTCTCGGCATGTCGCTGGCCCACGGCGGGCATCTCACTCACGGCGCCAAGGTCAATGCCAGCGGGAAGCTGTTCAACGCCGTGCAGTACGGTGTGAACGGCGATGGCCTGATCGATTACGACGCGCTCGAGCGTCTCGCCCTGGAGCACAGGCCGAAGATGCTGGTCGGCGGTTTCAGCGCCTATTCGCAAGTGGTGGACTGGGCGCGGATGCGCGCCATCGCCGACAAGGTGGGCGCGATCTTCTTCGTGGACATGGCGCACGTCGCCGGCCTGGTCGCGGCGGGCGTGTATCCCAGCCCGCTGCCGCATGCCCACGTGGTCACTTCCACCACCCACAAGACCTTGCGCGGCCCGCGCGGCGGCATCATCGTGGCCAGGAACGCCAGCGAAGAACTCGTCAAGAAGCTGCAATCCATCGTTTTCCCGGGTATCCAGGGCGGGCCGCTGATGCATGTCATCGCGGCCAAGGCGGTGGCGTTCAAGGAGGCGCTCGATCCCGCGTTCGGCGAATACCAGCGGCAAGTGGTAAAAAACGCCAAGGCGATGGCCGAGGTGATCATCGCCCGTGGCTACAAGATCGTCTCCGGCGGCACCGAGAACCACCTGATGCTGGTGGACATGATCGGCAAGGAAGTCAGCGGCAAGGCGGCCGAGGAAGCGCTGGGCAAGGCGCACATCACCGTCAACAAGAACTCGGTGCCGAACGACCCGCGTAAGCCTTTCGTTACCTCGGGCCTGCGCCTGGGCACGCCGGCGATCACCACACGCGGCTACAAGGAGCCGGATTGCGTGGCGCTGGCGCATTGGATATGCGACGTGCTGGACAATCCCGGCGACGAGAACGTCATCCGAGGCGTGCGCGAGAGCGTCGAGCGGCAGTGCGCCCGGTTCCCGGTGTACGGATAAACCTTGCACTGCCCCTTCTGCCAGCACCCCGATACCCGCGTGATCGATTCGCGCGTCAGTGATGACGGCGCGACGATCCGCCGCCGCCGCGAGTGCGAGGCTTGCGGCGAGCGGTTCTCCACGTTGGAGACCATCGAGCTGAAGCTGCCGGCGATCATCAAGTCCGACGGCCGCCGCGAGCAGTTCGACGCCCGCAAGCTGCGCCAGAGCTTCGACCGCGCCCTGCACAAGCGCCCGGTTTCGGAGGAGCAGATCGAGGCGGCGGTGCGCGCGGTGGTGCACGACTTGCGCATGGCCGCCGAGCGGGAACTGGCCTCGCGCCGGGTCGGCGAATTCGTGATGCAGGAGCTGCGCAAGCTCGATCAGGTGGCTTTCGTGCGTTTCGCCTCGGTCTACCGCGCCTTCGAGGACGTCGAGGATTTCCGCGAGGAACTCGATCGCCTGCAACATGAGATGCCCGGTGATAGCCAACTGCCCTTGCTCGAAGGCAAACCGGCGCGGCCACAGAAGGAGAAGAAACGATGAACGCCTTCGCGCCCGCATCCGACAGGTTGCGGGCCTCATGGGCGTTGCCGTTGTGTGGCGCGCCGCCCGCCACCGATATCGGCGGCCATCGCCGGTGGCCCGGCGAGATGGAAACCGTCGCCGGGTTTCAGCCTGGGCCCGATGGAGCGCCTGGCTGTCGGCTGCCGATAGGGGGAGCGAAGATGGAAGCCGCCGCCCGGCGACGTCGTTCCGGCGAATGGATGTCGGAGGCCGGTGGCGCCTCCATGGCGGTGAATTTCAACCTCGACGAGGACGGTCGCCCGAAGCCGCTGGATGGCGGCCTCCACGGTTCGCATGCCCCGTATGCCCACGACTGAATTCACCGCCTTCGACCACGAAACGATGGCGCGCGCGCTGCGTCTGGCCGAGCGTGGCCGTTTCACCACCAAGCCCAATCCGATGGTCGGCTGCGTGCTGGTGAAGGCCGGCGCGGTGGTCGGCGAGGGCTGGCACCGGCACGCCGGCGGCGCGCATGCGGAAATCCACGCGCTCGACGCGGCCGGCGAAGACGCGCGCGGCGCCACCGCTTACGTGACGCTGGAGCCTTGCGCGCACGTCGGCCGTACCGGGCCGTGCGCCGACGCGTTGATCGAGGCGGGGGTGAGCAAAGTGATCGCGGCGATGCGCGACCCGTTTCCGAAGGTGGATGGCGCCGGCTTCGACAAACTTCGTGGCGCCGGTATCGAGGTGGCATCCGGGCTGATGGCGGCGCAGGCGCGTGAACTCAACCGCGCCTTCTTCTCGCGTATCGAACGTGGCCGGCCGTGGCTGCGGATCAAGCTGGGCGTCAGCCTGGATGGCCATACCGCGCTGGCCAGCGGCGAATCGCAATGGATCACCAGCCCCGAGGCGCGTGAGGATGTCCACCACTGGCGGGCGCGTTGCGGCGCGCTCCTGACCGGCGCCGGCACCGTGCTGGCCGACGACCCGCATCTCACCGTGCGCCTGTCCGATGGCGCGGATTTCGTCCCGCCGCTACGGGTGGTGCTGGACGCCGGGCTCGCCACGGTCGCTCGCGGCAACGTCCGTCGGGGCGATGGGGCGACACTCTATTTCCATGCCCCCGATGCCAAACCGCCGCGCGGCATCGATCTGCTTCGGCATCCCGTGGCGCTGGCCGGTGGCCAGCTTGACCTGGCCGCGGTGCTGGCCGAACTCGCCCGCCGCGAGATCAACGAAGTGCAGGTCGAGGCCGGCGCGACGCTGGCTGGCGCCTTCCTGCGCGCCGGGCTGGTGGACGAAGTGCTGCTCTATCTCGCGCCGGTGCTGCTGGGCGAGCAGGCCCGGCCGATGTTCGGCGGCCTCGGTATCGATCGCATGTCGGACGGGCAGCGGCTCAAGTTGCTCGATCTGCGCCAGATCGGCCCCGATCTGCGCCTGCTGATGGCGCCGGGTGCCGGGAACGCCGGTGGCGACGTGTAGGATGGCCTGCCCGCGGTTGCGGGAACGGCCCGTGGACTCACAGCGATGCGTACACTGAGAAGAGTCAAGATATCCGGTTTCAAATCCATCGCCTCGGCGAAGTTGGATTTCACCGATCTCAACGTGGTGATAGGCGCCAATGGCTCGGGCAAGTCGAATTTGATTTCGGTATTCAAGCTGCTCGAACGGGTGCTTTCGCGCAACTTGCAAAGCTATGTGGCAAGCGATCCCGATCGCCTGCTTCATCATGGCCGCAAGGTCACTCCTTCGTTGTCGATCGATTTTTCCTTCGACCAGAATGCTTATGGCTTCACTCTGCGTACCGAACAGGACACGCTGGTGTTCGAAGAAGAGCGGGTGAAGTACAGCGGCTTCTGGGAATACGAAAAGCCGATCGCCAAAGGGCATCGCGAAAGTAAGCTGGAAGAAGCCGCCGAGTCGTACAAGAACAAGATCCCCAAGCACGTATTCCCTCAGGTGCGGGGGCTTGCGGTCTATCACTTTCACGACACTTCGGATTCTTCGCCGGCGAAACAGGCCGCGGATGTGTCGGACAACCGCGTCCTGGCCCGTGATGCGGCCAATCTGCCGGCTTATCTCTACTGGCTGCAGGAGGCCCATCCACTGCATTTCCGGCGGATCGAGGAAAGTATCCGGATAGTGGCGCCGTTCTTCGACCGTTTCGTGTTGGAACCGTTGAAGCTCAACGAGCGCAAGATCAAGCTGGAATGGCGTCAGCGCGGCTCCGATGCCTATTTCGATGCCTATGCACTGTCGGATGGCACGTTGCGCTTCATCTGCCTTGCCACCCTTTTATTGCAGCCCAACCCGCCGGCGCTGGTGTTGCTGGACGAACCGGAACTGGGCCTTCACCCTTTCGCCATCCGTGTACTGGCCGACATGCTGGAAGATGCCTCGACCCGGGCGCAGGTCGTCCTTGCCACGCAATCGGTCACTTTGCTTGACCAGTTCAGGCCCGAACAGGTAATCGTTGCCGAGCAGCGTGAAGGCAGCACGTGGTTCGAGCGTTGCGACGCAGAACGCCTCGCCGAATGGCAGAAGACGTTCAGTCTGGGTGAACTCTGGGAAAAGAACGTGCTGGGGGGGCGGCCATGACGCGCCTGCTTGTGTTGGTGGAAGGGCAGTCGGAGGAAGCGTTCGTCAAGCGGCTGCTCGCACCGCATCTCGAACGGTTTGACGTTTATGTCCGTCCCGTTTTGCTGTGGACACGCTGCGAGCCACAAGAGGGCGGCTTTCGTGGCGGTGCCACGAGCTGGCGGCAGATACGCGAGAGCCTGCTTCCTCTGCTCGGCGATGGCAACGCCTGGGTGACCACCTTGCTTGATTTCCACGCTCTGCCGGCGGATTGCCCAGGGCACGAATTTTCTGATTGCCCCGATATTCATATGCGTGTTCAGCGTCTCCAGCATGCCTGGGCGGGTAGCTTCAAACATGCCCGGTTCATTCCCTTCCTGGCGTTGCACGAATTCGAAGCCTGGATGTTTTCATCTCCCGATGTCCTGGCCGAGCATTTCGGAAACCCGGAAATCTCCGTGCAAGTGAATGAGTTGCTGCTCGAATGTGGTGGCGCGGAACGCATCAATCATGGCCCGGAGACCCACCCCAAGGCGCGTTTGCGCGTGCTGGCAGGTAGTTATCGTGAAACGCTGGATGGCCCGCTTGTGCTTGAAAAGACCGGTTTGCAAGTAGTGAGAGCGCAGTGCCCGCATTTTGCCGCTTGGCTCGAAAGACTGGAGGCCCTGGGAGGGGCTGGAGAGGAGATGCCCCTATGTTCACCGGCCTGATCCAGGGCGTTGGCCGCCTCGACAAGACCGATGCCTTCGGCGATGACGTCCGCCTGCATGTCGCCACCGGCAGCCTGCCCTTCGACGCGGCACGGCTGGGCGAAAGCATCGCGGTGAATGGCGTTTGCCTGACCGTGGTGGCCTTCGATGCCGCTTCGTTCGCCGCCGATGCCTCGACCGAAACCCTCGCGCTCACCACGCTCGGTCAACTGCGCCCGGGCGCCGCGCTGAACCTGGAGCGCGCGTTGCTGCCCACCGACCGCCTCGGCGGGCATCTGGTCAGCGGCCATGTCGATGGCGTCGGCCGCGTATTGGCGGTGTGGGAGGACGCGCGCGCCCAGCGCTGGCGTTTCTCGTTGCCGGCCGCGCTGGCGAGATACGTGGCGAAGAAAGGCTCCATCTCGGTCGATGGCGTCAGTCTGACCGTCAACGAAGCGGGCGAGGACTTCTTCGAAGTCGCCTTGATCCCACATACCGTTTCGCACACCGCTTTCGCCGAAACTAGGGTCGGCGACGCGGTCAACCTCGAAATCGACCTCATGGCGCGCTATGCCGAGCGCCTGCTCGACAGCCGCGCCGGCTGAGTGGTACTTCGTCCTTCGTTTCCCCATTTCTTTCGGAACAACGCCCGCCATGTCCTTCGCCAGCATCCCCGAACTCCTCGACGAAATCCGCGCCGGTCGCATGGTGGTGATCGTCGATGACGAAGACCGCGAGAACGAGGGCGACCTCATCATGGCCGCCGAACTGGTCAAGCCCTCCGACATCAACTTCATGGTGACGCATGCGCGCGGCCTGGTCTGCCTCTCGCTGACCCGCGAGCGCTGCCGCCAGCTCGGCCTGCCGCCGATGGTGCGCGACAACACCTCGCCGCACCACACCAATTTCACCGTCTCGATCGAGGCCGCCGAGGGTGTCACCACCGGCATCAGCGCTTACGACCGGGCGCACACCATCCGTACCGCGGTGCGTCCCGACGCCAGCGCGGAAGACCTCGCGCAGCCCGGCCACATATTCCCGCTGATGGCGCAGCCCGGCGGCGTACTGAGCCGGGCCGGCCACACCGAGGCCGCCGCCGACCTGGCGCTGCTGGCCGGGTTGGAGCCGGCCGGCGTGCTGGTGGAAATCCTCAATGCCGATGGCTCGATGGCGCGCCGCCCGCAACTGGAGGTGTTCGCGCGCGAGCACGGCCTCAAGATCGGCTCGATCGAAGCGCTGATCCGCCACCGGCTGGAGAACGAGCACACCATCGAGCAGGTCGATAGCCGCATGATCGATACCGACCACGGCCCGTTCCGCCTGCATACCTACCGCGACCGGCTGAGCCACGGCCTGCATTTCGCCTTGCAACGCGGCGAGGCCGATGCGGCGGCGCCGACCCTGGTGCGGGTGCAGATGCAGAACGCGCTGTCGGATGCGCTGCATTGGCGGCGCGAGGATTTCGGCCCGCTGACCGGCGAGGTGCTGGCGGCGATCGCCGAGGCCGGGCAGGGGCTGCTGCTGCTGCTGTCGGATGCCGCATCGCCCGACGCCCTGCTGGCCCGCCTGCGCAACGAGCCGGCCGTGCCGGCGCCGCATGCCGCCGAGTGGCGCCGCAACGGCGCCGGCAGCCAGATCCTCGCCGACCTGGGCTACGGCAAGTTGCGCGTGCTCGGCACCCCGCGCAAGCAGGTCGGCCTGGGCGGCTTCGGGCTGGAAGTGGTCGAGTACGTCGCACCCGCCGCCTGAATCCCGTCCCGGGCGCGGCGCTACAATGGCCGGCCCGCTTCACGAGTCATGTTCATGCCTAGTTTCGAAGGCGACCTGCGCGCCCCTGAGGGCGCCCGCTATGCGGTCATCGCCAGCCGTTGGAATGCCCGCATCACCGAGGCGCTGATCGAAGGCGCGCGCAAGGCGATGAAGGATCACGGCGTGGATGAAGCCTTGGTCGATGTCTTCCGCGTTCCCGGCGCTTGGGAGTTGCCATTGCTGGCCGCGCGCCTGGCCGCGCGCGGAGGCCATGCCGGCATCGTCGCGCTCGGTTGCGTGGTGCGTGGTGATACCCGCCATTTCGAGCACGTCGCCGATGGCTGCTCGGAAGGCTTGATGGACGTGGCGATGGAGTTCGGCCTACCGGTCGCCAATGGCGTGCTGGCGGTGGACCGCATCGAGGATGCCGAGGCGCGCGCCGGCGGCAGCCACGGCAACAAGGGCGAGGAAGCGGCGATGGTGGTGATCGAGATGTCCGACCTGCTGGAGCGCCTGGCATGAGGCCGCGGCCCGCCCGCCCGCATGGCGTCGACCCGGTGCACCGCACCCGCGCCCGCCGCCGCGCGATGCAGGCGCTCTACGCCTGGCAGCTGTCCGGTGGCACGTCGCAGCAGGTGATCGCCCAGTTCGCCCACGAACAGGCGCACGAGATCGCCGATCTCGAATACTTCGAGGACCTGGTGCGCGGGGTGATGACGCACACCGCCGAACTCGACGCCGGTCTCGTCCCGCACCTCGACCGCACGGTGGAGGAAGTCGATCCGGTCGAGCGCGCGGTGCTGCGGATCGCCGCTTATGAATTCAAGCATCGCCTCGACGTGCCGTACCGCGTGGTCATCAACGAGGCGATCGAGACCGTCAAGCGGTTCGGCGCCGAGCACGGCCACACCTACGTCAACGGCGTGCTGGACAAACTGGCCGCCGACTGGCGCGAGGTGGAAGTGCGGGCGGGCAGGGCGAAATAGCCCACCGGTGGCGCGAGCGCGGCGCCAGAGTTCATCGTATGCTCGCCGCTCTCGCATTGGGTGGAACTGGAAAGCCATGAAGGAAAGCCGCGACTATGTCGACCTGTCGCTGCATGCCGTCGAATGTTTCCTCAACGGCGGCGGCATCGACGAACACGAATGGCAGGCGTTGATCGATATCGCCGAGCGTGACGGTCTCATCGATGCCAACGAGATTCGCGTGCTGGAAAACCTCATCGCCCGGGGCCGGCCGGACGAGCTGAGTCCGGCGGTGCGCGGCAAACTCGCCGAGATCAAGGCGAAGCTCGAAAGCGCGCGCTGACCGCGCATGGCCGAATTCGATTTGATCGAGCGGATACGAGTACGCGCCGCCCGGCGCGGCGACGTGCCGCTCGGCATCGGCGACGACGCCGCGCTCGTCGCGCCGCCGCCCGGCATACAGCTCGCCATCGCCACCGACACGCTCAACGTCGGCGTGCATTTCCCACCGGAAACCGCCGCCTTCGACATCGGCTGGAAGGCGCTGGCGGTCAATCTCTCCGATCTGGCCGCGATGGGCGCGGAGCCGGCCTGGGCCAGCCTGTCGCTGTCGCTGCCGGAGAGCGACGTGGCCTGGCTCGATGCCTTCCTCGATGGATTCGGCGAACTGGCCGCGCGCCACGGCGTCGCGCTGATCGGCGGTGATACCACCCGTGGGCCGCTGTCGGTCTGCGTCAATGTGGTGGGATTCGTCGCGCCGGGCCGCGCCATGCGCCGCGATGCCGCGCGGGTGGGCGATGAAGTCTGGGTCAGTGGCACGCTCGGCGATGCGGCGGCGGCCTTGTCGCTCTGGCGCGCGGGCCGGGACGTTCCACCGGCGTTGCGCGAGCGGCTCGACCGGCCGGTACCGCGAATCGCGCTGGGCCATGCGCTGGCGGGCATCGCCCATGCCGGCATCGATGTTTCCGATGGCGTGCTGGCCGATCTCGGCCATGTCGCGGCGGCAAGCGGCGTGCGCATCGAGGTCGAGACCGGTGCGCTGCCGGCTTCCAGTGCGCTTGCAGCGTTCGACGTCGACACTCGCCGCCACTGGCAGGCCACCGGGGGCGATGACTACGAGCTATGCTTCAGCGCGCCGCCGGAGGCGCGCGGGCGGGTCGAGGCGCTGGCCGCGCGCATGGGCGTGCGCGTGAGCCGCATCGGCCGGGTGGGGGCGGGTGCCGGTGTGCGCGCTTTCGCAGGTGGGGAACCTTGGGTGCCGGCGCGTACCGGCTACGCGCATTTTTCCGGCTGAGTGCCGCGTTCAATCGTCGGCGCGGAAGGCGTCGCGCAGCCATTCCAATGCCGGCGCCGCGATGTCGCCGGAGGCCGCGACCACATCGAAACGCGCGGGCAGGGCGGCCCACTGCGGATGGGCGGCAAGAAAGCGGCTGGCGGCACGCACCAGCCGCCGGCGCTTGGTTGGGGTGATCGAGGCCGCCGCGCCGCCGAAGCCGTCATCGGCGCGGAAGCGCACTTCGATGAAGACCAGGGTTGCGTCGTCGCGCATCACCAGATCCAGTTCGCCATCGCAGTAGCGCTTGTTGCGCGCCAGAAACCGCAGACCGCGCGCGCGCAGATATCGTTCGGCGGCGGCCTCGGCCGCGTGTCCGCTGTGGCGGTGGTCAGCGGACACCGTACGGCATCGCCACGCCACCGCGTAATTCCGACCAGCCGGGGGTACGCAGCACGTTGCCGAAGCCATCGAGTCGCAGCGTGCCGGTGGCGCCGGCGAGGCCGCCTTCGCGCGGGTTGGCGAGGCGCTCCAGATAGGCGGTGATCAGCCAGGCGTCGTAGCCGAAGGCGAACAGGCGCCCCGCCGCCCCGCGCGCGGTGGGTGTCAGCGCGCCGGGGTTGACCGGCAGGCCGGGCAGATGGCCGCTGCGCAGGGCCTCGCTGGGGAAGACGATGCCGTCCAGCAGCGCGGCCTGTTCGGCATCGCCGGCGCCGTTGGCGATCTGCGAGACAGCCATCCGGCGCGCGCCAGCCAGCGCCGGCTGCTGCTGGATGAAAGGCATCGCCGCGCGCGCCTGCTCCCCGCGCGCGGCGAAATACAGCGCGTTGATTTCGCCCTTGGCCACGGCGCCTGCGAGCGCGCCGGGTAGGCCGGCGTTGTCGCCGGCGAGCGTGATCATCTCGACCACTTCGCCGCCGCGTGCATTCAGGCGTTCGCGGAAGGCGTTGGCGGTGCGGCGCATGGTGTCGTCGCCGGCGGCCAGCAGCACCAGGACGCGCGGCGCTTTGCGCGACATCAGGAATTCGGCGGCGGCCACGCCCTCGTCTTCCGGCGCCAGAGAAAAGCTGGTGCTGCCGGCCGGCGGATTGGCATGGCCGCGGTTCAGCCCCAGCATCGGCACCGGCAGCGCGCCATGCGTGAACAGCGCCTCGACGCCATTACGGTCGAGCGGGCCGATCACGAAGTCGGCGCCTTCGCCCACCGCGCGCTGGTAGGCCGCCATGGCGCCTGGCGCGGAGTCGTAGAAAACGATCGGTGGCCGGGCGCGGGTCTCGGCGTAATAGCCGGCCAGCAGACCGTCGCGCACCGGCTTTGCCGCCGCCGCCAGGCTGCCCGAAAGCGGCAGCAGCACGGCCAGCTTGCGAGGTGGGCGATAACCGTCGCGGTCGGCAGGGGCGCGGTCATCGAACTTCCAGCCGTGGTCGAACGGGTGCGGTGGCGTCAGGCCGCGATTCAGCATCGCCCGGCCGGCAATGGGATACAGCGGATCGTTGGCGGCCAGCGCGATGGTGTGGCGCGAAAGGGCGGCATCGTCGAGAGAAGCCAGCAGCGCTTCGATCCGCGCCGTGTTGCCGCGCGCATCGGTCTGGGCGAGCTGATGGGCCTCGGTGAAGGCCGGCGAGGTCGCCGCTTCCCGCTTCACCGGGGCTTGCGGGCCGGTGGCGCAACCGGCCAGCCAGGCCAGACTGATGGCGAGGGCGAAATGCTTGAGGGCGACGCGCATGTCTCGATCCTTGCGGGGAACGGCTAGGATTCTAACCGCGCATCCCGTGGAGAAACGATTGAATCCCGCAGCCTTCGGCACCTTGCATGTGGTCGCCACCCCGATCGGCAATCTGGGCGATTTCAGCCCGCGCGCCGCCGATACCCTGCGCGCGGTCGCCGCGATCTGCGCCGAGGACACCCGCCGCACCCGCCCGCTGTTGCAGCAGGCCGGCATCGCTACCCCGCTTATCGCCCTGCACGAACACAACGAGGACGAATTGGCCGCCCGGCTGGTGGCGCGTCTGCGGGCCGGGGAGTCGCTGGCGCTGGTGTCCGACGCTGGCACGCCGCTGATCAGCGACCCCGGCTATCGGCTGGTGCGCGCCGCCCGCGAGGCGGGCTTGCGGGTCTCGCCGGTACCGGGGGCCAGCGCGTTGATCGCCGCGCTTTCGGTGGCCGGGCTCGCCAGCGACCGCTTCGTGTTCGAAGGTTTTCTGCCGGCCAAGGCCGGCGCCCGCCGCGAGCGCCTGCAATGGCTGGCCGCCGAGCCGCGCACGCTGATCTTCTACGAATCGGCGCACCGCATCCTGGATTTTCTGGCCGATGCCGCCACGGCTTTCGGTGCCGAACGCCATGCCGTGGTCGCGCGCGAGCTGACCAAGCTGTTCGAAACCGTGCTTGATGGCGGATTGGGCGAATTGCGCGGCCGCATCGAGCGCGACCCGAACCAACAGAAAGGCGAGTTCGTGGTACTGGTCGAGGGCGCGCCGGGGGATGCGCTGGCGAAGCTGGCGGAAGGCCGTCGCGTCTACGCCAAACTGGCCGAGCATCTGCCGCCCTCGAACGCCGCCCGGCTGGCCGCCGAACTCACCGGCGCACCGCGTAAGGCGCTGTATGGCGGGAAGGCGGCGGCGGGCGAATAGATGCGGCCCGCTTTCTTTCATGGCGTGCGGCGTCGGTTCGCTGGCCATTCTGCTGATGGGGGCTGGGCGGTGGCACGGCGACAGACCGGGAAGCCGATCCCCCACTTGCGCGACACCATTCGCTAATACGACACCAATGGAAACGGCGATCCGCGTACTGCCCCCTTGCCCGCGGATGGAGCCGATGCGGATGCGGGCGGTGGCGTTAAAAGTCGTGGCCGCCGGTAGCCTGGAGCATTGAGCGTTTTCATCGCGAAGCCACGAGACCATGAAGCCATGAAGCCATGAAGCCATGAAGCCATGAAGCCATGAAGCCATGAAGCCATGAAGCCATGAAGCCATGAAGCCATGAAGCCATGAAGCCATGAAGCCACGAAGCCACGAAGCCACGAAGCCACGAAGCCACGAAGCCACGAAGCCACGAAGCCACGAAGCCACGAAGCCACGAAGCCACGAAGCCACGAAGCCACGAAGCCACGAAGCCACGAAGCCACGAAGCCACGTGGCGGGCTTCGTGCGAGAATGCCCGCGGCGGAGTCGGCCAGACAGTCGCGTCACCCTCGCGGGTGCCGAGGAAAGTCCGGGCTCCACAGGGTGCGATGCCAGGTAACGCCTGGGCGGCGCGAGCCGACGGAAAGTGCAACAGAAAGATACCGCCACGCGAGTGGTAAGGGTGAAATGGTGCGGTAAGAGCGCACCGCGAGCCGGGCAACCGGCCGGCACGGCAAACCCCATCGGGAGCAAGACCAAATAGGGAGTCATGGCGTGACCCGCGTCGGCTCCGGGTAGGTTGCTGGAGCCCCGCAGCGATGCGGGGCCGAGAGGAATGACTGTCCACGACAGAACCCGGCTTACCGGCCGGCTCCGCCATTTCCGTATCGCGACGGTGGGAAATGCGTCCCGCAACCTCTCGTGTATAAATCCCGCCACGGAAATCCGCAGACCATCATCCTGGCGGGCCAACGTGCGCACCTGCCGGCGGCTGCAAGGGCAAGGCAACGCCACCGCTGCCGAATCCGAACTGATCCACTTCGGCTCGCGCAGCGTCGGCGGTTTTGCCGGCGCCGGCCTGGGCATGACGGTGGGGGCCGCCGTCGGGGTCGAGACCGGCCCGGGGCTGCCGCTCACCGGCGCGGCTGGCGGCGTCGTTGGTGTCCTGGCTGGCGACCAACTGGCCGAATGGACAGACCGCCGCCGCATCCATCGCCAGCCGGATGGGCAGGGCCACGTCTGGCACTACGACCCGAATGCCCCCGGCCAAGGTTGGCAACGCCGGGCGCCCATCGACGCCAGCCTCGATCAAATCGACAACCCGACTCCCGATCCCGACCCCGACCCCGACCCCGACCCCGACCCCGACCCCGACCCCGACCCCGACTCCGACTCCGACTCCGACTCCGACTCCGACTCCGACTCCGACTCCGACTCCGACTCCGACTCCGACTCCGACTCCGACTCCGACTCCGACTCCGACTTCGACCCTCGGCTTGCTGCGCGCCTTACCGGCCCTGGCCAACCAACTCAACTACCAGGCCAGCGGCACCTCGGCCGAACGGGTGCCGGGGCCCCGCCCAGGCCGCGCGAGCCGTTCGTGCAGGCGCACACCGATCTGGAAGAACGCCAGCGGTGAGCACGTCATGGCCGATGGGAAGCCGGGGGAGAAGAATCCCGCCGAGTGAGGGCGGCGGCTTGGCGCACGCGTGGCGGAAGCCGGCCATTCCGCATCGTGGCCGTGGGCGATGCCTGAGCCTTGAGCCGAAGCCAGCGGTTGCATCTCGCGGGCATGCCGGAGGCTTGGTCCTGTTGGGGGCGTGCCTCGTACTCGTCCGGAAAGCCCCATCCCTCGGGCAGGCAGTAAGCTCGGCGGCATCGACTGGTATCCAATCCCGCGCATGATTCGGAGGTTCCTTAATTTCTTCCGTCTTGTGGCCGGTCCGGTGCCTGCCGATCAAGGGCCGGACGAGGGGATTTCCGGGGCGTCTGGCCCCCGGTTTCCACGCATTTTTGCGCCTTCGGTAGCCTGAACAGGCGGGGGTGTCCGGGTGGCGCGCATTCATAAATCAAGCTGAATGAAAGGTGTCCGGTCTTGCCTGGTGAGACGGAACAACAGCTTGTGGAAAAACCTTTGAGCAACTTCTGAAGTTGAGCGCAAGTTATTGATACGTCAGGTGAAATTTCCGGGAAAAGCTGTTGACAAGGGTGTGGGTGAAACCTAAGGTGGCGAAAAGTGGGATGAGTGGGAATTTAGTGGGATTCCGTGTCATCCTGTCATCCAGCCCAGAGCCGTTTGCCGATTCCCAATGTTTCAGGGCGAGACCGCCATCACCATCGACGACAAGGGTCGTCTGACCATTCCCACCGCTCATCGCGAGCAGGTGGCGGCTGCGTGCGCGAATCAATTGGTGATCACCTACAACCCGTTCGAGTCCGGGTGCCTGTTCGTCTATCCGCGCGCGGAGTGGGAGCGGGTGCGGGACGAGGTGAACGCCTTGCCGAGCGCGCTCAGCGCCCATCGCCGCATGCAACGCATGCTGGTCGGCTCGGCGGTGCCGGTGGAGCCGGATGCCAACGGCCGCATTGGCATCCCCGCCAGCCATCGCGGCGCGGTGGGGATCGAGAAGAAGGCGGTGCTGCTCGGCATGGGCGGCAAGTTCGAGTTGTGGAGCGAGCAGGCGCATTACGCGCAGATCCGCCAGGTGGTCGGTGACGACGACCTGAGTCCGCAGATGATGGAATTGCGGCTGTGAGCGCCGCTCCGGCCGCCGCTCCGCCAGTACCCGCGCATCTCCCGGTGTTGTACGCCCAGGTGCTGGCGGGTTTGCGTGTGCGTGCCGATGGCGTTTATCTCGACGGTACGTTCGGCCGCGGTGGTCATGCCGCCGGGGTGCTGGCGCAGCTCGGCGATTCGGGCCGCCTGCTGGTCATGGACAAGGATGCCGCCGCGATCGCCGAAGCCGAGGCGCGTTTCGGCGCCGATCCGCGCGTGGCGATCCGCCACGGCAGCTTCGCCGCGCTGGGCGAATGGGCCGCCGCCGATGGCCTGGATGGTGTGCTGTTCGACCTGGGGGTGTCCTCGCCGCAGTTGGACGAGGCCGGGCGTGGTTTCAGCTTCAACAAGGATGGCCCGCTCGACATGCGGATGGATGCGTCCGCCGGCGAAAGCGCGGCCGGGTGGATCAACCGTGCCGACGAGCGCGAGATCGCCGAGGTGCTGTGGCGCTACGGCGAGGAGCGCATGAGCCGGCGCATCGCCCGGGCGGTCGTCGCCCGGCGTGGCGCACAGCCGATCACCCGCACCCGCGAACTGGCCGAACTCATCGCCGCGCAGGTGCCGCGCGGCAAGGATGCCAGCCATCCGGCGACGCGCAGCTTTCAGGCCATCCGCATCCACATCAATCGCGAGCTGGACGACCTGGAAGCCGGACTCTCCGCCGCCCACGACGCGCTGAAGCCGGCGGGGCGGCTTGCCGTCATCAGCTTTCATTCGCTGGAGGATCGCATCGTCAAGCGCTTCATGGCGGCTCGGGCGAAGGCCCCGCCCGCCGACCGCCGCTTGCCCGCGCGCGATGACTTCCGGCCCTCGCTCAAGCTGGTCGGCGGCGCGATCAAGGCCGATGCCGAGGAGAGCCGCGCCAATCCGCGCGCGCGCAGCGCGGTGCTGCGAGTGGCCGAGAAGCTGGAGGACGCGGCATGAGCCTGCGCTTCCTGGTGGTGCTGTTGCTGGTGCTGGACGTGGCCAGTGCGGTCGCGGTCAGCACCGCGCGCCATCGCCATCGCCAGTTGTTCGTCGAGCTGAACCGGCTGGAGAGGGCGCGTGACGAGCTGGAGATCGAATTCAACCAGTTGCAGCTGGAGCAGGCGACCTATGCCGAAAGCACCTTGATCGACCGCATCGCCCGCGAGCGGCTCGGCATGGTGGCGCCGGTGGCCAACGAAATCGTGGTGGTGCGGCCGTGAGCGCGCGCAATGGCCGCCGCCCGCCCGCCCGTCCACCCGCCGCCCATGGCGGCCGTGGCGGTTTCGACGTGCAAAAGCGCGTGCTGATCGTCGCTGGTGGGCTGGCGTTGTGCGCGGTGGCGCTGGTCGGGCGCGCCGCCTACGTGCAACTGGTGGACAGCGAGTTCTACCAGCGGCAGGGCGACGAACGCTTCCTGCGTGATGTCGAGGTCGCCGCCACGCGCGGCATGATTACCGATCGCAACGGCGAGCCGCTGGCGATATCGACGCCGGTGGAGTCGGTCTGGGTCAACCCGCAGGCGCTGGCCGGCAATCCCGAGGGTATCCGTCGCCTCGCCGCCGCGCTGGAGATTTCCGAGGAGGCCCTGGGCCGCAGCATCTCGCAGAAGGCCGGTAAGGAGTTTCTCTGGGTCAAGCGGCGGATGAACCCGGCGCTGGCCCGGCGCGTGCTGGCGATGGGTATTCCCGGGGTGTATTCGCAGCGCGAGTTCCGCCGGTTCTATCCGCAGGGCGAAGCCTTCGCCCACGTGCTCGGGTTCACCAACGTCGACGACTACGGCCAGGAGGGCGTGGAGCTGGCGCTGGACGACTGGCTGCGCGGCAAGCCGGGCCTGAAGCGGGTGATCCGCGATAACCGTGGCCGCTTCGTCGAGAACGTCGACCTGTTGCGCGCGGCCGAGCCGGGCAAGGACGTGGCGCTGACCATCGATCGCCGCATCCAGTACCTGGCCTACCGCGAACTGAAGACGATGATCGAGGACAGCGGCGCGGTCAGCGGCTCGGCGGTGGTGCTCGATGTCAACACCGGCGAAGTGCTGGCGATGGCCAATCTGCCTTCGTTCAACCCCAACAACGTCGGCGTCGCCAACCGGGAGGCGCACCGCAACCGTGCGCTCACCGACCTGCTGGAGCCCGGCTCGACGATCAAGCCGCTGACCGTGGCGGCGGGGCTGGAGTTGGGCGTCATCAAGCCCGATTCGGTCTTCAACACCAGCCCGGGCTGGATTCCGAACGGCAAATACCGCACCACCGATACCCGCAATTACGGCACGCTGACCACCACCGGGCTGATCCAGAAAAGCTCGAACGTCGGCATGGCGCTGATCTCGCACAAGCTCAACAATCAGCAGTTGTACGACTTCCTGCACAAGTTCGGCTATGGCCAGCGTACCGGGATCGGCTTTCCCGGCGAGGCGGCCGGCCTGCTGCCCGCGCCCGGTCGCTGGGACGGCACCCGCAAGCAGGTGATGTCCTACGGCTATGGCTTCAACGCCACGCCGGTGCAGATCGCCCACGCCTACGCCACGTTGGCCAACGGTGGCGTCGCGGTGCAGCCGACCTTCGTCAAGGACAAGCAGGGCGAGCGCAGGCAGGTGCTGGACCCGGGGATCGCCCGCACCGTGCTGCGGATGATGCAGACCGTGACCGAGCCGGGCGGCACCGCCACCCGCGCGGCGATCCTGGGCTATCACGTCGCCGGCAAGACCGGCACCACGCGCAAGGCCAGTGGCGGCGGTTATTCGCGCCGCTACGTCGCTTATTTCGCCGGGGTGGTTCCGGTGGAGCGTCCGCGCTACGCGATGGTCGTGGCGGTGGACGACCCCGATCCCGCCAAGGGCTATTACGGTGGCCTGGTATCGGCGCCGGTGTTCCGCAACGTGATGGAAGGAACGTTGCGATTGATGGATGTGCCGCCGGACGACATCGAGACCTGGATCGCCGCGCAGGCCAAGCTGCCCAATGCCGCCTCGGTATCGGCGCGCGGTGCGCCGGCCGCGACGTTGGCGACCGCCGCCAACGTCGCGCCGCGCAAGCCGGCCTTGCCCCGGCCGCTGCCGGAACCGCTGGAGGAAGACCGATGAGCCGGGCGATGCCGCTGGCCGAACTGCTGCCGGAGGTGGCCGGGATTCCCGCCGCGCTGGAGATCCACGGGCTGGCGATGGATAGCCGCGAAGTGCGTCCCGGCGATGCCTTCGCCGCGCTGTTGCCGGCGCGGCAGGAAACGCCGGCCAGCCACGGCCTCAATTTCGTCGCCCAGGCGCGCGCCGCCGGCGCCGTCGCCGTGCTGTACGACCCCGCCGATGGCGTCGCCGCGCCGGCCGATGCCATCGCCGTGCCCGGTCTGCGCGAACGGCTGGCGGCGCTGGCCGGGCAATTCCACGGCCACCCCTCGCGGGCGATGACGCTGATCGGCGTGACCGGCACTAGCGGCAAGACCTCGACGGTGCAGTTGCTGGCGCAGGCATTGAGCCACGCGGGTATCCGCACCGGCACCATCGGCACGCTGGGCGCCGGCCTGTTTGGCGAAGAGGTCGCCACCGGGTTCACCACCCCGCTGGTGCTGCGCACCCACGCTCTGCTGGCCGAGCTGCGCGATGCCGGCGCCGGGGCGGTGGCGATGGAGGTCAGCTCCCACGCGCTCGACCAAGGCCGCGTGGAGGGCGTCGAATACGACATCGCCGTGTTCACCAACCTCACCCGCGACCATCTCGATTATCACGGCGACATGCGGCACTACGGCGAGGCCAAGGCGCGCCTGTTCCGCTGGCCGGGATTGCGGGCGGCGGTGATCAATCGCGACGACGCCTTCGGCGCCGGATTGCTGGCGGAACTGCCGCCGAGCGTGCGCGGCATCGGCATTTCCGCTTCCGGCGATGCCGCCGCCGACATCGCCGCCAGCAACGTCGCGCTGGATGCGCGCGGCATCGGCTTCGACCTGCGCATTGGCGATCGCGCGGCGCGGGTACGGTCGCCGCTGCTTGGCCGCTTCAACATCGACAACCTGCTGAGCGTGGCCGGCGTGCTGCTGGCGCGCGGGGCCGGTTTCGGCGAGATCGTCGCCGCGCTGGAGGCGTTGCGGCCGGTGGCCGGGCGTATGAACCGGCTGGGCGGCGATGGCCGCCTACCGCTGGTGGTGGTCGATTATTCGCACAAGCCCGACCCGCTGGAGCAGGCGTTGCACTCGCTGCGCGCGCACTTGAAGGGCGGGCTGACCTGCGTGTTCGGCTGCGGTGGCGAGCGCGACCGAGGCAAACGCCCGCAAATGGCGGCGATCGCCGAGGCCAATGCCGAACACGTGATCGTCACCGACGACAATCCGCGCGGCGAGGATGGCGACGCCATCGTTGCCGGGATCGTCGCCGGCTTCGCCCATCCCGAGCGCGCCACGGTGCTGCGCGACCGCCGCGAGGCCATCGAACGGGCGATCCGCGCGGCGGGCGCGGACGACATCGTGCTGATCGCCGGCAAGGGCCACGAGACTTACCAGGAGGTGCGGGGCGTCAAGCATCCGTTCGACGACCTGGCGGTGGCAAAGGCGGTGCTGGAGGCGTGCGCATGAAGCCGATGACGCTTGCCCGGCTTGCCAGCCTGTGCGCCGGCCGCGTGCTCGGCGATGGCGAGACGGTGGTGGATGGCATCGCCAGCGACACCCGCAAGCTGCCGGTGACGGGCCTCGCCTCGCCGCTGTTCGTCGCGCTCGAGGGGGCCAGCTTCGATGGCCACGCGCACGTCGCCGCCGCTGCCGAGCGTGGCGCGGTGGCCGCGCTGGTGTCGCGCGAAGTGGCTGCCGGCATCGCGCAGATCGTCGTCGCCGACACCGAGCGCGCGCTGGCCGACATCGCCCGCGCCTTGCAGGCCGCGCGCGCCGGCAAGGTGCTGGCGATCACCGGCAGCAACGGCAAGACCAGCGTGAAGACCTTGTTGCTGTCGATCCTCGGTCAGGCCGGCGGCGCTTACGCCAATCCCGGCAACTTCAACAATGAAATCGGCCTGCCGCTGTCGGTGATCGCCGCGCCGGAGGATGCCCGCTTCTACGTCTACGAGATGGGGGCCGGCAAGCCCGGCGACATCGCCTATCTGACCGCGATCGTGACGCCGGAGGTATCGCTGGTGAACAACGTCGCGCCGGCGCACCTCGCGCGCATGGGTAGCTTGCTGGCGATTGCCGAGACCAAGGCGGCGGTCTACGACGATCTGGCCGCGGGCGGCACCGCCGTGATCAATGCCGACGATGCCTACGGCCGTTATTTCGAATCGCGCGCGGCCGGTCGCCGTGTGCTGCGTTTCGCGTTGGAGGCGAGTGCCGAGGTGAGCGCCGCCGAGGTCGTGCTCGATGCCGGTGGCTCGCGTTTTCGCCTGCGCACGCCCGCTGGCGATGCCGGCATCCGCCTGCATCTGCCCGGCCGCCACAACGTCGCCAACGCGCTGGCCGCGGCGGCGATGGCGCTGGCCGTCGGGGTCGACATCGAGCATGTCCGGCGCGGGCTGGAAAGCGCCCGCCCGGTGCCTGGCCGTCTGGCCGTGCGCCGTCTCGCCTGCGGCGCGCGGTTGATCGACGACAGTTACAACGCCAACCCCGGTTCGCTCGCCGCCGCCATCGACACCCTCGCATCCGTCGAGGGCGAAGGCGAGGGCTGGCTGGTGCTGGGCGAGATGCGCGAACTGGGCGTGGACGAGGTCGGGCTGCATGCCGAGGCCGGCCATCGGGCCAAGGCCGCCGGGATCGCCCGGCTGTACGCGATCGGCGCGCTGGCCGGAGCCGCCGCCGAGGCGTTCGGCGACGGCGCGCGCCGCTTCGATTCACATGCCGAACTCGCCGGCGCGCTGCGCGGCGAATTGCGCGAGGGCGTTCGCGTACTGGTGAAAGGCTCGCGCGGCAGCGCGATGGATCGCGTGGTCGCCGCGCTGCTGGCAGGGGAAAACGCCGATGCTGCTTGAACTCACCCGCTGGCTGGAGCAGTTGCAGGGCCACTTCGGCCTGTTCCAGTACCTGACCTTCCGCGCCATCCTCTCGGCGCTGACCGCGCTGGCGCTGTCGTTGTGGTGGGGCCCGTCGGTGATCCGCTATCTGGCCTCGCTGAAATCGGGTGGCCAGCCGATCCGCAGCGACGGCCCGCAATCGCACTTCTCCAAGGCCGGTACGCCGACCATGGGTGGGGCGCTGATCCTGATCACCATCCTGGCCTCGGTGCTGCTGTGGGGCGACCTGCGCAACAAGTACGTCTGGGTGGTGCTGGTGGTGATGGCCGGCTTCGGCGCCATCGGCTGGTGGGATGACTGGATCAAGATCGTCAAGCGCGACCCCAACGGCATGCGCTCGCGCACCAAGTACGCGTTGCAGTCGTTGCTGGGCCTGATCGCGGGCATCTATCTCTACGTGTTCGCCGACGTGCCGGCGGCCACCACGTTCTACGTGCCGCTGTTCAAGTCGGTGGCCTTGCCGCTGGGCGGGATCGGTTTCGTCGCCATCGCCTATTTCTGGATCGTCGGCTTCTCCAACGCGGTCAACCTGACCGATGGCCTGGATGGCCTGGCGATCATGCCGACGGTGATGGTGGCCTGCGCGCTCGGCGTGTTCGCCTATGCCTCCGGCCACGCCGAATTCTCCAGGTACCTGCAAATCCCGGCGGTGCCGGGCGCGGGAGAGTTGCTCATCATCTGCACCGCGATCGCCGGCGCGGGGCTGGGTTTCCTGTGGTTCAACACCTATCCGGCGATGGTGTTCATGGGCGATATCGGCGCGTTGGCGCTGGGCGCGGTGCTCGGCACGCTGGCGGTGATCGTGCGCCAGGAACTGGTGCTGGTGATCATGGGCGGGTTGTTCGTCATCGAGACGCTCTCGGTGATGATCCAGGTGGCGAGCTTCAAGCTCACCGGCAAGCGGGTGTTCCGCATGGCGCCGATCCACCACCACTTCGAGCTGAAGGGCTGGCCAGAGCCACGGGTGATCGTGCGCTTCTGGATCATCGCGGTGGTGCTGGTGCTGATTGGCTTGGCCACGTTGAAGGTGCGCTGATGGACGGACGTTTCGACGCCGCCGCCCGCCAGGCCACCCGCTTGGATGCGATCAAGGGCCGCTTCGACCCTTGGCTGCTCGCCTGCATGCTGGCGCTGGCCGCGTTCGGTTTGGTGATGGTGGCTTCCAGCTCGCTGGCGGTGGCCGACAGCCGTGGTCTGCCGCCGCTGCATTATTTCCATCGCCATGCCGCTTATCTCGCCGCCGGCATCGCGCTGGCCGGGCTGGTGATGGCGAAGGGCGACGTGCGCCGGGTCGAGCAATACGGCCGGATACTGCCGTTGCTGGGCGTGCTGCTGCTGCTGCTGGTGCTGATCCCGGGCCTGGGCCACACCGTCAAGGGCGCGCGGCGCTGGATCAATTTCGGCCCGATCGGCTTCCAGCCGGCCGAGGCGGTGAAGCTTATCGTGATCGTCTGGCTGGCGAGCTATCTGGCGCGCTTCTCGGACGAGGTGAAAGGCTCCTGGGCGTCGATGTTCAAAGCCTTCGGCATCGCGCTTGCGCTTTCGGTCATTCTGCTGCTGGTACACAAGGACTTCGGCACCAGCGCGCTGGTGCTGGCGATCACCGCCGGCATGATGGTGCTGGGTGGCGTGCATTTGCCGCGAATGATCCTGCCGGTGCTCGGTCTGATGCCGCTGGTGGTGGGGATGATCCTCATGGAACCTTACCGCGTGCAGCGCATGATCTCCTTCAGCGACCCGTGGAAGGACCCGTTCGGCAGCGGTTACCAGTTGACCAACGCGTTGATGGCGGTCGGCCGCGGCGAGTTCTGGGGCGTCGGCCTTGGCGGCTCGGTGCAGAAGCTATCCTACCTGCCGGAGGCTTACACCGATTTCATCATGGCGGTGATCGCCGAGGAGCTTGGCTTCGTCGGCGTGTGCCTCGTGGTGGCGTTGTATGTGCTGCTGGTCGGGCGGATGTTCTGGCTTGGCCTGCAATGCGTGGACATGCGCCGCAACTTCTCCGGCTATCTGGCGTTCGGCATCGGCCTGTGGATCGCGATGCAGGCGTTCGTCTCGATCGGCGTCAACCTCGGCATCCTGCCGACCAAGGGTCTGACCCTGCCGCTGGTTTCGTCCGGCGGTTCCAGCATCCTGGTCACTTGTGTGGCCTTCGGCCTGCTGCTGCGCATCTCGTGGGAACTGGAGCGGGCGAAGCGCCAGGTCGCGCTGCGCCGCGAGGCCATGCCCGTCGCGCCGGCCGTCCAGCCGGTGGCGCCGTCCGCCGCACCGTCCGCGACGGACCGGCCCGGGCGCGTCGCGCGCGCCGTTCGCCACGAATATGCCGCCCACTTGCGAATGGCGTTGGCGAAGTTGTTCGAACGCCCGCGCACCGGCCTGCGCGCGGCCCGCATCGAACCTTCCTTCGGAGGCACGTCCGGCCAATGAAGCACGACGCGCCCGTGATGATCCTCGCCGGCGGCACCGGCGGCCACATCTTCCCCGGCCTGGCCGTGGCGAAGGCGCTGGCCGAGCGTGGCGTGCCGGTGGTCTGGCTGGGGGGCGATGGCGGGATGGAGACCCGGCTGGTGCCTCCGCATGGCATCGCCATCGAGACCATCGGCGTCAGCGGCGCGCGCGGCAAGGGCACGGCGAAGCTGCTGGCATTGCCATTCAAGCTGCTCGGCGCGGTACGCGCGGCCGGCGCGATACTGAGGAAGCATCGCCCGCGCGCGGTGCTGAGCTTCGGCGGTTATGCCGCCGGCCCCGGCGGCCTGGCCGCCAGGCTGGCGGGCATCCCGCTGTTGGTGCACGAACAGAACCGCGCCCCGGGCCTGACCAACCGGGTGCTGTCGAAGCTGGCCGGCACGGTGATGACCGGTTTCCCCGGCACCTTCGCCGGCGAGCGGGTGCTCGGCAACCCGGTGCGGGCCGACATCGCCGCGCTGCCGGCGCGCGACGCCCCGCCGGACCGACCGCTGCGGCTGCTGGTGATCGGCGGTAGCCAGGGCGCGCGCGCGCTGAATCTCGCGCTGCCGCGGGCGTTGGCGAAATTTTCGCCGGCCGAATTCAGCATTCGCCACCAGTGCGGCGAGAAGATGCTCGACGAAACGCGCCGGGCCTATGCCGAGGCCGATCTCGATGTGCGGCCCGAAGCTTTCATCGCCGACATGGCCGCCGCCTACCGCGCGGCCGACCTCCTGATCTGCCGCGCCGGCGCGCTCACCCTGGCCGAGGTCTGCGCCGCCGGCGTGGCCTCGCTCCTGGTGCCGTTCCCGCAGGCGGTGGACGATCACCAGACCCGCAACGCCGAATACCTGGCCGAGCGCGGCGCGGCGCGGCTGGTGAGGCAGTCCGATGCGCTGGCCGCCGACCTCGAACGTGAGCTGGCCACGCTGGCCGCCAATCCCGCCCGCCTTCAGGCGATGGGGCGGGCGGCGAAGGCGCTGGCGAAACCCGATGCCGCCGAGCGCGTGGCCGATGCCGTATTGGAGGCGGCCCGGAAATGATGAACACCGTCAACCAGCGCCGCTTGCAGGACACGGGCGACCTGGCTCGGGCGTTTCGCCGCGTGCATTTCATCGGCATCGGCGGGGTCGGCATGAGCGGCATCGCCGAGGTGCTGTGCACGCTGGGCTACGAAGTATCCGGTTCCGACCGCGCCGATAACGCCGCCACCCGGCGCCTGACCCGGCGCGGTGCCCGCATCGACCGCGAACATGCCGCCGCCAACGTGCTGGGCGCCGATTGCGTGGTGGTGTCCTCGGCGATCAAGCTCGACAACCCCGAATTGCTGGAAGCGCGCGCGCAGCGCATCCCTATCGTCCCGCGCGCCGAGATGCTGGCCGAACTGATGCGTTTCCGCCGTGGCATCGCCATCGCCGGCACTCACGGCAAGACCACCACCACCTCGCTCACCGCCAGCGTGCTGTACGAAGGCGGCAAGGACCCGACCTTCGTCATCGGCGGGCAACTGCTCGCCGCCGGGGCCAACGCCAAGCTCGGCGACAGCCCGTGGCTGGTGGCCGAGGCCGACGAGAGCGACGGCAGCTTCCTGCGCCTGAATCCGCTGATCGCCGTCATCACCAACATCGATGCCGACCACCTGGAAAACTACGACAACGATTTCGCCAAGGTGCAGGCGGCCTTCGGCGAATTCCTGCATCGCCTGCCGTTCTACGGCCTGGCCGTGCTCTGCATCGACGACCCGGAAGTCGCCGCGTTGGCGAAAGACACCCCGCGCCACGTGCTGACCTACGGGTTCGACGAACGAGCCGAAGTGCGTGCCGAGCACGTCCGCCAGGAAGCCGCCGCCATGCACTTTGAGCTGTGCCTGCCGGATGGCTCGCGCACCGCGGTGACGCTGGCGCTGCCCGGCCGCCACAACGTGCAGAATTCGCTGGCCGCCGCGGCCATCGGCTGGCAGCTCGGCATCGCGCCGGAAACGATCGCCGTCGCGCTGGCCGGTTTCAAGGGGATTGGCCGCCGCTTCAACCATCTGGCCGATCTCGAACTGCCGGGCGGCGGCGCGGTCGCACTGGTGGACGATTACGGCCATCACCCGAAAGAGCTCGCCGCGGTGTTCGATGCCGCGCGCGGCGGCTGGCCCGATCGCCGCCTGGTGGTGGCTTTCCAGCCGCATCGCTACAGCCGCACCCGCGACCAGTTCGACGACTTCGCCGCCGTGCTTTCCGATGTCGATGCGCTGGTGCTGACCGAGGTCTATCCGGCCGGCGAATCCCCGATTGCCGGCGCCGACGGCAAATCGCTGGCGCGCGCGATCCGCACCCGTGGCCGCGTCGATCCGGTGGTGGTGAACGCGCCGGCCGAACTGCGCGAAGTGCTGCCCGACGTACTGCGTGATGGCGACCTGCTGCTGGTGATGGGCGCGGGCGACATCGGCGCGGCCGCGCAGCAACTGGCGGCCGAAGGGCTGGCCGCGCGCCGGGAGAACCCGTATGAATGACGTCACCCTTCCGCCGCTGGCCATTGGTGACCCGTCGTGCTTCGGGCGGGTGGCGGTGCTCCTGGGCGGCGCGAGCAGCGAGCGCGAGGTGTCGCTGAAATCCGGCGCGGCGGTGCTGGATGCGCTGCGCTCGCGCGGCATCGATGCGACCGGCATCGATGGCATCCCGGCGTTGGTCGAGGCCATCCGCGCCGGCGCGGTCGATCGCGTCTTCAACGTCCTGCACGGCGGCGATGGCGAGAACGGCGTGCTGCAAGGGCTGCTGGGCGCGCTTGGCGTGCCGTTCACCGGGCCGGGCGTGCTCGGTTCCGCGCTCACCCTGGACAAGATCCGCACCAAGCAGGTGTGGATCGCCGCCGGCCTGCCGACGCCGCGTTTCGTCCGCATTCCGCCGGGCGGCGATGTCCGCGCCGCCGCCGATGAACTGGGCCTGCCGGTGTTCCTGAAGCCCTCCAGCGAAGGCTCCAGCGTGGGCGTGGCCCGCGTGCTGGACGCATCCGCGCTCGATGCGGCGGTGGAAGTGGCGCATGCCTACGGCGGCGAGATGCTGATGGAGCAGATGGTGCGCGGCCCGGAACTCACCGTGCCGGTGCTGGGCGAATACGTGCTGCCCTCGATCCGTATCGAGCCGAAGGGCGAGTGGTACGACTACAGCGCCAAATACCTGAGCGGGGATACCCGGTACATCAGCCCCGGTCTGGAAGGCGATGAGGAAGCGGACATTCGCCGTCTCGCCCAGGCCGCCTTCGTCGCGGCCGGCTGCACCGGTTATGGCCGCGTGGACGTGATGCGCGACGAAACGCGCGGCTTCCAGCTCATTGAGATCAACACCGCGCCGGGCATGACCGCCACCTCGCTGGTGCCGAAATCCGCCCGCGCGCTGGGTATCGAGTTCGACGAACTGTGCTGGCGCATCCTGGAGCAGACACTGTGAGCGCGGCGACCCGCATCTCCGGCATTGGCCTGGCCGTCGCCGTCATCGCTCTGCCAGTGGTGGCGGTGATGAATGGCTGGATCGGCGCCGAGCGCTTCCCGTTGGCCAAGTTGCGAGTGACCAGCGAGTTCCGCCATGTCGATGCCGACGAACTGCGCATGACGCTCGCGCCCTACGCGCGCCAGGGGTTCTTCGCGGTGCGGCTGGACGCCGCCCAGGCGGCGGTGGAAAAGCTGCCGTGGGTGGAGTCGGCCGAGGTCAGCAAAAAATGGCCGGACGTGCTGGAAGTGCGGATTGCCGAACATCACCCGTTCGCGTTGTGGGGCGAGGATCTGCTCCTGTCCGAGCACGGTCGCCTGTACCCGCGCGCCAGCATGGGCGATGCGTTGCCCAAGGGCCTGCCGCAACTGGATGGCGACCCGCGCCGGGTGCGGGAAGTGGTCAGGCTCTACAACGAATCGCGCGAGCTGTTCGCGCTGGTCGGCCTGGGCGTGCACGCGCTCAGGCAGGACGCGCGCGGCAGTTGGTCGTTGCGGCTCGCCAATGGCGCCGAGGTGATCGTCGGCCGCCAGTCGCCGGAAGCGCGCATCCGCCGCTTCGCCCGCCTCCTGCCGCAGTTGATCGCGCCGCAGGGCAAGGCGCTGGCGCGCGCCGACCTGCGTTATGCCAACGGTTTCGCGCTTCGCTGGCGCGAGGCGGAGCGACTGGGGGGCAGCGGCCAGGGGCCGGAACGGCGGTTCGCTGCTTCGGCCAATGACGCGCATTTTCCCGGAACGATCGCCGCCAATCTTTCTCCCGCTCTTTCCCTGGCCGCTGGCCGCTGGCCGCCGGCCCCCAACCCATACATCCATTCATGAACCGCAAAGGCGACAAATCCCTGATCGTGGGCCTCGACATCGGCACCTCCAAGGTGACGGCGCTGGTGGGCGAATACACGCCCGGCCTGCCGGTCGAGGTGATCGGCGTCGGCAGCCACGAATCGCGCGGCTTGCGTCGCGGCGTGGTGGTGGATATCGATTCCACCGTGCAATCGATCCAGCGCGCGGTCGAGGAAGCCGAGCTGATGGCCGGCTGCGAAATCCGTTCGGTGTACGCCTCGATCAGCGGCAACCATGTGCAGTGCCGCAACTCGCAGGGCATGGAGCCGCTGCGCGATGGCGAAGTCACCCATGGCGACATGGACCGGGCGCTGGAAGCGGCGAAGGCGGTGGCGATTCCCTCCGACCAGCGCATCCTGCACGCCATCGCCCGCGAATACGTGCTGGACAGTTCGCAGGAAGGGATCAAGAACCCGGTGGGCATGAGCGGCATCCGCCTGGAGGTGCACGCGCATCTGGTCACGTGCGCGGAATCGGCCGCCGCCAACATCACCAAATGCGTGCAGCGCTGCGGCCTGAGCGTGGACGACCTGATCCTCTCGGCGCTGGCTTCCAGCGAGGCGGTGCTGACCGACGACGAGCGCGAGCTGGGCGTGGTGCTGGTCGACATCGGCGCCGGCACCACCGACATCGCGGTGTTCGTGCAGGGCGCGATCGCGCATACCGCCTCGCTGCCGATCGCCGGCGACCACGTCACCAACGACATCGCCCACATGCTGCGCACGCCGACGCCGGAAGCCGAGCAGATCAAGGTGCGCTACGCCTGCGCGCTGGCGCAGATGGCGACGGCGGAGGAATCGATCCAGGTGCCGTCGGTCGGCGACCGCCCGCCGCGCCGCCTGCCGCGCCACGCGCTGGCGCAGGCGGTGCAGGGCCGATACGAGGAAATCTTCGAGATGGTGCAGGCCGAACTGCGCCGCTCCGGCTTCGAGGAACTGGTGCGCGCCGGAATGGTGCTGACCGGCGGCGGTTCCAAGATGGAAGGTGTGGTGGAGCTGGCCGAGGAAATGTTGCAGATGCCGGTGCGCGTGGGCATCCCGCAGCACGTCGCGGGGCTGGCCGAGGTGGTCGGCAACCCGGTGCACGCCACCGGCGTCGGCCTGCTCCTGATGGGCAGCCGGATGGAAGCGCCGCGCGCGCGCCCGTTGCTGCCGGCGGGGCGCGGACTCGGCATCTTCAAGAAGCTGAGGGATTGGTACAACGGCCAGTTTTGAACGGCCGGCCGGTACGCGCGTGTGGCGCGCCGGCCCGGTGTGCGAGGTGGGCGAGGCGAAGGTGTGGAGAGCGGAAGAAAGCGGTGGAGAGACGATGAGCAAGTGCGGGAAAGTCGGTCAGAACTCCGACGGTAAAACCACAACAAGAAACGCCAGCACGGCGTCGGCAGGCGGAGTCCGACTCTCCCTTCCCGCGCCAACCGTGGCACAACTCAAGAGGACATGGACATGGCAACGTTTGAACTGATGGAAAAGATGGCCCCGAACGCGGTCATCAAGGTGGTCGGCGTGGGCGGCGGCGGCGGTAACGCGGTCGCGCACATGGTCAGCAGCCAGGTGGACGGCGTGGAGTTCATCACCGCCAACACCGACGCCCAGGCGATCAAGAACTGCGGCGCCAAGCTGCAACTGCAACTGGGTAGCAACGTCACCAAGGGGCTGGGCGCGGGCGCCAACCCGGAAGTCGGCCGTCAGGCCGCGCTGGAAGACCGCGAACGCATCATGGACGCCCTTCAGGGCGCCGACATGGTGTTCATCACCGCCGGCATGGGCGGCGGCACCGGCACCGGCGCCGCGCCGGTGGTGGCGCAACTGGCCAAGGAAATGGGCATCCTCACCGTGGCGGTCGTGACCAAGCCCTTCCCGTTCGAGGGCAAGCGCCGCATGCAGGTGGCGATGAAGGGCATCGAGGAGCTGTCCCAGCACGTCGATTCGCTGATCACCATTCCCAACGAGAAGCTGATCACCGTGCTCGGCCGCAACGCCACCATGATCCAGGCATTCCGCGAGGCCAACAACGTGCTGCAAGGCGCGGTGCAGGGCATCGCCGACCTGATCGTGCGGCCGGGCCTCATCAACGTCGACTTCGCCGACGTGCGTACCGTCATGAACGAAATGGGCCTGGCGATGATGGGCACCGGCATCGCCCGTGGCGACGACCGCGCCCAGGCCGCCGCCGAAGCCGCGATCCAGAACCCGCTCCTGGACGACATCAACCTGCACGGCGCCAATGGCATCCTGGTCAACATCACCTCCGGTTCCGACCTGACTATGGCGGAGTTCGACGAGATCGGCCGCGTGGTCGGCGAGTTCGCCTCCGAGGACGCCACCGTGGTGATCGGCACCGCGCTCGACCCGGAGATGCAGGACGAGGTCAAAGTCACCGTGGTCGCCACCGGCCTCAACCGCAATACCGCCCGCCAGCCGGTCGCGCGCAATGATTTCGGCTACAAGCCGGTGCGCAAGCCGCGTCCGCAGATGGAAATCGTGCAGACGCCGGTCGTCGCCAAGCGCGATGGCACCACCGGTCTGCCGATCGACAATGTGCCGAGCGTGACCTTCAACCCGGCCCAGGGCCTGGCCTCGGGGCTGCGCCGCGGAACGGCGGCGGCACCTTCGGCCAGCGAAAGCGCCTCGCCGAAGGCGGCGGATTTCGGTGGCGCGGATTACCTGGACATCCCGGCATTCCTGCGCCGCCAGGCGGATTGATGCCGTTCGCGGCGTCGCTCCCCGGCCCCGGATAGTCCCGCGTGGCTGACCGGGGCCGGGTGGCCGCCGTGGTGGTCGCCGCCTCGTAAATGGCGGTGCCCGCCGCGCCGCTCGGGCAACCGACAACCGTTGACTCTCCCGTCCGGCGTGCCGGGCGGAAGCCGTTCCGCCGTGGCGTCCGGCGCGGGCGCGGCTTGCGTAACCGATGCACCGGACGCGCATCCAGGCGTTCGCCTGTCCCCTTGCGCCGGCGCGATACCGGGCCGGCGCCTTTTCCCGGCGGCCATCCGCGCCGGATGCTTATGGCGATGTTCAGCCGGCCGCGTGATAACCTGCGCAATCGCCTAAACCCCTGTTCAGCACCGCCAGAATGAGCCGACAGCGCACCCTCAAGAACCTGATCCGCGCGACCGGCGTTGGCCTGCACAGTGGCGAGAAGGTCTTCCTGACCATCCGCCCGGCCCCGGTCGATGCCGGCATCGTGTTCCGGCGGGTCGATCTCGATCCAGTGGCGGAAATCCCAGCCCGCGGCGATTTGGTCAGCGAGACCACGCTTTGCACCGGGCTGTCGTGCGGCCCCGCCAACGTGCAGACGGTCGAACACCTGCTCTCGGCGCTGGCCGGGCTCGGCATCGACAACGCCTGGATCGAGCTTTCCGCCGCCGAGGTGCCGATCATGGACGGCTCGGCCGGGCCTTTCGTGTTCCTGCTGCAATCGGCGGGGATCGTCGAGCAGGACGCGCCCAAGCGTTTCATCCGCATCAAGCGCGAGATCGAAGTGCGCGAGGGCGACAAGATCGCCCGGTTCCGTCCGCACGACGGTTTCCGCCTCGATTTCACCGTCGAATTCAACCACCCGGCGATTCCCGGCTCGCAGTCCTCCGCCACGGTCGATTTCAGTACCGAGAACTACATCCGCGAAGTCAGCCGCGCCCGCACCTTCGGCTTCATGCGCGATCTCGAATACATGCGCGAGCGCAACCTCGGCCTGGGCGGCTCGATGGACAACGCCATCGTGCTGGACGAGTTCCGGGTGCTGAACGAGGATGGCCTGCGCTACGCCGACGAATTCGTCCGTCACAAGATTCTCGATGCCATCGGCGATCTCTACCTGGCCGGGCATGCGGTGATCGGCGCCTACGAGGGCCACAAGTCCGGCCATGCGCTCAACAACAAACTGGTGCGCGCGCTGCTGGCCGAGCAGGATGCCTGGGAGCTGGTGAGCTTCGAGGACGAAGCCGCGCTGCCGGCGCCGATGTACGCGCCGGTCACACCCGTGGTGGCCTGAGCGGCAACGAAAAGCACTTGCGAACGCTGGGTTCTCCCGGCGTTTTTCGTGGCGGCGGACGGCGGCAGCCATGCGCCGGGGGGCGGCGGGCCCGCCCGCCCTGTTCCGTTTCGTGAAGCGGCTCGTTAACAAATTCGATGGATTGGGCGATTACCCTGCCAGCCCCGGTGGGCGTGCAGGGCTTGTGAAGACTGCCCGCTCATTCCTTCCGCAGCAGCGCCAGGACCTCTCCGACAGCCGTACGCGAGGCCGTGGTGGGACGCTTTTCGAGCGCGGGGACCGGCGGGCTGGCGTTATGCGCGACACGCACCTGGAGGTGCTTGGCTTCCAGCCCGATGGAACGGGCCGCCAGCAGGAGTTCGTCGGCGGCCAGCCGTGCGCGGCTGGCCCACAGCGGCGACTCCGCCAGCAAGGACATGCGACCGCCCGCCACGTTGCCCAGGCGCACATGGCCACGGAGATTGATCGGAACGAGCGAGCGCCACTGGCGGTCGAGCGCGTCCAGCCACATCGCGCGGCGCAAGGGATCGCCCGCGGCTTCGCCCAACACGGCGTCCAATGCCGGCTTCGGCTGGCCTTTTCGCGCTTGCGCGGGACGCCCGGATTCAGGATCAGACATGCGTTCAAAACTCCAACGGCTCGCACAGCATACGCGCGCGCGGGCCGAAACGGCGGCCAGGCGGCTCCGCGGCCTCATCCACCATCGTCCGCTGTTGGCGGGGGCGGTCTGCCTGGCGCTGGGCGTGTCCGGCGGCGTTGGGGCGATGCGGGTGCTGGCTGGCCCGGCCGGCAACCAGGCCACGGCGTTGAGCCGTGATGCCGCCCAGCGTGAACTCAACGCGATGGCCGCGCGCCTGGCCGAATTGCAGGCCGAGACCACCCGCCTCAATGCCCTGGGCCAACGCCTGGCGCGCGAGGCGGAGCTGCCCGAAAGCGAATTCGATTTCGGGCAGCCGGTCGGCATCGGCGGCGGCGGGACGGTGCACGACATCGCCCCGGCCACGCTGCTTGGCGGCATCGGTCAGCTCGATGCCGGGCTGCGCGCGTCGGGCAACCAGCTGACGGCACTGGAATCGCTGCTGTTCAACCGCCGCCGTGATCGCGCCGGGCTGCCCTCGGGCCAGCCCATCGCCGGTAGTTACGTCACCTCGGGCTTCGGCCTGCGCGCCGATCCGTTCGGCGGCGGCGGCCAGTTCCACAAGGGTATCGATTACAAGGGCAACCACGGCGACCCGGTGCTGGCGGTGGCCGAAGGCGTGGTGACTTTCGCCGGCGAGCGCAACGGCTACGGACATACCATCGAGGTGGATCACGGCAACGGCTACGTGACCCGTTACGCGCACAATTCGCGCCTCAGCCGCCAGGTTGGCGATCTGGTGCGGATGGGGGACGAAGTGGCCAAGGCCGGCTCCAGCGGACGATCGACCGGCGTGCACGTACATCTGGAAGTATGGCGGGACGGTCGTTATGTCGACCCCTCGCGCTTCCTTGGCCGGACGCATGACTGAGCGCATGCCCGGGCGCCCTTGATACGCGCCCGGGTCGCCTCCACTACAATGCAGTGTTGCCGAAGGGTGCCTGTGCGCCCTTCTTCTTTTTCCGCATCCGCGCCGCGTGCGCGATGCCAAAAACCAAACGGCCCGCCCGCATGTTCAACAGCCTGCTTACCCGCGTTTTCGGCAGTCGCAACGACCGCCTCCTGACCCAGCTCAACAAGATCGTCGTCAAGATCAACGCGCTGGAACCGCAGATGCAGGCGCTCTCCGATGCCGAGTTGCAGGCCAAGACCCCCGAGTTCCGGGAACGCGTCGCCCAGGGCGAATCGCTCGACAAACTCCTGCCGGAAGCCTTCGCGGTCTGCCGCGAGGCCAGCGTGCGCGTGCTGGGCATGCGCCATTACGATGTCCAGCTGATCGGCGGCATGGTGCTGCACATGGGCAAGATCGCCGAGATGCGCACCGGCGAGGGCAAGACCCTGGTCGGCACCCTGCCGGTTTATCTCAACGCGCTGGAAGGCAAGGGCGTGCACGTGGTCACGGTGAACGACTACCTGGCCCGCCGCGACGCCGCGCAGATGGGCAAGCTCTACCACTGGCTGGGGCTGTCGGTGGGCGTGGTCTGGCCCGGCATGCCGCATTCCGACAAGCACGAAGCCTATGGCGCCGACATCACTTACGGCACCAACAACGAATTCGGCTTCGACTACCTGCGCGACAACATGGCGCTGTCGAAGGACGACCGTTTCCAGCGCGGCCTGAACTACGCCATCGTCGACGAAGTGGACTCGATCCTGATCGACGAGGCGCGCACGCCGTTGATCATCTCCGGCCCCACCGACGACACCCCCGACCTCTACCTCAAGGTCGACCAGATCGTCCCGCGTCTGACCCGTCAGGCCGACGAGAAAGGCGAGGGCGATTTCTGGGTGGACGAGAAGGGCAAGCAAGTGCACCTCTCCGAAGCCGGCATGGAGCAGGTCGAGGCGCTGCTGCGCGAGATCGGTGTGCTGGAAGGCGACGAGGAGGGGCTTTATGCCGCCCAGAACATCCACATCGTCCACCACCTCAACGCGGCGATGCGCGCGCATGCGCTGTACCAGCGCGACGTCGATTACATCGTGCGCGATGGCGAGGTGGTGATCGTCGACGAGTTCACCGGCCGCACCCTGCCGGGCCGGCGCTGGTCGGACGGCCTGCACCAGGCGGTGGAGGCGAAGGAACGCGTGCCCGTGCAGCGCGAGAACCAGACGCTGGCCTCGGTGACGTTCCAGAACCTGTTCCGCATGTACAAGAAGCTGGCCGGCATGACCGGCACGGCCGATACCGAAGCCTACGAATTCCAGAGCATCTACGGGCTGGAAGTGGTGGTGATCCCCACCCATCGCCCGATGATCCGCAAGGACCACCCTGACTTGGTGTTCCTCAACCGCGCCGGCAAGTTCCGCGCCGTCGCCCGCGAGATCAAGGAAGCTCACGAGCGCGGCCAGCCGGCGTTGGTCGGCACCACTTCCATCGAGGTTTCGGAACTGCTGTCCGAATACCTGCGCAAGGATGGCATCCCGCACGAAGTGCTGAACGCCAAGCAGCACGAGCGCGAAGCGGTGATCGTGGCCCAGGCCGGCCGGCCGCGGGCGGTCACCATCGCCACCAACATGGCTGGCCGCGGTACCGACATCGTGCTCGGCGGTTCGCTGGAGGCGGAAATCGCCCAGCTCGAAGCCGAATCCGGCGCGCCGGTGGACGAGGCCACCCGCGCCCGTCTCAAGTCCGAATGGCAGCAACGCCACGATGCGGTCAAGAACGCCGGCGGGCTGCACATCATCGGTACCGAGCGCCACGAAAGCCGCCGCATCGACAACCAGTTGCGCGGCCGTTCGGGTCGCCAGGGCGACCCCGGCTCCTCGCGCTTCTATCTGTCGCTGGAAGACAACCTGATGCGCATCTTCGCCGCCGACTGGGTGAAGAACATGATGGAGCGCATGGGCTTGAAGGAAGACGACATCATCGAGAGTCCGCTGGTCACCAAGCAGATCGCCAACGCGCAGCGCAAGGTGGAGGCGCACAACTTCGACATCCGCAAGAACCTGCTGGATTTCGACGACGTCAACAACGACCAGCGCAAGGTGATCTACGCCCAGCGCGACGAACTGCTGGAGGCCGAGAGCGTCAAGGACAACATCGATGGCATCCGCGGCGACGTGATCGCCGAGCTGGTCGAGCGCTTCGTGCCGCCCAACTCGGTGGACGAGCAGTGGGACCTGGCGGGCCTCCAGGCCGAACTGTCCAGCCAGTACGGGCTGGCGCTGCCGCTGGTGGAAACGCACGCGACCCGCAGCGAGTGGGATGCCGAATCGGTCGCCGAGGAGGTGCAGCGGTCGGCCGACCAGTTGTTCGCGGAGAAGGAGCGGCAGATCGGCGAGGAGACCATGCGCATGCTGGAGAAGCACTTCATGCTTAACGTGCTCGACCAGAACTGGAAGGAGCATCTCGCGCGCATGGACTATCTGCGCCAGGGCATCCATCTGCGCGGTTACGCGCAGAAACAACCCAAGCAGGAATACAAGAAGGAAGCCTTCGAGCTATTCTCGGAGATGCTGGAAACGGTCAAGCGCGAAGTCACCACCCTGCTGGCGCGGGTGCGCATCCGCGACCAGGAGGAGGTCGACGCGATCGAAGCCGAAGAGCGCCGGCTGGCCGAGGCCGCGCAGCGGCGCATGCAGTTCCAGCACCCGAACATGGGCGGCTACGGCGCCGACGAAGAGGCCGCCGACCGTCTCGGCGCCACCGATTTCGCCGATGGGCAGGCCGCGCTGCCCAAGGTGGGGCGCAACGATCCCTGTCCTTGCGGCTCCGGCAAGAAGTACAAGCACTGCCACGGCCAGTTGGGATGAGCGCGCGCTGATCCGGCCCGCGCGCGGCGCCGCGCGGCCGCCGCGGGTGTTTTCGAACACCAGAGGGAAATCGTGACCCCCGTTTCGTCGAGCCCCCCGGAATCCGCGCCGCCGGTCCACGTCGTGGCGGGGGTCGTCACCGACGTGCGCGACCGCGTGTTGCTGGCGCGCCGTACCGAAGGCCGGGACCTTTCCGGGCTGTGGGAGTTTCCCGGCGGCAAGGTCGATCCCGGCGAGACGCCCGAGGACGCGCTGGTGCGCGAGTTGCGCGAGGAACTGGGTATCGAGGCGCGAGTGGGCGCAAGCCTGATCGCGGTGCCGCAGCGGATGCCGCACAAGCGCATCGTGCTGGACGTGCGTCACGTCGTCGCCTGGCGCGGCGCGGCGCGCGGGCGGGAGGGGCAGGCGCTGGCCTGGGTGCCGCGCGACAAGCTCTCGCGCTATGCCATGCCGCCGGCCGACCGCCCGGTGGTGGCGGCCCTGTTGCAACCCGACCGGCTGCTGGTCACGCCTTCGCCGCAAGATTTCAGCGACGACCGTTGGCTGGCCGGTCTCGATGCCGTGCTCGTCGCGGGGATCTCGCGCGTCCAGTTGCGCCCGGGCGATTGTGACCCCGGCCGCTGGCGCGCCCTGGTGGCCGAGGCGGTGGCGCGCTGCCAGGCCCGCCGCGCCGAAGTGTTGGTGAATGGCGATGAGGCGCTGGCCGAGCGTCATGGCGTCGGCCTGCACCTGCCGGCGGCGCGGTTGATGAAGCGGCGCAAACGTGACTTGCCGGCGGGGCGGTTGCTTTCGGCCGCCTGCCACAGTGAAGCCGAACTGCGGCAGGCGCAGGCGATCGATTGCGATTTCGCTATCGCCGGGTCGGTGCGCGAAACCGCCAGCCACCCGGGCCGGGCCGGTATCGGCTGGGACGGCTTCGCCGGCCTGCGCGAATTGGCCAGCCTGCCGATCTATGCCATCGGCGGGCTGGGGCCGGACGACGTCGCCGAAGCGCGCGCCCACGGCGCGCAGGGCATTGCCGCGATCCGCGCGCTGTGGCCGGAGGCGGACTGAGCTCGCATCGGAAAAAGCGGCAGACGTACCCGCCCGTCCCATGCCTGCCCAATGGCGGTCGCTTCAAGTTTCGAGGTGCCGGTGGCGGGGCGATGGCCCGGTTTGCGAGGCGGTCGCCAGCGTCATCTCAACAGTATTCGTCCGGCGGGAACCCGCTTTCATAGCGGATGGGGTGGCCGAGCGCGTCCCATGCCTGCCCAATGGCGGTCGCTTCAAGTTTCGAGGTGCCGGTGGCGGGGCGATGGCCCGGTTTGCGAGGCGGTCGCCAGGGTCATCTCATCAGTATTCGTCCGGCAGGAGCCAGCCTTCGTAGCGGATCAGGCGGCCGAGCAACGGCAGACGCGCGTCCACTTCGAAGCGGTAGCGGCCGTCCTCGCTGAATTCGCGGCAGCGCACGTCCTCGAACCATGACGCCGGCAGCGGTATCCATCCGAACAGGCGGCCGCCCTCGGTGCTCCAATGCAGTGCGTGGTCGATGCGGTAGAGCCGGAAGCGGAAGGTCATCGCTCCCAACTGTTCGCGCAGGTGGCCGGCGTCGTAGCGCAGGCGCGAGCGCATCGGTACGCCATCGAAGTGGCGATACCAGGTTTCGTGTGGGCCTTCGCGGACGATCTCGACGCTCAGTGGTGCTTCGGACATCGCGGGCGGCAGGCGGGCGAAGAAGCAGGCCAGGCGCGCGAGCGGATGCCCGCCGCGTTCGATCCGGCAGACGCCGCGCCAGCGGCCGTGGCCGGCGTGCGCGTGCAGCGCCTTCACTTCCGGCGCCAGGTGGTAGAACTCGGCGCCGAGCAGGCGCTGGAACAGTGTGGGACTCATTCGGTCATCCAGACCAGGGTGGCCAGACGGCCGCCACGGCCGTCGCGGCGGTGCGAGAAGAAGTGCTTCGGCTCGGAAATCGTGCAGCGGTCGCCGCCGTGGACGGCATCGGCGGCGAGGCCCAGCGCGGCCAGTCGTTGCCGCGCCAGCGCGTACAGGTCGGCTTTCCAGTGGCCGGGGCGGGTGGCGACGAAGGCGGTCGCGGCGGCGGCGTCATGGGCGAGGAAGGTATCGCGCACTTCCTCGCCGATCTCGTAGGCGGCGGGGCCGGCGGCGGGGCCGAGCCAGGCGATGAGCTCGCGCGGCGGTGTGGCCATCGCCCGCACGGTGGCCTCCAGCACGCCCGCGGCCAGCCCGCGCCAGCCGGCGTGGGCGGCGGCGATTTCCGCGCCGTCGCGCGCGGCGAACGCCACCGGCAGGCAATCGGCGGTGAGGATGGCGAGGACGGTGCCGGGCGTGGCGGTGACGGCGGCATCGGCCTCGGGTGGCGGCCCGCCCGGCGAAGCGGCGTCGACGTGCGCCACCGCCGTGCCGTGTACCTGCCTAAGCCAGCGTGGCGCGGCGGGCAGGGCGAGGCGTTCGGCGAGTTCGGCGCGGTTGAGGGCCACCGCTTCGGCGTCGTCGCCATTGCGCTCGCCGAGGTTGAAGCGGTCGAAGGGCGGCGTCGACACGCCCGCGCCGAAGCGCCGTGTGCTGAGTGCGCGCACGTCGGGCGGCGCGGGCCAGTCGGCCACGATCCATGGGGCCTGGTTCATCGGTGCCGGGTCTCGGCGAACGCGGCGGTATCCTCGCGCAGTGTCTTCATCAGGGCGCGCATGTCGGCGGGGATGGGCGCTTCGCAGCGCACCGGCCGGCCGCTGAGCGGGTGGGCGAATTCCAGCACTTCGGCATGCAGCGCCTGGCGTTTTAGGCCGCGCAATTGCGCGATGAGCGGGTCGCTCGCGCCCTTCGGCAATTTGAGTGGGCCGCCATAGAGCGGGTCGCCGACGATCGGGTGCTTGAGGTGCTGCATGTGGACGCGAATCTGGTGGGTGCGGCCGGTTTCCAGGCGGCATTCCAGCGCGGTATGGGCGCGGAAGCGTTCACGCAGGCGGTAGTGGGTGACGGCCTCGCGGCCATCCTCGCGCACGCTCATGCGCAGGCGGTCGCGCGGGTGGCGGTCGATCGGGAAATCGGCGGTGCCGCCGGCCACCATCGGCCCGGCGACGATGGCGAGGTATTGGCGATGGACGTCGCGCGCGGCCAGCATCTCGACCAGCCGGGTCTGTGCCGGCAGGGTGCGCGCCGCCACCATTACGCCGGAGGTGTCCTTGTCGAGACGGTGGACGATGCCCGCGCGCGCCAGTTGGTTCAGCGCGGGGTCGCGGTGGAGCAGGGCGTTGACCAGGGTGCCATCCGGGTTGCCGGCGCCCGGATGCACCACCAGCCCGGCCGGCTTGTCGATGACGAGGATCGATTCGTCCTCGTACAGCACATCCAGCGGAATGTCCTGCGCGATCGCCACGGTCTCGATGCCGAGCGCGGCATTCAGGCTGACCTGCTCGCCGCCGCGGACCGGATCACGCGGGCGCGCCGTCCCGCCGTCCAGCAGGGCGTCGCCGGACTTGATCCATTCGGCCAGCCGCGAGCGCGAGAATTCGGGAAACAACTCGGCCAGCACGGCATCGAAGCGGCGGCCGGCGGCGCTGGCGGGCACCACGGCCAGGCGGGGGGAGGTCGAAGCGGGATCGGTCATTGGAAAGGCTCTGCGGGGGCGGCGGGTCATTGCCCCGGGATTCATGCTGTACCGGTGTGGAGACATCCGGCTGGGCTATTATCACCGCTTCCGTTCGACACCCTGCGAGTCCCATGTCCCCACGCATCGACGCGCGTCGCCCGTTGGCACGCCCCCTGATCCTGCTGGTCGCCGCGCTTGCGCTCGCCGGCTGTTCCACTCTGGGCGGCGGCTCCAAGAAGAAGGACGAAAAGAACGAGGGGCTGCCGGTCGAGACCTTGTACGAAAAGGGCCACAAGTCGATGCGCGGCAATAATTACGGCAGCGCCGAGGAGACTTTCCGCCGCCTGATCGCCCAGTATCCCTATGGCCCGTATGCCGAGCAGGCATTGATGGAGACCGCTTACGCCCAGTACAAGAGCGGCAAGAACGACGATGCGGTTTCCACCATCGACCGCTTCCTGCGCACTTACCCGACCAATCGCCACGTCCCCTACATGTACTACCTGCGCGGCCTGGCCAACCAGGCGCGCAACACGGTGTTCATGCAGCGCGTCTTCAAGCTGGACATGGCCAGCCGCGACATCGCCGCGCCGATGCAGGCCTACAACGATTTCGGCATCGTCACCGAGCGCTTCGGCAACAGCCGCTACGCCGGTGACGCCCGCCAGCGCATGGTGTTTTTGCGCAACCAGTTCGCTCGTTACGAACTGAACACTTCCGTCTACTACCTGCGCCGCGGCGCCTGGGTGGCGGCCGCCGACCGCGCCAAATACCTGCTGGAAATCTATCCGCAGAGCGAATACCAGAACGATGCCGTGGCGGTCCTGGCCGAGACCTATACCCGTCTCGGCAACGAGACGCTGGCCGCCGACGCCAAGCGCGTGCTGGCGCAGAACGACCCGACCCATCCCTGGCTTTCGGGTGGCTGGCCGAAGAGTCCTTCGGTGTTCACCCGTCTCAATCCGTTCGCTCGCGAGCAGGTGCCGGGCGCGCGCCAGAAGGATTGAGCGCGATGCCGTCGCGGTTGACGAAAGCCGGGGAAATTCCCGGCTTTTTCGTTGTCTTTCCGCGGATGCGAGGCGGCCGCCTGCTCCTCAGCGTCGCCAGCCGCTGCTGATCGGATAACGCCTTTCACGCCCGAACGCACGCCGGCTGACTTTCGGCCCCGGCGCCGACTGGTGGCGCTTCCACTCGCTGATCCGCACCAGCCGCACGACCCGGTCGACGGTGGCGGCATCGAAGCCGGCATCGACGATCTCGTCGCGCGATTGCTCCTGGTCGACGTGGCGCAGCAGGATGGCGTCCAGCACGTCGTAGGGCGGCAGCGAATCCTCGTCCTTCTGGTTCTCGCGCAGCTCGGCGCTTGGCGGGCGGTCGATCACGGCGGGCGGAATCACCCCGTCGGCCGCCGCCGGCACGCCGCCCACGGTGTTGCGCCAGCGCGCTAGCTGGAATACCTCGGTCTTGTACAGGTCCTTGATCGGCGCATAGCCGCCGCACATGTCGCCATAGATGGTCGCGTAGCCCACCGCGTATTCGCTCTTGTTGCCGGTGGTGAGCAGAAGCCCGCCGAACTTGTTGGACAGCGCCATCAGCATCGCGCCGCGGATACGCGATTGCAGGTTTTCCTCGGTGACATCGGCCGGTGCGCTGGCAAAGGCGTCGGCCAGCGTGTCCAGATAGGCCTGGAAGGGCTTTTCGATGGGCAGGCTCATGAGTTTCACGCCCAGTGCGTCGCATTGCACCTGCGCCAAATCGTTGCTGAGGTTGGCGGTGTAGCGCGAGGGCAGGCGCACGGCGGTGACGTTGGCCGCGCCCAGCGCATCCACGGCGAGCGCCAGCACCAGTGCCGAGTCGATGCCGCCGGAAAGACCCAGCCAGACCTTGTCGAAACCGTTCTTGCCGCAGTAGTCGCGGATGCCGCGCACGATCGCGCGCCAAGCCAGCGCGCTCTTGGATTCGTCGCCGTCATCCATCCACCGCACCGGCGTGAAGCGGCGGGTCGTGGCGTCGTAGTCCACCAGCAGCCATTGGTCGAGGAAGGCTGCGGCGGCCGGGTGCACCGTGCCGTCGCCATCGGCCACCACCGAGGCGCCGTCGAACACCAGCGCATCCTGCCCACCGACCAGGTTCAGGTAGGCGATGCCAATACCGTTCTCGCGCGTACGCATGGAAAGCAAGGCGTCGCGCTGGGCGTGTTTCTCGTGCTCGAACGGCGAGGCGTTGGGTACCAGCAGGAGTTCGGCGCCGGCGTGCACGGTGGCGGCGATCGGCTCGGCAAACCACAGGTCTTCGCAGATGGCCAGCCCGACCCGCACGCCGGCCGCTTCGAACACGCAGTCCTCGCGGTCGGGATCGACATCGAAATAGCGGCGCTCGTCGAACACCGCGTAGTTCGGCAGTTCGCGCTTGCGGTAGGTGTGCTCGACGCGGCCCGCGCGCAGCACGCTGGCGGCGTTGTAGACCACGCTGCCGGCCGTCTCGGGCCAGCCGACCACGGCGACGATGCCTTCGACCGAGGCGGCCAGGGTTTCGATCGCCGCTTCGCAGGCGCGCAGGAACGCGGGCCGGTAGAGCAGGTCTTCCGGCGGGTAGCCGGACAGCGCCAATTCCGGAAACAGCACGATGTCGGCGCCGTATTCGTCGCGCGCCTCGGCGATCATCGCACCGATCCGTTCGAGATTGCCGGCGATGTCGCCGACCGGGAAATCGAATTGCGCCATCGCGATGCGCAGGCGGCGGGAGGAGGAGGCGTGCATGTCAAATCCCGGAAATCAGGAAATCCAGTGCCGCCATGATGGGCGTGCGCTGGTGGGAGAGGTCGGCTTCTTCGCGGCCCAGGTCGGTCAGCTCGACGGCGGCTAACAAAGGCAGTATCAATAGCTGCGACTCGCCTTTGATGTCGAGGATGGGCGTCAGTGAGGACATCGCGGCTTGCCGCGCGCGCGCCGCCGGTACCAATGGGATGACCACGCGCGTGCCGGTTTCTTCGATCAGATCGCTTTGGATGTTGAGCAGCAATGGGTACGCGTCGCGGGTATTCGCGTTGCGGTTCTTGTAGGCGTGAAATTGACGCATCAGCGTTTGCGGAACATCGGGCTGAGTACGCCATGTTCGGCCACGAAGGCGTTGTAGTGTCGAATCGCCTCGCGGTTTTCTTCCAGCCAGCGCTCGCGTTTCTTCGCCCGAACCTGTTCTTCGAGCGCACGCTCCAGAGTGGCGGAGAGATTGATGTCCAACGCCCTGGCATCGCGCAGCAAGCCTTCGTTGATGCTGACGTTGGTGGCTTTCTTGCCGTAATCGGCATAGGTTTCGCGTACGCGCATGGCGATGCCCTCTTGGGATGCGCATGGAATATGCGCATCCAGGGTCTGGTAAGTCAAGCCTTCTGCCGAATGCCGGCCGCAAACAGGACGGGCCGCCCGAAGGCGGCCCGTCTTGGGATACATATCCGGCGAAACTTACTTCGCCAAACGCTTGGCGATGGCCGCGCCCAGGTCGCCCGGCGACTTCACCGTGGTGACGCCTGCCTTCTCCATCGCGGCGAACTTGCCTTCGGCCGTGCCCGAGCCGCCGGAGGCGATCGCGCCGGCGTGGCCCATGCGCTTGCCCTTCGGCGCGCTGGCGCCGGCGATGAAGCCGACCACCGGCTTGGTGACGTGCTTGGCGATGTATTCGGCCGCTTCCTCCTCGGCCGAGCCGCCGATCTCGCCGACCATGATGATGCCCTCGGTCTGCGGGTCTTCCTGGAACAGCTTGAGCGCGTCGATGAAGTTGGTGCCGTTGATCGGATCGCCGCCGATGCCGATGCAGGTGGACTGGCCAAGCCCCGCGTCGGTGGTCTGCTTGACCGCTTCGTAGGTCAGCGTGCCCGAGCGCGAGACGATGCCGATCTTGCCCGGCATGTGGATGTGGCCCGGCATGATGCCGATCTTGCACTCGCCCGGGGTGATCACGCCGGGGCAGTTGGGGCCGACCAGAACCGTGCCCGGGTGTGATTTCAGCACGTTCTTGACGCGCATCATGTCGAGCACCGGGATGCCCTCGGTGATGCAGATGATGACCTTGATGCCGGCGTCGGCGGCTTCGAGAATCGCATCGGCCGCGAACGGCGGCGGGACGTAGATGACCGAGGCGTCGGCGCCGGTCTTCTCCACCGCCTGCTTCACGGTGTCGAACACCGGCAGGCCGAGGTGCTCGGCGCCGCCCTTGCCCGGGGTGACGCCGCCCACGACCTTCGTGCCGTAGTCGAGCATCTGTTGCGCGTGGAAGGTGCCCTGCGAGCCGGTGAAGCCCTGCACGATCACCTTCGTGTCCTTGTTGATCAAGACTGCCATTTGAGTATTCCTTCGAAGGTGGGTTAAGCGGCGTTCTTGACGGCTTCCACCGCCTTCTTCGCGCCATCGTTGATGTCGTCGGCCGGGATGATCGCCAGGCCGGAGTTGCGCAGCAGTTCCTTGCCGGCTTCCACGTTGGTGCCTTCCAGGCGCACGATCACCGGCACCTTGACGCCTACTTCCTTGACCGCGGCGATGATGCCCTCGGCGATCATGTCGCAGCGGACGATGCCGCCGAAGATATTGACGAACACCGCCTTCACCTTGTCGCTGGAAAGGATCAGCTTGAACGCCTCGGTCACTTTCTCCTTGTTGGCGCCGCCGCCGACGTCGAGGAAGTTGGCCGGCTCGCCGCCGTTCAACTTGATCACGTCCATCGTCGCCATCGCCAGGCCGGCGCCGTTGACCATGCAGCCGATGTCGCCGTCCATGGTCACGTAGTTGAGGTCGTACTTGGAGGCCAGCACTTCGGTTTCGTCCTCCTGGCGCACGTCGCGCATGGCGACCAGGTCGGGGTGGCGGAAGTTGGCGTTGTCGTCGCTGTTGATCTTGCCGTCGAGCACGGCCAGCGTGTTGTCGGTGAGGATCGCCAGCGGGTTCAGCTCGACCAGCGCCAGATCCTTCTCGTGGAACAGCTTGAACAGGCCCAGCATGATCTTGGTGAGCTGGCCGACCTGCTTGGCGTCCAGGCCCAGCGCGAAGCCGAGATCGCGGCACTGGTAGGCTTGCAGGCCCTGGACGTAATCGACGTGCAGGGTCTTGATCGCGTCCGGCTTCTCGGCGGCCACCTGCTCGATGTCCATGCCGCCCTCGGCCGAGGCGATGAAGGTCACGGTCTGGGTGGCGCGGTCCACCAGCACCGAGAGATACAACTCCTTGGCGATGTCGGTGGCCTGCGTCACCAGCACGCTGTCCACCGGCAGTTCGACCCCGGCGGTCTGGTAGGTCGCCATCTTCGTGCCGAGCATGGCCTTGGCGTATTCGCGCACCTCGTCGAGCGAGCGCGCCAGCTTGACGCCGCCGGCCTTGCCGCGGCCACCGGCATGGATCTGGGCCTTCACCACCCAGAAATCGCCGCCGATGGCCTTGGCGGCGGCGACTGCTTCGTCGGGGGAGTGGGCAACCTGCCCGGCGGGAACGCTGACGCCGTAATCGGCAAACAGCTGTTTGGCCTGATATTCGTGAAAGTTCATTGAGTCACCAAGATGTGGGAAGACACGACGCCGGCCCGGCAGCGGGCGGGAGTGCGTCCGGCATTGTCGCCGATGCGGCGTGCCGGGGCAAAACCGCCCTTATACTCGCCTGACCGCCACTTATCACCCAGCGGATGACTGGTCGCAAGCTGAAAGCCTTCCACGATCGCAGCTTCCGTTCGGAGATTCGCGCCCATGCCCTGTTCCGGGCATTGCTGGCGTTGCTGATCCTGTCGGTCGTGTCGATGCCCTCGTCGCTGGACGCCGCCGACCCCGGTGATGCCATATCGGCGCTGGGGGTTGCCGGTGGTTATCTGCTGCTGGCTTTCGGGCTCTTGTCCCTGGCCTATTTGCATGGCGGCGGCCCGCGCCTCTTGGCCTTCGGCACGTTGCTGGATTTCGTTTTCACCGGCAGCGTGCTGCATGCCGCGCCCGGCCTGACCGATGTCGTCGCGTTGGCCTGGATGCTCAACGTCGCGGCCGTTTCGTTGATGGTCTCGATGCGCGTGGGCATGCTGCTCGCGGTGCTGTCGGGCCTGGGCCTGTTGCAGCCGTCGATGTTGGATGGGGGCGTCCAGAACATCGAGCGCTGGCTGCCTTACCTGCTGGCCTACCTGATAATCGCCCTCGGCAGCAGCCGGCTGGGACGCCTGCTGCATGACAGCGGGAAGGTGGCGGAACGGCAGAGCGCCCAGATCCTCGAACTCTCGGCGATGAACGAGCAGATCCTCGAACGCCTGCCGGTGGGCGTGCTGGTGATCGATGGCGAGGGCGTGATCCGCCGCGCCAACAAAGTGGCCAACGAACTGCTGAAACTGTCCTCGGCCGAGGGCGCGCGGGTGGAAGTGAGTTCGCCGGCGCTCGCGCAACGGCTGAGTGACTGGCGCCGGCAAGTCGCCAGCGACAGCCGCGTGTTCGCGCTGGGCGGCCCCGGCTCCTCGATCGAACCGCAGTTCCTGCGCCTGCACCCGGCGGTCGAGGACACCCTGATCTTTCTCGAAGACACCACCCAGGCATCGCGCAGGGCCGAGACCATGACCCTGGCCACGCTCGGCCGCTTCTCCGCCAGCCTCGCCCACGAGATTCGCAACCCGCTCTCGGCGATCAATTACGCCGCGCAACTGCTGGGGGAGTCGGCGAATCTCGATGTGATGGATCGCAAGATGCTGGAGATCATCGCCCAGCAGGTACAGCGCACCAATGGCATCATCCAGGGCGTGTTGGGCCTGGCCCGGCGCGAGAAGGCCAGCCCGCAGGCATTCGATCTGGCGCGGATGATCCGCGAGTTCGCGGAGGAATACCGCGCCGGCTTCCCGCTCGATGCCGACACGCTGGCGCTGCGCGTGCCGGATTCGCCACTGATGGCCGAGGCGGACCCGCGCCACGTCCACCAGATCGTGATGGTGCTGGTCAGCAACGCCCGCTACTACGGCCGCATGCCGGAGCAACCGGCGCACATGACGCTGCGGGTCGGCACGGAAGGCACCGCCGTGGTGGTGGACGTCATCGACCGCGGCCCCGGCATCCCGGCGGCCAGCGTGGACAACTTGTTCCGGCCGTTCTACACCACCTCCAGCCACGGCACCGGGCTGGGGCTGTACATCGCCCGGGAACTGGCGATGGCCTGCCGGGGCGATCTCGAATACCTGCGCCGCCCCAGCGGGGCCTGTTTCCGGCTGCGCCTGCTCGCGGCTTCGCCGTCCGCGACCAGCGCCGGCTAGAATTTTAACGAATGACTCAGGATGGAGACACTTACGTGCAAGCCCAGTCAGCCTTGGTGGTGGACGACGAACGCGACATCCGCGAACTGCTCGTGGTGACTTTGACCCGCATGGGGTTGCGGGTGGAAACCGCGGCCACCGTGGCCGCCGCGCGCCAGCAACTGGCCAGCCAGCCGTTCGATTTCTGCCTCACCGACATGCGTCTGCCCGATGGCAGCGGCATGGAGATCCTCGCCCACATCAGCGAATACCACCCGATGACCCCGGCGGCGATGATCACCGCCTTCGGCAACGTCGAGGCCGCGGTGGAGGCGTTGAAGGCCGGCGCTTTCGATTTCGTCAGCAAGCCGGTGGACTTGAATGTACTGCGCGACCTGGTGCGTCATGCGCTCAAGCTGCGGGCCGAACGCGGCCATGCGCCGGTTGCGGTGGTGAGCGAGTCCACCGCCGCCGCGCCCGGGCAGGCCGCCCCCACGCTGCGCCTGCGCGGCGACTCCGCGGCGATGAAACAGTTGCGCCAGACCATCGGCAAAGTGGCGCGCTCGCAGGCCCCGGTCTACATCTGGGGCGAGTCCGGCACGGGCAAGGAACTGGCCGCGCGCAGCATTCACGCGGAAAGCCCGCGCGCCGGCGGCCCGTTCGTGCCGGTCAATTGCGGGGCGATCCCCGCCGAACTCATGGAAAGCGAATTCTTCGGCCATAAGAAAGGCAGCTTCACCGGCGCCCACGCCGACAAGGAAGGCCTGTTCCAGGCCGCCAGCGGCGGCACCTTGTTTCTGGACGAAGTGGCCGAATTGCCATTACCGATGCAAGTCAAGCTGCTGCGCGCAATCCAGGAAAAACGCGTGCGCCCGGTGGGCGCCGCCGCCGAACTGGACGTGGATGTGCGCATCCTTTCCGCCACCCACAAGGACTTGGCGCAGTTGGTGGAGGAGGGCAAGTTCCGCCACGATCTCTACTACCGCATCAACGTGATCGAACTGCGCGTGCCGGCCCTGCGCGACCGCCGCGAAGACCTGCCCGGCCTGGCGGAGGGCATCCTGGCCCGCCTGTCCGTCGAACACGGCCTGCCCTCGCTGCACCTGGGCGCCTCCGCGCTGGCGGCGCTGTCCGCCTATGTGTTTCCCGGCAACGTGCGCGAGCTGGAAAACCTGCTGGAGCGCGCCATGACCCTGGCCGAAGGGGATCGTATCGAGGCCAGCGATCTGCGGCTGCCCATGCTTGGCGCGGTGCCCGCCTCGATGGTCGAGACAAGCATTGCCAGCCCGTTCGACGCGCTCGATTCCAGTGGCGGGCTGGCATTGCCCGACGCGGTGGAGCAGATCGAGCGCGCGGCCATCGAGCAGGCGCTGGTGGTCAACCGCTACAACAAGACCAAGACCGCCGCCCAGTTGGGCATCACCTTCCGCGCCCTGCGTTACAAGCTCAAGAAGCTGGGCATTGAATAGAAATTTGGGTTCAATGTTGGCATGAATTGGCTCTCTCGGCCTGCATTGTCGTAAAAGTGACGCTCCGTGTCAGCTTTTGATGCACCCAAAGGCGTGCGAGCACACCCAAGCCGTGATCCAGTGCCGCCACCGGGCTGGCATGCGTCCTGCATTGCCCAAGGTGCGCAGGCTTTTGCGCACGCTGCCACGGCGCGGGAACGTTGCCGGAACAGTTGCATACTCAACCAAGACTCTTTTTAGGGGAGTACTCATTTATGAAAAAACAACAAGGCTTCACCCTGATCGAACTGATGATCGTCGTGGCGATCATCGCCATCCTCGCGGCGATCGCGCTGCCTCAATATCAGAACTACGTCGCGAAGTCGCAGTTTACTGCGGGTATGAGTGAGGCTGCTGCTGGTAAAACCGCTTATGAAGACAAGGTCAATGAGGGTGTTACTACAGCAGCTGAATATACTACTGTAGCGAATCTGGGTTTGAAGACCAGTGATCGCTGCACGATGAGTGCAACTGCACCTGCTGCTGGCGTTGGTACTATTGTCTGCACGCTTAAGGGTACCCCCAAGGTTGCAGGTAAGAAAGTCACTTGGGCGCGTGATGCTAATGGGAATTGGAGTTGTAGTTCCGATTTGGCTGCTGGTGATAAAACGAAGTATGCTCCGGTTACTTGTCAGAAGTAACAAGTATAGTTTAGTAGCTGTAATGCGAACCCCGGAATTCCGGGGTTCGTTGTTTTCATGATTAGTGACTAATAAAAGCCTCTGTTCGTAATGACTCCATTAGCCCAACCCAACCTCGCCGGCATCACCGGCATCACCCGCCGCCTGGTCATGGATGGCGCGCTTGGCGCCGATGCCGCTCGCAAGGCCCAGGAAGAGGCTGGTAGGCAGCGTTTGCCGATTACCCAGTTCCTGCTGGAAAAGAAGCTGGTCACGCAGGCCCGGCTGGCCGCGGCCAATGCGGTGGAGTTCGGCTTGCCGCTGTTCGATCCGGGGACGATGACGCTCCAGCCCGAGGCGTTGAAGCTGGTCTCCGAAGCGCTGTTGCAGAAGCACCAGGTGCTGCCGCTGTTCAAACGCGGCAATCGCCTCTATCTGGGCACGTCCGATCCGACGAACCTGGCCGGCATGGACGAGATCAAGTTCCAGTCCGGTTTCAATATCGAGCCGGTGTTGGTGGATGGCGATACGCTGCGGCGGGTACGGGAGATATGGCAGGCGTCCAACGCGTCCTTCGACGACCTGCTCTCGGGTGACGACGATATCGACCAGTTGTCCGTCGCCGATGGCAAGGAAGACGCGCCCGAGGCGAATGCCGACGGTAAGACCGACGACGACACGCCCGTCGTCAAGTTCGTCAACAAAGTGCTGGTGGATGCGATCCGCCTGGGCGCCTCGGACATCCACTTCGAGCCCTACGAGGACAGCTACCGGGTGCGCCTGCGCATCGATGGCGTGTTGCGCACGGTTTCACGGATGGGCAACAAACTGCACGCGCGCATCGCCGCCCGCCTCAAGGTGATGGCGCAGTTGGACATCGCCGAGAAGCGGATACCGCAGGACGGACGCATCAAGCTCAACCTGAGCAAGACCCGTCAGGTGGACTTCCGCGTCAGCACGCTGCCGACCCTGTTCGGCGAAAAGATCGTGCTGCGTATCCTGGACGGCAGCGCGGCCAAGCTGGGCATCGACAAGCTGGGTTACGAGGAGGCGCAGCAGCAACTGTTCCTCGATGCCATTCACAATCCCTACGGCATGGTGCTGGTCACTGGCCCGACCGGCTCGGGCAAGACGGTCTCGCTCTACACCGCGCTCGGTATCCTCAATGACGACGGCCGCAACATTTCCACCGTGGAGGACCCGGTGGAAATCCGCCTCCCGGGCGTCAACCAGGTGCAGCAGAACAGCAGGACGGGGATGACCTTTGCCGCCGCGCTGCGCAGCTTCCTGCGCCAGGACCCGGACGTGATCATGGTGGGCGAGATCCGCGACCTGGAGACCGCCGAGATCGCCATCAAGGCGGCGCAGACCGGCCACATGGTGCTTTCCACCCTGCATACCAACGATGCGCCGCAGACCATCGCGCGCTTGATGAACATGGGCATCGCGCCCTACAACATCACCAGTTCGGTGACATTGGTGATTGCCCAGCGCTTGGCCAGGCGTCTGTGCAACAATTGCAAGAAGGAAGCCAAGTTGCCCGAGCACGCACTCTTGGCCGAGGGATTCAGTCAGGAGGAGGTCGCCGCCGGCTTCAAGATTTTCGAAGCGGTCGGTTGCGACGAGTGCACGGAAGGGTATAAAGGGCGGACGGGCATCTACCAGGTCATGCCAATGACCGAGGAGATCCAGGCCATCGTGCTGGAGGGGGGCAATGCGTTGCAGATTTCCGAGGCATCGCGGCGTTCCGGCGTGAATGACTTGCGTCAGTCGGCCTTGCAGAAGGTCAGGCAGGGGCTTACCAGCCTGGCCGAAATCAACCGTGTCACCAAGGATTAAGTCATGTCGGTCACTCGTTCCGCGATCCCCCGCCCCGTTGCCGGCGCGCGCTCCGGCGCGCGTGGCGCGCAGCAGGCGCCCACGCCCATCTTCGTCTGGAAGGGTACCGACAAGCGCGGGATAGTGATGAAGGGCGAGCAGTCGGCCAAGAGCGAGGCGCTGGTGCGCGCCGAGCTGCGCCGCCAGGGCATCACCCCGACCCAGATCAAGCCCAAGCCCAAGCCGTTGTTCGGCGCCACGGGGCGAAAGATCAGCGCCAAGGAGATCGCCGTCTTCAGCCGGCAGTTGGCGACAATGATGAAATCGGGCGTGCCGATCGTGCAGGCGCTGGAGATCATCGGCAGCGGGCAGAAGAATCCGCGCATGGGCAAGATGGTCAACGATCTTCGCACCGACATCGCCGGCGGCGCGTCGATCTACGAGGCGCTCAACAAGTACCCGGTGCAGTTCGACGAGCTATACCGCAACCTGGTGCGCGCGGGCGAATCCGCCGGTGTGCTGGAAACCGTGCTGGAGACCATCGCCACCTACAAGGAAAACCTGGAAACACTGAAGGGCAAGATCAAGAAGGCGTTGTTTTACCCGATCATGGTGATCGCGGTGGCGCTTATCGTCAGCGCCATCCTGTTGATCTACGTGGTGCCGCAGTTCGAGGACGTGTTCAAGGGCTTCGGCGCCGAACTGCCGGCCTTCACCCAGATGATCGTCAGCCTGAGCCGCATCATGGTGGCGTGGTGGTGGGCGTTCCTGCTGGTGATGATCGTGGCGATCGGTGGTTTCCTCTTCGCCTACAAGCGCTCGCCGGCCTTCCAGCATTTCCTGGATCGGACGGTGCTCAAGGTGCCGGTGATCGGCCAGATCATGAACAACTCCTCGGTGGCGCGTTTCGCCCGCACCCTGGCGGTGACTTTCTCGGCCGGCGTGCCGCTGGTGGAGGCGCTGGGCACGGTGGCCGGGGCCACCGGCAACAGCGTGTACGAGAAGGCGGTGTACCGGATTCGTGACGACGTGTCGGTAGGCCACCAGGTCAATCTGGCGATGAAGCAGGCCCAACTGTTTCCGCACATGGTGGTGCAGATGACCGCCATCGGCGAGGAGGCCGGCGCGCTCGACGCCATGCTGTTCAAGGTGGCCGAGTTCTACGAGCAGGAGGTCAACAACGCGGTGGACGCGCTGTCCAGCCTGATCGAACCGTTCGTGATGGTCATCATCGGCGTATTGGTGGGCAGCATGGTCATCGGCATGTACTTGCCGATCTTCAAGCTGGCTTCGGTCGTCGGTTGAGGCATGGCGTTCCTGGACCAGAATCCGGCGCTGGGATATCCGGCGGCGGCGGCGCTCGGGCTTGTCGTCGGTAGTTTCCTCAACGTGGTGATCCTGCGCCTGCCCAGGCGGATGGAGTGGCAGTGGAAGTGTGACGCGCGGGAGATCCTCGGCGAGCCGGAAATCTACGATCCGCCGCCGCCGGGCATCGCCATCGAGCCTTCGCACTGCCCGCAATGCAAGGCGCGGCTGCGCTGGTACGAGAACATTCCGCTACTGAGCTGGTTGATCCAGGGCGGCAAGTGCCGCCATTGCGGCGTTGGGATTTCCCCGCAATATCCCCTGGTCGAACTGCTGACCATGCTGCTGTCGCTGGCCGCGGTCTGGCAATTCGGATTCGGTTGGCAGGGCTTCGGCGCGCTGCTGTTCACCTGGTATCTGATCGCCGCCTCGGGCATCGATTTCCGCACCACGCTGTTGCCGGATTCGCTGACGCTGCCATTGCTGTGGCTGGGCCTCGTCGCCGCCCACGAGGGCTTGTTCATCGGGACCAGGCCGGCCATCGCCGGGGCGGTGGTGGGTTATCTCAGCCTGTGGCTGGTGTGGTGGGTGTTCAAGCAGCTCACCGGAAAAGAGGGCATGGGGCATGGCGACTTCAAGTTGCTGGCGGCCATCGGGACCTGGTGCGGGGTGCAGGGCATCCTGCCGACGGTGCTGATCTCCTCGCTGGTCGGGGCGCTGATCGGTTCGGTCTGGCTGGCGGCCAAGGGGCGCGACAAGGCCACGCCGTTGCCGTTCGGGCCGTATCTCGCCATCGCCGGCTGGATCGTTTTCATGTGGGGCGATGAGATCATCGGCACCTATCTGCGCATGAGCGGGCTGGCCGATGCGCCTTGAGCGGCGGGAGGCTTGAGGTGGCGCGGTTCGTGGTTGGGCTGAGCGGCGGGGTTGCGTCCGGCAAGAGCGCGGCCGATGCCGCTTTCGCCGGGCTTGGCGTGCCGGTGCTGGATGCCGACCGTATCGCCCGTGAGCTGGTGGCGCCGGGGCAGCCGGCGCTGGCGGAGATCGTCCGGCTTTTCGGTGGCGAGGTGCTGGATGGCGAGGGCCGTCTCGACCGCCGGCGTCTGCGCGAACGCATCTTCGCCGACGAGGCCGCGCGCCGGGCGCTGGAGGCCATCCTGCATCCGCGGATCCGTGGCTTGCTGGCCGAACGCGCGGCGGCGGCCGATGCCGTTTATGTCATCGCTTCGATTCCGCTGTTGGCCGAAGGCGGCGGGCGCGAGGCTTATCCGTGGCTGGCGCGGATTCTCGTCATCGATGTGTCCGAGGCGACCCAGCACGAGCGTCTATGCCGGCGCGACGGTATCGACGAGGCGTTGGCCGCGCGGATGATCGCCGCCCAGGCCGGCCGGGCGGCGCGTTTGGCGATGGCCGACGACATCCTGAATAACGAAGGCACACTGGCCGCGTTGGCTGGACACGTGGCGGCGTTGGACCGGCTGTATCGCGCATTGGCGGCTTGATGCGGCTGGAACCGGCTTCGCTCAATGCGAAACGGTCTTCGAGAACAGGTTGATCACCAGCACCCCGCCCAGAATCAGGGTGATTCCGATGCCGGCGGCGAGGTCGAGCTTCTGGCCGAGGAAGAAGAAGCCGACCGCCGTGATCAGCACGATGCCGGCCCCGACCCAGACCGCGTAGGCGATGCCGACCGGCACGGTCTTGAGCGTGAGCGAAAGGAAGTAGAAGGCCACTGCGTATCCGGCCACGCTGGTCAGGGTGGGGGCGAGCCGGGTGAAGCCTTGCGAGCTTTTAAGAAACGAGGTGGCGATGACTTCCGCCACGATGGCGATGGCCAGATAAGTCCAGTGCATGGCGGATTCCGTTTGGGCGGGCGAGGAGCGGCCATTGTCTGTGTCGGGTGGGCTTGACTTCAATCGAACGACCGTGTGCGGGAGGCGCGCCTGTACATTGATTTAACCCGCATCCGACACCATTTCTGGGACATCGCGGACATGCCGCCTTTCCTTCGGAGATGTGCCATGCGTATGGATAAGCTCACCTCGCGTTTCCAACAGGCGATCGCCGATGCGCAATCGCTGGCGGTGGGGCGCGATAACTCGATCATCGAACCCGCTCATCTGCTGTCGGCCCTGCTTGAGCAGCCCGGCGGCGGCACGCGCCCGTTGCTGGCGCAGGCCGGCGTCGACGTGCCGCTGCTGCGGGAGACGCTGGCCGAATCACTGGGCCGGCTGCCGAAAGTCAGCGGGCAGGCCGGCAACGTCAGCGTCAGCAACGATCTTTCGCGCCTGCTGAATGTCACCGACAAGCTGGCCCAGGCGCGGGGCGATGCCTTCATCGCCAGCGAACTGTTCCTGCTGGCCGCGCTGGAGGACCCGGGTGAGGCCGGGCGCGCGCTGAAAGCCGCGGGGGCGGACAAGACGCGGCTCGAAGCCGCCATCGAAAAAATGCGAGGAGGGGAAAAAGTGCAGAGCGAGAATGCCGAGGACCAGCGCCAGGCGCTGGAAAAATACACCATCGACCTCACCGCGCGTCACGAGAAAGGCAAGCTCGACCCGGTGATTGGCCGCGACGAGGAGATCCGCCGCTGCATCCAGGTGCTGCAACGGCGCACCAAGAACAACCCGGTGCTGATCGGCGAGCCGGGCGTGGGCAAGACCGCCATCGTCGAAGGGTTGGCGCAGCGCATCGTCAACAACGAGGTGCCGGAAGGGTTGCGCGGCAAGCGCGTGCTCTCGCTGGACATGGGCGCGCTGATCGCCGGGGCGAAATTTCGCGGCGAGTTCGAGGAGCGGCTGAAGGCGGTGCTGAACGACCTGGCCAAGAGCGAGGGCCAGATCGTCCTGTTCATCGACGAGCTGCATACGATGGTCGGCGCCGGCAAGGCCGATGGCGCGATGGATGCCGGCAACATGCTGAAGCCGGCGCTGGCGCGTGGTGAGCTGCACTGCATCGGCGCCACCACGCTGGACGAATACCGCAAGTACATCGAAAAGGACGCCGCGCTGGAGCGTCGTTTCCAGAAGGTGTTCGTGGGCGAGCCGACGGTGGAGGACACCATCGCCATCCTGCGCGGCCTGAAGGAAAAGTACGCCGTGCACCACGGTGTGGAGATCACCGACCCGGCGATCGTCGCCGCCGCCACGCTCTCCAACCGCTACATCAGCGACCGCCAGTTGCCGGACAAGGCCATCGATCTGATGGACGAGGCGGCCAGTCGCATCCGCATGGAAATCGATTCCAAGCCGGAGGAACTGGACCGCAAGGAGCGCCGTCTCATCCAGCTCAAGATTCAGCGCGAAGCGCTCAAGAAGGAGAAGGACGACGCATCCAAACAGCGCCTGGCCGACCTGGAAGCCGAGATCGGCGCGCTGGAGCGTGAATACAACGATCTGGAGGAAATCTGGAAATCCGAGAAGGCCACCTTGCAGGGCGCGACCAGGATCAAGGAGCGGATCGAGGCCGAGAAGCTGCAACTTGAGGCCGCCCAGCGCTCGCAGGACTTCGCCCGCATGAGCGAGATCCAGTACGGCAAGCTGCCCGAACTGGAAAAGCAGCTCAAGGCCGCGCAGGAAGTCGAGACCAGCGGCTTCAAGCTGTTGCAGGACAAGGTGACGGCCGAGGAAATCGCCCAGGTGGTATCGCGCTGGACCGGCATTCCGGTCAGCAAGATGCTGGAGGGCGAGCGCGAGAAGCTACTGAAGATGGAGGCGCAACTGCATACCCGCGTGGTGGGGCAGGAGGAGGCGATCGCGGTGGTGAGCGATGCGGTGCGGCGCTCGCGCGCCGGCCTGTCCGACCCCGACCGCCCAAGCGGTTCGTTCCTGTTTCTCGGCCCGACCGGCGTGGGCAAGACCGAGCTGACCAAGGCGCTGGCGGAATTCCTGTTCGACTCCAGCGACGCGATGGTGCGCATCGACATGAGCGAATTCATGGAGAAGCACAGCGTGGCGCGGCTGATCGGCGCGCCGCCGGGTTACGTGGGCTACGAGGAGGGCGGCTACCTTACCGAGGCGGTGCGTCGCCGCCCCTACAGCGTGATTCTGCTGGATGAGGTCGAGAAAGCGCATCCCGATGTCTTCAACATCCTCTTGCAGGTGCTCGACGATGGCCGCCTCACCGACGGCCAGGGCCGCACGGTGGACTTCCGCAACACGGTGATCGTAATGACGTCCAACCTCGGCTCGCACCAGATCCAGGAATTGGCCGGCGATGATTCGCCGGAAGCCTACGTGCAGATGAAGGCGGCGGTGATGGGCGTGGTGCAGGCGCACTTCCGCCCGGAGTTCGTCAACCGGCTGGACGATATCGTGGTGTTTCATCCGCTGGACAAGGCGCAGATCCGCGAGATCGCGCGAATCCAGCTGCGCGGGTTGGAGAAGCGGCTGGCCGAGCGCGGCATTGGGCTGGAGCTTTCCGACAAGGCGTACGAACTGCTTGGCAATGTCGGCTTCGATCCGGTCTATGGCGCCAGGCCGCTCAAGCGCGCCATCCAGCAGCAGATCGAGAACCCGCTGGCCTCGGCGATCCTGGCCGGGCGCTTTGGTAATGGCGCGGTGGTGAAGGTGGACGCGGAGGCGGGGAAGTTGTCGTTCGACAGCTAAACGCGGGGTGAAACCAGCCGTCCGGCCATTGTCCCGTGTCCCGGACGGCATAAAATACGCACTGAATCAGGGAGCGATCATGAGTGGTTCGCGTCTGCGTATTTTTACCTATCACAATCTGGCCGTGCCGCCGACCGATACCACCATGCCCAAGCTCTACGTGGAGCCGGATGCGTTCGAGCGGCAATGCCGGTTGCTGAAGCGTTGGGGCATCCGCGGGGTCTCCATGTCGGAAGGGTTGAGCGCCTGGCGGGCCGGCGATGCCCATCGGATGATCGTGCTGACCTTCGACGACGGCTATCTGGACAACCTGGAAAATGCCGTGCCGATCATGCGTCGCTACGGCTTTTCCGCCACCTGCTACGTGGTGTCCGGCGCGTTGGCCGGATACAACGCCTGGGATGCCGGCAAGCTCGGCGTGGCCAAGCCGGTGATGGACGAGACGGCGGTGCGGGCTTGGTTGAGCGCCGGCTTCGAAATCGGCTCGCATACCGTCAATCATCCCCATCTCGATCAGCTCGGCGATGAAGCGGCGCTCGCCGAGCTGGTGGAGAGCCGGACCGCCCTCGGCCGCTTGGCGGGACACGAAATTGCTCACTTCTGCTATCCCTACGGCGACCACACCGAACGCACGGTGGAACTGGTGCGGCGCGCCGGCTACGAAAGCGCCGTGACCACCCGGCGCGGCGTGGCCCGGGCCGGAGGCGATCCGCTGCGGTTGCCGCGTATCTCGATCAATGGCGGGCGGGGGCTGTTCAAATACTGGCTGCATGCGGCCACTCCCTACTCGCTCTGGCGGCGATGAACTTCCTGTTCGTTGATGCCAGCCGCAAGCTCTGGGGAACCGAGCAGGCGCTGCTGGAACTGGCCTCCGGCTGCGCGCGCGCCGGTCATCGCGTGGTGGCGGTGGTGCGCGCGGATAGCGAGATGGCGCAGGCGATGCGCGTGGTTCCGGGCATCGAACTGCACGAAACGCCGTTTCGCGGCGGCGAGGACCCGCGTGCGCTCTGGCGGGTGTTACGGCTGGGCCGCGCGACCCGCACCGACTGGCTGGTGACTGCGCACAGCAAGCATCATTGGCCGCTGCTGCTGGGCGCGCGCTGGCTGGGCTGCCGGTTGGCGGCGTTCCGGCACATGGCCTACATCCGCAGTCGTTTCACCCGGTACTGGATGCCGCGTCTGGCGGACCGTTATTTCGTCGTCTCGGAATTCGCCCGCCAGCGGCTGATCTCGCAGGGCGTGCCGGGGCGCTGCCTGCACATCTCGCACAACCCCATCGACACGCGGCGCTTTCGTCCCGACGCCGAGGCGCGCCGCCGCCTGCGCCAGCGGCTTGGCATGGACGAAGACACGCCGCTGGCCGGGTTCATCGGCCGGCATACCTGGTGCAAGGGCGTGAGCGTGCTGCGGCAGGCGGTGATCGAAACGATGCACGAGCGCCCGACGATGCACATGCTGTGGCTTGGCGAGGGGGCCGAACTGGCGGCGACCAAGGCGGTGGTGGATGCCGTCGGGCAGGCAGAGCGCCACCATTTCATTGCCTGGCAGGTGGATGTCGAAAAGGTCTATTCGGCGCTGGACGTGCTGCTCTGCCCCTCGGAGATCGAGGAAACCTTCGGTCGGGTGGTGGCCGAGGCCCAGGCTTGCGGCGTGCCGGTGATCGCCCGTGATCGCGGTGGGCTGTCCGAGGCGATGGCGGATGGACGAACGGGTTTGCTATGGCGGCAGAATGATGCGGGCAGCCTGGCTTCGCTGCTTGGCGGCCTGCTGGATGACCCGGATCGGCGGCAGGCGATGTCGGCGGCCGGGGTCGCCTGGGTCACGCGCTTCTGTACCTCCAGTGTGGTCGAGGCGTTCGTCGCGCAGTTGCATTGACCGGCCAGGAGGCCGCGGCGCCAAGGTGAGCCGGGCCTGATGCCCCCCGTGTTGCGGCGGCGGAGCGCGTTCGCCGGCGGCGGTCGCTACCTTGCTCAACGCATCGGACAGCCCGCCATGCGGGGGCGTTGCCGCCTTCCGGGGATGCGCCGGTAAAGGCTGGCCGCGCCATGGGTATTGAAGGTCTTACCGTGTCGGCGTAATCGGATGAATGGGACTCATGCCGGCATATCGCCCGGTCGCTGTTCGGTGACGGTGACTTTGGAGAGGGTTTTTGACCCGCTTGCATAATCAAGGGTGCGGCGCATCAAGGTCGAAGCGTCTTTCGTTGGCTATTGGCCCGGTATGGCGGCCATGCCCACATCGGTCGGAGTGCCATCATCGCGCGCCACTTTGGCGTTGCCACGGGGCGCGGCTGGGCCAGCCACGGCGGTGGGTATTGTCGTCACCTCGGCGGCCTGTTTTTTCAGCACGGAACCGTGCATCGCGCGCGCAGTCGGAGATATTGCCGGCCATGTGCCGAAAATGGGTATTAGCTGATCGTCTAATGATGCCCCAAGTATGCCCGGCCGTCGCCGCGGGATGGCTGGGGTGATTCTTAATAATGAATACGGGGGGGGTGCGTATTCATTAATTGTGGCGGGCGTATGACCGTCTTGTTAAGCGTTCGTGGATGGCGCATATTCCGGCTGTCGGCCCCTGCCGGCAATTGGATAACAAACGACAAAAGCTCATCAAGGGACACTCATCATATGTCTTTCACGTTTAGGAAAAATCTCAAACGCAGCGCATTGACGGTCGCGCTCGGCCTGTGTTTCGCGGGCACCGTCCAGGCACAGAGCACCACCGGCAATATCTACGGCAACGTCCCGGCGGGCGCGGATACGACGGTCGTCGTCCGTAACGCCAGCGGCCTGACGCGGAGCGTCACCGCCGATGCCAAGGGGCGCTACAGCATCGGTACGTTGCCGGTCGGCCGCTACACGGTGACGGTCGAGCGCGGCGGACAGGTCATCGGCACGCGCGAAGTGACGGTGCTGGCGGGCGCGGGTTCCGATGTGTCGTTCGTCAAGTCGGGAGGGGCCGAGACGCTGGATGTGGTGACCGTCACCGGCACCGCCTTGCCCGCCATCGATACCACCGCCGTGGATACCCGCAGCGTGGTGACTGCCGAGCAGCTCGAACGCCTGCCGCTGGCGCGTTCCGCCGAGGCGGTGGCCTTGCTGGCGCCGGGCGCGGTGTCGGGGGCGTCGGGTTATTTCGGCGATCTGGTGTCGTTCGGCGGCGCCGGCGTGTCCGAGAACGCGTATTACGTCAACGGTTATTTCACCGGCGAGCCGCTGTCCAACCTGGGCGGTTTCACCTTGCCGTATGGGGCCATCGAGCAGCAGGAAACCTTCATCGGCGGCTACAGCGCCATGTACGGCCGTTCCGCCGGCGGCGTGATCAGCCAGATCGGCAAGCGCGGCACCAACGAGTGGCATTTCGGCGGGCAGGTGACGTATACCCCCAAGGCGTTGCGCGGCAAGAAGGAAGACCTTTACTTCCCGAACGTCGATCTGAGCGGGCCCAATGCCAATCCCAACTTGCCGTCCACCTGCGAGGATGCGAACAAAAACCCGATACTGTGCCAATGGTCTTACGCCGATGCCACCCGGCCGGGTACGCTCTATCACCGTGGCAAGGATGAGACCTCGTGGGGGAACTCCTACAGCCTGTATGCCGGCGGCCCGATCGTTCGCGACCGCCTGTTCTTCTTCGCCTCGGGCGAATGGGAGCAAAGCAAGTCCAACATCACGCCGACGGCGCTGGAAAAACCGCAGAGCCGTGAGCGGACCACCCGGTTGCCCAAGTTCTACGGCAAGTTGGATTGGAACATCACCGACGATCACCTGCTCGAATTTTCCTACCTGAGCGAAAAGACCGACCGCAGCGGCGTGTTCTATTCCCACGACTTCTCCACCGGCGCCAAGGGCGATAGGTTGCTCACGCCGGATGCCTTCGTGCAGAAGAACCAGTTCGCCATCGCCAAGTACACCGGTTATCTGACCGACAACCTCACCCTCAGTGCCACCTATGGCCGTGGCAAGCTGACCAAGCAGGAGAATTCGGTCATCCCCGGTCTGGCGCGGGTCGATTCGCACACGCTCCAGAACCCGGCGATCGTCGGCAATAATCCGATTTCCAACAGTCAGGCCAATTCCACCGTCACCAATGCCGAGAACCGCACCGAGGGGCTGCGCGCCGACCTGAAATGGGTGCTGGGCGATCATACGCTGACCTTCGGTATCGACAACATCAAGTTCGAAGCCACCAACGAAGGCGAGAAGCCCGTCGTCGACCGCTGGATCTATGGCCGCGCCGGTGGCAACCTCTCCACGACGCTGGGCGTGGGCAGCCCCGTCGGCCCCGGCAACCCGAATGGGTATTTCGTCCGCAAATTGGTGTTTTCCAGCCAGGCCAGCATGAGCCTCGACCAAAAAGCCTGGTACATCGAGGATCGCTGGCAGGCTACCGACCGCCTGCTGTTGTCGCTGGGCCTGCGCAACGACAAGTTCACCAACCGCAACGACGCCGGCGCGATTTATCTGGACGCCAAGAACCAATGGGCGCCGAGGCTCGGTTTTGCCTGGGACGTGAAGGGCGACGCCAGTATGAAGGTGTTCGGCAACGCCGGCCGCTACTTCCTGGCGATGCCGAACAACGTGGCGATTCGCGGCGCTTCCGCCTCGACCTACACCAACGAGTACTTCACCTATACCGGTGTCGATTCCAACGGCGTGCCGACCGGCCTGACGCCGATTCCCCGGCTCGATGGCGGCACGCCGCGCCCGGTTTCCTCCAATGGCGAATATGGCACGCCGGTGGACGTGCTGGCGTTCGCGCCTTCCGATCTGAAGAACATGTATCAGGACGAGTTCATCCTCGGCTTCGAGAACATGCTCACCGACAAGCTGATGCTGGGCGTCAAGTTGACCCGGCGCGATTTGAAATCGGCGGTGGACGACGTCTGCGACCCGTACACGTTCATGGATCGCCACGGCTTGAAGCCGATCAAGCAGGTCAACGGCAAATACATCGCCCAGGGCACCAGCGGCGGTCCGGTCGAGGTGGCCTATTGCTACATGTTCAATCCCGGCGGCACCAATACCTTCAGCCTGGCGAATACCGATGCGGACGGCAATCCCACCGGCGGCCGCACCCAATACACCATGTCCTCGCAGGATTGGGGCTTCCAGGACAGGATGAAGCGCAGGTACAACGCGCTCGACATCTATATGGAGCGCCCGTTCGACGGCAAATGGGGCGGGCGGATCGATTACACCTTCAGCAAGAGCCGGGGCAACACGGAAGGCCAGGTGAAATCGGAGTTCGGCCAGAGCAACATCTCCAAGACCCAGGATTGGGATGCCGCGCAGATCATGGCCTACACCTATGGCTATCTGGCCAATGACCGTCGCCACCAGTTGAAGGCGTATGGCAGCTACCAGTTGACCGACGAACTTCTGCTGAGCGGAACGATGCGGATACTGTCGGGCGGGCCGATCGGCTGTCTCGGCTATTTCAACCCGGATGGCAGCATTAACGAAAACAGCAGCGAAGCCGACCCGGTGGGTTATGACGCCGCTTATCGCACCTGTTTTGGCCAGATCGTCAGTCCGGGCGCCAAGCGCACGCCGTGGAGCCGGACGCTCGATCTCGGCCTGACCTACCGCCCTCACTTCTTCGACAAGAAGCTGGCCTTGGGCGTGCAGGTGCGCAATGTGCTCAATGCGCAGGAAACCTTGCAGGTGAACGTGACGTCGGAAAGCAAGCCTTACGTCGTTTCCAACACCTACATGGTGCCGATTGGCCGGCAGGCGCCGCGGACCGTGGTGTTCACCGCCGCGTACAACTGGTAATCCCAGCGGGCCCGGCGGCATGGCCGCCGGGTCTGGCGGCAAGAGAGAACCCGGCCATGCGAGTGGCCGGGTTTCTTTTTCCTTTATCGTCCTCGCTCATTGACGGCGCGGGGGAGGTGCGCCGTTGCGGGGCGGGTCAGGCGATCACCACTTGAACGCCACCTTCCCGTACACGTAGGCGCCATTGAAACCGAACGGCGAGAGGTTGCTGTAGGGAAACTGGCCGTTGGTGGAGTTGCCGAAGTTGTTTTCGTCGGGGTAGACGTCGAACACGTTGTCGGCGCCCAGGGTGAATTTCCAGCCGCCGAGCTTGTAGCTGGCGGCGAGGTCGGTCAGCCACTTTGCGCCGTGGGTCTGGTCGAGCGCGGGGTTGTTCGGCGTCACCCCGACGCTGCCGTAGCGGGTGGCGGAGAGCGACAGATCCCAGCGCGCGTTGCTCCATAGCCCGGAGAGCAGCAGCTTGTCGCGCGGGAAGCCTTTTTCGATGCGGCCGATCTCCACCCGGTCGATGCGCTCCAGGTTGAGGCCGTTCTGCCGCAGCGCCTCCGGGTTGGGGGCGATGCGGGTGATCTCGGTTCTGCCGAGGTTGTAGCCGAGCGTGAAGTCCAGCGCGCTGGCGGCCATTTGCCAGCGATAGGTGCCGACCACGTCCACGCCACGGCTGCGGGTGCCGATGGCGTTGGTGAAGTAGCGGCCGCCGTTGATGCCGTATATGCCCTTGGATTCCAGCAGCGTGCGCACCGCCTCGCCGGTCAGGTTGGAGGACAGCACGATGCGGTCATCGACGTCGATCTGGTAGGCGTCGATGGTCACGTACAGCCCGCTGGCCGGTTGCAGCACCAAGCCCAGGCTTGCCGAGCGCGAGGTCTCCGGCTTGAGCGGCTCCGCGCCGAACGCCCGCGCGATGGCGCTGGCGGCCGGGAAGGTGCGGATCTCGAACGGCGTGGCGATGCCCGGCAGATAGGTCGTGCTGACGGTCTGGAAATACTGCTGCGGCAGCGAGGGCGCGCGGAAGCCGGTGGACAGCGTGCCGCGCAGCGCCACCGCGGGGGTGAAGGCGTAGCGTGCCGAGACCTTGCCCGAGGTCTTGCCGCCGAAATCGCTGAAGCGCTCGTGACGCACCGCGCCGCCAAGGTTGAATTTGTCGGTGAGGTCGGCTTCCACGTCCAGGTAGGCCGCCTGGCTCTTGCGGTCGTAGTGGCCGGACACGGCCGGGGCGAAACCGGCAAAGCCCTGCGCGCCGCCGGGCTTTGCCGGGTTGGGCTGGGCGTACGCGCCGTATTCGCCCGGCGACTGGTTCCATTTGTCGTAGCGGTATTCCGCGCCGAACGCCACGTTGAGCGGCGCGGCCAGGCCGATGTCGAAACCCTTGCGGATGTCGAGATTCACCACGTTCTGGGTGGTTTCCAACATGCCGGCGTAGAACGCGCGCGGCGAGGTGGGGCCGAGGCTGGCGTTCAAGGTGTTGCGGGTGTGGAACAGAAGCTGGTTCTGGCCGTAGTTGTAGCCGAGGTCCCAGTCCCAGTCCCCGCCGATCACCCCGCGCAGCCCGATTACCGCCGAGCGGTCTTTCGAAATATTGTTGATTTGCGGCAGATACCCGTCCGGGTAGATCGAGAGGATGTTCTGGCGGGCGTTGCCCGGCGCGCGGAAGAACGCATAGGAGGTGATGTCGCGGTGGCTGGCGGCGCCCCAGCCGTAGAGGGTGAGGTTGTCGCCGAGCTTGTAGCCGGTGTTGACCGAGAGCGCGCCGAAGCTGGCGGCGGGATCGCCGATGACGAAAGCCTTCTGGCCCACCGCGGGCTGATTCGCGCCGGGTGCGCCGGCATACGGGCGGGCGCGGTCGGTGCGCTCCTGCGTGCCGAGTTGGGCCGAGACGTGCGCGAAGCCGCGCCCCTCGCCGCCGAGGGCGAGCCCGGCATTGCCGGAGAGCTGGAACCGTTCGCCGTCGCCGGCGGTCGTCCTGCCGTTGCCGAAGGCGATGCCGCCGCCGTGATCGGCGTTTTTCAAGATCACGTTGACCACCCCCGCGATGGCATCCGAACCGTATTGCGCCGAGGCGCCGTCGCGCAGCACTTCCACCCGCTCGATGGCCGATATCGGGATGGTGTTGAGGTCCACCGGCGCCGACCCGCGGCCGATGGTGCCGTTCAAGTTCAGCAGCGACGAGGTGTGCCGACGCTTGCCGTTGACCAGCACCAGCACCTGGTCGGGCGAAAGTCCGCGCAACTGCGCCGGACGGATCGCGCTGGTGCCGTCGGTCAACGCCGGGCGCGGGAAGTTCAGCGAGGGCAACGCCCGCGACAGCGCGGTGGCCAGTTCGGTGGTGCCGGTGGATTCGAGCGTTTCTGGGGTGAGCACGTCGATCGGCGCGGTCGATTCGGCCACCGTGCGGTGGGAGGCGCGCGTGCCGGTGACGATCACCTGGTCGAGGGTGTGCTTGCCGGTCTCGGTGGGCGTGTTCTGCTGGGTGAAGGCGCCGGGGGCGAGCGCGGCGAGGATGGCGGAGGCGAGCAGGCGAGGTGTCATCGAAATTCCGTGAGGTGGAGGTGTCGTTTCGATTTAACACATGTTTCGCATTTGGTTGATGCGATTTTGGTATAGGCGGATGCCATTGCCGCATGCGGCTTCTGTTAGAATCCCGCCCGCCTCAGGTGGCCGAGGCGCGCAAGCGCCTGGCTGAAACGGGAATCCGGTGAGCGCGTCAGCGTGAATCCGGGGCTGCCCCCGCAACGGTGAGCGAGTGAAGGAACGACCATGGCCACTGTGCGTCGCGCATGGGAAGGCGTCGTTTCCGCAAGTCCTCGACTTGGCTCGCAAGCCCGGAGACCGGCCTGTGGGTTCACCGGACATGCGGTGGGCATGCGGACGGTTGCCGGCTTTCGCCGAGTGCCCCCGCCTGCCCCTGACCACGTGTTCCTCTTTGGCCTTGTCCGCGCGGTTGGGCGCGGCAGCAGGAGCAGTTCCCATGACGTTTTCCCGAATTCCCGCCCGTCCGGCCATGCTTGCCGTGGCGCTGGCCGCCGTATTGCCCGCGCATGCCTCCGCCGACGACGCCGTCGATCCGCAATCGCTCGACACCGTGGTGGTGACGGGCAGCCGTGGCGAGAAGACGCTGCGCGAAACCCTGGCCTCGACCACCGTGATCGACCGCGAGACCATCGAGCGCCTGCAACCGGCCTCATTGCAGGATCTGTTGAAGGGGCGTGCCGGCATCTCCATCGCCAACAACGGCGGGATGGGCAAGAACACTTCGTTGTTCCTGCGCGGAACCGAATCCGACCACACCCTGGTGCTGGTCGATGGGGTGCGGGTGGGGTCGGCCACTTCCGGCGGCGTGGCCTGGCAGGATCTGCCGGTGGAGCAGATCGAGCGCATCGAGATCGTGCGCGGCCCGTATTCCAGCCTGTACGGCTCGGACGCCATCGGTGGCGTGATCCAGATTTTCACCCGTCGCCCGCGGCAGGCGTTCGCGCCGAGCCTCAGCGTGTCGGCGGGCAACCTGGGCACCCGCAAGGCCGGCGTCGGCGTTTCCGGCCGGGGCGGGGCGGGTTGGTATTCGCTCAATTTCGCCCACCAGCAGACCGATGGCATCAACGCCTGCCGTGGCCGGCCGGCGCCCGGCGCGGCCGGCTGCCGTGTATGGGAGCCGGACCTGGATGGCTACCGCAACAATTCGCTGAGCGCGCAAGGCGGCCTGGAGCTGGGCGAACGGTGGGATATCGAGGCGAACGCGCTGAGCGCCCGTGGCCGCAGCCGCTACGACGGTTCTTTCGTCAACGAGGCCAACGTGCGCCAGCAGGTGCTGGGCGCGCGGGCCAATTACCGGGCCAGCGACGCCTTCAAGCTGGGCTTCAACGTCGGCCGCGCCGACGACCATAGCCAGAACTACCACGATGGCCAATGGCGCAGCACGTTCGAGAGCGATCGCACCGTGGCCGGTGTGCAGGCCGATTTCGCGCTGGGGGCGGCCGAATTCGTCACCGGCTTCGACTGGTATCGCGATGAGGTTGCGAGCGACACCCGCTACAGCGTGAGCCGCCGCGACAACCGCGCGCTGTTCGGGCAGTGGCGGCAGGCATTCGGCCAGCACTCGCTGCAACTGGCCCTGCGCCATGACGACAGCAGCCAGTTCGGCGGCAAGGCGACCGGCGGCTTGCAGTGGGGCTGGCAGCTCACCGACGCGCTGCGCCTCGCGGCGAGCTACGGCACGGCTTTCAAGGCGCCGACCTTCAACGAGCTTTACTACCCCGGCTACGGCAACCCGGCGCTGGTGCCGGAAAGCGCCCGCAGCTTCGAACTGGGCCTGCGCGGCGATCATGGCTGGGGCCATTGGAATTTGCAGGGCTACGAGACCCGCATCGCCGAGCTGATCGCCTACGATGCGTCGATCTTCGCCCCCGGCAACGTCGATCGCGCGCGGATTCGCGGCGTGGAACTGTCCGCTGGCGTGGAACTGGCGGGCTGGGGCGTGAATGCGGCGCTTGGTTGGCTCGATCCGGTCAATCTCAGCGCCGCCAACGATGGCAAGGTATTGCCGCGCCGCGCCCGCCAGAGCGCGCGCGTGGACGTGGATCGCGGTTTCGGCGCTTTCGAACTGGGCGCGGGCGTGGTGGCCACCGGCCGGCGTTATGATGACCTCGCCAACCGTCGGCCGCTGGGTGGTTATGCCACGACCGATCTGCGTTTCGGCTGGAAGTTCGCCCCGGCATGGAAGCTGCAACTGGCGCTGGAGAACTTGTTCGACAAACGCTACGAAACCGCCGAGTTCTACAACCAGCCCGGCCGCACCTGGCTGATGACCCTGCGTTACAACGGCGCGAAATAGGCCCGCACCATCCCGAGGAGACACCACGATGCAGAATGACCCCCCCCGCCGGACGCTGGTCGTCAGCGTGGCGCTGACCCTGGCGATGACCTTGACCCGGTTTCAGCACATCGGCGCGCTGCTGCATCTCTACGATGCCTCGATGGCGGTGTTCTTCCTCGGCGGCCTGCTGTTGCGCCGGCATGCGTGGTTCCTGGCCTATCTGGTGCTGGCGGTGGGGATCGACTTCACCGCCATCACTTTGCGCGGCGAAAATTTCCTCCAGTCGCACTGCGTGACGCCGGGTTACGGCTTCCTGCTGCTCTCGTATGCCGCGCTCTGGTATTCGGGCCGGTTGTACGCCCCGCGCCTGGGCCGCTCGGCGGGCGCGCTGGCGGGGGCGCTGGCCTGCGGTTTCGCCGCCGCGGTCGTGGCCTTCTTGATCTCCAATGGCGCTTTCTACTGGCTGGGCGGGCGCTACCCCGATCCACACTGGGCGCAATACGTCGCCCGGGTTTGGCAATGGGGGCCGTCGTACGTTCGCGTGGCCACGTTGTACGTCGGCGTGGGGCTGGCCGCCTGGGCGGTGGCCAGCGCGCTCGCCGGACGTGGCGGCGCGCGTATCGCCCGCGCCTGAACCGCGATGGGCAAGGAGCCGTTGAGCCTGGAGGCGTACCACCGCGAGCGCGCACAGCGGAAGAAGGCGCTGGTCGATCGCCGCATCGCCCGCGCCACCATCGACCGGGGCGTGGTGGTGGTCAACACCGGCAACGGCAAGGGCAAGAGCTCGTCCGGCTTCGGCATGCTGGCGCGCTCGCTCGGCCACGGGTTCCGCTGTGGCGTGGTGCAGTTCATCAAGGGCAGTTTCTCCACGGGGGAGGAAGCCTTTTTCCGGCGCTTCCCCGAGCACGAACTGGCCTACCACGTGATGGGCGAGGGCTTCACCTGGGAAACCCAGGATCGCGAACGCGACGTCGCCGCCGCGCAGGCGGCCTGGGGGATGGCCCGGGCGATGCTGGCCGATGCCTCCTTCGATTTCGTCCTGCTGGACGAGCTGAACATCGCGCTGGTCAAGACCTATGTCGAGGTCGATGAGGTGCTTGCCGCATTGGCCGCGCGTCCCATGCGCCAGCACGTGGTGATCACCGGACGCGGGGCGCCCGACGCGCTGGTCGAGGCGGCCGACACGGTGACCGAGATGCGCCTGGTCAAGCACGCCTTCAAGGCCGGGATCAAGGCGCAGAAAGGCGTCGAGCTGTAGTCGGCATGGCCTGGCCCGCGATCCTTGCCGCCATCGTTCTCGACGCACTGCTCGGCGAGCCGCGCAGTGCGCATCCGCTGGTGGCGTTCGGGCGCTGGGCGGGCGGTATCGAACGGCGTCGGCACCGTGACTCGCGGGCTGCCGGCGTGCTGGCGTGGGTGCTGGCGGTCTCGCCCTGGGTGGCGCTGTGCGCGCTGGCGGCGCATGGGCTGGATGCGATATCGGGTTGGCTTTACTGGCCGTTCGCGGTGGCGGTGCTGTACCTGGCCATTGGCCTGAAAAGCCTGGGCCAGCACGCCCGGCCGGTGATCGACGCGCTGCTGCGCGAAGACCTCGCCGCCGCGCGCGCGGCCGTTGGCCGCGTGGTCAGCCGTGATGTCGATGCGCTCTCGGCCGAGCAGGTGGCGGGCGCGGCCACCGAATCGGTGTTGGAAAACGGCGCCGATGCGGTATTCGGCGCGATCTTCTGGTTCGCCGTCCTCGGCCCCGCCGGCGCGCTGCTCTACCGCCTGGCCAACACGCTGGACGCGATGTGGGGCTACCGCAACGACCGATACCGCCACTTCGGCTGGGCGGCGGCGCGCATCGACGACGTGCTCAATTTCATCCCGGCGCGGCTGACCGCCCTGGCTTACGCGCTTTGCGGCCGGACCCGGCGCGCGCTGCGCTGCTGGCGCGGGCAAGGCGTGCGCTGGAAAAGCCCGAATGCCGGCCCGGTGATGGCCGCCGGCGCGGGCGCGATCGGCGTGCGGCTGGGCGGTGCCGCGCCCTATCACGGGGTGATGAGCGAGCGGCCGCCGCTGGGCGCGGGCCGCGCGCCGGATGCGCGGGCGATATGCGATGCGCTGGCGCTGGTGCGTCGCAGTGTCTGGCCGTGGCTGATCGGCATCGCGTTGGTCGAGCTGTCGTTCGATTCGTTTTTCGCCGGCGTGGCGCGATCGGCGTTGCTGGCGCGGAGCGGTCATGCTTGAACATGGCGGGCGTTTGCTGCGCGCGGCCCATCGGTATGGCATCGCGCCGGCGCGTTGGCTGGATATTTCCACCGGCATCAGCCCGCGCGCGTATCCGGTGCCGCCGGTGCCGCCGCGCCTCTGGCAGCGGCTGCCCGAGGACGAGGATGGCCTGATCGACGCCGCCCGCCGTTTCTACGGCGCGCCCGTATTGCTGCCGGTCGCCGGTTCGCAGGCGGCGATCCAGGCTTTGCCGCGGCTGCGCGGGCCTTCGCGGGTGGGCGTGATCGCGCCGGGCTACGCCGAGCATGCGCACGCCTGGCGGCAGGCCGGGCACGCGGTGGAAACGCTGCCGGCGGCGCGGCTCCTGGCCGAGGCGGTGCGCTTCGACGTCGTCGTACTGATCCATCCCAACAATCCGGGGGGCGATACTTTCACCAGCGCCGGATTGCTCGATCTGCACGCCGGGCTTGCCGCGCGCGGCGGCTGGCTGGTGGTCGACGAAGCCTTCATGGACGCCACGCCAGGGCACAGCCTGTGCGGCGAAACCGGGCGCGGCGGTCTGGTCGTGCTGCGCTCGGTCGGCAAGTTCTTCGGCATGGCTGGCGCGCGGGCGGGGTTCGTCTGCGCGTCCCCGGCGATTCTCGACAAGCTCGGCGAAAAACTCGGGCCGTGGGCGCTGGCCGGGCCTTCGCGCTGGGCGGTGGCGCAGGCGCTTCGCGATGTCGAATGGCAGGCATCGCAGCGCGCATGGTTGCGGGCGCGCAGCGCGGAACTAGGCGAGGTGCTGCGTCGCCATCGCCTGACGCCCACCGCGTCCAGTGCGTATTTTCATTGGCGGTGCGATACGCGCGCCGCCGGGCTGCACGATGCGCTGTGCCGCCGGGGCATTCTCACCCGCTTGTTCGAGACGCCGGCCAGCCTGCGCTTCGGCCTGTGCGCCGACGACGGCGAGCTTGCGCGTCTGGACGCGGCGTTGGCGGAGCTTGGCCGGTGAGCGCGCGCGTGCTGATGGTGCAGGGTTGCACGTCGGATGCGGGCAAGAGCGCGCTGGTCACGGCGCTTTGCCGCTGGGCCGCGCGGCGCGGCGTCAAGGTGGCGCCGTTCAAGCCGCAGAACATGGCGCTCAACTCCGCCGTGACCGTGGATGGCGGGGAAATCGGCCGCGCCCAGGCGGTGCAGGCCGAGGCCGCGCGCATCGCGCCGCGCTTTGATTTCAACCCGGTGCTGCTCAAGCCCAATACCGATACCGGCGCGCAGGTCATCGTGCATGGGCGCGCGGTCGGCAACATGGATGCGGTGGGCTACCACCAATACAAGCGCGTGGCGTTCGAGGCGGTGATGGCTTCGCACGCGCGCCTGGTCGAGCGCTGCGAGCTGCTGTTGGTCGAAGGGGCGGGCAGCCCGGCGGAGATCAACCTGCGCGCGCACGACATCGCCAACATGGGCTATGCCGAAGCGGTGGATTGCCCGGTGATCCTGATCGCCGACATCGATCGCGGCGGAGTGTTCGCCCATCTGGTGGGCACGCTGGCGCTGTTGTCGGAGCGCGAACGCGCGCGGGTGGCGGGTTTCGTCATCAACCGTTTCCGCGGCGACGTCGCGCTCCTGCGACCCGGCCTGGATTGGCTGACGCGGGAAACCGGCAAGCCGGTCATCGGCGTGTTGCCGTATCTGCACGGGCTCCATCTGGATGCCGAGGATGCACTGCCGCGCCTGCCGGCGGATAAGCCGGCGGCGGCGTTGCGCGTGGTGGTGCCGGCCTTGCCGCGCATCAGCAATCACACCGATTTCGATGCCCTGCGCGCGCACCCCGACGTCGAGCTGTGTTTTGTCGGTGCTGGCGAAATTGCGCCGCCTTGCGACCTGATCGTCCTGCCGGGCTCGAAATCCACCCGCGCCGATCTGGCCTGGCTGCGCGCCAATGGCTGGGTGGCCGTGCTGCAAAAACACCTGCGTTATGGCGGCAAGCTGATCGGCATCTGCGGCGGCTTGCAGATGCTGGGGCGAGCGATCCACGACCCGTTGGGCCTCGAAGGCGAACCGGGCGGCAGCGACGGGCTGGGCTGGCTGGATTTCGAGACCGTGCTGGAGGCCCGCAAACAGTTATGCAACACGCAAGGCACGCTGCGGCTGGCGGGGCACGAGGCCGCCGTGCGCGGCTACGAAATCCATTGCGGCGTCAGCCGTGGCGCCGGGCTGGCCGCCGCGCCGGTCATGCTCGAGGATGGGCGCGCCGATGGCGCGTTGTCGGCGGACGGCCAGATCTTCGCCACCTATCTGCATGGCGTGTTCGATACGCCGGAGGCGTTGGCCGCGATCCTGGCCTGGGCGGGGTGCGCCGGGGCCGGGCCGCTCGACTTGCGCGCCCTGCGCGAAGCCGGCATCGAACGGTTGGCCGACGCGGTGGAAGCGCATCTGGATGTCGCCCTGCTGGAACGGCTGGCCGGAGTGCGCGCATGAAATCCCTGATTCTCGGTGGCGCGCGTTCGGGAAAGAGCGCACTGGCCGAAGCCTGGGCGCTGGAGAGCGGCCGCGAGGTCGTCTACGTCGCCACTTCCGAGCCGCTCGATGGCGAAATGCGCGCGCGCATCGCGCATCATCGCGCGCGGCGTCCGGCCGGGTGGGGGCTGGTCGAAGAGCCGCTCGCGCTGGCCCGCGCGCTGTGCGCGAACGCCGCGGATGACCGCCTGCTGCTGGTCGATTGCCTGACGCTGTGGCTGTCCAACCTGCTGGGCCTGGAGGATGAAGCCCGGCATGCGTGCGAGTACGATGCGCTGCTCGCGGCCCTCCCGGCCTTGCCGGGGGTGGTCGTTTTCGTCAGCAACGAAGTGGGGCTGGGAATCGTGCCGATGGGGGCGCTGTCGCGCCGCTTCGTCGACGAGGCCGGGCGCCTGCACCAGCAAATCGCCGCGCGCTGCGAGCGCGTGGTGTTCGTCGCGGCGGGATTGCCGCTTTACCTGAAAGGAAAGCCCGATGTTGCCTGATTGGCTGGATGCGCCCTGCGCATCGCCCGATGAATTCATCCACGAGGCCGCGCGCATGCGGCAGACCCGCCTGACCAAGCCGCCGGGTTCGCTGGGCATGCTGGAAACCGCCGCCATCCGGCTGGCCGCCTTGCAGCACACGGAGCGGCCGGCCATCGATCGGGTCTGGATCAGCGTGTTCGTCGCCGACCATGGCGTGGCGGAAGAAGGCGTATCCGCTTTCCCGCAGGCGGTCACCGGCGAGATGGTGCGCAACTTCACCAGGGGCGGGGCGGCGATCAGCGTGTTGGCCCGGCAACTGGGCGCGCGGCTGGAGGTGGTCAACCTGGGCACGGTCAACGACCCCGGCGAAATCGAGGGCGTCCGCCGCGCGGTCATCGCGCCGAGTTCATCCAATTTCTGTAAACAGGCGGCGATGAGCGATGCGCAATTCGCCGTCGCGCTGGTGGCGGGCCGGGACAGCGTGCGCGAGGCCAGGTTGGCGAAGGCGCAGATGTTCATCGGCGGCGAAATGGGTATCGCCAACACCACCGCCGCCACCGCCCTGGCGTGCGCCCTGCTTGGATTGGCGCCGGGGGCGCTGGCGGGCGCGGGCACCGGCCTGGACGCCGCCGGCATCCAGCGCAAGGCCGAAGTCGTCGCCCGCGCGCTGGCCTTGCACGGCGATGCCGGAAGCGCGCGGGAAATGCTGCGCCGGCTCGGCGGCTTCGAGATCGCCGCGCTCGCCGGCGCCTACATCGCCGCCGCGCAGGAAGGGCTGCCGGTGCTGGTGGATGGGTTCATCGCCACCGCCGCCGCGCTCGCCGCCGTGCGCATCCAGCCGCAAGTGGCGGATTGGCTGCTGTACGCGCACCGTTCGCAGGAGCGCGGGCACGGTCGCCTGCTGGATGCGTTGCGGGCGCGTGCGCTGCTCGATCTGGACATGCGCCTCGGCGAGGCCAGCGGCGCGGCGGTGGCGGTGCCTTTGCTGCGGCTGGCCTGCGCGCTGCACAAGGGCATGGCGACGTTCGCCGAGGCCGGCGTCTCCGAAGCATGAGCGCCATCGCGCCCGGCTTCGACCTGTTGCGGCATGGCGATACCGGCCAGAAAAGCTATCGCGGCCAACTCGACGACGCGCTCACCGAGCAGGGCTGGGCACAGTTGCGCGCGGCCGTGGCCGGGCATGCGTGGGACCGCATCGTCTCTTCGTCGTTGCGCCGCTGTGCCGGGTTCGCCCGCGAACTGGCCGCCCGGCGCGGGCTTGCCCTGAGCATCGATGCGCGGCTGGCCGAATACCATTTCGGCGATTGGCAGGGCGTGCCGATCGAGACCCTGGCGGAAGAACAGGGCGAAGCGCTGGCCGCGTTCTGGCGCGACCCGGTGGCGAACCCGCCGCCCGGCGGCGAAACCTTCCACCAGTTCGGCGAGCGCCTGTGCGCCGCGTTGGACGCGGCCATGCCGCAAGCCGGCGAACGCGTCCTGGTCGTGACCCATGGCGGGGCCATCCGCCTGCTGCGCTGTCTGGCGGAAGGCCGCGATTACGGTGACATGGCGGGGATCGACGTGCCGCATGCGGGCCTGCACCGCCTGCCGTGGAGCGTTCGCGCACCGCGCCGCCTGCCACGGGCGCCATGATGCGGGCGTTCCTCCACGCGCTCGGCTTTCTTACTCGCATCCCGGTGCCGGCGCGGGTATTCGGGGATGCCGGCGCGCGCCGCGGGTCGCTGCCGTTTTATCCGCCGGTGGGCGCGTTGATCGGCGCGGTTCTGCTTGGCATCGGCGGATCGCTCGGCGCCGCGCCGCCGTTACTGGCCGCCGCCATCGTGCTCGCCGCCTGGGTGATGCTGACCGGCGCGCTGCATCTGGATGGACTGGCCGACAGTGCCGACGCCTGGGTCGGCGGCCTGGGCAACCGGGAGAAGACCCTCGCCATCATGAAGGACCCGGCCAGCGGCCCGGTGGGCGTGGCCGCCGTGGTGCTGGTGCTGCTGCTCAAGTTCGCCGCGCTGGCCAGCCTGCCGCCCGCCGCGTGGCCGGCCGTGCTCATCGCCCCGATGCTTGCGCGCACGTGGCTGGTGCTGGCCTTCCTCACCACGCCCTACGTCCGCGGCGGCGGCATGGGAGCGGCTCTGGCGGACGCGCCGCGCATCGCCTGCTGGCTGGCCTGCGCGTTCGCCATGCTGGTCGCCGCCGTGGCGGGCCGGCCCGGTGTCGTCGCGCTGTTGGCCGGGCTGTCGCTGTTCGCGCTGTGGCGGCGCGCGGTGATGAAGCGGCTGGGCGGCTTCACCGGCGATACCGCCGGCGCGCTGGCCGAGCTGGCCGAAGCCGTCATGCTGGTGGCGATGGCCCTTACACTCGCCCGTTGACCCAAAGGAGAACATCGATGGCCCGTTACCGCCCGAGAAGCCCCCTGCGCTGGCCGTTGGACTATAGCTGGGGCTATCGCCACTGGCGTTGGAACGTATGGAGCGACGTCCTGCTGGAAGCGCAGCCGTGGACCACGCGCCCGGCCGAGGTGCGCGCGGCGCTCGCCGTCTGGTTGGCCGGCAAAACGCAGAGCGTCGCCCGCGTGGATGGCGAGGAAATCGCCATCGCCTACGAAGGCGGCATCCGGATGCATGCGGAAGATCGGCAAGGTGGCCAGCCGGCGATGTCGGTATACCTGCACTCCAGCGGCGAGGATGCCTTCGATTCCATCAAGTGGTATGCCGATCAACTGGTCGACGCGCTCCTGGCCGTCGACCCGGAAGTGAAGGTGCGTTGGGTCAAGCACCCGCACAAGCGCCACTACCTGAGGGAAACCCGCGATACGGGCCGCTGACACCGGACCGGCGCGCAACCGGCCCCGGGAAAGCCTGGACAACGCCTACCTGGCGTTGCCGGCCCCGCCAGTGCCCGAGTGTCCGAATCTGGCCCGCGTGAATCCGCCGCCTGGGTAACGAGTTCGCGCGTGGCCATTCGCGGGCGCGCGGAGTCTTCGGATGGGTAGCGGTTTCTCAAACGGGCGCGTCATGTACGGGTACGCGGGCAGGCCCTAGAATTCGCGCATGATTTCCTTCCGTAATTTCGCCCTCAGGCGTGGCGAACGCCTGCTGCTGTCCGACGTCGATCTGGCGCTCCATGCCGGCCATCGCGTTGGCGTGGTCGGCCGCAACGGTGCCGGCAAGTCTTCGTTGTTCGCCGCGCTCCTGGGCGAGGTGGAGCCGGATCGAGGCGACCTGGACCTGCCCGGCAAGGCGCGCATCGCCAGCGTCTCGCAGGAAACCCCGCACCTGCCCGAGCCGGCGCTGGATTTCGTGATGTCCGGCGACGACCAACTGCATGCCGCCGTGCGCGCCGAACGCGAGGCGATGGCGAACGAGGATTGGGAGGCGGTGGCCGAAGCGCACCACCGGCTTGCCGAATTGAACGGCTACGACGCCGATGCCCGCGCCGGACGCCTGCTGCACGGCCTGGGTTTTCCGGCCGGGACGCACGAAAAGCCGGTCGCCGATTTTTCCGGTGGCTGGCGCGTGCGCCTCAACGTGGCGCGCGCGCTGATGATGCCGAGCGACCTGCTGCTGCTCGACGAACCCACCAACCACCTCGACCTCGACGCCGTGGTCTGGCTGGAAGACTGGCTGCGCCGCTACGACGGCACCCTGCTCGTCATCAGCCACGACCGCGAGTTCCTCGACAACGTCACCACCCACATCCTGCACCTGCATGAAGGCCGGGCCAAACTCTACGCCGGCAACTACACCGCCTTCGAGCGCCAGCGCGCCGAGCACCTGCGCCAGCAGCAGATCGCCTTCGAGAAGGAACAGGCCGAACGCGCCCACCTGCAAAAGTTCATCGACCGCTTCAAAGCCAAGGCCAGCAAGGCGCGGCAGGCGCAAAGCCGCATGAAGCGGCTGGAAAAGCTCGCCGGTACCGAGGCCGTGCGCGCCGAACGCGCGCTGCACATCGATTTCCCCGAGCCGGCGAGGATGCCCAATTCGCTGCTTGGCCTTCGCCATGTCGATGCCGGTTACGGCGCACGCGCGCGCATCCTCGCCGATGTCGGCTTCGCGCTGGAGGCGGGCGACCGGGTGGGCCTGCTGGGGCCGAACGGCGCCGGCAAATCGACCTTGGTGAAGACCCTGGTGGGCGAACTCGCGCCGATGGCCGGCGAACGCGTGGCGCATCCCGACCTGGTGATCGGCTACTTTGCCCAGCACACGGTGGAATCGCTGGTGGAAGGCGCTTCGCCCATCGACCATCTGAAGGACATTTCGCCGGAGACCTCCACCCAGGACTTCCGCAACTTCCTTGGCCGCTGGCAGTTCCCGGGCGACCGCGCCTTCGAGGCCATCGACAATTTCTCCGGTGGCGAGAAAGCGCGCCTCGCGCTGGCCCTGATCGCCTGGCGCAAGCCCAACGTGCTGCTCCTCGACGAGCCGACCAACCATCTCGACCTGGAAATGCGCGAAGCACTGGCCGAAGCGCTCAGCGATTTCGATGGCGCCATCGTCATGGTCAGCCACGACCGCCATCTGATCGGCCTGGTGTGCGATGCGTTCTGGCGCGTTCACGACGGCGTGGTCGAACCGTTCAACGGCGATCTCGACGATTACGCCGCCTGGCTGCGCGCGCGTCCGGCCGCGGGCGAGGCGAAGGCCGACGCGAAGCCCCCCGTGCCCGTACCGGCGCCGGCGCCCCCCGCGGCGGGAACGCCAGCGAAAAAACCGGCCAGGATCAACCCGCACAAGCTGAAGGAAGCCGAGGCGCGGGTGGAGCGGCTCACCGGCGAACTGGCCGAATGCGAGGCCGCGCTGGCCGACCCCGCGGTGTATTCCGATACCGGCAAGGTGGCCGATCTGGGCCGCGCGCAGATGCAATTGCGCGCCGAACTGGAGGCGGCCGAGGAAGCGCTGCTGGCGCTCTACGGCTGATGCGGAAACCGTAGCGCGATGAACCCCGCGTCCGTGACGCCGGCGTTTCCACCAGCGCCTCGCGCGTGCCGGTTTGCCCCGGCCGGATCGGCGGGTTAGGGTGCGGCAATGAACACGAAAACCCTTCTCGCCGCCTCCCCGCTCGCGTTGGCGCTGGCCGCCTGCGCGCCCTCCCGCTCCATGCCCGTGGCCGATGCCGCCGCCGTGCCGGCCACCGCCACCGGACAAGCCCCGGCCGATACCTTCATGGCCCATGTCGCCGCCCACTGCGGCAAGGCGTACGAAGGCAGGATCGTCGCCAACACGCCGAAATCCGCCACCCCCGATGCCTTCGAAGGCAAACGCCTGGTGATGCATGTGCGCGGCTGCGACGACCCCGGGCAACGCCTCGAAGTGCCCTTCCACGTCGGCGACGACCATTCGCGGACGTGGATACTGACCCGGCTCGACCACGGCCTGCGCCTCAAACACGACCATCGGCACGCGGATGGCAGCCCCGACGCGATGACCATGTACGGCGGCGACAGCCGGCATGCCGGCAGCGCCACGCGCCAGGCATTTCCGGTGGATGCCGAATCCATCGCCCTGTTCGAAAAAGAGGGCCTGAACGCCTCGGTGGAGAACACCTGGGCGATGGAAATCCATCCCCGCACTTTCGTCTACGAACTGTCGCGCCCCAACGGTCGCCTGTTCAAGGTGGAATTCGACCTGACCCGCCCGGTCGATCCGCCGCCGACGCCCTGGGGTTGGTAGTCCAAACCGCTTCGGCAAACGAACCGAAACCAGCAGGCGCTCCCCGGGGCGCCTGTTTCGTTCGCGCCCATGTGGGCGGGGCGTCGAGGGATGCGATGTAAATATATCGCTTCATTCGTATGGAGAGATTTATTGTGCTAGGGTGGCCTTCCCACGTCGCAGCGAAGTCGCCCCATGAGCCAACGTTTCGAAACCCTCGCCCTGCATGCCGGCTACAGTCCGGACCCGACCACCAAGGCGGTGGCGGTGCCGATCTACCAGACCGCCGCCTATGCCTTCGACAGCGCCCAGCATGGCGCCGACCTGTTCGACCTGAAGGTGCCGGGCAATATCTATACCCGCATCACCAACCCGACCAATGCGGTGCTGGAGGAACGCCTCGCCGCGCTGGAAGGCGGCATCGCCGGGCTGGCGTTGGCCTCGGGGCAGGCGGCGATCACCTATGCGATCCAGACCATTGCCGGGCAGGGCGACAACATCGTCAGCGCGGCTTCGCTCTACGGCGGCACCTGGACGCTGTTCGCCCACCATCTGCCGGCCTTCGGCATCGAGGCGCGTTTTGCCGATGACAACGACCTGGCCGCCTTCGAGGCGCTGATCGATGCGCGCACCAAGGCGATCTACGTCGAAAGTATCGGCAACCCGTCCGGCAAGCTCGCCGATATCCCGGCACTGGCGGAACTGGCGCATCGCCATGGCATTCCGCTGATCGTCGACAACACGGTGGCCTCGCCGTATCTGCTGCGCCCGATCGAGCACGGCGCCGACATCGTGGTGCATTCGCTGACCAAATACATCGGCGGCCACGGCACCTCGATTGGCGGGCTGATCGTCGATGGCGGCAAATTCCCGTGGGCCGCGCATGCCGAGCGTTTCCCGCAGCTCAACGCGCCCGACCCCAGCTACCACGGCGTGGTGTTCACCGAGGCGCTGGGGCCGGCCGCCTTCATCGGCCGGGCGCGGGTGGTGCCGTTGCGCAACACCGGCGCGGCGCTCTCGCCGTTCAACGCCTTCCAGATTTTGCAGGGGCTGGAAACGCTGGCGTTGCGGCTGGAGCGCATCTGCGAGAACACCTTGAAGGTGGCGGAATACCTGAAGGCGCATCCCAAGGTGGCCTGGGTGCGTTATGCCGGTTTGCCCGACCACCCCGATCATGCGCTGGCGCGGAGGCTCCACGGCGGCCGCGCATCGGGCCTCCTGACCTTCGGCATTGCCGGCGATGACGGGCGCAAGGGGGGCGAGCGTTTCCTCGACGCGCTGCGGCTGTTCACCCGCCTGGTGAACATCGGCGACAACAAATCGCTGGCTACCCATCCGGCCAGCACCACCCATCGCCAGTTGACGCCGGAGGAATTGGCGAAAGCCGGTGTCGGCGAGGAAGCGGTGCGGCTGTGCGTCGGCATCGAACACATCGATGACCTGATCGCCGACCTGAAGCAGGCATTGGCGGCGGTCTGAACGGGCCGGCCTCGCGAACGAAGACGCCGCCCGGGGGCGGCGTCTTGTGTTGCGGCATCGGCGATGGCCCGGTCAGAACGCGTGGTCGAAGCCGACTTCGCCCTGCACACCGACCTGGTAGGCGCTGACCCGGCGTTCGAAGAAATTGGTCAGCTCCTGCACGTCCTGCAATTCCATGAAGGGCAGCGGGTTGCGCACGTGGTAGACCTTCTCCATGCCGAGCTTGGCGAAATGCTGGTCGGCGCAATGCTGGAGGTACTGGCGCATGTCGCGCTCGGAAATACCGGCCACGCCGCCGGAGAGCACGTCCTCGGCGAACTGCATTTCACATTCGATGGCTTCGGCCAGCATGTCGTAGACCTGCTGTTTCATGGTCTCGTCGAACAGGTCCGGCTCCTCCTCGCGCACGGTGCGCACCGATTCGAAGGCGAATTCCATGTGGCAGGACTCGTCGCGGAACACCCAGTTGGTGCCCGAGGCCAGACCCGGCAGCAGCCCGCGCGAGCGGAAGTAGTAGACGTAGGCGAAGGCGGCGAAGAAGAACAGGCCCTCGATGCAGGCGGCGAAGCAGATCTGGTTGAGCAGGAACTGGCGGCGATGCTCGCGCGTCTCGATGCGCTTGAGGTCCTGTATCGAATCGATCCACTTGAAGCAGAAATCGGCCTTCTTCTTGATCGAGGGGATGTTCTCCACCGCCGCGAACGCGAGCGCGCGCTCGGCCGGGTCGGGCAGGTAGTTGTCCAGCAGGGTGAGGTAGAACTGCACGTGCAGGGCTTCCTCGTACAACTGCCGCGACAGGTACATGCGCGCTTCCGGCGCGTTCAAGTGGGTATAGAGGTTCAGCACCAGGTTGTTGGAGACGATGGAATCGCCCGTGGCGAAGAACGCCACCAGCCGGTGGATCAGATGCTGGTCGGCCGGCGACATCTTGGCGTGCAGGTCGGAGATGTCGATCTGGAAATTGATCTCCTCCACCGTCCAGGTGTTCTTGATCGCGTTGCGGTACATCTCGTAGAACTGCGGGTAGCGCATCGGGCGCAGGGTCAGTTCGAAACCGGGGTCGAGCAGATGGGGTTGGCGCGCGTTCATTGGCAAGCCTCGCAGCTTTCGGGATTTTCAAGGGAGCAGGCCACCGCCTGCGTCGGGGTGTAGGCCGACACCGTGGTCTTGGCGATCTTGGTGGCCGGGCGCGAGCGCAGGTAATAGGTGGTCTTGATGCCGCGCTTCCAGGCGTACATGTACATCGACGACAGCGCGCCGATGTTCGGGCTTTCCATGAAGAGATTGAGCGAGGCGGACTGGTCGATGAAAGCGCCGCGCTCGGCGGCCATGTCGATCAGCGAGCGCATCGGAATTTCCCAGGCGGTGCGGTACACCGTGCGCAGGGATTCGGGGATGTCGGCGATGCCCTGGATCGAGCCTTCGGCCAGCTTGATCGCGTCGCGCATTTCCGCCGTCCACAGGCCGAGCTTCTTCAGCTCGTCGATCAGGTAACGGTTGACCTGAAGGAAGTCGCCGGAGAGCGTCTCGCGCTTGAACAGGTTGCTGATCTGCGGCTCCACGCATTCGTAGCAGCCGACGATGGAAGCGATGGTCGCGGTCGGCGCGATGGCGATTAGGAGCGAGTTGCGCAGCCCGTGCTGCTGGATGCGCGCGCGCAGGCCGTCCCAGCGTTCGGCGTTCTCGGGCGTCACGCCCCAGGCATCGAATTGCAGCTCGCCGGTGGAAGCGCGGGTGTCGCCGAAGCTCGGGTGCGCGCCCTTTTCTCGCGCCAGCTCGCAGCTCGCCTCCAGTGCGTGGAAATAGATGGTCTCGGCAATCCGCCTCGACAGCGCGCGCGCCTCCTCGCTGTCGAAGGCCAGCCGCTTCTTGAAGAAGGCGTCTTGCAGACCCATGCAGCCCAGGCCCACCGGCCGCCAGCGCAGATTGCCGCGCCGCGCGGTTTCGATCGGGTAGAAGTTGAGATCGATCACGCGGTCGAGCTGGGTGACCGCCTGACGCACGGTTTCGCCCAGCTTGTCGAAATCGAAATCGCCGTACTCGTCGAAATGACGGGCCAGGTTGATCGAACCGAGATTGCAGACCGCCGTTTCCTCGGCGGAGGTGACTTCGAGGATTTCGGTGCAGAGGTTGGACAGGTGGATGACGTTCTGCGCGCGCAGGGTCTGGTTGCCGGCGCGGTTGCACTTGTCCTTGAAGGTCATCCAGCCGTTGCCGGTCTCGGCGAGCGTGCGCATCATCCGCGCGTAGAGCTTGCGCGCGGGGATGCTCTTCGCCGCCAGGCCGCGCTTTTCGGCCTGCAGGTAGGCGGCATCGAAAGCCTCGCTGTGCAGGTCGACCAGCTCCGGCACCACGGCCGGGTCGAACAACGACCATGCCTGGTCGGCCTCGACGCGCTTCATGAACAGATCCGGCACCCAATTGGCTAGGTTGAGGTTGTGGGTGCGGCGCGCCTCGTCGCCGGTGTTGTCGCGCAGCTCCAGGAAATCCTCGATGTCGGCATGCCAGGTTTCCAGGTACACGCAGGCCGCGCCCTTGCGCTTGCCGCCCTGGTTGACCGCCGCGACCGAGGAGTCCAGCGTCTTCAGCCACGGCACGATGCCGTTGGAGTGGCCGTTGGTCGAGCGGATCAGCGAACCGCGCGCGCGCACCCGGCTGTAGCCGACGCCGATCCCGCCACTGAATTTGGAGAGCTGGGCGATGTCGCCGTATTTCGCGTAGATCGATTCCAGCGTGTCCAGCGGTGAATCGAGCAGGAAGCAGGAGGAGAGCTGTTCGTGGCGGGTGCCGGCGTTGAACAGCGTCGGCGAGCTGGGCATGTATTCGAGCGCGCTCATCGTCCGGTAGAGGGCGATGGCCTCGTTGACCTCCTCGCTCAAGGCGCTGGCGATGCGCAGGAAGAACTGCTGCGGCGTCTCGATCACCTTGCGGGTGTGTGGGTGGCGCAGCAGGTAACGGTCGTAGAGCGTGCGCAGGCCGAAGTAGTCGAAGTGGCGGTCCTGCGCCGGGTCGATGGCGTCGTTGAGCTTGCGCGCATGGGTCTGGGCGAAGCCGATCAGGCGGTCGTTGATCAAGCCGACCTCGTGCCCGCGCGCGACCGATTGCGAGAAGGCGTGGATTTCCTGCCCGGCCACTTCCTTGGCGATCACGTTGGCGAGCAGGCGCGCGGCCAGGCGGCCGTATTCCGGCTCCTCGCCGATCAGAAGCGCGGCGGTGCGGATCGAGAGCTCGTCCAGCTCGCGCGTGGTCGCGCCGTCGTACAGGCCGGAAATGGTGCGGGTGGCGACCCGCATCGGATCGACCGCGTGCAAGCCCTCGCAGCAGCGCTGCACGGCGAACACGATCTTGTTGAGATCGACCGCCTGGCGCGCGCCGTTGCGCTTGGTCACGGTCATGGCGTGGGCGGCGGCGGGTGGGGTCAGGGCGAAGTTTTCGCCCGTGGCGACGGGCGTCACGGCGGGAAGATCGGTCTGGCTCATGGCGTCTCTCGTGAATGGGCGCACGGGCGCGGGCTTTCCCTCGAAGCCACGCGTGAGCGGAAGACGACGCGATCGCGGACGTGGCAACGTCCGTGTCGCGGCATCGCCCTCTCGGGCAGCGGGTTCCGGGGCGCGTGGGCGCGGGCGAACCGCGCGTGGGCGGTGGCCCGAGCGCGATCCGCCGGCCGTCTCCCCCCGGAGACACCTGTGCCGGCACCGCGCGTCGTGCTTCGCGCGGCCGTCGGCAGGTCTTCGGACTCGCGGGTACGGACGCATCGCGTCCACCTGGCCCGCCGCTTCCCGGATCTCTCCAGTGCCGACGGCGGGTGGGTTCCCGATTACCGCTGCGGGGCAGTGCCGGAATCGATCTCCCGATCCCACCGGACTTCCCGTTTTAATCCCGGCGCTTGCGACGCCCGGAACCGACGGGCTCCAATATATCCGGTTTTTTCATCAGGTCAACACAAGATGTTGTGGTTTTGCCTGAATGCGCTGGATTGGCGGGAAATCTTGATGTTGCGCTGTCGCGCCCCCACACTGGCGGCGTGTTTTTCGTGATTGCAAGCCGACATATGCCGATCTATGCCTTTGCCTGCGACGCCTGCGGGCACCGTTTCGACAAGCTGCAAAAGCTTTCCGACCCCGATCCCATCGCCTGCCCGGATTGCGGGGCCGAGGGCCGGGTGCATCGGCAAGTGACCGCGCCCTCGTTCCGCCTGGCCGGCGGCGGCTGGTACGAGACCGATTTCAAGAAACAGGGCGACAAGCGGCGCAACCTGGCGGGCGAAGGCGGCGAGGGGGCGAAGTCCGCGCCGGCCCCGGCCAGCGCCGGGTCGACGCCGGCGGCCAAGGCGGACTAAGCCGCGGCGCGGGCCGGAGCGACTAGACTATCGGGCTTGCTTCGCCCTCGATATCAGCGGAATTCCCCATGTCCATGCGTACCCATTTCTGCGGCCTGATCGACGAATCGTTGATCGGCCGGACCGTCACCCTCTGCGGCTGGGCCGACGTCGCCCGCGACATGGGCGGCCTCGTCTTCGTCGATCTGCGCGATCACGAAGGCATCGTGCAGGTGGTGGCCGAGCCGTCGGAGGCCCCCGGCAATGCCGAGGTGCTGGCGAACGCCGCCGAAGTGGGCTACGAGGATGCGTTGCGCATCACCGGCACCGTCCGCGCGCGCCACAGCGTCAACGACAAGATCAGGACCGGCCGGGTGGAAGTGCTGGCCGAGAAGATCGAGGTATTGAACAAGGCCGCGCCGCTGCCGTTCCACCACCACGAGAATCCGGGCGAGGACACCCGCCTCAAGTACCGATATCTCGACCTGCGCGCGCCGGAGATGCAGCGCAAGATGCGCACCCGCACCAAGCTGGTCAGCGCCTTGCGCGCCTGGCTGGATGCGCGCGGTTTCCAGGATATCGAGACGCCCATCCTCACCAAGGCCACGCCCGAGGGCGCGCGCGATTTTCTCGTCCCCGCGCGCATGCACCCGGGCGAGTTCTACGCGCTGCCGCAGTCGCCGCAGCTCTTCAAGCAGATACTGATGATGGCGGGCTTCGACCGCTACTACCAGATGGCCCGCTGCTTCCGCGACGAGGCGCTCAGGGCCGACCGCCAGCTTGAATTCACCCAGCTTGACATGGAGTTCGCCTGGGTGGAGGAGCGTGACGTGCAGGACACGGTGGAGGCGATGATCCGCGAGGTGTTTCGCGAGGTGATCGGCGTCGAGCTGGCCGACCCCTTCCCGCGCATGAGCTGGGCCGAGGCCATGCGCCGCTACGGCTCGGACAAGCCCGACCTGCGCATCGCGATGGAATTCACCGACGTCGCCGAGTGGGTGAAGGGCTGCGAATTCAAAGTGTTCGCCGACGTGGCCAACGCCGCCGATGGCCGGGTGATCGCGCTGCGCGCGCCGGGCGCGGCGAAGCTGAGCCGCAAGCAGATCGACGAACTCGCCGCCCACGCCGCCAAATTCGGCGCCAAGGGGCTGGCGTGGGTGAAGGTGGAGGACAAGGCCAAGGGCCGCGAGGGCGTCAATTCGCCGATCGCCAAGTTCCTCGACGACGTCACGCTCGCCGCGATCCTCGAAGCCACCGGCGCCGGGGACGGCGATGCGATCTTCTTCGGCGCGGCCGAGTACAAGACCGCCAGCGATTTCATGGGCGCGCTGCGGCTGAAGCTGGGCAAGGATCTGGGGCTGGTCGAAGCGGGCTGGAAGCCGCTCTGGATCACCGATTTCCCGATGTTCGAGTGGGACGAGGAAGAAGGTCGCCACGTCGCCCTGCATCACCCGTTCACCGCGCCCGCCGTGGACAGCATCGACGCGCTACGCGCCAACGCGGCCACGGCGGTCAGCCGCGGCTACGACATGGTGCTCAACGGCAACGAGATCGGCGGCGGCTCGATCCGTATCCATCGCCCGGAGATGCAGCGCGCGGTGTTCGAGCTGCTCGGCATCGGCGCGGAAGAGGCCGAGGCGAAGTTCGGCTTCCTGCTCGATGCGCTTAAATACGGCGCGCCGCCGCACGGCGGCATCGCCTTCGGCATCGACCGCATCGCCGCGCTGATGGCCGGCACCGAGTCGATCCGCGATGTCATCGCCTTCCCCAAGACCACCGGCGCGCAATGCCTGATGACCGGCGCGCCCTCGCCGGTGCCGGACAGGCAACTGGCCGAGGTGCACGTCGGCGTGCGCGAGGCCGAGGCCGAGGCCCGCTGAGGCTTGCCATGTCGTGGCGCATGCGCACATCCTGTGGCATGCGCCGGATCGCCCGCCCGCCGAGAATGCCGATGCCGGCCCGCCCGGCCGCGGGCGTTGGCGCGGAGGCGGCATGAGCGCCGGCTTCGCCGCCCAGCCTTTGCCGCCCTGGCGCCGCGCGGTGCTGAAGGTCGGCAGCGGCCTGCTGGCCGATCCGGCCGGCGGCTTGGCGCCGGAACACGCCATGGCGCTGGCCGCCTTCATCGGCGATGCGCTGGCCCGGGGCCGCGAGGTCGTGCTGGTGTCCTCGGGGGCGGTGGCGGCCGGCCGCGCCCGCGCGCGCGGCGCCGGCGATGGCCTGTCGCAGCGGCAGGCGCTGGCGGCGCTCGGGCAGGCGGCATTGATCGGCTTCTGGCAATCGCTTCTGCCCCTGCCGGTGGCGCAGGTGCTGCTGACCCACGACGACCTGCGCGACCGCCGCCGCTGGCTCAACGCCCGCGGCACGCTGCGCGAACTGCTGCGGCTGGGCGCGCTACCGGTGGTCAACGAGAACGACACCGTGGCGGTGGACGAACTCAAGCTGGGCGACAACGACAATCTGGCCGCCGCGGTCGCCTCACTGGTGGATGCCGAACTGTTGCTGATCGCCACCGATATCGGCGGCCTCTACGACGGCCATCCACGGCACGACCCGGCCGCGCGGCCGGTCATGCGGGTGGAGGCCGTCACCCCGGCATTGCTGGCGCTCGCCGGCGGCGCGGGCAGCGTGCTCGGCACCGGCGGCATGCGCACCAAGTTGCAGGCGGCGGCCAAGGCGGCCGATGCCGGCATCGCCACCGCGCTGTTCAGCGGCCGCGCGGCGGAAACCGTCGCCGCGCTCGCGCACGACCGCCTGCATGGCACGCTGGTCGAACCGGCCGGCGAGCGCCTCGGCGCACGCAAGCAGTGGCTGCGGCACGCGCCACTCGCCGGGGGGCTGGAGGTCGATGCAGGCGCCGCCGAAGCGTTGGCGAGCCGGGGCGCTTCGCTGTTGCCCGGCGGCGTGCGCAAGGTCGAGGGCGGCTTTCGCCGGGGCGATGTGGTCGAAGTGCGCGGGCCGGATGGCGCGCCGCTCGCGCACGGGCTGGCGCAGTACGCGGCCGCCGACCTGTGCCGGATCGCCGGCCGCCACAGCCGCGAGATCGAAAGCTTGCTTGGTTTCCGCTACGGTGAGGCGGTGATCCACCGCGACGACCTGGTGCGGATTCGCAAGGAGAAGACATGATGGCCGAAGGCTATGTGCGCGGGCTGGCCGAGGCGGCTCGCGAGGCCGCGCGGACGATGGCGATGACCGATGGCGAGCGCCGCCAGCGCCTGATCGAACGCATGGCGGCGGAATTGCGCGCCGGAGAGGAGGCGATCCTGGCCGCCAACGCCCAGGACATGGCGCGCGCCGCCACGGCCGGGCTGTCGCCGGCGATGCGGGATCGGCTGCGGCTGGATGCGGCGCGGGTCGAAGCGATCGCCGCCGCGCTCGACACCATCGCCGCTCAGCCCGACCCGCTGGCGAAGACCGGCGCGCGCGAGACGCGTCCGAACGGCATCGTGGTGGAGCGCCGCCGGCTGCCGCTCGGCCTCGTCGCGATGATCTACGAATCGCGGCCCAACGTCACCGCCGATGCCGCCGCGCTCTGCCTCAAGGCCGGCAACGCGGTGCTGCTGCGCGGAGGCTCCGAGGCGCGCGCCAGCAATGCCGCCATCGCCGCCCGCCTGCATCGCGCCCTGCGCGCGCTGGGCCTGCCGCAGGCCGCCGTGAGCCTGGTCGAGGACACGGCGCGCACGCATGTGGTGGAGCTGCTGCAACTATCCGATCTCGTCGATCTCGCCATCCCGCGCGGCGGCGAATCGTTGATCCGTTTCGTCGCCGAGCATGCGCGGGTGCCGGTCATCAAGCACTACAAGGGCGTCTGCCATCTGTACGTCGATCGTGCCGCCGATCCGGCCACGGCATTGCGCCTCTTGATCGACGGAAAAGCCTCGCGCCCGGGCGTCTGCAACGCCCTGGAGACCCTGCTGGTGCACGCCGACATCGCCGATGCCTTCCTGCCCCCGGCCTTGCGGGCGCTGGCCGCGCATGGCATCGAGGTGCGCGGCTGCGAACGCGCGCGCGCGTTCGACGACGGCATCGGCGCCGCGACCGAGGCCGATTACGCCGCCGAATTCCTCGCGCCGATCATCGCCGTGCGCGTGGTCGACGACCTCGACGCCGCGCTGGCCCACATCGCCCGCCACGGCTCCGACCACACCGAGGTCATCGCCACCGCGGAGCCCGCCGCCGCCGAAGCCTTCATACGCGGCACGCGCGCCTCGGCGGTGATGGTCAACGCCTCCTCGCGCTTCAACGATGGCGGCGAACTCGGCCTTGGCGCCGAAATCGGCATTTCCACCACCCGCCTGCACGCCTACGGGCCGATGGGCGCGGATTCCCTCACCATCGAGCGCTTCGTCGTCGTCGGCGAAGGCCAGATACGCCACCCCGAACTGCAAGCATGAATGCCTCATCGAACTCCCCGCGAATCCGTCGCGCCACCGCCGCCGATGCCGACCTCCTCTCGGCGATCTCCCGCGACACCTTCGTCGATACCTTCGGTCATCTCTACACGCCGGAAGACCTGGCCTGGTATCTCGATTCCACCTATGCGCCGGAGAAATACCGCGATGCGCTGGAAGAGCAGGGCGCCGCCGCCTGGCTGCTGGAAGACACCCCAGGCGACGCCTGGGGCTACGTCTTCGCCGGCCCCTGCGGCCTGCCGCACGACGAAGTGCGGCCGGGCGACCTGGAGCTGAAGCGGCTCTATCTGCGCCAACCGATGCAAAACGGCGGCTGGGGCGCCAAGCTGTTTGCCGAGGCCGAACACTGGATGCGCCGCAACGGCCCGGCGGCGATCTGGGTCGGCGTGTGGAGCGAGAACCTCGGTGCGCAACGGTTCTACGCCCGCCACGGCTACGAGAAGGCCGGCGAGTATTTCTACGCCGTCGGCGCGGCGCGCGACCTTGAGTTCATCCTGCGCAAATCCCTCTGAGGCGCGCGCGGCATCGCCCGGCATGTCTTCAGCCCCACCCCGCGTCGTCCTGCTGCACGGCCTGTGGATGCACGCGCCGGCGATGCGCTGGTTCGCCACCCGGCTGAAGAGCCGGGGGTTCGATGCCGCGCCGCTCGGCTATTACAGCCTGCTGGAAGATACCGACAGTGTGGTGGAACGGCTGGCGGAGGAATTCACCACCCGTCCCGGCAGCCACGTCGTCGCCCACAGCCTGGGCGGATTGCTGGCCTTGCGGGCGGCCGCGCGCGTCGGCGGCGAGCGGCTCGGCCGCATCGTCTGCCTCGGCACGCCGCTGGCCGGCAGCCGCGCCGCCGATGGCGTGCGGACACGGATTCCCGCCGGCGGCAAACTGCTGGGCCGGCATTTGCCGCTGCTGCTGGAGGGCGCGCGCATGCTGCCGCCGGGTATCGAAGTCGGGATGGTCGCCGGGTGCAGACCGCTCGGATTGGGCGGCGTGGTGGCGAAATTCGACTGCGCCCACGATGGCACGGTGGCGTTACCGGAAACCCGTATCGACGGCCTGACCGATCACGTGACGATCCACGCCAGCCACAGCGGCCTGATTTTCTCCGATGTCGCGGTGACTCAGGCCAGCCGCTTCCTGCGCGAAGGTCATTTCATGCATGACGGCGAAAATGCCGGCATCGCTCGATGATGAAAATCGGAATCTGGCGTGCAGCACACGGCTGGTAAATATGGCTCGGCGCGTAACGTGGAGATTGGGATTTCCAACGGAATAATGAAAATCGAGGCGGGCGAGCCTCGCGGGAACCATTCCAAAATACGAAAAGTTCCGCACCCGGAACCCTGCGCCGGGTATTGCATGGCAATGCAGTTACCGGCGATCCCGATGCCCTCCGTGAATTCCACCCCCAGGCCAAAGAATTCCAGCGGACCCACCCCTACACGTGGTCTGGCGACATTCACCCCGATGCGAGTCAATGGGCCGACGAACTGCTCGAAGCCACCGTCTCCGGCAGGAAATGCTGATCGTTGACACTACGCTCAGAAACCTTGTACAAGACCTGGGCGCCGCACGAAGAGATGTCCGACATGCCGATGCCTCCCCCGCCGCCCGTGCCACGGCAACTCCGCAAGATGCTCAAGGACTACCCGGAGCATGTCGAACGATTGCAGCAGACCCTGAACCGGATTATTGAAAAACCGATGAGAGGTACACCGCCTTTCGAGCGGGCGATCTGGCTGCTTGAGGGGTGCTTGGAAACCTTTATCTTCGAGGCCCGGGACGAGTTGGACGCTGCGGAGGAGCGTGGTGATGCGGAGGCCATTGCGCCGGCCGAAGAGAAGATACGACTGATGTTCCGTGCACGGTCTGGCGGTGGGGGTATGTTGAATTTGGAGGATCTATGGGCCTACTTCCAAGCATATAAGGAGGCTTTCAAATGAATGGGCTCACAGGTCATCTTGAGCCTGAAAGGCATGCTCGTATTCTTGCAGAACGAATCCTTCCGGAGAGTGGGTTGCGTACCGCGAACTCGTATGAAAGGCCCAAAGCAATTTTGTTGGGCGGCCAACCGGGCTCTGGTAAAGGTGGGCTCGTCAAGTCGGCTAAAGCAGAGTTCTTTTATAACGTTGTGCCGATTGATCCTAACGAGCTTCGTAATTTCCACCCCCAGGCCAAAGAATTCCAGCGAACCCACCCCTACACGTGGTCTGGCGACACTCACCCCGATGCGAGTCAATGGGCCGACGAACTGCTCGAAGCCACCGTCTCCGGCAAGAAATGCTGATCGTTGACACTACGTTCAGAAACCTTGTATAAGACCTGAGCGCCGCACGAAGAGATGTCCGACATGCCGATGCCTCCCCCGCCGCCCGTGCCACGGCAACTCCGCAAGATGCTCAAGGACTACCCGGAGCATGTCGAACGATTGCAGCAGACCCTGAACCGGATTATTGAAAAACCGATGAGAGGTACACCGCCTTTCGAGCGGGCGATCTGGCTGCTTGAGGGGTGCTTGGAAACCTTTGTCTCCGAGGTCTGGGACGAGTTGGAAGCCGCGGAGGAAAGTGGTGATGTGGAGGTCATTGCGCGGGCAAAGTCCAAAGAGCTGTTGATGGGACGGGCACGTCATCAGGGCATTTATGCTTTAGATGATCTCTCGAATTACTTTCATACGTACACCTGAGTGCCGCACGAAGAGATGTCCGACATGCCGATGCCGCCCCCGCCGCCCGTGCCACGGCAACTTCGCGAGATGCTCAAGGACTACCCGGAGCATGTCGAACGATTGCAGCAGACCCTGAACCGGATTATTGAAAAACCGATGAGAGGCACACCGCCTTTCGAGCGGGCGATCTGGCTGCTTGAGGGGTGCTTGGAAACCTTTGTCTCCGAGGTTCGGGACGAATTGGAAGCCGCGGAGGAAAGTGGTGATGTGGAGGTCATTGCGCGGGCAAAGTCCAAAGAGCTGTTGATGGGACGGGCACGTCATCAGGGCATTTATGCTTTAGATGATCTCTCGAATTACTTTCATACGTACACCTGAGTGCCGCACGAAGAGATGTCCGACATGCCGATGCCGCCCCCGCCGCCCGTGCCACGGCAACTTCGCGAGATGCTCAAGGACTACCCGGAGCATGTCGAACGATTGCAGCAGACCCTGAACCGGATTATTGAAAAACCGATGAGAGGCACACCGCCTTTCGAGCGGGCGATCTGGCTGCTTGAGGGGTGCTTGGAAACCTTTGTCTCCGAGGTTCGGGACGAATTGGAAGCCGCGGAGGAAAGTGGTGATGTGGAGGTCATTGCGCGGGCAAAGTCCAAAGAGCTGTTGATGGGACGGGCACGTCATCAGGGCATTTATGCTTTAGATGATCTCTCGAATTACTTTCATACGTACACCTGAGCGCCGCACGAAGAGATGTTCGACATGCCGATGCCTCCCCCGCCGCCCGTGCCACAGCAACTCCGCGAGATGCTCAAGGACTACCCGGAGCACATTAAAAATCTGCAAGATGACCTGATCCGAGTTGCCTCAAGAAAACACCCCGGTGTTGACCCTTTCGATGTTGCGATATGGGTGCTTGAAAGTGCCCTTGAAACCTTCATCTCAGAAGCCCGGGATGAGTTGGAAGCCGCGGAGGAAAGTGGTGATGCGGAGGCAGTGGCATATGCCAGAAACAAGAGGCATGTGTTCAGTGCGGCACGTGCTGACATGGGTCTTTTATCCGACCTTAAAGCCTATTTAAGCATCCGGAGCTCTCAATGAACGAACAAAGCATCTTAAGTTCACCAGAGCATGCGCGCATTTTTCGGGAGGAAATCCTTTTCGATTACAAACTCTCAAGAAAGTCCAGCCTCGACAACCCCCAGGCTATCATTCTTGCAGGCCAACCCGGCTCAGGTAAGGGCAGATTAAGTGACGTAGCTAAAGCTGAGCTACATGGTGATGTCATCACCGTTGATCCCGATGCCCTCCGTGAATTCCATCCCCAGGCCAAAGAATTCCGGCGAACCCACCCCTACACGTGGTCTGGCGACACTCACCCCGATGCGAGCCAGTGGGCCGACGAACTGCTCAAAGCCACCGTCTCCGGCAAGAAAAACCTCATCTTCGACACCACGCTCAGCGACGGCACATGGGCGTCCGAACTGATAAACGACCTGCAAGCTCAAGGCTATGAAGTCGAAGTGCGTGCCGTCGCCGCGCACCGGCTCGAAAGCGAACTAGGCGTTAACAAGAGATTCGGTGAATCGTTAGATGCCAAGGGCCACGGCCGTCACGTTCCCGCGGCCGCCCGCGAGTCGATCTACGACAAGCTGCCCGCCAGCCTGGATACGATCCACGCAAACACCAACGCCCCGATCCGGCTCTTCAACCGCGAAGGCGCCGAGCTCTACGACAGCCGTCACGACCCCCGGCCGGCCGGCGCGGCGCTGACGGCCGCCCGCGAAGCCCGCCTCAAAGACCCGGCCATTACCCAGGGCCTGCGCGACGGCTGGCGCGAGCAGCAGGGCTGGCACCGCGATCTGCCGCAAAACCTGCCCGACAATCCCCGCGTCGATGCCTACACTCGCGGCAATCTGCTGGCCGAGCGCAGCACCCACCAGGTGGTGGAACGCGTCGAGCGCACCGCGGTGGAAGCGGTCGATGTCGATCACCTCACCCGCATCCGGCCTACCCGCCTTCGCGCCGGCAGCGCGCTGGGCATTGTCGGCCTGGCCTTGGACGCCCACGAGGCCGCCGATACCGCGCGCACCTACCGGCGGCTGCAAGGGCAAGGCAACGCCACCGCCGCCGAATCCGAACTGATCCACTTCGGCTCGCGCAGCGTCGGCGGCTTTGCCGGCGCCGGCCTGGGCATGACGGTGGGCGCCGCCGTCGGGGTCGAGACCGGCCCGGGGCTGCTGCTCACCGGCGCGGCTGGCGGCGTCGTTGGCGTCCTGGCTGGCGACCAACTGGCCGAATGGACTGATCACCGCCGCATCCATCGCCAGCCGGATGGGCAGGGCCACGTCTGGCACTACGACCCGAATGCCCCCGACCAAGGCTGGCAACGCCGGGTGCCCATCGACGCCAGCCTCGATCAAATCGACAACCCGACCCCCGGCTTGCTGCGCGCCTCGCCGGCCCTGGCCAACCAACTCAATTACCAGGCCAGCAGCACCTCGGCCGAGTTGGTGCTGGGGGCCCCGCCCAGGCCGCGCGACCCGTTCGTGCAGGCGAGTGCCGCCACCGACCCGCCCAGCGCTTTCCCGGCCCCCTGGGTTTACCAGGCCGAGCAAGCCGAATGGCGGCGCGAAGTGACCATCGCCTATGTCGAGCGCGGCCTGAGCCCGCGTCGTACCGACGTGGCCGACCCGGAGCGTGCGGCGGCGCTCGACCGCGCGGCGGCCGCCACCCTGCGCGAGAACGCCGCCCACAGCCCGGCCGCCATCGCCGCGCGCTACGAGGAGGCTTACGTCCGCCACGGCTGGGCCGCCTATGGCCCGATGCCGGACGCCGTGCGTCAGGCGCGTACCGACCTCGACAGCCTGATCGCCTCCGATGGCCAGCGCTACCAGCGCCAACGCAACGGCGACTGGCTCAGCGATGGCCTGATTGACGACAGCACCGCGCGCGGCGCTTTGCGCCAGGAACTCGATGCCACCCGGGAAGTCGTGCGCGCCACGCTGCCCGAGCCGCGTCCTGTCGAGACGCCACCGCCGATGACCCCCGAGGCCCGCCTGCGCGATGCCGTGACCGGCGCCTACGCGAACGCGGGTCTTGCGCCGGACGCGGCCCGGCTGACGGCCAGCGCCGCCGCTGTCGAGGCCACTTGGCGCAGCCACGGGCTGGACCCGGGCACCACCGCCTTGCAACTGCGCCCCAACGCCGATGGCCGCTACGCCCTGGACAGCCCGATCGCCAGCCTGCGCCTGGCCGCCGATGGCAAGACCTATGCCATTGCCGCGATGACCACGACGGAAGAGATCCAGCGCGCCGAAGAACGCCAACGCATGCCGGCCGCCCCGCCCAATGAAGTCTCCACGCCGCCCCCGGCCAACCCCGGCCATGCCGCGCCCATGCGCCTGCCCGGCCACGGCAGGCCGGCGGCGGCCCGGTCGCCAGCGCGTGAGGCGGACACGCAATCCGACGCGCTGGTCGCCCAGTACATCGCGGCGACGGCCCAGGGCGACGAACAGGCGATGAGCGCGGCGTGCCGCGCCATGGAAGCCTCGGCATTCGGCCAACGCTTCGCCGAAGAATCGAAAGCCCGGGAACGGGATCGCTTGCAGCGGCTGCCCGGACGCGACCATCCCCTGTTCGCGCAGGCCGTGCAACATCTGGAACGGCTTGGCCCGGACGTGGCTGGTTACTGGGATGACTTGGACATGGAACGGATGGCCGGCGCCATCGCCCACGAAGCCCAGCGCAACCGGCTGCCGGCCATCGAGGCCATCGTGCCCACCCGGGACGGGCAACGGCTGGTCGCCACTTGGCGACATCCCGACAACGACGCGCTCAACGCCACCGCTTCGGTGGATACGATCGAGGCGGCGACCCAGCCGCTGGCACAGAGCCTGGAAGCCCTGTGCGAAGAGACGCGGGAACAGGCCCGGCAGGCGCAGGCGTGGGCGCAACAACAGCAGCAACAACAACATGGCGCGCTCTCGCGCTGAGCCAGGCCGACATGCACCCACACGAGGCACAGGAAACACTCAAGGCGATCATGACGGCCTCGGGCCGGCTGGAGCGGCTGAGCACGGAACTTACGCGGACGTCGCATCAGGCGCAAACGGAAATACGTGAAACGCGCGCGCGGGAGGAAGCCCACTTCCGGGAAGCGATGGTGGCGCAGTTCGAGGAAACGCGGCAACGCATGGAAGCGGCCTTGCGGCCGAAGATCGCCTGGGCTTGGCAGGCGCTGGCGGTATTGGTCGGCACGGGGATATTGCTGTTGGGCGGCTTCGCGGTGCTGCTGGGCCGGGCCAACGAGCGCTTGCGGGTGGCGGAGGCGCGGGCGGATGGCGTGGAAGTACGGGCCGAGGTGCAGGCGGCACTGCGGCAGGTGGAGATCACCACCTGCGGCGGCCGGTCATGTATCCGCCTCGACAGGCGCGCGCCGGTCTGGAAGAACGCCAGCGGCGAGTACGTCCTGGTCGATGGGAAGCCGGGGGAGAAGAAGTCCGCCAAGTGAGGGGGGCCGGCTTGGCGCACGCGTGGCGGGCGGAAAGCCGCCATTCCGCATCGCGGCCGTGGGCGGCGCCAGAGCCTTGAGCCGAAGCCAGCGGTTGCATCTCGCGGGCGGGCGGTAAGTTCAGCCCTGTCGGGGGCGTGCCTCGTGCTCGTCCGGAAAGCCTCATCCCGCGGGCAGGCGGGAGGTTCGGCGGCATCGGCTGGCGTCGAATCCCGCGCGGAAATCTGGATTCCCCTTAAAATCCCGGTCTCTCCACAAACGACGGTTTTTCCATGGGACGTGGCCCTTCGATCGAAGCCCGCAAGAACGCGGTCGATGCCCAGCGCGGCAAGATTTTCACCAAGATCATTCGCGAGATTTCAGTCGCCGCGCGCGCCGGCGGCGGCGATCCCGGCGGCAACCCGCGGCTGCGCAGCGCCATCGACAAGGGTCTGGCGGTCAACATGTCGAAGGACGTGATCGAACGCGCGATCAAGAAGGCCACCGGCGAGCTGGAAGGCGTCGAGTACGAGGAAATCCGCTACGAGGGCTACGCGCCGGGCGGAGTCGCGGTGATCGTCGATGCGCTCACCGACAACCGCGTGCGCACCGTGGCCGACGTCCGTCATGCCTTCGGCAAGTTCGGCGGCAACATGGGCACGGAAGGCTCGGTGGCTTTCATGTTCAAGAAACTCGGCGTGCTGAGCTACGACGCCGGTATCGACGAGGACGCCATCACCGAAGCCGCCATCGAAGCCGGTGCCGAGGACGTGGCGGTGTACGACGATGGCGCCATCGACGTGATCACCGCGCCGGAGTGCTTCGGCATGGTGAAGGCGGCGATGGAGGCGGCCGGCTTCGCGCCCGGTTTCGCCGAGGTGACGATGCGCGCCGACAACGACGTGGCCGTGGCCGGCGAGGATGCCGACAAAGTGCGGAAGCTGCTCGCCTGGCTCAACGACATGGACGACGTACAGGCGGTGTATTCCAACGCCGAACTGCCGGAATGAAGCCTGGGTTCGGCGAGCGCGGCCGGCGCGTCGGCTTCGCGCCTCCGGGCGCTTTGGCGGCGGCGGGAGCCGATGGGCGATGACGCGGCGGCTTTCCGCCTCGCCCCTTCCGCGTCCCGCGCCGCGCCGCATTCTCGGCATCGATCCAGGTTCGCAGCGCACCGGCATTGGCATTCTTGATGTCGCGGCCGACGGCTCGCTCAAGCACGTCCACCACCGACCGCTGAAGCTCCTGGGCGCCGAGTCCTTCCCGCAGCGGCTGCGCCTGCTGCTCGATGGGCTTTGGACGCTGGTGGAGGAATACCGCCCGGACGAAGTGGCCATCGAACAGGTCTTCGTTTCCAACAACGCGATGAGCGCGTTGAAGCTGGGCCAGGCGCGTGGCGCGGCGATTGCCGCCTGCGTGGCGCGCGACCTGCCGGTGGCCGAATACGCGGCCAAGGAAGTGAAGCTGGCGCTGGTCGGCAAGGGCGGCGCGGACAAGGCGCAGGTGCAGCACATGGTCGGGGTGATGTTGAACCTCAAGGGTAAATTGCAGGCCGATGCCGCCGATGCCCTGGCGGTCGCCATCACCCACGCCCACGTTCGCGCCAGCGCGGCGCGTCTGGGCGTGGGCGTGCGGCAGGCGTGGGGGAGGTAGGGTTTTGGGTCAGGGGTCAGGGGTCAGGGGTCAGAGATCAGAGATCAGGGGCTGGGGGGCATGTTGAGTCCCGCGTGTGCATTCGCCGCAAGTGCTCACAGTCCTTACGCCGGCCCTACCGCTTTTCCCTGGCTCCTGAAATGTTCATGCCTTCTGACCTGGCATGTGCATTCGCCGCAAGCGCTCACAGTCCTTCGCCGGCCCCACCGCTTTTCCCTGGCTCCTGAAATGTTCATGCCTTCTGACTTGGCATGTGCATTCGCCACAAGCGCTCACAGTCCTTCGCCGGCGCCGCCGCTTTTCCCTGGCGCCTGAAATGTTCATGCCTTCCGACCTGGCATGTGCATTCGCCGCAAGCGCTCACGGTTCTTCGTCGGCCCCACCACTTTTCCCCGGCCCCTGGCTTCTGGTCTCTTGAAATATTCATGCTGAGTCCGGTATGCGCATTCGTCGCAATTGCTCACAGTCCTTACGCCGGCCCCACCGCTTTTCCCTGGCGCCTGAAATGTTCATGCCTTCCGACCTGGCATGTGCATTCGCCGCAAGCGCTTACAATCCTTCGCCGCCGCCGCTTTTCCCTGGTCTCTGGCCCCTGAAAGATGATTGGACGACTCAAAGGCACCTTGATCCACAAACAGCCGCCGTGGCTGGTGCTCGACGTGCATGGCGTCGGCTACGAGCTGGAGGCGCCGATGAGCACCTTCTACGACCTGCCGGAAGTCGGGCGCGAGGTATCCCTGTTCACCCACTACGCGCAGAAGGAGGACAGCGTATCGCTCTACGGTTTCCTCGGCGAGGCCGAGCGCAGGCTGTTCCGCGACGTGCAGCGGGTCAGCGGGATCGGCGCGAAGATCGCGCTGGCGGTGCTTTCGGGCGTGTCGGTCAGCGATTTCGCGCGGCTGGTGCAGAGTTCGGATGTCACCGCGTTGACCCGTATTCCCGGCATCGGCAAGAAGACCGCCGAGCGGATGGTGGTGGAACTGCGCGACCGCGCCGCCGATCTATCCGGCGGGCCGGCGGCATCGTTGCCGGGGCAGGCGCCGGATGCGTTGTCGGAGTCGATCATCGCTCTCCAGCAACTGGGCTACAAGCCGGCGGAGGCCGAGCGCATGGCCAAGAAGGCCGCGGGCGAGGGCGAGGGCGACAGCGCCGAGGCGATCATTCGCAAGGCGCTGCAATCGGCGCTCAAGTAGTCTTCGCCGCGATCTTCGGCGGCTGCGCGTCGGGCTGCGCGCTCGCGCCCATGGGACTATCATTCGCGGTTCATACGTTTCGACGTCATCCATGAAACAGCAAGCGACCCCGGCGGGGGGCGGCGGCCACGGCCATCACGCGAAGGGCGGCCTGGCCGGTCTGATCGTCGGTGCGATCGGCGTGGTGTTCGGCGACATCGGCACCAGCCCGCTGTATACGTTGAAGGAAGCCTTCAGCCCCCACTACGGGCTGGTGGCCGATCACGATACGGTGCTCGGCGTGCTTTCGCTGGTGTTCTGGGCGTTGATGCTGGTGGTGACGCTGAAGTACGTCACCATCATCATGCGCGCCGACAACGAGGGCGAGGGCGGCATCATGGCCTTGATGGCGCTGGCCCAGCGCACTTTGCCGAAGGGGTCGAAATCGGCTTACGTGGTGGGTGTCTTCGGCATCTTCGGGGCTTCGCTGTTCTTTGGCGATGGCGTGATCACGCCGGCCATTTCCGTGCTTTCGGCCATCGAGGGCCTGGAGGTGGTCGCGCCAAGGCTGCACGACTGGATCGTGCCGCTGACGGTCATCGTGCTGCTGGCGCTGTTCATGGGCCAGCGCTTCGGCACAGAGAAGGTCGGCAAGGTATTCGGCCCGATCACCCTGCTGTGGTTCGCCGTGCTGGCGTTGCTGGGCGTGGTCAACATGCTGCATGCGCCCGAGGTGGTGAAGGCGTTCAATCCGATGTGGGCGGCGCGCTTCTTCGCCGAACATCACTGGCATGGCGTGTTCATCCTCGGCGCGGTGGTGCTGGCGGTAACTGGCGGCGAGGCGTTGTACGCCGACATGGGTCATTTCGGCGCCCGCCCGATCCGCTACGCCTGGTATTTCTTCGTGCTGCCGGCGCTGATGCTGAACTATCTGGGGCAGGGCGCGCTGGTGCTGGAGAACCCGGAGACGGTCAAAAACCCGTTCTACCTCGGCGTGCCGGAGTGGGCGCAGTGGCCGATGATCGCTCTGGCCACCGCCGCCACCGTCATCGCCTCGCAGGCGGTGATCACCGGCGCGTTCTCGGTGGCGCGCCAGGCGATGCAGTTGGGCTACGTGCCGCGCATGCGCATCAAGCACACCTCCAGCGATACCATCGGCCAGATCTACATCCCGGCGGTCAACTGGACGCTGATGGCGCTGGTGATCGGGCTGGTGCTGGCCTTCCGCACTTCCAGCAACCTGGCCGTGGCCTATGGCATCTCGGTGTCGTTGACCATGCTGATCGACACCCTGCTGCTGGCGCTGGTGGCCAGCAAGCTGTGGCCCACGCACCGGCGCTGGGTGCTGCCGCTGTGCGTGGTGTTCTTCGTGATCGAGTGGGCCTTCGTGATCGCCAACGGCGCCAAGATTCTGCAAGGCGCCTGGTTCCCGATCGTGCTGGGCCTGCTGCTGTTCACCCTGTTGCGCACCTGGCGCCGCGGCCGCGAGCTGCTGCGCGCGGAGATACAGAAGGAAGGCATCCAGATCGACAGCTTCCTGCCCGGCCTGATGCTCTCGCCGCCGGTCAGAGTGCCGGGCACGGCGGTGTTCCTGACCGCCGACATGGGCGTGATGCCGCACGCGCTACTGCACAATCTCAAGCACAACAAGGTGCTGCACGAGCGCAACGTCTTCCTGACCGTGGAAACGCTCACCGTGCCTTATGCGCCGAAGGGCGAGCGTCTGAAGATCGCCGGCATCGGTGACGACTTCTGGCGCATCACGGTGCGTTACGGCTTCATGGAAACGCCGGACGTGCCGCAGGCGCTGATGCAGTCGTGCGACCAGTGCGACCTGATCGTCGATCCGATGGACACCACGTATTTCGCCAGCCGCGAGACCATCGTCGCCAACGCGCATCGCGGCATGCCGCTGTGGCGCGACAAGCTGTTCGCGCTGATGCACCGCAACGCCGCGCCCGCCAGCGGGTTCTTCCGCATCCCCGGCAACCGGCTGGTGGAGTTGGGCGCGCAGGTGCAGATCTGAGGCGCGCCATTCCGCCCGCCCGTGGGCGGGAACTTGCCAGGCAGGGGGGAGTCTGATCTTCCCCAGCCGTACTTTCCTGTTTCGAGTTTCCACATGAGTTCCCAATTGCTTTCTGAATTGCGCCGTCGGCCCTGGCTGGCGGCATCGGCCATCGGCGCGGTGGTGCTGGCGGCGGCATCGGCCTTTGCCTGGTCCGCGGGCTGGATCGGCGCTCGTGAGCGGCTGACCTCGCAGCGCCTGATCGAAGCCGTCGAGGTAGGCAATGGCCGGCCCTATCCCGGTTTTCGCCGTGCCCACGCCAAGGGCCTGTGCGTCGGCGGCTGGTTCGAGCCGAGCGAGGCCGCCGCCGCGTATTCGCGGGCGCGGGTGTTCTCGCAGGCACGGGTGCCGGTGGTCGGGCGCATGTCGATAGGCGGTGGCAACCCGTATGGCGCCGATGACAGCGCGCGCGTGCGCAGCATGGCGCTGCAATTGCAGAGCGACGACGGCCAGCAATGGCGGATGGCGATGAACAGTTTTCCGTTCATGTCGGTCTCCACCCCCGAAGCCTTCCGCGACCAGGCGCTGGCCATGCGCGCCGATCCCGCCACCGGCAAGCCCGATCCGGCGCGGCAGGCGGCGGTGGCGGCGCGTTATCCCAGCATCCGAGCATTCCAGGCCTGGGCGAAGTCCGCGCCGTGGCCCACCAGTTGGGCGAATACCCGCTACAACGGCGTCAACACCTTCCTGTTCCAGGATGCGCGAGGCGGCGAACACGCCGTGCGTTGGTCGATGCGGCCGCATGCGGCGTTCGCGGCCATGGACGAAGCCGGCCGCAAGGCGGCCGGCGCGGATTTCCTGGCCGCCGAGTTCCAGCAGCGCCTGCGCCAAGGCCCGCAACGCTGGGATCTGGTGCTGACGTTCGCCGCGCCGGGGGACGTGCTGGAAGACCCCGCGCGCGCCTGGCCCGAGCACGCGCGCCGCGAGATCGTGGCCGGCACGCTGGCGCTGGAGACGGCCACCTCGCAGCAGGATGGCGCCTGCCGCGACATCAACTTCGACCCGCTGATCCTGCCCGAGGGCATCCGCGGCTCCAATGATCCGATCCTCCATGCGCGCTCGGGGGCGTATTCGCGCTCGTTCAACCTGCGCGAGCGGGAAACCGCTCTCGGACGGAAGGCCGAAGGCGGCAAGGAGGTGGACCGATGAACGCAGCGCCCGGCATGTTCAAACCCTTCGCGCGACTCCTGCATTGGCTGATGGCACCGCTGATCCTGGCCATGCTCTACATCGGCGTCGGCATGGTGGCCTCGCTGCCGCACCGCGACACGCTGCTGGCGCTGCACCGGCCGCTCGGCATCGCCATCCTGCTGCTGGCGCTATTGCGGCTGGCGTACCGTTGGCGGCACCCCCCGCCGGCGCTGCCGGCCGACCTGCCGCGCTGGCAGCGGTTCGCCGCGCATGCCTCACATTGGCTGCTGTACGCCCTGATGCTGGCGATGCCGTTGATCGGCTGGGCCACGCTCTCCGCCGGCGGCTATCCGGTCGAACTGTTCGCCGGCCTGGTGCTGCCGCCGCTCCTGCCGCACGATGCCGCCCTGTACGCCGGCCTGCGCGCCTTGCACGGCGTGCTGGGGTACCTCTTCTTCGCCATGCTCCTGCTGCATGCCGCCGCGGCGCTCTCGCACGCCTGGATGCATGGAGATGGCGTGTTCTCCAGCATGACCTGGCGCCGCCACGATGCGCGGCGCGCGCATGAGCGGACGGGCGAAGTCGAACCGGAACCCCCGCCGGGGATCGTTCCCGACGAGACGGAGCCGGTGCGCCCGGTGTAAGGTCGCCGCTGGCGATCCACCGTTCACCGCAGCTTGTCCATGACCGAATCGCGATTGATGGCGCCCGCCGCCGCCCAGCACGAAGACGCCGCCGATGCCGGCCTGCGTCCGAAACGCCTGGCCGACTATCTCGGCCAGGCGCCGGTGCGCGAGCAGATGGGGATCTACATCGATGCCGCCAAGGGCCGTGGCGAGGCGCTCGATCACGTATTGATCTTCGGCCCGCCGGGGCTGGGCAAGACCACCCTCTCGCACGTCATTGCCAACGAGTTGGGGGTGAGCCTGCGCGTGACCAGCGGGCCGGTGATCGAACGCGCCGGCGACCTGGCCGCGCTGCTGACCAACCTGCAACCGCACGATGTGCTGTTCATCGACGAGATACACCGCCTTTCGCCGGTGGTCGAGGAAGTGCTGTATCCGGCGATGGAGGATTTCCAGATCGACATCATGATCGGCGAAGGCCCCGCCGCGCGCTCGATCAAGCTCGACCTGCCGCCGTTCACCCTGGTCGGCGCCACCACCCGCGCCGGGCTGTTGACCGCGCCGCTGCGCGACCGCTTCGGCATCGTCCAACGGCTGGAGTTCTACGACGTGGAGGAACTCGCGCGGATCGTGCGGCGCTCGGCCGGGATTCTCGGCATCGATTGCGAGGCCGAGGGCGCCGCCGAAATAGCGCGGCGCTCGCGCGGCACCCCGCGCATCGCCAATCGCCTGTTGCGGCGCGTGCGCGATTACGCGCAAGTGAAAGCCGATGGCCGCATCGCCCACGAGGTGGCCGCCGCGGCGATGCGGATGCTCAAGGTCGACCCCGAGGGATTCGACGACCTCGACCGTCGCCTGCTGAATCTCATCATCGACAACTTCGATGGCGGCCCGGTCGGCGTGGAGTCGCTGGCCGCCGCGCTCAGCGAAGAACGCGGCACGCTGGAGGACGTGATCGAGCCGTATCTGATCCAGCAAGGGTTCCTGGTGCGCACCGCGCGCGGGCGCATGGCCACGCACAAGGCTTACCGTCACATGGGCTTCGCGCCCCGCGCGCGCGATGACGATCGCTTCGTCGAAGAAGAAGACGCGCCATGAGCCTTTCGCTGCGCGAGCGGGTGCCCGATACCGCCACCTACCGACATCTACGCCGCGAGGCGGGGTTGAGCGAGAAAAGCGAAGCCGCCGCCGTGCTCGGCCTGCCGCGTTCGCTGTATTCGGTGATGCTGTTCGATGGCGAAACGCCGGTCGGCATGGGCCGGGTGATCGGCGATGGCGGGCTGTTCTTCCAGGTGGTGGACATCGCCGTGCTGCCGGCCTGGCAGGGGCGTGGACATGGCAAGCGGATCATGTCGGCGATTGCCGGGTGGCTGCGCGCCAACGTGCCGGCATCGGGCTATGTCAGCCTGATCGCCGATGGCGAGGCCCGGCACCTGTACGCCCGGTATGGCTTCCTGCCGACCGCGCCGGTTTCGATCGGGATGTACTGGCTGTCGCCCGGCGGGGCGGGATGACCCGCATGCCCATGACTTCGCAACCGCCACCGGAGAATGCCTTTTCCTTCCCGGTCCGCGTCTACTGGGAGGATACCGATGCCGGCGGCGTGGTCTATCACGCGCAGTACCTGGCCTTCATGGAGCGCGCCCGCAGCGAATGGGTGCGCGCGCTCGGCTGGGGCCAGGATCAACTGAGCCGGACGCACGACCTGGCCTTCGTGGTCCGGGCGATGCGGGTCGATTTCCGCGCCCCGGCGAAACTCGACGATCTGCTTTCAGTCAGCGTGGTTCCGGCACAATGCCGGCGCGCCAGCCTCGTCGTGACGCAGGAAATCCGCCGCGAAGGCCGGTTGCTGCTGGATGCGGAAGTCCGCGTCGCCGCCGTGTCGGTCGCCGATTTCCGCCCCCGCGCCATTCCCGAGGCCGTGCTTGCGCGCCTCGCCTCCCCCGCAATCTGAAGGACGAACACCGGATGCCGGCTTCCCCACTCGCTCCCGTCATCGCCGCCCAGGTCACGACACAGCCGATCGATGCCACCGCCGCGCCCGCCGTGGAGGTCGCTCAATCGGCCGGCCAGGCGGCCGCGCCGGCGATCTCCGGCGACCTCGATCTCTGGCAGTTGATCCTGCACGCCTCGCTGCCGGTGCAACTGGTGATGGCGCTCCTGCTGCTCGCTTCGGTCGCCTCGTGGGTCATCATCTTCCGCAAGAAGCGAGTGCTCGACCGCGCGCTGAAGGAAGCCGACGATTTCGAGGAACGCTTCTGGTCCGGCACCGACCTCGGCAAACTCCACGACACCGCCCAGCGCAACGGCAACGGCGGCATGGAATCGGTGTTCGAGGCCGGCTTCCGCGAATTCCACAAGAGCCGCCAGCGCCGGGGCGTGGAGGATGGCCGCCTGCGACTGGAATCGGCGCAGCGCGCGATGCGCGCCACCGCTTCGCGCGAGATCGACGGCTTGGAGCAGAACCTGGAATTCCTCGCCAACGTCGGTTCCATCAGCCCCTACGTGGGGCTGTTCGGCACGGTCTGGGGCATCATGATTTCGTTCCAGGGCCTCGCCAACGTCAAGGAAGCGACCATCGCCACGGTCGCGCCCGGCATCTCCGAGGCGCTGATCGCCACCGCGATGGGTCTGTTCGCCGCCATTCCGGCGGTCTGGGCCTACAACCGCTACGCCACCAAGGTGGAGCGGGTGGCGGTGAAGTACGACGCCTTCCAGGAGGAGTTCTCCTCGATCCTGCAACGCCAGGCGGAGTAAACAGCCATGGCGCGCCGCTACAAGAAGCGCAAGCTGAAGGCCGAGATCAACGTCGTGCCCTACATCGACGTGATGCTGGTGCTGCTCATCATCTTCATGGTCACCGCGCCGCTCCTGAACCTTGGCGTGGACGTGGAACTGCCGCAGTCGCGGGCCAAGTCGATCCAGAGCAAACAGGACCCGGTGGTGGTCAGCGTGGACCGCTCGGGCCGCATGTTCCTCACCCTCCAGGGCGACAAGAACCGCGAAGTCAGCCGCGAGGAAATGGTGGAGAAGGTCGGCGCCTTCGTGCGCAACCGCCCGGAAGTGCCGGTTTACGTCGCCGGCGATGCCAATGCGCCCTACCAGACCGTGTACGACGTGCTCAGCCTGTTGCAGACCGAGGCCGGTGTCGCCCGCGCTGGTTTGATGAGCACGCCGCTGGAGCCGGTGCGCCGATGAGCGCTGGCATGTCCGGCGTGCGGGCAGGCGGGGCGGGGCGATGAGGGAGACGCGCGCCGATACCGCCCGTGCCGTCGCCTTCGCGTTGGGCCTGCACGCGTTGCTGGCCGTATTGGTTTTCGCCGGTCTGCACTGGGTGCGCAAGCGCGCCGATCCGGCCGGCGGCGGCCCGGTGGTGGAGGCGGAGATGGTCGATGCCGGCGCGTTGTCGGCGAAGATGCGGCGTGCACTGGCCAGCCGCGCACCGGTGGAGGTGGAAGTGACGCCCGAACCACTGCCCCGGGCGATGGACGAAGCCGTCGAGGAAGCGCCGCCACTGCCGCAACCAGAACCCGAACCCGAGCCGCAGGAGGCGGCCGTGCCGCCACGGCCGGCCCCGCAGGCGCCGTTGGCCCAGCCCGACACCCGCGAGCAGGACGAAGCCCGTCGCGAGGCGATCGACCGCGAGACCCGCGAGCGCGAACAGGAAGAGAAACGCCGGCAGGAGCAGATCGAGTTGCAGCACCGGCAGGCACAGGCACAGGCCGAACAGAAGCGGCGCCTGGCGGCCCGGCAGCAGGCCGAAGCCAAGGCCAAGGCGGATGCCGAGGCGAAAGCCAAGGCCGACAAGGAGGCCCGCGAACAGCGCGCCTTGGAGCTGGCCGCCGCCCGCGCCCAGCAACAGGCCGATGCCCAGGCGCGGGTCGCCGCGCGCGCGGCGGCGTCCAACCCGGGGCCGGCGGCGGGCGCGGGGCAGGGCAAGGACACGCGCGCCGAATGGCTGGCGCTGGTGGTTGGAGAAATCGAGAAGCAGTGGCGACGCCCGGACGACATCCCGCGCGGCCAGCGTTGCCCGATCCGCATCAAACTGCTGCCCGGAGGCGAAGTGCTCTCGGCCGAGGTGCAGCCGAGCTGCCCTTACAGCGAACAGAACCGGCGCACCGTCGAGGCGGCGGTGAAAAAAGCCAGCCCGCTGCCGCTGAAAGGCAACGAGGATCTCGCTTTGCGCGATTTCGTGGTGAATTTCTTCCCCTCGCGGTGAAAAGGCGGATTTGTCGTGGCAACATCCAGTTGACCCTGAACTTCCATTCATCTATCACTTCCCGGCACGTTAATCTTTGCCGCACAGGAACCTCGGCCCCGGATTCATGAAAGCCTTTCCCCACTTCGCGAAGCGCTTCCTCCTTACCAGCCTGCTGGTGTTTTACACCGGCCTGGCCTTTGCCCAACAGGCCGAGGTCGACCTGGTGGGCGGCCGCGATGCCGCCACCCCGATTGCCGTGGTGCCGTTCGGCGGCGACAAAGGGGCGGAGATCGCCGCGATCGTGACCGCCGACCTGGCCCGCTCCGGCCAGTTCCGGCCCTTGCCCGAACGCGATCTGGGCGAGCGCCCGACTGCCACGGCCGAGGTCAACTATCCGTTCTGGCGCACCCTGGGGCAGGACTGGCTGCTGGTCGGCCGCGTCATTGGCGATTTGTCCGTGCAATACGAACTGTTCGACGTCGCCAACCAGACCCGCGTCATCGGCCTGATCAAGACCGGCCCGTCCACCGCGATGCGCGACATCGCCCACCAGATCGCCGACGAAGTCTATGAGAAGGTGACGGGCGTGCGCGGCGCGTTCTGGACCCGGATGGCCTATGTCAGCGTCAGCGGCCTGGGCAAGTCGGCCAGGTACGCCATCATGGTGGCCGATGCCGATGGGCACGGCGCCCGCAGCGTCGCCAATTCCAATGCCCCGCTGATGTCGCCGGCGTGGAGCCCGGATGGCCGGCGGTTGGCCTATGTCAGCTTCGAGAGCGGCAATTCGGCGATTTACGTGCAGGACCTGGGCAGCGGCCAGCGCGAGCGCGTCGCCGCCTTCCCCGGCATCAACAGCGCGCCGGCGTTCTCGCCCGATGGCCGTCGCCTGGCGATGACGCTTTCCAAGAGCGGCAATCCGGAAATCTACGTGATGGACCTCGACAGCAAATCGTTGTCGCAGGTGACGCGCCAGTCGGGTATCGATACCAGCGCCACCTGGAGCGCCGATGGCGGCAGCCTGTATTTCACTTCCGACCGCGGCGGCCGCCCGCAGATATACCGCGCCTCGGCCGGCGGCGGCGGGGCCACCCGGGTCAGCTTCCAGGGCGGCTACAACGCCGATGCCAGCGTCTCCGCCGATGGCCGCAAGATCGCCATGGTGCAGGGTGGCGGCAACAGCTATCGCATCGCGCTGATGGATTCGAGCCTGGGCGGCGCGCGCTGGAGTACGATCTCGCCCGGCTCGCTCGACGAAAAGCCCAGTTTGTCGCCGAATGCCGCGATGGTGGTGTATGCCGCCCGCGCCGGCAGCGGCAGTGCCTTGCAGGTAGTTTCCAGCGATGGCCGCGTGCGCGAGCGCTTGCCCGCCGCCGGCGACGTCCGCGACCCCGCCTGGGGTCCGTACCGCGAGCGGCGCTGAGCGGCCAACTTCCACACGACCCCCTGACAGGAGAACCCCGATGCACCCGATCCCCCGCCTCGTCCTCGCCGCGATGTTGTGCACCAGCGTCGTCGCCTGTTCCAAGAAAGTGAAGGAAACCCCGCCGCCGCCGACCACCGGCGACGCCACCGCTCCGGCCGATACCGCCCCCGCTCCCTATACCCCGGCGCCCGGCGCCTACACGGCCGCCGATCTCGATCGTGACGCCTGCCTGCGCCAGCGCTCGCTGTATTTCGACCTGGATCGCGACGGTGTCAAGCCGGAATTCCAGAACCTGATCCTCTGCCACGCCAAGTACTTGCGCGACCGTCCGATGGCGCGCCTGACGCTGGAAGGCAACACCGACGAACGCGGCAGCCAGGAGTACAACCTTGGCCTCGGCGAGCGCCGCGCCAACGCGGTGATGCAGGCGCTGCAAGCGCAAGGCGCCAGCAATGGCCAGGTCACCGTGGTCAGCTTCGGCGAGGAGCGCCCGGAGTGCCGCGAGTCGAACGAGGGCTGCTGGTCGAAGAACCGCCGCGCCGACCTCAACTACACCGTGCCGTAAGCGACCGACCGTGATGAAGAAGCCGCATTCGTTCCTGCTGTCGTCCGCGTTGTCGGTCGCCCTGTTCGCCTCGGCGCCGGCCGAGGCGCAGCGTCGGCAAAGCATTGCCGATCGCGTCGCCGCGTTGGAGCAGCAGGCGAATGCGCCTTCGCCTACCCTCGAACTGCTGCGCCAGATCGAGGAGATGCGCAACGAGATACAGGGCCTGCGCGCGCAGATCGAGGAATTGCAGCACCAGAACGAGGAGACCGCGCGTTCGGCCCGCACGCAGTACCTCGATGTCGATACCCGTCTGCAACGGCTGGAGACGGCAAGCGCGCCGCCGCCGGTAGTACTGGACCCGGCCGGCATGCCTGACGCTACCGCCGCGCCGCCGGAGACGGCGGGCGAGCCGGCGCCGGCAACCCCCGGCGAGCGCGCCGCCTACGATGCCGCGCTGGCCGCGTTGAAGGCCGGCAAATACGCGGATTCCGCGCGGATGTTCGCCGATTTCCTCGACCGGCACCCCAACGGCCCCTACGCGCCGAACGCGGTCTACTGGCTCGGCGAAAGCTATTACGTCACCGAGAACTACACCTTGGCGCTGGAGCAGTTCCAGTCGCTGGCGCAGCGTTGGCCCAATCACGACAAGACACCCGGTGGCATGCTCAAGCTCGGGCTTTCGCAACTTGGCCTGAAGCAGGAAGCCGAGGCGCGCAGGACGCTGGCGGCGGTGGTCAAGCAGTATCCCGGCAGCGATGCCGCGCGTAGCGCCGAGCAGCGGCTGCGTGCGCTGGGGGCCGCGAAGAAATAAGCCGTGCGGCCGGGGCATCGGCGTGCCAGGCGGTAGAATCCCGCCGATGAATTCCAGCACTCCCGAGCCCGCCGTGGCGGATCGCCTGCGCATCACCGAAATCTTCTGCTCGTTGCAGGGCGAATCGCGCAGCGCCGGCTGCCCGACTGTTTTCGTGCGCCTGACCGGCTGCCCGCTGCGTTGCGGCTATTGCGACACGGCTTACGCCTTCCACGGTGGCGAATGGCGCGAAATCAATGCCATCGTCCGGGAGGTCGAGGGACACGGCGTGCGCCACGTCTGCGTCACCGGCGGCGAGCCGCTGGCGCAGAAGCGCTGCATCGCGCTGTTGGCCAAATTGTGCGATGCGGGCTTCGAAGTCTCGCTGGAAACCGCCGGCGCGTTGGACATCGCCGGGGTCGATCCGCGCGTGGCGCGCGTGGTCGACATCAAGACGCCCGGTTCCGGCGAGGCCGCGCGCAACCGTTGGACCAACCTGGCATTGCTGACCCCGCGCGACCAGGTGAAGCTGGTGATCTGCTCGCGCGCCGACTACGACTGGGCGAAGGCCATGCTGGCCGAGCACCGTCTGGCCGAACGTTGCGAAGTGCTGTTCTCGCCCAGTTACACCGAGTTGCGGCCGCGCGAACTGGCCGAATGGATCGTGGCCGACCGTCTGCCGGTGCGTTTCCAGATGCAGTTGCACAAGCAGCTTTGGGGCGAGGAGCAGGGCCGATGAAGACGACGATGCCGAAGCGGGCGGTGGTGCTGGTCTCAGGCGGCATGGATTCCGCGGTGGTCGCCGCGATCGCGCGCGCGCGGGGCTTCGAGGTATTCGCGTTGTCGGTCGCCTACGGCCAGCGCCACGAGTCGGAACTCGCCGCCGCCGAGCGTGTCGCCGCGATGACCGGCTGCGCGCGCCACAAGACGGTGGATGTCGATCTGCGCGCGATCGGCGGCTCCGCGCTCACCGACGAAGTCATCCCGGTGCCCACCGACGACGACGGCCACGAAATCGGCGGCGACGCCATTCCCAGCACCTACGTGCCGGCGCGCAACACCATCATGCTGTCGGTCGCGTTGGGCTGGGCCGAAGTGCTCGGCGCGCGCGACATCTTCTGCGGCGTCAACGCGGTGGATTATTCCGGCTACCCGGATTGCCGGCCGGTTTTCATCGAAGCGTTCGAGCGGCTGGCCAATCTGGCCACCAAGGCCGGTGTGGAGGAAGGCGGCATTCGCATCCACGCGCCGCTGATGCGGATGACCAAGGGGGAGATCGTTCGCGAGGGCGTGCGTCTGGGCGTCGATTTCTCGCGGACGGTGAGTTGCTACCAGGCCGATGCCGACGGCCGCGCCTGTGGCCATTGCGATGCCTGCCGCCTGCGCGCACTGGGGTTCGTCGAGGCCGGCATCGCCGACAATACCCGCTACATCGTGTAAGATGCACGCCCCGGTGCAAGGCCGGGGGTGCGGCGAGAGTCGCAATGGGCCGTTAGCTCAGTTGGTAGAGCAGTTGACTTTTAATCAATTGGTCGATGGTTCGAGTCCATCACGGCCCACCATATGAATCGAGGGCTTGCGACCGTTCGCAAGCCCTTTTTCGCGCTTATCGGGAAAACTGCCGGGAAATTAGCGCCGGCGCGGAAGTCCCACGGGCGGGGCGCAGGATTGCATGAATGTTGTCTGCGCGATTCCCCCTGTCGGCTGGCTCGGCTCAGGGTATGTCGGCTGGTTTGCCGAAGCGCCGAGGAGTGCCCGCGCATGATCGATGTCGTTCTGTTTCGGCTCATGCCGCCTGAAGTGCCGAGCGCGCGTGATTCTGCTTCGTGCGTCGCCGGATTCGTGGGCGGTGGTGGGCCGGGGCGACGCACCTGGCGGCTTCGAAGCCTGGGCGAGTGCGGGTAGTATCGATTTTCCGCTAAAACTCAGGTTGCGCACGGTGGCGGCCGTGGTTGGTCCGGCGCGTGGGTTATGGGGTTTGCCGCCGCAGCCACGCTACCGCGCCGCGCCCGGCGCAAAGGCCGCTGGCGAAGCAGGCTTGCAGCAGATAGCCGCCGGTCGGGGCTTCCCAGTCCAGCATCTCGCCGGCGCAGAAGGTGCCGGGGTGTGCGTGCGACATCAGGGTTTCGTCCAATGCTTCCAGCCGCACGCCGCCGGCGCTGCTGATCGCTTCGGCGATCGGGCGCGGTCGCCGAAGCATCAACGGCAGGCGCTTGATGGTGCCGCCAAGCCGTTCGACATCGTTGCCGGCGTCGCGTCCCAGTGCTTCGAATACCAGTGCCGTTTTTGCCGCATCCAGGCCGGCTTGGCGGCGCAGGTGTTCGCCCAGGCTGCGTTTGCCGCGCGGTTTGGCGAGGTCTTGGCGCAGCCGCGCGGTGTCGCGGCCCGGGACGAGGTCGAGCCAGAGCAGCGCCTCGCCATCGCGGGTGATGGCATCGCGCAGTTCGGCGGAAATCGCGTAGACGAGGCTGCCTTCGATGCCGGTTCCGGTGAGTACGCATTCGCCCTGTAGCGCGTGTTCGCGGCCGTTGGCATCGCGCCAGTGGGCGATGACCGGCTTCAGCGGCGCGCCGGCGAAATGGCTGGCGAGGTGTTCGCTCCAGCCGATGTCGAAGCCGCAATTGGCCGGTTGCAGGGGGGCGATGTCGATACCGGCCTGGCGTATCGGTTCGGCCCAGCCGCCATCGCCGCCGAGCTGCGGCCAACTGCCGCCGCCCAGAGCCAGCACGGTGGCGGGGGCGGTGAAACGCAACTCGCCGCCGGGCGTGGCGAAGCGGTGCGCGTTGGCCGCGTCCCAGCCCAGCCAGCGGTGCCGTAGATGAAATCGCACGCCGGATTCGCGTAATCGGCGCACCCAGCCGCGTAGCAGGGGGGCGGCTTTGCGGTCGCGCGGAAACACGCGTCCCGAGCTGCCGACATAGGTGTCGATGCCGAGGCCGAGCGCCCAATCGCGCAAGGCGTCGGCATCGAAGCCGTCCAGCCAGCCTCCGACTTCACCCGCGCGCTCGCGGTAGCGGGCATCGAAGCCGGGGCGCGGTTCGGAATGGGTGAGGTTCAGTCCGCCCTTGCCGGCGATCAGGAATTTGCGCCCGACCGAGCCCATGGCATCGAACAGATCGACTTCGATGCCGGCCGCGCGCGCGGTTTCCGCCGCCATGAGGCCGGCCGGACCGCCGCCGACGATGGCGAGGCCCGGCAGCGGCGTCGTCGTGCCGGCGCTCATCGCAGCAGGATCAGCGTGGCGAGGCCGAGGAAGGTGAGGAAGCCCAGCGTGTCGGTGATGGTGGTGAGGATGACGCCGCCGGCCAGCGCGGGATCGAAACCGAAGCGCCTGAGCGTAACCGGCACGAACACGCCGCCGAGCGCGGCGAAGGTGAAGTTGGCGGTGAGCGCGATGCCGATGACGCCGGCCAGCGCCGGGTTGTGGAACCACACCAGCACCACCAGCCCGAGCAGGACGCCGAGGATCAGGCCGTTGATCACCGCCACCCGCACTTCCTTCCATACCAAGGTCGGCACGTTGCTCGAAGCGATCTGGCCCAGCGCGATGCCGCGCACCATGAGCGTCAGCACCTGGGTGCCGGCGTTGCCGCCCATGCCGGCGATGATCGGCATGAGCACCGCGAGCGCGGTGAGCTTCTCGATGGAGCTTTCGAAGCGATCCACCACCGAGGCGGCGAGGAAGGCCGTGCACAGGTTGATGCCCAGCCAGACGAGGCGGCGGCGGAAAGCCCGGCTGACCGGCGAGAACAGGTCTTCGTCGTCGTCCAGGCCGGCCGCGCCGAGCGCCTGATGTTCGGCCTGCTCGCGGATGATGTCGACTACGTCGTCGATGGTGATGCGGCCGAGCAGCACGTTGGCGTCGTCCACCACCGGCGCGGAGACCCAGTCGTTGTCGGAGAAGCGGTGGGCGACTTCGTCGCTGGAATCCTCGACGTGGATCGATTCCAGTTGGTCGTCGATCAACTGGTTGATCGGCGTTCCGCCGTCGTGGGTGACCAGGTCCTGCAACGCCACCCAGCCCATCAACTGGTGGCGCTTGTTGACCACGTAGAGGTGGTCGGTGTTGTCGGGCAGCTCGCCGCGCAGGCGCAGGTAGCGCAGCACCACGTCGATGCTGGTGTCGGCGCGCACCGTCACCACGTCGGGGTTCATCAGACGGCCGGCGGTGTCCTCGTCGTAGGAGAGCACTTGTTCCAGGCGCTCGCGGTTGTCGCGGTCCATCGATTTCAGGACTTCGTCGATCACCGTATCGGGCAGATCCTCGACCAGGTCGGCGAGGTCGTCGATGTCGAGGTCCTCGACGGCGGCGACCAGTTCGTCGTCGTCCATCTCGGCGATCAGGCTCTCCCGCACCTCTTCGCCGACGTGGACCAGCACCTCGCCGTCGTCCTCGGGATCGACCAGGCCCCACATCACGCTGCGCTTGGCCTGCGGCAGCGATTCCAGCAGGTTGCCGATCTCGGCCGGGGTCAGCGAATTGACCATCCGCCGCACCGGGCCCAGGCGGCCGCTGTCCAGCGCATCGGAGAGCATGCGCAGCTGGCGCACGGTCTTGTCGTGGCGAAGGGCTTCGGCCATGGCGGGTTCCGGATGGCGCGGTCGTGCCGGGGCGCGATCGCAGGGCGGGGTCGCACCTGCGGCGCGACGGGGATCAGACGTTCATGATGGCGGCATTATCGCCGCTGCCCCGCGGGCTTGGAAGCCTGTCAGGCTTCGTGCGCGCGCATCCAGTGCTCGATGGCGGCGCGGTCGCGTGCCCGCAGCAGGGTGCGGCCGGCTTTGCGCAGCGTGGTGAGATCGGCGTTGCGGATGGTGCGTCGCACTTCCAGCAAAGTACCGGGGTGCAGGCTGAATTCCGTCAGCCCCAGCGCTAGCAGCAGTGGGGTGAAGTGCGCATCGCCGGCCATTTCGCCGCAGACCGAGACCGGCCGCGCATGCCGGCCGCCGATGCGGATGACATCGGCCAGCATTCGCAGCAGGGCCGGATGCAGCGGCGTGTAGAGTTCGCCGAGATATTCGTTGTCGCGGTCGGCGGCCAGCAGGTATTGCACCAGGTCGTTGGTGCCGATGGAAAGGAAATCCACCTCGCGGATGAAACCGGGCAGGGCGATGGCGGCGGCCGGTACTTCGATCATCGCGCCGAGCGGGATCGCCTCGGTGACGACGTGGCCCGCTTCGCGCAATTCGGCGGCGGTCTCGGCGATCAGGCGCCGCGCGGCGCGGATTTCCTCGCGCCCGCTGACCATCGGCAGCAGGATGCGCAGCGGGCCGTAACCGGAGGCGCGCAGGATGGCCCGCAACTGGGTGCGGAAGACGTCCCGCCGCGACAGCGACAGGCGGATGCCGCGCAGGCCGAGCGCCGGGTTTTCCTCGTTGCGCGGCGCCAGGCCGGTGTCGTCGGCCTTGTCGGCGCCGAGATCGAGGGTGCGGAGGGTGGCGGTGCGTCCGGTCAGGCCCAGCACCAGATCGCGGTAGGCGTGGAACTGGGTGTCTTCGTCCGGCAGCTCGTGGGTGCCCAGGAACAGGAATTCGGTGCGGTACAGGCCAACGCCGGCCGCGCCCAGCGCGTGCGCCTCGGCCACGTCGGCGCGCGATTCGGCGTTCGCCCATAGCTTGATGTCGACGCCGTCGCGGGTACGGGTCGGCTCGCGGCGCAGGCGGCCAAGCTGCCTGTGCTCCTGCCGATAGGCGGCCAGACGCTGGCGATGCGCTTGGAGGTCCGCGCTTTCCGGCTCGCGGATGACGATTCCCTCGCCGCCATCGACCGCCAGCACGTCTCCGTCGTTGATGTTTTGCAGCGCCAGCGCGGCGCCGACCACCAGCGGCAAGTGCAGACTGCGGGCGAGGATCGCGCTGTGCGAAAGCGCACTGCCGCCGGTCGTGACCACCGCCAGCACGCCCTGCGCCTGCAACTGCGCCACCTCGGCCGGGGCGATGGCGTCGGTGACGAGGATGTCGCCGGCGATGCCGTGTAGCTCCGCGTCGCACTGGTGCAGGGCGGCGTGGATGCGGCCGATCACCTGGTCGATGTCGTCGATGCGGCTGCGCAGATAGGCGTCTTCCATCCCCAGGAACACGTTGGCGATGCGGTCGCGCTGGCGGCGCAGGGCGTAATCGGCGGTGTAGCGTTTGCGGCGGATGTAGTCGTCCAGACCCTGAAGCAGCTCGGGGTCGTCCAGCAACAGGGCGTGCAGATCGAGGAATTCACCGACCTCGTGCGCCAGCGCGCCATGCAGGCGCTCGCGCAGACGGTGGATTTCCTCGCGCACCTGCGCGATGGCGCGATGCACGCGCGCGAGCTCGGCTTCGACCTCGTGCGCCTCGATGTGCGCCTGCTCGACCTCCAGCGCATGCGGCAGTCGCACCCGCGCGCGGCCGAGCGCCGCCCCGCGCGAGGCGCCGATGCCGGAGAGGTCGCGTCGCATCAGCCGCCCTCGTCGAAATTGCGGGCGAAGAGATCGGTCACGGCGTCCATCGCCGTGGCTTCGTCCTCGCCGTCGATGCGCAGGCGCACCACCGTGCCCTGGCCGGCGGCCAGCATCATCACGCCCATGATGCTTTTCGCGTCCACCTCGCGTCCCTTGGCGGCGATCCTGATACCGCTGCGAAAGCCCGACACGGTCTGCACCAACTTGGCGCTGGCGCGGGCGTGCAGGCCCAGTTGGTTGGTGACGATGATTTCACGTTCGATCATGCGCGCGGTCTCAGACCGGGTCGTCCAGCAGCACGGCGTTGCGGCCACCGACCGATGCGGTCGATTGCAACTCGTCCAGCGACTGCTCGGGGTAGTTCATCACCCGCAGCAGCATGGGCAGGTTCAGCCCCGCCACACGCCGCACCGGGGTGCCGAGGCGGGCCAATTGCGCGGCCAGGTTGCTCGGGCTGGCGCCAAAGAGATCGGTCAGCACCAGCACGCCCTGGCCGCCGTCGACCCGGCGCAGTGCGGCGCTGGCGGCTGGCAGCAGCTCGGCGAGGTTGGCATCGAACGGCACCTCGAAAGTGCCGGTGGCCAGTGGCAACTGGCCAAGCACGCGGCTGGCTGAGGCATGCACGGCCGGGCCGATGCCTGTATGGGTGACGAGGAGGATGCCAACGCTCATGGAGACCCCGCAATCGGGGAATGCGAAGTGATGGAGAGGCCGGAAAGCAGATGCATGGGCGAAACGGTCGAGTGACGGGGTGTCCAAGTGTGCAACAGAACCGGACAACTATCCGGCGCCTCGACCGGTCCCGTTGCCGCCGATCGCCGTGCGTCGCGATGGGGGGCCCGATTCGCGCGGATCTTCGCCGTGGCGACAAGCCTGAACAGGGTGTCGAACAGTAATTGAAGCTGAATAGGAAGACCTTGCTCCCTATTCACGAAAAAAGTGAATTTATGTGAAGTCTGATGTCGTATGGCATGTGCTTGGTCTCCGGGCGGGAGGGGAGATGAGATGCGTCCGATGCCCGGAGATTTCCGCATTCACTGGAGGGCAGTCGCCCGTGGCGATGGACGTGCGCTCCGCAGGCCGGAGCGAAGGCGGTGGTGAGTTCGCATGGAGAGGCCGGTTGCAATGGGGGACACGCGTTCTCCAGTGGGCCGCTATTGGCATTGAATGGCATCAGTCCGGTCATCAGACTGTCATTTTCGGCTGATAAACAAGATTCTCGATGCCTTCAGGGGAACGCCGAGTAGCGGCCGGGGAGGGCGTCCCATCGATACGTCGCGGGAAATGATGGCGATGCGTGGGTGGAAATATTTACCGAAGGGATTCGCATTGGAGGTGCGGATAAATACGCGTGACCCCCAGGTCGTCGTTTGTCCGCGATGGCGGGGCGGTTGGGGAACGGCCGCGTTGGCGCGCATCGGTGGAGTGGTTATGGAAAGTACATCGTCACGGATACTTTTCGCCATTCGAATTAATCGGGTCTATTTGTCGATTATTTTCAATCGTTGCGCATCGGGAGCTGGTTGAGGTTGCCAAACAGGAACTGCGGGAGGATGGAGTGCCCGGGCAGAAAAATGGGATGGGGAGTGGCATGGATTTGCCGGTGAGTGAGGCGCCGGCAAGCGTGCAGGCACAGGGATGGAGGAAGGCGCGCGATTGGTAATTCACTGAATCTGCCAATGGGGCGGGTGTCATGTGGATTGCCAGCCGGCGGTGTGTGCGCCAACGTCAGGAGTTTCGACAGTGGTTGAACGCCGGGCGGGGTTTTCAGGAATGGATTCGTATTCCCGGGCATGGATTGCATTTAATCGATGCGGTGCGAGTTCGGGTGAGTGTTTTTTCATTAACAAGGTTAAGGAGTCTAAGATGAAGAGAGTATTCGATGAAATCGAGCGGCAGGCGTCCAAGGTCAGGGAGCACCTTTTCATTAGGCTAATCGATGAAACGCCGGCCTCCCTGGTCAAGGCCAGATTCCGTTTCTGGGCGCCGGGATTCATCCATCTGGGAATGACGTTCAGGGATGTCAATAAATTCATCATTCCGTTTGACAACCCCAAGGATAAATTCGAGGCGGCGATCAACGAGCATGCGGAAGTCGACAGCAAGCATTGGAATATGCTTCTTCACGACCTGGGGGTTCTGGAGCTGGACCGGGAGATGCGCCTCAGCGATAGTATCCGATATATATGGGGTGATGAATATTCGTTCATCAGGGAATATATATATTCCTTTGTTTCGCGCTGCATGAGGTGCGGGGACGACGTGATGAAACGGGCCGCGGTGATGGAATCGGCCGAGGCCGGGGTGAAGACCTTCTTCTCTGCGGTCGAAAGAAGCTCGGATAAATTCAAGAAGCAGTACGGCCAGGAGTTGCTGTATTTCGGGTCGGAGCACATCAAATCGGAAACCGAGAATGCCTTCACCAGTAATATTTTCGAGGAAATTTCCCTTGATGAGGAAAAATGCGAAGAGTGCCTGGCGCTGGTCAGGGAGCATTTCGCGGCGGTAAAGGTGTTCCTGGATAACAAGTACTCGACCACGATGAGTAAGCCGGAACTGGTTCCCTGAGCCTGCACAGTAGTATGGATATTAAAGCGTTTTTCTCTAGGAAGAATACGCTGTTGGCCCAGTGCGTCGCGTTGGCGGTCTGGGCGTGGGTTATTTTTTTCACGGGAAAGCTGCCGGATTTCGTGGCGAATGGATTCGTGGTGCCCACCATGCTGGCGGGATCGTTCGTGGCGGGTTCCACGAGTGAGGGCGGCGGTGCGGTGGCCTTTCCCGTGATGACTTTGTTCTTCAATATCAAGCCGGCGGTGGCCAGGGACTTTTCCCTGATGATCCAAAGTGTGGGGATGTGTTGCGCTGGATATTATATTTACCGGAAGGGAGTGCCTGTTGCCAGGCGGTTGTTGGCTGTTTCCCTGGCGGGTTGCTTCGTCGGGCAGGTCGTTGCATTCAAGTTCATCGATGGCTATTTCCTGCCGGTGGTGTTGAAGATTTCCTTTGCCTCCATATGGATGGGTTTTGCACTGGTCATGATCCCGCGGCTGAAGGATGCGGGTGGCCACTACTCATCGGATATTATTGCGCGCAGCCGCGTCGCGTATCTGGTGGCTTTTTTCCTGGCTATTGTCGGCGGGGTGGTGACGGCTTTGATCGGAACCGGGGCCGATATAATAATGTTCTCTTTCGCGGTGCTGGTCTTGAACATATCGGAAAAGGTCGCGACCCCGACGTCGGTCGTTTTGATGGGGCTGGGTTCGCTCATGGGTGTGGCGATCAAGTCGACACTGGTTCCCGGCGGGTTTTCCCCGGAGGCGCTGGATTACTGGCTGGTTGGGGTTCCCGCCGCCATGATCGGCGCCCCATTGGGGGCCAGGGTAGCCAGTAGGGTCTCGCGGAGGGTGATTATCGTGTTGTTGCAAATATCCATAATGATCCAGTTCGTTTTTGCGTGGGTTATCTTGCCGCTTACCCTCCAGCAGAAGATGTTGAGCATTGGTCTGTTGGTTTCCTTCATTATGGTTTTTCATGTGCTGAGTGGCTGGGGGCGGCGGGCGCGGTGGTGATGCGGATTTGTTTTTGAACCGTGAAATTGTGGGGAGGTAATCATGAGAGTCGGAATTGTCGGAGCGGGTGCGTCGGGACTGGTGGCGGCCAAGGAGCTTCTGGAGATGGGGGATTGCTCTTCGGTCGAGGTTTTTGAAAGCAGGTCGTCGATAGGCGGTGTGTTTTCCAGCTCTTATCCCGGGTTGAGGCTGGTTAATAATCCCTGCCTGGTGGCCTTCAGCGATTTTCTGCCCGATGTCGATTCCGGGTGTATGGATATGTGGTCGGCCGCGCAGTATCTGCGATATCTCGAAGATTACGTCGATGAATTTTCGTTGCGCCAGTGTATAAATTTCGATTCGAAAGTTGTCCGGGTGCGCAAGCAGGGGCGGGAATGGCTGGTGAGATACGAGTATTCCGGTATCGAGAGGGAAAAGGTTTTTGATCACCTTGTCGTGTGCAGTGGCGTCAACATGTCGCCAAGGCGGATATCCTTGCCTGGGCAGGACGACTTTCATGGAGACATCCTTCATGGCGCGGACATAAAGGAAAAGGACGTTTTCAACGGCAGAAAGGTGGTGTTCGTGGGGCTTGGCGAAACCGGATCGGATCTGGTTGAAATGGCCTGCGAAAATGGCGCCGAGGTCAGTGTTTCGGTCAGGCGCTGGCCGGGTTATTTCATTCAGCGTTATCACGACGGAAAGCCGACAGATCTGGATACGTCAATTCTCTACCACTGCCTGCCACGAAAAATCAACCAGACTTTCCTTGGCGGGCTACTGCGTCTGAAGAGATCCGTTGAAAGGGGAATGATAAGGTCAGGTAGGGGAAGGGAGGTGCAGGAGGCGATCGACTTCTTGAACAATGGTTATCGGGATGTGGCCGGGCTTGGTCCGTTCCGCAGGATTACAACCAAGAGCGAAGGCTTTATAGAAAGGTATCTTTCGAATCCGGGAATCCTCAAGAGGGGAATTTCCCGGGTTCACGCGGCGGGCGTTTCCTTCGAGGGTGGGGAATACGTGGATGCGGACATGATCGTGATGTGTACGGGTTATGGGCACGATGTGGCTTTCTTGCCCGACGAAATGTCCAGGGAATTCACGAGCAGGAATATGTATCACTATATGTTCCCCCTGCATGACGACAGTATCAGCTTCGTGGGGTTTGTCCGCCCGGGGGTGGGAGCCATTCCTCCGTTGTCGGAGCTTCAGGCGCGGTGTCTGGCGCTTAAGTTGGCGGGGAAGTACACGCTTCCTTCTTTGGAGGAACGGAAGGCGTCGATCGAGAATTTCAGGGCATTGTTCGAGGAACAGTTCCCGAAGGATTACCAAAGAATTCCCCACATCGTGGATTTTTACACTTATATCGTTTCCCTGGCCGGGGCGATAGGGGCCATGCCGAGGCAGGGCAGGCTTTTCCGGCAGAGCATCAGGCTTTGGTACAAGGTGAACGCTTCATTTCTGTGTCCCGGAATTTTCAGGCTGCATGGGCCGGGAGCAAAGCCTCACTTGGTGGTGGACAAGATAAAAAATCTGCCCACTATGCCCAAGCGGGTGCTTCTCATAGAAGTCGTTGCCTTTCTGTTGTGCAAGATCTTCCATGCGCTGGGGGCTGACAAGTACCGCGTCATAAAGTGACGTGGCCCTGCCGGAATTTCCTTGCGAGGGTGGTTTCGCATCTTCGCCGGGAAGCTGCTCCCGGCGGGGTTATTCGAGTTCCCGGTGGAATGTTGTCGCTTCTGGCCAGTTTCTGTCGCGGTATTCGACGGCCAGAGTCTCGGCCAGATAGACCGAGCGGTGTCGGCCGCCACTACAGCCGAAAGCCACGGTGATGTAACTGCGGGTTTCCTCGCGGAGGCGTGGCAGCCAACTGGCGAGGAATTCGCGCACCTGGGCCAGGTATTTCTGCACGTCGGGTTGGGCGTCGAGGAATTCGCGCACGGCGGCGTCGCGGCCGGAAAGCGGGCGCAGCTCCGGGTTCCAGTGTGGATTGGGCAGTACCCGCGCATCGAACACGAAGTCGGCATCGGCCGGCAGCCCGCGTTTGTAGGCGAAGGATTCGAATAGCAATGCCGGCGGCGTATCCTCGCCGATGCCGAGTTGGTCGATCATCCGGCGGCGTAGCTGGTGTACGTTCAAGCTGCTGCTGTCGATCACCGCGTCGGCCAGCCCGCGCAGGGGTTTGAGGGCCTGGCGTTCTAGCGCGATGGCATCGGCCAGCACCAGCCCGAGGTGGCTTAACGGGTGTCGGCGGCGGGTGTCGGCATAGCGGCGCAGCAGCACTTCGTTGCCGGAGTCGATGAATAGCAGGCGGGGATCATGGCCAAGGCGGCCCAGCGCCGATAGCCATTCCGGCATGTGGGCGAGGTCGCTGCGGCTGCGCACGTCGATCGCCACGGCCAGCCGCTCGGGTGCGCCGGCTTCGTGTTCGGCCAGGCTGCGCACGGCTTCGGTCAGCAGTTCCGCCGGCAGGTTGTCGATGCAGTAGTAGCCGAAATCTTCCAGTGTCTTCAATGCGATCGATTTGCCCGACCCGGACATTCCGGTCAGCAGCACGAAGGGCGGGGGCGAGGGGGCGGTCATCGTCGGGTTCTATGGGGGTGTCGGTTCCGGCGCGGCGGCTTCGAGAAAACGCGAATGCCGGGCCATGAAGGCGGCTGCCGGATCGATGCCCTTCACGCGCAGGATGTGCAGGCGCGCGGCGGCTTCGGTCAATACGGCCAGGTTGCGGCCGGGCATCACCGGCAGGGTGATCATCGGCACGTCCAGATCGAGCACGCGGCGGGTGCCGAGGTCGCCGGTGATGCGTTCGATCCCGCTTGGCTGCGGCTCCAGGTGCGGCCGGGTCAGGTGCACGATGAGGCGCAGGTATTTGTTGCGCTTGACCGCGGTGTCGCCAAACATGCTGCGCACGTTGAGCACGCCCAGGCCGCGAACTTCCAGCATGTCCTGTAGCAGTTCCGGGCAGGTGCCGTCGAGCACGTCGGGGGCGATCTGGGTGAATTCGGGGGCGTCATCGGCCACCAGCCGGTGGCCGCGACTGACCAGCTCCAGCGCAAGCTCGCTCTTGCCCGAGCCGGATTCTCCGGTGATCAGCACGCCGATCGAATAGATCTCCATGAACACGCCGTGCAGGGTGGTGCGCGGCGCCAGTTCGCGGGCCAGGTGGTACTGGAACAGATTGAGCAGCTCGTGACCGCGGCGGGGCGAGCCCCAGACCGGGGTGCCGGATTCCTCGGCGGCGGCCAGCAGGTCTTCGGGGGCGGTTTGGTGCTTGCTCACCACCAGCGCCAGTGGCCGGGCCTGAACGATCTTCTCGATCACCTCCCAGCGCGCGCGCGCGTCCAGCCCGTCCAGCCAGTTCAATTCCTCGGTGCCGAGGATCTGCACCTTGTTCGGATAGATGATGTTGAGGTAGCCGGCCAGCGAGGGGCGGCGGGCATTGGTGTCCTCGGCGACCAGGGTGCGTTCCGGCGCGTCGAGCGCCGCCAGCCAGCGCAGGTCGAGGCGATCCTGTAGGTGCTCGTAGAGCGCCTGCGCGGAGATGCGTTGGCCGCTCATGGCGCGGTCGTGGTGAGGAGGGCGTGGATGGTGGCGGTATCGGGCGCGCCACGCAGCGCGTCGCGCAGGCCGGGGGCGGCGAAGCGCTCGGCGATCTCGGCCAGCAGCCGCAGATGTTGGTGCGTGAAGTGTGACGGCACCGATAGCGCCAGCACCAGATCCACCGGCTCGCCGTCCAGCGCGCCGTAGGCGATGGGCTGGGAGAGCCGGATGAAAGCCGCGCGGGCCTGTTCGAAAAGATCGTTGCGGCCGTGCGGCAAGGCCACGCCGTGGCCGATGGCGGTGCTGCCGAGGCGCTCGCGCTGGCGCAGGCTGTCGGCGATCGGGCCGAGCTGGGCCTTGGTATCGGCCAGCAGGCCGGACAGGGCGATGATCAGGTCATCGCCGTCGCTGCAATCGTGCAGGACGGCGATGCGGTCAGGTTGCAGGATCTGCGTCAGGCTCATGCCACGCGCCGGTGCGACAACAACCGACGAGGATACCAGCCTGCGGGTGGCCGGCGCTCAGCCGAAGGTGCCGTCTCGGGTGGGGTTGTCGCCGCGGCGGTGATCGGTCAGTTTTTCCTTGTGCTTGATCAGCAGGCGGTCGAGCTTGTCGACTAGGAGGTCGATGGCGGCGTACATCGTCTGCGCGCTGGCATCGGCGTGGTAGTCGCCGCCGGGCAGTTTGAGGTTGCCTTCGGCGCGGTGGTCGGGCTTGTCCACGCGCAGTTGCACGCGCAGCTCGCCGCGTGTGCCGTGACGGCCGAGGCGCGTCATCTTTTCCTCGACGTAGCTACGCAGGGCGTCGGTGACTTCGATGTTCTGGCCATGGACTTCGATCTGCATGTCGGCTCTTCCTCCATTGGGTGGGTTTGCGTCGACAGCATCGCCCATCCGGGCCGGAAAGGGGTGAAAGGCGGGTTAATACGGGGGCGAAAAGTACCGGTGGGGGCTGCCGCGGCCGGTTACAGCCGCACGCGTTCGTGCGAGGAGGCGATGCCCAGCACTTCGCGGTACTTGGCCACCGTGCGGCGCGCGACCGGTACGCCGCGTTCCTTGAGCTTGACGACCAGTGCGGCGTCGGAGAGCGGCTTGCGCGGGTTTTCGGCGTCGATCAGTTCCCGGATCATCGATTGGATCGCGGTGCTCGATGCCGATACCCCATCGTTGTCGATGCCGGAGGCGAAGAAGTCGCGTAACGCCAGGGTGCCGCGCGGGGTGTGCACATGCTTGCGGGCGATGGCGCGGGAAATGGTGGACTCGTGGAGTTCCAGTTTGGCGGCCACTTCACGGAGCGTCAGCGGGCGCAGCGCGTTCTCGCCGAATTCCAGGAAGCCGGCCTGCTCGCGAATCAGGCAGTTGAGCACTCGCAGCAGTGTCTCGCCGCGTTGTTCGATGTTCTTCAGCAGCCAGCGCGCTTCCTGCAACCGGCCGCGCAGGTACCGGCCGTCGCTACCGGCGGCCTTGGCGGCCATCCGCGCGTATTCGTGGTTGATGCAGATGCGCGGCCGCGACGGCGCGGCCAGCGCCGCGCGCCAGAGGCCTTTCTGGCGCCAGATCACCGCATCGGGCGTGACGTAGGTATCCTGCGCCAGGCCGCCGATCTGGGCGCCTGGCCGTGGATCGAGGGTGCGCAGCAGTTCGATCGCCGTGGTCGCTTCGCGGGGGGCGCAGTGGAATTCGCGGGCCACGCCTTCGGGGCCGATCTTCGGCAGGCGCATGATCGCTTCGGCGGCGATGCGCCGGGCCAGCGGCAGCGCGGGGGTGTTTTCCGGCAATTGGGAGAGCTGGATGCACAGACATTCGCCGAGGTCGCGGCTGCCGCTGGCCAGTGGGTCGAAGCGTTGGATCAGGTGAAGCACCGGCAGGATGTCGCTCTCATCGATCTCCCACCTGGGGCGTAGCAGTTCGATGATGCCTTGCAGCGGTTCGCGCAGGTAGCCGTCGTCGTCGATGGCATCGATCAGCGCGCTGCCGATTTGCAGGTCGCGCGGGCCGAGGTGGCTGAGGCAGAGCTGCCACAGCAGGTGCTGGCGGAGGTCTTCCTCGGCCGCCTGGCGCTCGACGATATCGTCGCTACCGCCGTTGCCGCGGCGCCATTCCTCGCCGTTCTGCCAGTCGCCGGGGGTGCTCCAGTCCTCGCCGGCTTCGAGGCGTTCCCATTCGGGCGCTTCCTCCTTGTATTCGGCGTTGCCGTCGCTGGCCTCGGCCGGTGGGGAGTCATCGCTCCATTCCAGCAGCGGATTGGTCTCGATCGCCTCGGCGATTTCGGTTTCCAGCTCGATGGCCGACATTTGCAATACGGCCAGCGCCTGGCGTAACTGTGGCGTCAGCGCGAGCTGCTGGGTCTGGCTGGCGGTGAGTTGTTGCTTCATGGAACCCCGGCACGGAACAGATGTCCCGCCGCCGGTGTCCACGGTTAGAGACGGAAGGTCTCGCCGAGATAGACGCGTCGAACGTCGGGATTGGCCAGCAGCGCATCCGGAGCCCCCTGAGCAAGCACGCCGCCTTCGTTCAGAATATACGCTCGGTCACAGATTCCCAAGGTCTCGCGCACGTTGTGGTCGGTGATGAGCACGCCGATGCCGCGATTCTTGAGGTGGGTGATGATGCGCTGGATCTCGCCGACCGAGATCGGATCGACGCCGGCGAATGGCTCGTCCAGCAGCATCAGCCGTGGATTGGCGGCCAGCGCGCGGGCGATCTCGACCCGGCGACGTTCGCCCCCGGAGAGGCTGGCGCCGTTCTGTCCGGCGACGTGGCCGACCTGCAATTCGTCCATCAGGCTGGCCAGTTCGCGTTCCCGGCCGGCGCGGTCGAGGTCTCCGCGCAACTCCAACACCAGGCGCAGGTTGTCGGCCACCGACAGCTTGCGGAACACCGAAGGCTCCTGCGGCAGGTAGCCGACGCCGAGTTTGGCGCGGTCGTACATCGGTGCACTGGTGATGTCCTGGCCGTCGAGGACGATGCGGCCGGCATCGGCCGGCACCAGGCCGACGATCATGTAGAAGCAGGTGGTCTTGCCGGCGCCGTTGGGGCCGAGCAGGCCCACCACTTCGCCCGCGCTCAGCGTCAGGCCGAAGTCGTGGACGACCTCGCGCGACTTGTAGCGTTTGCGCAGCCCCTCGGCGACCAGCATCACCCGCCCGCCTTCGGCTGGATGGTCATGCGCACGCGGCCGCCGCCTTCGCCGCCGCTCTGCACTTGGCCGGTCTTCATGTTGTAGACCACGCGCTCGCCTTTCAGTACGCCGCGCGGCTGGGTGATCTCGACGTTGCCGGTCAGCACGACGATTTCGGTATTGAAGTCGTAATCCACCGCCGAGGATCGGGTATTGACCTGGGTGCCGTCGTCCATCTGCTGGTTCATGGTCACGCCGCCGGTCATGCGCGCCTTGCTGGGACGCCCGTCGCTCTGGGTGAACTGCCCTTGCGCGGCGTTGATCTTCAACGTGCCCTGGGTGATCACGACCTTGCCGCGCATCTCGCACGACATGTTCCCGCCCAGGCCGCAGCTGGACCAGTCGGCATCGATGGTCATCGGTTGGTTGCGGTCGGACGATTTCGCCAGCGCCCCCCCACTGGCGGCGGCGAGTGCGGCGGCAAGGAGCAGGGCATTACTGGATGGACGGCGCATAGCGGGCACGGACCTCGGATTTCAGGGTGACGCGGTTCTGGTCGAGCTGGGCTTCGAGCCCGCGACCGCGGATTATAGAACCGGGCTGGGTGACGACCACTTCGTCCTGGCTGGTGGCGCGCTCGGCGTCGGGGAAGACGTCGAGCGACGCGGTTTCCAGGCGCGTCCGGTTGACGCCCCCGGGGTTGTCCAGGCGCACGTCGCCGCGTAGCCGCACCTCGCTGCCCTCGGCGTTCACCCAGGCGGTCCTGGATTGTGAGCGCCAGCGGCTGCCGTGCTTGTCGGGGAAGAGGAAGGTCGGGGTGCGGATGTCCATCTCGCGGTTGTCGGGATTGCGCGCCAGCTCGGGCGCGCGCAGGGTGAAGCCCTCGCTGCCGTCCTTCTTGAGGGTGACGATCTCGAAATCGTGCAGGACGTAGTCCGGGCGCGCCTCGGCCTGGCCGTCGCCGCGCAGTTGCTTTTGCTGGCGCAGGATGGCGATGCCGCCGGCGATCGAAGCCAGTAGCAGGGCCAGGGTCAGCCAGCCGCGCCAGTTCATGCGCCCGCCCCGAACGCGGCGAGCACGGCTTCGCGTTTGTCCCGCGCTTCCAGCAGCAGGTCGCAGAAATCGCGGGCGGCGCCGTGCCCGCCTTCGCGCGGGGTGATCCAGTGCGCATGGGGCGCGGTCCACGCGTGCGCATTGGCCGGGGCGACGGCCAGCCCGACGTGCGGGAATACGCCGAGATCGACCAGATCGTCGCCCATGAAGGCGACGCACGTCATGTCGATACCCATTTTCGCGGCGATGGCGCGCGTCATGGCCAGCTTGTCGTGCGCGGCGGTGTGGACTTCGGTCAGGCCCAGCTCGGCGCCGCGGATTTCAGTGACGCGGCTCTTGCGCGCGGTGATCAGCGCGACCTCGATGCCGTGCTTGCGCAACAACGCCAGCCCAAGCCCGTCCTGCGCGTGGAAGGCCTTGTGCTCGCGGCCTTCGTCGTCGAAATGCAGGCGGCCGTCGGTCAGTGTGCCGTCGACATCGAAACACGCCAGCCGGATGCGGCGGGCGCGTTCGAGCAGTTCGGGGGGAAAGGGGGTATCGGGCATCGTCTGCGTCGGCAATATGAACGGGGATCAAACCACGCGTGCGCGCAACAGGTCATGAATGTTCAGGGCGCCGACCACCTGCCGGCCGGCATCCACCACGATCAAGGCGCTGATCTTGTGCGCTTCCATCCGCTGCGCGGCTTCCACCGCCAGGGCGTCGGCCTGGATGGTCTTGGGCGCGCGGGTCATCACCTCGGCGATGCGGGTGCTGTGGACGTCGGCGCCGGCATCCAGGGTGCGGCGCAGGTCGCCGTCGGTGAACAGGCCGGCGAGGCGGCCTTCGCCATCGACCACCGCGGTCATGCCCATGCGCTTGCGGCTGATTTCCATCAGCGCCTCGGTCAGCAGGGCGGTCTCCCGCACCCGCGGCACTTCGTCACCGACGTGCATGACGTCGCGGATGTGCAGCAGCAGGCGGCGGCCGAGGCTGCCGGCCGGATGCGAGCGGGCGAAGTCGTCGGCGGTGAAGCCGCGCGCCTCCAGCAACGCCACCGCCAGGGCGTCGCCCAGCACCAGCGCGGCGGTGGTCGAGCTGGTCGGGGCGAGGCTGTGCGGACAGGCTTCGGCCGGGATGCTGGCGTCGATGTGGACATCGGCCTGGCGGGCGAGGGTGGAGTCGGGGCGGCCGGTCATCGCCACCAGCCGGTTGCCCTGGCGGGCCAGCACCGGCAGCAGCATCACCAGTTCGTCGGTCTCGCCGGAGTTGGACAGCGCCAGCACCAGGTCGGTGTCGGTGATCATGCCGAGATCGCCGTGGCCGGCCTCGCCCGGATGTACGTGGAACGCGGGCGTGCCGGTGGAGGCGAGGGTGGCGGCGATCTTGCGCGCGATGTGGCCGGACTTGCCCATGCCGGTGCAGACCACCCGGCCCCGGGTATGCAGGATCAGGGCGCAGGCGCGGGCGAAATCGTCGCCGAGGCGGGCCCCGACGGCATCCAGCGCGGCGCGTTCGGTCTCGAACACGCGGCGCGCGCTGGCGAGCAGGGAGTCGGGGGAGGGGGCGGCGTCGTGCATGCCGGTGTCGGTGCTTCCGCTAAAATGGCCGGCTCATTTTACGTGCTCCGAGGTGTGGCCGATGAACCCGCAGATCATCCAGCAGTTGATCGAAGCCGGCCTGCCCGGCGCGTGTGTCGAGGTGGCGGGCGATGACGGCGTGCATTTCGAGGCGCTGGTGGTCAGCGAGGCTTTCGCCGGCAAGCTGCCGCTGGCGCGGCACCGCATGGTCTACGCCACGCTGGGCGAGAAGATGGGCGGCGATATCCACGCCCTGGCGTTGAAGACGATGACGCCGGAAGAGGCCGCCAGGGCCGGAGCCGCCTGATGCAGAAGATCGTGGTCGAAGGGGGGCGGGCGCTGGACGGCGAAGTGCCGGTTTCCGGCGCCAAGAACGCGGTGTTGCCGATCCTTTGCGCCACCTTGCTGGCCAACGAGCCGGTGACCATCCGCAATGTGCCGGCCTTGCACGATGTGGCCACCACCAAGAAGGTGTTGGCCGGACTCGGGGCGGGGGTGGAGATCGATCCAGCGACCTGGGGCGGCGGCCGGGACAGCGCGGTGACGGTCGATCCGCGCGGGGTGAACGGCCACGTCGCGCCCTACGAGCTGGTCAAGACCATGCGCGCCTCGGTGCTGGTGCTGGGGCCGCTGCTGGCCCGCCACGGCGCGGCGGAGGTGTCGTTGCCCGGCGGCTGCGCGATCGGTTCGCGGCCGGTCGATCAGCACATCAAGGGCATGCAGGCGCTGGGCGCCGAGGTCGTGGTCGAGCATGGCTTCATCAAGGCCCGCGCCGGACGCCTGCGCGGCGGCCGCGTCACCTTCGACATGGTCAGCGTCGGCGCCACCGAGAACGTGCTGATGGCGGCCTGTCTGGCGGAAGGCGAGAGCGTGCTGGAAAACGCCGCGATGGAGCCGGAGATCGTCGACCTGGCGGATTGCCTGGCGGCGATGGGGGCGAAGATCGAGGGAGCCGGCAGCGGGCGCATCCATGTCCAGGGCGTGGCGGCGCTCGGCGGGGCGACGCACAGCGTGCTGGCCGACCGCATCGAGGCCGGTACCTTCCTGGTCGCGGCGGCGATGACCGGTGGCCGGGTGACCGTGCTGCACGCGCATCCGCAGTCGATGGACGCGGTGCTGGCCAAGCTGGCCGAGGCCGGCGCCGAGGTGCTGGTCGAGGGCGACCGCATCACCGTGGACATGCGCGGCCGGCGCCCGCGCGCGGTCGATGTCAACACCCTGCCGCATCCGGGCTTCCCCACCGACATGCAGGCGCAATTCATGGCGATGAACTGCATCGCCGAGGGCGCGGGGATGATCCGCGAAACCATTTTCGAGAACCGCTTCATGCATGTGCAGGAGTTGCAGCGGTTGGGGGCGGACATCAAGGTGGACGGCCATACCGCCGTGGTGCGCGGGGTCCCGGACCTGACCGGCGCGCCGGTGATGGCCACCGACCTGCGCGCGTCGGCCTCGCTCATCCTGGCCGGGTTGGTGGCCAGGGGCGAGACGGTCATCGACCGCATCTACCACCTTGATCGCGGCTACGAGAACATCGAGGCGAAGCTCTCGGGATTGGGCGCGAAGATCCGCCGGGTTGGTTGAGCGCGTCGGCCGAACACGGAAAACCCGCGGTTTTCCGCGGGTTTTCGTTTGTGGCGGGGATCACTTCATCGATTGCAGGCGCAGGTCGATAGTGTCGCCATCGTCTTCCTTTTGCAGGATGCGCACCGGCAGCGGGATGCCCTCGGCGACCCATACCGTGCGGGTGGTGCCGCCGTCGCTGCTGATCACCTTGATGGTTTCGGTCGGTTTGCCGGCGACGGTCATGTTCTCGCGGCCGGCCACGCTGAAGTTCATCGCGCTGGCCTTGCCGTTTTCGATCAGGCGGTAGCGCATCGGTTTGCCGGCCAGGGCGTCCTGCACGATGGCGAGGTTCAGCGTCATGCCGTCGACGTCGCCGGCTTGCAGGCGTACCGGGCCCTGGCGGTCGGGCTTGATGTCGCCGCTCCAGCGCGCTTGCTGGCCGGACCAGTCGTAGCTGCCCTGCTTGTTGCGCTTCTTCACCACCATGTTGATGGTTTCGCGGTTCGAGAGCGGGCGCAGTTGGGCGCCGGAGGCATCCACCACCGCGCTGCGGCTCAGTTGAACCAGCGCGTTCTGCATGCTGAGGTTGTAGTTCCAGCGGTCGCTGCCGGCCGGGGCCAGCGACATCGTGGCGTTGGCGGCCATGTTGTTGTAGCTGGCGCGGTAGCTGGCGTTGAAGGGTTTCAGCTCCGCGGCCCGCGCGACGGGCAGGGCCAGCGCCAGCAGCATGGTGGCGCCCAGGCCGGTCTTGGTGGCGTGGTTCATGTCAGGCTCCCTTGTAGTTGATCAGGAGAAGGTCGAGCGCTTCGTCGTCGCCGTCCTTCAGATAGATGCGGACCGGCAGCGGCACCACCTGAGTCACCCATATCTTGGTCTGGTCGTTGCCGCCGTTGCTGCGCTCGACGCGCAGGGCATCGTAGCTGATCTCGCCGATGGCGATGTTCTCGGTCGCCGGCGCGGTCGTGTACTGGTAGGTGCGCAGGCGCGCATCGTCGACGAAGCGGTATTGCAGCGCCTTGCCCGGGCGGGCGTCGCGCATCAAGGCGAGGTTGATCAGCAGGCCGCTCATGTCGCCCTCTTGCAGTGCGATCTGCCTGCCGCGGCGCGATTTCTTCACGTCGCCACTCCAACTGGCGCTGTGCTTGCCCCAGTCGTATACGCCCACCGTCTTGCGGGTGGCGAACAGGGCGTTGCGGACGGTGCTCTGCGAGATCGGCCGGTAGTGTTCGCCCTGGACATCGAACACCGTGCTTTGCTGGATGTTCATGCCGGCCATGCCGGCGACGCCCTGGGTGCCGACGATGTTGAGATCGATGCGCCAGCGCGCGCCGCCGGTATTGACCAGACGCATGGTGGCGTTGCCCAGGGGTTTGCCGGCGCGGAACACCTGGTAGGCGCCGACGAAGGGTCTGAGTTCGTAGGGCCGGTAGTCGCCGGCGTCGGTCGTCAGCGCCGGGGCCGGGGCCGTCTGCGCGGCCGGGGCCACAGGCGACGACGGCGTTTGCCCGGCGGCCAGCGCCAGCGGGGCGAGCAACAGCGCGTTCAGCGGCAGGGATCTGAATTTGTGCATGGGGGCGGGGCGGGAACTCGATTCAGGCCGGGCAATCTAGCCATTGCGCCGTAAATATCGGATGACCATCCCGGTGGCGGTTGTCCGCGGTTCAGTCCGTCAGCGCGGCGGTGTCAGCCGGCCGGCCACGGCCTCCGCCAGCACTTGTTGCAAGAGGGCGTGCTCCGCCGGCAGCAGGCGCGCGGCCAGCGCTTCGGGCGTATCGCCGGGCTCGATGGCGATGCGGGTCTGGGCGATGAGCGCGCCGCCGTCCAGCTCGGGCGTCACCCAATGCACGCTGGCGCCATGCTCGGCGTCGCCGGCCTGCAATGCACGGCGGTGGGTGTGCAGACCCTTGTATTTGGGCAGCAGGGATGGGTGGATGTTGAGCAGCCTGCCGGCGAAACGGTGCACGAAATCGTTACCGAGGATGCGCATGTAACCGGCGCAGACCACCCAGTCGGGCGCGCGGGCGGCCACCGCGTCGGCCAGTTCGGCGTCGAAGCCGGCGCGATCCGGGTACGACCTGGCCTCGCGCGACCAGCGCAACGGCGCCGGCGCCCGGGCCAGCGCCGGGCAGTCCGGCCGGTCGGAGAACACGCCCGCCAGTTCGGCTTCCAACCGGCCGGCGTCGATGGCGTCGATCATCGCTTGCAGATGGCTGCCGCGTCCCGATACCAGCACGGCGATGCGCGGCTTGTGCATGTTCGAAGCGGCTCAGACGAAGCGCACGCGCTGGCCGTCGGCGCGTTCGACCACCCGGCCGATCGCTCGCGGCGCCAGCGCCATGTCCGCCAGCGCCGCGCTGACCGCGTCGGCCGCATCGGCCGGAGCCACGAACACGAAGCCGACGCCGCAATTGAAGGTGCGCCACATTTCGGCATCGGCCACGTTGCCGGCTTCCCGCAGCCACTGGAACACGGGCGGCAGTTCGATGGCGGCGGCCTCGATGTCGAGGCCCAGCCCCTCGGGAACGACGCGGACGATGTTTTCGGTCAGGCCGCCGCCGGTGATGTGCGCCATCGCGTGGATGGCCTGGCCGTGCGGGCCGCGCAGCAGTTCGAGCACCGGCTTGACGTAGAGCCGGGTCGGCGCCATCAGCGCGTCGACCAGCTTCGTTCCGCCGAGATCCAGGTCGGCCGGGCGGCCGGCGCGGTCGTAAATGCGGCGGATCAGCGAATAACCGTTGGAATGCGGGCCGCTGGAGGCGATGCCGATCAGTACGTCTCCGGCCTCGACGCGGCCGCCGTCGCGGATTTCGCTCTTCTCCACGCCGGCCACGCAGAAGCCGGCCAGATCGTATTCGCCTGGCGGGTACATGTCGGGCATTTCGGCGGTCTCGCCGCCGATCAGCGCGCAGCCGGCCTCGGCGCAGCCTGTCGCGATGCCGCCGACCACCGCCGTGGCGGTGTCCACGTCCAGCTTGCCGGTGGCGAAGTAATCGAGGAAGAACAAAGGCTCGGCGCCCTGCACCAGCACGTCGTTCACGCACATCGCCACCAGGTCGATGCCGATGGTGTCGTGGCGACCCAACTGCTGCGCCAGCTTGAGCTTGGTGCCCACGCCGTCGGTGCCGGAGACCAGCACCGGCTCGCGGTACTTGGCGGAAAGATCGAACATCGCGCCGAAGCCGCCCAGGCCGCCCATCACCTCGGGCCGGAAACTCTTTCCGACCAGTGGCTTGATCCGTTCGACCAATGTGTTGCCCGCGTCGATGTCCACGCCGGCGTCGCGGTAGGTCAGGGGTGTGGGTTCGTTCACGGGAGGCTTCGTCAGGCGGCGGGGCGGCGATTTTAACAGCCGCCGGGTGGCCGAGATGGACGCGCAAGCCGCGCTGCGGCACCATTCGCGCAGGATCGACCGGGAAACGAACGATGCGTACAGCCATCCGATGGACATGGGCGGCGATGTTGCTGCTGTGCATGACGCCGGCTTTCGCGCAACGTGCCGAGGGCAGCCGCGCGCGCGCCCAGGGCGTGTACGAGGCGGAAGTGCTGGTGCGCTCGCAGACCGATGGCGAGCGCGATGGCGGCTTCGCCCGCGCGCTGTCGCAGGTGCTGTCCAACCTTTCGGGCGAGCGCAATCCCGGCGCGCGTCCTGGGGTTGGCCAGGAACTGCGGCGGGCGAAGGAGTACGTGGCCGGCTACGATTACCGCCAGGACGAAGGCGTCTCCGCCAGCGGCGCGCCCAGCTTCGACACCCTGCTGGTGGTGCGCTTCAAGCCGGAGATGGTCGATGAACTGATCAAGATGGCCGGCGTGCCGGTTTGGCCGACGCCGCGCCCGAAGCCGGTGCTGTGGCTGGCGATCGATGATGGCAGCGGCCCGCGTCTGGTCGGTCTGCAACAGAACAACGCCGCCCGCAGCATTCTCGACCGTGCCAAGGCGCGCGGTTACAGCCTTGGTCTGCCCGCCGGCAATGCCGCCGAACAGGCCGCCGCCGGCGCCATCTGGCGGGGCGATACCGCCGCCGTCGCGCGTATCTCCAGGGCTTATTCGCCGCCGATGCAGCTCGTCGGCAAGCTCTATCGCGCCGGCGCCGGCTGGAAGGCCGACTGGATATTCGTCGACAACGGCCGCGTGCTGGCGCGCACCTCGACCGGCGATGGCGATGCCCGCCGCGCCATGTCCGGCGGGGCCGACATGGCCGCCGACGCGCTCACCCGCAAATATGCCCGCGCCACCGTGCCGGACAGCCCGCCCGGCGATTTCGTGGTGACGATTTCGGGCATCGCCGGCGCCGGCGAATACCTGCGCCTGATTGGCTGGCTGGAAGGCCACCCGCTGGTCGGCCGCATCGTGCCGGTCTCGGCCGAGGGCGGCAGCGTGGTGCTGCAATTGGCGCTGAGGAGCGGCCTGCCCGGATTCCGCCGCTCGCTTGAGCGTGACGGGGTGATCGTCGCGGTGGGCGACGATGCCGATTTCGTGTTGCGCTGAGGTGGGGATGAAGCCACAACACCCCCCGCGCCAGGCATCGCTGGCCGACATCGCCGCTTTTTTCCGGCGCCTGCAATGGGCCGCGGTGGCGGTGGGCGTCATCTGGCTGGTCAGCCTGCTGGCGCCGATCCTTACCCCGTTCGTGATCGCCGCGATGCTGGGCTGGCTGGGCGATCCGCTGGTGGACCGCATCGAGGCGCGCGGCGTCGGCCGCAATACCGCGGTGATCGCCGTGTTCACCGGGATGTCGCTGGGGCTGCTGGTGGTGGTGCTGATCCTGGTGCCGGTGATCGCGCGTCAGATCATGACCTTGGTCGAATCGTGGCCGGAATACCAGGCGTGGTTCGCCAACTGGTTCACCGGGCGGCTGGCGCCCTGGGTGCTGGCGAAATTCAAGTTCGACCTGCTGGCCTGGTTCGACAGCGAACATTTGATGGCGATGCTGCGCGAGCACTGGCAGCGCGTCGGCGGTGTCGCGGCGACCGTGCTGGGCTTCCTCTCACGCTCGGGCATGGGCATGGTGTTGTGGCTGACCAACCTGGTGCTGATCCCGGTGCTGGCGTTCTTCTTCCTGCGCGACTGGGATCGTTTCGTCGAGCGCATCGCCGCGCTGATCCCGCGCGATCACCTGTCGACGGTGACGCAACTGGCGAAGGAATCCGATGCCGTGCTCGGCGGCTTTCTGCGCGGCCAGTTCCTGGTGATGGTGGCGCTGGGCGTGATGTACGGTCTCGGCCTGTGGCTGGTCGGGGTGAAGGTCGGCATCCTGATCGGGGTGATCGGCGGATTGCTCAGCTTCGTGCCCTACCTCGGCCCGGCTTCGGTGGTGGTGATGGGCGGCATCGCCGCGTTGGTGCAGGGCGGCGGCTGGCCGATGCTGGCCGGCGTGGGCGTGGTGTTCACCGTCGCTCAGTTGATCGAGAGCTACCTGCTGACGCCCAAGCTGGTCGGCGACCGCATCGGCCTGCACCCGATGGCGGTGATCTTCGCGGTGATGGCAGGCGGCGTGCTGTTCGGCTTCGTCGGCATGCTGCTGGCCTTGCCGGGCGCGGCGGTGATCAACGTGCTGCTGCATTTCGCGGTGGAGCGCTATCGCGCCAGCCGGATCTACGTCGGCGAGCAGCCGGCGATCGTGCTGGAGCAGGCCAAGGGTTCCCGGCTGCTGATGCCCGAGGAAGACACGGGGCCACCCGAGGCGTGAGCAATACCCCGCAACTGCCGCTGGCGCTCCGCTATCCGCCCGATCAGCGCCTGGAAAGCTTCGTCGCCGCGCCGCCGGCCGCGCTGGCCCAGTTGCACGCGCTAGCGGCGGGCGCGGGCGACTGGCTGTACTTGTGCGGGCCGTCGGGCGTGGGCAAGACCCACCTGGCGCTGGCGGTCTGCGCCGAGGCCGAAGCGCGCGGCGTCGAGGCGCAATATCTGCCGTTGGTCGCGCTGGCCGGTCGTCTGGCGGCGGCCTTGCCGGCGCCGCGCGCTGGCGCGCTGTACGCGCTGGACGGCCTGGATGCCGCCGCCGGCGGGCGCGCCGATGAAGTAGCCCTGTTCGATTTCCACAATGCCGCCCGGGATGGCGGCGCGTACTTGCTCTATACCGCGCGCGCGGTGCCCGACGCGCTTGGCCTGGACCTGCCGGATTTGCGCTCCCGTCTCGGCCAATGCGCGCGGATCGCGCTTGCGCCGCCGGATGACGCCGTCCGCGCGGCCATCCTGCGCCTGCGCGCCGAACGCCGGGGGCTGCAATTCGACGAAGCCGCGATCGACTGGTTGCTGAAGCGGGTCGAGCGTGACATGTCCAGCCTCACCGCGCTGTTCGAACGCCTCGACCGCGAGTCGCTGGCAGCGCAGCGGCGGCTGACCGTGCCATTCTTGCGGCAGGTGCTGGAGGCGGGCGGCTGAACGCGGCGGCGCGCATAGCCGTGCCGGCGTGCCGATGTTCCTTCAAACCGAGTACGGCCAGACGCATGGCCGCCGTCAATCGCCGGCGCGCAATGCCGTATCCAGTGCGCGCAGCCGCGCCGGCGTGCCGACATCGGTCCAGCGGCCGGGATGCCTTTCGCCGCTCACCATTCCCCGCGCCATCGCCGCGCGCAGCAGCGGGGCCAGCTTGAAGCGTGGTGGCGCGTCCGCAGCGCCATCGGTATCGTCGATCACCGCGTGCCAGTCGTCGAACAGTTCGCGCCGGTAAACGCCGATGCCGGAGAAGGTCAGCTTGCCGTGGCCATCGGCGTGCAGGCGGCCCGTGGCATCGAGGGCGAAATCGCCGGCTGGATGGTGCGTCGGGTTGTCCACCAGCAGCAGGTGGGCGAGGCCAAGGGGGTCGCGTGGCAGGCGGGCGAAATCGGCATCGCTCCAGACATCGCCATTGACCGCGATGAACGGCGTGTCGCCGAGCAGCGGCAGGGCGTTCCACATGCCGCCGCCGGTTTCCAGTGGCGTCGGGCCTTCGTAGGAATAGTGCAGGCGCAGGCCGAAGCGGCCGCCGTCGCCCAGCGCGGCGGGGAATTGCCCGGCCAGCCAGGAAGTGTTGACAACGACTTCCCGCACTCCCATCGCCGCCAGTTTCTCCAGGTGCCAGACGATCAGCGGTTTGCCGCCGACTTCCAGCAATGGCTTGGGCGTGGTGTCGGTCAGCGGACGCATGCGCTCGCCGAGGCCGGCGGCGAAGATCAGCGCTTTCATGCTGGCGATCGATCGTGCGCGGCCAGCGCCGGCTTGACGCGGCCATCGATGAAGGCGGCCAGCCCGGCCAGCGGCGCATGTTTCGACAGCGTCTCGTCGAGATAGGCGAAAAAGCGCGGCGCGTCGGCCAGGTATTTCGGTTTGTGATCGCGGTGGCGCAGGCGGGCGAAGATGCCGATGACTTTGAGATGGCGTTGCACGCCGATCAGCTCGGCATCGCGCAGGAAGCGTTCGGCCGGCGGTACCGGCAGGCCGGCGGCGGCGGCGCGGGTGTGGTAGCGGCGCAGCCAGCCATCGACGCGCGCGGCCGGCCAGCTCAGGAAGGCGTCCTTGAACAGGGAAAATGCGTCGTAGGCGATTGGTCCGCTGACGGCATCCTGGAAATCCAGCACGGCGGGACCATCCTCGGCCCGCATCAGATTGCGTGGCATGAAATCGCGGTGCACCAGCACCCGCGGCTGCGCCAGCGCGGCATCGATCAGGAAGCGGTAGGCGGCGTCCAGTGTCTCCATTTCGGCGCAGTCGAGCGTCATGCCGAGATGGGCGCGGCAGAACCAGTCGTCGAACAGGCGCAGCTCGCGCGCCAGCATCGCTTCGTCGTAGCGCGGCAGCGTGTCCGGTGGCGGGATCGCCTGCAATTTCAGCAACTGGCCGATGGCGGCATCGAACAGAACGTCGGCGTTGCCGTCGTCGAGATCGTGCAGATAGGTGTGGATGCCGAGATCCTCCAGCAGCAGGAAGCCGGCCGTACCGTCCTCGGCCAGTACCCGCGGCACCCGCACGCCGCCGGCGTGCAGCAGGTCGCGCATCGCAAGCCACGGGCGCACGTCCTCCTTGTCCGGGGGCGAATCCATGACGATGCGCGAAGGCGCGACGCCCAGCGTGCGCCAGTAGCTGCGGAAACCGGCATCGGTGGAGGCGCGTTCGAGCGCCAGCCCGGGGGCGTCAAGCGTGCGGCGCGCCCAGTCCAGGCGTGCGGTTTCCCGATCCATGCGCGGCCTCAGCGACGGCTGCGGAAGATGCGGCGCTCACGCGGCTTTTTGAACAGCCCGACGAACAGCAGCAGAAAGACCGCGCCCAGCACCGCGCCGAGGAAACCGGCCTGCTGGCCCGGCTGGTACCAGCCCATGTATTGGCCGAACCAGCCGGCGAACAGCGCCCCGGCGATGCCGAGCAAGGTGGTGAGAATGAGCCCCATGCGGTCGCGGCCGGGCTTGAACAAGCGCGCCACGATGCCGACAAGGAGGCCGATGAAGGCGATGTACAGCCAGTTTTCGCTGCCGAACAAAGGCATGGATGTCCCCCGTCGCGTATCCGCCGCCCAGCATAACAGCGCGGGCGGCGGAAAGATCAGCGGGGGCTTCGGCGGCGTGGCCTCAGCGGGCGGCCGGGCGCTTCGCGCGCATGGCTTCGAAGATGAACAGCAGGATGATCGCGGCGACGATCGCCACTACCCAGGTCATGAAGCCGCCAAGCCCGAAATAAACCGAAGCCTGGCCGCCGATGACCGCGCCGACGATGCCGAGGACGATGGTCATGATCCAGCCCATCGGGTCCGCGCCCGGCTTGATGAGCCGCGCCAGCACGCCGATGACCAGACCGCCGATGATGTAGCCGAAGATGCCTTCGAACATGTTGAATCTCTCGTGAATTGACCCGCGCACTATCCCCGTGCGCGGGTCAAGAAGGCGTCAATGCCGGCGAGCGGCTTCAGCAGCAGCCGTGGTCGCCGTGGCGTTTCCCGCTGTCGGCGGCCACGGCCACGCCGCTGGTCTCGCCACGCAGACTGGCGGCGTGGTGGGCGGCGATCACCTGGGCCACGCAGGCGGTGACTTTCTTGCCCATCGGGATGTGCAGGAACTCGTTGGGGCCGTGCGCGTTGCTGTGCGGGCCCAGCACGCCGGTGATCATGAACTGCGCGCCGGGGAATTTCTCGCCCAGCATGCCCATGAACGGGATCGAGCCGCCTTCGCCCATGTACATCACCGGCTTGCCGTAGAAAGCCTGGCTGGCGGCCTCGATGGCCTCGGCCAGCCAGGCCGACATCGCCGGCGCGTTCCAGCCCGAGGACGATTTCTCCAGCTCGAAGTCGACCTTGGCGCCGTTTGGCGGGTCCTTCAGCAGGGCGTCGCGCAGAAGCTGGCCGCCGGCATCCCCATCCAGCGTGGGCGGCAGGCGCAGCGAGAGCTTCACCGCGGTGAACGGGCGCAGCACGTTGCCGGCCGATTCCAGCGGCGGCATGCCGTCGATGCCGGTGATGGAAAGCGCCGGACGCCAGGTGCGGTTGAGCACGCGCTCCATGTTGTCGTCGGCCATCGGGCTGAGGCCCTCGACCAGAGGGAACTTGTCGAAGATTTCGTCGCCCAGCACGTCGGCGGCCTTCTTCGCCTGCTCCAGGCGTTCGGCGGGGATGTCCACGTACAGGCCATCGAGTTTCATCCTGCCGCTGGCCTCGTCCTCGACCCGCGAGAGCAACTGCCGTACCAGCCGCCAGCTGGAAGGCACGATGCCGGAAGCATCGCCCGAGTGCACGCCTTCGTTCAGCACATCCACGCGCAGGTTGCCGCCGGCGAGGCCGCGCAGCGAGGTGGTGCACCAGAGCTGGTCGTAGTTGCCGCAGCCCGAATCCAGGCAGACCACCAGCGAGGGCCTGCCGATGCGTTCGGCAAGGTGATCGACGTAGGCCGGCAGGTCGTAGCTGCCGGATTCCTCGCAGGCTTCGATCAGCACCACGCAGCGCGCGTGCGGCAGGCCCTGCGCCCGCAACGCCATCACGCCGGTCAGCGAGCCGAAGATGGCGTAGCCGTCGTCGGCGCCGCCGCGACCGTAGAGCCTGTCGCCGCGCAGCACCGGTTTCCATGGGCCGAGGTCGGCATCCCAGCCGGTCATTTCCGGCTGTTTGTCGAGGTGGCCGTAGAGCAGCACGCAGTCATCGCCCACCGATTCGCCGCTGGCCGGGATATCGATATAGATGAGCGGCGTGCGCGTTTCCAGTTGCACCACCTCGACCGCCATGCCGGGGATGTCCTGCGCCCGGGCCCAGTCGACCATCAGCTCGACCGCCTGATCCATGTAGCCATGTTCGCGCCAGTGGGTGTCGAACATCGGCGACTTGTTGGGGATGGCGATGTAATCGATCAGTTTCGGGACGATCTCTTCATCCCATTTCTCGTTGACGAACTGGTTGATCTTGCTGGTGTCCATCGCGGGCTCCGCTGTCCGGGAAACCCAGGATTCTAGCGGGGCGAGGCTTTGCATCCCGTGAGCCCGCGGCGGGGGGAAGGTCATCGGGTAGGAGAATTCCTACACGGTAATGGGGTGTTTTCCCGCGGCATTTCGAGTCTTCCGGCGATAGGGGGCGATCACCGTCCAGGGGAAACTTCTCTCCGAACCCACGAACCAGGCTGCAAGTACCACCATCGGCACCGAAATGAAGTTTCTGCCTCACCTGATCCGCTTGCTGCTGTTGTGCCTGCTGCCCTTCGGGCAGGTGCACGCCGCCGCCGATGTCCAGGTCGACATCAACAGCGCCGATGCCATCGCGTTGGATGCGGCGCTGGTGAACGTCGGTCAGGTGCGGGCACAGGCGATCATCGATTACCGCCGGGAAAATGGTCCGTTCCGCAGCGTCGAGCAACTGGCCATGGTCAAGGGCATCGGGATCAAGACGGTGGAGATGAATCGCCACCGGATCATTCTGGGAAAGGGGGCACAGGAAATCCGCCCCGCCATGCGTGGCCAGGAGGACAAGGCCGAGGCGTACCACACACGGTACTAGGCATTGCTATGCACTGAATCCGGAAGTTCGGTGCGGGGGCAGGGAGCCCCGACAGACAGGCAGGAGCCGATACAGGGAAGTCAGGACCAAGGAATGTCCAGGCCGCCCGGCGTGCAGGGAATGCACGCCGGGCGTTCTTTTTCCGGCGGACCGGGTGGTTAGACTGCGCGGATGGAATTGCTGGATGTCATCCGTTTCGAGCAGACCCGGCGTCAGCGTTGGCGCAATGGCGGCGGCTGGACGCGCGAGATCGCCTTGGCTGGCGATCTCGCCGACTTCGACTGGCGGCTATCGTTGGCCGAAGTGGAGCGTGACGGGCCGTTCTCGCTGTTCCCGGGGATCGAACGCGAGATCGTATTGCTGTCCGGCGCGGGGATGGTTCTTGATTTCGCCGATGGCGAGTGTGCCGGGCTGACGCCGGAAATCCCCCGGCTGCGTTTTGCCGGGGAACGAGCGTTGCACAGCCGGCTGCTCGATGGGCCGACCACCGATTTCAACCTGATGTGGGCGCGCCAGCGCATCGATGCCGAGTTGTGGCGGCGGCCCTTGGCCGGCGCCACGACCGTGTGGGCCGAGCCGGGCGAAACCTGGGCGGTGCATCTCGTCGAGGGCGAGGCATGGTTGCCTGATGCTGGCGATCTGCGGTTGGCGCGAGGCGATACCGTGCTGTTGAGTGGCGGTGCCCGGCGTCGTCGGCAGTGCATGGAGGCGAATGGCCATGCGCTCGTGATTCGCCTGCGGCGTCTGCCGGCCTGAGCGGCGGGATTCAGTACACGTCGCGGCGATAACGGCCTTCGGCCAGCAGTTGCTGGCGCAGCGTCGCGCCCAATGCCGCTTCGATCACCGCGTCCACCGCTGGCGCCATGCCACGCAGGCTGCCGCAGACGTATATCGCTGCGTCGTTCTCCACCCATTGGCGAAGGCGCGCGGATTGCGCGCGCAAGGCATCCTGCACGTAACGGTGTTCGCCGCCGTCGCGCGAATGGACGGCATCGAAACGGGCAAGCAGCCCGGCCGCTTGCCATTGGCGCAGGTCGTCGGCGAAGTGGGTATCGTGCGCGGCCTGGCGTTCGCCGAACAAGAGCCAGTTGTCGCCGATGCCGGCGGCGGCGCGGGCGGCCAAGTGTGCGCGCAGGCCGGCGATGCCGGTGCCGTTGCCGATCAGGATCATCGGCCGTGCCGGGTCTGGCGGGTGGAAGCATGGATTGCCGCGGATGCGCAGCTCGATGCCGTCGCCGATGCCGGCGTGCCGGGTCAACCAGCCGCTGCCCAGGCCGGGCCGGCCCAGCTCGTCGTACATTTCGCGCACCAGGAGTTGCAGTTCGTTTTCCGATGGGATCGAGGCAATTGAATATTCGCGGTGTGGCAGCGGTTCCAGCGTGTCGGCGATGGCCTGGGGCGTGCGCCCGGCGATGTCGCCGGATACGGGCAGGCGCATGCCGGCCAGCAGGTCGGCGAAGTGCCGCGTGCCGGCCTTGCCGGGTACGCGCACTTCGGCACGCCCGTCCAGGCCATGCTCGGCCAGCCAACTGTCGATGGTTTCCGGTGAATGACGCGGGCCGATCTCGGCGATGTCGCCGGCCCGCCATTCGACATGTTCATCGGCTGGTATCTCAAGCCATAGCCGGTGTACTGGTGCGCCGAGACCGCCAGGGTTGAGGCATTCGCGCGCCGCCAGCCGCCAGCGCTGGTACTCCGGCGCCACCCAGTCGGGGATCGACGTGCCGCCGAATGCCTGCCCGAGTTGCTGTTGCCAATGGCGCAGCGCCGCCGGGTCGCCGGCATCCACCTCGATATGGTCGAACAGCGGCGTGGCGCCAGCCTGGCGCAGTGCGTCGTCGAGCTGGCGGCCGTAGGCGCAAAAGTGTGTGTAACGGTGGTCGCCGAGCGCGAGTACGGCGTAATGGAGGCCGGTGAGATCGGCGCCCCGCAACAGGGGAACGCAGCCGAGCGCATGGTCGGGCGGGTCGCCTTCGCCAGTGGTGCTGGCGACGACCAGCACGCGGCGGTGTCGTTTGAGCGAGGCGATGCCGGTGGTGTCCAGCGGCGCCACGTGGCTGGCGATGCCGGCCGTCTCCAGCAGAGCCGCGCTGTGCTCGGCCAGTTGCGTGGCGAATCCGGTCTGGCTGGCCCAGAGGATTGGCACCGCGTCGCCGTCTTTCAACGAAGAAGCCGCACGCCGCGGGTACGGCAGGCCGAGGCAGAGCGCGAACCAGAGCGCGAGTGCGGTGCCGGCGAATACGATGCGCGATGCGTCCGGCATCCCGTGCCACCAGGGGTCGCGCTGCCAGGCGGCGAAGCCCAGGGCGAAGGCCGTCAGTGCCGAGAGCAGCAGCATGTTGCCGATCCGGGCGCGGTTCATGCCCGCAAGCGCTCGATGAAGGCCGGAGTCATCCGCTCGCGGTGATCGTTGGCCGCGCTGTCGATGAAACGGGCCGCGAAGCCGTGCCGGCAGGCGAGATCGAAGCCCGCCTCGCAGCCGAGCACGCCAAGCGCGGTGGCCCAGCCATCGGCCCGCATCGCGCTGGGCATGGCGACCGTCACCGCCGTCGGGGCATGGCGCACCGGCGCGCCGATGCGTGGGTCGAGCGTATGGCTTTGCCGCGTGCCCGCGTCCTCTCGGCAGTGCCAGCGGTCGCCGGAAGTGGCGATGGCCAGTTCGTCGAGTGCGAGGATGCGCGGTGGTTGTTCGTCGCGTTCGTCGCCGGCCCAGCCTTCCACGATCACCCGCCACGGCATGCCGTCGGGTTTGTGGCCGTAGCCGCGCAGTTCGCCGCCGACTTCCACCAGCGCGGCGACGACACCGGCGTGGCGCAGCCAGGCGCTGACCGCGTCGACCGCATGGCCCTTGGCGATCGCGGAGAGATCCAGCGCAATGCCGCCGGGTTGCAGCAGCGTGTCGGTACCGCGCCATCTCAGGCGTTGCCAGCCGGTGGTGGCGCGCAACGCCTCCAGCCGTGCCAGCGCATCGGCATGCACCGCGCGCGATGGCCCGAAGCCCCAGGCATCGACCAGCGCGCCGAGGGTCGGGTCGAAGGCGCCGCCGCTGGCCTCGGCGATGTCCAGCGCGGCCCGCATCACCTGGGCGAAGCCCGGCGGCAGCGCCCGCCAACTGCCGGCCGGCGCGTGGTTGTAGCGGGAGAGGTGGGAATCGGCTTCCCAGTGGCTCATCTCCGCCACCACCTGGTCCAGCACGCGTTGCGCGCCGGCATGCAGGCGGTTCAGATCGGCGGCCGGCCGGGCCACCAGCCGCGCCGACCAGGTGGTGCCCATGGTGGCGCCGCCGATCTGGTGCAGGACGGACATCTGGCGGGTGCGTGGGCGGCCGCGGTTACTGCGGCAGCGCTTCCAGCGTGGCGACATAGCCCAGGCGGCGTTTCTTCGCCTGTGGCTGGCGGGTCTTGTCGTCCTCGGTTCTGGCTTCCAGCCAGTACATGCCGGCCGTGGGCCAGGTCAGTTTGAATTCGCCGTTGGCGTCGGTCTTCAGCTTGATCTCGTCCTGCGCGTTGCGGTAGCGGGTTTCGCCGCGTACCACTTCGACCTCGATGCCGCGCGCCGGCTGGCCGTCGATCAGCAGGCGGAATTTCGCTTCCTCGCCGGCGAACAGGTCGTTGGGATGAGTGATCGGCTGCATTTCCAGACCGTTGCCGCTGATCTTCAGCGCGGCGTCGCTGGGCGCGCCATTGGTGACGAAGGTTTCGATGCGGTTGACGTTCTGGCTCACCGCCAGCTCGGCGGCATCCTTTGGCACGTTGGCGGCGAACGCGTCCGGGCTGCCGCGCCAGCGCCTGGGCTGGCCGTTTTCCTTCCAGCTCGCGCTCAGGCCGTCACCGACACTGGCGAGGCGATAGGTGCCGGTCTGCGTCAGTTCGATGTCGAACACGCTGCGGTACTTGCCGGTGGCGCCGTTCTTTGGATCGACGCGGCTGCCGTCGGGCGCGGTGATCGCCAGGTTGTCCAGCCGCAGCGGCACGTGGTTGAAGTAGAACAGGTCGTTGGAGACCGCTGCATCCACGGTGATCCAGGGCGCATTGCCGGAGACGACCGTCTGCGAGGGGCGTAGCCAAGCTTTGTGCGCCTGCGCGGTGAAGGGAAGGGCGAGCGCCAGCACGAGGGCGGCATGTTTGAGCGAGGGTTTCACTTCGGGTTCCTCCGGGGAGTCAACGGGTACTGGTCAGGCTGACACGGCCAAGCTCGCTCTTGCCCTGCGCGCCGCCGGTGCTGGCGTCGTGCCACTTGAAGGGGATGCGCAGCAGTTCGCGGCCGCCGACTTCGCGCACGGCTTCCACCACCAGTACGTAGTCGCCGGCGGGCAGATGCTTCAGTTCCGGGTGCTGTTCGTCGAAGTTCAGCGCGTGGCGGCCGGCGGGTCGGGTCGGGCCGGTGACGCCATCCACCGGCACCTTCAGGTTGCGGCCGCTGCGTCGCCACCATTGGCGCAGGTCGGGCAGCCACTTGGTGCCCGCGCCCTCGGCATTGGCTTTTTGCTGGTACCACACGGCCAGATTGGCGCGCGCGGTCTGGTCGATGCCTTCCACCCAGATCGCCACGTAGGGGCGGTGGTACTCGGCGACGTTGAGCTGGGGAATCTGGACTTCGAGTTTCAGTTCTGCGGCCTGCACCGGCAGGGCGATCAGGCCGCAGAGGGCGATGGTGGCGGTAATGCGCATGACAGCGGTCTCCAGATAGGGAATCTAATGAACGAAAACGAGCGCGATGACGACCGGCAGCACCAACCCGAGCGCGACCCAGGGCCAGGTGGAGCGGCGTTGCCGCGCATGCATCTGCAACAGGAACAGGCCGCTGACGGTGAACACCAGACAGGCAAGTGCGAACACGTCGATGAACCAGCGCCAGGCCGCGCCGGTATGGCGGCCCTTGTGCAGGTCGTTGAAATAGGCCAGCCAGCCACGGTCGCTGCGTTCGTATTCCACCTCGCCACTGGCGCGGTCGATGCTGAGCCAGCCATCGCCGCCGGGCCGGGGCAGGGCGAGGTAGATTTCATCCGCCGACCATTCCGCCACCTGCCTGCCGACCACAAGCGGCAGTGCGTCGTTCAGCCAGTCGATGACGGTGGCCGGCAGCGGCGCGTTGCCTTCCATGCGCGCGCCCAGCGATCTCAGGACCGAGGCCGGCATCGTTTCATGGCCGGTTTTCACCCGTGGCGTGGCCTCGATGCTGGCGGCGTGGTTGAGGGTGATGCCGGTGACGGAGAACAGCAGCATCGCCATCAAGCACACCGCCGCGCTGATCCAGTGCCATTGGTGCAATTGGCGCAGCCAGAAGCCGCGGCGCTGCTGGGCGGCGATGTCGTCACGGGCGTGGCTCGGACTCAAGAACGATCACTGGACTGGTATGGAAAACAGATCATAAATGAGAATTTGTCGCGTCTGCGTGGCGCGCCGATATCCGGGCGCCACGGATGGCGCGGCAGCGCTCAGAAGCGGGCGTTGAACGAGAGCCAGAAGCTGCGGCGCTGCTCCTTCACCGCGTAGTCGTCGCGGCAGTCGAAGCTGTCCGCGCCCGCGGCCAGCGTGCAGCTTTGTGAGATGAAGTTGCGATCCAGCAGGTTGTTGACGCGGGCGTTGATCGTCAGCCATCCGGTGGCTTGCCATGAGCCGCCGAGGTGCAGCAGGACATGGTTTTTGTAATAGATGTCCTTGCCGGCGGCGTCCATGCCGTAGTAGCGGTTGAAGCGACCTTCGCCCCCGAGGTTGAGGCCGAACGTCGGTGTTACCTGCCAGTTGAGCGAGGCGTTGAGCATGTGCTTGGCGGGGTTGCCCGCGATCGGGCTGCCGCGTTTGGCGCCGCTGGTCTGGCGTGAGCGTGTCCAGGTGTAGTTGCCGCGCAGGTTCCAGTCTTCGGCCAGTTTCACATGGCCGGCCAGCTCGACGCCACGGGTATCCGCGCTGTCGATGTTGACCGTCTGCGCGAAGCTGGAATAGCCCAGCGCCGCCCAGCCCTGGCCGATGTCCACGCAGTAGCCGCTGCCGGGCTTGGTCACTTCGCAATTGGGGTAGATGCCGCCCCGGGCGATCTTGTCCTTGAAGCGGTTGAGGAAGGCGGTGGCGTTGAGTCCGTAGCGCTCGCCTTCGTAATACGCGGCCAGTTCGTAATTGCGGCTGGTCTCGGGCTTCAGGCCCGGCGTGCCGACCAGCGGCAGTACCCCTTGGCCGCCGAAGCCGGTGATGCCGGGAAAAAGCTGGTCCGGGCGCGGGGTTTTGTAGCCGGTGCTGATGCCGCCCTTGATCGTCCAGGCGTCGGTGGCTTCCCAGACCAGGTAGCCGCGTGGGCTGAAGTGGCTGCCGAACAGGTTGTGGCGGTCGTAACGCAGCCCGAGCGTGGCGGTCAGGCCGGGCGCGAACCGCCAGTTGTCCTCGGCGAACAGCGCCCACTGGCGATGTTTCTGGGTGACGCCATTGCGGTATTCGGCGCGGCCCATGCCGAACACGCCGTCCTCCATGTCGGTGTCGTTGAGCTGGCCGCCGACGGTCAGGCGATGATCCTCGGCGTTGACTTCCAGCTTGCTGTCCAGCACCCAGCCGCGAAGTTCCAGCGTGCGCAGCGGGCGCGGCAGGAATGCGCCAAGCCGCGCCCGCTCGTCGGCGGTGAGCCGGCTGGCGGCGAGGCTGCCGTTGTTGCAATAGGCGGCCTGCCCGCGGCGCGTACAGACCTCATTCCACAACGTCTGCAATTCGGCGCGCTCGGCAATGGTCAGCGGCAGCGAACGGCCCAGGTTGCGGCTGCCGATCCGCATCAGGCTGGTTTCGCTGCGCCCGAACGACCATTCGCCGATGTGGGTGAGCGAAGCCTGCTCGCGCTCGTAGCGTTGCTCCGGCGTGTAGCCGACGCGCGGCTGCACCACCCGGCGGGTGAGGGTGCCGTTGCCGTTGGGGTTCGGGATGACCGCGTTGCCGCTGCGCCAGAGCGATGCAATGCCGTCGAGCGTGCCGGTCTGGCCCTGGCGGTTGTCGTACTTCTGCCGTGAGACGTCGTAATCGAACAAGAAGCGATGCGCATCGTTGGGCGTCCAGTCCAGGCGCACGCCGGCGTTCCAGTGGGTGTTGGCGACCTGCTTGCCGCCGCGGCCGAAGCCGAGCGCGCGGTTCCATTCGCTGCCGTCGGGGAGGGTCAGCGAGGGCCATTCCGGGATGGACTCGTCCTGGCGGTAATGGCCGCCGCGAAAGGCGAACCCGAGCCTGTCCTTCACCAGCGGCCCACCGAGGTAGACGTCGCTGGCGCGGGCATTGCCGAAGTGCTTGTCCTGCTGGAAGGTGAAGCCCTGGCGCAGCGAACCGCGCCAGGCGTCACCCACGCGGCGGGTGATGATGTTGACGACGCCGCCCATCGCGTCCGAGCCGTACAGCGTGGACATCGGCCCGCGCACCACTTCGATGCGGTCGATCGCGTCCAGCGGCGGCAGGAAAGAGAACTGGCCGCCGCCGAAGTTGTTGGGGTAGATCGAGCCGACGTTGCTCTGGCGGCGTCCGTCGATCAGCACCAGCGTGTAGTCGGAAGGCATGCCGCGCATGCTGATCGTCGCCATGCCGTTCTTGTCGGTCGTCTCCATGCCGACATCGATGCCCTCGATATCGCGTAACGCGTCGATCAGGTTGGAATACGGGCGCTTTTCCAGCTCCTCGCGGGCCACGACGCTGATGCTGGCGGGGGCGTCGGCCAGCTTCTGTTCGAACCCGGCGGCGGTGACGACCACGCGGTCGAGTTGCTGTGGCGCCGGCGATGCGTCGGCTTCGGCGGCCAGCGCCATGCCGGGCATGGCGAGCGCGAAGGCGATGGCGCCGCAAAGCGTGTGACGGGATGGAGACATGATGAAATTCCAGTTTCGGACGTGTGGGGTACCATCCGGCCTGAGCGAGGGCGCTCGAGCTGGACGGCTTGCGATGGGGGCTCGTGTTAGGAATCAATCGGTCGGCGCGGCGACCTGCTTGCCGATGGCGCCGTGCAGCGGGGGCGCGTCCCGGTTGCCGTGGGGTCTGACGGAGGCGCTCGCCGGGCGGGCGTTCGATGCCGGACGGCGGACGGCCCGGCTTTCGGCCCGTCGGGACTGCGCCATGCGGCATATCCATCGGCGCGGGAAAGAAGGGGATGAAGGCGCATGGCGTGTTCGTGTGGTTGCAAGGCGTCATGCCGTGCCGCAAACGAAACTTTAATGAGAACAATTGTTGTTTTCAACAAAAACGATTATTTTTGTGACATGCGTATCAGTTGGCGGACGTTTGAAGTCTCAGCCGTCTTTGCCAGAGTGGGATGGCGGTACGATTTGATCCTGCTCATGCCGCAGCAAGGGGGCCGGCCTACCCTTTGTCACTTGGAAGGGAGGAATTCATGGCAACCGTGCTTTTCGAATCAGGCGATCACCGTTGCATCGCCTTCAACGATCTGGTCCGTGGCGATGACGGCGTCCAGGCCAACCAGTTCCTGATCCAGAGCGGCGGCCATTCCGCCTTGCTCGATCCGGGCGGGGCGTTGCTCTACAACCCGTTGATCCTGGCGATGGGCAATTACGTCAAGCCGACCCAGGTCGACTACATCCTGTGCTCGCACCAGGACCCGGACATCATCGGTTCGGTGGACAAATGGATGCTCTACACCCAGGCCACGATCGTTTGCTCGGAGCTATGGGGCCGCTTCGTGCCGCATGTGGTGCCGGGCTACATGAAGAACGCCGGGCGCGAGCGCTACAAGCTGATCTCGGATGCCGGCGGACACGTCGAACTGGGCGATGCGCGGATATTCCTGCTGCCGTCGCATTTCATGCATTCGGTCGGCAATTTCTGTTTCTGGGACCCGAACAGCCGCATCCTGTTCTCGGGCGACGTCGGCGCCTCGCTGGTGGCCAGTGGCGACCCTTACACCCTGGTCAGCAGCGATTTCGATACCCACAAACGCCGGATGGAAGGGTTCCATCGCCGTTACATGGCGTCGAACCGCGTCTTGCGGCTATGGGTCAACATGGTGCGGGAACTCGACCCGGAGATGATCGCGCCGCAGCACGGCCTGCCGATGAAGGGCGCGGCCATGCACGATTTCCTCGCGTGGCTGGAAGGGTTGGAATGCGGTGTCGATCTGGTGACGCAGGCCAACTACCGCCCGCCGTCGGCCTGAGACATCCGGGCGGGCGGAAACATGTAGTTCGGATTCCAGTGCCGGAAGCCGGCCTTGGCGTCCGGCTTTCCCGGGCCATCCTCCAGGCGCGGCGGATGCCGGGATGCGATACCTGCCGCGCTGCCCGAGCCGGTGGCCCGGGGCTCCGACGCATCCGTGGGAATTGGCCGGCCAGGTAGCGGGCTCCGCGCGGCTGGAAGCCAAGGCAGGCGCGCGTGAGGCATGTCGCCGGGGTAGGCCGTTCCGCATGCGGGTGGATGGCGCATCCGCAGCTACCCGTGTCGGCAGGCTCCGCATGCGCGTTTGGCCGATTGTCAGCGCGGGAGTACGGTCAACAGGAGGCCGAACACAGCGGGCTCCGCACGCGCGTTTGGCCGATTGTCAGCGCGGGAGTACGGTCAACAGGAGGCCGAACACGGCAGGCTCCGCACGCGCGTTTGGCCGATTGTCAGCGCGGGAGTGCGGTCAACAGGAGGCCGAACACGGCCGGCTCCGTACGCGCGTTTGGCCGATTGTCAGCGCGGGAGTACGGTCAACAGGAGGCCGAACACAGCGGGCTCCGTACGCGCGTTTGGCCGATTTCAGCGCGGGAGTGCGGTCAACAGGGGGCTGAACACGGCAGGCTCCGCGTGCATGTCTGGCCGGCTGCCCACCGGCTCCTGGGGGATGCCGCGCGCCGGATGCTGAATGCAAAAAAAACCGGCGCCTTCGCGGACGCCGGTTTCGTGAATCGCAAGGCCCGGCCGCGATTAGGCGGCGGCGTCCTTGAGCTTCTTCAGCGGACGCACCTTGACCTTGATCGAGGCGGGCTTGGCGGCGAACCACTGCTCTTCCTTGGTGAAGGGGTTGATGCCCTTGCGCTTCGGCTTGGCGGGCACCTTCAACGAGGTGATCTTGAACAGGCCCGGCATGGTGAACGAGCCGGCACCTTTCTTGTTCACCGAGGCGTACACGGTGCTTTCCAGCGCGGCCAACACGGCGCGCACGTCCTTTGCTGCAACATCGCTGAATTCGGCGATATGGGCGACCAGCGCGGACTTGCTCAACGCTTCGCTGATCGGCTTCATCGTCTTGGCGGCCTTCTTCGGTGCAGCTTTTTTCGGTGCGGCGGCCTTCTTCGGCGCAACGGCTTTCTTCATGGCCATGGGTGTCACTTTCCTCGTCTGGATGGTGATGGGTGGGTGCGCGGTTTCGACCGGCAGCCCAATGTATTGCATGGAATTGCCCGCGCCAAGCGGTTTGGCTGGGTTTTTGCGCTTTTCTGGCTGGGTAATCAGTCCTCCTCCGCGTGCGGGCGCCATTGTTCGGCCAGGCGTTGTTGCGCCTGTGCCGGCACCGGTTCGTAGTGGCTGAAATCCAGCGAATAGCGGCCGCGCCCGGCGGTGGCCGATTTCAGTTCGGCGGCATAGCCCTCCAGTTCGGACAACGGCACTTGCGCCTTCACCACGATTTCGCCGCCGCGCAGGCGGTCGGTGCCGTGGATGCGCGCGCGCTTGGCGGCGAGCCCGCCGCTGATGTCGCCCATGTGCGCTTCCGGCGCGCTCACCTCCAATTCGACGATCGGCTCCAGCACCACCGCGCCGGCCTTGCCGATGGCATCCAGAAACGCTTTTCTGCCGGCGGCGGCGAAGGCGACTTCCTTGCTGTCCACCGGGTGGTGCTTGCCGTCGTGGACCACCACGCGCACGTCCTGGATGGGGAATCCGGCCACCGCGCCCGCCGCCATCACCTGGCGCACGCCTTTTTCCACCGCCGGCAGGAACTGGCCGGGAATGACGCCTCCCTTGACCGCATCGACGAACTCGAAGCCGCCGCCGCGCGGCAGCGGTTCCACGCGCAGGAACACTTCGCCGAACTGGCCGGCGCCGCCGGTCTGCTTCTTGTGCCGGTGGTGGCCTTCGGCGGCTTGTTTCACCGTCTCGCGGTAGGCGATGCGCGGCGGGTGGGTTTCCACTTCCACGGCGAAGCGTTCCTTCAGCCGTTGCAGTTGCACCCGCAGATGCAGGTCGGAGAGGCCGCGGATCACCGTCTCGTGGGTTTCGTCGTTGTGTTCGACCAGGAAGGCCGGGTCTTCCTCGGCCAGTTTGGCCAGCGCGGTGGCGAGCTTCTGTTCCTGGCCGCGGCTGGTGGCCGATACCGCGAGACCGAACATGGGTTTGGGGAAGTTCAGTGGTTCGAGGTGGATGTGATCCTCGTCGTGGGAGTCGTGCAGCACCGCGTCGAAATGCAGCTCGTCCACTTTGGCGACCGCGGCGATGTCACCCGGCACGGCGCGGCGGATTTCGGTGTGTTCTTTGCCCTTCAGCCTGTAGAGATGGCTGACCTTGAACGGTTTGCGGCCGTTGTCGATGAACAACTGGCTGTCCGGCTTCAACGTGCCCTGGTAGACGCGCAATACCGCCAGCTTGCCGACGAAGGGGTCGTGGATGATCTTGAACACGTCGGCGATGACGTGCGCGTCCGGGTCGGGCCGTGGCGAGAGCGGTTGCGCGCCGGCACCTTCGCCCTTGAGGAACTGCGGCGGGTTGGCTTCGGCCGGGTGGGGAAAGAGGCGCTCGGCGATGTCCAGCAGCTTGCGCACGCCGGCGCCGCTGCGCGCCGAGACGAAGCATACCGGCACCAGGTGGCCTTCGCGCAGGCATTGCTCGAAAGCATCGTGCAGTTCTTTGCCGGAGAGCCCGCCTTCGCCGAGGTCGAGATAGCGATTCATCACTTTTTCGTTGATCTCGACCACTTGGTCGATGATGCGCTGGTGCCAGTCGGCGACCGCGCCGAGATCGCTTTCGCCCTCATGGTTGCCGAAGCAGTCGATCACCGCCGTGCCGCCGGCGGCCGGCAGGTTGAGCGGCAGCACTTCGGGGCCGAAGGTCTCGCGCAGCGATTCCAGCAACGCGCCGAGGTCGGCCTCGGCGTGGTCGATCTTGTTGACCACGATCGCGCGGCACAACTTGCGCGATTTCGCGTATTCCATCATTCGACGGGTGCCGTATTCGACGCCGGAATCGGCATCGACCACGATCGCCACCGTTTCCACCGCCGCCAGCGCGGACAGCGCGGCGCCGCGGAAATCCGGGTAGCCTGGGGTGTCGATCAGATTGACGTGGATGCCGTTGTGATCGGTGCTGGCGATGGCGGTGTCGATCGAATGGCCGCGCGCCTTTTCCATCGGGTCGAAATCGGACACGGTGGTGCCGCGCTCCAGGCTGCCTGCCGTGGGAATGGCGCCGCCGGCATGCAGCAGGGCTTCGAACAGGCTGGTTTTGCCGGCGCCGGGGTGGCCCGCGAGGGCGAGGTTGCGGATCTGGTGGGTGCTGTGGGACATGCGTCCGTCTCCTTCAGTGCAAGGGTGACTGGGACGTCATGGTCGTCCGCGTTGTCCGCGCGACCCACGAGCATCGCGCTCGGCGGGCGGTCATGGCGTTGCTGACTTGATACCCGCACCGCCAATGCCTGGCATTGAGCTGCGTCAATAACCGGCGGCGCGGGCACGTGGGGCGAGCCTACGCCAGGCCGATGCCGGCGGCCAGCCGGGAGGGGTGAATCGGCGGCAACGGTCGCCTCCGGGTTCAGCGCCGATTGGGCGCTTCGGCCGCAGTTTCACTGGGCGCCGCTGGCGGCATTACGGAGTTTTTCCCATGACTTGTTCCCTTCGTTTTCTTCCCCTTGCGCTGGCCGCCGGCCTGACCGCCATCGCCATGCCCGCGCCCGCGCAAAGCCACGCCGGTCGTCATGGCGGCGGTTACGACAGCGGCGCGCAGTACGACTGGGCGCGGGTGATCCGGGGCCAGCGCGTGTCCGACGGCCATGCCCGGAGCGGCTATGGCCATGGCGGCCAGGCACGGCGTTGCTACACGCAGGATGGCGGCTACGTCGACAACCGCGATCCGCGTTACGGCGATGGCGATTACCGGAATGACGGTTATTACCGCAACGATGGCTACTACGACGGCCGCGAGGGCGTCCACGGCGATGGCTATCGACGCAACGGCGGCGGTGAGACCGGGCGGCGGGTGGCGACGGTGATCGGCGGCGTGGTCGGCGCGGTGCTCGGCAGCCAGGTGGGCGGCGGCTCGGCGCGTTATGCCACCTCGGCGATCGGCTCGATGGTCGGCGGGATGGCCGGTCGCGGCATCTACGATCAGCACGCCCGCCCACCACGCCGCGGGCGGGTCACCGTCTGCGACCCGGTGAGCGGCGATGGCCGCTATCGCCCGATGTCCGAGGGCGATGCCTACGATGTCACCCACGAATACAACGGCCGCCGCTACACCTCGCGCATGAACCATCATCCCGGCGATCGCGTGCGGGTGCGGGTGGACGTGCGGCCGGAGTGAGTTCCGGCCGGTGGCGGAGGGGCGCCTTCGGGTGCTTTCTTTACGATGATTCCAGTCCGGTGGTTTGCCGGGGCAGCCGTTGGCGTATCCAGGTCAAGGCCGCTACACGGTGCTGCTTTGGGCTGGCGTGACTGAATTGCCGGGGGCGTGAGCGAGCTCGCTTGATACCGATGTCTGCGGCTTCCGACTTATTACCATCTGAATGCGTGGGGCGGGGGACGCCCCGCCGTGTGGGCAGTCTCAAGAAAGCCCAGGTTTGAATAGGCCCATGGAGTTTCAAGCCTCCCGCGCTTCACCGGGAGGCTTGATGCCAACCTTTTTTGGTGCTGCCCCCGCCCGCCAAGGTCGCTTCGCTCAGCGCCAGTCGATCTCGCCATGCACCACGCTGGTCACGCGGCCACCCGACCAGACGTCGCCTTGGTCATCGACGGTCAGTTCGATGATGGCATCGAAGCCGACTTCGCGGCCTTGGCTGACGCGGTAGAAGCCGCCGTCGCCCGGCAGTGCGTTTTGCGAGGCCAGCCAGGCGGCCAGGGTGGCGTTGGCCGCGCCCGAGGCGGCATCCTCGAACGGCGCCGGGGCACCGACCCAGGCACGCACGGCGAGGTAATGCACGGGGTCGTCGCTGCGTGCGTAAACGCAGACGCCCATGCTGGAGGTGGCTTCGGCCAGGGCCGAAATCGCCGTCCAGTCCGGCGTGGCGGTGCGTAGCGAAGTCTCGTCGGACAGTTCCACCAGCCACCAGCGGCGGCCGCCTTCCATCAGCGCCGGCGACAGCGTGCCGAGCGGCAGGCCGGCGAGGGCGTTGACGAGGCGCGGGTCGTCGGGCGTGGCGGTTTCCACCAGCGAGGCGCGCGGCGTGCGCACGGCGATGGTGCGGGTGGCGCCTTCGCCCCGCACGCGCAGCGGCAGCCTGCCGGCGGCGCCGTCTTGCACCAACAGGCCGTCACGCGGCTGGGCGATGCCGGCATCGAGCACCGCGTGCGCGGTGCCGACGCTCGGATGCCCGGCGAAAGGCACTTCGCGGCGTGGGCTGAACATGCGGATGCGGTAACTGGCGCCGGCGTCGTCAGGCGGGAGGACGAAGGTGGTTTCCGGCAGCCGCGTCCAGCGCGCGATCGCCTGCATGTCGTCATCAGAAAGGCCGTCGGCATCCAGCACCACGGCCAGGGGATTGCCCGCGCCGGGGCGCTCGGCGAACACGTCGGCTTGCAGGTAACGGCGCGGACGGCGGGAGAGATTGGTCATTAGAATGAGGCGTTCGCCAGCGGTTCTGGCAATTCGGTCATTCTAGATGTCGTTCTCTTCCCACACCGCTCCCTGGGTGGTGCTCAAGTTTGGCGGCACCAGCGTGTCGCGCCGTGGTCGCTGGGACAACATCGGCCGTATCGCCGCCGAACGCGCCCGGGACGCCCGCGTGCTGGTGGTGGTTTCGGCGCTGTCGGGCGTCACCAACGAGTTGCAGGCGATCGCCAATGGCGATGGCGTCATCGACCGCCTCGCGGCGCTGGCGCGGCGTCATCGCGAATTCGCAGCCGATCTCGACCTCGATGCCGAGGCGGTGCTGGGCGCGCGCCTGGCCGTGTTGCGGGCGTTGGGCGAGGACGCGCGCGCGGCCGTCCGCGCGCTCGACTGGCAGGCCGAGGTGCTGGCGCAGGGCGAGCTGCTTTCGTCCACCCTCGGCGCCGCCTACCTGGCCGGGCGGGGGCTGGATTTCGGTTGGGCCGATGCACGCGACTGGCTGGACGCCATCGACCTGCCGACCCAGAGCGATTGGGCGCGCCGGCTGTCGGTCAACTGCCACCGCGATGCCGATGACGGCTGGCGCGCGCGTTTCGCCGCGCAACCGACCCGGTTGCTCATCACCCAGGGCTTCATCGCCCGCCATGGCGACGGCGGCACCGCCATCCTCGGGCGGGGCGGGTCGGATACCTCGGCGGCCTATTTCGGCGCCTTGCTCGGCGCGCGGCGCGTCGAAATCTGGACCGACGTGCCCGGCATGTTCAGCGCCAACCCGCGCGAGGTGCCCGATGCGCGCCTGCTGGCCCGGCTCGACTACGCCGAAGCGCAGGAAATCGCCACCACCGGGGCCAAAGTGCTGCATCCGCGCTCGATCGCGCCCTGCCGCGACGCCCGCGTGCCGATGGCGATCCTCGACACCGAGCGCGTCGACCTGCCGGGCACGCGCATCGATGCCAGCGCCGCCACCGTGCCCGGGGTCAAGGCGATCAGCCGCCGCAACGGCATCGTGCTGGTGTCGATGGAGTCGATCGGCATGTGGCAGCAGGTCGGCTTCCTGGCCGATATCTTCGAGCGCTTCAAACGACACGGCCTGTCGGTGGATTTGATCGGCTCTTCGGAAACCAACGTCACCGTCTCGCTCGATCCCAGCGACAATCTGGTCACTACCGACGTGCTCTCGCGCCTGTCCGAGGACCTGGCCCAGGTCTGCCGGGTGAAAGTGATCGCGCCGTGCGCGGCGATCACCCTGGTCGGGCGCGGCATGCGCTCGCTGCTGCACAAGCTCTCCGATGTCTGGGCGACGTTCGGCCGGGAGCGCGTGCATCTGATTTCGCAATCTTCCAACGACCTCAATCTCACCTTCGTGATCGACGAGGCCGAGGCCGACGGGCTGATCCCGCATCTGCACACCGAGTTGATCCGCAGCGGCGCGATGCCGGTGCGCGAGTCCGGCGTGTTCGGCCCCAGTTGGCGGCAAATGGGCGAAGGCGATGCGGCGCGCGCGCCGAAGTGGTGGCAGTCGCGCCGCACCGCGCTGCTCGAATGCGCCCGATCCGCCACGCCGCGCTACGTCTACGACCTGCCGACGCTGCGCGCGCAGGCGGGCAAGCTCAACGCGATCGTCGCCCTCGACCGCCGCTACTTCGCGATCAAGGCCAACTCGCATCCGGTGCTGCTGCGCGAACTGCATGCGCTGGGTTTCGGGCTGGAATGCGTCTCGCAGGCGGAGATCGAACACGCCTTCGCCGTGGTGCCGGCATTGGCCGGCGCCGAGGTGCTGTTCACGCCCAGCTTCGCCCCGCGTGGCGAATACGAAGCGGCTTACGCGCGCGGTGTGCGGGTGACGCTGGACAACATCGAGCTGCTGCACGCCTGGCCGGAACTGTTTCGTGGCCGCGAATGCTGGCTGCGGGTCGACCTGGGGCGTGGCGACGGCCACCACGCCAAGGTCGTCACCGGCGGCGACGAATCGAAGTTTGGCCTGCCGCTGTCGAAGGTGGATGCCTTCGTGGCCGCCGCGCTCGCGCTCGACTTGCGCGTCAGCGGCCTGCACGCGCATCTGGGCAGCGGCATCGAGTCGTCGGCGCACTGGGCCGAAGTGCATGCGGAATTGGCGACGTTGGCCGAGGGCATCGGCACCATCGACACGCTGAACCTGGGCGGCGGCCTGCCGATTCCCTACCTGCCGGACGAAGCCGAATTCGATCTCGATCACTGGTCGCGCGCATTGGCCGAGGTCAAGGCCGCCTTCCCGCGCTATCGCGTCGCCATCGAGCCGGGTCGTTTTCTGGTGGCGCAATGCGGCGTGCTGCTGGCACGGGTGACGCAGGTGGTGGAGAAGGACGGAGTGCGCCGGGTCGGCCTGGATGCCGGCATGAACGCGCTGATCCGCCCCACGCTCTACGATGCTTGGCACGACGTGCGCAATCTGTCGCGGCCGGACGAGGACAACGCGGCCGTCTTCGACGTGGTCGGCCCGATCTGCGAAAGCGGCGACGTGTTCGGCCATGCCCGCGCACTGCCCACCGCCACCGCCGAAGGCGACGTGATACTGATCGCCGATGCCGGCGCCTACGGTTACACCATGGCCAGCCGCTACAACCTGCGCGCGCTGCCGGACGAGGAAGTGCTGGAATGACTGGATTGAAATTCGACCGCGAAACCGTTCGCGCCTTCCGCTTCGTGCGCCGGGAATTCGATGCCGCAAGCGGCGTGGCGCGGCTGGTCTATGCCTTCGACGACGGCCCGGAACTGGTGGAAACCATCACCGTGCCCGGCGCGCCGTTCGTGCTGGAGGACGTGCGCGCCGACGCGGTGGAACGGGCGTTGACGCTGCTGCATCTGATCGCGGGCGTGAGCTATTACAAAGCGGCGGTGCCGGACGAAATCCGCATCGACTACGCCACGCTCGATGCCGATACCGCGGCGTTGCTGGAGGCGATCTATCGCCACGGTCTTGGCGAGTTCGCCTATCGCAACGGTCTCGACCTTGCCGGCCGGGTCCACTTCCCGCGGGGCGAGGAAGCCGTGGCGAAAGTGTCCGCGCCCGCATTGGGGCTTGGCCCGCGCGCGCTGGTGGCGATCGGCGGCGGCAAGGATTCTCTAGTTTCGATCGAAGCGCTGCGCGGCATCGGCGTTGCCCAGACCGTGACCTGGATCGGCGGTTCGCAGCTCATCCGCGCCTGCGCCGAGCGTACCGGCCTGCCGATGCTCAACATCCAGCGCCAGATCGCGCCGGAGCTGTTCGAGATGAATCGACAGGGCGCGTGGAACGGGCATATCCCCGTCACCGCGATCAACTCCGCCATCATGGCGCTGGCGGCGTTGCTGACCGGGGCCGGCCAAGTGGTGTTTTCCAACGAGCGCTCGGCCAGCTACGGCAGCTTGATCGAAGGCGCCGGCGAGGTGAACCACCAGTGGTCGAAAGGCTGGGCCTTCGAGCGCGACTTCGGCGAATACCTTGAGCGGCGCATCGCCGCCGATCTGCGTTACTACTCGCTGCTGCGGCCGATGAGCGAACTGGCCGTGGCCCGACAGTTCGCCAGAAACACGCACTACGACGCGCATTTCTCCAGTTGCAACCGCAATTTCCACATCCTCGGCGAGCGCCCGGTGAACCGCTGGTGCGGCGTCTGCCCGAAGTGCCATTTCGTATTCCTGGCGCTCGCGCCGTTCATGCCCAAGCCGCGTCTCACCGCGATCTTCGGCCGCAATCTGCTGGACGAGGAAAGCGAGATCGCGGGCTACGACGCGCTGCTGGAATATCGCGACCACAAGCCGTTCGAATGCGTCGGCGAGGGCCGCGAATCGCGCGCGGCGATGGCCGCGCTGGCCAAGCGCCCGGAATGGCGCGAGGACGTGACGGTGAGACGTTTCTCCCGCGAGATCGCGCCACAACTGGCGGGCGAGGCGTTGTCCATCGACGCATTGATGGCGCTGGACGACGAGCACCGCATCCCGGCCGACGTGTGGGAACGCCTGCGTGCGCATTTCGCAGCTTGAAGGCCGGCGCATCGCGCTCTGGGGCTGGGGCCGCGAAGGACGGGCGGCCTATCGCGCTTTGCGCGCCCGCCTGCCGTCGCAACCGCTGACCCTGTTCTGCGCAATGGCCGAAATTGGCGATGCCGCCGCGTTCGCCGACCCCCTGCTGGCGTTCGAAACCGACGCCAGCGGCGAGAAACTCGCCAGGTTCGAGGTGGTGGTGAAATCGCCGGGCATCAGCCCGTACGGCGAAGCGGCGCGCTTCGCCCGCGCGCGCGGCACGGATTTCATCGGCGGTACCCGGCTGTGGTTTTCCGAGCGGGGGGAGAACGCGCGAACGTTGTGCGTCACCGGCACCAAGGGCAAGAGCACCACCACCGCGTTGCTCGCGCATCTGCTGCGCGCGGCCGGCCACCGCACCGCGCTGGCCGGCAACATCGGCCTGCCGCTGCTGGAGTTGCTCGATGCCCGGGCCGAAGCATGGGCGATCGAACTGTCGAGCTACCAGACCCGCGACGTGGCCGACAGCGGCGTGCGGCCCGCGCTCGCCATCGTCACCAACCTCTTTCCCGAGCACCTCGACTGGCACGGCGGCGAGTCGCGTTATGTCGAGGACAAGCTCGCGCTCTTGACCCAGGCCGCGCCGAGCATCGCCGTGTTGAACGCCAACGATCCTGTCTTGTCGAAGCTCGAACTGCCGGCTTCCGACGTGCGTTGGTACGGCACGCGCGCGGGCTGGCATCTGCGCGGGGACGGGCTTTTTCGCGGCGAGCGCGCCGTGCTCGATACCCGCGACCTGCCGCTGCCGGGCCGCCACAATCGCGGCAACCTGTGCGCGGTGCTGACCGCGCTGGACGCGCTCGGTTTCGATGCCGCCGCATTGGCGCGGCATGCCGCCACGTTCGCGCCCTTGCCCAACCGCCTGCAATCGCTCGGCGTGCGCGAGGGCGTGCGCTGGGTCAACGATTCCATCAGCACCACTCCGCATGCCTCGCTGGCCGCGCTCGATGTCCACGCCGGAGAAAAGGTCGTCTTGCTGGTCGGCGGCCATGATCGCGGCCTCGACTGGCACGGCTTCGCCGAAGCGATGGAAACCCGCGCGCCGCACGGCATCGTGACGATGGGCGCCAACGGCCCGCGCATCCACGACTTGTTGGCGCCGATGGCGGCGAAGGCCGGCTTCGAGCTGCGCGCCGCCCGCGACCTGCCCGGAGCCGTCGCCATCGCCCGCGAACTGTTGGCGGGCGATGGCGTGCTGCTGCTTTCGCCGGGCGCGCCCAGCTTTGGCGCTTACGGCGATTACGTCGCCCGTGGCAGGCACTTCGCCGAACTCGGTGGTTTCGACCCGGAAATCATCAGCGCCATCGCCGGCCTCGGCATCGCCTGACCGGCGTCGGTGGCGCTTCACTTCATCCAAACCCGCTTCCGCTAGGTTGGCAGCCCGTACCCGGGGCCGCTCGATGCGTGCCCGCATGACGCGAGGTGATGAGGATGGCATTGCAAATCAAACGCGCCTATCGGCCCGCCGCCAGTGACGACGGCCAACGCATTCTGGTGGATCGCTTGTGGCCGCGAGGGCTGTCGAAGGAGAAAGCGCATCTGCACGGATGGCTGAAGGACCTCGCGCCTTCCGACCGACTGCGCCGATGGTTCGACCACGATCCAACCAAGTGGGCCGGGTTCCGCCAACGCTACGCGGCCGAGCTGGACGCCAATCCCGCCCCGGTGGCCGAATTGCGGGCGCTGCTGAAGAAGGGCAAGGTCACGCTGGTCTATGCCGCCCGCGACGAGCAGCACAACAATGCGGTGGCGCTCAAGGATTACCTTGGCGGTTGACACCGCCGCCCGGCGTTGATGTGGCCGGGCGCGCACTGCCGGGGCCTTGGTGAGCGCCAGTCCCGGGGCGGTGGGGTGAAGTCCGCATGCACCGCTCGGGCGTTTCGCCAGGCCCGGCTCGCGCGTCAGTCGTGTATGCCGAGGGGCGGGAATAGCCATTCGACGCGGTGGGCGGGCGCGCCGGCGCGGCGCTGAAAGCACGCCAGGCGCGACCGGCGATTACTTCTTCCGTGCCACCGCGTAATGCGCCAGCCCGCGCAGCGCGGCGGTGGCGTCGTTGTCGGGCAGGCCATGCAGGGCGGCTTCGGCGTGGTGGGCGAATTCCTCGGCGCGCGCGCGGCTGTAGGCCAGCGAGTCATGGGTGTGGATGGCGGCGATCACTTCGGGCAGGGCATCGACGTCGCCCGCTTCGACGATCCCGCGCAACCGCTCGCGGGTGGCCGGGTCGGCGTGCCGCATGGCGTGGATCAGCGGTAGCGTCATCTTGCCCTCGGCCAGGTCGTCGCCGAGATTCTTGCCGAGGGTGGCGGCATCGGAGGCGTAATCGAGCACGTCGTCGGCAATCTGGAAGGCATGCCCGAGCGCCAGGCCGTATTCGTGCATCGCTTCCTGGGTAGCGTGCCCGGCACCGGCCAGCAACGCGCCTAGGCGGGTGGCGGCGGCGAACAGGATCGCGGTCTTGCGCTCGATCACGCGCAGATAGGCGGCCTCATCGGTATCCGGGTTGCGCACGTGCAGCAGCTGCAGCACCTCGCCCTCGGCGATCTGGTTGGTGGTGTCGGCGAGGATGCGCTGCACCGGCATCGAGGCCAGTTCCACCATCAGCTGGAAGCTGCGCGAATAGAGGAAATCGCCGACCAGCACGCTGGTGGCGTTGCCCCAGACCGCGTTGGCGGTGCGGCGCCCGCGGCGCAGGTCGGATTCGTCCACCACGTCGTCGTGCAGCAGGGTGGAGGTATGGATGAACTCGACCACCGCGGCCAGTTGGTGGGCGTCGGCGCCCTGGTGACCGAGCGCGCGCGCGGCAAGCAGCAGCAACATCGGCCGCAGGCGCTTGCCACCGGCGCCGATGATGTATTCGGCGACCTGGTTGATCAGTACCACGTCCGAGGCCAGCCGGCGGCGGATCAGGGCATCGACCGCGGCCATGTCCGGCGCGGCCAGTCGCTGGATGGCGGGCAGGTCGAGCATGGGGTGGGGGGCGGGAAGGGGAGCGGCGGCGTTCGGCATCGCGGCATTATAGGTGGCGGCCTACGGCGGGATTCGCCCTCGCCCGATGCGTCGGCGCGGCGGTCTCCGGTGGCGGACGCCGCGCCTGTATCATCCAATCCCCCTGTGGACGCCTGAAGAGCGCCCCGCACAACAGACAACGGATCACAACCGGAAGGACAGGACATGGCACGCGGCATCAACAAGGTGATTCTGGTCGGCAACCTCGGCAACGACCCGGAAACCAAATACACTCAGGGCGGCATGGCGATCACCAAGATCAGCCTGGCCACCACCAGCGTCCGCAAGGACCGCGATGGCAACAACCAGGAAAAGACCGAGTGGCACCGCGTCACTTTCTTCGGCAAGCTCGGCGAGATCGCCGGCGAGTACCTGCGCAAGGGATCGCAGGTGTATGTCGAAGGCCGCATCACCTACAGCGAAATGACCGGCGATGACGGCCAGAAGCGCTACTTCACCGACATCATCGCCGACGAGATGCAGATGCTCGGCGGCCGTGGCGGCGGCGAGGGCGGTGGCAACTTCGGCGGCGGCGGCGGCGGTGGTTACGAACGTGGTCCGCGTCAGCAACCGGCACAGCGCCGCGAACCGCAGCGGCAGGCCCCACCGCAGCAGAAGCCCGCCCCGGCCGACTTCGCCAACGACGGCTTCGACGACGACGACATCCCGTTCTGAATGGTTCGTCTCAGCGCTCCTCGCTCCGGCGAGGGGCGTCATCGCTGCCTAAAGCCCTTGCAGATGAGAGTCCTGCCACGCCCAAGCCAGGAAAGACGTGGCCATGGCGTGCATAGGGGGGCGAAATACAGGCGTGTTGCCGGTAAATCTGCACCGGAACGCGCACAGCCAGCGCCGGGGCGGTTCGGTTGATTTCCTGGACACCCAACGCAGCGCAAACGCCGTGTACCGGGCACCGTGATGGATGTGCATGGTTGGAAGCGGGCCGCTCCCGGGGGCTGGCCGCATTGTCGTTGATTTGACCCTGGACGCTTGCGCACTGGCATCCCTGAACGAAAGCTGATTGGTGGGCTAAACAATCCAGGCTGTCGGTGGATTGGGTACCTGTGACTCCGGTTGGGACACAAGATGCCGTACCGGCGTTGCCCAAAGTGCCGGCTCTGGTCGCAATCCCATCATTCCACCTGGCTCATTCCGAATGGATTTCGTCAAACTCGACAACGAAGAACTGCTACGCCTCTCCCTGGACGCCATGAATAACGGCCGCGATGCGGATTCGGTGATCATGCTCAAGACCCTGCTGGAACGTGAGCCCGGCAATGTCTATGCCCAATACCTCCTGGCGGCCCAGCATGCCCAGTTGGGCATGATGGACCGTGCGGAGGAGGAGTTCCGCAAGACCGTGGAGATCGCGCCGGAGCTGGTGTCCGCCCGTTTCCAACTGGGGCAATTGCTCTTGCTCAAGGGGGAACTCAACGAAGCCAGACAGGTGCTGAACCCGCTGACCGTGATGCACGATGCGCTTGGCGCCTATGCCCGGGGGCTCTGCGCGGCTGGCGATGAGGACGTGGCGGCTTCCGTGCGCGAACTCGAACAAGGCATGGCGCTGCCCCAGCCGATTCCGGCGCTTGCACTGGACATGAAAAACCTGCGTGATCGTCTGCTTGGGTCGCAATCCAACTCAGCCACCCAGGAACTGCTCGTCGAGGAAGAACCGGCCATCGTCCCGCGATTCCTGGGCGCCTATCAAGGGCAGGGCAGGCACTGATGGCGGTGGACCCGCCAGGTCCCACCTCGCAATTGCTTGCCGCCTTGCGCGGCGAAATGGTGCGGAAAGTCGAGCGTACGGGCAACCCGCGGAAGGCGGGCAAAGCCCGCACCGTGGCGCTTGGCCATGATCGGCAGGCGTTGCGCAATGAATTGACTGAAATCGCCCGGCAGGCCGACCTGGCCGATGAAGGGAGCCAGCGCATGGCGCGTCGCCGGATGGTGCGCGCGATGTTGCTGTGGGAGTTCGGCCCGGAGCTTCGCGAGCATGCCGAATGGCGGCCCATGCTTGAAGCGATAACCCAGGCGCTTGAAGGCAGCCCACTACACCTGGCGGCTTTTTCCCTGCTTATCGACAAATTGAGAAAGCAAGACTGATGAGTGATGATAGGCCAGAAAAATAGTGATGTGCATCACAAATAAAGACATTCGTGGTTAAATATTTATGGTCAGGCGGCTTTTCATCTGATAGATAGTTCATGTCGTGAACGCTGTGTGAATGTCGGCGTTTGCCTCAAGTCCCGAGGGGGGATTCGATGCCTCGGGCCACATCACAGGGAAGTCAGGCGTAACTGGAGGTACGTTTGTGTTTAAGGAAGTAGGGGTACGTGCTGCGCGTCTTCGCGGCTACTGGGAATCCGATCCGGGGAACGTGGAACTGGCCTGTGAATTGGTCGACGAATTGCTCGCGGAAGGCCAAGTCGACGAGGCGGAACTGGTACTGGAAAGCGCGGTAAAAAGTGCTGGCTTGTCGGAAGCGATGCGCTTCCGGCAATGCAGGATCGCACTGCTGCGGGGCGATTACGCGGTGGCTGAGCATCACCTGCAAGAGTTATTGCAGGGCGGTCAGGATGGTTTGTCGTTACGGCACGACTTGGCGTTTGCGCAACTTTGCCAACGGCGTCCGCAGCAGGCATTGGAGACACTTTTGCCCACGCGCGGGCACTGGGCCGCCGTACCCGAACTCGGCGTGCTGCATGCGCGGGTCTTGTTGATGTGCGAAGACTACGACGGCGCGGTCGAGGCGCTTGATGTAGTGCTTGCCACGCATCCGCAGGCCGCCTCGGCCATGGGCGTCAAAGCCCTGGCCCTGCTCGATGGTGATCGCCTCTTGGAGGCGCGGGTGGCCGCGGATGCGTGCTTGGCGTTGTATCCCGAGCAACACGAGGCATTACTGGTGTCGGGTACGCTTTCGCTGTGGCGGCAAGATACCGCTGCCGCCTCGGCGGCCTATCGGGCGACATTGCAGCGTCATCCGAACTCGGGACGCGTGCTGTCGGGTTACGGGCAAGTGCTCATGTCGCAGAACCGCGTTGATGATGCCCGGCCGGTGTTCGAGGCCGCGGTCAAGGCGATGCCGGATCACATCGGTACCTGGCATGCGCTGGCTTGGGCGCAGTTGCTACAGGGAGACCAGCTTGCCGCGGAGGCTTCCTATCACGCCGCTTATGATCTGGATCGCAACTTTGGTGATACCCATGGCGGACTGGCCTTGATCGCGGCACTCCGTGGTGATGAAGCCAAAGCCGAGCAAGAAATCAAACGCGCCTTGCGCCTGGATCCAAACGCGATGACCGCACGTTACGCGGAAGCGCTGATACGCGAGTCGCGGGGCGATCAGGAAGGCAGCAACGCAATCATCGCCGATATAGTGCACGCTGCGGGAAGCCGGATGCAGGCAAGCGAATTCGCTCGGCGGCTCAAGACGTTACTCAACGCCCATACCGCCTAGAAGCCCCATGGATAGCGACTTCGCAGTTCGCCTCATGACCGAGGCTTTACTTGCCGCCATCAAGATCGCGGCCCCCATTCTGATTGCGACCCTGGCGGTGGGGTTATTGATCTCGATCATCCAGGTGGTCACGCAGATTCAGGAAATGACGCTGACCTTCGTGCCAAAGATCATCGTGGTTGCGTTGATGCTGATCTTTTTCGGTAGCTGGATGCTATCGATCGCGATTCAATTGGCCCGGCGCATGTTCGAAGTCGCGGGGAGCATGTGATGGAAGCGCTCGGCAACCTTGCGATGTTGGTCGTTCTTGCCTTCGTCCGATATGTGCCTGCGGTCGTGCTCCCGGCAATGTCGCCACTGGCATGGGCGCCGGCATTGGTGCGCATCGTGTTGGCATTGGCGCTGGCCTGGCTCACCGTGTTGTCCATGCCCAAGCTGCCGATGGTCTGGCAGGGGGGCAATGTGGTCGGCTGGATGGCGGCGATTGTCCATGAGCTGATAATTGGCATGGTATTCGGGATGGTCGTGATGCTGCCGAAGGCCGCATTGCACATGAGTGGCTGGTTGCTGGACATGCAGGCGGGCCTCGGTGCGGCGGCGTTGTTCCAGCCAGGCGGGCAAAGCGACATGCAGTCGCTGCTGGGTACCGCATTGACTTTGCTGGGTACCGTGATCTTCTTCGTGCTCGACCTGCACGTCGAGCTTTACCGCGCTCTGGTTGCCAGCACTCATGTCCTGCCGGTGGGAGGTAATGGCGCGGGCTGGCAGCTGCAAGGATTCATGGCCTTGCTGGGGAAAAGTTTCCTGCTGGCCGTGCTGGTAGTCGCGCCGGTCATGCTTGGCCTGTTCGTGGTGGATGTCGGCGTGGCCTATACCAGCCGGTCGATGCCGCAGGCCAACGTCTACTTCCTTGCTCTGCCGTTGAAGGTTGCCGTGGCCATGCTGCTGTTTGCCGCGACCATGCCTTTCATACCCGCCCTGCTTGGACGTTTATTTGGCGATGCCTTGGGCCGGATTCCGGAAATTTTGGGGGGCTAGGGTGCAAAAGGGCGACCAGGACAAGACCGAGCAACCAACTCCATATCGTTTGCAGGAGGCGCGCAAGCGTGGCGAAGTGGCGAAGAGTCCGGACATGGTGGGCGCGGTGGTGATGATCACCTTTGCCGCCATCATGGCGCTGAGCGTCGTGGACATCGCTCGTGTACTGGCGCGCTCCACTGGCCGCATGATCGAGTTGGCCGGGGACGCGCCACGGCTCGACCGCGCGTTGCTGGCCTGGAGCGCGCAACTATATTCCCCGTTGTGGCAGGCATTCATGCCTTTGATTATCGGCCTGATCGTGGCCGGGGTGCTGGGAAACGTACTCCAGACCGGGCCGATGTTTACCACGCATCCACTCAAGCCCGATTTCAAACGCATGCATCCAATGCAGGTCGTTCGGCGCGTGTTCTCGTTCCGAACGGTTTGGGAGTTAGGCAAGTTGACTGCCAAGGCGGTCCTGTTGCTCGGGCTCTGCGCGTTTTTCGTGTCCGAAGCGGGTGTGTTGATCGAATCCGTCACCATGGTTGCGCCACCCGAAATTGGGCAGGTATGGCTGAAGGCGTTCGCCAAGACGTCATTGTATGTGGTGGGCTTGCTGTCACTCGTCGCCTTGGCCGATTTGTTGTTCGCGCGCCGGGAATTCATGAAAAAGATGCGCATGAGCCGTCGTGAGCTCAAGGACGAGATCAAGCGACGCGATGGCGACCCGAGCGTCAAGAGCAAACAGAAACAATTGCTGCGTGATCTGCTGAAGAAGACCAAGGCGCTTGGGCGCGTGCGGGAAGCCGACGTGATTCTCGCCAACCCCACCCATGTTGCGGTGGCGCTGCGTTACCGGCCGGGAGAAACCGTGGCGCCGGTGGTAATCGCCAAAGGCGCTGGGTTGTTGAGTGCGCGTATCCGGGAGCGCGCGGTAAAACACCGCGTGCCAATCGTACGTAATCCACCATTGGCGCGTGCCCTGTACAAGGAATGCCAGATCGATGAAATGATCCCGTATGCGCGCTATGCGCCGCTGGTGCCGGTTTATCGTGAATTGTGGGCCTCATTACCGGGAGGCATGCCGAGGCGATGAAAGCGCTATGGGATCAATTATGGGGTAGCAAGCGCGATCTTGCGCTGATCGCGCTGGTATTGGGTGTGCTCGTCGTGCTGTTCGTTCCGACGCCCTCGCCCTTGCTCGACTTGCTGCTGGTGCTGAATATCACCTTGGCTCTGCTGATTCTGCTGGTGACTTTTTTCACCGAGACACCACTCAAGTTCTCGACCTTTCCCACCATACTTCTGTTGGCAACCCTGCTGCGCCTGTCCCTGAATGTCTCGGCCACACGTTTGATCCTGAATGGCGCCGATGCCGGGCGGGTAATCAATGCGATTGGCGAGTTCGTCATTGGCGGCAACTACGTCGTTGGCGTGGTGGTGTTCTTGATCCTGGTGGTGGTGCAGTACATCGTCGTGACCAGCGGCGCGCAGCGCGTGGCCGAAGTCGCCGCGCGATTCATTCTGGACAGCATGCCCGGCAAGCAGATGAGCATCGATGCCGATATGAACATGGGCCTCATCGATCAGCACGAGGCCAGACAACGACGTGCCTTGATCGAGAAGGAAGCGAATTTCTACGGCGCCATGGATGGCGCCACAAAGTTCGTGAAGGGCGATGCAATTGCCGGTATCGTGATTATCCTCGTCAATATCATCGGTGGTCTGTCCATCGGCATCGTGCAAATGGGCATGTCGTGGGGCGAAGCGGTTCAGCGCTTTACCCTGCTGACCATTGGTGATGGCATCGTCACCCAGATTCCATCGCTGATAATCGCGACGGCGACTGGCATCATCATTACCCGTGCCGCCGCCGATGCACACCTGGGCTCTGAAATTCCAAAACAGGTCGCGGGCAACCCGAAGTCGCTCGCGATCGTCGGATTGATGTTGTTGGTGATGCTGGCGATGCCCGGCTTTCCGAAATGGCCAGTGCTGCTGGCATTCGCCATGGTGGCTGGGTTGGTCTGGTTCATCATGCGTAAACCTGTCGATGCCAGCAGTCATGGTGAGCAGGCGAATGGTGAAAATGCTATCGCGGCACCCGAGTCGGATGAAATACAGCAGGCCCTGCGTGTCGAACCTGTGGAAATTCGGCTGGGGACGAACTTGGCGCAGACATTCATCGGCGCTGGAAGCGATCTGCCGGACCGTATCAACAATTTGCGCAAGCAATTGGCCCAGGACCTGGGGTTTGTGCTGCCCAAGGTACAAACGCGACCACAGTCCGGGCTGCCCGCGGATGGATATGAGATCCACTTCCAAGGTTCGCTGGTCGGTAAGGGCGAATTGCGAGTGGAGCAGGTGATGGCGATCGACCCGGGCGGCGCGCGCGTCAAGCTGGAGGGTGAAAAAACCCAGGATCCGACATATGGTCTCCCGGCGCAATGGATATCGGCGGACCTGCGCCAGTTTGCCCGTAATGCGGGTTATACCCTGGTCGATCCCGATACCGTCCTCATGACGCACCTGAGCGAGCTGGTGAAGCGGCAATCGGCGGATTTGCTGACGCGGGCGGATACCGAACAGGTACTGCAACGTTTGCGGGGGCGTCACGATAGCCTGATTGACGACCTGATTCCCAATGTCCTGAGTTATTCCGAAGTTCAGAGAGTGTTGCAGTTACTGCTTCGGGAGCAAGTCAGTATCCGGCATATCGAGGCCATCCTCGAAGTCCTGGTTGATGTCGGTCGCACCACCAAGATTCCCGAGGAACTCGCCGAGCGCACGCGTGAACGCCTGGGGCCGATGATCTGCCAACCGTTGAGAGACGCGCAAGGGGAATTGCAGGTACTTACCCTCGCGCCCGATGTCGAACGAGCTTTGCTCGGCAATATTCGTGTGGAGGGACGCTCCATGCTTTTCGACGACGTGACACAGCTCGATGGGTTCATGAAGAACCTTGGCAGGCAAGTGGAGGCAATGATGGGCAAGAATCTGGCCCCCATTCTTCTATGTCCGTCACCACTGCGCAGATCGTTGCGTGGCTTGCTGCATCGCTCGATGCCTTATGTGTCAGTGCTCTCGGTGACTGAAGTTCCCCCCAATTTCTCAGTGCGCGCCTTCGCCACGGTTCATGGCCTGTGAGGTAATCCAATGTCAGATCCCATACTGCAAGCCGTGACGCGCAGCCTAGGACAGGACGTGAGGTTGCTGAACACGATAAGCAATAACGTCGCCAATATGCACACCCCTGGATATCGACGCACGCAGGCCATTCCGGATTTCGCGGTGGCGGGTGGGCTGAAGAAGCATGTCGATGGACGGGAGGGCGCCTTGGCGCAAACCGCCCGCCCGCTGGATTTCGCGTTGCGTGGAAACGGCTATTTCACGCTCATGCGCGGTAATGAGCGGATGCTGACCAGAGCGGGCGCGTTCTCGGTGGATCGTGAAGGCATGCTGGTCAACGCCCAAGGGGACCGTGTGCTGGGCGATGGCGGCCCCATCGAGGTACCCCCGGGCCAGGTTAGCGTGGACGGGCGTGGGGAGCTTTCCGTGGATGGGCGGCCTTTTGCGCAATTGTCAATCGTCGATATCGCCAAGCCGGAACGCCTGATCTCGGCGGGTCTCAATCGTTATCGGTATGACGGTGCCGAGAATCCGTGGGGCGGCGCGGTGGTTCAAGGGGCGCTTGAGCAATCGAATGTGGATGCCGCGGATGAAATGGTGCAGCTGATGCAGGCCACCAGGCATGTGGAATCCATGCAACGGGTAATTTCTATTTACGACAAAGTACTGGATACCGGGATCAATCGGTTGGGTGATGGTCAATAAATGACGGAGGGGGTATAGATGGATGCCATGCACATCGCGGCAACAGGTCTGCGTAGCGAGCAGAAACAGATCGAAGTGATCTCCAACAATGTGGCGAACATGCAAACGCCGGGCTTCAAGCGGGGGCGGGTGAATTTCGTCGATGTCGCGGCCGCTGCCTCGCCTTCGGTGAAGGTGGTCGAATCGAGGGGGAATGGTACGCGCGTCGCCTCCACGTCCACTTTGTTTTCGAACGGAGAAATGCGAATGACGCAGAATCCGTTGGATGTCGCCATAGAAGGCCCCGGGTTCTTCGAGCTCGATGATGGCATGGGGGAGCTTGCATATACGCGCGCCGGGCAGTTTCGTCTGGATGCGGAAGGGTATTTGGTGACGGCCGGCGGGTTGCGACTGGCTAATGGATTCCAGGTGCCGCTGGGTGCTTCCGGTCTCAGGATTTCAGCCAATGGCGGAGTCACCGCGCAACTGCCGGGAGAGGTTGGGGACAGTTTTCTAGGGACCATCGAATTGGCGATATTCGCCGCTCCGGAGGCATTGCAATCCCAAGGCGGCAATCTATTCCGTCCCACGGCGCTCGCCGGCACGGCGATCTACCTGAAACCAGGCGATCCAGGAAGTGGCCGGCTCCATCAGGGGTACGTCGAGCTTGCCAATGTCGAATTGATCGAGGAAATGTCCGCGCTGGTGCTGGCGCAACGTGCCTACCAGATGAACGCGCGCGTCCTCCAAGCCGCCGATCAGGTCATGGACACCATAAACAACCTGAGGAGATGATTCATGGCTCACTCCTTCATCCTCGGGGTCATGTTGATCGCCAGCCTGGGCCAGCAGACTGTTGAGGGAAAATACGTCGCCGCTGAAGTACAGCGCGCGATCGAGCAAGCATTGCTTGACCAGGGTAGCCGTGCCATGGTCCAGGTGGAAGCGAACATCCGTGACCAGAGCGTTCCAACGGGGGAGCTTTCGGTTGTGACGACCATACCGGCCGGCCGATTCCCGCGCACGCGGATGTCCATTTCCGCCCGGATACTGGTCGATGGCAAGCCGGTGCGCAGTCTGTGGGTATCTGCCACATTCAACGAACCGCAGCAGGCTTATGTCTATGCGCGTCACTATGCGACTGGACATTTGGCCGAGCATGTCCAATGGCTGCCACGGACGATCAACGCCACTTGTTGCAGCGGACCTTTCCTGACCGATGCCAAGGCGCTCCGGGGCTTGCGTCTGAAGCACATGGTGCCGCCAGGAAAGCCGGTGGTTCGTGGGGATTTCGAAACCATTCCACCCGTGCGGGTGGGGGACGTGGTCGACATCGAAGTGGCGAATGGCGCTGTCGAGTTGAATGTGAAGGGGCGGGCATTGGCCGATGGCCAAAGTGGAGAACTGGTGAGCGTACTGGCGGCTGGCGCGGCCAAGCCTATGAAAGCACGGGTCACGGGGCCGGGAAAGGTGAGTGTCAATGGACGGAATTGATAAATTCGCGGTGTTTCTTGGGTTGTTGTGGATAACCGCCGCTACTGCTCCCCCGTCGGTTGCTCAGGAAAGCCTGATCAATCCCAATGCCTATCGTGGTTTGGCGGCTGACCAACGCGCCTACCGCGTGGGTGACGTGATCACGATACTGGTAATGGAAGCCACCAAGGCGAAATCGCAGGCAATGACCGATGCTTCCAGCGATTTGAGTATGCGCGCGGGTTTGAAATCGCCTTCCACTTCCTACGATGCCAAGCTTGGCGTTGGGGGCGGCAATCGTGGAGGCGCGCAAACCACGCGCATCGGGGAGCTGAATACCCAGATATCGGTCATGGTGACGGGGGTCGCTCTCGATGGCGCCCTGTCCGTGGCGGGCGAGCACAACTTGACCGTGAATGGAGAGCGGCAACGCATACGCTTGAGCGGAATGGTGCGCCCGCAAGACGTATCGGCCGATAACACCGTCTTGTCCAGTCGCCTTGCCAACGCCAACCTGGAGCTCGTGGGCAAGGGCGTGGTCAGCGAGTCGCAACGGCAAAGTATTTTCTATCGCCTTTTCAAGTGGCTGAGGTTGATGTGATGAGATGCGTATTGGCGAGTTTGTTCGTGCTTCTCGCGCTCAGTGGCGGCGCATTGGCCAATGAGGTGAAGATCAAGGACGTCGCGCGCGTGGCGGGGGTGCGCGACAACGCATTGACCGGGTACGGGCTGGTGTTTGGCTTGTCTGGCTCGGGTGATTCCACGCGGAATCGCGCGACGGTGCAGTCGGTTGCCAATACGCTGCGTAGTTTCGGGGTGAACGTGGATCAGGGGCAGGTCGCGAGCCGGAACGTCGCGGCGGTGATTGTGACGGCCAGGCTTCCCGCATTCGCCGAACCCGGGCAGCCTTTGGACGTTTTGGTTTCCTCCGCCGGCGATGCCCGGAGCCTCAATGGCGGCACCTTGATGCTGACTCCGCTTTATGGCCCGGATGGGCGACTTTATGCCATGGCGCAAGGCGCCATTTCTGTTGGCGGTTTTCAGTTCGAAGGTATGATGGCGTCGGTACGGAAGAACCATCCTACAGTTGGTTGGATCCCGGCGGGTGCGATGGTGGAGCAGAGCTCGCCGCTGCGCGTGGCGGGTGATGGCCGTTCACTGAGCATATTGTTGAACGAGCCGGATTTCACCAATGCCGGGCGGATTGCCGATGTCATTCGTGGTTCCGAGCCGGGGGCGACTGTTCGCGCGGAGCATGCCGGCAAGGTCACTGTGTCCTATGCGCTCCCACCGGGGAGCTTGGTGGCGGAGATCGCGAGAATAGAGAATCTGATGGTGCATCAGGATCGTAAAGCCCGGGTCGTGATCAACGAACGCACGGGCACCATCGTGGCCGGCGGCGATATTCGCGTAGGGCAGGTGGCGGTGTCGCATGGTGATCTGCGCGTCGAGATCAAGAACGAGCTGGATGTTTCACAGCCGGCTGGTATTTATTACCGCCCTTCTGGGGCGATTGGCACGGTGGTCATGCCGCGTACCGATATATCGGTCAAGGAGCGGGAAGCGGGAAGCATACGGATTCGCGAGGGCGCCACGGTGGCGGATTTGGTCGCATCGTTGCGCGCAATCAAGCTGAGTACGCGCGACGTCATCGCGGTACTGCAATCGGTCAAGGCCGCGGGCGCGCTGGATGGCGAGTTGCTGGTTCAGTAAAGGGGAGAAAGATGGAAAGTTCAGTTGAAGCCGTGAGGCTGGCACTATCGATTGAAGAAATGCGAAGCCGGACGGCAAGCAAGAACATCGCACGGTCCAGCAATCCGAACGCAAGAGCAATGCGGGTCGCATTCCCGAAGGCCGAGTTTCTTCTGCGTATGCTCAGCACCTCGCCGCGGAAATTCGATGATATCGATATCCGCAAGGTGGAGGCGCGGGTCAGGGCGATGGCGGGAACCGCTTCCGATGAGCCCATTCTCGTGGATAGGGAAATCGGCGACATGGTGTCGGCCAATATGAGCTATCAAACTTTGACCGAAGCGCTTAGTCGGAAATTCGGCTTGATGCGCCTGGCCATCACCGGGAGAAATTGAAGATGCCCGTTGAATCGATTCTTGAGACATCCCGGGCCGCCATGGCCTACGAGCGTGCGCGCATGGAGGTGGCGAGCCGCAATATCGCCAGTACCAATGTGCCCTTGGCGCCCGGGCAAGTCGCTCAGCGTTGGAAAGCGCCATTGGCCGATGGCATGCACTTCGATTCGGTGGTGCTGCGGCAGTCCGCGCAATCAATGGAGCAAGTGGGTGTCCGCGAGATCCAGCAGCCAGGGCATCCGTATGCCGACGAGGCGGGGCAAGTGCGCTACCCGGATGTGGATATGACCATTGAGATGACCACCATGATAAGCGCGAGTCGTGGTTACGAGGCCAATGTGCGCGCCTTCAACCTGCTGCGCGGCATGATGCTGCGTGGCCTCGAAATAGGAGCGAAATGATGGTAATCGAAGCATTGGCCGCAGTTTCTCCGCTGGCGCCGGGCGCGATGGCTGGCATGGATGCGGCGTCCCGTCCGCCCGCGAATGATTTCGGGGCGTCCCTGGGCGCGGGTCTGACGCGCGTGGATCAGAGCGTGACGCTGGCCAATGACCAGCTCAAGGCGCTTGCGGCGGGCAAGAACCTGGCCATCCACGATGTGATGATCACCATGGAGCAGGCACGCTTGGAGCTGATGCTGGCTACCGAAGTACGCAACAAACTGGTCGAGTCGTACCAGGAATTGATGCGCATGCAACTCTGACTTTGGATCGAAATGGATATCAAGCAGTTCTACACATCGCTGGAAGCCAAATCCCGCAGGTACCTCCTGTTGGGCGTGGGTAGTGTCCTGTTGCTGACGTTGGTCGCGTTCTGGTGGTTGCTGCGGCCCGACCAGCAGCTTCTCTTCGGGAATCTGAGAGAACGGGATGCGGCCGAAATCACGCAATCGCTTACCGAGTGGAAAATTCCTTACGTCATGAGCGATGGCGGGCGTTCGATCAAAGTTGCGGCCGACAAGGTATATGACACGCGTATGCGCCTGGTTGCCGCCGGGGTGCCTAAAGGCGGCCATGCCGGTTTCGAGCTATTCGACAATGCGGACTTCGGGGTGACGGAATTCGCACAACGCGTCAATTTCCAGCGGGCGTTGCAGGGAGAAATCGAGCGAACCATATCGTCTCTGCCGGGCGTTGAGAACGCCAGGGTTCATTTGACGATACGTAAACCCGGCCTGTTCGTGGGAGACAAGGAATCCTCGAAAGCGTCCGTGGCCTTGGCGATGAACCCGGGCATGAGCCTTGAAGCCCAACAGCTCGATGGCATCAAGAGCCTGGTGGCGGCCGCCGTGGAGGGGTTGTCTCCCGCCCAGGTATCGGTGATCGATACCAATGGTCGCCTGCTTGCCGCGGCACGGCTCGATGACGGGGTTTCCCCGGCTGCGTTAATTTCCGACGAGGCGTCCCGCCTGGAGGCATCGGTGCAGGCGAAGGTGGAGCACGTTCTTTCCCAGTTTCTCGTGCCGGATCAGTACCGGGTGTCCGTCGATGCAACGCTCGACATGGACGCCTTGCATGAAGTCCGGGACACCCCGGTGCGGGACGGCAATGCCAGCAACGATCTCATGCAGCGCCAGCGTGTGAGTTCGACCAACACCCAGGGGCAAAATGGGCATACCGAGTCGGAAACCGAGTTCGCACTGGCGAGAACCCGTACCGAACTCTCAAGGCAACCGGGGCGTATTCAACGCATGACCATTGCGGTGGCGTTGGGATCGGATGCGTCGGGTGTCGATTTGAAAGGCATTCGCCAACTCGTATATGCCGCGGCCGGGTTGAGCGATGAACGCGGTGATCGCCTCGAAATATTTCGTGCTCATGCGCCGCCTTCCATGGCGGTGAAGCCTGCAAGCGCGGCGGCTGGTCCGGTGGTTCCTTCAGGGGCGGTTCGCAGCCGCGGCCCTTGGCTTCTCTGGTCGTTGTTTGCGATGGGCGGACTGATATTGATCATGATGGTCATGGCGATCCGTGGGCGCCGCACGCCACGTCGGCTGACTGCGAACGAGCGTGACCAGGTGCTGTCGAAGGTCAGGGACTGGTTACGTGAAGGGAATCCAACGGTATGAATTACCAGGGCGAGCGGAAAGCGGCTTTATTACTGGCATCGTTGCACCGTCGGGATCGCGGACGAATCATGGCGGCCCTTCCGGTGGCGACGGCAAGGCGCCTGGCGCTGCTGGTTCGGCAGGTCGAGCCGTTGGCGCTTCCTTTGGAAGAGGTAATGTCGGAACTGGAGGGCGATGCGGGTGCTTCGGCCGTGTCCTCCCCGGAATCGCCGTCGCTCATGGAAATGGGTTTGCTGGCCAAGCGTCTGCCCGCCGAGTGGTTCGCGCGCGTGTCGCTGATATGGGGCATAGACAAGACTTTTCTGCTGGAATTGCTTGAGCCCGATTACGCGCGGGCGGTTGAGCGTGCGTGGCCGGCCAGCCCGACGCTGCCAAACCGGGTTGCGCGGTCGCTCAAGTATGCGGTATCGGAGTATTTGTCTCGATTGGAGGTGAACGGGTGATTCAGCGCGTCCGCACGGGAACTTCGGGTATTCGGGCACTCGGTGTTGCATTGGCCCCCGGCCTTGCGGCGTCCAAGGCTGTTCCGGATGGGGAGGAAACGGAAGCCGCCTGTGTGTTAAATGAGTCCGAAGAGGAAACGAAGCGGATCTTCGATGAAGCGAGACAAGAGGGGTTCAAACAGGGGATGGCGGATGCCGAGGCGCGTATCCATCGGGAAGTCGAGATGGCGGAGCAAGCGTTGATCAAGAAGCACGAGCAACGTGGCCTGAAATTGGAAGAAACCCTGGGCAGGATGGATAAACTGCTTTCAAGCATGCAGGACACGCTGGCGCAACGGGAATCTTTGCTTGACGCGGAGGTTGCCGATCTTGCCTATGCGGCGGTTTGTCGTCTGCTTGGCACTTGGCAGGCCGACGGGCGGCTCATCGTGAAACTGTGCGAGGCGGTCGTGGCGGAATATCGCCATCGGCCGGCCATTCTTCGCGTCAATACCAATGATCTTCCATTGGTGGCCGATCTACGGAGGCAGGAGCTACGGATCGAGGGGGATCCCGCGCTTCCGCCAGGGTGCTGCCGCATGGAGGGGCCGGCCGGCGACTACGAGACCAGTATGGAATTCCGTCTTCAATCGCTCAAGGAAGCGTTGAAGGCGGGGGGGGAGGCCGCCTCTTGAGCATGAATACCAGGGCTGCCCGTTTGATGGAAAGCGTCAAGACCGCCCGGATGGGACGGCATCTTGGTCGTATACGTAGCTTCAACGGCCTGGTGGTGGAATCGGCGGGTCCCGAGGCCCGTGTCGGGGAAATATGCGAGATATACAGTGAGCGAGGCGCGCCTCCGGTTCAGGCCGAGGTAATGGGATTCAAGCATCAACACCTTCTCCTGATGCCGCATGGCCATGTCGGCGGGATATCGACCGATAGTTTCATCCATGCGACTGGCAAGCCGGTGAGCGTTCCGGTAGGGAGTGCGATGTTGGGGCGCGTGGTCAATGCTTTCTGCACGCCTATTGATGGGCTGGGCGAAGTGCAGGCGGATGACCACTATCCGCTTTATCGTGAGCCCATCAATCCGCTACGGCGCGCACCGATCGAAAAGGCGCTGGAAACAGGTGTGCGTGCAATCGACACACTCCTCACCATGGGTGTTGGGCAGCGAATGGGGATTTTCGCCGGCAGCGGCGTTGGTAAAAGTACTTTGCTGGGCATGCTGGGCAGACAAGTGTCTTCCGACGTGACCGTCTTGGCACTCATCGGGGAGCGCGGCCGGGAAGTCGGGGAGTTTCTATCCCATTCACTGGGAGCCGAGGGGCTCAAACGGTCGGTGGTCGTCGTGGCGACATCGGATGAGCCGGCGGTCGTGCGCGCCCAGGCGACTCATGCCGCGCATGCCATTGCCGAGTTTTTCCGGGATCAGGGCAAGTCGGTGCTGCTGATCGTCGATTCAATGACGCGATTCGCGATGGCGCAGCGAGAAATCGGTCTCGCCATCGGGGAGCCGCCGACGTTTCGCGGTTATACCCCGTCGGTGTTCAGCCGCCTGCCGACGTTGCTGGAGCGCTGTGGACGTTTGGCGGAGGGCGGCGCCATCACGGGCATTTATAGCGTGCTCGTCGAAGGCGATGACATGAACGAGCCAGTGACCGACCACATGCGCGCGACTCTCGATGGACACATCATGCTTTCTCGGGAAATCGCCGCGCGCGGCCATCATCCCGCCATCGAGGTGCTGCATAGCACCAGCCGTGTCATGAGTCATGTCGCCAGCACATCGGAGGCGACACGGGCCAAGCGAGTGAAGAAACTACTTGCGACATTCGAAGCATCCCGGGATTTGATCGAGCTGGGCGCGTATCAGGCCGGGGTAAACCCCGAGTTGGATGATGCCGTTGCCAAGATGCCCGCCATCGAGCGCCTCCTGCGGCAGGCGCCGGAAGAGCGAACACCAAGAAGCGCCGCTCTCGATCAGCTCGCGGCGCTTGCGGATAACCAGGCGTCCGGCTCATGAATGGGCCGCGTCGCGGACTCTCGACACTGCTGCGCTGGCGTGAGTTCCAGGCCAGCGTCGCCGAAAGCCTGTTTCATCGCGAGTCCGCGGGGCTGGCGGATGCACGCAGTGAATTCGAGTCGAAATCGCAAGCGCTCATCCTGCTCCAGGAAAAGCGGCTCCAGTTGCATGAAAAGGGGCGGCTCGACATTGCGGTTCTGGAACAAATAGCTTTGATTGAGCAGAGCGCAGCGGACCTGCGTGCCGAGGCCCGGGCGCGATTTCACTCCGCCGAAGCGAGCACTGCGAGCGCTTTGAGCAGGCACGTGGAAGCCCGCGCGGCGAGCCGCGTGGTGAACCAGCGAAAGGTGAGAATCGACGGCGAGCTCAGGCAGTTCAATGAAAAGAGACTGTCCGACCAAATGTCGGATATGCGTGTGGCCAAGGAGTGGAATCATGATTGAAGTTTTCTTCCCGCAGGCTTTACCGCCGGAAACGGGATCTTCATTTCCACGTCATGCGACGCCCACGGGACCGGATTTCGGTCAATTGTTGAACAACGAATCGATGGCGAATGATCGGACAATGGCGGAAGTCGTCACGACGGGAAACCCGGTTGCGGTAGGCGAGACGCTCGAATTGCCAGTCACATTGCCAACCGTTGAGTTGCAAGTGATCTCGGCGTCGGGCCATTCCATGTCATTCGCGCTTCCCTGGCGGCTGATTGCCAATGGCGTCCTGTCACAGGTGTCGAATCATGCGGCTTATTCGTCTGGCGTCACCGTGAATGGCCCTGGCCAAGCTGTTGTCAGCAAGAGCGCGCCTTTGTCCACGCATCCCGCCCCCGCGGTGTCGATTGGACGCGCCTCCGAGCGCGTGACCGGCGAGAGGATATATCCCCTCGGCACGGCGAATACCAATGCCGCCACGCCCGACATTACCTCCAGCGAGGTGATCGATTGGCTCATGGAGGGGCAGGCAGGGAAATCCGGTGCCGAGTCGGAGTTGTGGCCGGCGCGTCTTTTGCGATTACTGATGCGCCCAGGTGACGCTGGCGAGGAACTCTGGATACGCGATTACCTGAGCAACGAACCCGAGCTCTCGCGGGTAGTGGACGAAGTACGCGCATTTCTGCGCCAGCATGGCCGAATGCTTGAGCGAGTGATCGTGAACGGTAAGTCGCTGTGGACTGGTGAAAACCGTTGGACAAGGAGGGAAGCACATGGAGATTGAGGGAATCGGCAACACGCAAAACGCGCAGGCTTCGACCCTTGCGAACAACAAGGCGATCAACCAGGAGGATTTCATCAGGCTGTTCCTGGCCCAGTTGCAGTTCCAGGACCCGCTCGAACCGGTCGACAATCGTGAATTCCTGGCGCAATTGGCGCAGTTTTCCTCCTTGGAGCAATTCCGCCAGACCAGCCAGAACACCACCGATCTGCTTTCCATGCAGGCCGCGACCCAGGCCGTGTCGCTTCTCAACAAGCAGGTGGAAGTGCAAGGCGTGGGGGCGCCAGTCAATGGGCAGGTCATTGCGGTTGCATTCACCACGACCGGCCCCGCATTAAGCGTGAAATCCCCGAATGGCAGTGTGCTGACCGGGATCAGGCTCTCGCAGATATCGATCGTCAAACCTTAACCAGTATTGGGAGAAAATCATGTTCCAGGCATTGTTCAATAGTTTGTCGGGTCTATTCAGTTTTTCGCGCAGCCTGAATACGGTCAGCGACAACATCTCCAACATGAATACTCCCGGCTTCCGGGGGAGCGATACTTTCTTTTCCAATATCGATGGAAATCGGGGCGCGCGTATTTCGGGGGAAGGGATGCGGACCCAGGCCGGGGATATCCGTCAAACCAGTAACCCGACGGATCTCGCGGTAAGCGGCGATGGGTATTTCGTGCTGAGAGACAAGGAGGGCAATCTCTACTACACGCGTGCCGGACAGTTCAGGTTTAATGGAGATGGAATCCTGACCGACAGCGTCAATGAATACCAGGTGATGGGTATCGACGCGGCGGGTAATCTGACGCCGGTCGATTACACTTCCTACCGCATGCTCCCGGCGTCGGCCACCACGGCTGTCAAGCTTACCGGGAACCTCGCGCCCGGGGCTGCCAATACCGTTACCAATGGCATTACGGTCTACGATGCCAATGGCACGGCACATACGCTCACGGTGAAATTCTCGAGCAAGACGAATAGTCCGCCCACCTTCGAGGCGGTCGTGACCGATGCGACGGGGGCGACGTTATCGACTTCCATCATTGCTTTCAATGTGGATGGCACGCCACAGGTGGGCTCGACCGAAATCGTGCTCAGCCCCGTATATGGAGGCACCACGCAGACGATCACGCTGAAGCTGGGCACGGCTGGCGCGCTGGATGGCCTTCGTTCGTTGATGGGAGTCGCGAATACCGTGACCAGCAAGATCGAAGACGGACATCCGGCCTTGGGCGTGACCGGCATGAAGTTCGATGACAAAGGTGTCCTGCAATTGACGTATTCGGGTGCGGAAAAGCGTCAAGGCCCTCAACTGGCGCTGGCGATATTCCCCAACGAAGGAGAGCTTCGCCTGTCCGGGGGGCGCCTTATTTCAGGAGCGACCGTGACGCAAAGGGAGTTCGGCAGGGCCGGAGAGGGGCGGTTCGGGCGGATTGCGGGCAACAGCCTGGAAATGTCGAACGTCAATCTCACCCAGGAGTTTGCGGACATGATCATCATTCAGCGCGGTTATCAGGCCAGCTCGCGCGTGATGACCGTAAGCAATGAGATGCTGGATCAGCTGTATAACAGCACCCGGGGTGGTTGATGGGCAGTGATGCGTTTGGCTGGTTGTCCCAACAGCAGTGGGTCGACCTCGAAAAGGCCATTGGTGATGGTATCGCGCGTTGGCACGATGAATGGGCGCCGGATATTCCATTCGACAAGAGCGCACTGAAACGGCTCCCTTCCATGCCCGATGCCAATTACGCGATGCATGGATACCGAACATCCGCCGGGCCGGCAAATCTATGGATTGGATTGACGGGGAAGGGGGTCGAAGACCTTGGGGCCTGGCTTTGTGGTGCGGCATCGCCTGATCCGACCGGGTTGGCCGGACATGTGGGAAGGGAGGCGTTCGATAGTCTGCTGGGAAACTGGGGATTTAATGAAAAGGCAAGACCGGCAGACCCGCCGGCTGATTTGACACGTTGCAAGGAGGCTTGGTTCGAATTCGGATTTTTCCCGCGGAACGCCTTTCTCCACTTGGATTCGGAAGGCGTGGCGCAGCTGCTGGGGCGCGGTTTATGTGCCGTGACCGCGACGCCATCGCTTGAGCCAATAGTCCATGCGGTTCAGGACGTCAACGTGCAGATGGTGGTCGAGCTTCCAATGGGGCTGATTGATCTCAGGGAAGGCATGAACCTGAAGGTAGGAGAAGTTTTCAAGACAGGAGCGGGCTTGGGGGAGGGGCTCCGGCTTGCGAATGAGACGGGGCGGCACCGTGCCGCGGGGGTTCTGACCGTGGTGGATGATGTCAAGGCGCTACGCATTACGCATTTTGAGGAATAAATATGGATGAATCGGAAAATATCATGAATTCAACTTCCCGGGAAGTCAAAGGGGCCGGGGCGCCGCGGGAAATGCGTATGGCTGATTTGGAACTTGTCGGTCATGTCAAAGTTGCGTTGTCCGCGCGGGTAGGCACCATCGATTTGCCGATACGGGAATTGTTCTCGATGAAGCAAGGCGACGTGTTGATGCTGAATGAGCGGGTGGATGCGCCAGTCGATTTGCTGCTTGATGGTCGTTTGGTCGCGCGTGGTGAATTGCTGGCGGTGGATGATCATTTCGGTATTCGGATTCTGGAGTTGGCGTGAGCGTCGCGATCTTCCTTCTTCCATCATCCCCGTCTGTATCGATTCCCTATCGCGAAGACGCGGGGATGGGATTGGTTGCGATACTTTGGCCGTTGTTGTTGGCCGCGATCTTGCTTTGCATGCTGTGGGGCGGGCTCAAGTTTGCGCAGCAGCGTGGATGGCTGTCGCGCTGGAGCGGAAAAGGCCTCGATCGGCAGATGGAAGCCCCGGTGATGAAAATCGTGGGGCGTCGAGCGTTGAGTCCCAAGACGACGCTTCATCTCGTCGATGTGGATGGGGGGCGTTTTATGATCGTCGAGTCGAATGTGTCGATACAGGTGAGTCGAACATTGCACGCCGTGGCCAGGGATGACGCCACATGAATAAGATATTGCTGATTGGGGTGGTTTTGACGCTGGGGTTCTCTTCAGCCGTATCGGCATCGGTTCCGGTGGACGTTCTGGGCGAGGCCGTGAAGCAGGACTATAGCGGGGCGATGAAGACGTTTGTCCTGCTCACGCTGCTTTCGATTCTCCCCGTTCTGATGATCTGTATCACTTCGTTTACCAGGATAGTGATCGTACTTGCGCTTCTGCGGCATGCCCTGGGGTTGCCGCAGACGCCACCCAATAGTGTGATCGTCGCGCTGGCGCTTTGCCTGACGTATTTCTCCATGGCTCCCGTGCTCGATACGGTAAACCAGAATGCGGTTTCTCCTTACCTGGAAGACAAGATCACCGCCAGGCAGGCAGTGGAAAGTGGGTCGGAACCCATCAGGTCTTTCATGATTCGGCAGACACGCGAATCGGATCTGCGCGCAGTGCTGGAGATGTCCAGGCAGGAGCCACCCAAGACGGCGGCGGACATCAAGTTCAGCGCACTGATTCCCGCCTTTCTGTTAAGCGAGCTGAAGGTGGCGTTTCAGATCGGCTTCGTGATATTTCTGCCCTTCCTGGTGATAGATCTGGTCGTGGCTGCAATATTGATGGGCCTGGGCATGATCATGGTGCCCCCAGCTTCATTCAGTCTGCCCATCAAGATTCTTTTGTTCGTGTTGATCGATGGCTGGGTGCTGGTTTCCAAGGCGCTGTTGAATAGCTATTGGACATGACGATGGATGAGTCGTTGCCAGGCGAGGCGGATCTTTGGCTGCTGTATAAGAAGCGGAACGATACGGCCGCGAGGGATCGCCTCGTGGCGCACTACCAATCCTGGGCATCCGGTATTGCCGGCGGTATTCACCGCCGCCTGGGGGCCTACCAGGTCGACCGCGAAGATTTCACACATAATGCCCTGATTGGGATGCTGGAGGCCATGAACCGTTTCGACCCTGATCGCGGCATTCCATTTCCTGCCTATGCCGCGTCGAGAGTGCGGGGGGCCGTATTCAATGGCATAAGAACGATCATACATGATCGTCCGCCCCCTTCGATAAACAAGTCGGGTTATCGGCTTTCCGAAATGGATGACGACAATGAGAAAGATCCGTTTCTGCTTCTGCTCGATGCCGTGACAAGTCTGGGTGTGAGTTATCTGCTTGACGAAACCCTGAGCACTATAGGTATGCGGGCGCAGCCAGATGCTTATGCGTTTGCATCGCAACGGCAAATGGCGGAGCGGCTGTTGATGGCGGTCAACAGGTTGCCAGATCGTCTGCGCGGTGTCGTGGAGGCGCATTATTACAAAGAAAAAAAGTTCACCGACATAGCGCAGGAGTTGGGCGTGACCAAGGGGCGTGTTTCACAATTGCATAAAGAGGCTCTCAATACCCTGAAGGGCGACTTGAGAAAATTTTCTTCATGCGGTTAGTTCTCCATGAGGTGGGATTTCATTGGGTCAGTTGCGTTCTTCTTTCTGTTTTTATTGATCTGCTTGGCGAGTGCTGATGAGGGCTGGCGGAGTATTCCAGTCATCGTTGGGTTGCATTGGGGGCGGAGCCGTTCGGCTATGCTAGCCTTGACTTCCAAGTGGCGAATTATGTTGGAATAACGTAGCCGGTTGGAGATAGCCCTGCCGCATGGGGGGCGGTATGGGGCGAGGCATCAATCACAGGATTTGTTGCTGAATATTCCGATATGTCTCCCCGGCGCGTGAGAGGTATTGTCCGGCAGTGAAGGGGTCGATCAAGTCTGACATCTGGATGAAGGTCGCACGGTGCGAGTATTCATGGGCCGATTTTGGGAAATCTGATGGCTATCGGGTTATTGGCGGTGTTTGAGGGGGCGATGGCCTGCGCGTCGCCATGCAAACCCGTGGTCGCTCACTGATTGCGAATTTCGGCCAATCGAAATGGCACTGCTTTCCGTCGCTTTCAACGTACCTCCGAATGGGCGGCCGAGCGGAGTGGATCGCCTGTCTCCCTAAACTTCCCGCCGACTCAATGGATAGATGGTCTGGGAGGGCCACAAGGCCCATGACTGTCATTTGATGGCTGAGGTGTCGCATGGTTGCGGTATTCACGGGGAATGGTCTGGGGCTGTTTGGTTCGTCCTTGGGGCAGTTGGGCGCAAAAGGGCAGCCTGGGATCGGGCAGAGCCGCGATCGTGGCTATGTCAATGTCGCAACCGGAAATTTGTTGCTGCAAGCCGATGATGAATTCATCACGGTGCGGGGTTTCGGTGTGGCGTCGAGCAGGACGTACAACAGTCGGGGCGTGTTGTCGGATGTGGGACAGGATGCCTGGCTGACAGGGCTTGAGCGTTCCGTGGAACTGGTGGGTGAGTTGAATGAGTCCGGCAGCACGGTTCGGCGCAGGGCGGGCGATGGGTCCATACAGGTCTTCAAATTCTCCGGCACCGCCAACGAATACGTTTCCGTGGAGGGTGACAACGCCCACGACACGCTGACCTATATGGCCTCGTCGCGGACCTGGACCTATACCGAGGGCACGTCCCGTGTGGTGGAGACTTACGCCGATCATGCGAATGCCAGCCTGAAGGGGCGGCTGACCTCGCTGACCAATGGTCGGTTCGATAGCGCCGAACTTTTCACGTTCGTGGTGGGTTATGACAGCGCGGGCCGTGTCGTTTCCCTGCTGGCGAATGATGGCGCGCCGGACGGCCAGCAGGACGGGATTCTTTATACATACAACGAGGCCGGGCAACTGCAATCCATACAAACCCGTGAGAGCGGGGCGCGGAAGTCGCAGGTCAGCTATGGCTATGAGAACGCGGATGGGAGCGGTCGCCTGACCTCGGTCGAACACGACCTGAGACCTGGCGAATCGTCGAGCGGTACGTCGAGTGAAGAGACCGAGAGCCATGGCCGATTCTTCAGGACGACCTACGATTACGTCTCGTCCGATCCTTCCGATGCCCGGATCGGCAGAGTGCGCACCAGTGACGGGGTGAGCGTGTCCTACACGTACGAATCCGATGCCAAGGGGGGCTATCGGATCAAGACCCTGACGAAAGGGGATGGTGGTGATGGTGCTTCCCAGGCATTGACGTTCAACTATCTTGCCGGCGCCACGGAAGTCACGGATGCGACGGGGGCCGTTTGGACTTATGAATACGATGCCAATGGACGCTTGTCGAGCATCATGGAGCCAGCCGTCGATGGCCTGAGAAAAAAGACGGCCTACACCTACGACGCGGATGGCAACCTGGCCCGAGTGACCCAGGGAGGCTCGGGTCAGGCGGCTCTGCTGGATACCGTGTACCAGTATGACGAAAACGGAAACAGGAAACTTTCCCGCGACCGCCTGGGTAATGTGGTTACCTGGACCTACAACGCAGCCAATCAAGTCACTTCAGAAACACGCTACACCACCCCGGATCCCGATGGCCTGGACTCATCCGGCACCGGCACGCGGTCGCCTTCCGGTGAAAACACGTTCAGTTACATCTACGACAGCCGTCAACGCCTGGTGTTTTCTGTCAGCGCCGCCGGCGCGGTAACGGAATACAGCTACCATGCCTCCGGAAACGGCGTGGATCAGGTCAGTGCCGAGCGCCGTTACACTGGCGAGGCTTATTCCGGAAACGCCACGCTGGAGTCGCTGCAACTTTGGACGCGGGACAAAACGGCGAACCGGAAAGCCTCCAGCACGCTGAAATCATTCGATTACGATGCGAAAGGGCGCCTTCAACAGACGGTTGATTACGCGGCGGTTTCGAATGACGCCGCCGGTCATGGCGTTCTGGACAAGACCGCCGCGCTCACCCGCTATGTTTATGATGCGCAGGGGCTGCTTCGCCAGAAGGTGGTGACCGATGGCCAGCAGCGGGATGCCGTGACACCCGTTGCCGAAAGTGAAGTCACCGATTATGTCTACGATGGCATGGGGCGTCTGCTGAGCAAACTGGTGCGCTCGGCGGCGACGGCGGCCACCCGGCCCGGCGACCCGGCCGCCGCCGCCGATTGGGATGTGGCGACGAACCTCATCTCGTACAGCTACGACGACGCGCGCGGTCTGGTGATTACGCAGATGGATTCGGGAGTGGTCCGCATCGAAACCCGGAACAGCGCGGGCGATGTGACTTCCGTCACCGAGCGTGATTCGCTGGGCGTGGTCGCCAACGAAAGGATTACCCAGGCTTTCTATGACGCGAGTGGTCGCCTGCGCGCCGCTCGTGACGCGGCGGGCGGTATTACCTATAGCCTGTACGATGCGGCCGGGCGCATCGTCGCGCAAGTGGATCCCACCGGCACGGTGACGGAGACACGCTACGATGCGGCCGGGCGCGTGGTCAAAGTATTGACCTACGCCAACCAGGTGGATACCCGGAAATGGATGTCGGGCGACTCGGTGATTATCGATCGTCTGGTTTTTGCCGAGACTATACCGGCCGACGTCGGCCCCGCGTCGGCCTGGGTGCGGACCGATGCATTGAACGATCGTGTTTCCGAAAGAACATACGATGCGGCGGGCCGCTTATCGACCGAATCGGATGGCCGGTTGGTACGCCGCTACGCGTACGACGGCCGCTCCAACCGGGTTCGCTTGACTATCTCCGCGCCGGAACTGGGCGAGGCGGGGGATCGTGTCACACGCTATTTCTACGATACCGCCAACCAGTTGCTTGCCACGCTGGATGCGGAGGGATATCTCTCCGAGAACGTGCTGGATGCGACGGGCAGGGTCGTCAAGACGATCCGCTATGCGACGGCCACTGTCGTTGAACGACGCACGGCGGGTAGTTTGTCCGATTTGCGTCCAGCCGCCAGCACGCTCGACCAGCAGGTCCGCATGTTCTACGACGGGCGCGGAAATGTGGTTGGAACGCTGGATGCCGAGGGCTACCTGACGGAGAAGGTGATCGATGAGGCCGGGCGCATCCGCGCCACGCGCGCCTATGCCACGCGCCTGACCGGCCTGACCGGCGATGAACGTTTCGCCGAAGTACGCACCCTCGCGCTCGCCGATGGGCTGGCGGAGCGCGTGCGCGAATCGCGCATGGCCTATAACGCCTTGGGACAGTTGGTGACGCGGACGAACCCGGAAGGCACGGTCACGCGGTATCGCTATGACATGGCGGGTCGCCTGGTGAAAACGGTGACCGCGTCGGGCACCAGCGAGGTGCGCGAGAACAGCCGCCGCTATGACGTCTTCGGCAACCTGATCGGCGAGCTGGGAGGAGAAAGCTCGGTATTCCTGTTGCCGGACATGAGCGAGGCGCAACTGGATGCCGCCTATGCACGATATGGCATTCGCCACGCCTATGACGCGCTGGGGCGCAGGATCGAGAGCATCGATGCGGAGGGCAACAAGACCTGGTACGCCTATGACTCGGCGGGCCGGCAGACCTTCCAGATGCGTGGCGTGGCGGCGGATGGCGTGCGCAATGCGGCGATGGAAGTGAGCGAGACCCGCTACAACGCCTTCGGACAGAAGCAGGAGTCGTTGGCCTATACGGGGCGATTGCAGGTCACGGTGCCGGGGAGCCGCGCCAGCGCACTGCAAGCGCTTTCAACCTTGCAGTACGTGGCAAACCTGGATAAGAGGCAGACGCTGAGCTATGACACCCGGGGACTCATCGCCACGCGCACCGATGGCAACGGCTACCTCACCCGCTACAGCTACACCGCGTTTGGGGAGACGAAGACGGAAGTCGGCTATCGCGACCTGGGCCAGACGCAATCGGCGACCAAGACCCATACCTATGATCGGCTCGGACGACTGCTGACGACCAGCGAATCCTCGTCAATCGACGATCGGTTGCGCACCCTGACGCAGACCTTCGACGCCTTCAACCGCACCTCCATCATCGATGGCCGCGGTATCACGACCCGCTATGACTACGATCGCCTGGGGCGCCAGGTCACGAGTACTCGCTGGGTGGCTGGGCGCATGGAATCCGTGCGCATGGCCTATGACGCCTACGGTCGTGTGGTCAGCAAATTTGATGCGGCGGGCAACGAGACCCGGCTTGCCTACAGCGATGCGGATAAGAGCCTGACGGTGACGAGTCCGGAGGGCGTGACGGTCAAGACCGTGTATAACGCCCATGGGCAGATTCTGACCGTGACCGATGGCCTGAATCAGGTCACGACCCATACCTACGACAAGGATGGACGCCTGACCCGTACCGAGGATGCCGCGGGTGGCATCAGCCGCAACGAATACGATGTGCTCGGGCGTCTGCATCGCACGGTCGATGCGACCGGCCGCATGGTGGAGCTGAACTACGATGCGGCGGGCCGGGTACTCAACCGGGTGGTGGACCCTGAAGGGCTTCGCCTGACGACCGTCTATACCTACGACGGACAGGGCCGCCAGATACAGGTGGTCGACCCGAGCGGGGTCGTGACGCAAATGAAGTACGACGCCATGGGCCAGCTCGTCGAGTCGACAGTGGACCCGTTGGGCCTGGCGCTTCGCACGACCTATGCCTGGGATGGCCTGGGCCGGCGGTTGACGATGACCGAGGGCGCGGGCACGGCGTCGGCGCGGACGGTGACCTATGCCTATGACGGCCTGGGCCGGCGCGTGGCGGAGACGGTGGACCCGGATGGTCTGGCGCTCGAGACAGTCTTCACTTACGACGGCAACGACAACGTGTTGAGCCGTACCGATGCCGGGGGCCGCACGACCCGTCATACCTATGACGATGCCAACCGGCTGGTGCAGACCGTGGATGCCGACAATGGCGTGACCCGGATGACCTATGACGTCAAGGGCCAGTTGATCGCGACGCGACGCTTCGCCAATCGCATGGATACCGCGGGCAACGTCGTGGCCGCGGATGACCGCGACCAGCAGGACTACCGGATCTACGACAAGGATGGGCGTGTCCGCTTCATGGTGGATGGCGAAGGCGCGGTCACTGAAATGGCCTATGACGCGGCAAACCGTGTGACCCAGGTGCGCAGCTTTGCCGCCGCGATCGATATGAAGGGTCTGCGCGAGGGCCTGGCGGCGGGTAATGTGACCCCGGCGCCGGTTGCCGACAACGCGCGCGATGTGGTGAAGAGCCAAATCTACGATGCCGCCGGCCGGGTAATCGCGGTGGTGGATGCGGCGGGCGCGGTCACGCAGACGCGCTATGACGCAGCCGGCCGGGTGATAGCCACGAAAAAATACTCGAATACGCTGGAGCTCACCGCGGAGCTTTCCAAGGCACTGCAAAACGGCACGGTCGAACTACAGGCGCTGATCACGCCGCCGTCCGACAACCCGGCAGCCGTATCCGCCCCGCCGGCGGATGAGGCGCGGGACATCACCTCGATTTATGTATACGACCAGGCCGGGCGTCTGGCCATCACGTTTGGCCCCGGCGACTCCATCCGCAGGACGATTTATGACCCGGCGGGTCGGGTGGCTGAAACAATTGCCTATGGCGACGATCGAGGGGGGGGGATGTATATAAAGGCGCCTGGGTTTTATGACCTTGGCTCGGGTGATGAGAATGATCCGTTTTCGCTATCCAATATCAAATTCCTGCTTGAAATTCTTCCCGGTGCAGTTGGAAGGGATGACCGTGCCACGACAAACATCTATGACTCGGCCGGCAGGCTCGAATATGTTCTGGTGCGTCAGGGAGGTGATTCATATCCTGGAGAAAAACCTGTGGAATATCCAGGAGGGCGGCCGTATGCAGGGGGAGGCCCTGGAGAACATCCGGGGATGCCGCCCGAAGGGCCTATGCCGCGCTATGTGGATAATGCTTCTGCGCGTGCCGAGCGCTATGTCTACGATGCCGCCGGAAGAGTGGTGTCCAAGCTCCAATATGGAGATGTCATCGGTTACAAGGAGATAAAGCGGATCCCAGTCGAGCCTACCGATCCCGCAGCGCCGGAATCCGGCCAGGCTCTGAACAGATTCGAGGCGGTTGAGTACACGGCGGCCCGGCTTGCCGAGGTTCTGAGTGAAATTGAGAACCCGCAAATCCGCGAAAGCAGAACCGTCTACGACTCCGCCGGCAGGGCGGTCTATGCCGTTGACGCCCTCGGCGGCGTGGTCGAGACGGCGTACGACCGCGCGGGGCGGGTGGAGGCGGTGCGTCAATATGAATCCCCGGTTGGGGTGGATACCCGCACCGCTGGCCAGTTGGCACAGACGCTCCAGAGTTCCGGGGTGCGCACGACACGGTACGAGCGCGATGCGGTGGGGCGGCTGGTTGCCACCATCGATGCGCTGGGCAACCGCGAGTCCTATCGTTACGACGCCAATGGCAACGAAATCGGACGCACCCTGAAGAGCGGCGCCATCTGGTCCTACGCATACGACGCCGCTGGCCGGAAGACCCGCGAAACCTCCCCGCGTGTGGAAGTGTCGAATATCGATGCGGCGGGCAAACGCGTTTATGGCGAACGTAGCATCGAAACGGCATTTGAATACGATGCCTTGAACAACGTGACCGCGCGTATCGATGACGCAGGGTTTGCCAGCCGTCGAACCGAATACGTTTACGATAATAGAGGGAATCAGGTAAAAACGATTTTCTCTGACCCTGGTCGCCTGGATCCGGGCACGAACCGGATGCTTCCCACTGGTGATCGGCCGTATGTCGAAGTGACGTACAACGCACTGGGACAGGCGGTGGCGGAGAGAAACATTCGGGGGGATTACTCCTTCAAGCTATACGACCGGGCAGGGCGAGTTTCCGCCGAGGTCGATCAGGAAGGAGCGGTCACTCTGAAAAATTACTCCTCGTTCGGTGATCTGGTTTCGATTAAACGGCTCTTCAAGCCGGTAGCTATTCCATCCGACCCCCGTGCCGATCTGCGGGATGCCATCCGGTCGAGTTCAATCGAGGTTGATGAATCGGGCTGGGCCGAAGATGGTAGAGAAAGGATGCGCTATGGAGCGAGTGAAGGCCGTGGCATGGAAACGCTCCCAGGCGTCAATAAAAGCCGCGAATTGAGAATGCGCTATGACACGGAAGGCCGTGTCCTGCAATCGGAATCCGCTGGCGGCGAACGCACCCGGTTTACCTATAATGCATACGGAGAACTCGTCGAGAAGGCCAGTGAGATTCGCAATTTCTTCAATAAGAATGGCGTTTCTTTGGAGGCCGATTATGTTTATTCAACGGGCGTGCGATGGGCGCGGACGGCGTATTACCGGGATGCGCTTGGGCGGGAGGAAATGTCCATTGACCCCGAGGGCTATGCGAACAGCACCGAATACGATGGCTACGGCAATGTTGTCAAAAGGGTCGAGCATGCGGTCTCGCTTCACGTCTTCAATGACCTGAGGGTCAGTCCCGCCATAGGTAGATCATTGATAGAGTCGAATGATGGAGTGGATGATTTCAAGTTCGACCCGAGGGTCAAGCCGCAAATCCCGCCGCCCGGCACCTCCGCCACGGGCTTCGACCGGATATACGAATATGGCTATGACGCCCTGGGCAGGAAAACGTCGGAATCGCTGATCCGCAATGTAAGGCAACTGGATGGTTCGGTGGTCAAGACACCAATCACCACCAATACGCGCTATGACGAGGAAGGCCGCATTACCCAAGTCTCGGGAGATAACGGGAGCAAGTCCACCCAGTACGATGCGCTTGGCCGTGCCATCTCCATTGTCCAGCCCGAGCGTTCCGTTCTGCGCGATGATGCCATCGACCAACTGAAGTCCAACCCGCAGTGGAGTTTGGACAGGGCGGAACTCTATCGTCGTGTATCGCCAGTCACCACGACCTACTACGATGCCTTCGGGAACGTCGTCGAAACGCGGGCGTTCGCTCAAGGAATCCTCGAGGGACAGGCGCGCCCGGTCGTCAGCAGCGACGATGCGGTGGAGCAGTTCGGTTACGATTGGCAGGGCCGCCAGATTTGGGTCAAGAATGCGCAGGGCGCATTGCTTTCCAATACCTATGATGCGGCTGGCAACCTTCTGACTTCCCACCAGCAATTATCCGGCGCTTACGTTTCATCGACCTCGCTGACCGTTGCCATGACCTATGACCGCACGGGTCGGGTGCTCACGACCCGGACCGAGCGCGGCTGGAATGAAAACGGGCGGGCGCGGACACATGTCGATCAATCCAACCAGGTTCGTTACAACACTTTTGGCGAAGTGATCGCACAGGACGAAAGCCTGGATACCGCCAAGGCGACGGAGAGCTTCGCCAAGCAATACCAATACGATGTGGACGGTAATCTTGCGCGCACCAACGAAGTTCGAGGCGTATGGCGCAGGTACCAATATGCGGGTGGCAAGAGCGTATCGGATGGCGACAACGAGTCGTTTTACGACAGGAACGGAAATGCCATTCTGACGATCAAGGCCGGAACGGAATTCAAGCGAACGCGGTCGGACCGTTGGGGCAATGTCCTATATGTGGAAGATACGCGCGGCGCCCGGGTCGATTACGAGTACAACGAGCTGAATCAGCTCGAAAAAGAACGCCAACCTTATGTCAGAATCGTCGAAAAGACAGGCGCCGAACGGTTCGGTCGCCCGGAGCGATACGTTTTTCATGATGCGCTTGGCCGGGAGATTGCCACGCGTGATCCCAATGGCAATGTTCGCCAATCCCGCTTCAACGAAGCCGGGCAACTGGTGGGCAGCCGCGATGGGCGTGGCACCTGGAGTTTCGCCGCCTTCGATACGCTTGGCCGCTCTCGGCTGACGCAGGATGGCTCGGGGCTTATCAAGTTCCAGAATTACGACAGCGCCGGGCGGGTGGTGTCCATCGGTAATCTCCAGGCCCAGGCGGGCGCGCGCATCCAGCAAACTCAAGAGAGTTACGTACTGAATGAACTGGGGCACAGGCTCAGGATCACCGATGCGCTAGGGGGCGTCCAGCAATACGACTACGACAGCCGTGGCCTGGTCTTGCGTAGCCGCTCCGCCGCCGGCCTCGTCATGACATATGCCTACGATAGCCAGGGCAACAAGATTCGGGAGACCAACGCGCTTTCCGACCCCGGTTTGCTCAATGCCCGCGCCCCTCGCTACGAAGGCGGCATTATCGAATCCCAATTCGCGGTTGCGGGCCAGGCATTTTCCTATACGCTGCCCGCCACGGCGTTCAGTGCGCCTATCGATACGGCCATTTCCATCTCGGCCACCGTCGAGGTGGATGACGGGCAAGGCGGGTCGCGTGCCAGTACCGATTTGGTTTGGGATGCCGCCAGCCGCACCTTGCGCGGGCAACCGCGGGAAGGCGTCGCCTACCGGGTGGCTTTCATCGCCAGCACAGGCGATTCCCAGGTAGTGGCCACCGGCTATCTCACGGTGGAAGGCGTATCCCGGGAAACCTGGGATCGAGTTTACGCACTCGGCCCGCAGGCCCGGAATGGCTTGTCGATCCAGCGTCCGGCGCCCGGCGAAAATTTCAGCTACGTTATTCCCGATGATGCCTTCGTTCACCCGCAAGGCGAAGCGCTGACATATAAAGCCTATATCCGCTATACGCGCGGAACCATGGACCTGGATACGCGCGAGGAAATGCTGGAAGAAGTCAACCAGGAAATCGGGCCTTCGCTGAGCGCACCTTACTGGTTGACTTTCGATGCCGCTTCCAAAACCCTGTCCGGCACCGTGCCGCGGGAGAACGGCGCGGCTGAGGTGGTTATCGTCGCTATCGATACCCAGGGCCGTCAGCGTGAACAGTCCCTGGTCATCGACCCGCCTAGCACATCCACTCAGAACGGTCGGCGTACCAAGGTCGATAAAGAAGGTGAAACCGTCTTCCTGGACGAACAGACCTGGGATTACGATGCCTATGGCCGCCTCATCGACCATAACGATCTGAGCGGTGTCGATTATGACTACGGCTACGGCTACGATAATGGTAGTGGCAGCGAGTATGGATATGGCGGAAGCTACAATGACTCGGCTGGGCGGCTCGAATCCGAAAGCAGCGACTGGACCCAGTCCATCGCCTCCATCACCATGCAGGTGCAAATAAGACGCACCGGTGGGTTCCTGAAGAAAATTTTTGGCAGGTCCAAGAAAAGGGTCTACGTCCCGGTCACCACTTTCAAAACGTACTCGGCAACGCGTGAAATTGGATATGATCAAATGGGCCGCACGGCCTCCATCAGGGAGGGCAACGGCAATAATTTCAGATACGAGTACGATGAAGTCGGGAATCGTATCAAGGAAAGTAGCGAGACAATGGATGGCAGTGGCCAGCGCATCCGTCTCGAAACCCGGATGCAGTACGACCTGAACAACCGGCTTGTCCATGTCGTGCAGGAGGACATGGATAAACAAAAACGGCTGCTGGACGTGCGCTACAGCTACGATGCCGCGGGCAACAGAGTACGGGTCGATTATTCGGAAGGCTATGGCCGCTTCGGTGCATCTTCCGTGGATTTGAGAAATCGCGCGCCAAGCATCACGCTGGATGGGGAGCCAGTCTATGACGATGAAGATAACTGGGGTGGGCGCCCCATGCAGGCTGACTTGCCGGTGGCGTCTATCGGTGAGCCCTACACCTTCACCTTTGGTCCTGGCGTAGTGACAGATCCGGATGGCGACCCGGTGGCCATGATCGTCACCGGGCCCAATGGTCAGCCGCTGCCAAGCTGGCTGCGTTACGACGAGGCAACCCGCACCCTGTCCGGCACCCCGCCGGTGGACGAACGGGGGATGGATGGTTTTAACGATCGAGGGGAGATGCCTCCGGTATTGCTCCGCGCGCGTGCCTTCGACTGGAACGGCGGTTTAATCGAGCGCGAATTCCGTATTCGTCTGGCCGACCCTTCGATCAGCCTGCGCCCCGGCCTCCCCGCCGAGTCGCGTTTGCAGCTTGACAGGGCGGATGGCTATAGCCAGGAAAGAAACATCACCGAACTGCGTCTTCAAGACTATTTCAAGTATGACCAGGCCCTGCCCGTCACCCCCAGCATCACCCTGGCCGATGGCGGCGGTCTGCCCGCCTGGCTCAGCCTGGTGCAAGAGAGAGATACCTATTTCACTTCCCCCAAATGGCTGCTCAAGGTGGACGAAGCCACCGCGCCCGATGTTTTGCCCTCGCTCAAACTGCGATTGACGTTGACGGGAACGCAAGGGCGGACGGCGACCGTCACGCTGGATGCCTATTTCGACAGGGCGCCGATCTGGAAGGGGCCAAGCAGCGTTCAACTGCGCCCGAATGAGTCATGGAGCATGACGCTCGACCCCGCAACCCTGCTCCAGGATATCGATGGCGACGTGGCCAATACCGGCTACCGATTCAAAGTGTCCTCGCCGTATGGCGCGCTGCCTCCCTGGGTAAACTTCGATGCCGCCACGGGTACGTTGAGCGCGACTCCGCCAGAGAGTTACGTCTACGAGGATGACCTCAATGCCATTCGTTGGAATAACCAGCTCCCCCTGACCATACAGGTCGAAGGGGGATCGACCACCCGGGCGTTCGGGTTCCTGTTGGATTTCAATCCATCCACCCAAATCGCCGCCACCAAGACCGTCGCCCAACAGATCGTCCGCGTTGACCAGGATATGGACATCACGCTGCCGCCCGGCCTGTTCCAGCACCGCGATGGCGCCGCTCTGACCTATAGCGCCAAGATCGCGCGGATCAACGCTTATACCGATGAGGGAAGGAGCTGGTCCAGGAGTTACCGCCGCTTCGAGACGCAGCCTTCCCTGCCGCTCCCGGCTTGGTTGCGTTTCGATCCCTCCACCCTGCGCCTGACCGGCCGGACGCCCGCCCAGCAACAGAACATGATTCTGGAAGTGACCGCGGCGGATGCCGAGGGGAATACCGCCATCAAATATGTCCTGCTCACCGTGGTTGGGCGGGACGTGAAAATACGACCCATGTCCGGAGACGGCGTCGATGTGACCTGGATGCGCTCCGCGCAAAATGGCAGCTCGCTGACGTCACCTGTCCGGAATGGCGAGTTCCTGCCCCCGGACGTCCCGCCGAGTGCCGCCGACATGCCGCCGCATCTCACGCAGGGCGACATCAGGATCAACATCCAGAACGGGCAACCTTTCAGGGTCAAACTGCCTGAATGGGTCGTTACCCCCGGGGCGGTCATCACCGCCGAGGCATTGCCCGATGGCGTGCGCTTCGATCCGGCCACACGGACATTCTCCGGCACCTTGGGCAACAATCAAGTTCGCGCCACGCTCATCATCAGCGATGCCCAAGGGCGTTCGACATCCGGCACCGTGTCGTTCGTGCCATCCGACCTGGCCACCGTATTCAATAAGAGCGTGTTGCCGGATGCGCTGGGGCGGGTCGGCCAGCTATTCGAATACGTCATTCCCGATGGCGTGCTTCCAGGCAGCGGCGAGTACTCGGTGGCGCTGGCCTACCTCGACCGCGCCAACCCGGCTACCGGCTACCGCTTCCCCTGGTCCCGGCCGAGCAGCCAGTGGGGGAATGGTCTTTCGCCCCTGACGACCGACCCGGATGCCCTGCTGTATTTCGACCCGGCCAGCGGCGTCATCAAGGGCAAGCTGGCCAAGGCGGGCGTCTACCAGGTGCGTGTGAGCCGTGACGGCGCCAGCGCCGATTTCGCCATCGGCGTGGATCCCGGCGTACTGGCCAACCCCCGTTTGAAGGAAAGCTTGCCGAATCAACGGGTGCGCGTCGGGCAACCCTTCTCGTACACCGTGCCGGCGGACTGGCTGGTGACCGACAACGGCGAGCCGGCCACGCTCGATACCCGCCGACTGCCGGCCTGGCTGCGCTTCGATGCCGCCACCCGCACCTTCTCCGGCACCCCGACGCTGGCGGATGCCAAGCAACCCGCCATCCCCCTGCACCTCAAGACCGCCAGCGGCGAGCGGGCTACCGCCAACTGGTGGGTGGAGGTTTACGAGACCTACCAGCAGCCCCCGGCCAACGCGGACTTCAGCGAGGGCGACACCGGCTGGGACAAGGGCACCGGCTTCGCCATCGTGGAAAAGGACGGACGCCATGTCGCCCAGGCGCGCATCGGCAAGACCTTCGACATCGTCAATAACGATTGGGCGGTGATCCGCCCGGGCGTCAAGATTCGCGCCG
>NZ_RFLY01000039.1 GCF_003697345.1 Solilutibacter pythonis | reverse complement strand
CCTGGCGACGGGGATGATCGGGAACGTGGTGACGGCGCACAGCCGGCAAGCGCTGGGGGCGCAACGAGGGGGTATCGACTACGGCGACCTGGCGGCGGACGCGTTCGGGAATGCGCTGGGGAATGCGGCGGCGGGGCGGTTGGATAGGCGGGCGCGGGCGCGCCAGTTCATGGCGGCATGGCGTAATCTGCCGTTGGAGGAGCAGCTCAAGTGGCTGAGCATGAGCTTCTATGATGCTGGCAGCTTCTCGGGAGATGCGCCGTCTGGTGCTTCTCCGCTGGGCGAAGCCCCAATGGCGGGTACGGTGTCCGAGAGGCTGTCGGATGTCAAAGGTAGGCCAGCGGCCTTTGAGCAAGCTGCTCGGGAACGGGTTTCCAGGCAGCAAGTAGTGTCCGACCTTCGGCAGCGAGGCTTGCCGGATTCGATCACGGTGAACGTGGCGGATGACGCGGATTACAGCGAATTCATATCGGCCTATGGCGACTATGGGACGCAACCGGCGGGTGCAAGCGAATTCGACCGCATTACCGTAATGGGTTCGAGCACGGGAACGGAGTTGCCGGCCATCGAGAACCTGTACACGCCTTATCAAGGCTGGTGGATGGATAAGTACAGCACCTTCACGGCGATGCTGGATGACCTCAGCGGAGGTTGGCGTCAGAAGGCGGGGGCTTTGGCGGGCGGCATGCTGACGGTGATCCCGACGATGGCCGAATCGCTGATCAAGGGGGTGTATGACGCGCCGAACAATGCGAGTCTGGCGGGTCAGAAATGGGGACAGGCGAGCCAGTTGAAGGGGCATGACTCGGCACTGGCGTATTTGGAGGGCGGTCAGTATTTCCTGGGTGCCTTCCAAGGGCTGGGCGATGCGGTCACACTGGGGACGGTCTCATCGGCAAGGCCGAGCGTTCCGGGCCTTGCGCCAGCGGTGGTGGCTGAAAGAGTGGGGGTTGCAAACAGCATTAGACCGAGTTACCTGTCGGCGACGGAATTCGCGAATTTGCCAAGAACTGGCACAATTGATCCCCGTGTTATTCGCTATAGCCAAGATAGTGCCAGCGTGAACTTCAAGCCGCCTTATGGGGCTGTGGATGACTTTATTAACGGGTTGCGCTCCGGTGATATCAATCCGGCCTCAATTGAGCCGGTTCGAATTGTTCAGCGTGATGGGAAGGTATTTACTCTTGACAATCGCCGCTTGCATAGCTTTGAGCGGGCGGGTATTAACATTACATATCAGAAGCTTGATAAAATTCCGCGCCGTGAATTATTTAAATTTACTACGACTAACGATGGAACGTCGATTTTGATTCGACAAAGGAGAAACAATGGTCGGTGACGATCTGTTTGATTATGCCAAAACGGTCTCCTCACGAATGGATTTTGTGAGGTTTGTGGAGTACCTGAATCGGGATCGTCAGGAGAAGAGCAATGAGTGGGGCAACCAGACGCTTGAGCAATTCTTGGGTGGCCTTTCGGGTTTTGTCAATGATATGGATGGGTATTACAAGAATATAGGTGATAATGTCGATGTAGAGCAGATTACGTGGCGTATGGCAGCCGAGATGCTGTTGGCGGCGACGGTCTATGGAAGTTGACGGTTGGTAGCTGCATACGAAATCCAACTGTTCGAAATTTGACCGATATGGTTACGGACTCAGCTTGGCTGGGTCGCAAGACCATTGCAAAGGATTTTGCGTATTTTATGCGACAGCATTTGGAACTGTATTCGGAGGTAAGTTAGTTTTTCTTTTTCTTATTACGCCAGCGGCCGCCACGTGGCGACGGGCAAGGCGGACGGCAAGACCGAGGTGCTGGCGCACCTGACCGGGTTCGAAGCCAGCGAGACCGGGGACATCACGGTGCAGGTGCAACCCGGGGAAAGCTTGCGGCAAGTGGCGCAACGGGTCTATGGCGACGCCCGCTACTGGTACGTGCTGGCGGAGGTCAACGGGCTGGACGGGCTGAGCCCGCCCACGCCGGGCGGCAGCCGGCGTGGATCCCGGCGTACTGGCCAACCCCCGTTTGAAGGAAAGCTTGCCGAATCAACGGGTGCGCGTCGGGCAACCCTTCTCGTACACCGTGCCGGCGGACTGGCTGGTGACCGACAACGGCGAGCCGGCCATGCTCGATACCCGCCGACTGCCGGCCTGGCTGCGCTTCGATGCCGCCACCCGCACCTTCTCCGGCACCCCAACGCTGGCGGATGCCAAGCAACCCGCCATCCCCCTGCACCTCAAGACCGCCAGCGGCGAGCGGGCCACCGCCAACTGGTGGGTGGACATCTACGAGACCTACCAGCAGCCCCCGGCCAACGCGGACTTCAGCGAGGGCGACACCGGCTGGGACAAGGGCACCGGCTTCGCCATCGTGGAGAAGGACGGACGCCATGTCGCCCAGGCGCGCATCGGCAAGACCTTCGACATCGTCAATAACGATTGGGCGGTGATCCGCCCGGGCGTCAAGATTCGCGCCGAAGGCTGGGTCGACATCGTCGGGTGGGCCGGAAGCGCGAGCGCCAGCGGGCAAGTGCTGCTCAACTTCTACGATGCCGCGGGCCAGCTGATCCGCCGTGAGGCGGGCAGCATGGTGAGTGGCGAGACCGGCAGCGGCCGCTCGACGCTGGAGACGGTCGCGCCGGCGGGCGCGGCCTACGTGGCCCTGGGCGGCACGGCCAGGAGCCGGGTGGTCCTGGCGCAGAGCGACGCGCGCCCGGTGACGCTGAGCGACTTCCGCTGGGTGTTCCCGGAACAGGCCAGCCTGGTGATGCGGGCAAGTCCGCCGGTCAGGACGGCCTGGTACGCGTTCGACGCCAACAACCAGGTGACGGTGATGAACGGCGATCTGGTCGATGGACAGGTCGTGCTGAAGCAGGCCGAGAACAGCACCGCCTTCGACTACGACACGGCCGGTCGGGTGATCCGCCGGCGCAGCCTGGAGGCGGGCGTGCACACCGCCCGCGACCTGGGCTACGACGCACTGGGCCGCAAGACCCGCGAGTCCAAGCGCTACACCGTGGGCGAGCGCCCGGCAGAGATCGCCGAAGGCTGGCGCCACGACGCGCTGGGCCGGGTGACGGCGCACCGGACCTATGACGAGAACGGCCTGAAGCGCCTGAACCTGACCGACTACGACGCCGACGGCCGCCAGCTCAGACAACTGTCCTTCGGCCGCTCGCTCGATGGCGCCGGGCAGGGCGAAGAGGCCATCGGCGAAGGG
>NZ_RFLY01000038.1 GCF_003697345.1 Solilutibacter pythonis | reverse complement strand
TGCCGGTGAGGAATGCGCCGGGCCCGGTCCAGGCGCCGGTGGCCGCGCCATAGCCGGCGCCGAACAGGAAACCGCCGGCCATGCCGCCGGCATTGCGGCCGATGAAATGGTTCTGCGCGGAATCCGCGCCGGGTTCGTTGCCTTGGGTATGCAGTTGGACGACGCGGTGGCCGGTATCGATGAAGTCGTGGGCCATTAGGGCGACGCCGGCCGCGCCAGCGCCTTTGAGCACGGGATGGGCGTTGGGGCGAGTGGCCGCTATTTCGTTATGCGTCCATTCTATTTGCCATGCCTCGACATGGGCGGCGCCCGACTGGGCATGCGGCGTGGGCGGGCGCATATTGTTCGCCAAGGGACGGGAGTCGGCGGCAAATGTGGGCGGCTTGCCTTCGAGCTGGGTGGCCGCGAAGTATTCACGGCTGTCCAGTTTGAGTTGGTCGTGGGTATCGCGTAGCAATTCCCCCGCATAATTGGTGGGCGTATCCGCCGGCACGCGCAAACGCGCCACGTGTTCACGGGAATTGGCCACGATCATTTCGAATGCCGCCTGCGGGCCATGGGTGGCCTGGCGGGCCAGCAAGGCTTCGCGGGGAATGCCTTCAATGGTGGTGACGTTGGGATTGGCGAGAATACGTGGCACCTCGGTGGCACCGAAAACGCGGCTGGGCTCGGCATCGCCGACAATGGCGCGGACTTCACCGACGGTGGTATCGGCGAATCTGGCCGAAGCATCGGCCCAAGGCCCTTGGGTGGGGTGATAGAGCCATTCGGTGGCGGGGCCGCGGTAGGTGCCGTCGATGAGTGGTTTTGGTCTGATTTCGTGAGCTTGGGCAACTGAATTTAAGAACTCACGGGATTGAAGTAGCTTGGCCGCTTCGCTGGTATTGATGACGCGGATGTCCTCGCCCGCTTCCAGCAAAGTATCGATAATCTGAGACGACCATACCCCCTTGGCGGAGGGCCCGCTGTAGAGTACGGTCACGCGCCCGGGCGGATTGGCATCCACCTGTGCGGCCAGGGCGCGTAACTGCTCGGGCGTTTGGTAAGCGTGTGGCTGTTGGCGCAAGAGGGAAATGGCTTGTTCGGCGGTGAGTGGTGTGGTCATAACACGCACTCCTCGGCGATATCCAGGGTTACGCTAGATTCTTGATTGTATTCTGCTCCCGATGTGTAGACCCCGAAATCTCCGTATACAAGAAGTGCTTCTTGAAGCGTTTCGAGAATTTCATCTTTTTGTGTCTTTAAGTGCTCGGGCAAGCCATAACTGCCGTTGATTCGAACTAGACGCCAATGGGACCAACTCGGGTCTTCGGGTTTTTCCCCGGTGGATTCCAATAAATCCAGGTGCAAGGTCAATTCCTCGCCACGCCAATAGAACGTCCATTTGGTTTGGTTGCGCCAGTCTTCTCGGCCATTGGCAACATTTCTCAAGTAGATGTCGCGCTCCCGATCAATAGTCCAATCGCGGGCATTGGTGCCGCCCACGATGAAGTGTTTGTCGATTTCCTTGAGGCCGTATTTTTCCACGTCCTCGGCGGGGATGAATTCATTGACGAAGGTCATTTCGTTTCTCCGGAGTGACTTGCGATTAATCGTATGGAAATGGTTCAAGCCGAGTATAGGGCATTGAAAGATGCTGCTGGCACGGGCCGGAATCGCAGGATATTTTCAGGATTGATTTGATGATCCGCGACGATCACACCCCCTTTGGCGGACGGCCCGCTGTAGAGCACGGTGGTGCGTCCGGAGGGGTTGGTATCCACCTGTGCCGCTAGTGTGCGCAATTGCTCGGGCGTTTGGTAGGCGTGTGTCTGTTGACGCAGCAAGGAAATGGCTTGCTCGGCCGTGAGTGGTGTGGTCATAGCACGCACTCCTCGGCGATATCCAGCGTCACGCTGTAGCTGGCGTATTCACCTGAATAGACGCCTCCCCCCCGATAAACAGTCAAAGCCTCTATAAGTGTCTTAAGGATTTCGTCCTTGTTTGCTTTCAAATGCTTAGGTAAGCCATAGCTGCCATTGAGTCTAATTAATTTCCAATGCGACCAGCCAGGTTCACCGCGTTCGCCTCTACCCTCAAGTAGATCCATGCGCAAGGTCAATTCCTCACCTTGCCAATAGAACGTCCATTTGGTTTGGTTGCGCCAGTCTTCTCGGCCATTGGCAACATTTCTCAAGTAGATGTCGCGCTCCCGATCAATAGTCCAATCGCGGGCATTGGTGCCGCCCACGATGAAGTGTTTGTCGATTTCCTTGAGGCCGTATTTTTCCACGTCCTCGGCGGGGATGAATTCATTGACGAAGGTCATTTCGTTTCTCCGGAGTGACTTGCGATTAATCGTATGGAAATGGTTCAAGCCGAGTATAGGGCATTGAAAGATGCTGCTGGCACGGGTCGGAATCGCAGGCCATTTTCAGTATGGTGTCTCCCTCGTCAGCGGATCAGCACGCGGTGGTGCTGTTCTTGTTGTTGCTGTTGCTGTTGCTGCTGTTGTTCTTCGAGCGCCAGTCGCTGCGCGTTTTCCTGCCCCCAGGCTTCCCATTCCTTGAACTGCGGTGTCTGCGCGTAAATATCCGCCAGCCTGTCCATTTCCGCTTCGTCGCCGCGTTCCAGCGCCGCCATGTAGTGATTGATATATCGGCCCGCCAGTGTTTCATCCCACGGGTTGGGTGGCCCGGCTTGGGTCTGTTCGTCAGCCGCTTGCGGGTTGCGCGCCTGTTCGCGTGCGTCTTCCTGGCGGCGGGTTTCTTCGTGCTCGGCGGCCAGGCGCGCGTGTTCTTCGATAATCGCCTGTTGCGCCAGCGCCGCTGGCTGTTGGGCGGCGAGCTCGGCCGTTTGTCCGGTTTGCGCCGCCGCCTCGCGCGCATCGTCGTGATGGCCGCCCGCCCGCGGCGAGGCGGGGCTGCGATATCCGTGGCTTTGTCGTGGCGCGGGCGCGCTCGGCTGTATTTCCCCGCGCGAAGGCATGACCGGCGGCAACGGCGCGGTGGGCTGTGGTGGGTCGGAGACCGTGGCGGGCTGGGGCTGTGCCCGTGCGATCTCCTCGGGCGTGACCACGCTCCGAATCTCCATGCGCTGGTCGTTCTGGCCGCTGATGGTGGCCAGGGCGCCATCGGCCTGCACTTGCAGAAAATACGGCGTCTGCGCTTGGGTCGTACCGTCTTGCGCGTGGCGTTGCGATACCGCCGTGGTGGCCGCGTCGATTTCGGCATCGCTGCGTTGCAACCCAGCGCGGGCGTAGGCCCCGGCCACCTGGCTGCGCAGGTCGCTGGGCGTCGGGGTCGGGTGGGCGCGCGCCATTTCCGCCATCGCGGCCATTTCCCGCAGGCCGGCTTGTTGGCTTGCCCAGGTGCGGT
>NZ_RFLY01000037.1 GCF_003697345.1 Solilutibacter pythonis | reverse complement strand
CTTGCAAGTCCACTCGGGCGCGCTGGGCCGGGTCGGGGCTGGTGCTCAGTACCCACACGTCATTGCCATTGACCAACACCTCACGCAGCTTGCTGGGATGGTCAACACCATTTTCCATGGCCTGCAAAGTGACGTTGGCCGTCACCCTCGGGTCGGTACCTGGGGGTAATTTTTCGGCAATGGCCCTGTACAGCATGTGATTCGGATGGTTGACCTCGGTGACGAACGGATGGGCCTTGGCGTGCTCCAGCGCCTTCAGAGTCTGCGGGCCAACGGTGCCGTCCACTGACAGGCCATGCGACTGCTGGAAGATGCGGACTGCATGTTCGGTGTTTTGGCCTTGAATACCATCCTGGGCCAGGGGTTTGCCGTCTTTGCCTAAGTAGCCGAGAGTAGCGAGTGCAGCTTGCGTTTCTTTTATCGCTTCTGCTTTGTTAACAGCAGACTGGCTATTCACTTCACCATACTGCTGAGTTTGAGTCGAACCGATCACGGAAGCCCAGGCATCTTTGGGCTGCATTCCCTTATCGATATTCTTCGAGTATTCCGCACGCATCGAATTTAAGGCATCAGCAGATTCCTGTAACGAAATATGCGCGCGATTCCCACTGCCGTAATGGCTTCGCATATCGCCCTTGCGAGGATCACTGAAACTCGCCCACTCACGTGAAAGCTCAAACTGAGCATTTTCCAACGTAGCACCGGGTTTCCCCGTGATATAGGCATAAATATCCGGGCGTTTGGTGACGATCAAATATTCGGAGAATATCCTGTCCTGAAGCTCGGGAGTGAACTTCTGACCACGATCCAATCCCATTGATCTGATCGCGCCATCCATAGTATCCGGAATGATTTGGTATTTCCCGACTGCAAAAATACGATCAGGGTCACGCCTACCAAGATGCTGCAAGTCAGACAACTGCCCGAGCGTCAGTGATGAGAAATCAATATCCCGATCAGCAGGAACTATGTATTTCTGCCCCTTCGAATTAACAGCAGTACCGCGATTGTAGGCGTTGTATCCAGCAACACCGGATTCGCCCTTGTGCATCAGGTCATACAGTGGATTACTCATTTTCAAGCTCCTTCTAGGCAAGATAGTTAATTGGCGGATTCCGACGACTCATCCTGAATGCAATCGGGCCATAGCGTGAGTCACGCCCCCCCTGATCGACTCTTGCGACTATCAATCAGAGCTTCATAGTGCGTCATGCACTATGTTTACGAGAAAACGGTTACTTCTGTTCAAACCCCCAGCCAGAGTATTGTAGGCGTGAGTCCTCGCCACGCACGCCCCAATCCTCCAACATCCCATAAGCGCTGACTTCAATAATCTTCCCAGTGATACCATGGCGGAATTTTGCCAAAACATTCCCGTCGCCACTGTAGGCTGATAGTTCTATCATTTCATTACATACCTTGCAGACTGCGGGGGCATCCAGTGCCGTGCATATATTCTTCCAGTCGCCACCAACAACATTCTCCTTGCAATTCAACGTAGCCATCGGCTCCCAGCCATTGGCAAGCAACTCCTCCCTCACATCCATATACGAAGAACCGGGAGAGAGTAATGTATCAAGCTGCTTTTTCATGCTATCCATTGAGTCCATATTCCTTTCTTTCTCTGGAGGCACCGTACCCCTTGTCGTCTCGGTATGCTCAACCACAGGAGACTGCTCTGCCACCGCCGCAGACTCACCCGCACACCCAGCCACAAGAAATGTGCATACAACTAGCAACAGGGTAAACAATAGCTTTAACATAAAATTATTTACTTTATTCATAAGCGGAAGGAGTGGTTAACTCAAGTTATTTCACTCGAACAGGGAGACTACAACCCGAATATTCGACCTTGCATACTCCTACCCCCCTCCTCGCGCACTTATTCATGGCTTCTTCTTCAGCCACTTGCACATCTATATTTATTCCGTAAGTAGCCCACTCATTTCCATATACAGCAGCTTGGCAGCCATTCTTCACCCATGAAACCACTTTACAATTACGGGTGCCGCATTGCTGCAATGCCATTCGCTCTGCCACCCGTTGACTTTTTTCCCCTTCAGAAAATCCGCTTTTGGCCTTATCATAATCGACAGCAATCGCACCAAACCTATTCCCCCAAACTTCCGTATATACCGGAGCCGGGTTCCCTTTCCCACCACTATTGATCGCCGAGGCTTCAGCCGGTGAACCGCAACGCCCTTGCCCTGGGATAGGCACTGCACCGGGAGGGCAGGGACCACTGGGGGGAGCCTGCGCATTAATCTCACTAGGAATGGCAAAAATAAAGAGCATCAAGACAACAAAAGTAGCCCCCTGTTTTTTATTGACAACCATCCTTGCTTCTCATTTATTCATGCGCAAAAAACGATTAATCTAGGCTATTTTACTCGAACGGGAAGACTGCAACCGCTATATTGAATCTCACACTGCCTCCCATCCGATTGACATCTAGCCATAGCTATATTCCTTGCCTCACCAATCGTTGAAGCAGTCCCATAGGAAACACCGCCCCCATATGCCGCCGCCTGACAGTAATTTCTTACTGAAGTCATAATTTTGCAATTAGATGTTCCACATAACTTCAGTGCCTTATCTTTAGCCCGCCGCTCTGATTTCTCATTTTCAACAGTACCACTTTTAGCAGAAATATAATCTACAGCAATCGCACCATAGCGATCCTCCCAAATTTCAGTATAGGCGGGTGTAGAGCTACCACTCCCCCCTCTATTAATTCCCGCAGCCTCCGCTGGCGAGCCGCAACGTCCCTGCCCTGGAATAGGCACAGCACCAGGGGGACAAGGGCCACTGGGCGGAGCCTGTGCCACCAAATAGCTGGAGAAACCAAATAGAGTAGCCATTATAATCAAACGGACTACACTTAATATCTTCATCTCGCAGACCCTCTATGTTGCTGCCCTTCGTACTTTTTAGTATCAGATACAGTTTCAGATGGAGCCATCTGGCTATTAGGTCGGGCAAAGGGATTTACAACATCACCTCCCTTCTCCGGCCCTTCTTCCCGTCCTATACCGTTAGATGCCGGCCTATACCCCCCGACCGGATTACCCGCCGCATCGCGCGCCTGGCCGCCGCTAGCACCAAACTGCGAGTACATCGTCACCGCCTGGCCCAGCGTGCCCTGGAAGAACATCGCCGCCATCGGCGGACAGGTGATCAGCATGATCGTCAGCACGATCCCCATCCCACCCTGCTGCATCGCAAGCGTATTCAATCCTTCCGAAGCGCCGTTGCCCTGCATGATCAAAGCGTACTTCACCGCCATCGCACCTCCTATCACCATCACCAGCTTCGTCGCCACGCCCACCATGAACGCCAGCACCGCCAACGAAAACGTCGTCCCTATCCCGTAATACAGCCACTTCGAGAATAGCTGCTTGGTCGATGGAAATATCA
>NZ_RFLY01000036.1 GCF_003697345.1 Solilutibacter pythonis | reverse complement strand
GAAGCCGACCCAGACCGGCCGTAGATGATCTCCGTCCATGGCGTTGGGCAGCTCGAAATCCGCCGTGACCTTGCTGCCGGCTTTCGGCAGGTCGAAGGGTTTGATGACGGGGAAGCCGTCGCCATAGTGAGTGGCGTCCGGTGCCGGTGGCTGGACGGATTCGCTGACCGGCGAGCAGGCGGCCATGCTCATCATCAATAATCCCAGTGCGCGCATGGATACGCTCCGTGGTGGGTGATCCGGAGTGAGTCTACACCCGGGGGCGGGCGGTGTCCGGCTTGATAGACAGTGATGGTATAGGCCGGCTCTTTAGTCGGGTTGCGCGGATGCCTGTCATCGAAGCGGTGACTCATTGCTTGATCCCCCATAGGTGATAGTGCGTGACAACCATTTCAAAAGGAAGATTCGCCAGGATGGGATGGTCCTCCAGGCTCTCCATCTCGATATGGTAACGGCCGGGTGTGGGCGGGAAGATGCTTGCTACTTCCCAAGGTAGGTAGGCTCGATTGCGGTAGTCGAACTTACCGATTGCAATCATTTCCTTGGTGTCCATGCCAGCGCCGTTATGCTTAGTGAACACCTCGTCGGGGTGAGGTTCGTACCATGCTTTGCTGGGCCGGATGGTTTGTTGCATCTCGTGCAGCACGACTGGAGTGCGCTCTCCCCCTTCGATACGCCAAAGCCGGATACGGATCGGAATGGGGGATTCGTACAGATAGTCCATCCTTTTCCGTGAGGCAGCCTGCTCTCCAGGTGCATAGTCCTTCGTTATCGGTATGCTGAATCTGAAGCCGACCCAGACCGGCCGTAAATGATCTCCGTCCATGGCGTTGGGCAGCTCGAAATCCGCCGTGACCTTGCTGCCGGCTTTCGGCAGGTCGAAGGGTTTGATGACCGGGAAGCCGTCGCCATAGCGGGCGGCGTCCGGTGCCGGTGGCTGGACGGATTCGCTGACCGGCGAGCAGGCGGCCATGCTCATCATCAATAATCCCAGTGCGCGCATGGATACGCTCCGTGGCGGGTGATCCGGAGTGAGTCTACACCCGGAGGTGGGTGGTGTCCGGCTTGATAGGCAGTGATGGTATAGGCCGGTTCTTTAGTCGGGTTGCGTGGATGCCAGTCATCAAAACGGTGGCTTGTATGTTTCATACCAGACCGCCGCGGTAGAGTTTGGGAGTCGTTGAGGCGAGCGGACCGGCCCGTGCAGCCTGGTTTTGGCTTGGGACTGTGCGCCCGTCTATGAGTAGATGGCGCACGGCCGCCGCGCCGGTCTTCGTGAAGCCCGAACGGTGACGCGCCCCGGTTTGTCCGGGCGCGCATGCACAAGCAAGGGATCTGAAGATCATGTCTGTTTCCTCATTGACAGTTGTTGGCATCGACGTCGCGAAGGCACATGTGGATGTCGCGGTGCTGGGGGCCGAATTCGGTGTCCGGCGTTTCGAGAACGAGGCTGAAGGGCATCGGCCTTGGCAGTAGCGCTCCAGCCGCTGGGCGTTGCGTTGGTGGTGATGGAGGCCACGGGTGGGCACGAGGCTGCACTGGCGTGTGTGTTGCAGGCCGTAGGCTTTGCGGTGGCGGTGGTCAATCCGCGTCAGGCACGTGATTTCGCCAAGTCGATGGGCCGACTGGCAAAGACCGATCGCATGGATGCCCTAATGCTGGCGGAGTACGCCAGCGTGCTGGCTCACCGAGATGACCTGGCCAGCTTCATTCGTCCCTTGGCCGACGCCCAGCGGCAGGCCATGGCGGCGATGGTCACGCGCAGGCGTCAGTTGCTGGGCATGCTGTTGGCTGAGCGCTAGTGTATGTCTCTTGCCATGCCTGTCGTGCGCCCCAGCATCCAGGCCATGATCGACGCCATCCGCCAGCAGTTCGACGGCGTCGAGGCGCAAATGGTCGGACATGTCAAAGCGCACTACGGCGAACTGGGCAAGCTCAATCGGCGCGAGATCGCGGCCCTGGTCGGCGTTGCCCCGATGGCCAACGACTCGGGCAATACCAAAGGGCGTCGGCGTATCCAGGGCGGCCGCTTCGAGGTCCGCCGCGTGCCGTACATGGCCACGCTCACGGCCGCCAGACACTCAAGACTTTCTACGAACGCCTGCTGGCCGCTGGCAAGCAGCAAAAGGTGGCCTTGGTCGCCCGCATGCGCAAGCTGCTGACCGTGATCAACGCCATGGTTCGCACCAACAAGCCTTGGGACGAATCGCTTCATGGCGCTTGACTTTCAAGACGGTTACTCATTGCGCCAGCGGGGTATTCCGAATGGCGATGGAACCGGCCCGCTTACCGGGTGGTGGCCGAAGGGACGGGGGGATGCCGGGGCCGACGCTACAATTCACCTCCCCCGCACGGAGCCGCGCCATGCGCACGCTTTATCCCGAGATCGAACCCTACGAATCCGGCACGCTGAAGGTGGATGCGCGCCATACGCTCCACTGGGAGCAATGCGGCAACCCCGACGGCAAGCCGGTGGTGATGCTGCATGGCGGTCCCGGCGGCGGCTGCAACGCGGCGATGCGCCGTTTCCACGACCCTTCGAAATACCGCATCGTGCTGTTCGACCAGCGCGGCGCCGGCCGCAGCACGCCGCATGCCGACCTGACGGACAACACCACCTGGGACCTGGTGGCGGATATCGAGAAACTCCGCGAGATGCTCGGCATCGAGTGCTGGCAAGTGTTCGGTGGTTCGTGGGGTTCCACGCTGGCGCTGGCTTATGCCGAGAAGCATCCTGGGCGCGTCACCGAGTTGGTGTTGCGCGGCATCTTCATGCTGCGGCGTTGGGAGCTGGAGTGGTTCTATCAGGAAGGCGCATCGCGCCTGTTCCCCGACCAGTTCGAGCCTTACCGCGAATACATCCCCGAAGCGGAGCGTGGCGACCTGATGGCCGCCTACCACCGGCGCCTGACCAGCGATGACGAAGCGACCAGGCTGGAGGCCGCGCGCCGCTGGAGCATCTGGGAGGGCGGCACCAGCTACCTGCGCGTGCCCGATGACTATGCCGAGAGCCATGGCGACGCCCATTTCGCGCTGGCCTTCGCCCGCATCGAGAACCACTATTTCGTCAACGAAGGCTTCTTCGACGCCGACGACCAACTCCTGCGCGACGCCTCCAGGATCGCCGATATCCCGGGCGTGATCGTGCATGGCCGTTACGATGTGGTCTGCCCGCTCGCCAATGCGTGGGATCTGCACAAGGCTTGGCCGAAGGCGGAACTCGTCGTTACCGCGACCGCCGGCCATTCGGCGTTCGAGGCCGAGAACATCGACGCGCTGGTGCGCGCCACCGACCATTTCGCCCCGAAGGCGATGTAACCAACGAAGGAAGACAGCAATGAGCGACAACGACGAGGAGATCATCGTCAAGGATAGCAACGGCACCCGCCTGGCCGACGGCGACAGCGTGACGTTGATCAAGGACCTGAAGGTCAAGGGCACTTCGGTGACGCTGAAGCGCGGCCAGTTGTGCAAGAACATCCGCCTGACCGACGACGAGGACCTGATCGAGTGCAACGTCGACAAGGTCAAGGGACTGGTGCTGAGGACGGAGTTCCTGAAGAAAGCCTAGGCCGCACCGGCCATGAGCGGAAACGGCGCCGAAAAAAAATGAACTGCCCCCCGGAAGTTGGACACCCATCCAATCTCCGGGGGTTTTTCATGGCCAAGTACAGTGCGGCCTTCAAACGCGAAGTGGTAGATACCTATCTCAAGGGGCAGGTGAAGGGAGCCTCTGA
>NZ_RFLY01000035.1 GCF_003697345.1 Solilutibacter pythonis | reverse complement strand
CTTGCAAGTCCACTCGGGCGCGCTGGGCCGGGTCGGGGCTGGTGCTCAGTACCCACACGTCATTGCCATTGACCAACACCTCACGCAGCTTGCTGGGATGGTCAACACCATTTTCCATGGCCTGCAAGGTGACGTTGGCCGTCACCCTCGGGTCGGTACCTGGGGGTAGTCGTTCGGCGATGGCCCTGTACAGCATGTGATTCGGATGGTTGACCTCGGTGACGAACGGATGGGCCTTGGCGTGCTCCAGCGCCTTCAGAGTCTGCGGGCCAACGGTGCCGTCCACTGACAGGCCATGGGACTGCTGGAAGATGCGGACTGCGTGCTCGGTGTTTTGGCCTTGAATACCATCCTGGGCCAGGGGTTTGCCGTCTTTGCCTAAGTAGCCGAGGGCTAAAAGCGCAGCTTGCGTTTCTTTTATTGCTTCTGCCTTATCTTGATCTTCCCGAGGCCCACTCTTGATGGGCGACTTGGACAGGTCCAAGCCATCACGCTCAAGACGTTCAATAACATTGGGAAGCTTCTTTTCCCATTCTTCCGCATAACGGGAACAGTCCTTCGCGGCCTTGACGCTCCAAGGCTGCTTTGGATTGACTCCATTGACAATACGTCGAGCATTGTACAAATCCTGCGACTCGTCGTTGATATAGCGATCAAGAGACCTTCCCGTGAAAAGGCCATTACGCATACCCAGCACCAGAATCTTGGCCGCCGTCTCTGGGTCTTTTGCCAACTGGGGATTTTTGACTAACTCCCCATTCATTCCAAGAAGCTTGTCGAATTTCTGGTAATTGTCGACATGCGTCAGATGCACATAGCCACGGCCAAAATATTCTTCACCACCGCGGTATCCAAGCTTGACCGCCTGCCTTCGCCCGAAGTCCTCGTCAGGCGCGGTAAAATTTCGGGTTTCATGCTGCGCAGTCGCCAGCATATAGGCAATCTGCTTGGGATCGGTAACGCCATTCTCCATTGCAGTCTTTACGATGAGATCAACAGACTGCTGCCTATCGATACCGAAACCATCATTACTACGGCCGTAACCGTCACTCATGACATATCTCCTTCATTGCACGTGCAGGTGTAATAATTTATTGTATCAGATGGTGGAACTCCACCTTCTGAATTGCATGGCCAATCTATTTCAGAGAGACAATCAATAATTGTCGAACACTTTTTTACTCTTGCACCTCCTTCATTTCACCATTCACTAAGCGCTCTACTTTCTTCATTGCTTGCCCATCACCGCCACCATCATCTTCCGTGACACGTTTTACCAGTACAGGCTTGCCACGCCTGATTTCATAGGTATCGGTGACATGGAGACAGCACCCTTCCGAAGAGACCGCTCTGATCCCGTCTTTTTCCACAAAGAAGAGGCCGTTGTACCCCACGGTCAAATCCGAGAAATCTTGATCATGGACAAACTTTCCATCCGCCGGGTCAAAAACGTATACATCATAAGAAGGGCCACCATACGCGCCCTCTTTACCTGACCATACAAGCAAATCTTGGTGACCGTCCGCATTGACATCACTCAGGATCAACGAATGACCACGCAGCTTGTAAGTTTCATCAATCACCCCCCGGTAAACGGATGCCTGATTGTCGAAATAAAGGGAAGGCAAATCGATTTGTTGTGACGATCCCCCTCCCTTTGTGAGCATGAGTCGCACAGGCCCCGCACAATACTGAATAGTATCGGTCTCTTCACGACACCCGGATGCTGACAATTCCAACGAAACATCGCCAGCAGTCAAAGTTACCTTTCCCGATTCACTTAGAGCGCCATTGACGGATAGAGGTGTACTTGCAGCGACATTACTTGACTTAGGCGTTTGCTGTTCGATTACGGGCTCAGATTTTTCCATATCATTCACAGGAGACTCCAGAGGTTTGCAACCATAGATTGCAATCGCCATAACCACCAAAACAAGATGCGAGTATGCTTCAGGCTTCATAATTTCCAGGCACGTACAATCACAGGAATCATCTTACTCGAACAGGGAGGCTGCACGCAGCGTAAGTCACATTACACTGACTACCATCTTTTTCACAGTTTAACTTTGCATTTAAGGCTGCATCATTTTCATTAGCCCCACCACCGAATGCCCGTCCGCCTCCCCCATATGCTGAAGCCTGACAAGTATTCCTGACACTAGAAACAATTTTACAATTAGAACTTCCACATCTTTTCAATGCCAACCTTTCCGCTTGCCTCTTTGATTTCAAATTACTAGATGCGCCCCCAATCGGATTATTGGGGTCTTCAGCTATAGCACCAAACCTATCCTCCCAGATTTCGGTATATGCCGGCGCAGAGCTGCCGCTCCCGCCCCTATTAACTCCCGCAGCCTCCGCTGGCGAGCCGCAACGTCCCTGCCCTGGAATAGGTACAGCACCAGGCGGGCAAGGACCAGAGCTTGGCGGGGCTTGCGCCACCACCCCGCCTACAGATAGCACCATGATGGACAACGAAGCTAGAATTCTAAAACACCAATAAAGAGGAGAAGCATTCATGCATGCTGCATTCCCCTTGGAATTTATTGAGGTTTTTGTCAAATCCCCTTGCGCCATATTAGTTTCCATGGTTCTCGCAGCATTGTAGGTTGGTTTATAACCATCAGTCCTGACTGTTTTCCCATCTGCGTAACCTGCACCTGCTTCATCCGCCGGCTTATACCCCCCAACCGGATTACCCGCCGCATCCCGCGCCTGGCCCACACCCACACCGATAATTTATTCATGCGTGAAAAATATGGTTAATAGAAACTACTTTACTCGGACGGGAAGACTGCAACCACTATAAGTAATCTCACAAACGCTTCCATCTAATTGGCATTTCAACATCCCATCTTTCACGGCGCCTTCCAATGACAAGCCTGCCCCATACGCAACCCCGCCCCCACCATACGCAGAAACTTGACATCCATTTCTTACAGACGAAACCACTTTACAACGATTAGTTCCACATTTTGATAGCGCTTTATTTTTTGCACTTCTTTCACTTCTCTCACCTTCAACAGTAGCCATTCGCTCAGCAGCGTAATCTACGGCAATAGCACCAAACCTATCTTCCCAGACTTCGGTATATGTCGGTGCCGAGTTCCCTTTCCCGCCACTATTGATCGCCGAGGCTTCAGCAGGCGAGCCACAACGCCCTTGCCCTGGGATAGGAACAGCACCGGGAGGACAGGGACCACCCGGTGCAGATTGGGACAGCGCATTAATAGGAATAATATAGATAATCAAAAATACTGAGAGAAATACATTTCTAATATTACTCATTGCGCATTTCCTCTATTTCCTTGACCTAATATTTTTCTATTATCCACTTGAACATTATCACTCGCCGCAACATTATTACGCGAACCAAGATTTGGAACACCCGCAGTTTTCCCGTCTTCATTATTCACATCAAACCTATCCGCCGGCCTATACCCCCCGACCGGATTACCCGCCGCATCGCGCGCCTGGCCGCCGCTAGCACCAAACTGCGAGTACATCGTCACCGCCTGGCCCAGCGTGCCCTGGAAAAACATCGCCGCCATCGGCGGGCAGGTAATCAGCATGATCGTCAGCACGATCCCCATACCGCCCTGCTGCATCGCAAGCGTATTCAATCCTTCCGAAGCGCCGTTGCCCTGCATGATCAAAGCGTACTTCACCGCCATCGCGCCTCCTATCACCATCACCAGCTTCGTCGCCACGCCCACCATGAACGCCAGCACCGCCAACGAAAACGTCGTCCCTATCCCGTAATACAGCCACTTCGAGAATAGCTGCTTGGTCGATGGAAATATCA
>NZ_RFLY01000034.1 GCF_003697345.1 Solilutibacter pythonis | reverse complement strand
ACGTCCAGCGAGTACGACGCCTGGGGCCGGCGCACGGTGCTGCGCGAGCAGACGCCGAAGTTCGACAAACGCGACCAGCTCGACGACCGTGTGCGCTACTTCGCCTACGACGGCGAAGGCAATCTGCTGCGCCGGATCCAGGGCACGATGAGCCTGGGCGGGCGCTTCAACCAGAGCGCCGAGGCGCGCCAGTACACCGAGACCTACGCCTACGCCAACGGCCGCCACGTGGCGACGGGCAAGGCGGACGGCAAGACCGAGGTGCTGGCGCACCTGACCGGGTTCGAAGCCAGCGAGACCGGGGACATCACGGTGCAAGTGCAGCCCGGGGAAAGCTTGCGGCAGGTGGCGCAACGGGTCTATGGCGACGCCCGCTACTGGTACGTGCTGGCGGAGGCCAACGGGCTGGACGGGCTGAGCCCGCCCACGCCGGGCGGCAGCCTGCGGGCGCCGAACGTGCGGATGACGGCGAGCGACGCCAACACCTTCGAGCCGTTCAACCCGAACGACGCGATCGGCAACACAGCGCCGACACTGCCTTACATTCCACCGCCGCCGAAGAAGAAGGCGTGCGCGACGCTGGCGAAGGTGATTCTGGTGGCGATCGCGGTGGTGGTGACGATCTACACGGCGGGTGTGGCGGCGGGCTGGCTGGGGGCGGCCTCGAGCGCGACGGGGGCGGTGGCGGGAACGGCGGCGGCGGGGAGCACGCTGTCGGTGGGGGCGAGCGTATTGGCGGGGGGCTATGGGGCGGCGGGCGCGGTGGCGGCGGGCGTGGGGGCGTTCACGGGGAGTGTGGTGAGCCAAGCGCTGGGGAGCGTATCGGGGTATGGGAGTTTCAGTTGGCGCCAGGCGGCGGTGTCAGGTCTGACGGCCTGGGCGACGGCGGGCTGGGGCGGCTACGTGGGCCAGGCGGGGAATGCGTTCACGCAGAGCCTGTCGTCGTCGTCGTACGCGCGGGTGGCGGCGAACGCGATCGTGGGCAACGTGTCGAACTACGCGGCGAGCCGTGCGGTGGGGGCGGCAGCGAGCTTCAGTTGGCGGAGCATGGCGGCGAACACGGTGGGAGCTGTGTTGACGCGGGGCGTGGGGAGTAGACTGGGGCTTGAACAGACGACGAGCGGAGCACCAGGTGGGACGGGCAAGTTCTGGAACGACCTGGCGACGGGGATGATCGGGAACGTGGTGACGGCGCACAGCCGGCAAGCGCTGGGGGCGCAACGAGGGGGTATCGACTACGGCGACCTGGCGGCGGACGCGTTCGGGAATGCGCTGGGGAATGCGATTGTAGGGGGAATCAATAGGACTCAAATCCGGTATGCGAAGGGCGGCCGTCTTGATCGGATCATTGATCAGTTTGAAGGGCGAAGCGCAGCGGAAAAGGATGTACTGCGATCAGTCAATCAGAACTTCGGCTTCAATGTCTCCGACGACATCGTTCTGAGCTATGCGGAAGAGTCAATTCGCTCAGTAACTGATCCAAATTACATGAAAGAACAACGTAGGGCTCTTGCGCTAAGCGCCTTGCAGTATGTTGCCGATGATAATGGGAACAGGCTTGATCCCGCGTACTATGAGGAAGTGGTAGATGCAGCACAAAAATTAGTACTGCACTCCATAGTAACCGTCTCGCCAATGATTGATGCTGAGACCGGGTTACCTATCCCGCAAGCTGCTGCTTTGACAGGGCAGACGGACCTTGCAGACTATAGGAAAACAACGAACCCAGCTCTTCTACATCGAGCAATTGACGAAACTGCAGGTGCTGTTGGTTATGGCATGGATCGGTTGGCTGCAGAAATGGAGAGGCGGCCCTACTTGGGATTTGCGTTAGGAATCGTTGACTTTGCCCAGGGGCCGGCTATGTTTGCCGTGAGAGAAGGTATCAATGCGACTCCCGTCGGTGGCTGGGTTGGCTCGATGCAAGAGCGAGCTGTAGGGATGGTGTCTGATCGATTCCAAGATCAGCCCGGCTATATGGCGGAAGATGCTGCAAACGCATCAAAGGGGACGTTTACCGTTGGAGGGTTGGCCGCCTTTGGTTTCAGTGGTGTTCTTAAGAGGCTACCTGGTATAAGTCATCTCTTGGCAAAGATGCCTCGCCGTGAACTTCCAGAAGGCACAAGGATTGCTGGGGAGGATTGGAGTGGTCCGGCGGACTATTCGCATATATCGAATCCCCCAAATCTAAACGCAAGTACTAAGCCAACGCCCCGTCAGGTTCGGCAGATGAAAGAGGCCAATCGCGCGCATAATGGAGGTGTGCTGAGGGATGACGTCACAGGTGAGCTCGGGATTGATTCAAAGAAGTCAATGAAGGGGGTCACTCCACCCCACAATGAAATCCAGGTTGATCATGTAAGACCTGTGGACGCCGGGGGCACGAGAGATATCTCGAACCTGCTTCTTAGATTGCGCAAGCACAATAGAGACAAGTCAAACAAATGGCCATGATTAATATGTTTCCAATTTCAGGTGAAGAAATGGTCGTTACGTCAGACTTCGTTACAGCCAGAGGTATGCCAGTTCTTTTGGTCACCCGCGAACTGGACGAAGATGGTGATGAAATCTGGCAATTCCATTGCGATAATGGTGATTACTCTATGGATCACATGCGGCTGGTTCGACTAGATACAATTTTGAAGCTTGATAGCAGTGTAGGCGACATTGAAAATCTAGATGTCGGCTGTCAAGCTAGGCGTCAATCAATCGAATATCCTTGGTTCATCGAGAAAATTCCCACAGACTCTTGAGTATTTGCTAGTGACACCAAGGATAGCGGCAATGTTCACTATTGATAGTTGAAGTCGAGCGAATGCCCATGCATGCGGACAGTATCCGCTTTACGTCTGCTGCGGGTCAAACATAACGCTGGACTTATGCACAGTGCCGTGGTCACTCCACGGCCTGCGCTACGAGCATAAAAGGTGCCCTTCGCTACCTCTTGTGTGGCCCAGTCACTGTAGTGTTGTTCGCATTCAGGAGAATGGTCGCGTTGTTCGAGAGTCACTACTTATGGGGCCAAATGGTGGCGTAAAATTCGAGACTATTTGGGATGGGAATCGCTTGATTACAGGCCGGGCCTTGCGCCAGCGGTGGTGGCTGAAAGAGTGGGGGTTGCAAACAGCGGTAGTGGCTTCGGAAAGATTCGCCTCGACGCCTCTCTTTCGGAAGCCGATCGCGTGTTTGCTCAGGCATCCTGAAGGACCATTGCAGAAAACCCTGTTGCTATGCGTTCGTACGCAAGGCTTCAGGAGCAGGGAACTGATGTTGTGTACATCAATGACGCCGACTTCGGTTATTCCGGGTTGTGGGATCCTCACCGCAATAGCGTGACTATCAACCTGGCGGAGAATCTCTCTCCTGGGGAAATAACCTCCACGCTGATACACGAGTCATCACATCAGACAAGGTTCTTCAGAGGGTTCGCGACCCCGACGCAGTACGAGGAGTATCTTTCGTTCCGCCGAGAGGCGTTGTTTAACCTGGGACGCAGGCCAACATTGGTTGAGCGTCAGAGCATCTGGGATGCGATTGGCAGAACACCGGCGTACCAGGACCTTCCAACCGGAAAGGTGCCTGTAACCTCATGGGGGCACTGAAATGATTTATGACCCTGAAAAGATGGCGGGAACTCGTGCCCTTCGGCTGTGGCAAGAAGGTGTTGATCTAACGTGCCCAATCTGCGGCGCTGAGTTGTCTGTGATTCCAGAAGGCCTTCCGCGAACTGAGATGCCGCTTGGGCTGTTTTGCCCTGAAAACAAGCAGCACGTCTACTTGTATGGAGAAACGAGAGCTGCGCTTGAATCAGTGAGAAGCGTTATTAGGGATATGGCTCAAAAGAAAGAACGCTGATCTCTCTTCTAACTGCAAAAAAGCTCACCCACCGCCCTGCACAGCCGGGCGGTGGTGTTTTTGCTTGTCGATGTCGGCGAAGCGTTGCGCTTCGCTCAGAGGGTGGCGGTACGAGGCGGCGTGTTCCAGCGCCGGGCCTGGTGCTTGAGGATCAAGCCTTTGACGAGAACGGCCTGAAGCGCCTGAACCTGACCGACTACGACGCCGACGGCCGCCAGCTCAGACAACTGTCCTTCGGCCGCTCGCTCGATGGCGCCGGGCAGGGCGAAGAGGCCATCGGCGAAGGG
>NZ_RFLY01000033.1 GCF_003697345.1 Solilutibacter pythonis | reverse complement strand
TCTTAATACAATCGACCATATTCATCGGACACCTCCCATGAACCAATTTCCGGAAAGCATGGCTCCACACCGCCCCATGTTAGTCCAAGCGTTGGCTTGGGCAGTCTGATGCCCTTCATCGCCACCATTCCAACACTTCAATCTCGCTTGGCCCGAGAGGCAGCAAGAGAGAGCCACGCACTATGTCTTTGTTTACGACAGCGATCAATTAAGAGATTTTTAGCGCGGCCCTTGCTTTTATTTTCTTGACGATGAAAGCAACAATTGCAGCAATTCCCGCGAGCAACAATGCATACGAGGAATAGCCTAATACACTTGATAGTTTGGAGAACTTAGAAATACAGCCCCCTTCACAACCTGGAGTCACCGACAGCCATCCGTAATAAATGGCGGACGTAAATGCCAAAGCGCCAAGCATCAACAAGACAACGCCTAAAAGAAGCGTGCGACCGGGACTTATCGACTTGTTCATGATGCTCATGGCTTCGGTGAAAAACGTGAACCCAGCGGGTCGCGACTATGCAATGCATTGGGCACTAACGGGCCATCTTGCGGACCATACCGACACTGCGCAACAACCGCATTTGAAAAACTCTGGTACTGATTCACCATGCTCCATGTGCCCGTTGGCTGGCCCTGGTTGATCTTGCTATTCACACATGCCTCATCAACATTTTGTTGAAAAACACATATTGATCCCGACAGCGCCGATTGTCCAGCGTGAGATTTGTTTTTTGTAGCGCTATAAGGAACGTCGGCACATCCTTGACCGGGAACCGGGCACTCCCCAGCCATCCTTGCTTCAGTAGTCGAGGTCTTGACCCACATGTGCCTTAAATAAGGACGCATGGACATTGGCACCCAATCAACATTCACAGGTCTTGAGCACAGATACACTGCCAGGCCCAGGTGATCGGCGTACATCAAAGGATTGCCTTCGACATAGACATACGTATTCAATCCCCCCGCCAGCCCGATCGGGTCTTCCGCAATGAATCGCCCCATGTCAGGGCGGTAGTAACGGGCGCGGTAGTACATCAGCCCCGTCTGGTCGCGTTCCCGGCCCGTGTATTGGTACGGGTTGCTGAAGCCTGTTTTGCTTTGTTGCACGTTGCCGTACGGGTCGTAGTCGTAGCGGTTCACCACTTGGCCCGCGGCGTTGGTCAACGCTCGCGTGCTGTTCTGGTGGTCGCTCAGGAAGTAGGTGCGGCCGATGGCTTCGTTTCTTGCGTAGTATTCGTCAACGCCCAACCCGGTCAGAATCGGGTTGATCGTCTCGCCCGCTTTCTCCTGTATCGGGTTCAGGCCGTCGTACAGGTATTCGATGGTGCCGCCGTTCTCTTGTTTCGCAATGCGCCGGCCCAGGGCGTCGTAGCGGTAGCTCGCTACTAGCTGTGTGCCTTCGCGTACTTCGACGAGTTGGTTGCGGGCGTTCCACACGTAGCGGCGGCCGCCTGCCTCGGTGAGGTTGCCGTTGGCGTCGTAGTGCAGCGCCGTGCCCTCGAAGCGGGTCTGCCGGTGGTTGGCGTCGAACGTGTTGTCGCCCTGGCTGGCCGGCGGCAGCAGTTGCGGGGCGTAGCTGCCGGTCTGCGCCGAGAGCCGGCCGCTTTGTGGGTGGTAGCCGTAGCCTAGGCTGCCGATCACTTGATCGTCCTTATCCGCCCAGCCGATGCCGGTCAACTGGTCCGCCGCGTTGTACACGTAGGCTTGCTTCACGGCATTGGGCAGGATCTGTTCGACCAACAAAAAAACGTAACGAAAATAAATCGCCCATCAATCTTCTCCACCAGGTCGGATGATAGGCATCAAATGCATACTGAAGCTTAGAGAGCGCCACCGAATAATTCGCATCCGCCGCGCCTATCCAATATCTACTGCTATCACCAAACGGCTCCCAAACAACATGTGGCTTTTCCATATATTCGAAATTAACCCTCATCTCGTTCGTACCGCCAAACCTTCCAGCCATACATACATTTTTCACACCATCAACGCGACGCAAAATCCTGACCACATCCGAGCGAGACACATATATATTTTCAATTTCGAATGCAACGATTCCACCGCTCTCATCAACTACAGAAAAGGTTCGCATAGGCTTCATCTCACTCTTGACACCCACAAGCCCCACCCATGCCCTGGTATGCATCTCTCGCAGAAGCCCCGCACCCCAGGCATTACCAAAAACATTTGTTCGACTAGCAGCCTGCCGCAAAGCATCATCAGTTGGATACTTCGATAGATTAGGAGGTCTAAAACTATTACCATCTCCAAACACTCTTCGTAAAGATGATCTTAATGCACTAGCTTCAAGACCCGATGCTGCGACCTTAGAGACAGCCTTGGCCAGTCCGGTGTGCATATCCGTAAATTTCATTGCAACAAGCCAAATCAGCTATTGATCGCCGCACTTAGAATCACCAATTGCAATCAGAACAGCATTAACCGCAACAATCCCTACGGCAATAGGGAATGCCGCACAGAACGATAAATCAAAAAGATACACACCACCCAACGCAATTACAAAACACAAAATAAATGGCATTAATGTCAATAGCGCATTATTTAGCATCCGCATCCATTGCCTCCTAAAAACACCCCGCCACCACCAACTGCATCCGCAGCCATAGCATTCCAAAGTTTTGAAGTTCTACCCGCAGCAGCTTGCACCGCTTTATCGGAGCCATACTTATGCATCATTTGCTCGTATGTATACATCTTATAGTTTTGGAAAGATCTTAAACGAAAAATCCTTTTAGCCACATTTCTTGCTGCAACCGCCTCGGCACCATTTCGTGCAGCGGCAGCAACAACTTTCGCCGAACCAGCATAAGCAAGCCCCCCCCACCCCTACCCCTATAGCGGCATAACCACCCGCTTTGTATGCAGATGAGCAACGGTTTACTCCAGAATCCATGTCATAAAGGAGATATCATCGACTACGCCAAACGTGAAATTGAAAATCGGATCAGGAATCCCCAACCATTCCCACACCCCATAGGGGTTGGTATACATTAGTGGGTTGCCGACATTCCCATACATATCAGAAAACTCCATCTTACTCACGGCCACCGGGCCTATTCTTCGCCACCTTGGCAGCACCTAAAAGAACCGAACCTTTCTTATTTTTCATACTTTTCAAACCCACCGAACCAACTTTCCACATAATAAAGAAGGCAAAAAACAATACCAAAACAATTCCCCCTCCCAAAACCCCATACCCCCCCTCAACCATATCCTTAACAACAAATACAAATATCACCGCCGTCACAAAAGCCCCAAAAAAAGAAACAACCTTCAACATTAGAAAAAATAAATATAATAATACGACAAGAATTTTTTATAATTTATCATCTTAAGGACACCCACATCCTCTCCCAACGGGAGAGGCCACCTGTCCAGACACCGTATATCCAGACCCCAACATAAACCCAATCCCGACCCCTGGTAAAGGCGGAGCGGAAACAGAAACCCCACCAATACTATCCCTCTTTGTGTCCTCCACAGAAAAAAGTCGATTCAGCCACGTCAAATCTCTCCAACCCCCCCTTCTTAACAAGATTATCTGAACCCTGGATATTAAAACCAACCCCAGCTGTACTCCACCTCCACCTGTCCGCTTGGGCCATACAGATAGCCTATCGTCGTGGCCGTCGTTCCCCGGTCCTTGCGTACCCGCTGGCCCAGCGCGTTGATCCAGTAGTTCGTGGTGACGCCGCCCTTGACCGCCTTGTTCAGCCGGTTGAATGAAAACAGGGGTCGGCGTGCCGTTTCTCATCTACTGGAGATAAATCCTACTTTGACCCCTGTTTTCCCAGCGGTGGGTCAAAGACCCGCCTGATTTCTACTCTTGGTCAGAGGAGATCAAGCACCATTCATCACCACTTCTCTGGTAGGTCAAGCTAACGTAATTTTCTTCTTCGCATTTCCCGACGGAACTTTCCTTGCGCTGACAGAAGTACACCCTGACTTCTGCTCCATCACTCCAGCCATCTCCTCTGACGATCTTGGTCATGGCCGCTGAGGGCTGAATTTCACCAGCCGTTTGCAGAGCAAGAAAATCCCCACGAATTTGTTCGTCCTGAAGAGCCGAAGAACATGCTGCCAGGGCAAGGCAACTCATCAAAGCCAAATGAATTCTCATCTCGATTAGTTCCCAGCACACCCCTGCATACAGCTTTGTGTGAGCTGACTATCTGACAAGCCGCTTGACAATGAATTACCAACACGGAATCCACGCTCATTGTCAGCCAAATCTGATGCCTGGCATGCCCACGGACTCTCGCCACGAATTCTGCTGCGCAGATTCGGAATATCGTGCATTGCAAGACCTTGAGCTTCGTTGGTAACACCAGCCGCTCTTGCAACACCACTTCCTAACTTGACGCTAAGAACGCAGCTAACCGCACAATGTCGCATGGCGGAATTTCGTTCGCCCGGGAACGTCTGATGGCCCCAAGTGCGCCACTGGCGAGATGTTTCATACATCTCTCTGAATGCTTCGCCCCCGTTAGCAACATTGTCCATGCTTCCGTTATTCCAGTGCCCGACACCTTCAAGTCCGAGCGGATCAACGAACGAGATCGGATCACCCTTCACATATGCGTACGTATTGATACCCCCACTCAACCCAATCGGGTCGCTCTGCACGTACCGCCCTGTCTGTGGTTCGTAATCCCGGAAGTAGTTGTAGTGTAGCCCCGTGTGTCGGTCGTAGCGTTGGCCAGGGAAGCGTAGGTCGAACTCGTAGCGTTCGCCGTCGCCGTCCGGGTCTTCTTCCGGTGCGTCCGCGCCGAACGCTTCCCCCGTCAGCGGCCATCTCCATGTCGCCACGTTGCGCTTCGCATCGATGATCACTCTCGGTGTGCCCAGGTGGTCCGGTTCGATGTAGCCGATATTCGCTGCCGCGCCGCTGCCGTCGATCACGGCAATCGGGTAATTCTCCAGCCAGATCACCTGTTGCTTCGCTT
>NZ_RFLY01000032.1 GCF_003697345.1 Solilutibacter pythonis | reverse complement strand
CCATCCGTCAGACGCCCGCACAAGTTACCTGCGTACACTTTCAAAGATCCCGACCCAGCCCTCAGCGGCTGAACCCTTCTATCGACTCCCGACCAAACCGCGCCAGAGAGCAGATCAATATACAGCACTTCACACGACTGTCAACACCCTGAACCAAAAAATTTCAACTTTTTGTTCAGCCGGCACTGCTTGAGGCGTGCCTGATTGTCAGTCTTTACCCTCGACCTGAATACGCAAATCGAAGGCTTTCACTTAATAAGAAACGCCCCATATCAAAGATATGGGGCGTTTGGGTAAGGCTCTGGCGATGACCTACTCTCGCATGCTGGATGCACACTACCATCGGCGCGGCTGCGTTTCACTTCCGAGTTCGGGATGGGATCGGGTGGTTCCACAGTGCTAATGTCGCCAGAAAGGGGGAAGGGTCGCGGTCGAGGGCATCGATTGATGCATATCGTCGCGTCCACCTTAAGGGGACGGAATGTAGCGAGTGCCTGGCGAAGAACACGGATTGACGTGCGTTTCGGCTCAAGGCCACTTGAGGTTATATGGTCAAGCCACACGGCTCATTAGTACTGGTTAGCTCAATACATTGCTGTACTTACACACCCAGCCTATCAACCACCTGGTCTTGATGGTGCCTTCAGGGGGCTTGTGCCCCGGGAGATCTCATCTTGAGGCGCGCTTCCCGCTTAGATGCTTTCAGCGGTTATCGCTTCCGAACATAGCTACCCGGCAGTGCCACTGGCGTGACAACCGGAACACCAGAGGTTCGTCCACTCCGGTCCTCTCGTACTAGGAGCAGCCCCTCTCAAATCTCCAACGCCCATGGCAGATAGGGACCGAACTGTCTCACGACGTTCTGAACCCAGCTCGCGTACCACTTTAAATGGCGAACAGCCATACCCTTGGGACCGACTACAGCCCCAGGATGTGATGAGCCGACATCGAGGTGCCAAACTCCGCCGTCGATATGAACTCTTGGGCGGAATCAGCCTGTTATCCCCGGAGTACCTTTTATCCGTTGAGCGATGGCCCTTCCATACAGAACCACCGGATCACTAAGTCCTACTTTCGTACCTGCTTGAGCCGTCACTCTTGCAGTCAAGCACGCTTATGCCTTTGCACACAGTGCGCGATGTCCGACCGCGCTGAGCGTACCTTCGAGCTCCTCCGTTACTCTTTGGGAGGAGACCGCCCCAGTCAAACTACCCACCATACACGGTCCCTGGCCCGGATTACGGGTCTAGGTTAGAACGTCAAGCACATCAGGGTGGTATTTCAAGGTTGGCTCCACCAAGGCTGGCGCCTCGGCTTCAAAGCCTCCCACCTATCCTACACAGACGAACTCAACGTTCAGTGTAAAGCTATAGTAAAGGTTCACGGGGTCTTTCCGTCTTGCCACGGGAACGCTGCATCTTCACAGCGATTTCAATTTCACTGAGTCTTGGGTGGAGACAGCGCCGCTGTCGTTACGCCATTCGTGCAGGTCGGAACTTACCCGACAAGGAATTTCGCTACCTTAGGACCGTTATAGTTACGGCCGCCGTTTACTGGGGCTTCGATCAAGAGCTTCGCCTTGCGGCTGACCCCATCACTTAACCTTCCAGCACCGGGCAGGCGTCACACCCTATACGTCCACTTTCGTGTTTGCAGAGTGCTGTGTTTTTGATAAACAGTCGCAGCGGCCTGGTATCTGCGGCCCTCCTCAGCTATTCACCATGGAGGGCGCACCTTCTCCCGAAGTTACGGTGCCATTTTGCCTAGTTCCTTCACCCAAGTTCTCTCAAGCGCCTGAGAATTCTCATCCTACCCACCTGTGTCGGTTTACGGTACGGTCTTCGTAAGCTGAAGCTTAGGAGCTTTTCCTGGAAGCGTGATATCAGCAGCTTTGTCCTATTGGACTCGTCCTTGGTCTCAACGTTGCGCTCCCGGATTTGCCTAAGAGCACCGCCTCAACCCTCTCACCGGGACAACCAACGCCCGGCCTGCCTAACCTTCTCCGTCCCTCCATCGCACTTACGCGAGGTGCAGGAATATTAACCTGCTTCCCATCGACTACGCTTTTCAGCCTCGCCTTAGGGGCCGACTCACCCTGCGCCGATTAACGTTGCGCAAGGAAACCTTGGGCTTTCGGCGTGCGGGCTTTTCACCCGCATTATCGTTACTCATGTCAGCATTCGCACTTCCGATACCTCCAGCAGACCTCTCGATCCACCTTCGCAGGCTTACGGAACGCTCCTCTACCGCGCATAACAAAGTTATGCACCCCAAGCTTCGGTTTACCGCTTAGCCCCGTTAAATCTTCCGCGCAGACCGACTCGACCAGTGAGCTATTACGCTTTCTTTAAAGGGTGGCTGCTTCTAAGCCAACCTCCTGGCTGTCTATGCCTTTCCACATCGTTCACCACTTAGCGGTAATTGGGGACCTTAGCTGTGGGTCTGGGTTGTTTCCCTTTTCACGACGGACGTTAGCACCCGCCGTGTGTCTCCCATGCAGTCCGTCTCGGTATTCGGAGTTTGCAATGGTTTGGTAAGTCGCGATGACCCCCTAGCCATAACAGTGCTCTACCCCCGAGAGGATTCACATGAGGCGCTACCTAAATAGCTTTCGAGGAGAACCAGCTATCTCCGGGTTCGATTAGCTTTTCACTCCTAATCACACCTCATCCCCTACCTTTGCAACGGGAGTGGGTTCGGGCCTCCAGTTCGTGTTACCGAACCTTCACCCTGGGCATGACTAGATCACCCGGTTTCGGGTCTACTGCCCGCGACTATGCGCCCTTATCAGACTCGGTTTCCCTTCGCCTCCCCTATACGGTTAAGCTCGCCACGAACAGTAAGTCGCTGACCCATTATACAAAAGGTACGCAGTCACCCCGAAGGGCTCCTACTGCTTGTACGCACACGGTTTCAGGTTCTATTTCACTCCCTTCACCAGGGTTCTTTTCGCCTTTCCCTCACGGTACTGGTTCACTATCGGTCGGTCAGGAGTATTTAGCCTTGGAGGATGGTCCCCCCATGTTCAGACAGGGTTTCTCGTGCCCCGCCCTACTCAATTTCATCCATATGGCCCTTTCGCATACAGGGCTATCACCTTCTATGGCCGGACTTTCCAGACCGTTTTGCTAAAACCACATGGACTTTTGGGCTAGTCCCCGTTCGCTCGTCACTACTGAGGGAATCTCGGTTGATTTCTTTTCCTACGGTTACTTAGATATTTCAGTTCACCGCGTTCGCTTCAATCAGTTATGTATTGGCTGATTGATACCCCTAAGGGTGGGTTTCCCCATTCGGACATCGCCGGATCGAAGCTTGTTGCCAGCTCCCCGACGCTTTTCGCAGGCTACCACGTCCTTCATCGCCTCTGACCGCCAAGGCATCCACCGTGTGCGCTTATTCGCTTGACCATATAACCTCAAGTCGCCTCGAAGTCATACAACCTTGTCGAATATCAACGACATTCAAATGTTAGGTGCATCACTGCACCCGCCTTAGCCTCAACGACACGTCTTGAGTATTCTTCATCTCAAACGCTCGCTACATTCCGGTTTTCATAGAACACACTCGAACCTCAACGTTCGAATGTTTCAATCTGATCTTCGTGTACGCATGTCATCCAGTTCTAAAAAAGAAGTGGTGGGTCTGGGAGGACTCGAACCACCGGCCTCACCCTTATCAGGGGTGCGCTCTAACCACCTGAGCTACAGACCCAACGTGTCGCGGCTTGCCAGTGGTGGAGCCTGTCGGGATCGAACCGACGACCCCCTGCTTGCAAAGCAGGTGCTCTCCCAGCTGAGCTAAGGCCCCAAAGGCTTGCCTTTCGGCAAGGGGACTTCTCTGGATGCAGGTGACTTGTGCGGACGCCTGACAGACTTGCTCTGTCGTGTCTCTAAAGGAGGTGATCCAGCCGCACCTTCCGATACGGCTACCTTGTTACGACTTCACCCCAGTCATCGGCCACACCGTGGCAAGCGCCCTCCCGAAGGTTAAGCTACCTGCTTCTGGTGCAACAAACTCCCATGGTGTGACGGGCGGTGTGTACAAGGCCCGGGAACGTATTCACCGCAGCAATGCTGATCTGCGATTACTAGCGATTCCGACTTCACGGAGTCGAGTTGCAGACTCCGATCCGGACTGAGAGAAGGTTTCTGGGATTGGCTTACCCTCGCGGGTTCGCAGCCCTCTGTCCTTCCCATTGTAGTACGTGTGTAGCCCTGGCCGTAAGGGCCATGATGACTTGACGTCATCCCCACCTTCCTCCGGTTTGTCACCGGCGGTCTCCCTAGAGTTCCCACCATTACGTGCTGGCAACTAGGGACAAGGGTTGCGCTCGTTGCGGGACTTAACCCAACATCTCACGACACGAGCTGACGACAGCCATGCAGCACCTGTGTTCGAGTTCCCGAAGGCACCAAGGCATCTCTGCCAAGTTCTCGACATGTCAAGGCCAGGTAAGGTTCTGCGCGTTGCATCGAATTAAACCACATACTCCACCGCTTGTGCGGGCCCCCGTCAATTCCTTTGAGTTTCAGTCTTGCGACCGTACTCCCCAGGCGGCGAACTTAACGCGTTAGCTTCGATACTGAGCTCCAAGTTGAGCCCAACATCCAGTTCGCATCGTTTAGGGCGTGGACTACCAGGGTATCTAATCCTGTTTGCTCCCCACGCTTTCGTGCCTCAGTGTCAGTGCTGGCCCAGATAGCCGCCTTCGCCACGGATGTTCCTCCTGATCTCTACGCATTTCACTGCTACACCAGGAATTCCGCTATCCTCTACCGCACTCTAGCCTGCCAGTATCAAATGCAGTTCCCAGGTTGAGCCCAGGGCTTTCACATCTGACTTAACAAACCACCTACGCACGCTTTACGCCCAGTAATTCCGAGTAACGCTTGCACCCTTCGTATTACCGCGGCTGCTGGCACGAAGTTAGCCGGTGCTTATTCTTTGGGTACCGTCATGACTCGCGGGTATTAACCGCAAGCTTTTCTTTCCCAACAAAAGGGCTTTACAACCCGAAGGCCTTCTTCACCCACGCGGCATGGCTGGATCAGGCTTGCGCCCATTGTCCAATATTCCCCACTGCTGCCTCCCGTAGGAGTCTGGACCGTGTCTCAGTTCCAGTGTGGCTGATCATCCTCTCAGACCAGCTACGGATCGTCGCCTTGGTGGGCCTTTACCCCGCCAACTAGCTAATCCGACGTCGGCTCATCTATCTGCGCGAAGCCCGAAGGTCCTCCGCTTTCACCCGTAGGTCGTATGCGGTATTAGCGTAAGTTTCCCTACGTTATCCCCCACAAATAGGCAGATTCCGACGTATTCCTCACCCGTCCGCCACTCGCCACCCAGGGAGCAAGCTCCCTTGTGCTGCCGTTCGACTTGCATGTGTTAGGCCTGCCG
>NZ_RFLY01000031.1 GCF_003697345.1 Solilutibacter pythonis | reverse complement strand
GCGAGCCGACCTGGCGGCCTGTGGCACGGACCGGCTATGCGCGCGCATCGACGAAAAGGCGCCGCGCCATGGAAACAAAAAGGAATACCGAACGATTGCGCTACGGCGGTAATCTTCGCGGAGTTCAAGGCTTGCGGCGTGGCGTGGCGTGGATGTGCGACGGGCGGCCACCCGTCAACGCGTGCTTGCCGATAGCGGGAGACGCTTCGTGCAGCACGCATAACGACTGATACTAGCGCATATACGACGTCCACGGTCGCAAGCCAGAGCGGTTATGCTGGCCGAGCGGGAAGCGGGAAGCGGGAAGCGACAGTAAACATCAGCGGCGAACGGCAAGTGGCAAACACCGGGAGACCAGCATGAAAAAGCGTTTCGTCTATCTACCCGACCTATCCGAGGAAGAACGGGCCAAGCTCACGCCCATCCCCACACCCTGGCCGTTGCGTTTCGACAGGCTCAAATTTGGCGTTTACTGCTACAACACCCTTCGTTGCAGCGTCATACTCGGCCACTCCCAGTTCATGCCCGACAGCAAGTTGCTCGGGCCTTCTGGGCCGCCCCCCCGGCCAAACTGGAAGGACACTTGGTCAGCAGGCTTCAGCCTGGACCCCAGCATGATGCGCGATGGTTATCCCCCAGGCCCGATGCGGCTGGACTGGACTTCGCTGGACGGCGTCGAACATGAGGCCGAACTCGATTTCAAAGAAACATTTCCCGACCGGCTGGTCCTCCATAACGTGCCGCGCGAGGAGGTCAAATATGGATGGGAATCCGTTGATGTGTTGGTGGAAATCAACGACCGTACCGTCAACGTCTATATGAAGGCGTTGGTCATAACCCAATATCCACAGAATCCAGAGGACCCACGAAGCAACTGGAAGGAAGACCTGATCCTTGCCTGGACCAAAACCTACTGAGGAGCATCACCATGGGTAATGAAAATCACAAGAAAATCATTCACATGGGCTTTGACGGCCTCCCCAATGATGAAGTGGAACATCTCTCGGCCACCGTGGCACAACTGCGCCGTTACGAGGAGGTCGCCAGCAATCCGCTCGGGTTCAAGACCCCGCTGCTGCACGATCTCGACAATCCCCACTCGCATTTAATTATTGGACTAACGGAAAACACCAGGAGACCCGCATGAAAAAGCGTTTCGTCTATCTACCCGACCTATCCGAGGAAGAACGGGCCAAGCTCACGCCGATGCCGACACCGTGGCCGTTGCGTTTCAATAAACTCAAATTTGGCGTTTACTGCTACAACACCCTTCGTTGCAGCGTCATACTCAGCCACTCCCAATTCATGCCGGACAGCAAGTTGCTCGGGCCATCAGGGCCACCAGAACCTGATGATAAAAAGTACTGGCATGCCAATTTCAGTTTAGACCCCAGCATGATGCGCGATGGTTATCCCCCAGGCCCGATGTGGCTGGACTGGACTTCGTTGGACGGCGTTGAACATGAAGCCGAACTCGATTTCAAAGAAATCTTTCCCGACCGGCTGGTCCTCCATAACGTGCCGCGCGAGGAGATCAAAGTTGGGTGGGGCTTCAGAGTCTGGGCGGACGCTCTAGTGGAAATCAACGACCGCACCGTCAATGTCTATATGAAGGCGCTTGTGGTGACTCAACACCCACAGAACCCAGAGGACCCCCATAGCAATGGCAGGAGAGACCTGATCCTTGCCTGGACCAAAACCTACTGAGGAGCATCACCATGGGTAATGAAAATCACAAGAAAATCATCCACCTGGGCTTTGACGGCCTCCCCAATGATGAAGTGGAACATCTCTCGGCCACCGAGGCACAGTTGCGCCGTTACGAAGAGGTCGCCAGCAATCCACTCGGGTTCAAGACCCCGCTGCTGCACGATCTCGACAATCCCCACTCGCATTTGATTATTGGACTAACGAAAAACACCAGGAGACCCGCATGAAAAAGCGTTTCGTCTATCTACCCGACCTATCCGAGGAAGAACGGGCCAAGCTCACGCCGATGCCGACACCGTGGCCGTTGCGTTTTGAAACACTCAATTTTGGCGTTTACTGCTACAACACCCTTCGTTGCAGCGTCATACTCAGCCATTCCCAATTCATGCCGGACAGCAAGTTGCTCGGGCCATCAGGGCCACCCGAACCTGACGATAAAGAATACTGGTCAGCAGGCTTCAGCCTGGACCCCAGCATGATGCGCGATGGTTATCCCCCAGGCCCGATGTGGCTGGACTGGACTTCGTTGGACGGCGTCGAACATGAGGCCGAACTCGATTTCAAAGAAATCTTTCCCGACCGGCTGGTCCTCCATAACGTGCCACGCGAGGAGATCAAAGTTGGGTGGGGCTTCAGAGTCTGGGCGGACGCTCTAGTGGAAATCAACGACCGCACCGTCAATGTCTATATGAAGGCGCTTGTGGTCACTCAACACCCGCAGAATCCAGACGATCCCCATAGCAATGGCAGGAGAGATCTGATCCTTGCCTGGACCAAAACCTACTGAGGAGCATCACCATGGGTAATGAAAATCACAAGAAAATCATTCACCTCGGCTTTGACGGCCTCCCCGATGATGAAGTGGAACATCTCTCGGCAACCGAGGCACAACTGCGCCGTTACGAGGAGGTCGCCAGCAATCCGCTCGGGTTCAAGACCCCGCTGCTGCATGATCTCGACAATCCCCACTCGCATCTCATTATTGGACTAACGGATGGGACAGGCAATGATGTCATCAACAACCCCTTGTATGCCTCCAATGTCGGAAAGCTAAAACAGCAACTCGAAGACAAGACTTTCAAGAAATCCCATCGCATCCACTTCGAATACGTCGCAGGCCCCGGCACACAACGCGACTCCTGGCTCACCAACAAATGGGACGCCATCACCGGCGATACCAGCATGGCCCGTGCTGAATATGCCTATTGGAAGATTGTCAGGGGTGCAAATGAAATCTATGAAGCCGATCCCCGCGCAGAAATCAAGATCAGCCTGGTGGGCTTCAGTCGCGGCAGCAGCCAGGAAGCATTGGTGGCCCGCATGCTGCACGAACGCGGCATTCTCGACCTGCGGAGTGAAGTTCAAAATATCGACGCCCACGGCAACATCACCGAATCCTACAACCGCCACCATCAGGCACCGGGACGCACGCCCCTCGTCATTGGCCTGTACGACCCCGTCCCCACCGGGGCATTGGAATATCTCGACCGCCGCCTCCCGCCCTCGGCGGTGTCGGCCTTCCAGATCACCGCCGCCGACGAGCTGCGCGGCACCTTCCCCTCCGACCGATTATTGTTCCCCACCGAGCCGTTACAGCCGGACCGGGTTTCCACCGATGGCCGATTCCGCGAAGTCGTCGTGCCGGGCAAACATTCGGATATCGGCGGCGGTTATCTACGCGATGGCATCAGCACGAAGAATTACAACCTGATGACCGACTACCTCAACAGCATGATGAGCCGGCCGGTCATTCCGCGTCTTCCAGAAACCGACGACCCGCGCCTCAACGTATTGCACGAATCCCATCAAGGCAACCTGATTTTCCGTTATGGCCCCAAGGCCAACCGCGACACCCCCCAAGGCCAGATTCACGAGATTATCCCCGACCGCACGCATATTGCACGGCCTGGTGAAGTGGTCACACGGCCCCAGCCGCTCCCCGAGCCCTTGGCCCCGGCATTTGCGGATTATCTGGAATCGGCCAGACCGATGGGCCGCTCGCCATTACCGCCGCCCTCGGACATATCGCATAGCGAAGCCTTGCTCGCCCGGGTGAAACAAGACAAGCATATCGAGCTGAAACTCTACGAACCCCCCATGCACCAGCGCCCCGGGGTCAGGGCCGCGGGCGCTTTGGGGGCCGTCGGCGCGGTCGCCAGCATTACCGACGCCATCCACACCGGCCAGCGTGTCGATACCCTTCTGGCTCAGGACAATCTGCTCGGCGCGAAGCACGAATTGCGCGATTACGCCGTCAACAACGCCAACGCCTGGGTCGCCGCGTATACCGTGGGCAAACTCGGCGCCGAACTGGGCGGACGGCGGGGCGTATATGGCGCGGTCGCCGGGGGAATCGTGGGCGGCATCGCCGGCTACGTTCTCTCCGAGCAAGCCATGCGGCGCCTCGACGCCCGCGAGGTCGCTACCCAAACCGACGCCCTCGGCCGGCAATGGACGTTCAACCGCCGCGAGTGGGTCAGCCCCCTGCAAGCCGACCTCGACGCCGACGGCCAGGCCGCTCCGCAAGCGTTCGCCGCCGATTTCGACACCCGTCGAGAGTTGGATTACAAGGCCACCCACCAGTCCGTGGAAATCGGTCTTGCCCGGCTGCCGCCCCCGCGTAATCCCTACCGGCTGGACGCCAACGACCAGGATCGCCCCAGCCTTACCCCCGCCCCGTGGCTGCACGACCCTGATACCCAGCAATGGCAGCGCAATCGCGCCACGGATGCGCGGCCCAATGGCGGCTATCACTATCAGCCGGAAGTGGCCTCCCCCGAACGCGCCGCCCAACTCGACCGCCAGGCCGCCGACGTCATCCAGGCCAATATCGCCCACGGCCCCGCCGCCCTTGCCGCCCGCTACGACGTGGCCCACCGGCTCAATGGTTGGGCGAATATCGAGACCGTTTCCATCCCGGCCGCCATCCACACCGCCCGCGACCCCGACCACCTGCAAGCCTCCAACGCCCGCGCCTACCAACGCGGCGACGATGGCCTATGGCGGCACGGCGATGAAGTAGCGACTGGCCCTATCGCCGCCGAACTCGCGGCCACCCGCGCCGCGCTGCAACCTCAACTGGCCCAGCACGCCCGGACGATGGACGCCCTACCCGTCTGGCAAACCCCGACCCAGGAACAACGCGACCTCGCCCAGCTGGCCAATACCTATACCAGCCACGGCGTGGCTCCCCATGCCGAAACACTGGCCGCCGTCCATCTGGCGGTGAACACCACCCGCGCCCGGGCCGGCCTCGACCCGGCCAACACCGCCCTCGCGCTCGACCCGAACGCCACCGGCAAATACGACGTCCACAGCGCCATCACCCATCTGCGCCGCGATGACGATGGCGTCATCCGCATCGCCGCCCTCACCACCGATGCCGACATCCAACAGGCGCGGCAGGACATCCGGGCGCAAGGGCTGACACCGGCCGCACAAGCGCCCACCGGCCCGGTGCGTTCGATGAGATCCGCCATGGCGCATGCCCCGGCCGCCGCATCCGAGCCCCCGGGCCGGGACGACCAGAACGCCCGACATTCCCCGGCGTGGTCTCGGACGAACGATGCCCCGCCCGACGAAGACCCCATGCGCCAGGCGCAACGACTGCTTCAGATATTGGAAGCGCGGCGACAGGCGCGCGAGGAACGCGAAGCACGGGAGCGGGAGGCACAAGCGCAACGCGACCGGGACACCCGCGAGCGCGAAGACCGCGAACGCCGCGCCCAGGACGACGAATGGCGCGAAAACGCCAAGACGCATGTGCCGCAAACAAACGACCCGGCACGACATCCCGGCGAGCAAAACACCCCGCCTCCCCCCGAACGCAAGGGCATCAGCGGCGACCGCGACGTCGACGACCTGATATACGCCATGTATTCGAAAAACCTCCTGGCAATCGAATCGGCCCTGGACCGGATCGGCCATACACCGCATACCCATGCCCTATTGAAATGGGGCAACGACCTGCTCGAACAGCAAGCCATCGAAGACGCCCAACAAACACTGGCGACGAATCAGACACAAGGCATGGATATCCCCCAGATGGAGGCGAAAACCCCGCGCGGGCCGGT
>NZ_RFLY01000030.1 GCF_003697345.1 Solilutibacter pythonis | reverse complement strand
AATACGTATGCCTATGTCGGTGGCAACCCAATTAGTTGGATTGATCCGTATGGACTCCAAGTCATGGTGTGTCGTGACCCTGCTTTTAATGGCAAGGTTCCTGCACACCACTATTGGGTCACCACGGGAACCCAGTCTGCAGGCATGGGCACTCCTGCCGCTGGGGCAAATGCAGGGAATCAGTATGATTTTCTCGGCGCAAAAGTAGGCACGACAGATCATTCGGATCGGCCAAATAACGGTGATCGTCAGTGCAAAACCGTTGAGGGTGCTGATGAAAACAAAGTCAATCAGCTGATCAAGCCGGGTCAATCCCTAGGAATATTCGTGCCGGGCTTAAATGATTGCCAAGGTTTCGCGCGTGGAGTGATTGATCAGGCTGGCGGTCAGTGGCCTTATGAAACGCGGCCGAGAATTCCCACTGCAAGGCCGGGTCATGAATGAAATTTCCAAGCTATGCCTGCTGCTGGTTTCCGCTGCACTTATGGTCGGATGCGGTGACCGTGAAAAGGACAGGCTCGTTTTAGACCAGCAGAAAGATTTTTACTGCCCAGCTGGCAACGAAATTGCTTATGAGGCTTGGAGCGAGTACGGGCTTATGAAGGTGTGCGTGAGTAAGGATTTGCGTGTCAAGAATGGGAGCCAGTTCGCCGCTCAAGGTGGGCAACTACGATCAAAGGCTCTTTATTCCCAAGGAGAGAAGGCAGGTGGTTGGACGGGATATGCCAATGATGGCAAAGCCCTTCCAGAAAGAGGTGGCTATAGATCGCCTTCGCAAATCCCGTAAGAAAAAAGCCCCGCCATGTGCGGGGCTTCTTGTTTAGCCGCTGGCGTTGGCTTGCAACATGGCATCGATCATCTGACTGACGACGCGCTGCTTGGCGACGGGCAAGGCTTCGATCTGTTCGAGCTGTTGCCTAATCTTCTTCTGTGGTCCGCGCTTCTTCGGTGCTGACTTCATCGCTGGTGGCGCGTTGTCGGCGACCAGCGCATCGAGCGTGGTGTCCAACGCCTGGGCGATGACCGGTAGCAACGACACCGGTACGCGCCGCCGCCCCTTCTCGAACGAGTTCATGGCCTGCTGTGACACGCCGAGCTGTTCGGCCAGTTGCACCTGGGTGATGCCGCACGCCTTGCGCTGCTGGGCGATGCGCTGGCCAAGGGCGATGAAGAAGGCGCGTTCGTCGTCGGAGATGGCCATGCCGTGTGGGGTTGGGAAGCGGATGTTCTGCATACGGTAGGCCCGGTTTTGAGGTGGCTTGTGTGATATCTCCGAAACGGAGTATATTCATTTTGAGGTTTTTCTTCCAAAAGCCTCTTGACACGTTTTGGAGAAATTGCCGATGGCCCGCATCCCTGACGCCGAGGTCGAACGCCTCAAGTCCTCGATCTCCCTGCAACGCTTGGTCGAGGCCAAGGGCGTGACGCTGGAACGCCACGGCAAGGACTGGCTGGGCCGCTGCCCGTTCCATGACGACCGCACGCCGTCATTGGTCGTATCGCCTGCGAAGAACCTGTGGCACTGCCTGGGTGCGTGCGCAACGGGCGGGACGGTGATCGACTGGGTGATGCGGGCGGAGGGTGTGAGCTTCCGGCACGCGGTGGAACTGCTGCGCAACGATGCGCCGTTGACCGGACATGTGGTGAAGCAGGCGACGGTGCCGAAGCTGGCGGCGCCGGTTGAAGCGGATGCTGACGATGCCGCGGCGCTGGCACAGGTGATCGACTATTACCACGCCACGTTGAAGCAAAGCCCGGAAGCGCTGGCCTACCTGGAATCACGCGGCCTTGCATCGAATGACCTGATCGACCGCTTCAAGCTGGGCTTTGCCAACCGCACGCTCGGCTTGCGGTTGCCGGAGAAGAACCGCAAGGCCGGCGCGGAGGTGCGCTCGCGCCTGCAACGTCTTGGCGTGCTGCGCGAATCGGGCCACGAACACTTCAACGGCTCGCTGGTGGTACCGGTGTTCGATGTCGGCGGCAATGTGGTCGAGGTGTACGGTCGCAAGATCACGCCGAACCTGCGGCCCGGTACGCCGCTACACCTGTACCTGCCAGGGCCGCATGCGGGCGTGTTCAACCGCGAAGCCCTCGCCGACCCGGAAATCATCCTCTGCGAATCCCTCCTGGACGCGCTCACGTTCTGGCAGGCCGGTTATCGCAACGTGACGTGCGCCTATGGCGTGAACGGCTTTACCGACGAACACCGTGCCGCGTTGCGCGACACAGGCACCCAGCGTGTACTGATCGCCTATGACCGCGACGCGGCCGGTGATGCGGCCGCTGCGAAGCTGGCCGAGGTGTTGATGGCCGACGGCATCGAGTGCTACCGCATCCAGTTCCCGAAGGGCATGGACGCGAACGAGTACGCGTTGAAGGTGATACCGGCGGCGAAATCCCTCGGCATGGTGATCCGCAAAGCGGAATGGTTGGGTGCCGGTAAACCGCGCACGCAGCGCGATGTGGCGCCAGAAGCAACAGCGGTTAGCAGGGAAGAAGATGCGGCGCTGCCGGCGTCATCCGATCTTCCCTTAGCCGCCGCTGTTGACCGCGAAGCCGAAGCCGCAGCTAAAGAAGAAGCCGCCAACGCAATCGACGTGACGTTCGCATTGCCCGCTTCGCCGGTGCCAACGTTGCCGCCGGTGCCGGTCGAGGTCGGCGAACGCGATGTGACGTTGACGCTGGGCGAGCGACGCTACCGGGTGCGCGGGCTGGCGAAGAACCTGGCCTACGACACGTTGAAGGTGAACCTGCTGGTGTCCAGTGGCGAGCGCTTCTATGTCGATACGCTGGACTTGTACGCGGCGCGAGCACGTGGCACCTACACCACGCAGGCGGCGGTCGAGCTAGGCGTGAGCGAGGACATCATCCGCGCCGATCTGGGGCGTGTGCTGCTGCAGCTAGAAGCGTTGCAGGATGACGCGATCAAGACGACGTTGATGCCAGCGACAGTAGCGCCGGTGATCGCGCCGGAACTGGAAGCAGCGGCGCTCGATCTGCTGCGTGATCCGCGCCTGGTCGAACGCATTGTGGCCGATGTGGCGTCGGTGGGCGTGGTTGGCGAGGACAGCAATGCGCTGGTGGGTTATCTGGCAGCGGTGTCGCGCAAGTTGGACAAACCGCTGGCGGTGCTGATCCAGTCCACCAGCGCGGCCGGTAAATCGACGCTGATGGATGCGCTGTTGAGCCTGATGCCGGAGCGTGAGCGCGTGCACTACAGCGCGATGACCGGGCAGTCGCTGTTTTACCTCGGGGAAGGCGACCTCAAGCACAAAATCCTGGCCATCGCCGAGGAAGAAGGCGTGCGGCAAGCGGCGTATGCGTTGAAGCTGTTGCAGTCGCAGGGCGAACTCACCATCGCCAGCACTGGCAAAGACCCCACGACCGGGAAGCTGGTCACTGAGGAATACCGGGTGGAAGGCCCGGTGATGCTGGTGCTGACGACCACGGCCATCGACCTGGACGAAGAACTGCTCAATCGCTGTGTGGTGCTGACGATCAACGAGAGCCGCGAGCAGACGGCGGCGATCCATACGCGGCAGCGGCAGGCGCGCACGCTCGCGGGCCTGCTGGCGGGGAAGGACGCTGATCGCATCCGCGCCGTGCACCGCGCCGCACAGACCTTGCTCAAACCCCTCGCCGTGGTGAACCCCTATGCCGAAGCGCTGACCTTCCGTAGTGAGTCCACCCGCATGCGCCGCGACCATGCCAAGTACCTGACTTTGATCGACGCGATCGCGTTCCTGCATCAGCACCAGCGGCCCGTGAAAACGGCCATCGTCGCCGGTGCCACGATCGAGTACGTCGAGGTCACCCGCGACGATATCGCGCTGGCCAACCGCTTGGCCGGTGAAGTGCTGGGCCGTAGCCTTGACGAACTGCCGCCACAGACGCGGCGGGTGTTGTCGTCGGTCGTGGCATTGGTCGAGACGCGCATGCGCGAGCAGGCGATCCCGCGTGCCGCCGTGCGCTTCACCCGGAAGGAGTTGCGCGCTATTGCCGGCATCACCGACACGGCGTTGCGCCTGCACGTCGAACGCCTAGTGGAACTGGAATACCTGCTGATCCATCGCGGGGCGAACGGCCAGCGCTTCGTCTATGAACTGCTGTTCGATGGCGATGTGACGTTGGACATGCCGCAACTGATCGGCTTGATCGACGTGGCGGCGCTGGAGTCCATGGGTACGACAGCGAACCTTGCACCCCAAACGGCGAACCTCGCACCCACCTTGCACCCCAAAAACACCCCGCTTGCACCCACCTTGCACGGTGCCGCAATCCCCCTGATCGCGAGCACGGACGCGGGTTCTTCTTCTTTAGTGGCTGCTTCTAAAGAAAATCCACTTCCAGAGCCGCGCGAGCCGGCGCGTCGTCGTAGCCACAACGGCGCAACGGCGCTTGCCTGATGCCGCGCAAGGGCCAACGCCTCAAGACCCGCAAGCCGGCGCCGGTGAAGCCCGCTGGTCCGCGCACGCGTGCGCCCGATCCGCTCGCGGGCCACCCGCTCCTGCGCTACGTGCATGCGCACCTGGACTGGCTGTTGACCCACGGCTACAGCGCCGACACGGCACGGGCGCGCAGGATCGCGCTGCGGCGGTTCGTGGCGTGGTGCGCGGAGCGCGAGCTGGACGATGTACGGGCGATCACCGCGCCGGTGCTGGAACGCTACCAGCGCCACCTGTTCACCTATCGCAAGCCCGATGGCGCGCCGCTCACGCTGGGCTCGCAGCACGGCTGTCTTGCGCCGTTGAAGACCTGGTTCAAGTGGCTCACGCGCGAGCGGCATCTGGCGTTTAATCCCGCCTCGGAACTGCAGCTCCCGAAACAACCCAAGCGCCTGCCGCGCACCTTGCTGGCGGTGAGTGATATCGACGCGATCCTGCACGAGGCGGAACCCACCACGCCGGCCGGCCTGCGCGATCGGGCGATGCTGGAACTGCTGTACGCGACCGGCTTGCGGCGGATGGAACTGCCGGCGCTCAAACGCTATGACGTCGACCTCAACCGCATGCTGGTGTTCGTGCGCGAGGGCAAGGGCAAACGGGATCGGGTGGTGCCGCTGGGCGAACGCGCGGCCGCGTGGCTGGACAAGTACCTGACCGAAGCCCGGCCGCAGTTGCTCGCGGCCGACACCGATGCGCTGTTCGTGACCGACTACGGCGAGCCGATCCCGCCGGCGTGGCTGGCGGAGAAGGTGAAGCGGTACATGGCGTTTGCCGGCATCGACAAGCCCGGCGCGACGCACCTGTTCCGGCATGCGTGCGCGACGCACATGCTGGAGAACGGCGCGGACATCCGCTACATCCAGGACATGCTCGGCCACGCGAACCTGGCCACGACCGAGATCTACACCCACGTCAGCATCGACAAGCTGCAGCGGATCCATGCGGCCACGCATCCGGCGGGGAAACTTCTGCGCTGTGGTGATGCGCACCCCCCGACGATGCGCTCGGAATCTCTCCCTGATGGCGGCGAGTCCAGCGTGCTGGACTGACGGGCACAGGCCACCATGACTAGTGCAGGATAGGGTTGTTGGCAGCGGGATTTAACGGCGGCGCGGCTTAACTGCGTTCAAGCCGACGCCGAATCGCCCCATCACGCATCCTCGCGATCCAACCGGCGAGCAACAGCGGTAGTCTCGGCAACCGATCACCCCGTTGCGGCCATCCATGGCCGCCCTCGTCGCCACGCGGCCCAACACGCTGCGCGTGTTGCAGTCCCAACATAACGCCGGATTATGCAAACCGCCGGTCTGTCACGGCGCTTGCGCAAGGGCCGCGCGCCAGGGAGCCGATGCGCGGCAAGCGCCGCGCCAGCCCGTCGCTTCGCATAATCTGCGTTCATGTTGGCTGGCCTGCCGGCGCTGCGCGCCGGGGCCGCGTGGCCCAAACATTGTGGTGCTCCGGCGCGCACGTCCCTGTGCGCGCAGTGCGCGTGCTGCGCACGCCCACACAGCCGCGCGAGCGCTGCGCGCACACGCAAGAGCAAGAGCGCTCGCACGCCCACGCATACGAGGCGGCGCGGCTTAACCGCTGCGCGGTTCAAGCCGACGCCGCTTCGGCATCGCGGTGGTCGAAGCAAGCGCCGGCGACTAAGAAAAAACCGCCGCCGGGCAGACCTTTGAAGCCACGCCGCTTCGCGGCATCGGCGCTTGACGCGGCATGGTTGCGGGCGGAAAGTCGCCTCAAGGAAATTTTGCGAACCGGGGAACCCGCCTCAATGGCCGCAGCACAGCTAAGCCCTTGCCGCATCAAGGAAAAACGCCGCTGGGTACGACGACCCACGTCAGGGCGAACTGTTTATGC
>NZ_RFLY01000002.1 GCF_003697345.1 Solilutibacter pythonis | reverse complement strand
CGTGCTATTGGCCCGGTGCAGGCCCAATGCCGAGTTGTCCAGCATGTTCGACCAGATGCGCTCGGCGGCTTGTTCCCCGTCCTGGCGACGGGCGGCTTCGAGTAGTTGGCGCGGGGTCCAGGCGTTGGGGTCGAGGCGGTAAAGGTCGAAGGTGATGTCGTGGGCGCGTTGTACGTCCCAGACCGGCAGGTTGAGTGCGCTTTGCGGATTGTCGTTCTTTTCGAACTGTATTTGACGGCGTTTGTAATCCTCCTGGATCAGTTGCTGGCCGAAGGCTTCCCACTCGCGTTCGGTGAGCGCGCGGCCACCGTGTTGTTGGGCATAAGTGTTGGCCACCTTGCCGGGCATGTTGTCGTTGCGCACCACGCCCAACGCCAGCAGGCCGTAGCCGTCGTTGCCAGGCAGATGCGCGAGGTAGTTCCAGTAAAGCTCGCGGTTTCTTCCCACCTCGGCGTAGTGCTTGAGGATGTTCAGGTCTTGCCGGGTCAGGCCACTCATCATTGCTCCCCTTTCGTCTCAATGTCGATATGGAACTTTGCCATCAGTTCGCGGTAGCGTGCTTCGATCCGCGCCCAATCGCGCATCAGCACGCGCGGATAGTCCGCTTCCACGGACAAACCATACTCCGGTATCGCGAAGCTGTGCGAGCACTGGGCGACACGCGGGTTGTCGTCCTCGATCACCGTATCGCCCTGGATGATCAAGCCATCCGGCATCTCCCGGTGGGAGCAGCGGATAAAGGTCAGGTTATGCCCTTGCGCGTCCCGGCGCACGAACCAGTCTTCGATATCCCAGGGGCCATCGGGCAGGCCATAGCGATCGCGCTGCCCTTCGGTCAGCTTGAGATAGCGCGCCTTGTCCGCTTCGCTCACGTACCAGCGCTCCAGGCCCCGCACGTCCTCGCCACGGGTGCGATGGGAAATGTTTGACATGGGATCCTGCCGCAGGATCGGGTCGTCCGAGAAACTTCTGCCGTCGCTGTCCATCGCCTCCTGCAACGGCCGCTTGTCGATATAGGTGAAACCCGCGCGAATCTGCCGGTTGAACTCGTTCATACTCATCTCGCGCCGCCGGCCGGGAGGGAGTGGCTCCAGTTTTGGCCAGACGAGTTCCATGCTCACGCTGCCTTGGAAATCCGGGCCGATCTGATCGGTGAAGTAGTTGGCCGGGATCATGAAACGATGCGGCCCGAGCCGGGCCAGTTTTGGCGCGTTGGTATAAGTGTAGTCACCCACCGTGGGGCCGATGACCAAGGGTTCCTTCAGCGTGGACATGTCGATCTTCCTCTCGGTTTTCTTGTCGGCCGGTGGGGCGGGTTCAGCGGCGCAGGCCCACAACAGGCCGGCAACGATCAGCGGGAAAAGCAGTGCGCCGGTCACGGTGCGCGTCCGGTCTGTGCCGTTCGCGGCGAGCTGGTGCGCGAAAGTCGTCGGGAGGCGGGCTCGGGTTTCATTTGGATGCGCTCGATTCCCGGGTTCCGCCCGTGGGCGGGACAGGCAGCCACGCCACATCGCATGTTTGCCGCCTTTTCCGCATGCCGTGTCCGTGTCGGATCATCTCGAAATCGCGGTACTTGCCCATGCGATACATGCCCTTGGCCAACCCTAGGTGGGGCCAGTATAGGCATAGGCGGCTCACCCCCTTGGACAGGGAGGCGGGATAAAGAAACGCGCCGTCGAACATCGACTCGCCATTGCCCGGACATGGCCGGCAACGGATATCGATTCGACTCGATGCAAAACGATCCGCGTGAAATTTTCCGGGCGCGTCATCACCATGCATGCCCCTGGCAAAACGCTCCGGGGGGCGGGTTACACGCGAATCGGGTTCAACCGGGCATCCCGCCCCGAGGCGGGAGAGTTCCAGGTGCGTTGGGACGACCTGGAACCGTCACTTCAAGCCGCGCCGTCAATAGAACGGATCGAACGGGTCCTGCAACACGATGTTGGCATCGCGGTCGGGGCCGGTGGAAACGATCGCCAGCGGGCAGCCGGCCAGTTCTTCCAGCGAGCGCAGATAGGCGCGCGCGGCGGGCGGCAGTTTGTCCCATTCGGTGATGCCGTGGGTGGTTTCCTGCCAACCGGGGAACTCCAGGTAGACCGGGGTGATTTCCTCCCAACCCTTGGCGTCCAGCGGCGCGTATTCGGTGCGTTTGCCACGGTATTCGTAGGCGATGCACATCTTCAGCGTCTCCATGCCGTCGAGCACGTCGAGCTTGGTGATGCACAGGCCGGTGATGCCGTTGATCGCCACCGCGCGCTTCAGCGCCACGATGTCCATCCAGCCGCAGCGGCGCGGCCGGCCGGTGGTGGCGCCGTATTCCTGGCCGCGGTCGCGCAGGCCCTGGCCGATGTCGTCGTCCAGTTCGGTCGGGAACGGGCCGCTGCCGACGCGCGTGGCGTACGCCTTGGCGATGCCGAGCACGTAATCGATATCGCCAGCGCCCACTCCGGTACCGGCATAGGCGCCGCCCACCGTGGTGTTGGAAGAGGTGACGTAGGGATAGGTGCCGTGGTCGATGTCGAGCAACGAACCTTGCGCGCCTTCGAACAGCACCTTCTTGCCCTGCCGGCGCAGCTCGTGGAGGATGCCGGCCACGTCCGCCTTCATCGGCTGCACGTATTCGCCGAAGGCCAGCGCCTCGTCCAGCGTCTGCTGGAAATCGACGCCTTCCACGCCCAGGTATCGGGTGAGTACGAAGTTGTGGTAATCGAGCGCGCTGCGCAGCTTGTCGGCCAGCTCGTCGGGATAGTGCAGATCGGCGATGCGGATACCACGACGCGCCACCTTGTCCTCGTAGGCCGGGCCGATGCCGCGGCCGGTGGTGCCGATGGCCTTGCCGCCGGCCGCCTTTTCCCGCGCCTGGTCGAGCGCGATGTGGTAGGGCATGATCAGCGGCGTGGCCGGCGAAATCTTCAGCCGCGAGCGCACCTCGACGCCATTGCCCTCCAGCTCGGCGATTTCCTTCCGCAACGCCCCCGGGTGCAGCACCACGCCATTGCCGATCAGGCATAGCGCGTCCTCGCGCAGGATGCCGGAAGGGATCAGATGCAGCACGGTCTTCTTGCCGCCGATCACCAGCGTGTGACCGGCATTGTGGCCGCCCTGGAAACGCACCACCGCGCCGATATTCTGCGTCAGCAGGTCGACGATCTTGCCCTTGCCCTCATCGCCCCATTGCGCACCCAATACAACGACCGATTGGCCCATTTTGCCGACTCCATACGTGAGAAAAGCCGGGCGGGGCAACGTCCCCGACCGGCTTTTGGAAATGATACCGATGGCGCTCGGGCTTTGCCAGCACCGCTTCTTTCAGCGACCGGCCCCGACCAGCGGCGGCAAGGCCGGTGGCGCCCGCGTCCAGTCGCGTAGGAAACCGCCCTCCAGCGCATAACGGCCGAGCCAGCCTTGCTGGGTCCCGGCCAGCACGCGCAGCATATGGCCGCGCCCGCCGGGCAGCCGACCGGCCGGCAGGAAGGCAAGATCGCGCAAACGCGCCAGCCAATCGTGATGGGACTGGAACAGCGGCGTCAGCCAACGGCTCCAGCGGTGATAGGCGGCCAGATGCAAGCGACGCGCATCGGCATAACGGGCCAGCGCCTCACCCAAATCACGGTGCGCGGCCAGCGCATCGGCCAGCGTCACCGCATCCACCAGCGCCATGTTGGCGCCCTGCCCCAACTGAGGACTCATCGCGTGGGCGGCATCGCCCACCAACACGCTGCGCCCACGGTGCCAGACGCCCATCACCGCATCACGATAGGCGGCACGCGCCAGCAGGCCGACATCGAAGCCCTCGCCCAGCAGTCCGCGCGCTTCCGGCCAGACCGCCGCCAATTCGTCCAGCCATGCATCGCGACCCGCTTCGCGCCAATGCTCGAAGCGCTCGGTGCGCAGGCTCCAGAAGAAGCTCAGCTTGGGAACGTGATCGTCGGGCAGCGTACCGACCGGCAGCAAGCCGACCATATGCCGCGCCAGTACGTAGCGCTGCCGCAGTTCATCCAGCCACGGCCAATCCCCGGCCGGCAGCAGGCACCACAACGCGCCCCACGGATAAGGCTGGTTGATGCGGGGCGACGAAACCGTTTCGCGCAGGCGCGAGGCCGAGCCATCGGCGAGGATCACCAGATCGAACGGGCCGTGCCAATGGCCGAGATGATCGCGGACGCGTCCGGCCTCGTGGTCGATGGCATCGATGGCAAGGCCGGCATGCATCGTCGCGCGCCGGCCGATGGCCCGGTGCAGGATCGTGAACAAGGCGCCGCGCTGCATGCCGAGACCGCACAGGCGCGGGTCGAGATCGGCATAGCGCATGTCCATCACCGCGCGCCCGTGCACCGTTTCGCCATAGAGCCGCCCGACCGGCGCGCCGTGGCGACGCACCTCGTCGAGCAGGCCGAGCCGCCACAACGCCTGAAGGCCCGTCGGTTGCAGCAGGAAACCGGCGCCGACCGGGCCAGGTTCCGGCACGCGCTCGAAGATCTCGACTTCGATGGCCTCACCGGCCAACGCATGCGCGCAGGCCTGGCCCGCCGTGCCGTAGCCGACGATCGCGACGTGGCGTTTGCGCATCAGAGGGCGAGCAGGCGCTCGATGAGACGCGGCACCCGATCCATCGCCGCGCGCACGTTGGTCAGCACTTCCTCCATGGTGATCGCCTCGTCCGGGTCCGGTCCGGCGCCGGCGGCCCAGTTGGCGACGATGCCGAGACAGGCGTAGTCCAGCCCCAGCTCGCGGGCGAGGCCGGCTTCCGGCATCCCGGTCATCCCGACCAGATCGCAACCGTCGCGCTTCATCCGCGCGATCTCGGCCCGGGTTTCCAGCCGTGGCCCCTGAGTGGCGCCATAGCAGCCGCCGGCCATCAGATCGATGCCGATCATGCCGGCGGCTTCCAGCACGCGCCGGCGCAGCGACGGGCTATAGGGGTCGCCGAAATCGACGTGCAGCACCTCGCTGCCCGGCGCTTCGCCGAAGGTGCTGATCCGGCCCCAGGTGTAGTCGATCAGTTGATCGGGCAACACCAGCGCGCGCGGCCCGCAGTGCGCGCTGATGCCGCCGACGGTATTCAGCGCCAGCACCGTCTGTGCGCCCAGTGCCTGCAATGCCGCCAGGTTGGCGCGATAGTTGATGCGATGGGGCGGAATCGAATGGCCCTCGCCGTGGCGGGCGAGGAAAGCCACGCGCTTGCCGGCATAGCGGCCGATCCGCACCGGTCCCGAGGGCGGGCCGTAAGGCGTGAGGGGCTGCTGGGTGTCGGCATCGGCCAGTTCGGCCAATTCGTAGACACCGGTACCGCCGATGATGGCGAGATCGATGGTGGATGCGGAGGCGTTCATTCCATGGCCCGTGCGAGTCGAATGCGGCGCTTATTTTCGCATGCGCGCCAAGGCGGGCCGGAAACCCGGAAAGCGACGCGGGCGATGCGCCGCTTTCCGCATGTCAGTCCTTCAACGCATAGATCGCCGGCAGATTCCGCCCCTGCTCGTGGTAATCCATGCCGTAACCGAAGACGTAGCGATCCGACACTTCCAGCCCGAGGTAGTCGGCGCGGACGCCATCCACGCAGCGGTCGTGGTTCTTGACCACCAACACCGCGATGCGCACGTCCTGCGCGCCCTGATCCTCGCACCAGCGCTTGACCGCCAGCATGGTGTGGCCCTCGTCGAGAATGTCGTCGGCCAACAGCACGCGCCGGCCGCGCATCGAGGTGGCCGGACGGTGCAGCCAGGCGAGGCCCGAGCCACTGGTCTGGCCGCGATAACGGGTGGCGTGGAGGTAATCGAATTGCAGATCGAGCCCGCGCGCGCCCAATGCCAGCGCCAGGTCGCTGGCGAACGGCAGGCCGCCGTTCATCACGGTGAGATAAAGCGGCGGCGGCTGGCCGTCGTCGTAGTCGGCACGGATGGCATCGGCCATGCGCTCGACCGCGGCGCAGATGGCGGCGTAGTCGTGGATCAAGTCGGCATCGACCAGGGCGGCGGACAAGCTCGGCGTCATGCAATGTTTCCCGTGTCATAGGCACCGGATTCGCCGGTACAGGTCTGGATGTCGTCCAATTCGCGCGCGAGTGCGTTGCGCGCGTCGTGGTAGCGGGCATCGGCCAGCAGCTGGCTCCAGCCCATCGGCCCGCGTCCGATCAGGCCGGTCAACGCCAGCGTATTGAATTCGCGTCCTTCGAGCGCCGCCAGCGACTCCGCCACCAGTTCGGGATGGCAGACCAGCACCGCATCGCAACCAGCATCCAGGTGGGCGTCGATACGCGCCTTGACGCCGCCGGCGGAAAACGCCGCCGCCATGCCGATATCGTCGGAGAACACCACGCCGTTGAAGCCCATCTCGCCGCGCAGGACGTCGCCGATCCAGCGCGGCGAATACCCGGCCGGCGCCGGCGCGACCCGCGGATAGACCACGTGCGCCATCATCACCGCGTCGGCGCCGGCATCGATGCCGGCGGCGAACGGCAGCAAATCGAGCTGGCGGAGTTCTTCCAGCGGACGCGCGTCGATGGCTTCGTCGTAGTGCGTGTCCTCCAGCACCGAACCGTGGCCGGGGAAATGCTTGAGCGTGGCCGCCATGCCGGCATCGTGCATGCCTTCGACATAGGCACGGGTGAAATCGGCCACCACCCGCGGATCGTCCGAAAACGCGCGGTTGCCGATGGCGCGGTTGCCCCGGCCCAGGTCGACCACCGGCGCGAAGCTCAAATCCACGCCGGTCGCACGGATTTCGCTGGCCATGAGCCAGGCGTGCTCCCGGGCGAGATCCAGCGCCGCCTGGCGGTCGCGCGCATGCAGCGCGCCGAAGCCTTCCAGCGGCGGCAGCTGGCTGAAACCCTCGCGGAAGCGCTGCACGCGCCCGCCCTCCTGATCGACGCAGATGAGTTGCGGGAAGCGCGCGGCCTCGCGGATCGATTGCGAGAGTTCGGCCACCTGCGTCCTGGATGCGAAATTGCGCGCGAACAGAATCACGCCGGCGCAGGCATCGTGACGCAGCCAATCGCGCTCCTCGGCGCTGAGTTCATGTCCGGCGATGCCGATGACGAGCATGGATGACCTCGATGCGATGAAAAAAAACGCGCTGTGTGCGGCTTGCGTATTGTCGCCCATCCCGGAGCGAAGGCGCGAAACGGCGGATCGTTTGACCCTTCTGCCATTGGGCGAGGCGTCACCGGCGCCGACGAGTTCCCGAGCCGCCGGACCATGCCCGCCGGCCACCATCAAGCCGGGTGACGCGCCTCGTCGTTCCATTTCGAAAACGGATGCGCCACCAGATTGAGGTTGTAGTAACGCGGCAGATGCGTCACCTCGCGTCCGGCCCAGTCCGGCATGGCGAAGGCTTCGTCCTCGGCATCCAGTTCGACTTCGGCCACCACCAGCCCGGCGTTGTCGCCGAGGAACTCGTCGATCTCCCATTCGTGGCCCGCATGATGCACGAAGTAGCGGCGCTTGAGCACGGTGCCGCCGACGCAAAGCGCGACCAGGGCACGGGCATCCTCGACCGGAATCGGGTAATCGAACTCCTGCCGCGAGGCACCCATCTCGCGCGACTTGATGTTGAGCCGCGCATCCTCACCCTCCAGCCGCACCCGCACCGAGGCGTTCTGGCGGCCGGCCACCACCGATTCGCTGTCGTTGAGATAGCCCTGCGCCATCTCGACGACACGATGGGCCGCCTGGCGCCAAGCATCCGACGTGGTGAGGAACTTACGCTCGATCTCGATACCCATGGCTCACTCCTTCTCGAACACGGCGATGGATTCGACGTGCGCGGTATGCGGAAACATGTCCATCACCCCGGCGGACGTCAGCCGCCAGCCGCGCTCGCCCACCAGATAAGCGGCATCGCGCGCCAACGAACCAGGATGGCAACTGACGTAGACGATACGCTTGATCCCATCGAGCGAGAGCTGCTTCAGCACCTCCAGTGCACCGGCGCGAGCGGGATCGAGCAGCAGCTTGTCGAAGCCCTGCCCGAACCAACGCTCCTGGCGCAGATCGGTGGTCAGATCGGCCATGTGGAACTCGACATTCTCCAACCCGTTGTGCAACGCGTTGGCGCGCGCGCGCGCGACCAGCCCGGCATCGCCCTCCACGCCCACCACTTCCGAAGCGACGCGCGCCAGCGGTAAGGTGAAATTGCCCAGCCCGCAGAACAGGTCGAGCACGCGCTCGCCCGGCCGCACATCGAGCAACGCCAGCGCGCGGGCGATCATCTTCTCGTTGAGCCCGCCGTTGACCTGGATGAAATCGAGCGGACGGAACCGAAGCTCGACATCCCAGGGCGCCAGCTTGAATGCCAGCGGCGGCGGCGGGGTGTCGTCGAGCGGATGCACCGAGTCGATCCCCTTCGGTTGCAGGAAGATGGCGAAGCCGTGCGCGGCGGCGAAATCACGCAACTTCCGCAAATCGTCTTCGCTCAAGGGTTCGAGGTGGCGAAACACCAGCGCGCGCGCCGCGTCGCCGGCGATGAACTCGATCTGCGGCAGCGCGCGTCGCGCATCCATCGAATCCACCAACGCCGAGAGTTCGGCAATCTTGAAGCCGATCTCCGGCACCACGGTATGGCACTCGCCCAGGTCGGCGACGAAACGGGGGTCCCGCTCGCGGAAACCGACCAGGGTCTTGTTCTTCTTCTCCACCCGGCGCACCGAGAAACGGCCCTTGCGGCGATAACCCCACGCGGCATCGACCAACGGCGGCAGCACCTCGCCCGGCGCCACATGGCCGATGCGCTCGAAGTTCTCCAGCAACACGCGCTGTTTGGCATGGATCTGCTTGTCTTCGTCGAGATGCTGCAACACGCAGCCGCCGCAGGTGCCGAAGTGTGGGCAGCGCGGCTTGACGCGATCGGGCGAGGCATCCAGTACCTCGACGGTTCCGGCCTCGTCGAAACTGCGCGAACGCGCGGTCTGCCGCGCCATCACGGTCTCGCCCGGCAACGCGCCGGAGACGAATACGGTCTTGCCGGCATGCGCACCCGCCTCGCGGCGGGCAACGCCGCGGCCATCATGGCTCAGGTCGAGGATACGGGCCTGGAAAGGCGTCTGGTCGATGCGGGCCACGGCGTCACGCGAAGAAAAAAGGGCGGGCATTCTCGCATGCCGCCCAGGCGCCGCATCGGCGGCGCAGTCATTTTCTGGCGGAATAATGGGCGTAGCGGGCCTTGGCGAAGCCGTTGCAGGTCCGTACCTGCCTCGCCAATTCGGCCCGGTTGGGCTTGTCCGGGGTGCCGATGCGCTTCATCAACTGGTCGGTCCAGCGCTCGAACTGCGGCTTGCCGACCCCGGCGTCCTGCATGGTGCGATCCATCAGGCCGCCCAGCCTCACCAGGTCGTCCTTGTGCGAGGCGTTGACCGGCAGGCCGGCGGCGATCTTGTAGATCACGAAACACTGGCTGGCCTGCTGGCCGAGGTTGGAATTCTGGGCCTGCGCCCCGGTGAACAGCCCAAGGCCGGACAAGGCCACGCCGAAAACGGCGATACGGAGACTCCTCATGATTCGTCCCCGGGTTTATTTCTGCTTCCAACTGCCGCCGGACTGGTACCACCAGCCGCTCCTGGCCCGCTCGATCCACTGTTTGGCGAACACCTCGCGGATCCTCGGTTCCCAGTCGGGCTGGCCGTTGGCGACGGCGACTTCCCGATACAGCGCTTTGCGGTCGCGGTTGTCGTCGGCGACGGCGCTGTTGATCGCCACGCGATCCTTCAGTTCCAGCTTCGAGGCATCGCGCACGGTGATCATGCCATCGGCGGTGAAACCGAGCGCGCCGGCATCGAAGCCCTTGCGCAGGCTGGCGTCGAAACGCGACTGCATCTGCGACTGGATGGCGCGGATCGCCGGCGTGTCGATGGTGATGTCCGGCGCGGACTGCGCGTAGGCGCTGCCGATGCCGATCAGCGACAGCGGGTCGATGCGTGTCCGCAGCACCGCCATGCCGCCGCCACTGCCGGGCTTGGCTTCGGGTTTGGGCGTGGCCGGCTTGCCATCCTCGCCGATCACCTTGTCGACGAACTCGCGGGCGGCTTCTTTCGCCTCCGCGGCGGGAAAATAGACATTGATGGTCACGCAGGCGGCCAGCGCCAACGCGGCCGGGACGGGCATCCAGTGTTTCATCGCCATGACGGGCTCCTTGGGTTATTCGATGACAGGCTTGAGATCGCCGCTACCCACCGCCTTCAGTCGCTCCAGCAGAGTCGGCCAATCGACCCGGCGATGGTAGCCGACCACGGTAAGGCGCGGCAGGCCGGCCCCTTCGACGATAGTAAAGCCGGCCGCGTCTGAACGGCGTGTGTTCGCCGCCAAGTCGTCCAGCCCGCCCATCGCGCAGACTTCGTTTTCCAGCCGGCAGCGGATGCCGATGCGGGCATAGCCGAAATCGTCGAACAAGCCGATCAGCCGTCCTTGCAAGCTGCCGACCAGACTGGCATCGCCGACGCTTGAGATGTTCTGCACCGCGCGCTGGCTGATGCGCTGGCGCACGCCGGGTTTGCGATCGGTCACCAGCAGGGCGTCGAAGCGCACCGGCGTCCAGTTCACCAGACGCAGGCCGCGAACCCGGCCGTCGAGTCTGCCGGTGATGCTGCCGAAGCCAAGCACTTCGGTCAGCCGCCACAAATCCAGGTCGTTGAAATCGAGATCGGCCGAGAGCGTGGGCGCGGTGCCGAACGGGCGCTCCATCGAAAGCTCGGTGACTTGCACGGTGCCATCGAACACGCCGATGGAAAGGCCGCCATCGAACGCCAGCAGGTCGTTGGCGTAGCTGACACGCGGAATCTCGCCGTTCAATTCGCCGCGAAACTCCGGCAGGCCGAGCGCCTTCGCCATCCGCCCGACATCGATGCCGGCGAGGTCGAGGCCGAATCGCATGCGCAGGCCGTCGGCCGCGCGCGGCGGTTCGATGCGCAAGTCGTGGATATCCATGCGGCCGCCGAAGATCGGCAGCCTGGCGCTGCGTTGCAGGGCCAGCACGCCATCACGGCTCTGGAACGGCAGGGTGGTCGGACCAAAAGCCAGGCCCAGCACGTCGGCGGCCCGCCAACGCAGCATCGAGGCCACTGGCGCGTCGAACGAGAACGCGACGTCGCCATCCACGCCCCGCAAGCGGAAGCGGCCGCGCGGATCGACCAGATCGACGCCGGCCAATTCGGCGCGCGCCTGCCGCAGCCGGCCATCGGCGAACGCCAGTTGGCCGCGCAGGCGGCCACGCAGATCGACCTCGCCCATTCCCGCCTGTCCCAATAGGCCGCCAAGGTAGCGATCGCGCAGGCCGGCCGCCGCCTCGCTGGAGAAATCGGCGTGCAGTTCGCGCAACTGGCCGGCGGCATCGAAGCCGATCCGGGCGTCGGCGCGCAAGGTGCCGCCATCGCGCCATTCGAGCCGTGGCAGCCGCCAGCCGCCAGCCGATGTCTTTTCGGCATTCAGCGCGAAGCGCGCCGGCGTCCCGCTCAGCGACAGATAGGTCTGGCCAAACAGCGCCTCGCCGCCCAGCGCGCCATCGAGCGAGAGCGTGTCGTGTCCGGCCAGGGTGCGGTAATCGAGGCGGAAGCGACCCTCCAGGTTCTGCATCACCGTCGCTGCATCGGTGGTTTGCAGGGCGCCGTCGCGCAATACCAGGGTGCCGGCCAGGTGTCGTGGCGCCCGCGCCGGCGCGCGAATCTCCAGCGCGCCATCCACCCACCCGCGTTGCAGCCGCGCCGCCGGCCAGACTTGCGCCGCCAGCGCCGCCGCCCATTGCACCGGCACCCGCGTCAGCTCGATCCGGGTCAGGTCCGGCGTGGCGCCGCGCCGCGCCAACGCCAGCCGCGCATCACCCCGGGACAGCACGGCATCGGTACGGACATCGTCCAAGCGCAGCGCCAGCCGCATGGGCGCGCCGCCACGCCCGGCGATCGTCCCTTCGCAGCGCCACCCGCCGTTGGCCGCCGGCCGCAACGGGCAACGCCAGTCGAGGTCGTCGAAGCGATAGCCCAGATCATCCGCCCGCACCCGACGCGCTCGCAGGCGCAGGCCACCCGCGGCGGCACCCGCCGGCCAGTCCAGCAGCACGCTCACCTCTTCCAGCACCGCCACGGGCGTCGTCACCCGCGCGATTCGCAGGTGGGCGCTACGCGCTTCGGCCAGTCCGGGCCAAAGCGCGAAGCCAGCCAGCAGGGTTAGGATGCGCAGGTACATGGGGAAACGAGGATACGGAATGAAGGATCATCCGCCGATGAACCCACGCCTGCTGCTGGTCGAGGACGCCCCGGTCAGCCAGGCGTTTCTCGCCGAAGCCGCGCGCGCCGTGCCCGCCCACGTCGATGTCGCCGGCAGCTTGGCCGAAGCGATGACGTTGGCCACCGACTTCCGCTTCGACGCCTGGCTGATCGATGCCCATCTGCCCGATGGCCGGGGCATCGAACTCCTCGCGCGCCTGCGCGAGACGCTGCCAGCACCGCATCCGGTCGCGCTGGCGCACACCGCCTCGCACGATGCGGCCGAGCTCGCCACCCTGCGCGAAGCCGGCTTCGCCATCGTGGTGTCGAAGCCGCTTTCCGCCGCTGCCTGGCAAGCCGCCCTGCGCACCGCGCTAAGCGACGACAAAACCACCACCTGGGACGATGCCGCCGCGCTACGCGCGCTGAACGGCAATGCCGGCTCGGTGCGGGCGCTGCGCGGACTGTTTCTGGCCGAACTGCCGGAGCAGCACGCGGTCATTCTCACCGCGCTGGAAAACGGCCACCTGGATACCGCCCGCGGCGAACTGCATCGATTGAAGGCGGGATGCGGCTTCGTCGGCGCCACCCGCCTACGTGCCGCCGTGGATGCGCTGCATGCCGCCCCGGCCAGTCCAGCGCTGCGCCACGCCTTCACCGAGGCCGTGACCGAGCTACTGGCGCGACCCGCGCCAAACCCAGACTGAGCCACCCCCGACGGAAACCGAAAAAAGCCCGGGGCCGACGTTTCCCTCTGCCGGCCCCGGCCCCACACGAACCTTCCCGCCTGCTCAGTGCCGGGGCGAATGCCCCGTCCGCTGCGGATGCTCGGCCACCTTCCGGGCGTGCATGGCATCGAACTCGGCACGGGAAAGCTGACCATCGCCATTGCTATCGGCGGCCTTGAACCAGTCATCGCGGCGGGCCTTCATCCGCGCCTCGCGGTCGGCGCGGTCGAGAAAGCCATCCTTGTTGACATCGAGCCGGTCGAAACGCGCGGCCAGCGCCGGCTTGGCGGAAGCTTCCACACGGTTGATACGACCATCGCCATCCTTGTCCAGCCCGTGCCGGCCATGCCGGTCCTTGCCGCCATGTCCGCGGCCATGCGTGGCATGCGCGGCCCGCCGCTCATCGGCCGACAATTTGCCGTCCTTGTCGGTGTCGAGCCAGTCGAAGCGCTCGGCCAGACGTGGATGCCGCGCGGCCTCGGCGCGGGAGATGAAGCCGTCGCCATCGGCATCGGCCTTCGAAGCGGCCTGCCCGCCGGTCTGTCGAGGCGCGGCGCTGGCGATGCCACAAACCACCGCCAGCACGGCGACGACGGGCAGTGTGAATCGACTGGAACGCATTGGGATACTCCTGTTGCCTGATCGTTGCCAGATCAACGCGCCGGCATGGGCGGGGTTGACCGCCAGGCCGGCCGGTTCAGCCGGTGGCCAGTCAGCGCCGACGAAACCCGGCACGGCTATCCTCTCGGCATGCGCGAAGTACCGGCCAACCACCACGACATCCGCCTGTTCCAGACCAGCGAATACATCTGCGGCTACTGGCGCGACCGCCCGGCGTGCGACCTGGTGATCGAACCCGGCGATCCGCGCCTGCCCGACATCTATGCACATGCGCTGGAGCTGGGCTTTCGCCGCACCGGCGACCTGATCTTCAGCCCGAACTGCCACGGCTGCCGGCTGTGCGTGGCGGTTCGCATCCCGGTCGCCCACTTCCGTCCCAATCGCGGCCAGCGCCGCAACCTCAGGCGCAACGTCGATCTCGCCACACGCGTGATACCCGCGGTTCGCGGCGAGGAACACTTCGCGTTGTACCGCCGCTATCTGCAAAGCCGCCATCGCGGCGGCGGCATGGAGAACCACGGCCCGGCCCAGTTCGACCAATTTCTCTCCGGCACCTGGTCGGACACGCGCTTCCTCGAAGTCCGCCGCCGGCGCGAGCACGGCCTTGGCGAACTGCTCGCGGTCGCCGTCACCGACCGCCTGCCGCAAGACCTGTCGGCCGTCTACACCTTCTACGACCCGGCCGAAACGGCACGCGGCCTCGGTACCTTCTGCGTGCTGCGACAAGTGGACTGGGCGCGCCGCGAAGGTCGCCGGCATCTTTACCTCGGCTACTGGATCGCCGGGCACCCGAAGATGGACTACAAGCGCCGCTTCCGCCCGCTCGACGGCTACGATGGCCAACGCTGGCGTCCCCTCGAATACACCCTGCCCGAGCCCCCATGAAACCCGCCGCCCGATTCCGTCTCGCGCTCGTCGCGCTCGCCACTCTCGCGCTCGCCGCCTGTCTACGCATCCACGTCGAGGGCACGCCAGACCCGCGAGCGCTGGACCAGTTGCCCGGCGAAATGGCCCGCGCGATCCGCGACTCGCTGCCGCCGGTGCGCTTCGCTACCTACAACGTCTCGCTCTATGACAACGAGGCCGGCGGCTTGGCGAAACGGCTTCGCGAAGGCGACAGCGGCGCGCGCAAGGTCGCGGCGGTGCTGCAACGGGTACGCCCGGACGTGGTGCTGCTCAACGAATTCGACTACGACGAAGACGGTCGCGCCGCCGACCTCTTCCAGCGGCGCTATCTGGAAGTCGCCGCGCACGGCGGCCGGGCGATCCACTATCCCTACCGTTACTTCGCCCCGGTCAATACCGGCGTGCCGAGCGGCCTCGACCTGGATGGCGACGGCAAGGCCGGCGGCACCGGCCGCGCGCGCGGCAACGATGCCTGGGGCTATGGCCTGCACCCGGGCCAGTACGGGATGCTGGTGCTGTCGATGTACCCGCTCGATCCGGCGCGGGTGCGCGGCTTCCGGTTGCTCAAGTGGTCGGCGATGCCCGGCGCGTTGCGGCCGGTCGATCCGGCCAATGGCAAGCCCTGGTATCCCGACTCCGTCTGGCGGCAGCTACGGCTGTCATCCAAATCGCACTGGGACGTGCCGGTGCTGACGCCGCAGGGCGAGATCCATTTTCTGGTCGGCCATCCCACGCCGCCGGTGTTCGATGGCCCGGAAGACCGCAACGGCGCGCGCAACCATGACGAAATCCGGCTGTGGGCGGAATACCTTTCCGGCCGCGACCCGCCCTGGCTGTGCGACGACCGCCAACGCTGCGGCGGCCTGCCGGGCGGCACAGCCTTCGTGATCGCCGGTGACATGAACGCCGACCCGGCCGATGGCGACGCCCGGCCCAACGCCATCGCGCAACTGCTGGCGCACCCGCGCGTGTCGCCCCACCCCGCGCCCCGCAGCGCCGGCGCGGCCGCGCGCGCCAGGCGACACGGCATTGCCCGGCGCGGCGACACCGCCACCCACACCGGCGATTTCGGCGCAGAATCCGGCACCTTGCGGCTGGACTACGTGCTGCCCTCGCGCGAGCTGGCGGTGCGCGATACCGGCGTATTCTGGCCCGCGCCGAGTACGCCCGAAGCGCGCATCAGCGATGGCAGCGACCACCATCTGGTCTGGATCGACGTGACACGGCAACCTTGAGCGCGCGCCCCGCTACAGCAGGGCCACTTCCGCCTTGCGGCCAAAGCCGAAACGGCCGTCGTGCTTGAGCGTGACGATCATCCGCACCATGTTGGCGGGCAGCATGAGTTCCACTTCCAGCGGCCCGCCCTCGGGGTTCTCGATCGCCAGCGTCATCTCGATCAGCACGCCGCCGGTATCCACCTCCCGGCATTGCAGGCAAGGCTCGCCCCCCGGGTGGCTCAGATAGGGCTGGACGATGCCGCCCAGCGCCTCGACCGCGGCCGGGAATAGATAAACCGCGTAACCGTCCTCGGGCGGCGGGATCGCCGGCGGGCCGGCCTTGGCGGGCGCGGCGGCGTCCGGCGCCGCGGACGTCGCGACATCGGGCAATGGCGCGCCAGCCACCGTCACCTTCACGCCCGCGCCGGATTTACCAGCCCAGGGCTTGCCGCCCGGCAGTGCGTTCTTGGTTTCGATCACGACTTCGTCCTCAGACCAGTTCGACCGTCAGCGCGCCGGCGGCCTCCCGGGCCTTGGCGCGCGCTTCCTCCACCGAATCGGCCCGCGCCAGCGTGACCGCGACCCGACGCCGGCCCTCCACCCGTGGCTTGCCGAACAAGCGCAGCGCCGTGCGCGGCACCGCCAGGGCGGTATCGACAGCGGAAAACACCGGCACGCCATGCCCTTCGGCCAGCACCGCGCAGGAGGCCGAAGGCGCAACGCAACCGATCCATCCCTCCGCGTCCGCGCCCACCGGCAGGCCGAGGATGGCGCGCGCGTGCAGGGCGAACTCGGAAAGCGTCTGCGAGACCAGCGTCACCAGCCCGGTATCGTGCGGCCGCGGCGAAACCTCGGAGAACCACACCGCGTCGCCCTTGACGAAGAACTCCATCCCGAACACGCCCCATCCGCCCAGGCTGTCGGCCACCTGGCGGGCGATCTCACGCGCGCGCGCCAGCGCCCGTGGCGACATCGGCTGCGGCTGCCAGCTTTCGCGATAGTCGCCATGCGCCTGCCAATGGCCAATAGGTGGGCAAAAGGCGACGCCGCCGGCATGGCGCACGGTCAACAGAGTGATTTCGTATTCGAAATCGACGAAGCCCTCCACGATCACCCGCCCCCGCCCGGCGCGGCCGCCGGTCTGGGCGTAATCCCAGGCCGGCTCGACGTCGGCCTCGCGCCTGAGCGTGGACTGACCCTTGCCGGACGAGGACATCACCGGCTTGACCACGCAAGGCAGGCCGATCTCGCCGATGGCGGCCAGATAATCCTCGCGGCTGTCGACGAAGCGGTAGGGCGAAGTCGGCGCGCCCAGTTTCTCGGCGGCGAGGCGGCGAATGCCCTCGCGGTCCATCGTCAGCCAGGCCGCGCGCGCGGTGGGGATCACCCGCAGGCCGGCATCGCGCTCCAGCTCGACCAACGTGGGGGTATGAATGGCTTCGATCTCGGGCACCACCAGATGCGGCTTCTCCGTCTCGATCAAGGCACGCAGCGCGGCGCCGTCGAGCATGTCGACGACATGGCTACGATGCGCCACCTGCATCGCCGGGGCATCGGCATAACGGTCGGCGGCGATCACCTCCACGCCGAAGCGCTGCAACTCCAACGCCACTTCCTTGCCAAGTTCGCCCGAACCGAGCAGGAGCACGCGGGTGGCGTGCGGCGAAAGCGGGGTGCCGATCGTGATCATCGCGCGCTTGCATGGGGAGAGGGCGGCCAGTTTATGCCCATCGACGCATCTGTCATGCTTCGCCGATGCGCCCCCCCGTCCCCCGATTCGCGGGCTTCGCCATTGCCTGCGCGCTCACGTTCGCGCTGACCGCCTGCGCCGACGGCGGCGGAGCGGACATGCCGACGCCGCAAATCGCCGGCCTGATCACCGATGGCGCGCTGGACGAAATCAGCGGCATCGCCGCATCGCGCCGGCACGATGGCGTGCTGTGGGCGATCGATGACAGCGGCAATCCGGCGCGGCTGTATGCCATCGGCCGGCGCGGCGGACGTCTCGGCACCTACCAGGTCGAGGGTGTCGAGAAGACCGACTGGGAAGACATCGCCGCTTTCGAACTGAACGGCAAGCCCTATCTGCTGGTCGCCGATACCGGTGACAACGGCGGCATCCGCAAACTGCTGCAACTGCACGTATTCGAGGAACCCGAGGACGCCGAAGCCGACGGCACGCTGCGCCCGGCCTGGTCGCTCCAGTTCCGCTGGCCGGATGGCGCCCGCGATTGCGAGGCCGTAGCGGTGGATGCCGAGCGCAATCAGATCATCCTGATCAGCAAGAAGCGCCAGCCGCCGCAGGTGTTCACCCTGCCGCTGCAACCACGCGCCGGCGGCAAAGGCCCGAAGACCGAGACCGCGGCCCTGGCCGGGACGCTCGCCGGCGCGCCGCAGGCCGATGCCCGCGAGCGCCGCGACAACCCGACGATGGCGCGCCTGAGAAGCCAAGTCACCGCCGCCGACATCGCCCCGCATCGCGACGCTATCGCCGTGCTGACCTACGACAACCTGCTGATCTACCGCCGCAAGCCCGCGCAAACCTGGCCACAGGCGCTGGCCTCGGCGCCGCAGGTAGTGCGTCTGCGCTTCCTGCCGCAGGCCGAAGCGGTGGCCTGGTCACGCGGCGGCGGCGGCATCTACGCCACCGGCGAATTCAACCCCGCGCCAATCATGTACCTGCCCTGGGCACGCTGATCCGGGCCATCGATTGGCCTGCCCGGCCACGCTTTCCACGCCCCCCCGGTGGCGCCGGCGCTCAGCCGCCGGTGAACATCACCCGGTATTCCGGCGCCAGATACGGGCGCAGCACCGCGACCGGCACCTCGACCGTCTGGGTGCCATCCGAATAGGGGCCGACCTGATAGGGCGGAAACACGAAACGCAGCCCGAACCAACGGCCATCGGCGGCCGGAATCGGCTCGAACTGGGCAAAATTACCGGCATCCGGCTCGGTACCGGCATCGATCATGCTGGCGGCGTTCTTCAGCATTTCGGCGCGCTCGTCCTCCGGCACTTCGTCCTCGACTAGACGCGTCGCCACTTCCTCGCGCAATTGCTTGCGGACGTAATCCGAAATCACCTTCCAGCCATCGGCCGAGGGAATCAGTTCCCGTGGCGACAGCAGGCGATCCTCCTGCCGTAGATAAGTGAAGCGCGCGATCAGCGGAATACCATGAGCGCCGCCCGTGTACAGGCTGCCGTCGGCCGCGATCACCACCACCTGAGGCGTGTTCATCAGCTCGGTGAAATTGAGGCTGAGATCGTAGGGCATGCCGGCGCTTCCGCTCCCCGCGGAAAGCCCGACCGCCTCGTCGAGATCCCTGCGAGCGGTATTGGCGTAGACGCGCAGCGCCTCGGCCAGCCGTGGGTGACGGTTGGCCACCTCGGGATAAGTGATGCCGATCAAATACCTGGGGTCGCGCTCGATGACATCCTTCAGCGGCGCATTCGGAGCCGGTACCTCGGCCTGTTGAATCCGGCCGGTCGTGACCGTTCCGGCCGAGGGCATCTTGCGGTCGCAACCGGCGACCAGCGCCAGCGCCAGCAGTGGGCAGAAGAGCAGATGACGACGCATGGGACAGCTTGAAACCGATATCGAGACGAGGCAAACACGGCCAGCCTAGCGGCAACCACGTGATACGTGGATCAGCATCGCATGATGACCGCGTGCATGGTCGCGCAGTGCTGTGTGGAAAGTGAAAAGAAGAACCCGGCTTGCGCCGGGTTCCGTATTGCGATGATGCGCTGGCTTACAGCGCCTGGACTTCGTCCGCCTGAAGGCCCTTCTGGCCCTGCACGACCTTGAAGGTCACTTTCTGGCCTTCCTGCAACGACTTGAAGCCATTGCCCTGAATGGAACGGAAGTGGACGAAAAGGTCGCTGCCGCTTTCGGGGGTGATGAAACCGTAACCCTTGGCGTCGTTGAACCACTTGACGGTGCCGGTCTGACGATCGGACATGTTGCTACTCCTGGAAAACAGTGGATGAAAACACGGCGCTGACGCCGGACTGTCGAGCAAGAGGCAACACGCAAGCGATGAAGCGACCACACGATCAACCACATCCGATCACGATGTCCAGTGATCCCGCTGAAACAGTACGCGCACCATACCCTACTTTGATGACCGCGTGTTGACATTTCCTACACACCCGTCCCGACGGGTGGCCCGCCCGGCCTCAGTGGTGAAAATCCCGGTACCAGGCCACGAAAGCGGCGACGCCCTCCTCCACCGACACCCTCGGCCGATAGCCGACATCGGCCACCAGGTCGGAGACATCGGCCTCGGTATCCGGCACGTCGCCGGCCTGCAACGGCAGCATTTCCATCACCGCCTTGCGGCCCAGCTCACGCTCCAGCACTTCGATGTAGCGCAGCAACTCGACCGGGGCTTCGTTGCCGATGTTGTAGAGCCGATACGGTGCGACGCCGCTGCTGGCGGGATCGGGCGACTCGCCACGCCAATCCGCGTCCTTGCCGGGGACGCGGTCGAGGGTGCGAACGACGCCTTCCACGATGTCGTCGATATAGGTGAAGCTGCGTTTGTGGCGGCCATGATTGAAGACCTTGATCGGCTCGCCGGCCAGAATCGCCCGGGTGAACAGAAACAACGCCATGTCCGGGCGGCCCCACGGCCCGTAGACGGTGAAGAAACGCAGCCCCGTACTGGGAATGCCGTACAGATGCGCGTAGCTGTGCGCCATTTGCTCGTTGGCCTTCTTGGTGGCCGCGTACAGCGTGAGCGGGTGTTCGGCCGACGCGTGCTCGGAAAACGGCATCGCCCGGTTCGCGCCGTACACCGAACTGGTGGAGGCGAAGACCAGATGTTCGACCCCATGCTGGCGGCAGCCCTCCAGCACATGCAGGAAGCCGGTCACGTTGCTGCTGACGTAGATATGCGGGTTCTCCGCGGCGTAGCGCACCCCGGCCTGGGCCGCCAGGTGAACGACGCGCTCGGGCCGATGGCGGGCGAACGCCTGCTCGATCGCGGCGCGGTCGGCCAGGTCGGCGGCGATGTGGGTGTAGCCGGGATCATCGGCGAACAAGGTCAGGCGCGCCTGTTTCAGGCCGACGTCGTAATAGTCGTTGAGGTTGTCGATACCGACCACCTCGTCGCCGCGCGCCAGCAACCGCCGGGCGACGTGCGAGCCGATGAAGCCGGCGCTGCCAGTGACCAGAACCTTCATGCTCAGAGCCTCCCATCCACCTGTTCGCGCGGCAACACGCCCTTGACATCGAACAGCACGCTGGCGGCCGGGCGACCGTAAGCGCGCGCACCCTCGCCGCCCAGCCGGCGGAATGCCTCGTGCGGCACCGCCAGCACCACCGCGTCGTAAGCGCCGATGGCGGGTTCGGCCACCAGCCTCAGCCCGTATTCCGCGTGCGCTTCGGCCGAGTCGACCAGTGGGTCGTGGACATCCACCGCCACATGGTATTCGCGCAGAGTGTCCACGATGTCGACCACCCGGGTATTGCGCAGGTCGGGGCAGTTTTCCTTGAACGCCAGCCCCAGCACCAACACGCGCGCGCCCACCGGGTTGATGCCCTTGCCGAGCATCCGCTTGAGCACCTGCCCGGCGACGAAGCCGCCCATACCGTCGTTGGTGCGGCGCCCGGCCAGGATCAACTGCGGGTGATGGCCGACCTGCTGCGCCTTGTGGGTCAAGTAATACGGATCGACGCCAATGCAATGCCCCCCCACCAGCCCGGGCCGGAACGGCAAGAAATTCCACTTGGTGCCCGCCGCCTCCAGCACTTCCAGAGTGTCGAGGCCGAGCTTGTCGAACAGGATGGACAAATCGTTGACCAGGGCGATGTTGAGATCGCGCTGGGTGTTCTCGATCACCTTGGCCGCCTCGGCCACTTTGATCGAACTCGCCTTGTGGGTACCAGCGGGGATGATGCCGGCGTACAGCGCATCGATGAAATCGGCCGCCTCGGGCGTGGAGCCGGAGGTGACCTTGAGGATCGAAGTCAGACGATGCCCGCGATCGCCCGGGTTGATCCGCTCCGGACTGTAGCCGACGGCGAAATCATGCCCAAGCCGTAGGCCCGAAGCCTGTTCCAACACCGGCACGCAGACTTCCTCGGTACACCCGGGATAGACGGTGGATTCATAGACCACCACGTCACCCGGCTTCAGCGCGGCCCCCACGCTGCGGCTGGCCACGACCAGCGGCCCCAGGTCGGGACGCTTGGCGGCGTCGATCGGGGTCGGCACGGTGACGATGAAGACGTCGCAACCGGCGATGTCCTCGGGCCGCTGGCTGAAGCGCAGCCGCCGCGCGGCCGCCAGTTCATCGGACCGGACCTCGCGGGTGGCATCCTCGCCACGGCGCAGGGCATCGACCCGCGCCGGATCGATGTCGAAGCCGAGCGTGTCGTGGCGCTTGCCGAACTCCACCGCCAGCGGCAGGCCGACATAGCCCAGCCCGATCACCGCGATGCGGGCTTGCGACAAACGCGCTTGCTGCTCCATTCCTCGGTATTCCCCGCTGGCGAGAGCGGCGGATTATCGCACCGATGGCGCGACACCCGCCGCGCGCGCCGAACAGGCACTCATGACGCGCGCAACGACGCGTACTGCGGATGGCGCGACATCCAGCCATCGGCATAGGAACAGGCCGGCCTGACCTTCCAGCCCTCGGCACGCGCATGGTCGAGCGCCGCCCGTACCAGTTGCCCGGCAATGCCGCGCCCACCGATCGCGGGCGGGACGACCGTGTGCGTGATCACCATCACGGAGCCGTCGCGCTCGTAATCGAGGCGGGCGGTTTCTCCATCGGTCTCGATGCTGAAACACTGGCCGGCGGGGTCGTGCCGAATGACGTCGCTCATAACATATCTCCTCGTGAAGGATGCTGAGAACCACCAAGCCCGGCACGCGGCGGCCCTCAGCCGCCGATGCCCAGCTCGCGCAGGAAGTGTGCCGGTAGGCCCCGCCAGGTGACGAGCATGAACAACATGCCATACGCCGCGCCGAACAAGTGCGCGCTGTGGTTGATGTTGTCGCGGCCGCGCCGGTCCATCCAGATCGAATAAACGGTGTAGAGCACCGCGAACAGGATCGCCGGGATCGGCACCGGAATCGGAAAGATCAGCAACTCCGACCACGGCGAAAACAGGATGAAGGCGAACAGCACTGCGGAAGTACCGCCCGAAGCGCCGAGGCTGCGGTAATGGCTGTCGTCACGGTGGCGGAGCCAAGTGGGCAGGATCGCCATCACGATGGCCGAAAGATAGAAGAACAGAAAGCCCAGCGCGCCGGCCATGCCACCACCGAACACCTCTTCGATCTGCCGGCCGAAGAAAAACAGCGTGACCATGTTGAAGATCAGGTGCATCCAGTCGGCATGGATGAAGCCGTGGGTCAACAGCCGGTCGTATTGCCGGTACCGGCTGATCGCCGGCGGCCAGAGGATCAGCCGATCCAGCAACCGGGCATCGCTGAACGCCCGCCACGACACCAGCACGGTCACGACGATGATGGCGATAGTCATCATGTGGCGTCCCCATCCCCGTCTCGGTAGAAGTCCTGCATCGGGTAGCACCGCGCGTACAGACCGAAGACCAGCGCCGCCAGCAGCGCGAAGCCGGCGAAGAAGAACATCAGGAAGGCCGTCTCGCCGAGGCCGGTCGCGACGATCCCGCCTTCCACCACCGGATTGCGCAACGCCGCGTTGGTCAGCAGCACCCACAGATTGCCGATAGTCACCGACAGCATCCAGAAACTCATGATGCTGCCCTTCATCGACGGCGGCGCCTGGCTGTAAGCGAACTCCAGCCCGGTGGCCGAGACCAGCACCTCGCCAAAGGTCAACAGCGCGTAAGGCAGCACCTGCCAGACGATCGAAGTCGGCGCGCCGCCATCGATCTGCAACTGCAACAGACCGGCCACGACCCAGGCCAGGGCCGAGAAGACGATCCCGCTTCCCATCCGCCTGAGCGGAGTCGGCTCGAAACCGAACCCGCGCAGCGCCGGGTACAGCACCAGGTTGTTGAACGGGATGATCAACATCACCAGCAACGGATTGAGCGCCTGCATCTGCGCCGACTGGAACCAGTCGGGCTTGGTCATCGCCTCGCCCTGCAACACCCAGGTCGAGGCTTTCTGGTCGAACAGCGACCAGAACGGCGTCACCAGCGCGAACACGATCAGGATGCGCAGCACCGCGCGCACGCCATCGACGGCGGCATCGGGATGCCTGCCGCGAACGAGGTCGAGCTGCATCGCGGCGCCGATGCCGCCGCCCGCCATCGCCAGCACCAGCGCCAGACAGAACGCCGGCACGAAATCCAGCTTGCCCAGCGGCCACATCGCCAGGGCGAGCAGCGCCAGCAACAGACCGAAACCGGCCACCGCCTTGCCCGCGCCGCCGGCCATCGCCGCATCACGCGCCACCCGCAGGAAGGCATGCGGATCGGGCGGACTGGGCGGCATCATCACGTACTTGTGGCCGCCCAGCCAGAAGATCACGAGCGCGATCGCCATCAGCAGCCCAGGCACGCCAAACGCCACCGAAGGCCCGTAATTCCTCAGTAGCACCGGCATCAACAAACTGGCGAAGAAGCTGCCGAAGTTGATCGTCCAATAGAAAGCGTCGTAGACCACCTTGGCCCTGTGCTTGTTGGCCTGGCTGAACTGGTCTCCGACGAAGGCCGACACCAGCGGCTTGATGCCGCCCGACCCCAACGCGATCAGAAACAGACCGGCATAGAAGCCGGTGCGGTTGTCCTCGAACACCGCCAGGCAGACATGGCCCAGCACGTAGACCACCGACAACCAGAAGATCGTCCTGTACTTGCCGAAGAAACGGTCGGACAGCCAGCCGCCAAGCAGCGGGAAGAAGTACACGCCGATGACGAAAGTGTGGAAGACATCCTTGGCGATGCCCTGGCGCTCCGCCTCGGGGGCGTAAGCCAGCATCAGGCTGGTGATCAGGAACGGCACCAGGATGTTGCGCATGCCGTAGAAGCTGAAACGCTCGCAGGCTTCGTTGCCGATGATGTAGGGAATCTGCCGCGGCAGGCGCGCATCGGCCGGAGAGGAAGCGGTATTCATGCGTGGCGGGGGTTAGTCGCGATCGGGAAAGCGGCCAAGCCTAGCACCCGCGGCATGACCTTCGGCGCTGGCGGCCCTCCGACATGCGGCTAAGATCGACGCCCCACATCCATCGGATGCGCCCATGCCACGCCACGCCGCGCTCGGTCTCGCCCTTGCCTCGCTCACCCTCGCCACGCCGCCGATGCACGCTGCAGCCGCCGACCTGACCACGCTTTCCGAACACAGCGGTTTCATCCGCACCGGACGCTATGCCGAGGTGATCGCCTTGTGCGACGCCTTCGCCAAGGCATATCCGGAATCGGCGCGCTGCTTCGATTTCGGCATGACGCCCGAAGGCCGGCCGATGAAAGCGCTGGCGGTCTCCACCGGCGGCGCCCTGACGCCCCAAGCCGCGAAGGCGAAGCAACTGCCAGTGGTGCTGGTGCAGGGCGGCATCCACGCCGGCGAGATCGACGGCAAGGACGCCGGCTTCTGGCTGCTGCGCGACCTGCTGGCGGACAAGCGCGCGCACGGCGTGCTGGATCGGCAAGTGATGCTGTTCGTACCGGTGTTCAATATCGACGGCCACGAGAATTTCCGCGCCTGGAACCGCCCCAACCAGCGTGGCCCCGAGGAAATGGGTTTCCGCGTGACCGCCCAACGCTTCAACCTCAACCGCGATTACGTCAAGGCCGATACGCCCGAGATGCGGGCACTGCTGGCCTTGGTCAACGATTGGGACCCGCTCGTCGAAATCGACCTGCACGCCACCGATGGCGCCCAGTTCCAGCACGACATCTCGATCACCGCCCAGCCGGTCAACGCCGGCGACGCCGGCTTGCGGGAAGTCGGCCGCCGCCTGCGCGACGGCCTCATCGCCGATCTGGCCCTGCGCGGCGCCAGGCCCGTGGATTTCTATCCGAGTTTCATCGAGAACGACAACCCCGCTTCGGGCTTTTCGGAAGGCGTGCCGAGCGCACGCTTCTCGCATGGCTATTACATGCTGAGAAACCGCATCGGCATCCTGGTCGAAACTCATAGCTGGCGCCCCTACCCCGAACGCGTGCGCACCACCCGCGACACCCTGGAAAGCCTGCTGACCCGGGTCGCCCGCCATGGCCGCGACTGGCAGGCCGAAGCACGCGCCGCCGACACGAGAGCGCTGGCGCTGGCCGGACAATCGGTGCCGCTGGCATGGAGCGTCCTGGACACGCCGAAGACCATCGAGTTCCACGGTTACGCCTACACCCGCACGCCCTCGGAAATTTCCGGCGCGCTGATGACCCGTTACGACGAATCGAAGCCGGAAGTCTGGAAAGTGCCGTTGCGCAATCAAGTGACGCCGGCCATCGAAACAACCGCCCCTCGCGCCGGCTATCTGGTGCCGGTGGCCTGGGCCTCCTACGTCGAACCGACATTGAAGGTGCACGGCATCGAATACCGCCGCATCGACACCCCTTTGCCAGGTATCGCCGTCGAAACCTTCCACGCCCGCGAGGCGAAATTCGCGCCGAATTCGGTCGAAGGCCACCAGCGCATCGGCCTGAAGGGCGAATGGCGGGCCGACCGCCGCGACCTCTCCACCGGCGCGTTATTCGTGCCGATCACCCAGCCGAAGGCGCGGTTGGTCATGCAATTGCTGGAACCGCTGGCACCAGACGCACTCGTGGCCTGGGGCGCGATGAACAACGCCTTCGAACAAAAGGAATACATGGAGGACTACGTTGCCGAGGCCGAAGCACGCCAGATGCTGGCAAACGACCCGGCATTGAAAACCGAGTTCGAACGGCGCCTCAAGGACGACCCGGAGTTCGCCCGCTCGCCCGAGGCCCGGCTGGACTTCTTCTACCGCCGTCATCCCGCCTACGACCGCGACCTGCGCCGCTACCCGGTACTGCGCACCGCCAACGAACCGGTCAGAAGATGAATCCATGACGCGTCACGCAGTCGCAGGCTTCAAAAAGCATCCTGAAGCCAGTGTGTGAATGCACGAAGGTGGAGCGACAGGCGACTTGGCGCTTCGTGTGGAATCAACGACGCCGTGACGACGACAGGGGTGACGGACACCAATCTGCCCCCCCGGACGATCTAACCCAGCGACAACGCCCTGGCCTGCGTCTGTTGCTGTGCCTGCTGCTGGTTCTGCGCCGCCAGTCGCTCCTCGCGTTGCTGGTTGGCTTGCAGCGTCTGTTGGATGCTCTCTTGCGGCGGCGCTTCGGCGGTCACGTTCAGCCAGATGCGTTGGCCCGGCGTCGTGCCGATCACGTGTAATTGGTCGCCCAGCATCGTCACACCGGCCACTTGTTCCGTCTCGTGGATGCCATTGCGCCTGGCTTCCAGCAACGCCTGCGCGACCACTGCGTCGCCAACGTGGGCGGGCGTTTGGCCGCGCAGTGCGCTGAACATCGCCCGATCGTCGGGGGGCAGCATCCGCAGGCTGTATTCATGGGCTTCGCTGCGTTCAGTTGCTGGTTGCGTCGAGACGTAGTGCGCCGACTTCGCCGCCAGCCAGCGCGCCCCCGAGGTTTCCACCGGGATCGATGTGGCCTCGGCCGCGGGCAGGCCGAAGCGCCTGCCTTCGTCCTCGGCGTAGTGGCGCTCGATGGCGTGAATCCAGCCGTCCTTGTCCATCTCCACCCGGGTGATGCCCTGCTTGCGCTCGGCGGCTTCCGCGGCGAGGCGGGCGGCCAGCCATTCGGTATGCGGGCCGGGGGCGATGCCTCGTTCGGCCTCCATGCGTCGCACGGCTTTCAGGGTGTGGATGTAGGCGTCGTGGCCGGGGTGGTCGGGTTGGCGGATGTCCGAGCCATGCTTCAGCGCCGGGGCGAAGCCGGGCGGCAGCGGCGGATGGGCGGGGGCGGATTCGGCTTGCTGGATAGCTTGCCGAGCATCCGGCGGCTGGGCGTCCGGCTGCGGCTCGCCCTGCGCCAGGGTCTTGGGGCTGGGCAGCAACTGGCGGTGCGGGTCGTCGGCGTGGAACTGATTCGACTTCTGCTGGCGTTCGAGGCGGAGTTGGCGGGCGTCGTCCAGCTTTTGGATGTCCTCCCGGTCGAGTATCGGGAAGGCGCTGAGCCGGGGAATCGTTCTGATCCTCAGCCAGATGTCCAGGCCGTTGACGTGCAGAGCGCTGTCGGCCTTGTTGCCGATGTGGTCGGGATTTTTCCTATCCAGCGATACCGCCGCCACCGCGCTGGCGTAGCCGAGGCCCATGAAATAAGCATTGCCAGGCGCGCCCGGCAGGTAACGCTGGATGTCACTCAGCGTGCTATTGGCCCGGTGCAGGCCCAATGCCGAGTTGTCCAGCATGTTCGACCAGATGCGCTCGGCGGCTCGCTCACCGTCCTGGCGGCGGGCGGCTTCGAGTAGTTGGCGTGGGGTCCAGGCGTTGGGGTCGAGCTCATGATCGCTGAAAGTCTTGTCGTGGGCTTCCTGCACGTCCCAGACTGGCAGGTTGAGTGCGCTTTGCGGATTGTCGTTCTTTTCGAACTGTATTTGACGGCGTTTGTAATCCTCCTGGATCAGTTGCTGACCGAAGTGCTCCCATTCGCGTTCGGTCAGTGTGCGGCCACCGTGTTGCTGGGCATAAGCGTTGGCGACCTTACCGGGCATGTTGTCGTTGCGCACCACGCCCAAGGCCAGCAGGCCGTAGCCGTCGTTGCCAGGCAGGTGCGCGAGATAGTTCCAGTAAAGCTCGCGGTTTCCCTCCTTGGCGTAATGCTTGAGGATGTTCAGGTCTTGCCGGGTCAGGCCACTCATCATTGCTCCCCTTTCGTATCAATGCCGATGTGGAACTTTGCCATCAGTTCGCGGTAGCGTGCTTCGATCCGTGCCCAGTCACGCATCAGTACCCGTGGATAGTCCACTTCCACGGACAAACCATACTCCGGTATGGCGAAGCTGTGCGAGCACTGGGCGACGCGTGGATTCTCATCTTTCACAACATCATCGCCCTGGATGATCAAGCCATCCGGCTTACTGGGCGGATCACAGCGGATGAAGGTCAGGTTATGCCCTTGCGCGTCCCGGCGCACGAACCAGTCTTCGATATCCCAGGGATTCACTGGCCAGGCATAGCGATCGCGCTGCCCTTCGATCAGCTTGAGATAGCGCGCCTTGTCCGCTTCGCTCACGTACCAGCGCTCCAGGCCCAGCACGTCCTCGCCACGGGTGCGATGGGAAATATTGTCGGTCGGATCCTGCCGCAGGATCGGGTCATCCGAGAAACTTCTGCCGTCGCTGTCCATCGCCTCCTGCAACGGCCGCCTGTCGATATAGGTGAAACCCGCGCGAATCTGACGCCTGAACTCGTTCATACTCATCTCGCGCCGCCGGCCGGGGGGGAGTGGCTCCAGTTTCGGCCAGACGAGTTCCATGCTCACGCTGCCCTGGAAATCCGGGCCGATCTGGTCGGTGAAGTAATTGGCCGGGATCATGAAACGATGCGGCCCGAGCCGGGCCAGTTTTGGCGCGTTGGTATAGGTGTAGTCACCCACCGTGGGGCCGATGACCAAGGGTTCCTTCAGCGTGGACATGTCGATCTTCCTCTCGATTTTCTTGTCGGCCGGCGGGGCGGGTTCGGCGGCGCAGGCGGCACCAAGCAGGCCGGCCAAGGCCAGCGCCAGGGAGAGCAAACGGCGCATGACCTGGGCACCGCCTGGCGATATCGGGCTTCTCGTCATGCCAACAGCCGATTTGGTCGGGAATGGCGGTTGATGGATCAGGCCGCGTATTTCACGCGGGTCCATTCGCATCGCGCCCGGCGAGATCACGGCTCGACCACCTTCAAATTCGAGAGGCTGGACTTGCCGATCCCGCGCAAGGTCGGCCGGTACATGTCCTCCACCAGCGGCGGCGGCACCACGTAGCTGCCGGGGCTGACCGCGCGCACCAGATAGAACACTCGCGCGGTGCCACCGGCATCGAGTTTGAGCGCGGCCACGTAGCGGTCGTCGCGAAATTCTTCGTGGGCGATCTCGGCGGCGCGACCGCGATCGCTGAGTTGAACGCCATCGATGGCGACATCGGCCCATGCACGGGCATCGCCGAGGTTGAGGTTCTCCACTTCCAGCCCGGCCGGCAGCAGGTCGGTCAACAGCGCGTTGGGCATATAGGTTTTGCTCTTGATTTCGACCGTCGCGATCAAGGCATCGCCCTCCTTCAGCGTACCGCCGCTCCACGGCTTGCCGTCGGTGCGGAAATAGCGGCGGCTGATATCGAGATCGGGGTTGTCGGGCGCGGGAGCGACCAGCGGAACGCCAGCCACTTCCTGGCTGACGTGGAACGCGCCCTCGCCTTCCGGGTCGAAGCTGGCGGCAAGCAGGGCCGGCACGCCGAAGCGGCGCGCGGTCGAGGCCGTATTGGCCACCCGGTCGCCACCACCATCGAAGCGCCAGGCGCCCGAGAGCCGGCCCTTGCCGCCCGCCAGCAGCGCCTTGCCCAGGCGGGCAATGGCGTTTTGTTCCTGAGTCGACAACCACAGCCAGCGGCTTTCCTCGCGGCGCTGTTCGATCAGCCGGGCCAGGGCGGCATGGCGCGCTTCGTCGCCGGGGCGGCCCATGCCACGCTCGCGCAGCAGCGCCAGCATCATCGCCTGGTCGCGGATGGCGCTGGCGTAATCGCCGAACCAACGGCCCTTGGGATACGGCTTCGCCAGCCCTTCGTCGATCGCCTTCCGCCCGCGCACCTTGTCGCCCTGGAGGCTGAGCGCAATGCCCAGCCGCACCAGCGGCAAGCCGGTCAGGCTGTCGCCGCGGCGGTTGTCGTAGAGCGTGCGCAGGACGCCGAGCGGCGCGCGGTTCTGCCGCGCCAGCACGTAACCGGCATAGGCGTGGTAGGCGAAGCGCAGGTGGTCGCGTTCGTCGCCGGGATAGTCGTAGAAACCGCCACGGCCGCCAGCCAGCAGGTCCTCGTTCATCCGCTCCAGCGATTTCCGCAACATCGATTCCGGGATGGCGAAGCCGCCTTCGCGCGCATCGAGCAGGAATTCGGCGACGTAGGCGGTGAGAAAGCCGTCGGTTCGGCCATCGCCGCCGCCCCACAGGCTGAACGCGCCGGAATGGGCCTGCATCGAGGCCAACCGGCCAAAGGCGCCTTCCATGTAGCGCTGGCGCTCGGAGGCGGCCAGCGGTTTGACGCCCAGTGCGGTGGAGGTGGCGGTATCCAGTTCCAGCGCGGCGTAGCCCTTGCTGGCGGTCTGCTCGACGCAGCCATAGGGGTAATCCAGTGCGCCCTGTAGGGCGGCGGCGAATGGAATCGGCGGCAGCACGCCGACCACCATCCGCGCATCGACCGAACCGGGCATCAGACCCTCGGCCAACGCCGGGTCGAAACGGGCCGCTTCGCCCGCCCGCACGGTGCTCTCGCGGGTGCGCAGCACCATCGGCCAAGCCGCGCGCACTGGCAGGTCGTATTCGCGGCGCACGCGATGACCGCCGCCTTCGACATTCACCGTCACCTTCGCCACCGCGTAGCCGGGCGTGGCGGTGACGGGGAAGCTCAGCGTGCGTTTGGCGCCGTTGTCCAGACGCAGCGTCCGCGCGACTCCATCGACCCGCACCGGGCCACTGGCCGACAGGCCGACCTTGAACTCGCCGGGCTTGCCGCTGAAGTTGCCGACATCCACCGTCACCCGGCTGGCATCGCCCGGCGCCAGCACGCGCGGCATGCTCGGCTCCACCACCACGGGCGCGCGCGACACCATCTCGCGCGATTGCGCGCCGTAGCGATCGGCGGCATAGACCACCGCCGAGACCCGCAAGGTGCCGTTGAAATCCGGCAGTTTGAGCGGGATACGGGCGATGCCCTTGGCATCCAGCCTGAGCGGCCCGGCATGCAGGTCGGCCATGCGCAACTTCGCCGTGGGCCGCAACGCGCGCGCGGGCTTGGCGGCCTCGGCATCGCCGCCGTAGCGCAGCTTGGCCATGCCGCCTTCGAAACTCTCGATCACCCGGCCGTAGACATCCCAGCTGTCGATGCCGAAGCGGCGCTTGCCGAAGAACCAGCCCCAGGGGTCGGGCGCCGGGTATTCGGTGATGTTGGTAATGCCGACATCCACCACGCTCAGCACCGCATAGGCTTCCTGCCCGGCCAGTTGCGGCGCGGCCACGGTGACGTTGATCGTGGCCTCGGGCCGCGCCATCGCCGGCACCGCCAGCCCGACCGCCACCTTGCGGGCATCGCGGCCCATCGGCACATGCACCTCGCCCACCGCGCGCGCCGGCGTGACCTGGCGCTTGGCGCTGCCACCGCGGAACACCAGCGCGGTGATGTAGACGTCGTGGCGTTCCCAGTCGGCCGTCACCGGGAGGGTGAAGGTGCTGCCCGGCTTGGCATCGATTTCCTGCACATGGAGCAGTTTGTCGGACTCCACCAGCAGCAGCCCCTTGCCGGCCTGCGGCGGCGTCACCGTGACCTTGAGCTTGTCGCCGGCGGCGTAGCGGGTCTTGTCCAAGGCCAGTTTGACCTTGTCCGGGCGGGCGTCGAGGCCGCGGTTGTCATCGCCCCAGCTCCAGCCGGCGGTGAACGGGAAGCGCGTGGTGAGCCGGGTCGAGGGGTCGAACACCTCCAGCCGGTAATCGCCCCACTCCACCGGGAAACCGATCTTCGCCGGCGCGCCGCCGGCATCGACCTTCTTCTCGGCCACGGTCTCGTAGCGGCTGGTGTGACGGTAGCTCCAGCCGCCCTCATCATCGAAGCTCCAGTGGTAATCGCGCAACTCCCGCACCAGCTTCACTTGCAGCCCGGCCTGTGGCTTGGGGGTGCCGGCGCGGTCGTAGCGGGCGATTTCGAAGCCGGCTTCCTGGTTGGCGTCGCTACCTTCCTCGGGGTCGAACAGCGGACGCACGCCAACCAGCGCCGATGCCGGCCACAGGATGCGTTTCACCATGCGATCGACGCTGCGGCCGCCGGTTTCGTAGAGGCTGCCCAGCACCTGCACGCTTACCGGCGTGACCGGCGCCAATCCTTCGGGCAGGACGATGTCCCGCGCCAGCTTGCCGTCGTCATCGAGCTTGGCGTCGATACCTTCCTCGTCCGCCGGGGGCAGCTTGACGGTGGGGTCGCCGAAGAACCAGCCCGGCAGTTTCGCCAGCGGGTGCCGTTCCACCCGCCACTGCGCCGTGGCGCCAAAGCGGTTGCCGGCCGCCGGCGCGCCGTACAGGTAGCGGCCGGTCACCCGCAACGGCACCGGCTCGCCAAAAGCCAGCTCCGGCCTGGCGGTATCGAGGTCGAGCTTCATCCGCTCCGGCAGGAACTCCTCGACGTGCAGCTTCATGCCCTGCACGGCATCCTTCGATTGCGGGTCGAGGCGGAATTCCAGTCTCCATTCGCCAGTCGGCGCATCGGCCGGAATCTCGCGCAGGAGGCGGTAGTAACCCAGCGCGCCCGGCGTCATCCGGGTATCGAGGAAGGTCTTGCCATCGGGTTGCAGGAAGCGCACGAACAACGGTTGCGCACCCTCGCCGGCGGCCTTCAGCGGCTTGCCGTCGGCATCGCGCAGGAGCGCCGATATCTGCACAGCCTCGCCCGGGCGGTAGAGGTCGCGGCCCGACCACGGATAGACCTCGAACAAGCCCTGCGGCCGGCCGCCGACATCGAACTCGGAAAGATCCAGCGCAGGCTGGTTGAACGGCAACAGCGAGACGTTGCCGCCCTTCGTCGCCACCAGCACGTGCGCGGCATCCAGCGTGTAGGGCAAGAGCGCATTGCCGTTGCGGTCGCTTTCGGCTTCCATCACGGCGTTGCCCTTGCCGTCGAGGAGGCGCAGTTCAACGCCCGAAAGCGCGCCGCCATCGGCCAGCGAGGCGGTGTGGACGAACATCTTGTCGCGGTAGGCGCGCGCGTGCAGACCGATGTCGCTGATGGTGAAGAAGGTGGTGGGAAATTCGTCGCCGAAGCTGCCCGCCCGCCTCATCACCGCGAAATACAGGCCCGGCTCGCGCAGTTCCTCGATATCCTGGATCGGTAGATAGCTGACCGCGCGCGCGTTGCGTTTGGCGTCGAGCAGGAAGCGGTTGACATACACCGATTCACCGAACTTGCCGATCCCGCTTTCGCTGTATTCGCCCGCCAGGTTCCACAGGCTGCGATTGCCGGGCTTGCGGTATTCGGCGAAGAAGGCCGGCAACCGTTTCTCGACGATGCGGAAGAACTCGACGTCGATCTCGCCGACGTTCATCGAGACCACCGGCAGGCCGCGGCTGTCCTTGGCCGGCAACACGCTGCCTTGCGAGGCGAAGCCGGCCGAGGGCTTCATGTCGCCGCTGAAGACCTTTTCCTCGCGATCGTTGCCGAGGACGCGGCCATCGGCGGCGGAGAGCTTGCCGGAAATCAGCAGGGTGTACTCGGTATCCGGCTCGACGAACTGGTAACGCAAAGTGCGGTTCTCGCCGTCATCGGCCAACACCCAGCCGCCCTCCTCCTTCAGCGTGTCCTTGAAGCGCAGCAGTTGGTTGAAATCCTGGGTGCCGGCCAGCGGCTGGGAAAACTCCAGCGCCAGCACGGCGCGCCCCTCCCGGGTTTCCGGGTAGGCCCGCAGCAGTTTGAATTCCTTGATCGCCTCGCTGGCGGCCTTGATCGGCTCGCCGCTCATCTTGGGCAGTTGCCCCCCTTCCCGGTTGCAGCCGGCCAGCGCCAGCACCGCCAGTACCAGGGCGGCGAACATCGTCCGCCATGCCCGGGGCGGGCTCATCGCGTCCGCTCCCTGTCGCTTCGCCACGGCTGTATCCATCCCGAAACCCCGCTTGATCGTGATGGGCGCCAGTCTATGCCAGCCACATGGGCGGCGATACCGTCCCGCTCAGCGGCGCAGCGTGTCCAGCAGGCTGACCAGTTGATGCGCGGCGGACAATTCCTGTTCCCCCCAATCCTCGCAAGCGCCACGCCGCAATTCGCGCCAGACGCTGAAATCGGCGCGCGGGGCGATGCGCAAGCCGCCATCGGCGATCTGTTCGACGTGCTTGTCGGGAATGCCGGCCCAGCGGATTTCCCGGTCGTACGGGCGGCGCAGGAACAGCAGCCAGTCGTCCCCGGAGGCCGCCATCCTCACCGCCAGCACGCCGGCGACCACGGGCGCTTCCACGCCTGCGCCCTCGCGCCATTCGCCACGGCTGACGGCCGCCACCCAGCCATCCTGGACAGCCAGCCAGCTTTCCAGCGATGCGCGCTCATCGGCATCGAGCAGGCCGGCATCGTCGCGCCAGCGGCCGGCGCGGTACATGGCGATGCCGTCGCTTTCGACCAGCCGGGCCATCAGCGGCAGTTCGCGCTCGATCGCGGCATCGTGATCGGCCGCACTGCCGATCTGGTCGCGCAAGACGGCGCAGATGCCCTCGGTACGGCGCGCCCACGCGCCTTGCTCGGCCTGCAAGTGCGCGGCCACCCGCACCGAGAAGAAGGCGCCCAGCAGGTCGAGCGCGTTGCGCGCCTCGGCCGAAACCCGCCTCGGTTCGCGGTGCTGGAACAGGATCATGCCCCAGAGGCGGCCGTCGAACACGACCGAAATCGACATCGAGGCGCCGACCTCCATGTTGCGCAGGTATTGCAGATGCACCGGCGAAATGCTGCGCAGCACGTTGAAACTCATGTCCAGCGGCATCCCCGCCCTTTCCCGTGCGGTATACAGCGCTACCGGCACGTAACGGGTATCGGGAATCACCCGGATGCGGTTCTTCAGATACAACGCCCGCGCCTGCGCCGGAATATCGGAAGCGGGATAGCGTTGGCCGAGCCACGGCTCCATCCCCTCGGTCACCGCCTCGGCCATCACTTCGCCGGTAGCGTCGGGCAGGAAACGGTAGGCCATCACCCGGTCGAAACCGGTCAGTTCGCGCAGTTGGGCCACCATTTCCCGCGCGAACGAAACGAGATCGGGCTTGCCCGCGGTGCGAAGCGCGGCCGCATGCGCGCTGGCGGTGAAGTTGCGCGCCTGCCGGGCGGCCGGCGCCAGTTCGATCTCGATTTGCAGCAAGCCATCCCCGCAATGGGTGGAAACATCGCAAAGCCAGGCCATATCGCCGATGTTGTACTGGCCGACGTGCTGGGCGGAACGCAGATCCAGGCAGGCGTGCGCCTGTTCGAGACAGGTGCTCACCAGGCCTGCTTCGAGGAAGTCCGCCAACGGCGCGTCCAGCATGGCCTCCGCGCCGACGCCGAACAGCTCGGCCATGTTGGCGGATACGTGCGTGACGGCCAGCGTCCGCTCGTCGGCCACCAGCAGCCAGCCTTCCGGCTGGATCGCGCCCACCAGATGAATCGGCTCGCGGGCGCAAACGATGGCGGCGATCTCATCGGTACGGGGGGCGCTCATGCGGATGCCTTGGCAGGGGAGGAATGGATGGCGGCGGCGCGCGCCGCACCGACGGCCGACACCCTTCGCCACAGCGATGCGATGGTGAAACCGAATATCACGCGCCGGCCCGCATGCGTCACGATACCCCTCAAGCGGACACGTATGCCGAAACGGCCGGCTCGCAAAGGTATTCCATACGGATTCCCCCGCGAACATTCAGAGAATCGCTGGGCCGCGCAGGACAAGCGGCGGCGCGGACGCCACGCCGCCGCTCACCACGCGGAGCCGGCACTCAAACGCTGCTATCCGGCTCCTCGCCATTCTCGTCGAGCGATACGTCCAGGCGCTCGATGGCCTGCAACTTCTCGTCCTTCGCCACTTTCATCAGTGTCACACCCTGGGTGTTGCGGCCCACCTGGGCAATCTGCGAGGCCGGCGTGCGCACCAGGGTGCCGCCATCGGAAATCAGCAGTACATCGTGGTGATCGGTGAGCTGGATGGCGCCGATCAGGCGGCCGTTGCGCTCGGTGGTCTTGAGGGCGATGACCCCCTGGGTGCCGCGCCCCTTCTTGGGGAACTCGGCCAGTTCGGTGCGCTTGCCGAAGCCGTTCTCGCTGGCGGTCAGCACATCGCCCTCGCCATCGACCACGATCAGGCTGACCACTTCCTCGCCTTCGGCCAGCCGCATGCCGCGCACGCCGGTGGCGGTCCGGCCCATCGAGCGCACGGCGTTCTCGTCGAAGCGCACCGCCTTGCCGTTGGAGGCGAACATCATGACGTCGCGCTCGCCATCGGTGAGTTCGGCGTTGACCAGCGCGTCGTCCGCATCCAGGTTGATGGCGATCTTGCCGCGCGCCAGGCGGAAGGCGAACTCGGTCAGCGGGGTCTTCTTGACCGTGCCGTGGCGGGTGGCGAAGAACACGTACTTGCCCTGTTCGTATTCGCGCACCGGCAGCACCGCCTGCACTTTCTCGTCGGCTTCGAGCGGAATCCAGTTGATGATCGGGCGGCCGCGCGCGTTCGGGCCGGCATCGGGCAACTGGTAGACCGAGAGCCAGAACACCCGACCGGCGCTGGTGAAGGTCAGCAGCGTGTCGTGGGTATTGACCAGCCACAACTGGTCGATGAAATCCTCGTCCTTGGTCGCCGCCGCGTTGCGGCCCTTGCCGCCGCGCTTCTGCGCGCGGTAGGTGGTGGCCGGCTGGCGCTTGGCGTAGCCCGAATGCGAGAGCGTCACCACCACATCTTCCGGCGCGATCAAGTCGAGGATGTCGAGATCCTCCTCGCTGGCGCGAATCTCGCTGCGGCGCGCATCGCCGAACTCGGCCTTGAGGTTCGCCAACTCCTCGCGGATCACCCGCATCAGCACGCCCGGCTGTTCGAGGATTTCGATCAACCCGCGGATGGCATCGAGCAGTTGCCGGTACTCCTCGGTCAGCTTTTCCTGCTCCAGCCCGGTCAGGCGGTGCAGGCGCATTTCCAGAATCTGCTGGGCCTGCGTCTCGGTGAGCTGGTAGACGCCCTCGATCAGACCGACGCCCTTCGGCAGCCCTTCCGGCCGCGAGGCTTCCGCGCCGGCGGCGGCCAACAGCGCCCCCACCATGCCCGGCTGCCAGCGCCGGGCCAGCATCTTCTGCCGCGCCTCGTCCGGGTTGGCCGAGGTCTTGATCAGCTCGATCATCTCGTCGATGTTGGCGAGCGCGACGGTCAGCCCTTCCAGGATGTGCGCGCGCGAACGCGCCTTGCGCAGCTCGAAGATGGTGCGGCGGGTCACCACCTCGCGGCGATGGCGCAGGAAGGCTTCGAGAATCTGCTTGAGGTTGAGCAGCTGCGGGCGGCCATCGACCAACGCCACCATGTTGATGCCGAATACCGATTCCATCGGCGTGGAGGCGTAGAGGTTGTTCAGCACCACCTCGGCGGATTCGCCACGCTTGACCTCGACGTAGATGCGCATGCCGTCCTTGTCGGACTCGTCGCGCAGCTCACTGATACCTTCGAGCTTCTTTTCCTTGACCAGCTCGGCGATCTTCTCGATGAGTCGCGCCTTGTTGACCTGGTAGGGAATCTCGGTGACGACGATCGCCTCGCGGCCGTTGTCGTTCACCTCGATGTCGGCCTTGGCGCGCATCCGTACCCGGCCCTTACCGGTGCGGTAGGCGTGCTGGATGCCGCCCACGCCGTTGATGATGCCGCCGGTGGGGAAGTCCGGGCCGGGGATGTATTCCATCAGCCCGTCGATGTCGATCCCGGGCGTCTCGATCATCGCCAGCAGCGCATCGACCACCTCGTTGAGGTTGTGCGGCGGGACGTTGGTCGCCATGCCCACCGCGATGCCGGCGGAACCGTTGACCAGCAGGTTCGGGAACCGGGTCGGCATGACCGTCGGCTCCAGCTCCTTCTCGTCGTAGTTGGGCTGGAAATCGACGGTTTCCTTGTCGATGTCGGCCATCAGCTCGTGCGCCATCTTCGACATGCGCGCCTCGGTGTAGCGCATCGCCGCGGCCGGATCGCCATCGACCGAACCGAAGTTGCCCTGCCCGTCCACCAGCAGGTAGCGCAGCGAGAAGGGCTGCGCCATGCGCACCAGCGTGTCGTAGACCGATGCGTCGCCGTGCGGATGGTATTTACCGATCACGTCGCCGACGATGCGCGCCGATTTGTAGTACGGCTTGTTGCTGTGCGCGCCCAATTCGTTCATGGCGAACAGCACGCGGCGATGCACCGGCTTCAGGCCATCCCGGACATCCGGCAGGGCGCGCCCGACGATCACGCTCATCGCGTAATCGAGATAGCTGCGGCGCATTTCGTCTTCGAGATTGACCGGAATGATTTCGCGGGCGGAGTCGGTCGATTGGGACATCAGCGTTCCGTGTTCGGGTTCGGATGGGCGGCGTTTCGGTCAACCGCGCAAGGCCCGGAGGGGGCGCTTCGCGCGCGCGCCTCGGGCCGCATCGGAAAGACGCGGGATTTTAGCATCCGACAGCCCCCAGCGACAGTTGCAAGCCACGGAAAAACAAGGGGTTGCCGTGCGCCGCCGCCCCGCCGGGGCCAGCCACGGCAGTCGTCTCAGATGCTTGGCGGCGCATGCGCGGATCGCCGCCGGGACGCCCTTCGCCAAGCATCCGTGTCTCAGTGATCGGCGGCGGCCCATCACCGGCAGCCGGCCTTCAGCGCCTTCAAATCGCCCCGGCCGCGCGCGACACGGCCGGAACGTCATGAGTGAGGCGTCAACGCTTGCCGAACGTCGCGTCCATCGCGGCCGCGTTCGGCCGCGTCACCACGCCGCGCTCGCTGACGATGGCATCGATCAGCCCGTGCGGGGCGACATCGAACACCGGGTTCCAGGCCCGCACGCCTTCGGCGACGGTACGCTCGCCGTGCCGAGTGAGCAGCTCGGCCGGGTCACGCTCCTCGATTTCGATGAGATCGCCCGAAGCCGTGGCCATGTCCACCGTCGAGGACGGCGCCACCACCATGAATTTCACCCCATGGTGGCGGGCGGCGATGGCGAGCTGGCGGGTGCCGATCTTGTTGGCGGTATCACCGTTGGCGCAAATCCGGTCGGCGCCGACGACCACCCACTGCACCCGCCCGGTGCTCATCAGATGCGAGGCGGCGGCATCGGCGATCAAAGTGGCATCGATGCCGTCCTGTTGCAGCTCCCACACGGTCAATCGCGCGCCCTGGTTCCATGGCCTAGTCTCCCCGGCGAACACCCGCGCGATGCGGCCCTCGGCCACGCCGGCGCGAATCACCCCGAGCGCGGTGCCGAAACCGGCGGTGGCCAGCGAGCCGGTATTGCAGTGGGTCAGCACGCCGCTTCCCGGCGCGATGAGTGCGGCGCCGGCCACGCCCATGGCCCGGTTCGCGGCCAGGTCCTCGGTTTCTATGGCCCGGGCCTCGCGTTCAAGCACTTCGCGCCAGCCGGCGCCGGCATCGTGCAATACCGCGCGCATCCGCGCCAGCGCCCAGGCCAGATTGACCGCGGTTGGACGCGCCGCGCCGAGGCGCCGCATGGCGGGCGCGAGCTTCGCCATGGCTTCGTCGCCATCGGCGGCCTCGACGTCGCGGGCCGCCAACAGCACACCCCAGGCGGCCGAAATACCGATGGCCGGCGCGCCACGCACGATCAGCCCGCGGATGGCCGCCGCCACTTCATCGCTGCTGGCGGCGCGGGCATATTCGGTGACGAACGGCAGTTTGCGCTGGTCGAGCAATTCCAGCGCGTCGCCGCGCCAGCGGATCGGACGAATGCGGTCGTAACGGGCGTAGTCGAATGCGCTCATGCGCGGAGTCTACCGGGCGCGCCGTCACGGGCACGGATTCCGCGCGGCGGCGGGCCGCATGCGTGCCACGCCGCAATCCGGTCTTCAATACGGCCCTCGGGAAAGGCTAAAGGGCCAACCCGGCTTTTCAACGCACCCACGCCCGGCCATGCACCTTCACCGCAAACCCGGTTACCAGACCATGAATTCGGCGCGGCAGCCCTTGTCGACCCAGACCTCACGGCTGTCCCAGCCCCAACCGCTGCCGCGCTTGCAGGCGGCATTGGAAAGTTGCCGCACCAGTTCGACCTTGCCGGCCGGCGGCTTCAGCGCGCATACCTGCCGCTGCGCCTTCAGCGATTCGCAACGCAACGGCCGTCCGGTCGCGTCATCGCCGGGCATGGCGGCCGAGGCGCCCTGCACCGGCTTCTTGCGCTGGAACAACCGGCCGAAGAAGTTATCGCCGCGCTTATTCGCGCCCACCAGGAATTCGGCACGGCAACCGCGCGAGACCCAGACCCCTTCTTCGTCATAGCCCCAACTGCGCCCGAGTTCGCAATCGATGGAAGACAGTTGCCGGGTCAGGCGCACGCCCTGCCCGGTTTCGGCCGGGCAGCGCGTATGGGCGCCATTGCGCGATTCGCAGCGCAGCGAACGCATCCGCGCCGCCGCGCCGGCCTGGGCCTGCTCGCCATCGAGGGTCGGGCCGAACTCGGCGCGGCAACCACGCGACACCCAGACGCCCTGCGCGTCCTGGCCCCAGGAATAGTTGCGGACGCAGGCATTGCGCGATAGCTGACGCAGCATGGCCGCCTCGCCCTTGAACGGCAGCGGGCAGTGGCTCCAGCGCTCGGCGACGGATTCGCAGCGCACCCGCTCCGGCGTACCGGCCGACGCGGCCGGCGGCGACCCCATCCCCGCCAAGGCGATCAGGAGGAGGCAGGCCAAGCGCGGCGATGTCGGATAGTTCCCCATGCGCGCAATGTAACGCGCCGAGATGAACGCCAAGAGAAACCCGACGGACTCAGGCGCGGGCGAAATCGAAGGCGAGCACGTCGGCGATGCGGGCGGTCTCGCGCATCGCCATCAGCAGCCGGTCGATGCCGAGCGCGACCCCGGCGCAGGCCGGCAGGCCATGCGCCAGCGCGTCCAGCAGATGCTGGTCGATCGGCGGCGCGGCGCCATCGCGAGCCAGCCGTGTATCGACATCACGGCGGAAGCGCTCGCCCTGCTCGGCCGCGTCGCCCAGCTCGTGATAGCCGTTGGCGAGTTCCAGCGGGCCGAGGTAAAGCTCGAAACGCTCGGCCACGGGGTGGCCGTCGCCATCGTCGCGAAGCCGCGCCAGGGCGCATTGCGATGCCGGGTAATCGTGCAGTACGGTGATCGCATCGCACGGAAACAGGGGCTGGATGCGATGGGTCATCAGCAAATCGAGCCAGTCGTCGCGGGTCAGGCCGGCGGGATCGATGACGACATCGCCGAGCGCCGAGCGCAGATCCGCCACCGGGGCGGTGAACGGGTCGATGCCGAGCGAGCGCCGGTACAGCTCGCGGTAGGTCACGATCTCGACCGAAGCCGCCGCGCGCCCGACCAGCGCCAGCGCCGCCCGCACCAGCGCGACCGTCTCGCCGACCAGGCGATGGTGATCCCAGCCAAGCCGATACCACTCCAGCAGGGTGAACTCGGGATTGTGGCGGCCGCCGGCCTCGCCATCGCGGAACACCCGGCCCAGTTCGTAGCAATCGCCAAGGCCAGCGGCGAGCAGGCGTTTCATCGGGTATTCGGGCGAGGTGCGCAGCCAGCGCGTGCGTGGCGCGCCATCGGTGCGGCCGGAGAATTGCAGCGAAAACGGCGCGATGTGGATGTCGGTGACGCCAGCCAGCGACATCATCGGCGTTTCCACTTCCAGCACGCCGCGCGCATGGAAGAATTCGCGGATCAGGCGGTTCAGCCCGGCGCGCAGGCGCAGGCTTTCGAACGATGCGGAGGGTTGCCAGTCGCGCATGGAGCGTCAGGCCAAACCACGAGGCCGCGCACGGCGCCGCGCGCGTCCACGCGATCCAAGATATCGAAGACTGCGCTTGCCGGTTCGCAGGAACGCCGCGCGGACGGGCGGCATCCGCGCATGGGGCGTGCGGGCGGCGTGGCGATTCAGGAAACGCAGCAGCGCCGCTTCGTCCCAGATGTCGAGGCCAAGCGCTTGCGCCTTCGCCAGCTTGCTGCCAGCGGCCTCGCCGGCCACCACGATGCCGGTCTTCTTCGACACGCTGCCGCTCACCTTCGCGCCCAGCGCCTCCAGTCTCGCCCCCGCTTCATCACGGGTCATGCTGGCGAGCCCCCCGGTCAGCACCACGGTCTTGCCGGCCAGCGGCCCCTCGGTCGAACGCCGCGGCGTGCCTTCCGGCCAGTGCACGCCACCGGTGCGCAGGGCGGCGATCACCTTGCGGTTATGCGGCTGGGCGAAGAAGTGGACGATATGCGCGGCCACCACCGGGCCGACGTCGGGCACTTCGTGCAGTGCGGCTTCGTCGGCGGCCATCAGCGCGTCGAGCGCGCCGAAATGGCGGACCAGCGTTTTGGCGGTGGACTCGCCGACATCGCGAATGCCAAGCGCGAACAGCAGCCGCGCCAGCGTGGTGGCGCGGCTGGCATCGATGGCGGCAACCAGGTTTTCCGCCCATTTGGTGGCGATCTTTCCGGCCTTCACCGTTTCCGGCACGCTGCCGTCGCGCTCGTCGGCGCGGCGCTTCATCTCGATGAAATCGCCGACGGCGAGCTTGTAGAGATCGGCCACGGTCTCGACGTAGCCGAATTCCACCAGCGCCTCGGCGAAGCGCTCGCCCAACCCTTCAATATCCATCGCCCGGCGCGAGGCGAAATGGAACAGTGCCTGCACCCGCTGCGCCGGGCAGAACAGGCCGCCGCTGCAACGCGCGACCACTTCGCCATCCTCACGCTCGACCAGCGAGCCGCAGACCGGGCAATGGGTCGGCAACGCGTATGGCGGATGCAACGGCTGGCCCTCGGCATCCAGCGGGCGCTGGCATTCCACCACGCGCACCACTTCCGGGATCACGTCGCCGGCGCGGCGGACGATGACCGTATCGCCGACGCGCACGTCGAGCCGGGCGATCTGATCGGCATTGTGCAGGGTGGCGCGGGCGACGGTGACACCGCCAACGTGTACCGGTCGCATCAGCACCCAGGGCGTGACCGCGCCGGTGCGGCCGACATTGACCTCGATCGATTCGACCGTGGTGCTGGCTTCCTGCGCCGGGAATTTGTGGGCGATGGCCCAGCGCGGCGCGCGCGAGACGAAGCCCATCGCGCGCTGCTGGTCGAAACGGTCGAGCTTGTAGACCACGCCGTCGATGTCGTAGGGGAGCGCGTCGCGACGGGCGCCAATCTCGCGGTAATAGGCCAGCAGGCCATCGCCACCGCATGCCACCCCGGCTTCGGCACTGACCGGGAAGCCGAGCCGGCCTAGCCATCGCAGGGTTTCCGAGTGGGTCGGCGGCAGCGCGGCGCCTTTCACCTGGCCCAGCGCATAGGCGAAGAAACTCAACGGACGCCGCGCCGTGATGCGCGGGTCGAGCTGGCGCAGGCTGCCGGCCGCGCCGTTGCGCGGATTGGCCAGCAGCTTGTGCCCGTTGGCCAGCGCCCAGGCGTTGTAGCGTTTGAACGCGGCTGTCTTCATCACCACCTCGCCGCGCACTTCCAGTACGTCGGGCGCGTCGTCGAGGAGCCGCAGCGGGATCGATTTCACCGTGCGCAGGTTGAGGGTGACGTCCTCGCCGGTGGCGCCGTCGCCGCGGGTGGCGCCGCGCACGAACACCCCGCCCTCGTAGCGCAGGCTGATGGCGAGGCCGTCGAGCTTCGGCTCCACCGAAAACAGCGGCTCGGCATCGCCGGTTTCCTTTTCGATGCGGGCGACGAACTCGCGCACTTCGTCGTCGTCGAAGGCATTGGCGAGCGACAGCATCGGCACCGCATGGGCCACGCTCGCGAACTTCGCCGACGGCGCATCGCCCACGCGCTGGCTCGGCGAATCGGCCGTGACCAGTTCGGGATGCGCCGCTTCCAGGGCGATCAACTCGCGCATCAGGGCGTCGTAATCGGCATCGACGATGTCGGGATCGTCAAGCACGTAATAGCGATGATCGGCCGCGCGTATACGGGTGGCGAGATCGGCGTGGCGGCGGGCGGCGTCGGTCATGCGGGAATTTTACCGGCGAGGCGAAGACTTGCCGCCATGCTGGCGACGATTCGTTCGATGGCGCTTGGCCACGGGCCTCCCCGTCCGTCCCGCCGCCGCCGCGAACCAGTTGGCCGCGGCCGCGCGACTGGCGGCGACACAAGCCCTCGATCGATCAGGCCGACCTCACCAGCGCCCCGGCCTGGTCAGCGGCGGCGCCTCGCGCTGGCGGTCGTAGGCGCGCAGTTCCTCACGGATGTGGCCGATGCGCTGGCGGCCCAGCGCGTTGCGGTCGGAGTCCAGCACCACGCCGTCGAGCAGTTCCGCCATGCGCTGAGCGGTCGGCTCCATCGTTTCCCAGGCTTCCAGCGCGCTGACCGGCGCGGGCAAGGTGAGGAAAAAGGCGATAGCCGGCGTTTCCACCGCATGGATCCCGGCCATATCGAAGCTGCCGGGCTTCATGATGTTGGCGACGCTGAACACCGGACCGTCCTCCGGCTTGCGGTCGATCAGGCGATGAAACACGTTCATGTAGCCGAACACCAACCCGGCCTTTTCGGCGGCGACCACGATGTCCGGGCCGCGCAGGGTGCGTCCGGCGCGCGCGGCGACGAACAGCGAGACGATCTTGTCGAATTGGTCGTCGGCGCGGCGGCCGAGTTCGTGCTTCTGCACCGGCGCATCGAGGCCCAGCTCCGGCTGCGCCGTCGCCCCAGCGGCCTCGGCTTCGTCCAGTTCGGCGCGGATGCCATCACCCAGCGTCGGCTCGCTGCGCCCGCCCGCCCCGCGCACCCGGCGCCCCTGCCCGGCCTTCTCCGGCCGCCGGCTGGCCAGCCAGATGCCCAGGAAGAGAATCGCACCCGCGATCAGGATGCCGATGCGAATGAGCGTGGTGTCGGACATGAGGTATCCCGTTGATGGCTTACGAAGCGCCGACCATGCGCGAGGCTTCCGCAAGATCCACGGACACCAATCGGCTCACGCCCGGCTCACGCATGGTAACGCCGGAGAGCTGCTCGGCAGCCTCCATGGTCGCCTTGTTGTGGGTGACGAACAGGAATTGCACGGCCTGGCTCATCTCCTTCACCATCGCGGTGAAGCGGCCGACGTTGGCCTCGTCCAACGGGGCGTCGACCTCGTCGAGCAGGCAGAACGGCGCCGGGTTGAGCTGGAAGATGGCGAACACCAGCGCCACCGCGGTCATCGCCTTCTCGCCGCCGGACAGCAGAGAGATGTTGGAAACGCGCTTGCCCGGCGGGCGCGCCATGATGGCGACGCCGGTATCGAGCAAGTCCTCGCCGGTGAGTTCCAGATAGGCGTGGCCGCCGCCGAAGAGGCGCGGATACAGTTCCTGCACGCCGGCGTTGACGCGGTCGAAGGTGTCCTTGAAGCGGCCACGGGTCTCGCGGTCGATCTTCTTGATCGCGTCTTCCAGCGTTTCCAGCGCCAGGATCAGGTCGGCATCCTGGGCATCGAGGTATTTCTTGCGTTCCTCGGCCTCGGCGTGCTCGGCGATGGCGGCCAGATTGACCGGCTCCAGCCGGCGCAGCTTGGCATCGAAGTCGGTCACGGCCTTTTCCCAGGCGCCCGCTTCGGCATCGTGGGCCAAGCCGTCGATGACCTCCTGCAACACAAAGCCGGCTTCGACCACCTCGGTGGACAAACGGTTGGCCGCGATCATCGCCGCCTGTTGGTCCAGCTTGCGCTGGCCGATGGCCTCGCGCTGGGCCAGCGATTGCCCATCGCGCTGCTGGCGGGTCTGCTCGAAAGCGCGCAGTTCGGATTCGATGGTTTCCAGCGCGGCGCGCGCAGCGGCCAACGCCTGGTCGACGCGCACGCGCTCATCCAGCGCCGATTGCCGCTCGGCCTCCAGCGCCTGCACCGGGCTGTCGCCCTGCGCCAGTTGCGCGGACAACTCGCCCAGGCGCGAATCCAGTTGCCCACGCTGCTGCCCCATGCGCGAAAGCGCTCGGGTCAGCGAGTCGACCTGGGTACGCTGGGTTTCCACCGTCAACGCCAGTGCGTGCGCGGTCTCACGAGATTCGCGGGCGCGCTCGCGGGCGGCGTCACGCGCTTCGGCCAGCCGGCGGCGTTCGGCATCCAACACTTGCCGGGCATCCTCCAGTTCGGCCATGCGTTCGATGGCGGTTTCGAGTTTTTCCCGCGCCTCGCGGGTCTGCGCTTCGCCCTCGGCATTGCTCTGGGCGATCTGCGCCAGCTCCTGGTCGATGTGGGACAGCCGGCCGCGCGCCGATTCCAGCCGCCCCTTCTGGCTCTGCAACTGCCCGGCCAGTTCGGATACCGCCCGATGCGCCTGGTAGAGCGCGCGCTGGGCCTCCTCGCGCGATTGCTCGGCGGCCAGCGCGCGGTCGCGGAGCGTGGCGATCCGCTCTTCCAGCGCGCGCTCGTTTTCCTGCAACGATTCGATCTCGGCCCGCAGCGCCTGAATCTCGCGCTCGCGCAACAGCGCGCCCTGCTTGGCCGCGCCCGAACGCAGTACGCGCAGCCAACCCGCGCCGATGCGCTCGCCGCCACGGGTGATGACCGAAGCGCCCTCGGGCAAGCGCGGCAGCATGGCGCGCGCCTCGGCCAGCGATTCGGCCGTGTGCAGGTTGGCCAGCATGCGGCGGATCGCCAACGGGCCGCGCACCTTGGCCGCCAGCGAAGTCGGCGCGAACGCGGCTTCGCCCGCTTCCGGCGCGACCAGCGCCAGCCGGCCCTCGCCCAGTTCGCCCAGGACATCGACCAGGCTTTCCGGCGAGGCCACCAGCACGCCTTCGATCATCTGCCCGAGCGCGCCTTCCACCGCCGCTTCCCAGCCGGGCTCGACCGTCAGCGCCTCGCCGACGCGCGGCGCGCTGTCGAGCCCGCGCGCGCGCAACCAGGCCACCGCGGCGCCCTGCTCCTGCCCCAGCGCGGCGCTCTGCAACGTTTCCAAGGAACTCAGGCGGCCGCGCTTCTCCTGCGCCGATTTGCGCGCTTCGGCCAGGCGCGATTGCAGTTGACGCTGCTCTTCCTGCAAGTCGGTGACGGACTGCTTGCGCGTCTCGACCTGCGTTTGCAGGGTGTCGATGCCGGTTTTCTGCTCCTCGTGGCGCAGCTCCAGTCCGGCGAAGGCTTCGGCCAGGGCATCCAGGTCCAGCGCGGCGCGCTCCTCGGCCAGCTTCTCGCGGCGACGCTCGGCATCCAGCAGTTGGCGGTCGAGATAGCCCACACGGGTGCGCTCGACATCGCCGGCGCGCGCGGCCTCGGCCTGCTCGCGGCTCTGCGTCTCCCAACGCTGCTGCCAGTCGCCCAGCTTCGATTCGGCCTCGCGCAGGGCCTCCTGCCGCGCTTCGTCACCCTCGCGCAACTCGGCCAGGCGTGGCTCGGCGTCCAGCAGGCTTTCCCGCAGCATCTCCAAGGCTTCCTCGTCGCTGCCGATGTGGGCGACGACTTCCGAAAGCGCGGCCTCGGCCTCGTCGCGCGCGGTGACCAAGCGGGTGGCGAGTTCGTGCTGATGCTGAATCTGCTGTTCCAGCCGCGCCAGCACGCCGCCGACGCGGTAGACCTCGGCCTGCGCCTGCGCATGGGCATCGATCGCCGACTGGTGACGCTCGCGCCCGGTCTCGATCTCGCGCTCGGCCTGGCGCTGCTCGGCGACCAATTGTTCGAGTTTCGTCTCGTCGGCGGCCAGCGCCTGCCGGTGCCGTTGCAGGTCGGCATCCAGCGCGCGGTATTGCAGCGCCTTCCATTCGGCGTCCTTGATCCGCCGCTCGGCCTGGATCGCGGTGTACTGCTCGGCCTGACGCGCCTGCCGGGCCAGATGGTTCAACTGCTTGCCGACTTCATCGCGCAGGTCGGTAAGGCGCTCAAGGTTCTCGCGGGTGGCGCGGATGCGGTTCTCGGTTTCCTTTCGCCGCTCCTTGTACTTGGAGATGCCGGCGGCCTCTTCCAGGTAAACGCGCAGTTCCTCGGGCTTCGCCTCGATGACCTGCGAAATCATGCCCTGCTCGATGATCGAATAACTGCGCGGCCCCAGGCCGGTGCCGAGGAACAGATCGGTGATGTCCTTACGGCGCACCTTGGCGCCATTCAGGTAATAGCTGGACTGGCCGTCGCGGCCCACCGAGCGCTTGACCGATATCTCGTTGAAGGCGGCGAATTCGCCGGTGATGGCGTGGTCGCTATTGTCGAAGAGCAACTCCACCGTGGCCTGCGAGACCGGCTTGCGCGAATTGGAGCCGGAGAAGATCACGTCGGTGGAGCTGTCGCCGCGTAGGCGGCTGGCCGAGGATTCGCCCATCACCCAGCGCACCGCGTCGATGATGTTGGACTTGCCGCAGCCATTCGGCCCGACCACACCGGTCATGTTGGTCGGCAGATGCAGGGTGGTGGGATCGACGAAGGACTTGAAGCCGGCAAGCTTGATGGTGGACAGGCGCATGGGCGATACAGGTGGCTCCGCGATCGGGTTCACGGACAGGATTTGGATGAACTCTCGCCCGCCTCCGTGGATTGGAGGGAGGCATCTCATCATCGGCATCGGCAATCCGACACGCGAGTATACCGGTAGCGCCGCCGTTGTCGGGTCGCGCCGGCACGGCCCGTTTCCGCCGATGCGCCGGGGGCCGCCCGAATGGCGTGGCCGGGCTTCAGGCTGGCGCGCGCGCCTCGATCGCCAGCGCGTGAATGTCCTCGCGCATCATCTCGCCAAGCGCGGCGTAGACGGCGCGATGACGGGCCAGCGGCGTCATCCCGGCAAACCGAGCGCTGACGATGCGCACGCTGAAATGCCCATGGCCGTGCGCGCCGCCGCCATGACCGGCATGTTTGTGGCTGTCGTCGCGGATATCCAGTTCGGTGGGCGCGAAAGCCGCGCCGAGCAATTCGCGCATGCGCTCGATGCGCCCCGGGTTGAGCCGGGGGATATCGGCTTCGGTACGGCTCATGGCAGCACCTTGCGAAACGGGCGCACCTCGACCCGCGCGTAAACGCCGCCAGTCAAGTAAGGGTCGGCCTCCGCCCACGCGCGCGCGGCGTCGAGCGAGGCGAACTCGGCGATCACCAGGCTGCCGCTGAAGCCGGCCGGGCCGGGGTCCTCGGCATCGATCGCCGGACACGGCCCGGCCACCAGCAGGCGGCCTTCATCGCGCAATCCCGCAAGCCGCGCCAGATGGGCGGGCCGGTGCAGGGCGCGCCGCGGCAGCGCTTCGGCGCCGTCGAAACCTTCGATCAGATACCACATCGCAATGGAGGACGGATTGAGGGTGGGCGAGCGTAGCAGACCGCGCCCAGGGCCGCTCGACCTGCTTTACATGCCAACCGCATTGCGCTTACCCTTAGCCGCACGCGAGGCCCGACGCGTCCGTCATCCGGCGCCGCCGCTCGCCTTCCTCCCGATTTCATGCGCGACCCGCCCCCGTGGCGAGACGGTCGTGGATCGGATGTTGTATCGATGCCCTTTCCTCCGCCGCGGCTCCGGCCCGGCCCTTCCCGCATCCATGACCGAAGACCGCGCCGACGAGGCCACCGCACCCGCCATGCCCACGCATCCCCAGCAGCAGGAAATGCCGCTGGCGACGGTGCTCGGCCAGCCGGTGCTGGAAATCCCGAAGGATCTCTACATCCCGCCGGACGCGCTGGAAGTGATCCTCGAAGCCTTCGAAGGGCCGCTCGACCTGCTGCTTTATCTCATCCGCCGGCAGAATCTCGACATCCTCGACATCCCGGTGGCGGAAATCACCCGCCAGTACGTCGACTACATCCAGGCCATGCACGAGATGCGTTTCGAGTTGGCCGCCGAATACCTGGTGATGGCCGCGATCCTGGCCGAGATCAAGTCGCGCATGCTGCTGCCGCGCCCGGTCAACGACGAAGGCGTCGAGGAAGACCCACGCGCCGATCTGGTGCGCCGCCTCCAGGAATACGAGCGCTACAAGCAGGCCGCCGAGGACCTGGACACCCTACCCCGGCAGGAGCGCGACACCACCTGCGCCGCCGCCCAGCACGTACCCGACCACAAGGTCTCGCGCGAGCCCCCGCAAGTGGATCTGCGCGAAATGCTGCTGGCGTTGCACGACGTGCTGAAACGCGCCGAACTGTTCACCCAGCACGCGATCAGGCGCGATGCGCTCAGCGTGCGCCAACGCATGAGCGAATTGATGGAATTGCTGGGCGATGGCGCCTTCCACCGCTTCGAATCGCTGTTCACCGCCGAGGAGGGCCGGCTGGGCGCGGTGGTGACCTTCCTCGGCCTGCTGACTCTGGCCAAGGAACAGTTGGTCGAGATCGTGCAGGAAGCCCCCCTCGCCCCTATCTACGTCAAATCACTCGCCCTCGGCGAGGACGCCCAGGCCGAGATACCGCGGAGCGAGTTCGACGACGCCGAGCCGGCCACCGAGGCCGCCAGCGAATGACCCCCGATGCCGTCCATGCCCCGGCATGACGAAACCGAAGACCTGATTGCCATGGAACAATCCCTGATCAACCGCATCGTCGAAGCCGCGCTACTGGCGTCCGGCATGCCGCTCACGCTTACCCAGCTCGCGGCGTTGTTCACCGTGGACGAGCCGCCCCCGGAAGGCGGCCTGCAAACCGCGCTGGCCGAATTGCGGAACGCCTGCGAAGAACGCGGCATGGAACTGGTGGAAGTCGCCAGCGGCTGGCGCTACCAGGTCAAATCCGATGTCCACCCGTGGGTCTCCCGGCTGTGGGCCGAACGCCAGACCAAATACACCCGCGCCACCCTGGAAACCCTGGCGCTGATCGCCTACCGCCAGCCGATCACCCGCGGCGAGATCGAGCAGATCCGCGGCGTCGCCACCAACAGCAACATCATCAAGGCGCTGGAGGAGCGCGACTGGATCCGCTCGGTCGGCCACCGCGACGTCCCCGGCCGCCCGGAACTGCTCGGCACCACCAAGACCTTCCTCGACTATTTCGGCCTGAAGAAACTCGACGAACTACCGCCGCTGTCGGAACTCAAGGACTTCGGCGAACTCGACCCGCAATTCAACTTCAACGATGCCCCAATCGCCGCCGGCGCCAACGCCGACATGGCGGCGGAACCGCCCGGCGCGGCCAACACCCGCGACGAGCCCCCCCTGCCCGAACATCCCGCGGGCGATGGCGAAGAAACCGAAACCGCACCGGCATCCGCCGATGACCGGCAAGCCGCCAACGCCGCCGCCCCCACGCCGGACGATGCCGCCGAAGCCGCATCGCCCCCTTCCTCCCCTCCCGAACACGAAGAACACGACATCGCCGCCGATGGCGAAGTCAGGAGCATGCAATGAGCAACAACAACGAACGCCGCAGGCTGTCCTTGAAACGCGACGGCGCCGAGCCCGCCACCGCCAAGCTGGAAGAACGCCTGCATAAGGTACTGGCGCAGGCCGGGCTTGGCTCGCGCCGCGCGCTGGAACAGCGCATCGCCGATGGCAAGGTGATCGTCAATGGCGAGCCGGCCAAGGTCGGCATGTCGGTCAAGGCCGGCGACAAGATCGACATGGATGGCCGCAGCTTCATCGCCAGCGCGCTGACCGAGTCGCCGCGCGTCCTCATGTACAACAAGCCGGAAGGCGAAGTCACCACCCGCGAAGACCCCGAAGGGCGCCCGACCATCTTCGATGGCCTGCCGGTACTGAAAGGCTCGCGCTGGATTTCGATCGGCCGCCTCGACATCAACACCAGCGGCCTGCTGCTGCTCACCACCGATGGCGAGCTGGCCAACGCGATGATGCACCCAAGCTTCGATGTCGAACGCGAATACGTCTGCCGCGTGCGCGCGCCCGAAGGCGAGGAGACGGTCGGCGAAAAGCTCGTCGAGCACCTGCGGCGCGGCGTGACGTTGGAGGACGGCCCGGCCAAGTTCGACGCCATCGAGCGCATGTCCGGCACCGATTCGCACGACTGGTTCCGCGTCACCCTGACCGAAGGCCGCAACCGCGAAGTGCGCCGCCTGTGGGAATCGCAGGGCTGCCAAGTCTCGCGGCTGAAGCGCATCCGTTACGGCAACGTCAGCCTGCCGCAGCCGCTCCTGCGCGGGCAGTCGCAGGAACTCACCGATGCCCAGGTCACGGCGTTGCAGAAATCCGTGGGGCTGGAAGACAGCATCCCCGCCGCCCTGACGCTGCTGCCGGTAATCGGCCAGCGCCGCGCGGCGAAATCCACCGTGCACCTGGGGGGCGAGCGCAGGAGCCAGGGCGGCTACATCGGCGGCCACAATACCGCCGACGAAGGCCGCGAGCTGCGCCGCTTCGACCATGTGCGCGAAGATCGCGGCCGTCGCGGCGCCCCCCGGAAAACCGGGGGCCTGACAATCAGCGGCGAGGCCGCCGCCAAGCAGGCCAACAAGACCTTCAAGCCCAAAGGGCCGCGCCCGCAGGGCCAGCGCATGCGTCCGGGCGAACAACGTGGCGACAGCAACCCGGCGGCGATGCGCACCTGGTACGTGCCCGAGGGCGTCGATACCGGCCCCACCGGCCACCGCAACGCCGATGGCCGCGGCCCAAAGAAACCGTGGGGCAATAAACCGCGCGGCAAATCGGCCGGCCCCAATGCCGGTGGCGGCTTCCGCCAGGGCGAAGGCAACCGCGGCCAGCCCGGCAAACCGAAACACCCCTACGGGCATCCCGGCAACGCCCCCAGCTTCCCCTCCGATCACGCCACGCCCGGCTTCAACCCATATGGCCAGGCCCCACGCCAGAACCGCGGGCCTCGCCCCGGTGGCCCCCGCCCGCCAGGCAGCCGCGGCCCTAAACCGGGCGGCCCCAAACCCGGCGGCGGCAATCGCGGCCCGCGCGGGCGCGGTTGAGCTGACCGACCACGAAAACAATGACCGAGAAAACGCCGGGATTTTCCCGGCGTCTTTCATTTAAGTGCGGCAATTCCCCGGCAATTTCGGCTACGCGCCACGGCAACGCCCCACACCGGAACCGAATTCGGCGCCATCCCCCGATGCCCCGCCCACGCGCACGGAACGAGCGGCATGCCCCCCCATGCCTCCGGTATACACGCAGTTCATTAGCGCAGCTCCGCCATATGAATACGCGTCATTGCCAAATTGCCTGGCGTATCGCCTGGAAGCCTGGAAGCCTGGAAGCCTGGAAGCCTGGAAGCCTGGAAGCCTGGAAGCCTGGAAGCCTGGAAGCCTGGAAGCCTGGAAGCCGGGAAGCCGGGAAGCCGGGAAGCCGGGAAGCCGGGAAGCCGGGAAGCCGGGAAGCCGGGAAGCCGGGAAGCCGGGAAGCCGGGAAGCCGGGAAGCCGGGAAGCCGGGAAGCCGGGAAGCCGGGAAGCCGGGAAGCCGGGAAGCCGGGAAGCCGGGAAGCCGGGAAAGCGTATGCGAGCCTTCCGAGGCTTGCCTGGATCGTCCCCATCATGAACGCCGAAAACCATATTCACCTGCAATTCCCCAATGAACCGCCCCGGGGCCGATAACGCCTGGAGAACAACGCGCTCCCACCCAGCCATCCACGAACCAGTGGCTGGCATCGGCACTCGAATCAAGTGATTCGATGCTCATGGCCCTTTAATCAACGTCGATGGCTCAGCACAACTCGAAGGAACTGGCAATACGCGCTAACGGAGTGTATGTTGTCAACGGCAACAAGCAGTTCGGGGAATACAAGGCACACCATGCGATTGGCAGATCGGTGGCAAGACCTTGGATCGATCAAAGTACGAATCCATCAACCTGGCAACGGATACAGCGGCCAGGCGGAAGGGCTGACAACAACCAGATGGGGAACCCATGAAAGCAAAGATCTTCGCACTCGTTATCGCGGCAGGCGTCCTGACGGGGTGTGCCAGTAATCCACCACTCAACTTTTCTGTTCCGGATGTCGGCATAAGCCAGCAAAAGATTGATGCCGAAATGCGCTCGCTCACCGTAACGCTTGCGCGGCCAGACGAAGCGAAGGGCAAGATCCCGGCACCCGCTCAACATGAAGTGCCGCAAATGTGGCAGACCGCACTCACTGAAGCCATCAACCGCATGGCAATCTTCAAGGATGACGCACCTCGCAAGCTAAGCCTGTCGGTGAAGATACTCGCGCTTGACATACCTAACTTCGGCGCATCCATGACCACCAAGACCATCGCCCGCTACGAACTGATCGACCGCGCGACTGGCGGCATCATTTATACGCAAGATATCGAGGCGGAAGGCACCGTACCGTTCGACTATGCTTTCGTTGGCGTCATTCGCGCCCGCGAATCCATCAATCGGTCGGCGCAGAACAACATCGCCAAGTTCCTCCAGGCGCTTGAGACCGTTGACGTATCACGCCCGATGTTCCCCGCCGACCTGAACAAGGCCGAGTAGATGCGTGGACTCACGCTATCGCTTTTATGCGCGCTTGCCCTCCCGGCCTGCACGCCGAACGTCCGCCCGGATAGCTACTCGATTGGTAGCGTTGGACAAGTCAATCGATCTGTCGGTGCGACAATAATCAGCGCACGCCCAGTACGCATTGACGGATCACGCGGCGTTGGAACCGCCAGCGGCGCTGCCGCTGGCGCGGTCGTGGGCTCGAACGTTGGAGGCAGTGATTCCGCCAACGTGATCGGCGCCATCGGCGGCGCGGTAGTCGGCGGAATCGTTGGGGCGGCCGCCGAACGTGGTGCCAGCGCTACAACCGGTATTGAATACGTCGTACAGACAGAAAACGGCAACCTAATGAGTGTCGTGCAAGGCCCCGAGCCGGCACTTCAAGTGGGCGCGAAAGTATTGCTACTGTACGGCTCGCCAGCACGCTTGATCGCAGACCCAAGAAACTGACACAAAAGCCCGCCGAAGCGGGCTTTTCTCCATGCCCTGCCCATGCGCGCCGTATCTCCGCCTTTATAAAAGCCCGTCAACGATGAGGACGGACATGAAGAAATATCACTTCACCACCAAACAAATCAGTCGCTGCCGAATTGGCCGGCAACGAGGCTTTGCCCCCTAAGCACTCCATACATAGATACGGTGAACGGGACAGTGACAACACCCGATGTCTATACAAGTGAGAGGAAGAGAGCAGCCGGTTCGAGCAGCCACCGCGAAAGCCCTGGCGGGAATGTCAAACGACAAGGATTTGCTTCAGGGTAAAACGCCAGCCAACCAACGCAAGCGCGAGGGCGACTCTCCGTAGGCTACTGCGAGAGCTCGCCATCAAAACGCCAGCCCCCCAACCCGGGACGCGAGAGCGGCTCTCCCATACGCATCCTGCCGCCTTATCCGGCATCTGCGCGACTTCGTCAAGGGCAACCGTTGCCGATTGACCGCTGGAAGCGACTCCGTGAGGGTAGCAACCCTCCACGGGCCTATTGGGCTGCCCCCGCCCCTGCCAGTTGCCCCCGGATTCAATCAACCCTCCCGGGACGCCACAGACAGCCGGACAACAAAAAACCCCGGAATTTCCGGGGTTTTCTGGATTTCCCGAAACGTTCCGGGAAGCCGAGCCGCATAGGGTGGCAATAGGGTGACACCCTATGAAGACAAACGGCAACACAGAGCTAAGTCCATGTTGCCGTTGACTTTTTTGGTCGGGGTAGCCGGATTCGAACCGACGACCACTTGTCCCCCAGACAAGTGCGCTACCAGGCTGCGCTATACCCCGAGAGGCCGGCCATTATAGACGATGTGCAGCCGCTTAGCGCTTCAACAAGTGCAGGACCTCTTCCAGCTCCAACCGCACCTGCTTGATGATCTGGCTGGACAGCGCGGACTCCTGCTTGCCGCTTTCGCCCTCCAGTTGCAGGCGGGCGCCGCCGATGGTGTAGCCCTGTTCGTAGAGCAAGCCACGGATCTGCCGCACCATCAGCACGTCGTGACGCTGATAGTAGCGGCGGTTGCCACGCCGCTTCACTGGGCTCAGGCTGGGAAATTCGGTCTCCCAGTAGCGCAGCACATGCGGCTTGACATCGCACAGCTCGCTGACTTCGCCAATCGTGAAATAGCGCTTGGCCGGGATCGGCGGCAGCTCCTTGTTGCTACCTGGGTCCAGCATAAGCCTCCACTCGCTCCTTGAGCTTCTGCCCGGGGCGGAAAGTCACCACCGTGCGCGCGGTGATCGGGATTTCCTCGCCAGTCTTGGGATTGCGGCCGGGACGCGGGTTCTTCCGGCGCAGGTCGAAGTTGCCGAAGCCGGACAGCTTCACCTGCCGTCCGCCTTCCAGCCCTTGCCTCAAGGTGTCGAAAAACGCATCCACGAACTCTTTCGCCTCGCGCTTGTTGAGGCCGACTTCATCGAAAAGACGCTCGGCCATTTCCGCCTTGGTCAACGCCATCGCCACTCATCCCCTGATATTGGCACCATGTTCGCGCGCCAGCGCTTCGATCACGCTGGCCACCACTTCGTCCACTTCAAGCTCGGTCAGCGTGCGTGATTCCTCCTGCAAAATCAAGCCCATAGTGAGACTCTTGAAACCTGAATCGACCCCTTTGCCGACATAGCGGTCGAACAGGCGCAAGTCGCGCAGCAGCCCCCCCGCCGCCTGCCGGACGGTATCGGCCAGCGCCTGCCATTCGACCGCCTCGGGTACCAGGAGGGACAGGTCCCGGCGAACCGAGGGAAATTTCGAGGAAGCCTCGGCCCGACGTGCGCCGCGACGCGCCAGCATGGCCAGATCCAGTTCGAAACCGACCACCGGCAGGCCGATGCCAAGCTCATCCCAGAGGCCGGGATGCAGTTCGCCGATCCAGCCGATGCGCCGGCCGTCGCGATACACGTCGGCGGAGCGGCCCGGGTGCCCGAAGGCTTCGGTCCCACGACTGAACGCCAGCCGGGCACCGGACAGGGCCGCCAGCGATTGCAGATCGCCCTTGAGATCGTGGAAATCGACCGGACGCGAGGCCAAGCCCCACTGCTCGGCTACCGCATGACCACAGGCAACGGCCGCGATGCGTTCGATTTCCACCGGCGCCTCACCAGCCGCGGCGGGCGCGGCAAAGACGCGACCGATTTCGAACAGGCGAACCCGCGATTGCTGGCGCGCCACATTGCGCCCCAGCGCGGCCGTCAGGCCCGGCAGCAGCATCGGCCGCATCACGCCCAATTCGGCGCTCAAGGGATTAGCCAGCGCCACGCCGCCCTCGACCTGCCATTTGGCGAGCAGACCGGCATCGACGAAGGCGTAATTGATCGCCTCCTGCCAATCGCGCGCGGCCAACTGACGGCGCTGATCGCATTCCGGCACCCGCCCGGCATCCGGCGCGACCACGCGCGCCGCGCCGCCCGGCAACCTGACCGGGATGCGGTCGTAGCCATGGATACGAGCGACCTCTTCGATCAAGTCCTCTTCGATGGCGATGTCGAAACGGCGGGTCGGCGGCGTCACCCGCCAACCCTCGGCATCGCCAGCGAAAACAAAGCCAAGCGCGCCCAGGATGCGTTCGATGTCGGCATCGGCGATGTCGATGCCCAGCACCCGGGCGATGCGGCCACGGCGCAGCCCGATCGAGGCGGGCTTCGGCAGGCCGGCGGCGTCGACCGCCTCGACGACCGGACCGGGCTGGCCACCGGCGATGTCGAGGATCAGCTTCGTCGCGCGTTCGATGGCGATGCGCGGCAGTTCGGGATCGACGCCACGCTCGAAGCGGTGCGCGGCATCGGTATGCAGGCCGAGCTTGCGCGAACGTCCGATGATCGCCTCGGGCGCGAAATGCGCGGCTTCCAGGAAGACGTTCCGGGTGGCGTCGCTCACCCGGCTGTCGAAGCCGCCCATCACCCCGGCCAACGCCACCGGCTTGTCGGCATCGGTGATCAGCAGGAATTCGTCATCCACCGCCACGTCGCGACCATCCAGCAGCTTCAGCGTTTCGCCCTTGCGCGCACGGCGCACACCAACCGGCCCGCGCAGCAGGTCGCGGTCGAAGGCGTGCATCGGCTGGCCCAGTTCCAGCATCACGTACTGAGTGACATCGACCAGGAAACTGACCGGACGAATGCCGCTGCGACGCAGGCGCTCGGCCATCCACAATGGCGTACGCGCGCCGGCATCCACCCCTTCGATGACGCGGCCGACGTAACGCGACGCATCGGTGCCGGCATTCAACTCCACCACCATCGCACTATCGATGACCGGCGCGACGGTCTCGATCTCCAACGCGGAAAGTTCGCCGCCGGTCGCCGCGACCAGGTCGCGGGCAATGCCGCGGATACAGAAACAATCGGCGCGGTTGGGCGTCAGGCCCAGCTCGATCACGTTGTCCGGCAGGCCGAGATAATCGGCCAGCGGCGTGCCGGCCGGGGCATCGCCAGGCAGCTCCAGAAGCCCGGAGGCATCATTGTCCAGGCCCAGTTCCTTGGCCGAACACAGCATGCCGCTGGATTCCACGCCACGCAGTTTGGCCGTCTTGATGACCATCTCGCCCAGCTTCGCGCCCACCATTGCCAGCGGCACCTTCAAGCCCGCCCGCGCATTGGGCGCGCCGCAGACGATTTGCAACCGGCCGTGCGCGCCGGCCTCCACCTCGCAGACCTGGAGGCGATCGGCTTCCGGGTGCTTGGCGGCGGAAACGATCTCGGCCACGAGCACTTTGTCCAGCGCGACGCCGAGCGCCTCGATGCTTTCCACTTCCAGCCCGATCATAGTCAGGCGGCGTTCCAGCGCGGCGGTGTCGATGTCGGTGGCGACATGCTCACGCAGCCAATTTTCGGAGAATTTCATGGCACAGATATCATCGTGATGGAAGATGGATGCCGCCGCGGGCGGGCGGAACGCAAATCAGGCGAAACGGCGCAGGAAGCGCACGTCGTTCTCGTAGAAGGCGCGCAAGTCGTTGACGCCCTCGCGCAGCATGGCCAAGCGCTCCACGCCCATGCCGAAGGCGAAGCCGGTGTAACGCTCGGGGTCGAGACCGACCGCCTTCAGCACATTCGGATGCACCATGCCGCAGCCCAGCACTTCCAGCCAGCGCGAGGCGCCATCCTCCATTTCCCAGCGGATCACCACGTCCGCGCCGGGTTCGACGAAGGGGAAATAGGTCGGCTTGAACAGCATCTCGAAATCCCGCCCGAAGAAACCGCGCAGGAATTCCGCGATCGTGCCCTTGAGGTCGGCGAAGGTGGCACGCTCGTCCACCAGCAGACCTTCGAGCTGATGGAACATCGGCGAGTGGGTCTGGTCGGAATCGGAACGGTAGACCTTGCCGAGCGCGATCATCCGCAATGGCGGCTCCCGCTCGGCGCGGACGTGATCGAGCATGTAGCGTATCTGCACGCCCGAGGTGTGCGTGCGCAGCAAGCGACCATCGGGAAAGTAGAAGGTATCGTGCATGGCGCGCGCCGGGTGGTGCGGCGGAAAGTTCAGCGCCTCGAAGTTGTGCCAGTCGTCCTCGATTTCCGGCCCTTCCGCCACCTCGTAGCCCATCTGGCCGAAGATCGAGACCATGCGCTCCATGGTGCGCGTCAGCGGGTGCAGCGTGCCCGTCTCGCCAGCGCGTCCCGGCAGAGTGATGTCGATGGATTCGCTGGCCAGGCGCGTATCGAGCGCGGCAGCGGCCAACACGGCCTTACGCTCGGCCAGCGCATCGGCAATCGCGTCACGGGCGCGGTTGATGACCTCGCCGGCCGCTTTGCGCGCCTCGGGCGGCAATGCGCCCAGCGTCTTGAGTTGCGCGGTCAGCCTGCCGGACTTGCCAAGCAGGGAAACGCGCAGCGTTTCAAGCGCATCGGGCGCATCGGCGGCGGCGATGGCGGCCAGCGCCGCGGATTGCAAGGTGTCGATTTCACTCATCGGAAGAGGGTAACGCCGGTTGGAAGATGACAAAAGGAAACGGGGAAGGACTCGCGCCCTTCCCCGTCGGTACGACTCGTCGGCAACCCGCGCATGCAGCGCGCGGGCACGATCAGGCGGCGTGGGCGCTCTTGGCCTTTTCCACCAGTGCGGCAAAGCCGACCGCATCGTGTACGGCGATGTCCGCCAGCACCTTGCGGTCGAGGGTGATGCCGGCCTTCAAAAGGCCGTTCATGAAGCGGCTGTAGCTCAGACCGTTGGCGCGCGCGCCGGCGTTGATGCGGGCGATCCACAGGCTGCGGAACTGACGCTTCTTCAGCTTGCGGCCGATGTAGGCGTACTGCTGCGCCTTGGTGACCGCCTGCTTGGCGACGCGGAAAACCTTGCGGCGGGCGTTGTAGTAGCCCTTCGCCTGGCTGATGATCTTCTTGTGACGGCGACGTGCGGTGACGCCACGCTTGACTCGTGCCATGGTTCAGTCCTCCTCAGGCGTAGGGCAGCTGGCGCGCGATGCGGCCGGCGTCTTCGGAGCGCACATAAGCCGGCTGGCGCAGGTTGCGCTTCCGCTTGGTGGCCATCTTGGTCAGGATGTGGCTGCGGTTGGCGCTGCCACGCTTGAACTTGCCGCTGGCGGTTTTCTTGAACCGCTTACCGGCAGCACGATGCGATTTGATCTTCGGCATGGTGATTCCCTTTGAATGTGTCGACTGACCGAGGCGGCGGTGGCAACCGCGCTTTCCTTCCCTGCCCTGATCGGTGATGGGCCTGTCGCCAGGGCGACAGGCGGGTCCTGCTCCCCGCCCGGAGGCGGAGAGCCAGGCATTATGCGGACTTTCCATCGCGCCCGCAAGCCGGGCGATCCGGCGCGGCCTCGGGCTCTATCCAGCCGTAATCCAACGCCTCGGCTTTGCCGCCGAAAACCCGGTAGGCGAACACCGTGTAGGCCAGAATCACCGGAAGCACCACGCAGGTGCCGATGAAAACCACCATCAGCGATTCCGGCGCCGCCGCCGCATCCCAGATGTTCAGCCGGTCCACCACCAGCCACGGGAACAGGCTGTAGGCCAAGCCATAAAACGCCAGAACGAAGATGCCGACCGCGGCCGCGAACGGCACCCAGATACCGTATTCATTGCCAGCCGCCAGCCGCAGCGGCAACCGACTCAGACTGCGCCAAAGCACGAAAAACAATATCGCGGTGGCAATGGGCACCAGCGCCAGCAGCGGCAGGCGCTCGAGCGTGAACCATTTGTCGAAGACGTAGGGCGACAACATCGGCGTGGCCACCGAAACCGCCAGGACACCCAGCGCGGTCCCCCACCACGCCCAGCGTGCCCAGTTCACCGCCTTCGCTTGCAGCGCGCCTTCGGCCTTGACGATCAACCAGCCGGCTCCCAGCAGGACGTAGCCGGCGGCAACGCACAAGCCGATCAAGGCGGCGAACGCATGCGCCCAGAAACCGCTATCGAACCCCATCACCAGCAGGCCCAGCATGTAGCCTTGAGAAAGCGCGGCGCTCAACGAGCCGATGAAGAAGGCGCGATTCCACCACGGTTTGTGGCGCAGATCGGCCTTGACCCGCAGATCGAAAGCGACTCCGCGCAGAATCAGGCCGAACAGCATCAGCGCCACCGGCAGATAGAGGGCGCCGAGGATTTCCCCATGCGCGGCGGGAAACGCCACCAGCAGCACCCCCACGCCCAACACCAGCCAGGTTTCGTTGGCATCCCAGAACGGGCCGATCGAGGCGAGCATCAGGTCCTTCTCGGCATCGCCCGCGCCGCGCATCAGAATACCGACGCCGAGATCGAAGCCATCGAGCAGCACATAAAGCAGCATCGCCAGTCCCATCACCGCCAGGAAGGCCAGCGGCAGCCAGCCGGCGGGGGTGGTCAGATCAATCATCGTGTTTCTCCTTGCCCAGGGTCATCGTCCCGGCGTCTTCGACCGTCGTCGTCTCATCGGCGACGAAAGCCATCACTGGCGGCCCTTCGGCCTCCGGCTTTCCGCGCTCGGCCACCGCCTTGGCGGCGAGATGGCGCAGCGCTCCGAGATAGGCGGCCAGCAACACCGCATAGACGGCCAGGTAGCCCGCCAGAGTCAGGCCAATCTGCGTGCCCGGCACGGTCGAAGCCGCATCGGCGGTACGCAACACCCCCTGCACCAGCCACGGTTGACGGCCGACCTCAGTGGTATACCAGCCGGCCAGCACCGCGACCCAACCGGAAAAGGTCATCGCCACCAGAACGCGCGCCAGCCAGGAGGTGGGCTCGCCGCGCCGCCACAGCCGCCATGCGCCCCATATCCCCACCAGCAGCATCAGCACGCCGATCCCGACCATCAGCCGGAAGGCGAAGAACACCGGCGCGACCGGCGGATGTTCGCCGGCAAACTCGGAGAGCCCGCGCAATTGGCCATCGGAATCGTGGGTGAGAATGAGTGAAGCGAGCCTGGGGATTTCCACCGCATAACGGGTCTGGCGCGCGGCTTCATCGGGCAAACCGAAGGCAACGAGCGGCGCCCCGCGTTCGGTTTCCCAGACCGATTCGATGGCGGCGATCTTGGCTGGCTGGTGCTCCAGCGTATTAAGGCCATGCAAGTCGCCGATGAAAATCTGCAAAGGGATCAGCGCCATCGCGAGGAATACGCCGGTACGCATCGCCGCCGTCACGTCGGCGCCACGATCGCCGCGCAGCCAACGCCAAGCCGAGAGGCCGGCAATCAGGAAGGCCACGGTCAGGAACGAAGCCAGCACCGTATGCCCCAAGCGGTAAGGCATGGATGGGTTGAACACCACCGCCCACCAGTCGGTGACGTGCGCCACGCCTTCGCGCAACTCGAAACCCGTGGGAGTATGCATCCACGAGTTCAGCACCAGAATCCAGAATGCCGACAACAGGGTGCCACCGGCCACCAGCAGCGTCGCCAGCGTGTGCATGCGGTTGCCGACCCGGCGGAATCCGAACAGCATGATGCCGAGGAAGGCCGCTTCAAGAAAAAACGCGGTCAACACCTCGTAGGCCAGCAGCGGTCCGGCAATGTTACCGACGGTGTTCATGAAGCCCGGCCAGTTGGTGCCGAACTGGAAACTCATGGTGACGCCGCTGACGACACCCATCGCGAACGACAACGCGAACACCTTGACCCAGAAGCCATAGGCATCCATCCAACGCGCGTCGCCACTGCGATTCCAACGCCATTTGAAGTAAAGCAGCACCCAGCTCAGCGCAATGGTGATGGTCGGAAACAGGATGTGGAAACTGATGTTGGCGGCGAACTGAATGCGTGCCAGCAATAGTGGATCGAGTCCTTCAGTCATCTGACTTTCCTCCTCCAATGAAACGGTCGCGCACGTCCAGCAACTTGCCTACCTTGCGCCCAAGCTGCATCAGCTCGACCAGGCGCTCGCGATCCATGCGCTGCAATTCGTCGAACCAGCCAGTGGCGAGTTCGATCAATTCGTGCATCTCGCGCATGCGCGTCTGGGCGTGACGGTCGTCGGCTGCCTCGGGGGATTCCAGCAAGGCGGCGCGCAGCACGCTGAGCGTCGGCTCGATCTCGCGTTTGCGGCGCTCCGCGGCCAGGGTCTGGAAGATGGCCCAGACATCCTCGGGCGCGGAAAAATACTCGCGACGGTCCCCTTGCAAGTGTTGCAGTCGCACCAGCCGCCAGCTCTGCAATTCCTTCAGCCCCATGCTGACGTTGGAACGTGAGAAACCCAGCGCCTCGCCGATCTGGTCGGCATTGAGCGGGCGCGGCGACAGAAAGAGCAAGGCATAGATCTGCCCGACCGTGCGGTTGATGCCCCAGCGACTGCCCATCTCGCCGAAATGCAGCACAAAACCCTGAACCAAGGGACTCAGCATGTCTATTTCCGAATTTTCAGAATTTACTGAAATTGCTGGCATGATGCCATGAATTTGATCCAAATCAAATTTTCAGCACGCGGCCATACAGGGAACGGCGCGCCACCCGGCCGGACGATGCAACGTCGTCATCGGCACGAGGCGCGCGCCAGCCCCACAACTCATTCGATCATTCGGCTGCCCGCGGAGTGGCCCACCGGCAACACACCCGATGTCCCATAAGGCCGCCCCGCCGAAGTGGGACGCACCCACTTCGCCGAGCTTTCGATCACGACGCCGAAGCCGCCCGGCGCCCCTGTACGCCTTTCGTATTGTTCAGAGACCGCGCGGCATGGTCTGCTGCTGATGCGCCTGTTGTTCGGCCTGCGCCGTGGAGGCGGACAGCGCCTGCTGGTATTCGGCCTCGGCACGCTGGCTGCTCTGGAGCAGCGAGGTATGGACACCCTGCGAGGTTTCCACCATCACCAGATTCCGCCCATCCGGTTTGCTCGCATCGTATTCCATGGCGAACGCACGGCTGCCGTCATCGCTCACCAACACCTGGTCGATATTGCGCACACCGGCATGGCGCGACTCGGCCGCCAATGCGCCAGCCAAGTTCACCGTATGGCCACCGGATACGACACCGCGCGCCTCCTCCCATTGCCGGAGCCCGTCGTAGGACTGCCGGTAGAGCGCATGGTCGCGGTGTGAAGGGTCGTCGAGCAGGCGAATCGGCGGTTCCTCCAAAGGCTTGCCCGGATGACCGCCGGGCGTGAGTCGTCCAAGACCGGAACGATCCTCCACCCCGCCTTTTCCAGGCTCTCGGAACAGTAATCCGTCACCGTCACGCTGAAGCGCATCCTCCCGCTGTGGACGCCATTCCGGATAGCGTTGATCCATCGAATCGATCACCGCATGGATCAGGTGCAGCTTCACGCCTTGCTTGATTGTCACCGGCACGTCGGGATAAGGGTTGGGAAGATCGATCTGCACGCCCACGGCATCCGGCATCATCGACCGCAGAATCGGGGTTTTTTCCTGCACCTGGGTCAGGATGTCGCCATCGACGCGGTAGCTGCGTATGTTGCCCGCGGCGGCGATCTCCCTGGCTTCGTCGAACGATACCCCGAACCTTTCCACTGTCCGGCGGTGAACGCCGGCAGCGTTGTAGGTCAACGCCGGAACGCCAGTCACCATGGAAGCCGAAGCGGCAAGCCCGCCGCCCAACGACTGCCCACTCAAGACCAGATTGTCGCCGAAGGCTCTCTGCGCCTCCTGGGCAAGACGGATCGCCTGGCTGTATTGCGCGGTCTCGAAACCCAGACCTTGGCCGAAATTGGTCGGAATCCAGTCCTTGAATTCGTTGGAGCCGGCATAGACCAGGGCAAAATTGCCCTGGTCGTCGGTATAGACCTGCGAGAGCAGGCCATTCTTCTTGTTGACCTGCAACGCCGGATCGACACCGTATGCGCGCAGCTCCTCGTCGCGCAAGGGACGCCAGTCCAAAGCGCCATCCAGACGCCCGTTGCCGTCGTAATCGTAGATGTCGTAGATCAATTTCGGCATCACCACGTCGAGCGGTTTCGGCTCGGTGCCATGCAGCCGCTCGGCGAGCGTGCCGCCATGGGTAGGCGAAACCACGGCGTTCATTGCGGCCTGCCTTCGGCTTCAACGCCGTTCGCCAGCAGCCAGGCGCGTATCTCGCGCTGTCCCTCCTTGGCCTTGGCATTCAGCGGCACGCGCTTGGCATCCGGGAAAACGAAACTCTGAAAAGTCGCACCGTTCTTGCTGCGCGCCCGTGGATCGGCCCCATGCTTGAGCAGCACCAGAACCGAATCGTAATCACGCAACATGGCGGCGGCATGCAGCGGCGTGTAACCCACCAGATTGGCTTGGTCGGGCTTGGCGCCCGCCTCCAGCAGCATCGACAGGTGGTCCTTCCTCGCCGCATCCAGCGCCGAGACCAGGGCGTTGGTCTGGCTACGTGAGAGCGCATTGGCATCGGCCCCCGCCTTCAACAAGGTTTGCAGATAGACCAGATCGTCCGCCTGCGCCGCCAAGTGGATCACCGTCTCACCATCCAGCCCCTGCTGCGACGGATTGGCACCCACCTCAAGCAAAGCTTTCAGCGAGCCGGGACGCTTGTTCAATACCGCCCATTCCAGCAAAGTGACGCCATCGCGCCCCTGTGCATTGAGATCGGCCTGCGGGGCAAGGCGCCGGATCGCCACCTCGTCGCCTTTCGCCACCGCGCGCGCCAGTTCGGCAACCGCTGGTTGGAGGAATACCTGTTCCGCATCCGCGCTGGACATCTTCTGCTCTCCGTTGACAGGGCCGGCGGCGTCGCACCACGAAGGCGACAGCCCCAGGACAATCACCATCGGCAACAACATCGATCTCGGCATGACCGCACCCTCGACGATTAGGGGTGCCGCATTCATAACACATCAAGCGTGGGTAAAGTGTTCAGACAAGTTAACTGGCGCCATGGGAACTTCACATGGCGCGCACTCCCCGGCACTCTATAGCGCCTTGACTATCTTTAGCGGGAAAGAAAAACGACTGCTGGCGGCCCGGGCCGCCGCCGTCACTTCTTCTTCGGTGCGATCATCATCACCATCTGCCGGCCTTCCAGACGCGGGCGGGATTCGATCACGATGTCCTCGCCAAGGTCGGCCTCGATCCGGGCGGCCATCTCGCGGCCCAGCTCCTGGTGGCTCATTTCGCGGCCGCGGAAACGGATGTTGACCTTGACCTTGTCGCCTTCCTCAAGGAAACGACGCATGTTGCGCAGCTTGATCTGGTAGTCGCCCTCGTCAGTGACCGGGCGGAACTTGAGTTCCTTGATCTCGACCTGCTTCTGCTTCTTCTTGGCTTCGTTGGCCTTCTTCTGCTGCTCGAACTTGAACTTGCCGAAGTCCATGATCTTGCAGACCGGCGGGTCGGCATTGGGCTGAATCTCGACCAGATCGAGTTCTTCCTCCCCGGCCATGGACAAGGCCTCGTCACGCGAGAGGACACCGATCATTTCACCGTCGCTGCCGATCACGCGCACGCGCGGCACGCGGATTTCATGGTTACGACGGTTCTGCTTCGAATCGAACGTGCTGATATTGCAATCTCCGAAAGGAATCGAGCCGGCCCGCGTTTCTCATCACGGGCCGGGCTTGCTCACGCGGCGGGCCGCGCCCGTGGCGCGTGCTCCGCACGCAGGCGCTCGGCAAAGGCTTCGATGCTCATGCAGCCCAAGTCTTCGCCCCCGCGCGTGCGCACCGCGACGTGGCCGTTCTCCTTCTCGCGGTCCCCGACCACGAGAAGGTACGGCACGCGCTGTAGCGTGTGCTCGCGAATCTTATAGCCGATTTTCTCGTTCCGCAAATCGGAATCGACCCGGAAACCTTGATCCGAAAGGGTTTTTCGGACACCTTCGACATACTCGGCCTGAGCATCGGTGATGTTCATCACCATCGCCTGCACGGGGCTGAGCCAGGCCGGGAACTGGCCGGCATGGTGCTCGATGAGAATGCCGATGAAACGCTCCATCGAGCCAACGATGGCCCGGTGCAGCATCACCGGGTGGCGACGCTGGCTGTGCTCGTCCACGTATTCCGCACCCAGCCGGCCGGGCATCATGAAATCCACCTGCATGGTGCCGAGCTGCCAGGTACGGCCGATGGCATCCTTCAGGTGGTACTCGATCTTGGGACCGTAGAAGGCGCCCTCGCCCGGCAATTCCTCCCATTCCACCCCCGCTCCGCGCAGGGCCAAGCGCAGTGCGTCCTCGGCCTTGTCCCAGGTGGCGTCGTCGCCAAGGCGCGATTCCGGCCGCAACGCGATCTTGATCTGGATGTCGCTGAAACCGAAATCCGAATAGACCTTGAGCGCCTGCCGGTGAAAGGCGGCGACCTCGGATTCGATCTGTGTTTCGGTGCAGAAGATGTGGCCATCGTCCTGGGTGAAGCCGCGCACGCGCAGGATGCCGTGCAGCGCACCGGAAGGCTCGTTGCGATGGCAGGCACCGAATTCGCCATAACGGATCGGCAGATCACGGTAGCTGTGCAGGCCCTGGTTGAACACCTGGACGTGGCCGGGACAGTTCATCGGTTTCAGCGCGTAGGTGCGCTTCTCCGACTCGGTGAAGAACATGTTGTCCTGGTAATTGTCCCAATGGCCGGATTTCTGCCACAAAGAGACATCGAGGATCTGCGGGCAGCGCACCTCGCCATAGCCGGTCTCGCGATAGACGCCGCGCATGTACTGCTCGACCACCTGCCAGATCGACCAGCCCTTGGGATGCCAGAACACCAAGCCCGGCCCTTCCTCCTGCAAATGGAACAGATCCTGCGCCTTGGCGATCTTGCGATGGTCGCGCTTCTCGGCTTCCTCGATCTGGGTGAGGTGGGTCTTCAGATCCTTGTCGTTCAACCAAGCCGTGCCGTAGATACGCGAGAGCATCTGGTTGTTATGGTCGCCACGCCAGTAGGCGCCGGCCACCTTCATCAACTTAAAGCTGCGCAATTTGCCGGTTGCCGGTACGTGCGGGCCGCGGCAGAGATCGGTGAACTCGCCTTGCGAATACAACGACAAGTCCTCGTTCGCCGGGATCGATTCGATGATTTCGGCCTTGTAAGCCTCGCCCATGCCTTTGAAAAAGGCCACGGCTTCGTCACGCGATTTCACGCTGCGACTGACCGGCAGATTCTCTTTGACGATCTTCTGCATCTCGGCTTCGATCGCCGGCAGGTCTTCCGGCGTGAACGGACGTTCGTAGGCGAAATCGTAATAGAAGCCATTGTCGATCACCGGGCCGATGGTGACTTGCGCCCCCGGATACAAGCGCTGCACGGCCTGCGCCAGCAGATGGGCGGTGGAATGGCGAAGGATGTCGAGCGCCTCCGGCGATTTGTCGGTGACGATGGCGAGTTCGGCATCGCGGTCGATGCGGAAGCCGGTGTCGACCAGTTGACCATCGACCTTGCCGGCCAACGCGGCCTTGGCGAGGCCCGCGCCAATCGATGCGGCGACCTCGCCGACGGAAACGGGATGTTCGAATTCGCGACGGGAGCCGTCGGGGAGCGTGATGTTGATCATGGAGATACGGAAATCGTAGGGACTGAAACACGAAAAAGGCGCCGCGGCGCCTTTCATCGGATGAAATGCGTCGGCAAGTCAGGGTTGGACGTGGGTAGTGTTCATGTCACACGCTCGACCGGCGTTTCCGCGGGCCACCTTGTTCGACCGCGCCCGGCGCAGCGCCGGAGCTCCCGCGATTCTAGCGCCGGCCGCTTCAACGGGACAAGCCAGAACGGCGCCCCGCCCGACGGGAGCGTTCCAGTTGCGCCGCGTCGATGCGTTTCGAAGTCGAACCACCGAAGTCCTCTTGCGGATATCCAGTGGAGCGGAACTCGGTCGCCGCCGGTGCGCCGCCTTCGGCCACGGGAAGAAGCCACTGAAGCACAGGTGCCGCTCGCGGGTCTCGCGGCTCTCCGGGGATCCGCGCCATGCGACGAGCCGGGCTGGGAACCGCTTGGGGACTTCGGTCTTGGTCATCACGCCCGCCAGGTCATTGAAGCGCGCGAATGCACTTGCCCTGGCGTGCGGCCACGAATAACCCGGCACGATGGCCGGGTTATTCCAAATCTCACGAAAAGCCACATGTTCCAGGGTTTTCGTGGTGGGCGGTACAGGGTTCGAACCTGTGACCCCTACCATGTCAAGGTAGTGCTCTACCGCTGAGCTAACCGCCCGAAGGGAGCGAAATGTTAGACGCCCAAGGGATTCGTGGCAAGGGGGGCGAAGAAATCGGGCGTCCCGGGGACGCGGCTTCGGCACGGCGCCTTGCCAGCGGAAGGCCGCCGTGCCGGCAACGCCAACGCGATGTCCGTTGCGCGGGCATGACGGCCATGCTTCCATCGGCGCCGCCATACGGCGCCGATGCGGGTTTCGGGCGGCAGATGCGCCCCCGGGGCGGACATCACTAGCCCGCCTCCTTGTCGCGGTAGACCAGCAGGCGCAGCGCGTTGAACACGACGAGCAGCGTGGAGCCTTCGTGAATGGCCACGGCCGGCCCGATGCCCATCCCGAGGATGGTCGCCGGCACCAGGAAGGCAACGATGCCCAGACTCACGAAGACGTTCTGGCGGATGATCCCGCGCGTGTGCCGGCTCAGGCCGACGGCAAAGGGCAGGTGGCGCAGGTCGTCGGCCATCAGCGCGACGTCGGCCGTTTCCAGGGCCACGTCCGAGCCGACCGCCCCCATGGCGATGCCGACGGTGGCATTGGCCATGGCGGGCGCGTCGTTGACGCCGTCTCCCACCATCGCCACCTTGTCCTCGTCGCGCAACTTGCGGATCGCCTCGACCTTGTCCTCGGGCATCAAATCGCCCCAGGCCTCATCCAGCCCCACGTCCTTGGCGATAGCCTCGGCCACCTTCTGATGGTCGCCGGAGATCATGATCATCCGCGAGATGCCCAGCTCACGCAGGCGCGCCAGCGCCGCGGGGGCGCCATCGCGCGCGGTGTCGAGCAAGCCGATGGCGCCAAGATCGCGGTCGCCCTGGCGGATGACCATCGTCGTGCGGCCTGCCTGGCGCAATTGGTCGATGGCGGCCGTGGCCGACGCGCCCAGCGGTGCGATTCCGTCGCTTCCGAACATCTCCGCCTTGCCGATCCAGACCGTCTCGTCACCCAGGCGAGCGCTCACGCCGCGGCCCACCATGTTTTCCAGGTTGCCGGCGGGCGGGATGGCCTCGTCGCCCAGCCGCTCTCGGCCATCGCGGCTGATGGCGGCGGCCAGGGGGTGGTCACTCAGCGATTCCACCGCGACCGCGACCTTCAGCAATTCCTGCTCGGTGACGCCATCGACCGGCACCACATCGGTGATGCGGGGACGGCCTTCGGTCAGCGTGCCGGTCTTGTCGAACGCCATGGCCTTCAGCGAGCCGAGTTCCTCCAGAGGCGCGCCGCCCTTGATCAACACGCCACCACGCGCGGCCCGGGCGATGCCGGAAAGCACCGCGCTTGGCGTGGCGATGGCCAGCGCGCAGGGGCTGGCGGCCACCAGCACCGCCATCGCGCGATAGAAGCTGTCACGGAACGGTTCGTCCACCACGACCCAAGCGAACAGCAACACCACGGCCAGCAGCAGCACCGCAGGCACGAAAACGCGCTCGAAACGGTCGGTGAAGCGTTGCGTGGGGGATTTTCGCGTCTCCGCTTCGCTGACCATGCGAACCACGCGCGCCAATGCGGAGTCGGTGGACTTGCGGGTCACTTCCACCTCGATCGCACCGCTGCCGTTGATGGTGCCGGCGAACACGCGCGAAGCGGCTTCCACGCCATCGGGCCGCTCGCGGGCCATCGCCGGATCGGTGACGGGCCGCTTGTCGACGGGGATGCTCTCGCCCGTGACCGGTGCCTGATTCACTGTGGAATTACCCGCCACCAGGAAACCATCGGCCGGCAGGCGCTCGTTGGGCTTGACCAGCACCACGTCGCCAATGGTGAGGTCTTCCACCGGCACCGTTTGCACTTGTCCACCACGACGCACCGTGGCGGTCTTCGGCGCAAGTTCGGCCAGGGCTTCGATGGCGCGCTTGGCGCGCCCCATGGCGTAGTGCTCAAGCGCATGCCCAAGGCTGAACAGGAACAGCAGCAGCGCGCCTTCGGCCCAGGAACCCAGCGCCGCGGCACCCGCCGCCGCGACCAGCATCAAGGTGTCGATCTCGAAACGACGCGCGCGCAGATTGTCGATGGCCTCGCGCAGCGTGTAGAAACCACCGAAGAAATAGGCACCGATGTAGCATGCCAATGGCCACCAGGACGGGAGGCCGGCCCAAAAACGCTCGCTCAGATAGCCAGTCAGCAGCAGGCCGCCGCACAGCAAGGCGAAGATCAGTTCCGTATTGCGGCCCAGCGGCCCGCCGTGACCATGATCGTGCCCATCATCGGCCGAGTGTTCACGCACCTCGGCACCGGCACCGACACTGGGCGCCTCCTGGTCGACGCCGGCGTCGCTGGCTTGCTTTTCCACCGGCTCGACGCGCAAATCGGCAAGTACCTCAAGAATACGCGCCTCCTGGATACGGGAGCGATCGAACTCCACGCGAATCAGGCCGGCGGCGCTGGCCTGCGCTTCCAGCACACCATCGAGCGCCTGAAGCCGCTCGGTCACGCCGCGCGCGCGGCGCGAATGGCCGATGCCATCCACTTTCCACACGACATGCCCGTAGCGGCCACTGATGCCCGCGCCAGCGGCCTCGACCAGTTCGCGGATACGGGCCAGCGGCAACGCGTCCGCGTCATAGTGCACGCACAGTTGCGCGGGCGTGTCGCCCTCGGCCTGTCGCACGTGCACCCGCTCAATTCCATTGCGACCGGCAAGTTCCTGAACCAGACGATCCACGCAGGCATCGGCCTGATCGGGAACGTCGGGAAGCAGAATTTGCAAATCGGTTCGTATTGTTGCGGTCATCGGAAAACTCCTGTAACAATATGACAGTTAATGAAGGCGGACTTACCGAACGACAGCATGACTGGCGTCCGACGCATACCCGAAAGCACTCCGCCAATAATTCCCGTCAAACTCTACAGGTGGTAGAGCATTGGCGAAACCGTCATTTGTCTTCCCGTGGACGAATATGTCGATCGCTCCTCATCCCCGCGGACCGGCCGTCGTGCTTCCATGCCCGCTCATGGCGCGATTGCATGCCAAATCTGGAAAAGCATCGCCAACCCCACTCCGCCACACGCCGGCACATCGCCCCGGGCCGATCGTGCCGGATGCCGGCGACACGCCAAGAACAAGCCGCGCACGAAAAAGCCGCCCTCGTGGAGCGGCTTTTCCGAGATCGGGGTTCGATCAGTTGTCGGCCGGAATGCGCAGCACCTGACCCGGGTAGATCTTGTCCGGGTCCTTCAACATCGGCTTGTTGGCCTCGAAGATGGCCGGGTACTTGCTGGCATCGCCGTACATTTCCTTGGCGATTTTCGACAACGTATCGCCCTTTTGCACCGTGTACGTACGCGAACTCCACTCGCCGCCACCGGTGCCAACCGTGGCCGAGGAGCCGCCCGTCACCGCGCTGAAATCGGTACCGCCGGATACCGCCGCGGCAGCCGCCGCCACCGTCATGCGGTCATCGACCTTTTCGATGCCATCGACGTTACCCGCCACCAGTACCGCCCGCTCACGGGTGGCGATGTCCCTGGCCTGCCCTTCGATGGCCGCGGTACCGCCATCGACTTCCACCTTCAGCCCGCTGATGTCCAGCCCGTAACTGTTGATGTGCTTGACGATGGCATCCTCGGCCTTGGCCTCGCCCGGCTTGAAAATCTTTTCGCCGGCGTTCTTGATGAAATCGAAAATACCCATGTTGCCTTGCTCCGTGGTGTGGGAATCAGACGACAGGATTGCAGGCGCGGCGTTACGGCCGCATCAAAGCGATGAACCGACGCGGAACCAAACCGGTGGAAACGCTACAGCGCAACCTCGCGCAGTTTCTGCAACTCGTCGCGGACGCGGGCGGCTTCCTCGAATTCCAAGTCGCGGGCGTGACGATACATCTCGTCCTCCAGCGACTTGATCTTCTCGGCCAGCTTCCCGGGCGGCATCGCGGCGTAATCCTCGTGCGCCTCCGCCACCCGACGCTGCCCGCCACGCCCCTTGGCCTTGCCCGCCCGGGTCTCGGCGGCATCGGCGCGCGCGCCTTCCATGATGTCGTCGATGGCGCGCACCACCGATTGCGGGACGATGCCATGCTCGGCATTGTGTTCGAGCTGTTTCTCGCGGCGTCTGGCGGTTTCGTCCAGCGCCACCCGCATCGAGCGGGTGATCTTGTCGGCGTAGAGAATCGCCTTGCCGCGCACGTTACGGGCGGCCCGGCCGATGGTCTGGATGAGCGAACCGGCCGAGCGCAGGAAGCCCTCCTTGTCGGCATCGAGGATCGCCACCAGCGAGACCTCCGGCATGTCCAGGCCCTCGCGCAGCAGGTTGATGCCCACCAGCACGTCGAACTTGCCGAGCCTCAGGTCGCGGATGATCTCCACGCGCTCCACGGTATCGATATCGGAATGCAGATAGCGCACCCGGACATCGTGCTCGGAGAGATACTCGGTGAGGTTCTCGGCCATGCGCTTGGTAAGCGTAGTCACCAATACACGGTCGCCCATCGCCGCCCGTTCGTGGATCTCGGACAGCAGGTCGTCCACCTGGGTGGCGACGGGACGAATCTCCACCGGCGGATCGATCAGCCCCGTCGGACGCACCACCAGTTCCACCACCTCGCCCTGCGATTTTTCCAATTCATACGAGCCGGGCGTGGCGGAGACGAAGACGGTGCGCGGCGAGCGCGCCTCCCATTCCTCGAAGCGTAACGGACGGTTGTCCAGCGCCGAAGGCAGGCGGAAACCGAAATTCACCAGCGTTTCCTTCCGCGCGCGGTCGCCGCGATACATGCCGCCGATCTGCGGCACGGTGACGTGGGATTCGTCGACCACCAGAAGCGCGTCCGGCGGTAGGTAATCGAACAATGTCGGCGGCGGCTCGCCCGGCGCGCGCCGGGTCATGTGCCGCGAGTAGTTCTCGATACCGTTGCAGAAGCCGACCTCGGCCATCATCTCCAGATCGAATTGCGTGCGTTGCTGCAAACGCTGCGCTTCCACCAGCTTGTTCTGCGCATACAGGGCTTCCAAGCGCTCCGACAGTTCCAGCTTGATGGTGTCGATGGCGCTCAGCACGCTTTCCCGGGTGCTGGCGTAATGGGTCTTCGGGTACACCGTATAGCGCGGGATCTTGCGCAGCATCGCGCCGGTCAGCGGATCGAACAGCGACAGTTGCTCGATCTCGCCATCGAACAATTCGATGCGCAGCGCCTCCATCTCCGATTCCGCTGGATGCACGTCGATCACCTCGCCACGCACGCGGTAGGTGCCGCGACGAAGCTCGGTGTCGTTGCGGATGTACTGCAACTCGGTGAGATGACGGATCAGATCGCGCTGCTCGATACGCTCGCCCCTGGCCAGGATCAGGCGCAGCTTGAGGTAATCGTCCGGATCGCCCAGCCCATAGATCGCCGAGACGGTGCCAACGATGATGGCGTCACGCCGCGACAACAGCGCCTTGGTCGCCGACAGGCGCATCTGTTCGATATGCTCGTTGGTCGAGCTGTCCTTCTCGATGTAGGTATCGGAAGACGGCACATAGGCTTCGGGCTGGTAGTAGTCGTAATAGCTGACGAAGTACTCGACCGCGTTGTGCGGGAAGAAACTCTTGAACTCGCCATAGAGCTGCGCCGCCAGCGTCTTGTTGTGCGCCATCACCAGCGTGGGCCGCTGCACGCGCTGGATCACGTTGGCGATGGTGTAGGTCTTGCCGGAGCCAGTGACCCCGAGCAACGTCTGCTGCGCCAGGCCGGCCTCGAAACCGGCCACGAGCTTCTCGATGGCCTGCGGCTGATCGCCGGCGGGCTGATAGGGGGAAACGAGGTGGAAGCCGGCATCGGAATCGTGATCGCGCATGCGGCCATGATACGGACCGGCCCGGGAACGGAACCTCAACAAACCGCTCATGCCCACCCGGGCGGCCGGGGAAATTCCCACACGCCCGCCCACCGCCGCCTGATGGGCGAATCCGCAACCGCTTGTGAAGCTGGGCCTCCTCATCACGGAAACCGGCATGCACGGCGCAACCAAGCGGCAATACGGCCTCACCCTGACCGAAGCCATGACCACCCTGGCCATGCTGGCGATATTGACCGGGATCGCCTTGCCCGGCACGCAGACCCTGCTGAAAGCCAGCCGCATCCGCACGACCGTTTCGGAGCTCGGCAGCGATTTCGCCCTGGCCCGCATCTCGGCGATCTCGGCCAACGCTCCAGTGGTGGTTTGCCCGAGCGATGGCAAACACTGTGTCGGCGACAACCAATGGGCGCGCGGTTGGATCGTCTTCCGCGACACTGACCGCAACCACCAACCCGACAGTGCCAATGACATCGTGCTGGTACGCCAGACCCGCAACGGCCACCTGAGGATCGTCACGAACGCCGGCCGCCCCCACCTGCGCTACCTACCCAACGGCATGAGCCAGGGCAGCAACCTCACCCTCAGCATCTGCGATGGCGTCAGACTGGCGGCGCAGATAGTTGTCAACAATACCGGGCGGATCAGGACCCGACGGCCCCAGGACACCACGCCGTGTCCGGGCTGAAGCGCAAACCGGCAGCGCGCCTTTGGCCATGCCGGCACCGGCGCTCAGTGCGGCGAGTTCGGCCAGCATCCGCTTCCGAGTGATTTCCACGCCACCGCCGGATTCACGGACTTCCAGCGGGCGCACTGGCATAGAAAACGTGCGGGATGACTGCAACAGGGCTTCGGCGGCGGCCCCAATGAGAGACCACGAAAGCTTCGGGGAAAAGTAGAGGCGCATCCATGCTTCAACACTGCTTCGCCATATACCTACTTTAGCGCTTAACCAAGATCAGTCCGGCTTCCAGTTCCGCCAGTTACGAAATGGCACAGCAGACGGCACAGGTACCAGGGTAGGAGCTTCCTGTCCTGCCGATGATTTCCGATTCGATTCTTCAGTGCCCACAGTGGTTGGTGCCGAGTTGGAGCCAGAGGCGGCAGCGGGAACCTGCGCCGGTGCGGTGGTTGCGACCTCTGGCAGACCAGGATCTGCCTGCGCAACGACGTTAGGCTGCACGCCCCCGACCAATACCCCAAGCATGGGCTTGCGTGTTTCGTCGTTGCGGCGGTCAAAGGAGCGGTATTCCCCGAATACCAGCCTGACCCAAGCGGGGTAGGAGTGGTTCGCGCCAGTCCCGGCATCCACTGCCATCCCCACCAGGCCGCCGATAAGAATGTTCCCCAAGCCCGCGTAATTGAGGTTGGAAACCAGCCGCCCTTCAGCGTCAGGGAGGCCAGCGCTTTTGCATTCGATGTTCAGATCACTTTTGTCGCGCCTAATCCGCACCTCAAGACCGGAGCGGAAGGTGGTTGCGCGCTTGCCGTTGGTAGCCGTGCATTCCGCGCCTTCAACCGCCACCCCATCGGGGCGTACCGTATCGAACCTGATGGATTGAGTCGTTCCTTTCGTGATGCTGGCGCATCCAGCCATCATCATGATGATGGCCACGCATGATAGATGTTTCATCACTATCCCCTGAAGTCAGGGCCAAACCATATCATGAACAATAGATAAGTAGTTTTGCGTTCATGATGCTTGTCCGATAGGACGAATTTCAGCTATTCGGTCTTGAACTCGAAATTGATAGCTCGCCGGTGGCGGTGACGACCGCCCTCACCCGCTTTCCTTCAGCCATCGCCTGATTGACACTGGGCTGGCTCTCGGCAGTCATGCGGGATAGTTCACGCTTAAAAAAAGAACACCCGCGGCATATCCTGAAGAATGCCGACCATCGAGGCGCGTTCCACATCGAAGGTCGCTCCAAGGCGTGGCCCGCTGCCGGTTTCGTGGAAAGCGAGACAGGGTGTTTGACGGAACTGGATATCTGAAATGCAGAGAAGGAAATTCAGCTACGAGTTCAAGCTTGAAGCGGTAAGACTGGCGAAAGATCGAGGTGTTGCGGTAGCGCAAGCAACAAGCGACCTCGACCTCCATGAGAATGTGCTGTGGAATGGGGCGCGATCTGACGAGGAATCCGCGGCATGCATTTCCCGACCATGGGTAGATGAAGCCGAAGCGGCAGCGTGGGAAATTGACCGGCTGCGCAAGGAAGTGGTGAAGCTGAAGACGGAGCGCGGCATCCTAAAAAAGTCGCAGCCTTCTTCGCGAGGGAGGCGATATGAGGTTCACTTTCATCGCGAAGCACCGGAACATCCGGTCGGCGGCATGGCTGTGCGACGCGCTGGATGTCTTCCGCTCGGGCTTCCATGTCCGGCTCAACCGCGTCCCCAGCACCCGCTCCCGGCACGACGAGATACTGGTGACGACGATCGATCGCAACTCCAAGAACAACGACCGAACCCATGATGGTGCTCGCCGTGCCTGGCACGATGTGCTGGCCGAGGGTTTCTCCTGCGGCCTGCATCGTATCGAGAGACTCATGCGCCAGAACGGACTGCATGCCCGGCCGCGGCATCGTGAGCTGCTGAAGGATGCAGACGAGCGATCCACGGTGTCGGACGACCTGCTCGACCACGCTTTCGAGACATCGACCCCGAACCAAAAGTGGGCGGCCGACTTCGCCTATATCTGGATCGCCGAAGGATGGCGCTACGTTGCGGCTATCGTCGACCTGTTCTCCAGACGCGTCATCGGCTGGACGATGAAGGCGGAGCTGACGGCTCAGCGCGTCACCGGCGCGCGCGTCATGGCGATCTGGCGCGGAGTTCGACCCGACGGGCGCTGCACCACGGCGACCAGGGCGGCCAATATACGAGCGAGCAGTTTCGGTGGCTGATGGCCGACCACGGCATCACCTGCTCGATGAGCCGGTCGGGCAACGTCCGGGACAATACTGCGATGGAGAGATTCTTCTCGTCACTGAAAACCAAACGGACAACCCGCAAGGTCTACAGGACGGGGGATGAGGCAAGGGCCGATGGTTCGATTACATCGAGCACCTCTACAATCCCCGGCGACGGCACTCGACACTGGGCTATATGAGCCCCGTCGAGTTCGAGGAGAAAGCCAGGCTAGCTTAACCTGGTGTCCGAAAAAGCCGGCAGCGGGCCAAATCTTCGCGGCGCCCTTATCGTTTCATGGCAATCGCATCAAAGACAGGTACCCGCCTATACGTCGGTGATGTTGTCCCGCCCCCTCAAGGATCACGCGCTTGCCGCTGGAGACGAAGCGCCGGAAGCCCGTGTATCCATCGAAGTCATTCTCAGCGTTGACCCGGCCGCAGGCCGCCACGCCGAACTCCTCCGTGTAGTTGGCGCGCACATTCCGGAACTGCGCGGCGTCAGGGTCCTTCAGCTCACCCCTCACCGCGCGCTCGGCCGCCACGATCGTCTCTGCGCCGAACCACTTCTCCTGCTGCGCCTTCTTCTCCGCTGCCGTCATTGGGCGATCCAGCTCTGGCTTCGGTGCCTCGGTTTCTTGTGCCTGCTTCTCCGGCACCTCGGCCACTACTGCGGGCGCCTTGGCAACCACAAGCTCACTGCGCGGCATCAGCCTCGACCCGATCCAGGCCAAGGCCACCGGAACGACCCAAAGAACCCCTATCCGCTTCATGCCCCCTCGCCGAGCCAATGTGACTAAAAAGTCCATTTTTGACTAATCCAATACGGACTCTAGCGAGCGGTGACCCGCCGGCCACCGCTCGATGGCCCAATCGACTCATAACCACGATTACCAATTCCTGCTGGCCGTCCCGAAGGCGGCCCGCGAGCGGGTGGGCGTGACGCAGATCGAGCTGGCCGAGCGCCTTGGCAACACGCAGACCTTCGTCTCCAAGTGCGAGCGCGGGGAGCGGCGCATCGACGCCGTTGAGCTAGTGGAGTTCGCTGAGGCTCTGGGTGTGACGCCTCAGAGCTGCTGGGCGAATACTTGGCGCAGCGTGGGCATGCGACGCCACCGAAGACACGGAAGGGATCTAAGCAGCGAGGGTGACGCTTCCATGTTGCTTTCGTGTTTTCAGCAACCCACAAAAGACGAAAGCCGCGACGATGCGCGGCCTAAGTACATGATGCATATGGCGCCCGAAGTTGGACTCGAACCAACGACCCCCTGATTAACAGTCAAGTGCTCTAACCGGCTGAGCTATTCGGGCGGAGGCGCGCATGATAGGTGGCGATGGAATTCAGGTCAAGCCAGCCGGCCCTTGATCACGGACACCGGGCGGCTCGGGATCAAACGCCGACGTCATCTGCCGTTGTGCAACAGGCAGCTAGGCACAGCAGGCGGGATCGCGGATGAAGAGAAGCCGCTTACGTAGCCGACGATCATGCCCACGCAAGTGGCGCCCCGTCTTACGCATGACGACGACCTCTCCGCTCCCCGCGAACGAAGCCGGGCAAGCATCGGGGAAGGCTTGCCGAGCCAAATCATCGGGCACGCGTCCGGACAAGTTCAGGAAGGGGCGATCCTGAAGCCCGGCCGGATTTGGGGGAAACGCCTGTCGAGTCTTCGCCCTCCCGGCCGCAAGGCGGCCCCTTCATCAACCTCACCAGAGCTTCAGGCCAGCGTGAAGACATCGCCATCGCGCAGTGCCGGGAAACGCTCACGAAACGCTTGCAGTTCGTCCCATTGCAGGGTGGTGGTGCTCACCAGCGGGCGCGGGCCGTCCTCGCTGACCGAGTGGCCGAGAAAATCCACCACCCTGCTGTCGCCGGCGTACTCCAGCCCATTGCCGTCGCGGCCGACGCGATTGACGCCAGCGACGTAGCAGACATTCTCGATCGCCCGCGCCGCCAGCAGTGTCTTCCATGGATATGCGCGCGCCGCCGGCCAGTTGGCGACATAGATCAGCAGGTCGTAGTCCGGTGCGCCGGGGCGTTCGACATCGAAGCGGTTGCGCGAGAACGCCGGGAATCGCAAGTCGTAGCACACCAGCGGGCAGATGCGCCAACCGCGCCATTCGACGCTCAACCGCGCGCGGCCGGCGGCATAACGTTCGTGCTCGTTGGCGAAGGTGAACAAGTGGCGCTTGTCGTAGTGCGCGACCGCGCCGTCGGGGGTGACGAACAGCAGGCGGTTGAACACCGCGCCCGCCACCTTCAGCTGAACGCTGCCGCAGACCGCGGCATCGAGCAGCGCCGCCTGCGCGCGCAGCCAGGCGACGGTCGGGCCGTCCATGCCCTCGGCGCTCTCGATGGCTTCGTTGGAAAAGCCGCTGGTGAAGGTTTCCGGCAGGATCACCAGATCGGTCAAGCCTTTCAGGTGCGAGATCGATTCGCCGTAGCAGGCGCGATTGCCGGCAGGGTCGTGCCAGCGGGTGTCGCCTTGAACGAGGGAAATACGCAGATCGTTCATCAAAAATCCTCGGATATCGATCGTCAGCGGAGAAACGGACGCCCGTGTCTCGGTCCATGAGACGGCCCGTCATCAAAATTGGCCCGCCATCAAAGGCAGACCCTCTTTTCACGGAAACCACGAATATGCCGAAGTTCATCCTCAACGCCAACCCACAGACGAACGGAGACCATGAGGTACACAACGTAACGATCGGTTGTACCTACATGCCCGCCGCTTCGAATCAGATTGATCTTGGATATCACGCTGACTGCCAGGGCGCGGTCGCGGAGGCGAAGCGCCGCTGGCCGAATTCTCGCATCAATGGCTGTTTTTACTGTGCGAATGCCTGCCATACCGGTTGACGAGTCAAGCCCGGCGGCCAGGCCGAAACCCAGGGGGCGCGGACCATCGAGTCGCGCCCCGCCAAGCCGATCACGCCGGGAAATAGTCAGGGCGCGTCCGGAACGAACTTCAACACGTTGCCGTTGATGCAGTAGCGCTTGCCGGTGGGCGGCGGCCCATCGTCGAAAACGTGGCCGAGATGGATGCCCGAACTCTTGCTGAGCACCTCCACCCGGCGCATACCGAGGCTGTTGTCCGTGCGCATTTCCAGCGCACCCTCGACCGGGTTGAAGAAGCTGGGCCAGCCGCTATCGCTATCGAACTTGGCATCGGAGCGGAACAGTGGCGCGCCGGTGATCGGGTCGACGTAGGTACCGGCCCGCTTCTCGTCCAGATGCGAACCGCTGCCGGGCCGCTCGGTGCCTTGCTCGAAGGCGATGCGCTGCTGTTCGGGCGTCAGCAGGTGGAAGCCCAACCATTTCCAGAACCACGCCCGGTCGCCGTCGTAGCCGGTGTAGCGGGCAACTTCACGGCCGTTTTCGAACAGCACGATGGTCGGGGTGGCGAACAACGCCTTCTCCAGCCGCCAGCCCACTGGCGGTTGCGACGAGAGCGAACGCGCCACCGGCACCTCGGCCCGCCAATGGTCGAGTACGTCGGCCTTGAACTTCTCGCAATACGGGCAGTTTTCCGCCTCGAACACCACCAGTTGCCGCTTGGCATCGAGCGTGGTGGGATCGAGCGGCTTGTGCGCGCCGCCGGATTCGCCTTCGATCGCGTACTTCACCCCGGTGCCGCCCAGCCCGCAGTAACCCTTCGGGTTCTTCACCAGGTAGTCCTGATGGTATTCCTCGGCCCGGATATAAGCCTTGAGCGGCTCGATCTCGGTGACGATCGGGCCGAACCCCTCGCGGGTCAGCGCGGCTTGGTAGATGTCCCGGGTCTGTTTCGCCAGGGCGAGCTGTTCCGGCGTGGTGGTGTAGATGGCGCTGCGATAATTGCTGCCGATGTCGTTGCCCTGCCCGTCGGCCTGGGTCGGGTCGTGGTTTTCCCAAAACGCGGCGAGGATGGTCGCCAGTTCCACCTTCTTCGGGTCGAAGCTAACCTTCACCACCTCGGCATGGTTGCGCGCGGTGGAACGGCCGCGCTTGATCTCACGCTCCAGCGCCAGCACGTCGTTGTAGCCGGCCCCGGGCGCATCACCGTTGGCGTAGCCGGATTCGACATCCAGGACACCCGGTATCGCGGCCATCCGCTTCTCGGCTCCCCAGAAACAACCCATTCCGAAGACAATGGTTTGCGTATCCGCTGTCATGTGTTTTTCTCCCGAGGGAAGCAAGGGGGCGGCCTGCGGCGGGCGCAGGGCGAACAGGGCCAGCAGCGAGGCGACGGCGAACGCGGCGGCGATGGCGACGAGGTTCAGAGGTTTCATGGTCGTTCTGACCTCGAGGCGGGCCGAATGTTCCGTCATCGCGTCCGCCCTGGCATCCGCGTCTAGAGCCGCGCGAGCCGCTCGATGGCCGCATCGAGGGTGTCGTCGCTCTTGGCGAAGCACAGCCGCAGCAGGCGCTGCCCGGCCGGCGGCTCGGCGTAGAACGGCGACAGCGGCACGCCGGTGACGCCGTGCTCGATGGTCAGCCAGCGGCTGAATTCGAGATCGCTCATGTCGCTGAGTCCGGAATAATCGACCAATTGGAAATACCCGCCCGGCACCGACAGCGGGCGGAACCTGGTGCCTTCGAGCTGTCGGCGGAAGCGGTCGCGCTTTTCCTGGTAGAACGCGCCCAGCGTCTCGTAATGCCCGGGTTCGGCCTCGATCATCTCGGCAAACGCGGTCTGCGCCGGATGGAAGGTGCAGAAGGTGTTGTACTGGTGCACCTTGCGCAGTTCGGCGGTGAGCGGTGGCGGCGCCACCACGTAGCCGACCTTCCAGCCGGTGCAGTGGTAGGTCTTGCCGAAACTGGAAATGACGAAAGCACGCTCGCGCAGCGCCGGGTGGCGCAACGCCGATTCGTGGCGGGCGCCGTCGAACACGATGTGCTCGTAGACTTCGTCGGAGATCAGCCACAACCCGTGCCCGACCACGATGTCGGCCAGCTCTCGCATGTCGGCCTCGCCGAGCATCGCCCCGGACGGGTTGTGCGGGCTGTTGACGATGATCAGGCGGGTGCGCGCCGTCACCGCCTCGCGCACTTTCCGCCAGTCGGGCGCGAAGGTTTCGGCATCCAGCGCGACGTGCACCGCGCGGCCGCCGGCCAGCTCGATCGCCGGCTCGTAGATGTCGTAGCAGGGATCGAGCACGATCACCTCGTCACCCGCCGACACCACCGCCTGCACCGCATCGAAGATCGCCTCAGAGCCGCCGCTGGTGACGGTGATCTCGCCATCCGCGTCGGGACACACGCCGTACATGCGCTCGGTCTTGTCGGCGATCGCCCGCCTGAGGCGCGGGGTGCCGGTCATCATCGCGTACTGGTTGTCGCCGGCGCGCATAGCGCGCTCCAGCGCGTCGATCAAACGCGCGGGCGGCGGAAAATCGGGAAAGCCCTGGCCCAGGTTGACCGCCTTGTGCTCGACGGCCAGTTGCGACATGACGGTGAAGATGTTAGTGCCGACCTTGGGAAGCTTGCTCTGCATCGGGTGCTGCCGGGGTGAGGAAATCCGAGTGTACGCGGCGCAAGTTAAGATGAAGCCCCTTTCCGCGCCCGCCCACCGTGCCGCCCACGCCTTCCTCGCCCCTCTTCGCCGTGCGCGGCCTGTCGTTCTCCCGTAATGAGGAACCGTTGTTCGGGCCGCTGGATTTCGTGGTGGAGGCCGGTGAGGCGCTGCTGGTGCGTGGCGACAACGGCGTCGGCAAGACCACCCTGCTGCGCATCCTCGCCGGGCTGCTGCGCGCCGACACCGGCACGCTGGACATCGCCGGCCACGCCGCCGACCGCGAATCGCGCGCGCGGGCCATCGCCTACCTCGGCCACCTGCCCGCTTTCAAGGCCGATCTCTCCGCGCTGGAAAACCTCGAATTCCTCTGCGCCCTGCACGGCCGCCGCGGCGAGCGCGGATTCGATCAGGCGATGGCGCGGGTCGGCCTGGCGGGCTACGAGGACAGCCCGGCGCGAACGCTCTCGGCCGGGCAGAAGAAGCGGCTCTCCCTGGCTCGGATGTGGCTGTCGCCGGCGCCGCTGTGGCTGCTCGACGAGCCGTACGCCAACCTCGACCTGGATGGCATCGAGCTGGTCAACCGGCTGATCGTCGACCATCTCCGCGATGGCGGCGCGACGCTCGTCACCACCCACGGCGCCTATGCCGCCCCGCCGGTGCGCACCCGCGAGCTGGTGATGACGCGCGCGCACTGGGAGGCCACGGCATGATCGCCGCCGCGCGCGCCCTGCTGCAACGCGACCTGCGCCTGCTCTGGCGTCGCCGTGGGGACGCCCTGCAACCGGCCCTGTTCGCCCTGATGGTGGTGGTGCTGTTCGCGCTCGGCCTGGGCGACGACAAGGCGATGCTGGTCAAGGTCGCCCCTGCGGCGCTGTGGCTGGCGGTACTGCTCTCCGGCCTGCTGGCGCTGGACACGCTGTTTCGCGGCGATGCCGAGGATGGCTCGCTCGACCAATGGTTGCTGGCGCCGGTGCCGCTGTCGTGGCTGGTCGCGGTGCGGGTACTGGGCCACTGGCTGACCACCGCGCTGCCGGTACTGATCGCCGTGCCGCTGCTGGCGGAGCTGCTCCACCTGCCACGCCCGCAACTGCCGCTGCTGATGGCCACGCTCGCGCTGGGCACCCCGCTGCTCAGCCTGATCGGCGCTGTGGTGGCGGCGCTGACCGTGGGCATGCGCCGCGCCGGCATCCTCTTGGCGCTATTGGCCCTGCCGCTGTACGTGCCGGTACTGGTGTTCGGCGCCGGCGCGGTGGTCGCCGCCGGACAGGGGCTGGATGCCTCCGGCGCACTGCTGATGATGGGCGCAGGACTGGCCGCCGCGACGGTACTGGCGCCACTGACCGCCGCCGCCGCGCTTCGCATCGCCCTGACCGGCGAATAACCCGAAACCCGAAATCCACCCGGCTTGAGCGAAGTCAACTCTTTCCCGACCTCCGGTGAACGACAATGGCCGCCGTCATGCGCAAATGACGTTGTTGTGCCTAGCCGCACGCCACACACACAACGGAGATCCCTATGAAACTGCGTTCCACCCTGTTCGCCACTTCCGTCCTGCTGGCGATGGCCGCTTGCAACAAGCCGGTCGATGCCCCAACCGAGACCCCGACTCCGGCCCCCGCCCCGGCCACCACCGAAGCCCCCGCGGCCGAAACGCCCGCCGAGGCTCAGCCCGCACCATCGCCGGCTCCCGAAACCGCCGCCGCCCCCGAAACCGCTGCCGCCGCCCCTGTGGATGGCAAGGCCGTCTACGATCAGATTTGCTTCGCCTGCCACAAGGACGGCATCGCCGGCGCCCCCAAGACCGGGGATGCGGCCGTCTGGGAGCCGCGTGTCGCCCAAGGCGTCGATACGCTCTACAAGCACAGCATCGAAGGTTTCACTGGCAAGACGGGCATGATGCCGGCCAAGGGCGGCAACCCCTCCCTGACCGACGAGCAGATCAAGGCGGCGGTCGATTACCAGGTCGCGCAGCTCAAGAAGTAATCCCGCCGCACGCTCCGGGACACTTTTTCGAAAACAGGAACGCCCGCCCCGCGCGGGCGTTTCTCCATCGGCCGCCAGCCGAGGCGGCCCCGCCCCGGGTTCCGGACTGTTATTCTTCCCCCCGCATCACGCGCCCGCCGCACTCCCGCCGCCGCCCCGTGCCGGCCCGCCCGAAATCCGCAATGAATCCTGTCGTCCGCTGGTTCCATCAACTCGGTTCGCCCCCTTACTTCGACCGCTTCGCCGCGCGCTGGGCGCCATGGGCCTATGGCATCGGCGGTTTGTTGATGGCCCTCGGCGTCGCCTGGGCGCTCAACTGGCTGGCGCCGCTGGGCGGCCGCTTCGACATCCCCGGTGACTACCAGCAGGGCGACAGTTTCCGCATCCTCTACATCCACGTACCCGCCGCCTGGATGAGCATCGGCGTGTTCGCCGGCATGGCGATCTACGCCGCCATCGCCCTGATCTGGCGGATCAAGCTGTGCGAGATCCTCGCCATGGCCTGCGCCGCGCCCGGCGCCGCCTTCACCCTGGTCACGCTGGTCACGGGGATGATCTGGGGCAAGCCGATGTGGGGCGCCTGGTGGGACTGGGACCCGCGCCTGACCACCGAACTGATCCTGCTGTTCCTCTACCTCGGCGTGATCGGCCTCTATCACGCCATCGAGGACCGGCGCGCCGCCGCGCGCGCCGCCGGCCTGCTGGCGGTCGTCGGCGTGGTGCTGCTGCCGGTGATCCGCTATTCGGTGGTGTGGTGGAACTCGCTACACCAGGGCCAAACCATCCGCATGTTTGGCGAATCCTCGATGGACCCGTCGATGCAGGGGCCGCTGTGGCTGATGGTGCTGGGTACCCACGTCTGGTTCATCGGTTCGCTGCTGGCGCGCGCGCGCGCCGACAACCTGCGCCGCGAGGCCGGCAAGGATTGGGTACAGCGCAACGCCGGAGCCGGCGCATGAGCTACCGCGAATACGTCACCGCCGCTTACGTCATCTTCGCCGTCGTCATGGCCTGGGACTGGCTGGCGCCGAAGCTGCAAATCGCCCGCGCCCTGCAAGCCGCGCGGCAACTGGCCCGACGCCGCGCCGCCCGCGCCGGGCAGGGAGAAAAAACCGCATGAACCCGACCCGCAAGCGCCGGCTGATCGCCGTGCTGCTGATCCTGGCCGCCGCGGCCATCGCCGTCGCCCTGGGCGCGCTGGCGCTGCAACGCAACGTGGCCTATCTCTACACCCCGGCCGAAGTGCTGCGCGGCGAGGCCGGCGACAAGGCCCGCTTCCGCCTCGGCGGGATGGTCGCGGAGCACTCGTTCAAACGCGCGCCAGGCTCGATGGAAGTGCGTTTCGAAGTGGATGACGGCGATGCCCGCCTGCCGGTGGTCTACAACGGCATCCTGCCCGACCTGTTCCGCGAAAAGCAGGCGGTGGTCGCCACCGGGCGGATGGAAAACGGCGTGTTCGTGGCCGAACAACTGCTGGCCAAGCACGACGAAACCTACATGCCGAAAGAAGTCGCCGACAAGATGGGCCAGGCGCACAAGAAACACAGCGTGGACGACGCCCAGCCGGCGGCCGCCAACTGATGCTGGGCGAACTCGGGCATTACGCACTCTGCCTGGCGCTGCTGGTGGCGGTGCTGCAATCGGTGATCCCGCTGGCCGGCGCCCATACCGGACGCGGCGACTGGATGGCCGTGGCGCGGCCGGCGGCCCATGCCCAGTTGGGTCTGGTGCTGTTTTCCTTCGTCATCCTGACCCACGGCTTCGTCACCCAGGACTTCTCGCTGCGCTACGTCGCCGAGAACAGCAATTCGCTGCTGCCGCTGCTGTACCGCTACACCGCCGTCTGGGGCGCGCACGAAGGCTCGCTGCTGCTCTGGGTGCTGGTGCTGTCACTGTGGACGTCCGCGGTGGCGCTCTTCTCTCGCCATCTGCCGCTGCCGGTGGTGGCGCGGGTGATGGGCGTGATGGGCGTGGTCGCGATCGGTTTCATCGCCCTGCTGCTGTTCACCAGCGATCCGTTCGAGCGCCTGTTGCCGGCCGCGCCCCAGGGCCGCGATCTCAACCCGTTGCTGCAAGACCCGGGCATGATCATCCACCCGCCGATGCTTTATCTCGGCTATGTGGGCTTTTCGGTACCCTTCGCCTTCGCCATCGCCGCCCTGCTCGACGGCAAGGTCGACGTGCGCTGGCAGCGCTGGACGCGGCCGTGGACCAACGCGGCGTTCGGCTTCCTGACGCTCGGCATCGGCCTCGGCAGTTGGTGGGCTTACTACGAGTTGGGCTGGGGCGGCTGGTGGTTCTGGGATCCGGTCGAGAACGCCAGCTTCATGCCGTGGCTGGTCGGCGCGGCGCTGATCCATTCCCAGGCAGCGACCGAGAAGCGCGGCAGCTTCGCCAGTTGGACGCTGCTGATGGCGATCGCCGCCTTCTCGTTGTCGTTGCTCGGCACCTTCCTGGTGCGTTCGGGGGCGATCACCAGCGTCCACGCCTTCGCCGCCGACCCCGAGCGCGGCACGTTCATCCTCGGCTACCTCGGCGTGGTGGTCGGCGGCTCCCTGCTGCTCTACGCCCTGCGCGCGCCCGGCGCCACGCCGGAGGCCCGGCCGTTCGCGCCGTTCTCGCGCGAGACCCTGCTGCTGGTCAACAACCTGCTGCTCTCGGTGACCTGCGCGATGGTGCTGCTGGGCACCCTGTATCCGATGTTGGCCGACGCCCTCGACCTCGGCAAGATTTCGGTCGGCCCGCCGTATTTCTCGCTGATGTTCGTCATTCTGATGACGCCGATCGCCCTGCTGTTGCCATTCGGGCCGCTGACGCGCTGGCAGCGCGAGGAGCCGCGCACCGTGCTGGCGATACTGGCCCCCTGGGCGCTGCTGGCGTTCGTCGCCGGCGCCGCCGCCTGGTGGCTGGCGCCGCAAAGCGCGGCCAAGAGCGCGATCGGCGTGGCCGCGGCGGCCTGGATCGCCCTCGGCACCCTGCGCTTCGTGTACGAACGCCTGAAGAAAAGCGGACGGATGACCCGCGAAATGTGGGGCATGGCGCTGGCGCATCTGGGCGTTGGCCTGTTCGTGGTCGGCGCGCTTCTCAACGCCGCGCTTGACGAGCAGCGCGAACTGGCGCTGAAGCCGGGCCAGAGCATCGTCCTGCATGGCGATGAATACCGCTTCGAAGGCGTGCGCCAGGCCACTGGCCCGAACTACACGGCCGACGTCGGCGATATCAGCATCAACCGCGACAGCCGCAGGCTGGCGATCCTCCACCCCGAAAAGCGCGCCTACGCCAGCGGCGGCCAGGTGATGACCGAAGCCGCCGTGCAATCCGGCCTGTTCCGCGACCGCTACGTGGCGCTGGGCGAATCACTGGGTGATGGCGCCTGGGCGATACGCGTGCACAGCAAGCCGATGATGGGCTTCATCTGGCTGGCGGTGATCCTGGTGGCGTTGGGCGGGTTCATCACCGCCGCCGACCGCCGCTTCCGTCGATACCAAGAGGAGAAACCGACATGAACGGCAAACGCTGGTTGCCCCTGGCGGTGTTCCTGGCGCTGGCCGCCCTGCTCGCCGCCGGCGTGTGGATGAGCCGCCGCCCCGACCGCGACGCCCTGCCCTCGCCGCTGATCGGCAAACCGGCACCCGAATTCGCCCTGCCCGAATTGTTCGACCCGCAACGCACCGTCACCCTTGGCGAGCTGCGCGGCGCCCCGTTCGTGATGAACGTCTGGGGCAGTTGGTGCGTGGCTTGCCGCGAGGAACACGCCGCCCTCTCGGCCTTCGCCGAGACCAAGCGCGTGCGCGTCATCGGCTACAACTGGAAGGACGAGCCGGAAGACGCCAAGCGCTGGCTGGAACAGCTCGGCAACCCGTATTACATGGTGCTGCAAGACATCGAGGGCCGAACGGCGCTCGACTTCGGCATCTATGGCGCGCCGGAGACATTCCTGGTCGACGGACGGGGCATGATCGTCTGGAAACACGTCGGCGTGCTGACCCCGGCACTGATCCGCGACGAACTGCTGCCTGCGCTGACGAAAGCGGAACAACGCCCGTGATACGTCGACTCATCGCCCTCGCCTGCCTCTGTCTGCTGCTGCCGCTGGCCGCGCCCGCCCAGGTCAAGGGCGACGTCGCCCCGCCCGAGTTCCGTGACGGTTTCGAGGAAACGCGCTTCCGTCAACTCACCCACGAACTGCGCTGCGTGATGTGCCAGAACCAGTCGCTGGCCGATTCCAACGCCGAGATCGCCCGCGACCTGCGCAACGAAGTACTGGTGCTGATGCGCCAGGGCAAGACCGATGCCGAGATCCGCGACTTCATGGTGGCCCGCTACGGCGAGTTCGTTCTGTACAAGCCTCGGCTGGAATCGCACACCCTGCTGCTGTGGTTCGGCCCGGTGGCGCTGGTGCTGATCGGCGGCGCGCTGGTCTTCCTGCTGGTGCGCCGGCAAGGCCGCAAGCAATCGGTGCCAACCGACGACAAGCAGGAGTGGTGAATGATGAGCGCCTTTCTCGCCGCCGCCGGCTTGTTGCTGCTGCTCACGCTGTTCGCCGTGCTGCGCCCGCTGGCCCGGCGCCAGCGCCCCCTGGCCGGCGCCACCGCACTGGCGGTGATCCTCGCAAGCGGCGCGCTGTACTGGCATTTCGGCACCCCGGCCGCGCTCGACCCGGCCATGCTGAAACCGCCGACCACCCTGGCCGAAAACCGCGCGCAGTTGGAAACCCTGGCGAAGATGCAGCCGGACAACGCCGAGGTCTGGCGTCGGCTGGGCTACGTCTACGCCACTGAAAAACGCATGCGGCTGGCAGCCGACGCCTTTACCCGCGCCGCCAGGCTCATGCCGGAGGATGCGGACATCCTGACCGAAGCCGCCAAGGCACGCTCGATGGCGCGCGACGACCGCGCCTTCGATGCCGAAGCCATGGTCATGCTCGAAACCGCGTTGAAAAACGCCCCTGACCACGCATCCGCGCGCCTGTTCCTCGGCATCGCCCAACACCAGGCCGGCCAGGCCGCGAAAGCCGCCGAGACCTGGATGCCGCTGCTCTCCAGAATCAACGCGAAGACTGGCGAAATCCTCCTGGCGCAGATCAACCAGGCGCGCACCGAAGCCGGACTCGCGCCGATGACCATGCCGACCCAGGCCGCGGAAACGGCCGGTTTACGGGTGGAAGTCGCTTTCGATTCCACCTTCATCCGCGACGCCAAACTCCAGCCCAGCGCGCGCATCTTCGTGATCGCCCGCGCCGCCGGCGGCCCGCCGATGCCGGTCGCGGTACAAAAACTGGAAGCGGATGCACTGCCGGCATCGATCGTCCTGACCGATGCCGACAGCCCGATGCCGACACTCAAACTATCCGCCCTGAAGGAAGTCGAGGTGCTGGCGCGGCTCTCGATGAGCGGCCAGGCCAACCGCCAGGACGGCGACATCGAATCGGCCGCGGCAAAGGTCAAGCTGCCATCCCGCCAACCGGTCAAGCTCACCCTCGGCGGGAATTGAGCCGGCCACGTCAAGCCTCCGGTTGTGGCACATTGCCGCAATGCACCACCGCACCCGACCATGACCGATCCCGCCCCGCCCGGTAGCCGCTTCATCGCGCTGCCCTCGCCGTTTCCGATGAAACGCGGCGGCGCATTGCACGGCGCGCGCATGGCCTACGAAACCTGGGGCGAACTCGCCCCCGGCGGCGACAACGCCCTCCTCATCCATACCGGTCTCTCGCCCGATGCCCACGCCGCCAGCCATGCCGGCAATCCGGCGCCCGGCTGGTGGGAACGGATGATCGGCCCGGGCAAATACATCGACACCCGGCGCTGGTTCGTCATCTGCGTCAATACGCTGGGCAGTTGCAAAGGCTCGACCGGCCCCGCCTCGACCAACCCGACCAACGGCCGTCCCTACCGGCTGGATTTCCCCGCACTCTCAATCGAGGATTGCGCCGATGCCGCCGCCCACGTGGTGCGTGCGCTCGGCATCGAGCAGCTCGCCTGCGTGATCGGCAACTCGATGGGCGGGATGACCGCGCTGGCGATGGTGGCGCGCCACCCCGGCCTCGCGCTCAACCTGCTGGACATCTCCGGCGCGGCGCGCGCGCTGCCCTTCGCCATCGCCATCCGCTCGCTGCAACGCGAGGCCATCCGCCTCGACCCGAACTGGAATGGCGGCGACTACGACGACGCCCGCTATCCCGAGTCCGGTATGCGCATCGCCCGCAAGCTGGGCGTCATCACCTATCGCTCCGCGCTGGAATGGAAGGGCCGCTTCGGCCGCATCCGGCTGGAAACCGATGCCCGCGACGAGGACACGCCGTTCGCCGCCGAATTCGAAGTCGAAGGCTATTTGGAGCACCATGCGCGCCGCTTCGTCCGTCGATTCGACCCCAACTGCTATCTCTATCTGGGCCGGGCCATGGACTGGTTCGACATCGGCGAAGGCGCGACCCGGCGCTGCGGCGATCATCACGTTGACGCCCTCGGCGTGCTGGCCATGCTCAAACTGGAACAGGCGCTGGTGATCGGCGTCGAAACCGACCTGCTGTTCCCGCTGGAGCAACAGAAGGAAATCGCCGACGGCCTGCGCCAGGGTGGCGTCAACGCGCGCATGCTGGCGATGTCCTCGCACGAAGGCCACGATGCCTTTTTGGTGGACTTCGCCCGCTTCGGCCCGGCAATCCGCAATTTCCTCAACCGTCTATAGGGAAGGTCTGAACAGCGCCACTTGGCGTTGCCATCCCCATCAAGCCCGGCCCGGCGCATGAATCCATCACTTTTCACGGATTCGAACGCGGCCCTCCATGGCCGCTGGCAGCTCAATGGCACACGCCCTACACTTCGACCATGAACGCCGAAAACGCCTCGCTACGCGACTTCCCCGGACGCGACCATCTGATCGCCGCCATCGACGAGGCCGTCTCCCGGGGCGAATGCACCGCCATCGTCCGCCAACTTCGCCACAAGCTTTGCCTGTTGATGCGCGAAGGCACCGTGCGATTACCCACCTGCGTGCGGCAGGCCGTGCCCGGCCACTACGCCCGCCGCGAGTTGTACCGCAGCCAGGAGCATGGCTATGCCGTCATCGCCATGACCTGGGGCTCGGGACAGGGCACGCCGATCCACGACCACCACGGCATGTGGTGCGTCGAGGGCGTCTGGGCCGGGCAACTGGAAATCACCCAGTACGACCTGACCGAACGCGACGGCAGCGATTTCCGCTTCATCGAAGTCGGCACCCTGATCGCCGGCACCGGCAGCGCCGGCAGCCTGATCCCACCACACGAGTACCACGCCATCAAGAACGCCAGCGACCGCGAAATGGCCGTCTCCCTGCACATCTACGCCGAGCCGATGACCCGCTGCGGGGTATTCGCCGAAAGCCCCCGCGGCGAAGGCTGGTACCGGCACATGGAGAAACAATTGTCGCTGGACGCGGCGGCCTGAGTGGCGGGCATCACGGTGCGCCAACCGGCCGCGCCGCACCTTGCCCTCCTCCAATAACGGGATTTTTCATGGCTGCCGGATTGACATCTCCGATTGCAACGGCAGAGATGATGGCCGCCGCCCAGAACGTAGCCGAACTGGGGCAGCAAGCCCTTGACCTGCCCCACACTAAAATCCGGGCCCCAAAACAAAAAAGGCTAGGCCGCGAAGCCTAACCTTTTGTCTACCTGGTGCCGAAGGTGGGACTCGAACCCACACGCTTTTAAGGGCGGCGGATTTTGAATCCGCTGCGTCTACCGATTCCGCCACTTCGGCGCGGGCGGCAAGTATAGCGGTTCGAGCGGGCGCAAGACAGTACCGTCATGCTCCGATGGCTGGAAACGATACGGGCACGCGCCAATGGCGGCTGCCCGGTTCCGCATAGCTGGCAAGTCGGCCATCGCGCGGAAATGGCCATCTCGCTGGCGCCTCAACACCCCTTCCATGGCCACCAGCCACGCCCGGTCAGGGCATAGCGGTCGGCGGCGCGTTCCAGCGGGTTCCGCACGCCGACCCCACCAAGCAGGAAATACAGCGGCAGGAACAACGGGCCCAGCAGCATGTACTGATAGACGTGGGCACGCTCGTGGTCGCCCAGGCGCATTCGCGGCTCCTCGCATTCACCGGCGCGGTGGGCATAACTCAGGCATTCGGCATCGAGGCCATCGTTGGTGTTGAGAATGACATTACCCAGTGTCATCGCCCCGCCCGGCCCCCAGGGCCAACGATCGAAGACCAGCGCCCGCTCGCCCCGGCTCCAACGCGCATGCGCGCCGCGCGCGAGGCCGGCGGCGCCAAGCAACAGGCCGATCAAGGTATTCGGCAGCGTCCACAGCATGCCAAGCCCCAACAACAGGCGGGACGCGGGAGGCGGCATCACGGATTCAATCGTTATCCAGCGGCATCAGCCACCAGAGCACCCCATAAACCAGGATGCCCGGGAACGCCGCCGAAACCACCGACAGCAGCACGAAGGCGATCCGCAGCACAGTGGCGTTCCAGCCGAAGCGGCGGGCAATGCCCCCCATCACGCCGGCAATCAGGCGGTCGTGGCGGGTGCGGGCAAGTCGGGAATCATGCGACAAGGCGGCGGTCTCTTGGTGAAGGCGCTCAATCATCCCATAGCGCGCGTATCGACGCCCTACACGCCCCCGGGGACAGGCCATCGGCGAACATCCGCGCCGCGTCGCGCCACGAACGAGCGGGCGCGTTGGAAGCCTTATTTCCGAGAAACCGGCACTTCACCGCCAACGCCGATATCGCGCCTGGCCGCATCAGCGTTTCTTGAGCCAGGAATGGATGGTATCCGGCACTTCCTTCTGCGCGCGGCTGGAGACGTAGATACCGATGTGTCCGCCACGGAAACTGAGTTCGGTGTAATCGTCGCTGCCAATCAAGCCCTTCAGCGGACGCGAAGCATCGGGCGGCACCAGGTGGTCCTGCTCGGCATAGATGTTGAGCACCGGCATGTCGACGAAACCGAGATCGACCTCCTCCCCGCCGATTTCCACGCCACCGTTGATCAACCCATTTTGCTGATAGAACTGCTTGATGAACTGGCGGAAAGCCTCACCGGCCTGGTCGGGGGAGTCGAATATCCATTTCTCCATCCGCAGGAAGTCCTCCATCGCCTTGGCATCGTCGAGGATGTCCACCATGCCGACGTACTTTTGCAGGTTGAGCCTAAACGGCTTCAACATGAGGTAGGAAAAATTCATCAGGTCGGCCGGAACGTTACCCAGCGTATCCACGAACAGATCCACGTCCATCGCCCGCGTCCAGTTCGACAGCATGTTGTCCGGGGTCTGGAAATCGACCGGCGTGACCATGGTGATCAGATTGCGCACCTTCGCCGGATTCAGCGCCGAATAGCACAACGCCAGCACGCCGCCCTGGCAGATGCCGAGCAGATTCACCGCTGAAACGCCATGCGATTCGCATAGATGATCCACCGCCCCGCCAATGAAGCGCTGGATGTAGTCCTCCAGATCGAGCCAGCGGTCGGAACGGTCGGGATAGCCCCAATCGATGACGTAGACATCCTCACCGCGTTCCAGCAAGCCGCGCACCAACGAGCGGTTGTCCTGCAAGTCGATCATGTAGGGACGGTTGACCAGCGCGTAGCTGACCAGGATGGGAACGCGCGCGCGCGGCGCCTTCGGCCCGATGAAGCGGTACAACACGGTCTTGCCGTCGCGCCAGACTTCCTCGCGAGCGGTGGCGCCATAATCGAAGTTGCCAACCTCACGCAGCGTTTCCAGCCCGCTGACCAGTTTGGATTGCATCCTGATCGCCTCGTTGGCGAGTTCCTCGGGCGTGAGCTTCAGCGGGCTGGTCATGTCAGCGGTTCCGTTTCACGGTTTTTTGGGGAGTCTTGCGCGCGGGGGCTTTCTTCGCTGTCGCATTTTTCTCAGGGGCTTTCCTGGCGACGGTTTTTTTCGCCACGGGCTTCACCGAGGATGGCTTCGGTGCCGCCTTGCGTGCCGGTACCGGCTTCGCCGACGAGTGCTTGGCTGGCGCGGCGTGTTCGCGCGTGGTCGAAGCCGCCTCGCTGCGCTGCATGCGTCTCACCGCCCGCTCCAGTTCGGCAATTTTGCGGTGCGCCGATTCAATCTCGGTGCGGGTCGGCATGCCGATCAGGCTGGTGGCGTGCTCGATTTCCTTTTGCACGTCCTGGCGCAGCTTCATCTGCGCATTGACCATCCGCCCATAGACCTCCCGATAATCGGCCGACAGCGCCATTTCGGAGAAGGCGTCCTCGGCGGCGTCGATCCAGAGATCGAACAGGGCGCGCGCACTGGTGATCTCCAGCCCCGGCGCTTCGTGCTCCGACAATTTTTCCTCGAAATTCTCATAGGCCCGCTGCGCCGAATGCGCCAATGCGGTGCGGTACGCCGCCAGCGTGTCCTGATAATCGAGTTGGGCCTGCATCAATTTCTGCAAGCGCTCCTGATGCTCCCGGGCCAGGCCCATGGTCGGCAGGCCAAGCCAGCCACGCGCCTCGCTGCGCCAGCCGGCCAGCAACGGCTGCACCGCTTCGTACCATTGCTCGAAACCATGCGCCTGCGGCGACTGCATGGCGCGGAACATTTCCAGCCAGGCGCCTTCGCCGTTCTGTTCCAGCAGCGTCTTCCACTTGGCGGCGATCTCGGCCGCGCCCATGCCCTGCCCAGCCACTTGCGCGGCCAGTTGCTGCATGCGTCCGTACCAGTTACCGGCCTGGGACTGGAAGCGGCCGAAAGTATCGTTGAGCGTGCCGGCAAGATCGGGCTGCGGCTGCCCGCCCAACGATGCCGCCAGCCGGCTCCACTGCCCCAGCATGTCCTGCCAGCCGCCCATGCCGGACACGCCGATACCGGGCGTGGAAAACGGCGAGGCGGCAAAGGCCGGGCCATTGAAGCCCGGTATCGAGAAGCCCGGCGCGGAGGTGAACGGCGATGGATGAGCCACGTCGGCGACTTGCCGCATCATCTCGTTCCAGCCACGCCAGTATTGCTGTGCCAGCGCCTCGAAATCGCCCGGCCAATTCGCTTGTTTCGCCATAGTTCCTCCGTGTTCGGGTCGATGCTAGCACGCGCGCGCGGCGCGATTATGGCGATCCCGGCAGCGGCGAAATCGCTCAGGGCTTGGGGATGCGCAGCGTCTTGCTGATCATCAGCGAGCCGGAAACGGCGAACATCAGCACCAACGGATGCAGTTGCCATGGCCCCAGTTCGACCACGCCGAACCAAAGCCGCTCGCCAAGCGCGCCCTGCCACACGGCCACCGCCAGTACGATCACCAGCGCCAGACTGGTCGGTATCGGCGTGCCCTCGAAATGCCTGACTTTGCCCTCGTCCCCGGAAAGCCGCTCGGCGGTGACGTTGTAACGCGCCAGCCGGCTGACGCCGCAGCCAACGAAGTAACTCAGCACCGCCCAATCCCAGCCGCCCTGCATGCCGCAGGCATAGGCCAACGCGGCCGGTGCCACGCCGAAGGAAATCACGTCGGCCAGCGAATCCAGTTCCCGCCCCAGCGTCGAAGCTACTCTGCGCCAGCGGGCGATGCGGCCATCGAGCGCGTCGAAGACGAAGGCCAGCGGGATCAACACCATGCCAACCAGAAGATCGCGCACCACGCCATCTTGCAGGAAGCGCATCGCGGCGAAGATCGCGCCGGTACCGCAGAAAGCATTGGCCAGGGTGAACCAATCGGCCAGGTGGAAATCGCGCAGCATGGAGAAATGACGTTGTTTCATCTTGGATCGCATCGGTATTCGATGGCACAAGCATACCGGCGCCAACGTCGGCGCGAGGCGGTGACGCGAGGGCGCGCGCGAAGTCACGCGCCACGGCCGGAAACCGGCCGAATCAGGCCCGCGCATGGTCAGGCAAACACGGACCGCCAACGATCCCGCCCCCGGCCCGCAACGACGAATCACCAACATCGCGCCGGCAAAGAGAAAGCGGGCCGAAGCCCGCTTTCCGAGAACGCGACGATGATGCGCGGCTTATTCGGCCGGCGCGCCTTCGCCTTCTTCCACTGCCTTCATCGACAGGCGGATGCGGCCCTGCTTGTCGACCTCCAGCACCTTGACCTTGACCACGTCGCCTTCCTTGAGCTTGTCGCTGACTTTCTCGACGCGCTCGTTGGAGATCTGCGAAACGTGCACCAGGCCGTCCTTGCCCGGCAGGATGGTCACGAAAGCGCCGAAATCCATGATCTTGGCCACTTTGCCTTCGTAGATGCGGCCCGGCTCGACATCGCTGGTGATCTGTTCGATGCGCGCCTTGGCGGCCAGCGCGGCGGCGTTGTTGACCGAGGCGATGGTGATCGTGCCGTCGTCCTGGATGTCGATCTGGGTGCCGGTTTCCTTGGTGATGCCCTGGATGGTCGCACCGCCCTTGCCGATCACTTCGCGGATCTTGTCCGGGTGAATCTTGATGGTCAACAGACGCGGCGCGTACTCGGACAATTCGTCGCGCGGCGCGGTGATCGCCTTGGCCATCTCGCCCAGGATATGCAGGCGGCCTTCCTTCGCCTGCGCCAGCGCCACCTTCATGATTTCCTCGGTGATGCCCTGAATCTTGATGTCCATCTGCAGCGCGGTGATGCCGGCCTCGGAGCCCGCCACCTTGAAGTCCATGTCGCCGAGGTGGTCCTCGTCGCCAAGGATGTCGGACAGCACGACGAAATCGTTGCCTTCCTTCACCAGGCCCATGGCGATGCCCGCGACCGGACGTTTCACCGGCACGCCGGCGTCCATCAGCGCCAGGGAGGAGCCGCAGACCGAAGCCATCGACGAGGAGCCGTTCGATTCGGTGATTTCGGAAACCACGCGCACGGTGTAGGGGAATTCCTCGATGCTCGGCATCATCGCCAGCACGCCGCGCTTGGCGAGGCGGCCATGGCCGATTTCGCGGCGCTTGGGCGCGCCGAAGCGGCCGGTCTCGCCCACCGAGTAGGGCGGGAAGTTGTAATGGAACAGGAAGTTCTCCTTCCACTCGCCGGCCACGTCGTCGATGACCTGGCCATCGCGGGCGGTGCCCAGCGTGGTGATGACCAGTGCCTGGGTTTCGCCGCGGGTAAACAGCGCCGAGCCGTGAACGCGCGGCAGTACGCCGATCTTGCAGCTGATCGGGCGGACGTCGGTCAGGCCGCGGCCGTCGATACGCTTCTTGGTGGACAGTACCGACTGGCGCATGGTCTGGTATTCCTGCTCGCCGAATTCCTTGAACAAGTCGGCGATCTTCCAGCCTTCGGCCTCGACCTTCGGCGACAGATGGTCGGCGATGTCCTGGCGCAGCGTGTTGATGGCATCGCGGCGATCCAGCTTGTCGATGATGGCGAAGGCGCTCTTCAGCTTGTCGCCGATGTTGCCGACCAACTCGCCAATCAGGTTTTCGTTCTTGGCCGGGGCTTCCCAGCCGGACGGTTCGACACCGGCTTCGGCCACCATCTCGTTGATGGCATTGATGGCGCTCTGCAACTCGCGGTGGCCGGCCATGACCGCGCCCAGCATCACGTCCTCGGAAAGCTCCTTGGCTTCGGATTCGACCATCAGCACGGCGTCGCGGGTACCGGCGACGACCAGCTCCAACTCAGAATCCTTCATCGCCTCGACACCCGCGTTCAGCAGGTACTGGCCGTTCTTGTAGCCGACCTTGGCCGCGCCGATCGGGCCCTGGAACGGCGAGCCGCACAGCGACAGCGCGGCGGAGGCGCCGATCATCGCCAATACGTCACCTTCCACTTCCGGGTTCAGCGAGACCAGCTGCGCGATGATCTGGACTTCGTTACGGTATTCCTCGGGGAACAGCGGGCGGATCGGGCGATCGATCAGACGGCTGATCAGGGTTTCCTTCTCGGTCGGACGACCTTCGCGCTTGAAGAAGCCGCCGGGAATGCGACCGCCAGCATAGAACTTCTCCTGGTAGTCGACCGTCAGCGGAAAGAAGTCCTGCCCCTCGCGCGCCGTCTTGGCGGTGACGGCCGTGGCGAGCACCACGGTGCCTTCGCAGGACACGATGACTGCGCCACCGGCCTGGCGGGCGACTTCGCCGGTTTCAAGGGTGACGGTCTTGCCGCCGTACTGGAAGGTCTTGGTGATTTTGGCCACGTGTGTTCCTTGGATGCTTGCGCTAGCTTGCGAATGAACCGGCGGACCCCTGCCCGGCCGGCGTGTGTGTTGCGGGGTGAGGCGATATTGCGATAACGCACAAACGAAACCGCGGCGTTTTCGACGCCGCGGTTGGGGTAAGTCTTAGCGACGCAGACCCAGCTTCTGAATCAAGGCCTTATAGCGCTCGGCGTCCTTGCGATGCAGATAATCGAGCAGGCTGCGACGGCGATTGACCAGCTTGAGCAGGCCGCGACGGCTGTGGTGATCCTGCTTGTGCACCTTGAAGTGCTCGGTGAGCTGCTGGATGCGCGCGGTGAGCAGGGCGACCTGGACTTCCGGCGAACCGGTGTCGTTGGCGCCGCGCTTGTTGTCTTCGATGACTTTGGCGGTGTCGATGGACATGAACGTCTCTCTTGGTAGATGCGGAATCCACAGGAACGCCCTGTCCGCCATGGGCTTCAGGGGGCGCACCGCGGGTTCGCCGCGAACTGTGATGATTGAAAATCGCCGAAAAAACGGCGCGCGAATTGTAGCCCCGATGAAGATGCCGGGCAAGGCGGCACTGTGCCCGAGGTCAAGCCATGGCGTCGGGCGATCCGACGATCCGACGATCCGACGATCCGACGATCCGACGATCCGACGATCCGACGATCCGGCGATCCGGCGATCCGGCGATCCGGCGATCCGGCGATCCGGCGATCATCGTTGCGGCTCGGTCGCTGGCAAACGGAGGTCGCGCATCGCCCGCTGCACCGCGATCACGCTGGCCAGTACCGTCACCATCCCCAGCATCGACCAGCCGCGCATGGCCTCGCCAAGCCATATCCAGCCGATCAGCACCGCGCTCAGCGGGCTCAGCAAGCCAAGCGAGGCCACCGCCACCGGCGATAACCGGGTCAGGCCACGGAACCACAGGGCATAGGAAATCACCGCCCCGAACAGGCAGAGATAGCCATACCCCAGGAGATGGCGCGGCGTCATCGCCGCGGGCCATCCCTCGCCCGCCAGCACCAGCGGCAACAGCAGCAGACCGCCAAGCAACAACTGCCAGCCGGTCAGGGCCAGCACCGGCATCGGCAGGCGCCAACGCTGGATGAGCCAGGTGCCGACGGCCATGCAGACGGCACCGGCGAGCGCCGCCAGCACACCGATGGCATCCCAGCGCGCGCCCGGCGCCAGCAAGAGCATCACCATGCCGACGATTCCCATCGATGCCGCGAGCACCGCGAAAATCCGTGGCTTTCGGCTATCGAAAGCCCAGATCAATGCCATCACGATCAGCGGCTGGATCGCGCCGAGCACGGCCGCCAGCCCCCCCGGCAGCCGGTACGCGGCCACGAACAGCAGGGCTTGGAACACGGTGATGTTGAGCGCCCCCAACGCCAGCAACTTCAGCAAGGCGGACGGACCAGGCCGGCAGCGTGTCCATGCCACCAGCAACAGGCCGGCCGGCAGTACCCGCAGCAGGGCCGCGGTGAACGGCTTGCCGGGCGGCAGCAGTTCGGTGGTGACGATGTAAGTGGTGCCCCAGATCACCGGCGCCAGCGCGGTCAGCAGGACCTCGCCCCAGCCGCCACGCGGACGCGTCGTCGTATCGGTGCTCAACCGCCGTTCCCGGCATCGTCGGCCGCCCGCGGCATGCCCGCGTTGAGCCGCCCGGCCCGCGCCATCACGTCATTCATCGCCTTGACGGCGGCTGCCTGGCCACGGCCGGGACAAGACGGACAAAGAGCGAGAACAGGCACGAAAACAACGAATGGGCGATACATGACGCCGACTCCGCCGGGAAACCGGCGACTATAGCGCCAAGCGGAAGGACCAGGCTCAGACCGGGCCGCCCGCGGCCCAGGCAAACAGGCGCTTGCCACGCAGGTCGCCGGTTTCGTCCACCTGGGCCAGGCCGAGCGCGCGGCCTTCGGTGTCGCAGGCCACGACTTCTCCACGGCAGCGGAAGGGGCCTTTCAATTTCTGGCCTTGCCCGAATTTCACTGCCTGCGCCTCGCTCAGCCGCACCTCGGGCCAGGCCACCATCCCGGCTTCGATCGGCAGCACGCAAGCGTCGAGATGATGTTCACCGCGTTCGGCCATCGCCTCCAGCGCTTGTAGCGTCCACATTCGTGGTTCGCGAAAAGGATCGACCCAGAGCCGACGCAGTTCGGCGACGTGCGCGCCGCAGCCGAGCAGTTCGCCCAGGTCGCGTACCAACGCGCGTACATAGGTGCCGCTGCCGCATTCCACATGCAAGCGCAGCTTGGGTGCCGGGTCGAGCAGATCGGCCGACGATTGCAAGCTGAATTCGTGGACATCCACCTCGCGCGGCTCGATCTCGATCGTCTCGCCGCGCCGGGCCTTGGCATAGAGCGGCTCTCCACCGCGCTTGAGTGCCGAATAGATCGGCGGCACCTGCCGGATACGGCCGCTGAGCGCCGCCAAGGCGGCATCGATGGTGGCGATGTCGAGCGCTGGCACCGGGCGTTCGCGCAACGCTTCGCCCTCGGCGTCGTCGGTATCGGTGGTGACGCCGAGCCGGGCCACGGTCTCGTAGGCTTTGCGCGCGCCCAGCAGCCCGCCGGCAATCTTGGTCGCCTCGCCAAAACAGATCGGCAGAAGGCCGGTGGCCAGGGGGTCGAGCGCGCCGGTATGCCCGGCTTTCTCGGCGCGGAACAGGTGACGCACCCGTTGCAAGGCCTGATTGGAGCTGGGGCCGCTGGCCTTGTCCAGCAGCAGTATGCCGTGCAGTTTGCGGAAGCGGTGGCGGGTACGCGGTTTCGACATGCGGAAAATTGTAGGCGACGAAAACGAAGACGCCGGGCGAACCCGGCGTCGGTCATTCCTGTTGGCCGCTCGTATCGGGCAGATCGCGCAGCAATGCGTCGATGCGCTCGCCGCGATCCACCGAGTCGTCATAGTGGAAATGCAGCTCCGGCACATGGCGCAGCTTCATCGCCTGCGCCAGTTGGAAGCGGATTTCCCTGGCGTGCCGTTGCAGTCCGGCCACGGCCTCGGCCGAGTTTTCGCTCATGAGCGCGGTGACGAAAACCTTGGCATGGGCCAGATCGCGGGTTACTTCCACATCCGACACGCTGACCGAGGGCAGGCCGAGTTCGCGCACCGCTTCGTGGACGAGGCTGCCAAGGTCGCGGCGCATCTGCGCCGCCACCCGGTCGGTACGATGAAACGACTTGCGCTGCCCGGCCATCGCTTACAGCGTCCTCTGCACTTCGATGCGCTCGAAGCACTCGATCTGGTCGCCGGCCTTGACGTCGTTGTAGGCCTTGACGCCGATGCCGCATTCGGTGCCTTCCTTGACCTCGTCGACATTTTCTTTGTAGCGACGCAGCGATTCCAGTTCGCCCTCGAACACCACCACCGAATCGCGCAGGACGCGGATCGGCTTGGATTTGCGCACCACGCCCTCGACCACCATGCAGCCGGCGACGGCGCCGAACTTGGAGCTGCGGAAGACGTCGCGCACCTCGGCGATACCAATGATCTCCTCGCGGATTTCGACGCCGAGCAGCCCCGAGGCCACCTGCTTCACCTGATCGATCACGTCGTAGATGATCGAGAAGTAGCGCAAATCGACACCGTTGCCTTCGATCACCTTGCGCGCGGAAGCATCGGCGCGGACGTTGAAGCCGATCACCGTGGCCTTGGAGGTGGCGGCCAACTGGGCATCGGATTCGGTGATGCCGCCCACACCCGAACCGATCACGTGGATGCGGATCTGCTCGTTGGAGAGCGCGGTCAGCGCCTCGCGCAGCGCCTCCACCGAACCTTGCACGTCGGCCTTCACCACCAGGTTGAGCTGCTGCTGCGCCGCCCCCTGGCCCATCTGCGCCATGACGTCTTCCATGCGGTTGCCGGCCTGCTTCATGAGGCGGGTTTCGCGGCGCTTGGCATCGCGCTGCTGCGCTACGTCCTTGGCCAGTCGCTCGTCGGCGACGACCACGAAATCGTCGCCCGCGTCCGGCACGCCGGACAGGCCCAGCACCTGCACCGGGATGGACGGCCCGGCCGATGGCACCTGGCGACCGGTCTCGTCGAACAGCGCGCGCACGCGGCCGTACTGCACGCCGCACACCAGGTAATCGCCCTTGGCGAGCCGGCCCTGCTGCACCAGCACGGTGGCGACCGGGCCACGGCCCTTGTCGAGCGCGGATTCGATCACCACGCCCGCGGCGCGGCCTTCATCCACCGCCCTCAGCTCCAGCACCTCGGCTTGCAGGCTGATCGCATCAAGCAGATCGTCCACGCCCTGGCCGGTCTTGGCGGAAAGCTCGACCATCTGAGTATCGCCACCGAATTCCTCGGCAACCACTTCGCTTTCCAGCAGTTCGTTCTTGATCCGCATCGGATCGGCGCTGGATTTGTCGATCTTGTTGACGGCGACGATCAACGGCACCTTGGCCGCCCTGGCGTGCTGGATGGCCTCGCGGGTCTGCGGCATGACGCCGTCGTCGGCCGCCACCACCAGCACCACGATATCGGTGAGCCTGGCGCCACGCGCACGCATCTGCGAGAACGCGGCATGGCCCGGCGTATCGAGGAAGCTGATCACCCCCTTCGACGTTTCCACGTGGTAGGCGCCGATGTGCTGGGTGATGCCGCCGGCCTCGCCGGTCGCCACCTTGGTGCGGCGGATGTAATCCAGAAGCGAAGTCTTGCCGTGATCGACGTGGCCCATGATGGTGACCACCGGCGGGCGCGAGTTGGCCTCGCCCTGACGATCCTCGACGTGGGCGAGCAGTTCGGTCTCGGCGTCGCCGGCATCGGCGCGCATCGCCTTGTGGCCGAGTTCCTCCGTGACCAGCACCGCGGTGTCGTGGTCGATGGTCTGGGTGATGGTCGCCATCACGCCCATCTTGAACAGCGCCTTCACCACCTCGCCGCCCTTCAGCGCCAGCTTCTGCGCCAGGTCGCCGACGGTGATCGCCTCGCCGATGGCGATTTCGCGCACGATCTTCTCGGTCGGGCGCTGGAAACCATGCTCGCCGCCGCCGCTGCGCGACTGCTCGACGCGACGCCCCCTGGACTTGCCGCGACTGACGCCGCGACGGGCGCGATCGGCGGCCGAGAGATGCAGCTGGCCGGCGAAACGGGCGGTGCTGTCGTCATCCTCGACGCCCGACACCATCGCGTGCGAACCGCGCGACTTGTGCCCTTTGCGATCATCCCGGGCCGGCTCGGGGCGAACCACGCGCGGCGCGGCAGGCGCGGCATTCGCATTCGGAGCGGGCTTGCGCACGGCGGGCGCCTCGGAGATTTCCGGCTCGGCGGTGGCGGCGGCGGCCTCGGTTGCGCGGCGGGCCGCTTCATCGGCGCGCTGACGCTCGGCTTCGGCTTCTTCCGCGCGCCGGCGGTCGGCCTCGGCCAGGCGCTGCTGCTCTTCGAGGTTGCGGCGCTTGGATTCTTCCAGCTTGCGCAGGATCTCGGCGTGCTCGTCATCCACCGGCACGATCTTCTTTTCCGCCGCCGCGGCGGCCGCGCCTCCCGGCGCCGGCTTGCGCGCGAGCACCACTTTCTTGCGCACGGTGACATCGACGGTCTGCTTGTTCTTACCGCCGCCGACAGTAATTTCCTCGGTCTGGCGCCGCTTCAGGGTGATCTTCTTCGGCGCGGCGGTTTCGCCGGCGGCCTCGTCGCCCCGGCCATGGGCGCGGCGCAGGAAGCCGAGCAGCTTGATTTTCTGCGCGCTCGTTACTTCCTCGTCGGCGTCCCTGAACGGCATCCCGGCTTCGGAAAGTTGCTCCAGCAGCTTCTCGACCGGCGTGTTGACCAGTTCGGCGAGCTTGCGGATGGTGGTTTTCTGCGACATGCGATTCCCTGTTGCGGGCCGGCGGCGGGAGCCGGCGGCCGGTATTCGATTTTACTGCGGGCTTACATGGTTCGTTACTCGAACCAGTGCTTGCGCGCTTCCATGATCAGCGCCGAAGCGCGCTCCTCGTCCATGCCCTCGATGTCGGTGATCTCGTCCACCGCCAGCTCGGCCAGTTCCTCTCGGGTGCGCACGCCACGCGAAGCCAGCACATAGGCGGTGGCCTCGTCCATGCCTTCGAGCGTGAGCAGGTCCTCGGCGGGCTGGTTTTCCTCCAGCTCCTCTTCGGCGGCCAGCGCGTCGTTGATCAGCGCATCGCGGGCGCGGGCGCGCAGTTCCTCGACGATGTCCTCGTCGAAGCCTTCGATGGCGAGCAGTTCGCCGACCGGGACGTAGGCGATTTCCTCGACCGTCGAGAAACCTTCGCCGACCAGGATGCCGGCGATTTCCTCGTCCACTTCCAGCTTGTCCACGAACAACTGACGCGCCGCGATCTGCTCGGCCTCGCTCTTGGCCTGCACCTGGTCGGCGGTCATCACGTTGAGCTGCCAACCGGTCAGGCGGCTGGCCAGGCGCACGTTCTGGCCGCCCTTGCCGATGGCCTTGGCCAGCAGTTCCTCGGCCACGGCCAGATCCATCGAGTGTTTGTCCTCATCGACGATGATCGACTGCACCTCGGCCGGCGCCATCGCGTTGATGACGAACTGCGCCGGATTGTCCGACCACAGCACGATGTCCACGCGCTCGCCGTTCAGCTCGTTGGTCACGGCCTGCACGCGCGAGCCGCGCATGCCGATGCAGGCGCCGATCGGGTCGGTACGGTTGTCGTAGGCCAGCACGGCGATCTTGGCGCGATCGCCCGGATCGCGCGCGGCGGCCTTGATGTCGACCAGGCCCTGGCCGACCTCCGGCACTTCCAGCCGGAACAGCTCCATCATGAATTCCGGCGCGGCGCGGCTGATGAAAAGCTGCGGGCCGCGCGGCTCGCTGCGCACGTCGTAGAGATAGCCGCGCACGCGGTCGCCGGTGCGCAGGATGTCGCGCGGAATGCCCTTGTCCTTGGGGATGAAGGCTTCGGCGTTGCCGCCCAGATCGACGTAGATGTTGCCGCGCTCGACGCGCTTGACGGTACCCGTGACCAGCTCGCCGACACGGTCCTTCCAGGCATCGACCACCTGCTGGCGCTCGGCCTCGCGCACGCGCTGGACGATCACCTGCTTGGCCGCCTGCGCCGCGATGCGGCCGAACTCGGCATTCTCGATCTGCTCCTCGATGAAATCGCCGACCTCGGCGCCGTCGCTTTCATCGACCGCGTCCATCAGGCGGATCTGGCGGTCGGGCGATTCCATCACCACGTCGTCGGCCACCACTTCCCAGCGGCGGAAGGTCTCGTAGCTGCCGTCCTTCGGATCGATGCTGACGCGGATGGCGACATCCTGCTCGGGGTAGCGCTTCTTGGCGGCGGAAGCCAGCGCGGCCTCGATCGCTTCAAGGATGACTTCATTCGGCACGCCCTTCTCGTTGGCGACCGCTTCGACAACCAGCAACAGCTCCTTGCTCATTCTTCAGACTCCGCATCGGCGGGTTCGTCCGCCTCGTTGGGGGTGGATTCGGGTTTCTTTTTCGCACCGGCCTGTTTGCCCGGCTTGTCGGCGGCATAGCCCAGCGCGGCCCAGTCGGGAACGATGCGGGCCTTGTCGATGTTGTCGAAGGCGGCCACGAAGGGCTGCCCATCGACATCGAAATGGATACTGTCGCCCTCGACCTTGACGATGCGCCCGGTCAGGCGGCGGCGGCCGTCCTGCGGCAACTTGAGGCCGACCTTGGCGCGCTCGCCGGCGAAACGGGCGAACTGCGCCGGGGTGAACAACGGGCGGTCGAGGCCGGGCGAGGACACTTCCAGCGTGTAGTGGCCGGAGATCGGGTCTTCCACGTCCAGTTGCGCCGACACTTCCCGGCTCACCTGCTCGCATTCGTCGATGCCGACCAAGCGCGGGTTTTCGCCTTCGGCCTCGGCCGCGGGCACGTCGATGTACAGACGCAGCACCGCGCCGCCCGGCATGGTCAGGTATTCCACGCCAAGCAGGTCGAGCCCGAGCGCGGCGACCGTGGGCGCCAGCAGTTCGCTGATTTGTCGTACCTTGTCCATCGTGTTGTGCAGATTCCGAAGCGGGAAAACAAGCAGGGGCCGCGAGGGCCCCTGTCCGGTACAGCTGGTTTCCGGTGCCACGAGGCGCGATGCGCGGCCCGTGGCGGCCCGAGCCGGCAAGCGCGCTCTGTCCTGCGGCTTGCGAAGCTGGTGACGGCAACCGCTGGGCGGCCCCGACCAAGCGCGACATGATAAGACCGGGAGAGCAGGCGCACAAGGGCATGCAAACCCGGGCAAGCCCGGCCCGGCGCCGAAGCGGGATGACACGCTCCGCGATGGCGCGTGAAGCTGCTAGCCTTGGCAAGATGAACGCCAGCTCGCTTCTGGTCGCCGACGACCATCCACTGTTCCGCGCCGCGCTCAAGCAAGCGGCGCAGGACGCGCTGGGCGATGCGGTGCCGCACGAAGCCGGATCGCTGGACGAGGTACTGGCGGTGTTGGATGCGCATCCAGGTATCGACCTGGTGCTGCTCGACTTGCACATGCCCGGCAGCCACGGGCTGGCCGGACTGGCCGCGGTGCGCGCGCAACACCCCGAAGTGGCGGTGATCGTGGTCAGCGCCAATGACGACCCGCGCGTGGTCCGGCGCGCGCTCGACCACGGCGCGGCCGGCTACCTGCCGAAAAGTGCCGGTCTTGATGAACTGCGCGAGGCCATCGTCAGCGTGCTCGATTGCGAGACATGGCTGCCGGCCGGGCTGCGCGAAGCGGTCGCCAACGCGGCTTCCGCACCGGTGGATGCCACCCTCGCCGCCCGTCTCGCCAGGCTGTCTCCGCAACAGTTCAGGGTTCTGGCGCTGGTCGCCGAGGGGCTCATCAACAAGCAGATCGCCGACCGCCTGCAAGTGCAGGAGCGCACGGTCAAAGCGCATCTCTCGGCGATCTTCGAGCGGCTCGGCGTGCGCAACCGCACCCAGGCCGGCGTGGTGCTCCGCGAGCTGGAGTTGAAAGACCCCACGCTCATATCCATCGACTGAAGCCGGGTGGAAGCCGCGCCGGCACCGGCGCGCAGGCTGGCGAAAAAAACGCCACTTTTCTCCAAGCCTTGCGGGACAAGGGCAGCGCGGGTTTTCCACAGACTTGCCGACAGGGGCATCCACACCGGCTGTGGAAAGCGCGGCCAGGCGTGGCGAATTTTTCGCCACCTTCGCGATTACCAACAAGGACGCGGCCAAATGCAGTTATCCACAGGCTTGCCGACAGGGGCCTGCACATCTTCTGTGGACAAATGCCCGGCCGCTCTCCGGCCTCGGTTCACGGCGCGCCGCGTGCGGCCAACAGCCGGTCCAGCATCGACTTCAAAGCCAGCGCCCGCACCGGCTTCATCAACAGCGGCAAGCCGACTTCCTGCGCGGCGGCGCGAACGGCCCCAGTCCGGTCGGCGCTGAGCAGCAGCGTCGGCGGCGGAACGAAATATTGCGACAGTCGTCGATACAGCGCGATGCCGTCATCGCCGTCATCTAGGTGATGGTCGAACAGCCAGAGATCGGCCGCTTCCTCCTGTAGCGCGGCCAATGCCGATACGCCATCGCCACAGGCCGCCACCTCGCAGCGCCAGCCACGCAGCACGGTGGCGAGCGCATCGAGCGCGGCGCAATCGTTATCCACCGCCAGCACGCGCAGGCCGGCCAGTCTGCCGCCCCCCTGGCGCGATGTTTTCGACGGCGTGGCACGCGGCAATTCGATGTCGAAGACGCTACCGCGCCCCACCCGGCTACGTAGGCCGATCGGCGCCCGCAGCACTTCGGCGATGCCCCGGGCGATGGCAAGGCCCAACCCCAACCCCTGCCCGCTGGCGTGCTCGCCACGACGGAACTCCTCGAAGATCAACGCGCGCTGTGCCTCGGCAATGCCCGGGCCGGTGTCGTGCACCTCGATCCGCAGCCGCCGGCCGGCGCGGCGCACGCCGACCAGCACGCGGCCCCGCGCGGTGTGCCGCAGCGCGTTCGACAGGAAGTTCTGTACCACCCGGCGCAACAGTTGCGGGTCACCGCGCACCCAGGCGCTGCTGGCGACGAAGCGCAGCCGCAACCCGCGTTCGGCGGCCATCGCCCTGCCCTCGCTGAGCAATGGCTCCAGCACTTCGCGCAGGGCGAACGCGCGCGGCTCCGCGACCAATCCGCCGGCCTCCAGCCGCGACATGTCGAGCAGGTCGGTGATGAGCGCGGTGGTGGAATCGAGCGCTCCGGTCAACTGCTCGGCCAGGCGACGCGATTCTTCCGCGCGCACCCGTCGCCGCAAGGCGGCGGCGAACAGGTGCGCCGCATGCAGCGGCTGCAAAAGGTCGTGGCCGATGGCGGCCAGGAAACGGCTCTTGGCCTCGCTGGCGCGCTCGGCCTCGCGCTTGGCGCCTTCAAGCAAGGCGGTGCGCTCGCCGACGCGCTGTTCCAGCATCTCGTTGACGGATTTCAGTTTGCTCTCGGCCTGGCGGAACGCGGTGACATCGGTGAAGGTGGCGACGAAACCGCTCCCTGGCATGGGGTTGCCGCGAATCTCGATGATGCTGCCATCCGGCAACACGCGTTCCGACAGGTGCGGCGTGCCGGTGCGCATGTGGGCCAGGCGACGTTGCAACCCGGCTTCGATGTCGTGCCGCTCCGGCATCCGCGCGAGCGCGAAGCGGCTGGCCTCGGCGATCGGCAAGCCGACCTTCAGCAGCCCCGGCGGGAAACCGAACATCTCAGCATAGCGGCGGTTCCATGCCACCAGCCGCAAGTCGGCATCGACCACGCTGATGCCCTGGCTCATGTTCTCCAGCGCCGCTTCCAGCACCCGCTGGTTGAAACGCAGATCCTCGGCGGTTTCGTCGACGATGTCGGCGACGGTATCGAGGTCGCGCCCGGTCTCGCGCCGCGCCGCGTTGAGCAACACCCGCGCCGAAGCCGCGCCGATCACCGCCGCCAGTTCGTGCTCCACTTCGTCTTCGACCGTGCCCGGCACGATGGCCCCGCCCGGCAACCGCGTCAACAGCGCATCCACCCGCGATGGCGGCAGGAAACGTTGCGCCAGTGGGCGCAGCACCTGCACCGACAACCCGCGTCGCGCCCGCCGCGCGGCCGGGCGCCGCCAGGCGGCGAGCAGCCACGTCACCACGGCGCCGATCAACAGGCTGGCCGTGACGGCGCGCCCGAGCCGGCTCCAGCCAATCAAAGCGAACAGACCATCCGGCGCCAGCCAGGCGATGCCGAGCGGGCCTTCGCGCAGCCAGGCGGGCGCGACGGGCGTGGCTTCGAGCATCAGCGGCAATGGCAAGGCCCAGATCCAGGCGAGGAAGCCCGCGACGATGCCCAGCGTCACCGCCAAGGGCGGTGTTCTCGGCCGCCACACGGCGAAAGCCAGCGCCGGCGCCAACGTCGCCAGCGCCGAGAACGACAACGCACCGACATCGGCCAGCGTGGAACTGCCGGCGATCGAGCGGCTGAACGCCCAGGCCAGCAGCATGATCGTGACGATACCGAGACGCCGCAGCCGCAGCACCGTCCCCCGCAGATCACTCTGTCCGGCCCGGCCCCATTCGCGCGATAACCACGGCAACAGCCAGTGGTTGCCGATCATCAAGCTGAGCGTCAGCGTACTCACCACCACCATGCCGGTCGCCGCGCTGAGGCCGCCGAGGAAAGCCCACAGCGCCATGCCGCCGTGCCCTTGCAGGAGCGGCAACGCCAGCACATAGGAATCGGACGGTACCGTCTCGCCCAGCACCGCCTGGCCGATCCGCGCCAACGGCAGCACCGGCAGCGCGATCAGTACCAGGTACAGCGGAAACAACCAGCGCGCCGTACGCACATGCGAGGCGTCCCGGCATTCCACCACGCCCATGTGGAACTGATGCGGCAGCGTGAACATCGCCAACGCGCCCAACACCACCAGCGGCACGAAGCCATCGGCGGCCGGCGGCGGTGGCGGCCGCCGGGGCATCGCATCGCCCAGCGTCCACCACACGAACACGCCCAGCGCCAGCATCGCCACCAGCTTGAACAGCGAGTCGAAAGCCATCGCCAATACCAGGCCACGATTGTGCTCGGCGGCATTGGCATGGCGGGCGCCGAAGGCAATCGCGAAAGCCGCCATCGCCAGTGCGATGAGCAAGGTACTGTCGCCCCAGCCGGTCGATTGCGCGACATCGCCGACCAACAGCCCGAAGCCCGAGGACACCGCGCGCAATTGCAGGGCGATGTAGGGAATAAGACCCAGCGCGGCGACCAGCGTGACGGTCGCCGCCAGCCAAGGATCCTTGCCGAGCCGGGTGGCGATCAGATCGGCGATGGACGTGGCGTTCGACGCCCGCGACAACCTGACCAGCCGCACCAAGGCCACCGCCGCGAAGGCATACAGCAGCAGCGTGCCGACGAAGGTGGGCGGCAACGGCCAGCCGTAGCCCGCCGCTTGGGTGACGATGCCGAAGAAGGTCCACGAGGTGCAATAAACCGCCAGCGACAACGCATAGACATGCCGCCAGTGGCGCGCGAACGCCTGCGGGCGGCGCTCGGCGTAAAGCGCGACGGCGAACATCAGCAGCAGCCAACCCAGCCCGCTGGCGATGACGGTAATGGCGCTCAGCATGTCGGTGTGACGCGGAAGCTCATCGGAGAAGCATAGGCGAGCGGCGGATACGAAAACACCACCGACACCCAGCCGCTCCCCAGAACACCGCGCCGCCAGCACCCGCCACGGCGCAGCCAGTGCCGGAACCCCGCGACCGGCGACACGCCGGCCTTGCGGCGGCACCCGTACCGTGGCCGGTGGCCGCCCCCCCACGCCGGCCAACCCACCCGCTGGAGCGGCCCGCCCCGCCCGCCGCATCGTACTTTCGGACAATGGGACGCCCGCCGCGCCCGCGCCAGACTGCGCCGATGTTTCCGCCATATGGCGAGGGGGTTGTCGATGTCGTTCCTGATCGTGCTGGGCGCGTTGTGTTTCCTCATGTTCGTGGCCTACCGCGGCTACAGCGTGATCCTGTTCGCGCCGGTGGCGGCGCTCGGCGCGGTACTACTGACCGACCCCTCGCTGGTGGCGCCGATGTTCACCGGCCTGTTCATGGACAAGCTGGTCGGCTTCCTCAAGCTGTACTTTCCGGTGTTTCTGCTTGGGGCGGTATTCGGCAAGCTGATCGAAATCTCGGGTTTTTCGAAATCCATCGTCTCCGCCACCATCCGCTTAGTCGGCGCCGAGCGCGCCATGCTCGCCATCGTGCTGGTCTGCGCGCTCCTGACCTACGGCGGCGTATCGCTGTTCGTGGTGGTCTTCGCGGTCTACCCGTTCGCCGCCGAGTTGTTCCGCCAGGGCAACATCCCCAAGCGGCTCATCCCCGGCACCATCGCGCTCGGCGCCTTCACCTTCACCATGGACGCGCTGCCGGGCACCCCGCAAATCCAGAACATCATTCCCACCACCTTTTTCAAGACCGACACCTGGGCCGCCCCCGTGCTGGGCATGATCGGCGGCATCTTCATCCTGCTGGTCGGCCTGACCTACCTCGACTGGCGGCGTCGCTCCGCCCAGAAAAACGGCGAGGGCTATGGCGATGAAACCGCGCTGGTCAACGAGCCGGTCGCATTCTCCGGCGGCGCGCTGGCACATCCGCTGATCGCCTTGTTGCCGCTACTGCTGGTGGGCGTGAGCAACAAGCTGTTCACCCTGGTGATCCCGAAAATCTACGGCGCGCAGCACGAATTCGTCCCGGCGGTGATCGGCAACCCGGCGCCGGTCGTATTGGAAATTTCGAAGATTTCCGCGATCTGGGCGGTGATGGGCGCGTTGATCGTCGGCATCCTGTGCGTGTTGGCGTTCGCCTGGAAGCCGGTTGTCGCAAGCTTCGCCGAAGGCACCAAGTCGGCCATCGGCGGCTCGCTGCTGGCGTCGATGAACACCGCCTCCGAATACGGTTTCGGCGCGGTGATCGCCGCCCTGCCAGGCTTCCTAATGGTGGCGAAGGGGCTATCGGCGATCCCCGACCCGCTGGTCAACGAAGCGGTCACGGTGAGCGCGCTGGCCGGCATCACCGGCTCGGCCTCGGGCGGTATGTCGATCGCGCTAGCGGCGATGGCCGATACCTTCATCGCCAGCGCGAACGCCGCCGGCATTCCAATGGAAGTGCTGCACCGCATCGCCTCGATGGCCTCCGGCGGCATGGACACCCTGCCCCACAACGGCGCCGTCATCACCCTGCTGGCCGTCACCGGCCTGACCCATCGCCAAGCCTACAAGGACATCTTCGCCATCACCCTGATCAAGACCCTGGCGGTGTTCGTGGTGATCGGGGTGTTCTACGCCACCGGCTGGGTGTGAATCGTCCAGCCGGCGTCACGCAAGTCGCCTTGGAAAAGAGAGTCGCGCGCGGGTATTGGCCGGACGGCTTCGCCGACCCCGCGCTGGAGATCACCCGGAAAAAACAATGGTGCGAAAGGCGGGACTCGAACCCGCACTCCCTTTCGGGAACTGGAACCTAAATCCAGGGCGTCTACCAATTCCGCCACTTTCGCGATACGGCAAGTCTATCCCCACCGACGGGAAAAACACCGTGCCATGCCGGCACTTTCCAGAGGCGGCGGCCCAAGGATTCGAGCCTCGCACCGAACCGCCCCGCCCCGCCCCGCCCCGCCCGATGGCATTCTCCATGCCCAACAAGAAAAAAGCACCCGATTCACTGGGTGCTTTTAAAGATGGTGGGCCGTCAAGGATTCGAACCTTGGACCTACTGATTAAGAGTCAGCTGCTCTACCAACTGAGCTAACGGCCCGAGCGGGAGATTGTAGCAGAGGATTTCAATCCCGCAACAAAAACCGCCAAGTGGTGGATGAGGAAATGCCGCCGCCCATCCGTTATCGGAATAAATCCACAACGCAAACTCCCTCGACGCCGGATGGATCTCCGGCCCAACCCATCGTTTCCGAAGGACTTCACGAGGAAGTAAGTGGGGTGGCTGAGGGGATTCGAACCCCCGACCACTGGAATCACAATCCAGTACTCTAACCAACTGAGCTACAGCCACCACAGAAACCGGCACGGTCCGCCAGAGACTGGCGCGCCCGGCAGGAATCGAACCTGCAACCACCGGCTTAGAAGGCCGGTGCTCTATCCGATTGAGCTACGGGCGCTCGCTGCGGATTGTCGCACGACCCTTGACCGGATGGTCGGGGTAGAGGGATTCGAACCCCCGACATCCTGCTCCCAAAGCAGGCGCGCTACCAGACTGCGCTATACCCCGCCGGAGAACCGCGCTCCGCGCCGGCCCGATGCCGCTGGACGCCGCGAAGGCCGAGCATTGTCCGGCCTGCGGCACGCACTGTCAAACGCTCTCCGCGGGAAAACGCTCATGGCGCCCGTGTATCCTTGGCGGTCAACACATCCATCGGCCTGCAAAGGGGACACACATGCTTCGCAGCGGCAATCCCGCCCTCAAGGAATCCACCTTCCTCGACCTCGGCACCGGTTCGGTCATCACCCGCGACGCCGACGCAATGACGCTCAACGGCACCGTCCACAAGACCGGCCTGCTGCTGTTTTTGGCGGTACTGACCGCCGCCTTCGCCTGGTCGCGTACGCTTGGCGCCGACGGCCAGTTGGCCCCCGGGGCGATGGCCTACGTCTGGGGCGGCGCCATCGGCGGTTTCGTGCTGGCGATGATCACCGTGTTCAAGAAAACATGGTCGCCGATCACCGCGCCGCTGTATGCACTGGTCGAGGGCTTCTTCCTCGGCAGTATCTCGGCGATCTACAACGCGCGCTTCGAAGGCATCGTGTTCCAGGCCGTGCTGCTGACCTTCGGCACCCTGTTCGCACTACTGTTCGCCTACCGCTCGGGCCTGATCAAGGCCACCGAGAACTTCAAACTGGGCGTGGTGGCGGCCACCGGCGGCATTTTCCTCGTCTATCTGGCGACGATCGCGCTGGGCTTCTTCGGCGTCAAGATTCCGATGATCCACGACTCCGGCATCATCGGCATCGGTTTCAGCCTGTTCGTGGTGGTGGTCGCCGCGCTCAACCTGGTGCTGGATTTCGACTTCATCGAAACCGGCGTCGAACAGGGCGCGCCGAAGTACATGGAATGGTACGGCGCATTCGGCCTGATGGTCACGCTGGTCTGGCTCTACATCGAATTCCTGCGCCTGCTATCCAAGCTGCAATCGCGAAACTGATACCCGAACTTCCGCGATGACGAGGCCGCCGATCAGGCGGCCTCTTTCGTTTCCGGCAGTACGTCGGCGCGGCGCGGCCACAACATAAAGCCGAGCGCGACGACGCCAAGCAACCAGCAATACCAGACCTGGCCGGCGATCGACAGCGGCGAAACACCCGCCAGCGATGCCGCCAGCAATATCTGTGCGCCCCACGGGATCAAGCCCTGCGCCACGCAACTGTAGATATCGAGCAGGCTGGCGGCACGGCGCGGACTGACACCGTGCTGGCCGGCAATGTCTTTCGCCAGCGGGCCGCTGACCAGGATGGCGACGGTGTTATTGGCGGTGAAGACATCGGTGGCGGTGGAAAGCGCGGCGATACCGAGTTCGCCACTGCGCGGTCCGCGACGACCGCCCGCGAGCCGGGCGATTTTCTCCGATATCCAGGCCAGCCCGCCGCTTGCGCGGGTCAGCTCGGCCAGGCCGCCAATCAGGATCGACAGTAGCAGTATCTCGGTCATCCCTTCGAAGCCGCTCCATATGTCGTTGGTCCACCTGACCACGTCATAGCCCTGAGCGCCGTAAAGCACACCGGCCAACGCCGCGGCGACGATACCGACCCCGAGCACGACCAGCACGTTGAGACCGGATACCGCCATCACCAGCACCAGCAGGTACGGCGTCACCAGCCACGGCGAAGCGGCGGCCTGCGGCGCATGGCCACCGCCCTCGCCGCCTTGCGCGGCCAGGAGCAGCACGGTGGCGACGGCGGCCGGCAACGCGATCTTCAGGTTCTCGCGAAACTTGTCCTTCATCTCCGCGCCCTGGGTGCGGGTGGCGGCGATGGTGGTATCGGAAATCACCGAAAGGTTGTCACCGAACATCGCCCCGCCGACCGCGCTGGCCACCACCAACGCCAGCGGCAACCCCGCCGCCTCGGCCACGCCGAGCGCGATCGGCACCACCGCTGCCAACGTGCCCATGGAGCTGCCGATCGCCAGCGAGATGAACCCGGCGACCACGAACAGCCCCGGCAGCACCAGCGCGGGCGGCAGATGACCGATGCCGAGCGCGACCACCGCATCGACCGCGCCGACCGCCTTGGTCACTGCGGCGAACGCGCCGGCCAGCAGGAAGATCAGGCACATCAGCATGACGTTGGAATCGCCCATGCCCGAGAGCAGCGCGCGACCGGCATCGACCCCGCGCCGGCGCGCCCACCACGCCGCCAACGCCAGCGCCGGCAGGATCGCCACCGGCGCGCGCAAGGCGTAGAAACCCATCGGATCGCCCTGCGCGGTGAAATACACGCCGGCGCCGAAGAACAAGGCGAGGAACAGCAGCAGCGGCAACAATGCGGCGGCACCGGGTTTCAGATTCATCGCACTATCCGAATAAAAGGATGGATTCAGCATTGTCGACACCGGCGGCGGCCATGTCCAGCCGCGCGGCTCCCTGTCATCCCTGTCATCCCTGTCATCCCTGTCATCCCTGTCATCCCTGTCATCCCTGTCATCCCTGTCATCCCTGTCATCCCTGTCATCCCTGTCATCCCTGTCATCCCTGTCATCCCTGTCATCCCGGCTGCCGCGAAACGCGAACGGGACGCCGAAGCGTCCCGTCCCGTGAATCACGATGCCGCCCGGATCACAACCGAGAGGCGATCGCCCCGGCAAAACTCATCGTGGAGCCGGTGCCGCCGAGATCCGGCGTCAGCTGGTCGCGCGCCTCCAGCGTGGCGACGATCGCCTTGCGCAGCCGCTCGGCTTCCTGCGGCATGGCGAGATGATCCAGCATTTGCGCCGCGCCAAGCAGCAAGGCGCACGGATTGGCCACGCCCTTGCCGGCGATGTCCGGCGCGGAACCGTGCACGGCCTCGAAGATCGCCGCGTTCTCGCCGATGTTGGCACCCGGTGCCAGGCCGAGGCCACCGACCAGACCGGCGCAGAGATCGGAAATGATGTCGCCGAACAGGTTGGTGGTGACGATGACGTCGAACTGCTCCGGGCGCATCACCAGTTGCATGCAGGTGTTGTCCACGATCATCTCGTTGACCTCGATGTCGGGATACTGCGCGGCCACTTCGCGCGCGGTCTTGAGGAACAGGCCGCTGGTGGATTTCAGGATGTTGGCCTTGTGCACCACCGTGACCTTCTTCCGCCCCGTCTTGCGGGCCAGCTCGAAGGCGTAGCGGACGATGCGCTCGGAACCGCGGTGGGTGATCTTCTGCACCAGGGTGGCGACCTCGCCATCCTCGCTGACCTGCTGGCCTTCGCCGGAGTACGCGCCTTCGGTGTTCTCCCGCACGGTGATGAGATCCACGCCCGAGGCGAAGCGCGACTGGGTGTTGGGGAAGCTCTTGGCCGGCCGCACGTTGGCATACAGGTCGAAGTGACGACGCAACTGCACGTTGATCGAGGAAAAGCCCTCGCCCACCGGCGTGGTCAGCGGCGACTTCAGCGCCACCTTGTTCTTGGCAATCGAGTCCAGCGTGGCCTGTGGCAGCAGCTCACCGTGTTTTTCCATCGCCACCAGGCCGGCATCGGCCTCTTCGTAGCGGAGACCGAGGTTCATCTGGTCGAGGACGTGCAGCGTGGCGGCCATGATTTCCGGGCCGATGCCGTCGCCGCGGATCACGGTGATGGTATGCGTCATGTGGGGTGTTTCCTGCGTTGGGGCCAGCGTGCGGAGCCGGCGCGGAGTTAATCGGTCAACTCGCTATTATGCCGCGCAGCCCGAAGCTCCGCATCGAAGCACGTATCCAACGATGGCCGCGGGGCCACCCGCGCGCTTTCCAGCCGGACGAGATTCAATCGCCGTGCGCATGTCCGGCCGGCGGTTCGACCCGCCCCGACTCCAATTGGTCGAGGAAATCCACCGCACGGCGCAGATGCGGAATGACGATGCTGCCCCCCACCACCAAGCCGACCGAAAACACCTCGAACATTTCCTCCCGATCCACCCCGGCCTCGCGGCACTGGGCGACGTGGTAGGCGATGCAGTCATCGCAGCGCAGCACCAGCGAGGCCACCAGCCCGCACAGTTCCTTCGTCTTCACGTCCAGCGCGCCGGACTGGTAGGCCTGGGTATCGAGCGCGAAGAAACGCCGCACCACCTGGTTCGGCTCGGCCAGGATGCGCTCGTTCATGCGCTGGCGGAAGGTGGTGAAGGCGGCGACGCGATCCTGGTCGCTCTCGCCGGGTTCCACGCTCACGCCCGTTCGCCCAGTAGCGGCTCGAACCCGCCTGCCCGGTGCAGGGCCATCATGTCGTCGTAGCCCCCCACATGCACCTCGCCGACGAATATCTGCGGCACGCTGGTGCGCTTGGCCTTCGCCACCATCCGCTCGCGCTCGGCCGGATCCTGGTCGATGCGCACCTCCTGCCATTCGAGCCCCTTGCTCTTCAGGAAGTTCTTGGCCGCCACGCAATACGGGCAGACCAAAGTGGTGTAGACGACGATTTCGGGCCGGGCCATGCGGCGCTCCGTAACGAGTGGGAAACCGCCACCATAAGCAGCCCGCGATTAACGCGCAATTCACGCCGCCGACGTGGCCCCCGGGCATGCTTGGCGAATGAGCGAAATCGCATCGAAACTCCGCCCGGCCCTGCTCGTCCTGGCTTGCGTGGCGGGCCTGGCCACGGCCACCGCGCAGGAGGCGCGATTGCCCGACATGGGGTCGTCGGCCGGACGCGTGCTGTCGCCGGCGCAGCAGCGCGAATACGGCACGATGCTGCTTTCGCAACTGCGCCACCGCAATTACACGCTCAACGATCCGCTGCTCAACCAGTGGCTACAAGGCGTCGGCCAGCGTCTGGGCGCGGCCAGCGACCGCCCCGACCAGCCCTTCACCTTCTTCCTGCTGAAGGATCGCCAGATCAACGCCTTCGCCACCCTCGGCGGCTACATCGGGGTGAACGCCGGGCTGATCCTGATGTCCGAGCGCGAAGACGAGCTGGCCGGCGTGCTCAGCCACGAAATCGCCCACGTCACCCAGACCCACGTACTGCGCGCGGTCGAACGGGCGCAGCGCGACCAGGTGCCAATCCTGCTCGGCATGCTCGCGGCGATCGCCGCCGCGCAGTCGTCCAACAGCAGTTCATCGGGCAATGCCGCGATGGCCGCGGTGCTCGGCGCGCAGGGGCTGATGATCCAGCGCCAGATCGATTACACCCGCAGCAACGAATCCGAGGCCGACCGTCTCGGCATCCGCACGCTTGCCCGCGGCGGCTACGACCCGAAAGCGATGGCCAACATGTTCGAGCGCATGCAGGCGGCCACCCGCGCCAACCGCGGCAGCGAGGAATCGCGGGTGCCCGATTACCTAATGACCCACCCGGTCACCACACTGCGCATCGCCGAGGCCAAGGAGCGCGCCGGCCGGGTCGAACGCGCGCCCCTCACCCATGGCGCGCTGTCGGTCAGCGACAATCCATTGCTGCCCGCCGGGCTGCGGCTGCGGATCGAACAAGGCGGCGGCGCCAGCGGCGACTTCGCCTGGGCGCGCGAGCGCCTGCGCGTGCTGAGCGCGCGCAGCCCGCGCGAAGCGTTGACCGAATACGAGCGCCTGTCGCGCCAAAAGCCGCTGGACGAAGCCGGCCAGTACGGGCTGGCGCTCGCACAGCTGGGCAGCAACCAAACCAAAGCGGCCCGGCAAACGTTGAGCACATTGCTCGACAAGCATCCCGGCGAGCGCTGGTTGCAACTGGCGATGGCCGAGGCCGAGGCCCGCGGCGGCCAGACCACGGCGGCCGACGAGCGCTTCGAACGCCTGCGCGCGCGCTTTCCCGCCGACCGGGCGGTGGCGGTGATCTGGGCCCGGCTGCTGACCGAGCGCAACGATGCCGAGGCCGGTCGCCGCGCGCTGACGATACTGCGCCCGCTGTTGGGCGGCGCCGGCGACGATCCCGACTTCCAGCGCGCCTTCGCCCGCGCCAACGAAATCGCCGGCGACAACATACGCGCCGGCGAGGCGTATGCTGAAGCCGAATTCCTGACCGGCAACGCCGAGAACGCGCTGCTCCAGCTCGACACCCTGCGTCGCCGCCCGGACCTGGACTATTACGCCCGCACCCGCATCGATGCCCGCATCGCCGCCATCACACTGATGATGGAGAGGCTGCGCTGACCCCGGACGGGCGGCATGGAGCCCGGACGCGCCAGGCCCCTTCCCGGCCGATGGCGGCTGAATGCGCACGCCACCATACGCCCGGCGATGCCGTCATAATTGTCACGGAATAGTCACCGAATTGTCGTTTACTGCCATTGCCCGCTCTTCTGGTTGGAAAATCCGTGCAGAAACGCATCCTCATCGTCGACGACGAACCCGCCATCCGCGACATGGTGGCTTTCGCGCTCCGCAAGGGCGAATACGAACCGATCCACGCCGGTGACGCCCGCGAGGCGCAGACCGCCATCGCCGACCACCGCCCCGACCTGATCCTGCTGGACTGGATGCTGCCCGGCACCAGCGGCCTGGATCTGGCCCGTCGCTGGCGCAAGGACAGCATGACCCGCGACGTGCCGATCATCATGCTGACCGCCCGCGGCGAGGAAAACGACCGGGTCAGCGGGCTGGAAGCCGGCGTGGACGATTACGTCGTCAAACCGTTCTCGGCGCGCGAGCTGCTGGCCCGCATCCGCGCGGTCATGCGGCGCTCGCGCGAGGACGACGAGGAAGGCAACGTCAGCGTCGGTCAATTGCGCATCGACGGGGCGGCCCATCGCGTATTCGCCGACAACGGCGGCGAGGCGGTGCCGGTGCAGATCGGCCCCACCGAATACCGGCTGTTGCACTTCTTCATGACCCATTCCGAACGCGTCTACACCCGCTCGCAATTGCTCGACCACGTATGGGGCGGCAGCGTGTACGTGGAGGAACGCACCGTGGACGTGCACATCCGCCGCCTGCGCAAGACCCTGGAACCATTCGGCCTGGACAACATGGTGCAGACCGTGCGCGGCGCCGGCTACCGCTTCTCGACCTCGATCGGATGACCCGCAGCGCCGCCCGCGAGGCCTGGCAGAAGACGCTCGGCACGCTGGCGCTGGTGCTGGTCATGGCCGCCCTGTTCGGGCTGGCCATCGGGCGTTTCTGGATGGCGCTGGCGATCGCCGCGCTCGGCGTGCTGGTCTGGCATTACTGGCGCCTGCACGGCATCCTGGCCCGGCTGACCGCGCGCCAGCGCTTGCCTCCCCCTGAAGGCAACGGTATCTGGAACGAGCTGGATCGGCTGCTCTCGCGCTCCCAGCGGGAGATGCGGGCGCGCAAACGGCGACTGATCTCGATGCTGCGCGCCTACCGCGCCGCCACCGCCGCCCTGCCCGACGCCATCGTCGTGGTGGACCGCAATACCCAGCGCGCGCAATGGTTCAACAAGTCGGCCGAGCGCCTGCTCGGCCTGGCCTGGCCGCGCGACCTCGGCATCCCGCTCGGCCCCGTGCTGTCCGGCCTGTCGGTGCCGAACTGGCTGGCCAACGGCCGCCACGCCGAGATACTGCTGGACGAATCCTCGCCGGCCAACCCCTCGATCCGCCTAACCCTGCGCCTGATCCCGTATTCAGAGGAGCTGTGGCTGCTGGTGGCGCGCGATGTCAGCAAACTGATGCGGCTGGAACAGGTACGCCGCGATTTCGTCGCCAACGTCTCGCACGAGCTGCGCACGCCGCTGACCGTGCTGCACGGCTACCTGGACATGCTAGAGCCGGACGAGAACGCCGAATGGCATGGCATCGTGCCGGAGATGCGCAAGCAGTCCGAACGCATGAACCAGTTGGTCGAGGACTTGCTCACGCTCTCACGGCTGGACGCCCACGAACGCTCGCCGGACGAAGTGGTATCGATGGCGCCGATGCTCGTGGCGCTGCGCCGCGAGGCCGAGGCGTTGAGCCAGGGCCGCCACCGGATCAGCCTGCGCGACGACGCCAGCGTCGATCTCTGGGGATCCACCAAGGAGCTGCATAGCGCCTTCTCCAACCTGGTCAGCAACGCCGTACGCTATACCCCGGTCGGCGGCCACATCGAGATCCTCTTCGAACCCGTGAATGGCGATGTGGCGCTGCGCGTGCGCGACAGCGGCTACGGCATCCCGGCCCAGCACATCCCGCGCCTGACCGAGCGCTTCTACCGCGTCTCGACCAGCCGCTCGCGCGAAACCGGCGGCACCGGGCTTGGCCTTGCCATCGTCAAGCACGTGCTCGGCCTGCACGGCGCCCGTCTGGACATCGAAAGCGAGGTCGGGCGCGGCAGCGTGTTTTCCTGCGTGCTCCCGCGCGAACGGGCGCACCCGCGCCGCAACGCGGCGGCGACCCCCGCCCCCCCTCACCCGAGCCCGATGCAATGAACGCCGCCCCCCACGCCACCGGCGTCGATCTCGACGATCCGACGCTGTACTTCAACCGCGAACTGTCCCAGCTCGATTTCAACTTCCGCGTACTGGCGCAGGCGCGCAATCCCGACGTACCGCTGCTGGAGCGCCTGCGCTACCTGTGCATCTCCTGCACCAACCTGGACGAATTCTTCGAGATCCGCGCCGCCACCGTGCGCCACGCGCAGGATCTCGGTATCGGCCGCGGCGCCGACGGCCTCTCGCACGGCAGCATCCTGACCCGCATCCACGACCGCGCCGCCGAGCTGGTGGACGCCCAGTACCGCTGTTTCTACGACGAACTGCGCCCAGCGCTGGAAGCCGAGGGCATCCGCCTGCTGGATCGCTCGGAATGGACGCCGGAACAGACCGAATGGCTGCGCGAGTACTTCCGCCGCGAGATCATGCCGGTGCTCTCGCCGCTGGGCCTGGACCCAGCCCACCCGTTCCCGAAGATCCTCAACAAATCGCTCAACATCGCCGTGCGCCTGGAAGGCCGCGACGCCTTCGGCCGCGAGGCGCATCTAGCCATCGTGCGCGCGCCGCGCTCGCTACCGCGCATCATCCGCCTGCCCGACGCCGATGGCGACGGCGACCGCTTCCACGATTTCGTCTTCCTCTCCTCCCTGCTCTCGGCCTTCATGGACGAATTGTTTCCGGGGATGCGGGTCAAGGGCGCCTACCAATTCCGCGTGACGCGCAATTCCGAGCTGATCGTGGACGAGGAGGACATGGACAATCTGGCGCTGGCGTTGCGCGACGAGCTGATCGGCCGCGGCTATCTGCGCGCGATGCGGCTGGAAATCGCCGCGACCTGCCCGCCCGACATCGTGCAGATGCTGCTGGAGAACTTCGAACTGACCGAGAACGCGGTCTACCGGATCGACGGGCCGGTCAACCTCAACCGCGTGATCCAGGTCTACGACGCGGTGCGCCGGCCGGAGCTGAAATTCCCGCCCATGCACCCCCGCGTACTGGACGACGCCGAGACGGTGTTCGCCCGCGTGGCGCGCGGCGATCTGCTGCTGCACCATCCCTTCGATTCGTTCAACCCGGTGCTGGAGCTGATCCGCGAGGCCGCCGAAGACCCGGCCGTGCTGGCGATCAAACAGACCCTGTACCGCACCGGCAAGGACTCGCCGATCGTCGAGCACCTGGTGCAGGCCGCGCGCAACGGCAAGGACGTCACCGTGGTGGTGGAGCTGCGCGCGCGCTTCGACGAGGAAGCGAACCTCGGCCTGGCCGACCGCTTGCAGGAGGCCGGCGTGCAGGTGGTGTACGGCGTGGTCGGCTACAAGACCCACGCCAAGATGCTGCTCATCGTACGGCGCGAGGCCGAGGGCCTACGGCGCTACGCGCACCTGGGCACCGGCAACTACCACAGCGGCACCGCGCGGGTGTACACCGACATCGGCCTGCTGAGCGCCGACCCGGAGATCGGCGCCGACGTCCACCAGATATTCCAGCAACTGTCCGGGCTGGCGCCGGTGGTGCACCTGAAACGCCTGCTGCAATCGCCCTTCACCCTGCACACCGGGATGCTGGAACGGATCGCGCGGGAGGCCGAGCACGCCCGCCACGGCCGTCCCGGCCGCATCATCGCCAAGATGAACGCGCTCAACGAACCGAAAGTGGTGCGCGCGCTGTACCGGGCGTCGCAGGCCGGGGTCGAGATCGACCTGATCGTGCGCGGCGCCTGCACCTTGCGCCCGGGCGTGCCCGGCGTGTCGGAGAACATCCGCGTGCGTTCGATCGTCGGGCGGTTCCTCGAACATCACCGCGTCTACTGGTTCGGCAACGACGGCCGGCCCGAACTGTTCTGCTCCAGCGCCGACTGGCTGGAGCGCAACCTGCTGCGCCGGGTGGAAACCTGCTTCCCGATTCTCGACGCGGAACTGGCGAAACGGGTCAAGGCCGAGACGCTGGACAACTATCTGGCCGACAACCAGAACGCCTGGGAATTGCAGGCCGATGGCGCCTACCGGCGGGTCGAACCGGCAAAAGATGCGCTCCCCCATTCCGCACAGGCCACTTTGCTTGCGAAAATCTGCGGATGACCTCAAGCCTCCGCCGCACCGCGCTCAGCGCCCCCCTGCCGCTTGAAGACGGCGACCTGATGGCCGCCATCGACATGGGTTCCAACAGCTACCACATGATCGTGGCGCGCTACGGCCAGGGAATGTTTCGCGTGGTCGACCGCATCCGCGAGATGGTGCGAATGGCCGAGGGGCTGGATGGCCGCGGCGGGCTGTCCGCGCCGGCGCGCTCACGCGCGCTGGAATGCCTGTCGCGCTTCGGCGAGCGCATCCGTGACATTCCCCAGGAGCGGGTGCGCGCGATCGCCACCAACACCGTGCGCCAGTTGCGCGACCCACAGGCTTTCCTGATGCCGGCCGAAAGCGCGCTCGGCCATGCCATCGAAATCGTTTCCGGACGCGAGGAAGCGCGCCTGGTCTATCTCGGCGTCGCGCACGCGCAACCGTCCAATCCCGGCGAGTTGCGGCTGGTGATCGACATCGGCGGCGGTTCCACCGAGTCGATCATCGGCAGCGGGTTGGACGCGATCGAGCGGGAAAGCCTGCAGATGGGCTGTGTCGCCACCACCCGCCGCTTCTTCGGCAACGGCAAGCTCGGACGCAAGAAATGGAAGCAGGCGCTGGACGAGATCGGCGCGGAGTTCCAGCAGTTCGCCCAGCATTACCGCTCGGTCGGCTGGGACGACGTGCTCGGCTCCTCCGGCACGATCAAGGCGATCGGCAAAATCTGCGCCGAGATGAAGCTGACCAAGGGGGCGATCACCGCGGCGGCCATCGCACCGCTGCGCGAGCGCCTGCTGGCGGCGGAGAGCATCGACAGAATCGACCTGCCCGGCCTGTCCGGCGACCGCAAGCCGGTGATCGCCGGCGGCATCCTGATCCTGGAGGCGGCCTTCGAGGCGCTCGGCATCGAGCGCATGGCGGTGAGCCGGGCGGCGATGCGCGAGGGCATCCTCTACGACATGATCGGCCGCGGCGGCGACGAAGACCCGCGCGATGCCGCCATCGACCTGCTGATGGCGCGCTACGACGTGGACGAGGCGCAGGCGGCGCGGGTGGAATCCACGGCGATGCACCTGTTCGATCAGGTCGCGCGGAACTGGACGCTGGAGCCGGAGGACCGCGCCAGGCTGGGCTGGGCCGCCTGGCTCCACGAAATCGGCCTGGCCATCGCCCACAGCGGCTACCACATTCACGGCGCATACCTGCTGGAGCACTCGGACATCTCCGGCTTCACCCGCCAGCAGCAGCAGGTGCTGGCCGCCCTGGTGCGCTGCCAGCGCCGCGGCATCCCGAAGAGCGCCTTCGAGGCGATTCCCGACCGTCTGCTGCTGCGCACCCAGCGGATCGCCGCGCTGCTGCGGCTGGCGGTGGCCCTGCACCGCTCCCACGAGGCGGTGGACCTGCCCAGCCTGAAGCTGCGCGCCGACGGCCCGCAGCTCACCCTGGGCCTGCCCAAACGCTGGCTGGACGCCCGTCCCCTGCTGAAAACCGACCTGTCGGGCGAACCCGACGACATGCAGGCGCTGGGCATCGAGCTGCGCGTGCATACGGGTTGAACGCCCGCACACTTTCATCGCGCGGTCATGGTTCTGCCATTCCCGGGTCATCGGCGCTGTTCAGGCTTCATGAAACCGGAGCCTGCCCATGCGCTACTGCATCGTCACCGAGACGTACCCGCCGGAGGTCAACGGCGTCGCGCTTACCGTACAAAGCCTGGAGCGCGGACTGCGCGAACGCGGCCACCAAGTGGACGTGGTGCGGCCGCGACAATCGCCGGCACAGTTGCCCGAAGCCCACGAGACGCTGGTCACGAGCGCGCAAATCCCGAAATATCCCGGCATGCGCTTCGGCTTCCCGGCCAACCGGCTGCTGCGCAGGCGGTGGCGGGAAAAACGCCCGGACGCGATCTACGTCGCCACCGAAGGCCCGCTGGGGTGGTCGGCGATGCGGGTGGCGGCGCAGCTCGGCATCCCCAGTTCGTCAGGCTTCCATACCCGCTTCGACGAATACATGCGCGATTACGGCGTCGGTTTCCTGCAACCGTTGGCGGTGCGTTGGATGCGCCGTTTCCACAACACTTCGGCGGCCACCATCGTCCCGACCTGCGAGCTGATGGAGTTCCTGCAAGGGCTGGGTTTCGATCAGGTCACGCACATGCCGCGCGCGGTGGATACCGCGCTGTTCGACCCGGCCCGGCGCAACGACGCACTGCGCGCCGAATGGGGCCTCGGCCCGGACGATCTGGCGGTGATCTACGTCGGCCGGGTAGCCGCCGAGAAGAACCTGCCGCTGGCGGTGCGCGCCTTCCGCGAACTGCAAAAACAACGCCCTGACGCGAAGTTCGTCTGGGTCGGCGAAGGCCCGGAGCTGGCCGGCATCGCCCGCGACAACCCGGATTTCGTCATCCGCGGCGTCCAGCGCGGCGAAGACTGCGCGCGCCATTTCGCCAGCGCCGACCTGTTCCTGTTCCCCAGCCATTCCGAAACCTTCGGCAACGTCACCATCGAGGCGATGGCCAGCGGCGTGCCGACCGTGGCCTTCCACTACGGGGCCGCCCGCGAGCACCTGAAGGACGGTCTGCACGGCGCTTCGATCCGCGGCCGCGATGACGACGCCTTCATCCGCGCCGCCTGCCGCATCGCGCTGGATGACGCCGCCCGCCGCGAAATGGGCCGCAATGCCCGCGAGGCGATCTCGCGGCTGCGGCCGGAGCAAGTCGCGGCGGATTTCGACGACATTCTGCAACGCATCGTCGGCGCCGAGGTGAACCCGTATGCGCGCGCTGCCTGAATCACCGGACACCCTGCGGCCACGGGCCAACGCGGCCACGCGCGGACGCCGGCGGCGCTTCACCCGCCGCGAGGGCCATTGGTGCCGCCGCGCCAACGGCCTTGGCGCGTTCCGCGGCTCGCGCGCCTACTTCGCCACGATCAGCCGGCTCGGCGATGGCCTGTTCTGGTACGCGCTGATAGGCGCGATGATCGTGATCGACGGCCTGCGCGGGCTACAGGTCTCGGCCCACCTGGCCGTGGTCGGCGCGGTCTCGCTGCTGCTCTACAAGGCGCTGAAGCGCTGGACCAGACGCCCACGCCCATTCGCCGCCGACCGCCACATCCGCGCCTGGGTGGCCCCGCTGGACGAGTTCAGCTTCCCTTCCGGCCACACGCTGCACGCGGTCGCCTTCACCATCGTCGCCCTGGCCTATTACCCGGCGCTGGCCTGGCTGCTGATCCCCTTCACCGCCAGCGTGGCGCTCTCGCGGGTGGTGCTGGGCCTGCACTATCCCAGCGACGTGCTGGCCGCCACCGGCATCGGCGTGCTGCTCGCCGGTCTGTCGCTATGGCTAGCGCCGGGGGCGTATTGAAATTGAAGCGCACGCGGTGCCCTCGCCCAGGTTCTGGAATACGCGTGGCGTCTCGTGTCTTGAAGCACGTGCGTACGGCGCGGGGCCGGATATCCAGCCCAACGTTTCAAATCCTGCGGTGCTGGAAGCCCCCGGCCCCGCCGGGTGACGCCCGGGCATGCGCCGCGCCGGACGCGCCAGGCCTCTCGCCACGGACAAGCCGGCCGGGTCAGGGCTTGGCCGCCTCGTCCACGAACAGCTTGCGCGGCAATTTCTCTTCGCGATTGGCCGCCTGCCAGGCGAAGAAGGCGATCACCGCCGCCGCCTGCTTCAGGTCTTCGGGCTGAACGTGATCGTAGGTGTCGAGATGGCTGTGATGGACGTTGGTGAAGTAATCGAGACGATCCTGCACGAACTGGAAACCCGGCAAGCCGACGCGATCGAACGGGATGTGGTCGGTGCTGCCGGTGTTGCGGCTGACCACGACACTGGCGCCGACATCGTTGAACGGTTTCAGCCAAGCCTCGAAGATCGGCATGGCGGCCAGATTTTCCTGCGCGTAGATGCCACGAATCCTGCCGCTGCCGTTGTCCATGTTGAAGTAGGCCGAGAGCCGGCCGTGATCGCGGGTGCGGGCAAGCGGGCCGGTCGGCGCACGCAGCGAAGCCGGCAACGCCTGCTCCGCCGGATCGGCCGGCTCGGGACGGCGGGCGAAATGGCGCGCCACGTAATCGCTGGAGCCGAGCAGGCCCTGCTCCTCGCCCGTCCACAGGCCGAGGCGGATGGTGCGGCGCGGCTGGGCGCCGACCGCCTTGAGGATGCGAATCGCCTCCATCATCACCGCCACGCCGGCGGCGTTGTCCGCCGCGCCGGTGCCGGTGTGCCAGGAGTCGAGATGCGCGCCCAGCATGACGATCTCCTCGCGCCTGCCGCCGCCGGGCAGCTCGGCGATGGTGTTGTAGCCGGAGCGATCGTCCGTATCGGTGAAGCGGGCATCCACCGCCAGTCTCAGCCGCACTTTTTCCTTGCGCTCCAGCGCGCGCATCACCGGGTTGTAGTGTTCGGCGATCATGACGAGGTCGGGCACGCCGACCGGCTCGCCAGCCTTGCGCGAGCCGCCGCCGCCCACGCGGATGATGCCGTTGTCCCAGCCGCTGATCGAAACGGTCGCCAGCACGCCCTCCTCGACGAGAAAACGATTGAGCGCGCGGCTGAATTCGGCACGCTCGCGAAAACGCTTGACCTCGGCGGCGCGATCCGGCGCCGGGCGATCCTTCGGGATGGCAAAGCGCTGCAACTCGGCCAGGCCGGCTTCGTCGTGGCGGTGAAAATCCGGCTCGGTGCCGGGCTTGTATTCGCGCGCGTCGGACAGGAACAGAATCCTGCCGCGCAACTGGCCCTTGTATTTCTCCAAGTCGGCCGTCTTCTCCAGCTTGAGCGCCATCGCCTCGCCCTCCACCGTGCCCGGCGTGCCCGGGGTCCACGCTTTAGGCAGCGCGTGCAGCGGCAGGCGGCGCGGGCTCAGCATCTCCACCTTGACGCCGCTGAACTCCCAGCCACGGCCAAGGCCGGCGACTTCGTCCAGATGCACGTTCGACAGGCCCCAGTCGCGCAGTTGCCGCATCGTCCATTGGTTGGCGCGGCTCATGGCCGGGGAATTGGTCAAGCGCGGGCCGATGTCCTCGGTCAGCCGGGTCAGCGTCTCCATCACCCGCGAGCGCTGGAATGCCTCCTGGCGGATGCGCGCGGCCATCTCCACGTCGACCAGCTCGCGCGCCGCCCGCATCTCGGCCGATGCCGGCGGCTGCGCCATCAGCCCGCCCAATCCCACGCACAATGCCAGTACGCCACCGTGCAGACCGTTTCGCGTCACGCCCATCTCGTTGTCCCGGTTCGGATCGACCGCTGACCATAGCCGCCGCGCCGCGCGCCGCCCCCTGCCATCGGTCATGCCCGGGGCGGCCAGCGCGGCGCCTGCTGAAGGTCGCCGCGCCCGCATCGTTCAACCCGGCGACAACGGCGGCGGCAGGCGCCCGCCGCCAAGCGCGTACCAGTCCATCTTGCGGGTCGCCACCATGATCGCGGCCAGGATCACGAACAGCAGGCCGGAACCGACAGCCAGCGCGTTGTCCTCCATCAACAACAGCCCATAGAGCGCGGCGTAGAGCGTGGCCAGCATCGCCGCGAAACCGAGCCCACGGCCGATCCCCCCAAGCACCGCGCTCAGATAGAAGCCGATCAGGCCGACGCAGGCGCTGGCCGCGGCGAGGTAGGCCCAGCCAAAGGCGATGTGCTCGGACAGGCTGAGCAGGAGCAGGAAGAAGATGGCGATGGCGAGGCCGACCAAGCCGTACTGGATCGGGTGGACGCGCACCTGCCGGATCAGCTCGAACATGAAAAAGCCGGCGAAGGTCAGCGCGACGAACAGTACGCCGTATTTGGTGGCGCGCTCGGCCATCAGATAGGGATTGACCGGATCGACCAGCACGACACGGGCGACATCCCGCGAATCATCCACCCAATCGCCCTCCCTCCAGCGCTGCTGGGCGTCGGTGGCCAGCGCATCGACCTGCCAATACGCGTCGAAGCCCTGCGGGTTGATGTCGTGGCGGGGCAGGATGCCGGAGAAACTCGGATGTTCCCAGTCCGATTTCAGGACGATGTCATTGCTGCGCGCCAGCGGCAGGATGCCGAAACGCTCGGTGCCGGCCAGGGTGATGGCGAGACGGGTACCGAACTTCATCGCCCGCCCCGGCGCGACGGCGGGCAGCACGACGTGCAACCCGGCGCGACCGGCCACGCCGCTACCTTGCCGCGGCGACACCTTGCGACCATCGACCTCGACCACCGGCGTGCCGCGCAGGCCACGCACGTCGGCAATGCCCCAGGACAGATAGGGCTGACCGAGCCGACGCTCCACGCCGGCCGGCGCTATCGGCAGGGTGACATCGAAACCGGCCGCCAGTTCGCCCCGCCAGTGGTAGGTGCGTACCGCGTGCAGGCCGCGCGCGTGGATCGATGGCGTCAGCACGCCGCCGGATTTCAGCGTTTCCGGGAAGAAATATTCACGCAGCTCGCGCTGCTCGCGCACCCGCCGGGTCGCGCCCTTGTCGTCGGTCGTTTCCTTCTCGACCGTATCGACGTACGGCACCACCAGCACCGGCCCGGCCAGGGTCTGCGCCTGCCCGACGTTGCGGGCGATATCGAGCACCACCTCCTGGCGGTAGCGCTGGCGCTCCTGAATCACGCCGAAAATCATCATCAGGGGAACGAGGATGGCCAGCGTCATCGCCGCCGCCACCGCGATCTTGAGCCACAATCGCATCGGGAATCTCCGGTCATGGAATTGCCCGGCAGCATCGGCCACCACCGGGGAGCGACGATGGGGCCACGGTGAAGCCACCATGAAGCGGCCGGGCCCACCATTCGCAGGCGTTTTGAGCCTCGGCGGCAATTGCTAAAATCGGATAAAGACCGCCGGGGAGCGGACGGCCCATGCCACAACAACTCGCCAACCAACTCCTGGCCATTCTCAATGCCATGCCAGACCCCACCTTCGTGCTGACCCGCAGCGGCCGCTACGCCGCGATCTACGGAGGCACCGACGAGCGCTACTACCGCGAGACCCGCTGGCTGATCGACAAACGGCTCACCGAGGTGTTTTCCGACGAAAAAGCCCAGTGGTGCCTGCAATGCATCGCCGACACGCTCGATAAGCAGCGATTGCAGGTAGTGGAATACGAACTCACCGAGAACGACCTGCCGCCCGCCCTGCTGGGCAGGCCGAGCGGTTCGATCTGGTTCGAGGGCCGCATCCAGGCGCTACCGTTCCAGATGGATGGCGAAGACGCGGTGATCTGGGTCGCCCGCAACATCAGCACACGCTATCAGATGGAAAAACGCCTACGCACCCTCAACGAGACCGACGAGCTGTCCGGGCTGGCCAACCGCCGCCATCTGATGGACCGGCTCAACCAGCAATTCATCCTGTTCCAACGCGCGGGTATTCCGTCGAGCATCATCTATTTCGACATCGACCTGTTCAAATGCATCAACGACGCCTACGGCCACGCCGCCGGCGACGACACCATCCGCCAGGTGGCGCGCATCTGCCAGCAGTTAATGCGCGAAAGCGACCTCGGCGCGCGCATCGGCGGCGACGAATTCGTCCTGCTGCTCGGCAATACCAGTGGCGAAGCCTGCCTGCTCGTCGCCGAACGCCTATGCAGCCGCATCCGCGCCCAGTTGGCCGACAGCTACGGCGGCGTCACCGTCAGCGGGGGCGTCAGCTACTTCGAGCAGGGCGACGGTCTGGCCGATGACGTTCTGCGCCGCGCCGACAAGGCGCTCTACCGCGCCAAGCACGCCGGCCGCAACCGGGTGATGTCCAGCCAGCCTCAGGCAACCGGCAACGCCAGCGCGGCCCGCGCGCCGCTGCCCTCCGCGTTCCTCAAGGCCGTTTCGCCGCCGTGCAGCGCCGCCACCTCCGCCACGAAAGGCAAGCCCAGCCCGCTGCTGCGGCTGCCACCACCCGGCCTCGCCAGCGAATAGAAGCGGTCGAACACCCGCCCCATCGCGTAATCCGGCACACCCGCCCCGTAATCGCGCACGGCGATGACGACGCGCGCCCCCTCGCGCCGCGCCGTCACTTCCACCCGCGCGCCGGCTGGCGAGAAGGCGATGGCGTTGTCGATCAGGTTGCCCACCGCCTGACGCAACAGGAAACGGTCGCCCTCGACCGTCAGCCCGTCCTCCGCCTCGATGACCATGACGACGCCGGCGGCATGCGCCCGCGACGCGCAATCGCTCGCGGCCTCCGCCAGCAAATCGTCCAGCCCGACCCGCTGGGGCGCGTCGATTCCCTGGCGATGCTCCACCGCCGCCAGCGCCAGCAATTTGTCCACCATCTGCGCCAATCGCTCCCCCTGCTCGCGGATGGCCCGGATGAAGCCGGCGCGCTCGGTCGCGCTCATACGGCCACCCTGTTCTTCCAGCAGTTCGGCGCTGCCGCGGATCGCCGCCAGCGGGCTTTTCAGCTCGTGGGTCAGCGCGTGGACGTATTCCTCGACATATTGCTTGCCTTCCAGTTTCTCGCGCATCGTCGCCAGCGCCCGTCCCAGCGCGCCAAACTCGCCATGCGCCTTCGGCAGGGTGGCGCGTTCGCCGCGCGTCACCGCATCGGCGTAGCGGCGCAGGCGCGAAAGCTGGCTGGCAATCCACCACGCCACCGCGATGCCGACCGCCAACGCCCCCGCCAGCAGGGCGATACCGGCCTCCCTCACCTTCTTCTGGCTGCGCTCGATGAACGGCGCCACGATCCGGTTCGGCTTGGCCACCGTCAGCACGCCGATGATCCGACCGCTATCGAGCACCGGCGCGGCGACGTGCATCACCGAGTGCTCGCCGCCCGGCGTTTCCGGGCTGGAGCGCGCGCCGTAGCGGCCACGCAAGGTCAGATGGACATCGCGCCAGCGCGAATGGTCACGCCCCAGCGCGCGGCCTTCGGAATCGAACACCACGATGCCGCGCGCGTCGGTCACGATCACCCGGTACGAGGTGCGCCGCTTGCTGAAGCCGTAGATCTCGGCGCCCACCTCGCGCAACTGGTTCGCCCGCACCGCGGCGGAGAACGAGCCCTCGGCGATGCGCCCGGCCTTCAGATCGGCCGCCGCCAGCTCCGCCAGCAGGTTGGCGGTGTCGATCAGCGTGTCCTCCATCGCCTGGCGCACGCCCGGCTTGATCTGCTGCACGAACACCTGGGCGATCAGCACCGCCGCCAGCGCGACGATCAGGAAATAGCCGAACAGCACCCGCAGGCCGATGCGCATCTCAGCCGTGCGCTCCCCGCCCGTCGGTATCCAGCGCATAACCGATGCCGCGATGGGTGCGGATCGGATCGCTCTCCGGCGCGATCTCGCGCAATTTGGCGCGCACGGTCTTGACGTGGGTATCCACGGTGCGCTCGCCGCTGTCCGGGGCGTCCTCCCAAACCCTGTCCATTAGCTGGGCGCGGGTCAGCACCGCGCCCGGCCGCGACAGCAACGCCGCGAGCAGGCCGTATTCGTAGCGGGTCAGGTCGAGTACCCATCCATCGAAACGGATGCGGTGGCCGGATTCGTCGATGCCGAAGCGGCCGTGCGCGCGCCAGCCGCCCGCCGGCACCGGCGCCACCCGCCGCAACCTCGCCCGCACCCGCGCCACCAGTTCACGCGGCGAAAAGGGCTTCGGCACGTAGTCGTCGGCCCCCAGTTCCAGCCCCAGCACGCGATCCACCTCGCCATCGCGGGCGGTGAGGAAGATCACCGGCAATGGGTTTTCGACCCGCAACGCGCGGCAGACCTCGAAGCCGCTGATATCCGGCAGCCCGACATCGAGGATCACCAGATCGACCCCGCCACGCCGCAGCCTCGGCAGCACTTCGTTACCCAGCATCACGTGCTCGGCCTGCCAGCCCTCGGCGCGCAACGCGAACAACACCGCCTGGGCAATGGCGGATTCGTCTTCGGCAAGCAGGATCGTCGGCATGGCCGCATGCTAACCGGCGGCCGCGCCCGGTTTGTGTGGCCGGCGCGAAGTGGATGAGAAAATGCACCGATGAACTACCGCCACAGCTTCCACGCCGGCAACCACGCCGATGTTCTCAAGCACGTCGCCCTGCTCGCGCTCTGCGATGCGCTGACGGCCAAGCCGGCCGCGCTGTTCGCGCTGGATACCCACGGCGGGCGCGGCCTGTATCGGCTGGCCGGCGCGGACGCGCTGCTCACCGGCGAGGCCACCGGCGGCATCGGCCGGCTGCGGCCCGGCCTCGACCCGGCCATCGACCGCTATCTCGCCGCCATCACCGCCTGCCGCCAAGCCCACGGCGAGGACGCCTACCCCGGCTCGCCCTGGCTGCTGGCCCACGCGCTGCGCGCCGGCGACCGTATCGCCGCCTGCGAACTGCAACCGGACGAAGCGGCGCTACTGAAGGCCAACGTCGCCAACGATCCGCGCATCGCCCTCCATGCCCGCGACGGCTATGCGGCGATGAAGGCACTGCTGCCGCCCAAGCCGGGCGGCCTTCGCCTGAACCGGGGGCTGGTGCTGACCGACCCGCCCTACGAGGCGCAAGCCGCCGAATTCGACACCGCGCTCGCAGCGCTCGCCGACGCCCTGGCGCGCTGGCCACAGGGCGTATACGCGCTCTGGTACCCCATCAAGCAATCGCGCACGCTGGTCGCCTTCCACCGCCGCGCCGCCCGGCTGGCGGCCAAGTCGGTGTTGTGCCTGGAACTGCTGGTGCGCCCGGACGACTCCCCGCTGCGGATGAACGGCAGCGGCCTGATCGTCTGGAACGCGCCCTGGCGCTTCGACGAAACCCTGCGACCGGCCCTGGCCGCGCTCGCCTCGGCGCTGGGCGAAGACGGCCGAGGCCGCGCGCGGCTGGAATGGCTGCGGCGGGACTGAGCCACGCCCCCGCATCGCCCGGGCGGACTCGCGCCGCCCCCGGCGTCGAGATGCGGCGCCGGATACATCCCCCGCACGCCGATATCGGATACTCCCCGACACCCGGGCCGCCGGCCCGGCTTTCTTCCGCCCCCGACATTGCCCCTGCGTCCTCATCCTCCCAACCGATCACCGCCCATGGCCTCCAGCTTCTTCGCCCTGTTCGACGACATCGCCACCCTCCTCGACGACATCTCGGTGATGACCAAAGTGGCCGCGCGCAAGACCGCCGGCGTGCTGGGCGACGACCTCGCCCTCAACGCCCAGCAGGTCACCGGCATCCAGGCCGACCGCGAACTGCCGGTGGTCTGGGCGGTGGCGAAAGGCTCGCTGCTCAACAAGGCGATCCTGGTGCCGGCGGCGCTCGCCATCGCCGCGCTGGAGCGCTGGCTGCGCGCCCGTGGCATCGACATTGCGCTGATCACGCCACTGTTGATGATCGGCGGCGCCTACCTATGCTTCGAAGGCGTGGAGAAACTGGCGCACAAGTTCCTGCGCAAGCGCGAGGACGGGCCCCGCCACGAGACCGACCTCACCGCGCAGATGGCCGATGAGGCCAGTCGGACGAACTACGAGCGGGACAAGATCAAGGGCGCGATCCGCACCGATTTCATCCTCTCCGCCGAGATCATCGTGATCTCACTGGGCACGGTGGCCAACGCGGCCTTCATGAAGCAAGTCGGCGTGCTGGTCGCCATTTCGCTGCTGATGACGGTCGGCGTATATGGCCTGGTCGGCCTGATCGTGAAATTGGACGATCTCGGCCTGCGCCTCACCGCTCATGGCCGCCGCACGCAAGGCATCGGCGCGGCGATCGGGCGCGGCATCCTGACCGGCGCACCCTGGCTCATGAAGGGCCTCTCGGTGGCCGGCACCGCGGCGATGTTCCTGGTCGGCGGCGGCATCCTGGTACACGGCATCCCGGCCCTGCACCCCCTGAGCGAAGCGGCCTCGCACATTCCGCCGGGCTGGCTGTGGAACGCCCTGCTCGGCGCCCTGGTGGGCGTGGTGGCCGGCGTCATCGTGCTTGCCGGGGTGCAACTGTTCCAGCGCCTGCGCGGCGGCGGCCCACTGAACCGCTCCCCGGAGTGAACAATCCATCACGCCATTTCGTGGCAGGATAGGCGCCATGGTCGCACGCAACCGCCTGCCCCCCTGGCACGAATCGTTCTGCCTGCCCAATGGGCGGGAGATCTTGATCCGCCCCATCCGCCCCGAGGACGGCCCGCCGATCCAAGCCTCCTTCGGCCTGCTGGAGCCGGATGAAATCCGCAACCGCTACCTGCACACCGTGCAGAACCTGTCCGACGCCGACGTGCGTCGGCTGACCCACCCCGACCCGCGTACCGAATTCGCCCTGGTCGCGGCCGAGCCTTATCCGGTCGGGGAGGCGCTGGTCGGCGCGGTTGGCCGGGTGTTCCTGATCCCCGGCACCCGCGATGCCGAATATTCGATCCTGGTCAGCAAGTACGTGCGGGCGATGGGCCTGGGCCGCCATCTCATGTTGCGGCTGGTGCGCTGGGCGCGCGGACAAAAAGTCGAGCGGCTGTGGGGCGATGTCTTCGACCAGAACCAGCCGATGCTGGCCCTGTGCGAATCGCTGGGCTTCACCCGCCAGCGCGACCAGGACACTCCCGGCCTGTTCCGGGTGGTGCTGGATCTTCACGAACAGCACCCGGACGAGGAACAGGGCTGAGCCGCAAACGGTAAACTGCGCGGCCCATGTCGTCCCTCCCCGATTTCTCCCCCTTGCTGCCGCAGGCCGGGCATGCCCGCGCCTGGTGGCGCGCGCCCGGCAGCCCCTCGGGCCTGGCCTGGGCCATCCTGCAAGCCGCCCGCGCCCACGCCCACGCCGGGCCGCTCCTGGTCGTCACCGCCGACAATCATCAGGCGCACCAGATCGAAGCCGATCTGCGCACGCTGATCGGCCCCGACGCCGCCCTTCCGGTCCTGCCCTTCCCCGACTGGGAAACCCTGCCCTACGACAGCTTCAGCCCGCACCCGGACATCGTTTCCCAGCGGCTCGCCACCCTGCACGCATTGCCGGCGCAGACGCGCGGCGTCGTCATCGTGCCGGTGCAGACGCTGCTGCAACGGCTCGCCCCGGTCTCGCACGTCGTGGGCGGCAGCTTCGATTACCGCACCGGCGCCCGGCTCGACCTCGATGCCGAGAAACGCCGGCTCGAATCCGCCGGCTACCGTCACGCCCCGCAAGTGCTCGACCCCGGTGATTTCGCCGTGCGCGGCGGCCTGCTCGACGTCTATCCGATGGGCACCGCCACGCCTTATCGCATCGAGTTGTTCGATGACGAAATCGATTCGATCCGCGCTTTCGACCCCGAGACCCAGCGCTCGGCCGACAAGGTGGAGGCCGTGCGCCTCCTGCCCGGCCGCGAAGTGCCGATGGACGAGGAATCCCGCGAACGGGCGCTGGCGTCGCTGCGCGAGGAACACGGCATCGATACCCGCAAATCCGCGCTCTATCAGGATCTGAAAAATGGCCTGGCGCCGGCCGGCATCGAGGCGTGGCTGCCGCTGTTCTTCGCGCCGCGCCGCGATGGCGAGCGCACCTCCACCCTGTTCGACTACCTGCCGCCACAAACCCTGCCGCTGCTCGCCGAGGGCGTGGCCGAGGCGGCGGAAAAATTCTGGCTACAGACCGGCGAACGCCACGAGCAGCGCCGCCACGATGCCGAACGCCCGCTTTTGCCGCCCACCGCGCTCTACCTCAGCCCCAACGCCCTGCGGGAAAAACTGAACGAGGGCCGGCGAATCGAGGTGCTTGGCAGCGGCCATCCACGCCACGGCGAGGCACATCCGCTCGGCGCCCAGACCGTCCCCAACCTACCGCTGTCCGAACACCACGCCGAGCCGGCTTCCGCGCTCAAAGCCTTCCTGCGCGGCTACCCGGGCGAAGTGGTGATCGCCGTGGAATCGCCCGGCCGCCGCGAAGCGCTGCTGGAAGTGCTGGCCGCCGCCGGGCTGGAACCGGACGTGCTGGCGGATTTGCAGACCACCGCCAGCGCACGTTTCGGCATCGCCGTCGCCCCGCTCGACGACGGCTTCGCCACCGACGCGCCCGCGCGCGCGATCCTCACCGAGCGCCAGTTGTTCCCCGAGCGCGCCGCCCAGCCGCGCCGCCGCAAACGCGCCGGAAGCGCGCCGGAAGCGATCATCCGCGACCTCGGCGAACTGAGCGAAGGCTCGCCCATCGTCCACGAGGACCACGGCGTCGGCCGCTATCGCGGTCTCATCGTGCTGGAGACCGGCGGCGAGCGCGGCGAATACCTCGACATCGAATACGCCAAGGGCGACCGCCTGTACGTGCCGGTCGCCCAATTGCACCTGGTCAGCCGCTATTCCGGCGCCTCGCCCGACACCGCTCCGCTGCATTCCCTGGGTGGCGAACAATGGACGAAGGCGAAGAAGAAAGCCGCCGAGAAGGTGCGCGACGTCGCCGCCGAACTCCTCGACATCCAGGCCAAGCGGCGGGCCCGCGCCGGCATCGCCATCGATGTCGACCGCGCGATGTACGAACCCTTCGCCGCCAGCTTCCCGTTCGAGGAAACGCCCGACCAGCACGCGGCCATCGAGGCGGTGATCCGCGATCTCGCCTCCTCGCAGCCGATGGACCGCGTTGTCTGCGGCGATGTCGGCTTCGGCAAGACCGAAGTCGCCGTGCGCGCCGCGTTCGCCGCCGCCACCGCCAGTAAACAGGTCGCGGTGCTGGTACCGACCACCCTGCTCGCCGAACAGCACTACCGCACGCTGCGCGACCGCTTCGCCGACTGGCCCTTGAAAGTGGAAGTGCTCTCGCGCTTCAAATCGGCCAAGGACACCAAGGCCGCGTTGGAGAAGGTCGAAGGCGGCGGGATCGACGTGATCGTCGGCACCCACAAGCTCTTGCAGCCGGACGTGCGCTTCAAGGATCTGGGCCTGGTCATCGTCGATGAAGAGCAACGTTTCGGCGTGCGCCAGAAAGAAGCGCTGAAAGCCTTGCGAGCCAACGTGCACCTGTTGACGCTCACCGCCACGCCGATCCCGCGCACACTCAACATGGCGATGGCCGGCCTGCGCGATCTCTCCATCATCGCCACCCCGCCGGCCAACCGCCTCGCCGTGCAGACCTTCGTCACCGCCTGGGACAGCGCGCTCCTGCGCGAAGCCTTCCAGCGCGAACTCGCGCGCGGCGGCCAGCTCTATTTCCTCCACAACGACGTCGAGAGCATCGGCCGCATGCAGCGCGAACTGGCCGAATTGGTGCCGGAAGCGCGCATCGGCATCGCCCACGGCCAGATGCCCGAACGCGAGCTGGAACAAGTGATGCTGGATTTCCACAAGCAGCGCTTCAACGTGCTGCTCGCCTCCACCATCATCGAATCCGGCATCGACATTCCCAATGCCAACACCATCATCATCAACCGCGCGGATAAATTCGGCCTGGCCCAATTGCACCAGTTGCGCGGACGTGTCGGTCGCTCACACCATCGCGCCTACGCCTATCTGGTGATTCCCGAGCGCAAGTCGATCAGCGAGGACGCAAGGAAACGCCTCGACGCCATCAGTTCGATGGACGAACTCGGCGCCGGCTTCACCCTCGCCACCCACGACCTGGAAATCCGCGGCGCCGGCGAATTGCTTGGCGAGGAACAAAGCGGACAAATGGCCGAAGTGGGATTCAGCCTCTACACCGAGCTGCTGGAACGCGCGGTCAAATCGATCAAGCAAGGCAAGCTGCCGGATGCCGATGCGCACGACCACCGCGGCGCGGATGTGGAATTGCACGTTCCCGCGTTGATTCCCGAAGACTACTTGCCCGACGTCCACGCCCGGCTCACGCTGTACAAGCGCATCAGCGCCGCGCGCGACGCGGAGGCGCTGCGCGAACTCCAGGTCGAAATGATCGACCGATTCGGTCTGCTGCCCGACCCGGCCAAAAACCTGTTCGCCATTGCCGAGCTGAAACAGCAATCGACCCTGCTCGGCATCCGCAAACTGGAACTGGGCGAAAACGCTGGCCGCGTGCAGTTCGAAAAAACCCCGAACGTCGACCCGATGTCGGTGATCCGGCTGATCCAGGGCCAGCCCAAACATTATCGAATGGACGGCCCGGACAAACTGCGCATCACCACTCTCGACTTGCCCGATGCCGAAGCGCGTCTGAAAACCGCGCGCGGATTGATCACCCTGCTGAAGGGCGACACCGCCTGAATTGGAGAATACCTGGGCGGCAGAGCCATCCCGGCGCTGCCGCGCGCGCCGCATCCTGCAAACATCCGGGCGTGTCTCACTGCCGCCAAGCTCTTTGTCAGGCGCCAAGCTTCGCCGCAACCACCAGCATCGTTGCGAGATACCCTTCCAGCGGCAAATCTCGCTTTGCCACCGCGCGGCCACCGCCATCCCGGCGACGCCTCCACCCATTCGGAATAGATGGGCATACCCGCGCTTGTTTTTCACCCGCGCCCCAAAACAGACCACCCCTCGCGGCCAAGTAATTCCGGGCATCTCGCAGTTCATCAGCCCAGACATCGCAAGATCCCACCTCCCTCCCCTGGCCGCACCGGGGGAGCGCACTCATGCCATTGGTGACTTTGCCACGCGCCTCTGCTAGGGTGCCAGCAGCGCACTCAAGCCGGTACCGCTTCGCCGCGCGGCTTGATTCGGGCACAATATGCTTCTCATCCAGGGAGATTGGTTCATGAAACGCAGCGTGGCGATTTCACTCATTGCATCAGTCGTGACATTCCTTGCATTATGTTTACTATTCTCCGGCGCACCCGACAACGCGGGGCTGCTTGCGTCCATTAATCCGGCAAACGCGGTAAACGGCCTGGCCTTTGCACTGTCATTTGGGGCCGGCATACCCAGCACGATTGCAATCATCATCTCCATTTCGGTTTTCGTACTGGTTCCCGTCAGCGTGTTCTGGGCCGCGCACCGCCTTCTGCGTCGTCACGATAATTAGCCGCCACACATGAATTTGGTGGCCCTTACCATTCCGCGCCACCCCATAATGCGTTCAAGCCGGGCCCGCTTCACGGCCTTGTTCACGCGCTGACACACACTTGGCTCTCGGCTTCGCGGCTGGGCGAATCGAAGACATGGAGTATCGCCACGCCCGATTGATGGCGGCTACTTCAACTGTCGTATTTGATACCTGGCAAGCTGGAAACCCACATTGAAACAGGAGAGAACGAATGCTTAGTCACGTCATGGTTGGTTCCAACGACATCGAACGCTCGAAACGTTTCTACGACGCGGTGCTGGCCGTATTGGGAGCGGGTGAACCTTTCCGCAACCAAGCCCCCACTGGACACACAAGGCTTTTCTACCAGAACGACGGAAGCACCTTCTGCGTCGCCGAACCCATCAATGGCGAGGCGGCCACCACGGCCAATGGCGGAACGATCGGCTTCAAATGCGACTCCCCGGAGCAAGTACACGCCTTCCACGAAGCGGCGATCGCAAATGGCGGGCAATCGATCGAAGACCCGCCCGGGCCGCGCCAGGGCGGTTTTGGCCCGCTTTACCTCGCTTATGTCCGGGACCCGGATGGCAACAAGCTCTGCGCGCTTCATCGCATCAAGCCACAGAGTTGATCCCCAGCTCCGCATCGCGCGGTCCGGCTCGTTTTCTGGCGGACATCGATAATGACCGTTTGCATATCACGCACTTCGCTGCCGCCTGATACGTGAGGTCAACGCATCCCTGTTCGCGGGGGAGCGATTGGCTCAAGCTCCCAGACGCGTGGATGGAGCCTGTGCATGACCCGGAAATATTCCGAGCTTGGTTTATTGACACTGCTGGCCGTTGCGGGCATGACCTCAATGTACGGGAGGAACCCTGCCAGCACGGAGCCGGGCAACCAGACACTTTCCAATCACCAAAACACGGCGCCTGCTGTAGCCAAATAGTCGTCAACCGAGCATTTGTACGTCAGGCCAACATCCGCCAACCAAAGAGCGTCCCCCAACGGAAAAGCAGTTGGCGATTACAGTCGCGGCCAGAAAGTTTCCATCCATGAGAAAAAAGGGTGACTCAGAGCTTTGCCATCCGACGAGCCAGCCCAATGGATATCGCACACGGTAACTTGCAACGGAAGTGCTTGTTATCGGGCTGCCTCAAGCAACGGGCCAAACCTCGGGAAACCTCGAACAATGCACACACGCCTTAATTCTTCGAATCGCGCCACGAATGGCATCGACCGATCCTGCACCTGATCCAATGGCAGGAATTGCTTTGGCCCGCGCGAGTGTGGAAATTGAAACGCATTGCGATAATGCGGACTTGTTGTTTGCAAAGTCATACCATTGCGGGCATGGGAATTGAAACAGATCAGCCAGTTTTCTGCTACGGGTGCGGCCTCGTCATACCATTGCGGCATGAGAATTGAAACATAGCGGCGCATCGGCCTCCGGGGGCATAATCTTATGGGTGCGGGAATTGAAACGTCCTACCACCGAACGTCGGAAGATGACCGGTACGTCACGCCCACGCGGCAGACGTTATTGCATCACTTCCAGTGGCAATAAACGGTGCAGGTAAAACCCGGCCATCCATTCAGACAGATACTCTGTCACTGGCACTCCCGGTAAGCTATGGCAATGCTTCGCCCCGCCGGCGCCGTGGAGCATCACTTGAATCTTCGGCTTTCGAATAGCCACGTTTTGGAGGGCGGCCACACCCGACGTTCGACCGCACGAAAATGCAAACGGCCGCCCTTGGGCGGCCGTTGCGGCAATCGCGTAAGACGGCGAATTATTCGGCGGCAGCGGCAGCGGCAGCCTTGGCTTCGGCCTTGGCCTTAGCGACGGCGGCCAGATCTTCACGGATGCGGGCAGCCTTGCCTTCCAGGCCACGCAGGTAGTACAGCTTGCCGGCGCGCACGGCGCCACGGCGCTTGACCTTGACCGACTCGATGGCGGCGCTGTGGCTCTGGAACACGCGCTCGACGCCATAACCATGCGAGATCTTGCGTACGGTGAAGGCGGAGTTCAGGCCCGCGTTCTTCTTGGCGATGACCACGCCTTCATAAGCCTGGACGCGCTCGCGGTTGCCTTCCTTGACCTTGACGTTGACGATGACGGTGTCGCCCGGGCCGAATTCCGGCAGCTTGCGTTCGGCCTGGGCCGATTCGAACTCGTTGATGAGGTTGTGCAGAGAGGGCTTGCTCATGGTTTTGCCTGTGTATTTGTGGTTTATAGGCGCGAGTGCACGCGGACCCGCGTCCTGGCTGGTGGAACGAAGCCGCCAAGTATAGCGGATTTTCCTCGCCGCAACAGGCGCTTAGGTGGATTCGCCACCTTGCCCGTCCGCCGCTTGCAGCCAGCGCCGATCGGCGGCGGTCAGCGGCGCGGTCTCCAGCAGGTCGGGGCGGCGCGCGAGGGTTCGCGCCAGGGATTGCTCGCGACGCCAACGGGCGATATCGGCATGGTTGCCGGACAGCAGCACCGGCGGCACCTCGCCATGAGAATGCCGAAGCGGCCGGGTGTAGTGCGGGCAGTCCAGCAATCCGTTTTCGAAGCTGTCCTGCGCGGCCGATTCGGCATCGTTCAAAGCGCCTTCCTGCAAGCGGGCGATGGCATCGACCAGCACCGCCGCCCCCAGTTCGCCGCCGGAAAGCACATAGTCGCCGAGCGAGATTTCTTCGTCCACCTCGCGCGCGATGAAGCGTTCGTCCACGCCTTCGTAGCGGCTGGCGACGAGGACGAGCCGCGGCATCAGCGCCAGTTCGCGCACCCTCGCCTGCATCAGCGGCCGGCCCTGCGGGCTGAGATGGATGACGTGGGCCGGGCCTTCCACCGCGGTACGCGCGGCGGCCAACGCGCGCGAAAGCGGCTCGACCATCATGACCATGCCGGGACCACCACCGAACGGACGGTCATCGACGCGACGATAATTGCCCTCGGCGTAATCACGCGGATTCCACGCCTCGACCTGCAACAGGCCACGCTCGCAGGCGCGCCCGAGCACGCCGAAGGCAACCGCTTGGCGGATGAAATCGGGAAACAGGGTGAGGACATCGATGCGCATCGCCGCGCCTCAGAAATCGGGGTCCCAGTCGACCACGATCAAGCCGGCATCGACGTCCACCTTCGTCACCACATCGGGCTGGACGAAGGGAATCATCCGCTCGCGCTCGCCGCGCACGCTCAGCACGTCGTTGGCGCCGGTGGAAAAGACGTGATCGACGATGCCGAGCGCGATGCCCTCGACCGTTTCCACCCGCAGCCCTTCCAGGTCGACCCAGTAGTACTCGCCGGGCTTCGGCGGCGGCAGCGCTTCGCGTGGGACGAGGATTTCGACGCCGCGCAACGCCTCGGCGGCCTCTCGGTCCTCGACGCCGGGCAGCGTCGCCACCACGCCCTTGGCGGCGGCGCGCCCCTTCGCCCCCACGACTTCGCGCTCGTTCCCGTGGGCATCGCGCAGGCACCAGGGCTGGTAGCGGAAGATCGCCGTCTCCGGCGCCGTGTGCGATTGGATTTTCAACTCCCCACGAACGCCAAACGCACCCATGATCTTGCCGATCAGGATGCGTTTGGAGGGAGCGACGGAAGCGTTCATCCGATTTCCGTCATCGATGCGGGCGCGGTGGATGCGCCCACGGCATCAGGCGGCGGCCTGGGTCTTCTGCGCTTCCTTGAACAGCGCGCCGACCTTCTCGGTCATCTGGGCGCCGTGGCCCACCCAGTGCTTGACGCGCTCGACGTCCATTTCCACCCGCTTCTCGTTGCCGGAAGCCACCGGGTTGAAGTAACCGACGCGCTCGATGTTGCGACCATCGCGGGCGCTGCGGCTGTCGGTGACGATGATGTGGTAGAAGGGGCGCTTCTTGGCGCCGCCACGGGTAAGGCGAATCTTGACCATTGTCTTGTCTCTGTGTAGCCCGGTCGGCGGGGTGCCGAGGTAAGCCGCGAAGTATAACGGCAATGGCGGATGGCGGTCAAAAGCGGCCAGCGATCAGGGCTTGGCCGCCTGTTCCGCCGCACGCATGCGCGCCTGGCTTGAGGGGTGGGTGGAGATGAAGCTGGCGATGTCCCCATCATCGCTGCCGTTGGCCTGGCTCAGCCGGGCCATCAGGGTGGCGAAATCGCGCGGCGAGCGGCCCCGGCGCTTCAGCAAGTCGAAGGCGTAGGCGTCGGCCTCGCGTTCGTGGTCGCGCGAGAAACCATTGCTGAGCAGAGTGGCCGGCAACGACACCGCCAGGGAGGAACCCGAGGCATCGCCCAGCAGCAATCCGGCCAGGACGAAGACCGAAGCCCCTTCGATCGCCCCGCGCATACCATGGCGGTGGACGTGATGCCCGGCCTCGTGCGCGAGCACCGCGAGCAATTCATCGTCGTTCCTGGCCAGTTCGACCAACTGGTCGGTCAGGTAGATGCGGCCATCGGGCAACGCGAAGGCATTGGGGCCGATATCCGACGCATCGACCAGATGCAACCGCATCTGCCCGGCGCGTGGTTCGCCCGCCACCAGTTCGCGGAATGCCGCCGCTAACCGCGCCTGACGCGCTTTGGGCAGTTTCGAGGCTTCCACATGGAAGCGTTCCAGAATCCGCACCACCTGATCGCTGGAGTTTTTTTCGACACTGGGCGGGATACGCTCGGCGATGCGATGCGCGCCCCACGGTAAGCCGAACTGCACGAAGCCAATGATGCCGGCCACGACCAGCAGCGCCGAGGCGAGAATGGCGTAGCGCCGCCGCTCCAGCCAATCGGCCAGCGCCTCCATCCGGCTCGGCGCGCGCGGGAACCAGACATCCAGCAGCGGCGCATCGGCAAGCTCCATTCGGCCGCCGTCGGGCAGCGCCAACGTGCGTGGCGTGCGCGCCAGCCGCGGGCTGATGCGGATGTCGGCAAGCGGCCATTCGCGCACCTCGCCATCGGCGGATTCGCCGCGCAGCAACGAACCGACACGCGACAGACGCAGCGGCCTGACGCGACTCGCGCGGCCGTCAGACCACAGCGCGTCGAGCGCTTCAGAGTCCAAAGTCGAATCCGGTATCGAGGGCATCCACCAGTTCGGCGCCAGTGGCGCGCACGCGCATGTCGGAAGAGGCGACGAAATCGTCAAGATCGCCCATCGCCACCAGCGTCCAGTGCCGGGCGCGGTAGCGTGCCAGGCGGATCATCGCCCACGGCACCGCGAGCCCCAGGCTGAACACGATAGCCAGGGCATTGCTTGCGTATATCCAGATCACCTCGCGGGCACGCAGGGTGGACTCGAAACGATGCGGCCCGAGCGCGGCGTTCCCCCACAACAGGTTGGTGTAGCGCACGCGCAGGAAGACGAGCAGCACGAAGAACAGCAGATAGAACGCGCCGACCACGATGAAGAGGCTGGTAATCAGTACATCGCTGCCATTGATGCCCGTGGCCTGCCTGACGAAGAAGCCGATCACCGCCGTCAGCACGCCGATACCGACCATCACGGCGACGCCAAGCGCCAGCGAGGCGAGGAATTCCTTGTAGTAATCGCCCAACTCGCCCTGGAAACGGAAGCGCTTGACGCCGTAACGATGCCCTTCCACCACGAATTCCTGCTGTTTCATCCGCGCCACCGGCGAGAGCAGGCCCAGGCTGATGCTCGACAGAATCTTCCACAAGAAGAACGGCATATAGCCATCGCCGAGCGGTTGGTCGAAACGGAAACCGAGGCCGCGCCAGAGCGAGTTGCGGGCACGGAAGCGCAGCGACCACACGATGAAGGCCGGCATCGCCACGAACACCAGCATGATGAGCGCGAGATACAGCAATTTGAAGAAGTGCGAGCTCAGCACCAGCACGATCACGATCGCGTAGGCGATGAGACGTCCTTTGAGGATGGCGATGGGGTCGGCGATGTATTCGAACGCCGCGCCGGCCAGCCGGGTATTGGAATAGAAATAGCGCTCGGTACGCACCTTGGCCCAGGCGGAATAGATGCCGAGCGTCAGGATCGACAGGAGCAGGTTGACGAACCAGATGCCAAAGAACTCGCGCGCGCTCCCCGAGAACTGCGGGCGATGGTGCGATTCCGGCAACGGTGGAGGCCCGGGCGGCAGCGACGGCGCGTCCGGCCAGATGCGGTATTCCATTTCGCGACTCCCCTATTGCGCCATCCCCGTGCGCCCCGACTAACGATAACGGATGCGCGGCGCATCGGCCATACACGGGCCGGGCACACGATGGCCACGCCCGGCGCGCGTTGCCGCTCAGCGCATCGGCGGCAAGCCTCCGCCCATCATGCCGCGCATACCGCGCAACATGCCCTTCATGCCGCCACGCCCCAGCTTGCCCATCATTTTTTCCATCTGCTGGTACTGCTTGAGCAGGCGGTTGACGTCGGCCGGCTGCTGGCCAGAGCCACGGGCCACGCGGGCGCGGCGCGAGCCATTCAACAGCGCCGGGTTGCGGCGCTCTTTCGGCGTCATCGAATTGATGAGGGCGATCATCCGCGGCACTTCCCTGCCGGTGACCTGGTTCTTGACCGCATCCGGAATCTGGCCCATGCCCGGCAGCTTGTCCATCAGCCCCGAGATGCCGCCCATGCTCTGCATCTGCTCAAGCTGGTCGCGCATGTCGTTGAGGTCGAATTTCTTGCCTTTGGCGACCTTCTCGGCCAGTTTGGCGGCCTTGTCCTTGTCGACGTTGGCTTCGACCTGCTCGACCAGCGAGAGGACGTCGCCCATGTCGAGGATGCGGCTGGCGACGCGGTCGGGGTGGAACACGTCGAGGCCGTCGGGCTTTTCACCGATGCCGATGAATTTGATCGGCTTGCCGGTGATGTAGCGCACCGAAAGCGCCGCGCCACCACGGGCGTCGCCATCGGTCTTGGTCAGCACCACACCGGTCAAGGGCAGCGCCTCGTTGAACGCCTTGGCGGTGTTGGCGGCGTCCTGGCCGGTCATCGAATCGACCACGAACAGGGTTTCGACCGGGCTTACCGCCGCGTGCAGCGCCTTGATCTCGGCCATCATCGCTTCGTCGATGGCGAGGCGGCCGGCGGTATCGACGATCAGCACGTCGGCGAACGATTTCTTCGCCGCATCGATGGCGGCGCGGACGATGGCCTCCGGCTTCTGCGTTTCATCGGAAGGGAAGAATTCGGCGCCGGTCTGGCCGGCCAGGGTCTGCAACTGCGCGATCGCGGCCGGGCGGTAAACGTCGGCGCTGACCACCATCACCTTCTTCTTGCGCTTTTCCTTGAGGTGCTTGGCCAGCTTGCCGACCGTGGTGGTCTTGCCCGCCCCTTGCAGGCCGGCCATCAGGATCACCGCCGGGGCCGGCACGTTGAGGTTCAGCTCGTTGGCCTGCGCGCCCATCACGTTGGTCAGCTCGTCGCGCACCACCTTGATCAACTGCTGGCCGGGCGTCAGCGATTTCAGCACTTCCTGGCCCAACGCGCGTACCTTGATGCGCTGGATCAACGCCTGCGCCACCGGCAATGCGACATCCGCCTCCAGCAGCGCGATGCGAACCTCGCGCAACGCTTCGGTGATGTTGGATTCGGTCAGGCGGCCTCGGCCGCGCAGGCGGTTGATGGTGCCGGACAGGCGCTCGGTGAGTGATTCGAACATGGCGAAGGGGGCGGAAAGCAGGCGCGAAGTATAACGGCCGCTGACTTCGGCACACGCGACATGCGAAACTGCGGGGATGATCGTCGCGCTCGCCGCCATTGCCCTCTACCTCGCCGCCGCCATCGTGCTGGGCACCTCGCTAAACCAGCAGGAGCGCAACGGCAACCGCAGCTGGCTGCCATTGGCCGTGCTCGCCATGGTTTTCCACGGCGAGCTGCATGCCGAGGCTTGGCGCATCGCGAACGGGCCGGACATGCATTTCTTCGCCGCGCTCTCGCTGGCCGCCCTCGGCATGGCCGCGCTGACCACGCTGATGGGAACGCTGGGAAGGATGGCCGCGCTTGGGGTGATCGTGTTCCCGCTGTCGGCGATGTTCGCCCTGCTCTACCGCCTGACCGGCAACGCCCACCCGATGGCACTGGGCTGGCAATTGCAGCTGCATGCCTGGAGCGCGCTGCTGTCCTACGCCACGCTGGCGATCGCCGCGCTGCTGGCGATCCTGCTGTGGGTGCAGGAACGCGCCCTGCGCCGGCGCAAGTTCCACCGCTGGCTGCGCATCCTGCCACCGTTGACCGAGCTGGAAACCGTCCTGTTCCGCACCATCGCGCTGGGTTTCGCGCTGCTCTCCGGCGCGCTGCTCTCCGGCGCATTGTTCGTGCAGGATATGTTCGGCCAGCAACTAGCGCACAAGACCGTGCTCTCCCTGCTGTCGTGGCTGGTGTTCGGCGTGCTGCTGTTCGGCCGTTGGCGCTGGGGTTGGCGCGGCAACAAGGCGGTACGGCTGACCCTGGTGGCGATGGCCCTTTTGGTACTGGCCTTCTTCGGCAGCCAGTTCGTCTACGACGTAATCCTGAAACAACATTGAGATAGAGATGCCCATGCCGGCGGAACGGACCGTTGCCATCCAAATATTTGCCTTTACAACTATTGCATTGGCTACCATAATGCCCGGCCATGAATCCGACCTCCCCCGACAACGCCGCCGCCTTCGGCATCCTGCTTCGCCAGGTGCGCGACCTCTCGCGCCTGGCGCTGGAGAGCGAACTGGCCGCGGCCGGCCACGAGTTGACCTTCAGTCAGTACATCACGCTGAAGAAGCTCGGCACGGGCCAAGCCAGCGCCAGTGAGCTGGCCTGCGCGGCCGATCTCAATCCCGGCGCGATGACCCGCCTGCTCGACCAACTCGAAGCCAAGGGCTTGCTGCGGCGGATGGCCGACCCCGACGACCGCCGCGCACTGCGGATCGAGCTGGATGCCAGCGCCGTGGCACTGCTGCCTTCGATGCGCGCCTGCGGCGAACGCGTGCTCGAACGCGCCCAGGCCGGGCTGAGCCCACGGGAGCAAGCCGAGTTCCGCCGTCTGCTCGAACAGATCCGCGACAACCTCCTCGACGCCCGCGCAGGCTGACTCATGTCTCCGCTCCTTTCCTCGTGCCGCCGCCCGCTGCCGGCGCTGCTGGCGATCCTGCTGGCCGGCTGCGCCAGTACCCATGGCCTCGCCCCCCAGGCATCCGCGCCCGCCGATGTCGACCGCCTGAGCGCCGGCGACAGTCTGCGCGACGCCACGCTTTCCCCCGCCGCCTGGCCCGAACACGACTGGTGGCGCGCACTCGGCGACCCATCGCTGGACGCGCTGATCCAACACGCATTGGCCGCCGCGCCCTCGCTGGATGCCGCCGACGCCCGCCTGCGGCGCGCCCTGGCCCAGGCCGGGATGGCCGAGGCCGGCTTGCGTCCAACACTCGGCGCGACCGCCCAGCAAAGCCGCATCGACCTGCCCGATGCCTTGCCCGCGCCGGTCGGCGGGATGAGTGTGGATTCCACCCTGTCAAGCCTGCGCTTCGCCTGGGCCCCCGACCTCTGGGGCGGCCAGCGCGCGCGCCTCTCGGCGGCACTGGGCGCGGCGCACGCCACCGCAGCGGAAGCACAAGCCGCCCGGATGACGCTGGCCGGCAACATCGCCCACGCCTGGGTCGCCCTGGCGCAGGCGTATGACACGCAGGCGGCCGCACGGGCCGAACTGCGACGCAACGCCAAGCTGAACGCACTTGGCGAACAACGGGTCAGGGCTGGAATCGACAACCGCATCCCGCTCGAACAAAGCCGAAGCGCCGAGGCCGCCGCGCGGGCGCAGGTCAAAGCCGCCGGCCAGCAGATCGAGGCGCTTCGCAACACCCTGGCGATACTGGCCGGCGAAGGCCCGGACTTCGCCCACACCCTTGCCAGGCCAAAGCCACTCACGCCGGCCATCGCCCTGCCCGCGCGGCTGCCCAGCGAGCTGATTTCGCGCCGGGCCGATGTCGCCGCCGCGCGCTGGCGGGTCGAGGCGGCGCTACGGAACATCCAGTCGGCCAAGGCCGACTTCCATCCCAGCCTGAATCTGGCGGCGATGGTCGGCGTGGTTTCCCCATCGCTAGGCCAGTTGTTCAAACGCGAATCCGGTTTCACCTACGCCGCGCCGGCCATCAGCCTGCCGATCCTCGATGGCGGCCGCCTGCGCAGCCAGTTGGCCGGCCGCCACGCCGAGTTCGATCTCGCCATCGCCGAACACGACCAGACCGTGCTGACGGCCATCCACCAGGTCATCAACGCCGTGCAGGCGGCGCGCGCGCTGGATGCGCGGATCGCCGCCGCCATGCACTCGCGCCAAGCCGCCGCCCAGGCCACCGATCTGATGCGCCAACGCCGCCAGGCCGGGATTGCCAGCCAACTCGACGTGTTGAACGCCGAACGCCCGCTGGCCCAGCTCGACCAGCAACTCGCGCAACTGCGCGCGCGCCGGCTGGATGCCGCCATCGACCTCGATCTCGCGCTCGGCGGCGGCCTGCCCGCCACGCCGCTCCCCGCATCGCACGAAAAGACCGCCACCCCATGACCAGCGAAATCCATTCCACCCCCGGCGCTCCCGTGGCCGCCGCGCCGCTGCCCCCCGCCAACCCCGACGCCACTCCGCAAAAGCGCAAGCGCCGCAAAGCACTGCTGGCGCTGACCACGGTGATCGTGCTTGGCGGCCTTGGCTGGCTGACCTGGCACCTGCTGGTCGGGCGCTGGCAAGAGGAAACCGAGGACGCTTATGTGCAAGGCGACATCGTCACCGTGACGCCCCAGACCGGCGGCACCGTGGTCGCCATCGGCGCGGAGGACGGCCAGAAGGTGCTGGCCGGGCAAATACTAGTGCGCTTCGACCGCGCCGATGCCCAAGCCGCCTATGCCCAGGCCGAAGCCGGCCTCGCCACGGCCGTGCGCCAAGTGCGCGGGCTGCATCGAGCGGTCGAAGCGGGCCAGGCCGAAAGCCGGGTGCGCGCGGCATCGGTGCAACAGGCGCGGACGACGCTGGCCGCCGCCGAGGCCGATGTATCGCGCCGCACCGGACTGGTGGCGACCGGCGCGGTCTCCGCCGAGGAACTGGCACATGCGCGCAGCCAGCGCGACAACGCCCGCGCCGCCCTGGCCGCCGCCGAAGCCGCCCTCTCCAGCACGCGCGACAACATGGAACGCAACCGCGTGCTGGTGGAAGGCACGGACGTGCGCGACAACCCCCAGGTACTGGCCGCCGCCGCCCAATTCCGCCAGGCGTGGATCAATCGTCAGCGCACCGAAGTGATCGCGCCGGTCGATGGCTATGTCGCCAAGCGCAGCGTGCAACTGGGCCAACGCATCGCCCCCGGCACGCCATTGATGGCGGTGATCCCGCTGCAAGACGTATGGGTGGATGCCAACTTCAAGGAAACCCAGTTGAAGAAGCTGCGGCTGGGACAACGCGTCGAGCTGACCTCCGAACTGTACGGTGACGAAGTGATTTACCACGGCAAGCTGGAAAGCCTTGGCCTCGGTACCGGCAGCGCGTTCTCGATCCTCCCGGCGCAAAACGCCAGCGGTAACTGGATCAAGATCGTGCAGCGGATACCAGTGCGCATCGCGCTCGACCCGAAAGAACTGCGCGAGCACCCGCTGCGGCTGGGTCTGTCGATGGCGGTGAAGGTGGACCTGCGCGATGCGGGCCACGGCCTGTTACCGGCCGCGCCCACCACCGCACCGGCGCAGGGCACCGATGCCTATGCGCGCCAGTTGACCGAGGCCGAAACCGCCGCGGACAAGATCATCGCCGCCCACCTCGGCGGCTGAGTATGGCCGTATCGCCCGCCCCCCATACCGACGGCGGCCCGCCACCGGCCACCACCACGGCGAACATGCCGGGCTTCGCCCCGCCCAACCGCGCGCTGACGACGATCGGCCTGGCGCTGGCGAGCTTCATGCAGGTGCTCGACACCACCATCGCCAACGTCTCGCTGCCCACCATCTCCGGTAACCTCGGCGGCAGCGCCAGCCAGGCGACCTGGGTCATCACCTCGTTCGCGGTCTCCACCGCCATCGCCTTGCCACTGACCGGCTGGCTGACCCGCAAGTTCGGCGAACGCAAGCTGTTCATGTGGTCGACGATGGCCTTCGTCATCGCCTCCTTCCTATGCGGCATGGCCCATTCGATGGGCCTCCTGGTCGCCGCGCGCGCCTTGCAGGGCCTGGTGGCGGGGCCGATGTATCCGGTGACGCAAGCCCTGCTGCTATCGATCTACCCGCCGGCCAGGCGCGGTCAGGCGATCGCATTGCTGGCGATGGTGACGGTGGTCGCCCCCATCGCCGGGCCGATCCTCGGCGGCTGGATCACCGACAACTACAGCTGGGAATGGATCTTCTTCATCAACATCCCGCTGGGCATCTTCGCAAGCCTGGTGGTCGGTACGCAGTTGAAAGGCCGGCCCGAGCGGCTGGAAACACCGAAGATGGACTACGTCGGCCTGGCCACGCTGGTGCTCGGCGTGGGCGCGCTGCAATTGCTGCTCGACCTCGGCAACGACGAGGATTGGTTCAATTCGACCAAAATCGTGGTGCTGGCGATCGTCGCCGCGATCTCGTTGGCGACGTTCGTAATCTGGGAGCTCACCGACGACGACCCCATCGTCAACCTGCGGCTGTTCCGCCATCGCAACTTCACCGCTGGCACCATCGCGATGGTGCTGGCCTACTCGGCGTTCTTCTCCGTCGGCATCCTGGTGCCACTGTGGCTGCAACGCAACCTGGGCTATACCGCGATCTGGGCCGGCCTCGCCACGGCTCCGATCGGCGTGCTGCCGGTGCTCATCGCGCCACTCATCGGCCAGCACGGCGGCAAGATCGACCTGCGCATCCTCGCCAGCGGCGCTTTCATCGTGATGGCGATGACCAGCTTCCTGCGCTCGTATTTCAACCTGGACGTCGATTTCGGCCACGTCGCCTGGATACAGTTCCTCCAGGGCCTGGGCGTGGCGCTGTTCTTCATGCCCGTGCTGCAAATACTGCTCTCCGACCTGGAGCCGCACGAGATCGCCGCCGGCTCCGGCCTCTCCACCTTCCTTCGCACGCTGGGCGGAAGTTTCGCCGCCTCGCTCACCACCTATGCGTGGACGCAACGCAGCGCCGTTCACCACGCCCAACTGACCGAACACCTACCCGCCACCGATCCAGCGATACTCGACACCGTGTCGCGCTACGGCATGGGCGAGCTGCAACGCGGCGCAATGGTGCTGGAACGGATGATCGGCCAGCAGGCGATGCAGATCGGCTTCAATGAAATCTTCCATCTGCTGGGCTGGATATTTCTCACGGTGATCGCCTGCGTGTGGATCGCCAAGCCACCGTTCGCGGCGAAGGCGGGGGCCAGCGCCGCGGGCGGCCACTGATTTGCACTTCCACCATATGGAAGATAATCTTCGCCATATGGACAGATCCCCACCCCGCTTCCATACCGCCGAAGCCGCCGCCGCATATCTGCCGACCACGCCCTATTCGCAGATGGCGGACCTGCTCGACGCCGATATCGCCAACGAGGCCGACATCGTGCGCCTGACCGAAACCGGCGTCGGCGCCCGCGCCTACAAGCGCGCGGCCAAGGTGCTGGGCTTCCCGCATTCGCTGATCGCGCCGGAAACCACCGTGCGCCGCCGGCTGAAGGAAAACGCCCGTTTTTCCGAAGCCGAATCCGAGCGCCTGATCCGCCTCGCCCGCGTCTATGCCGAGGCGGTGGCATTGTTCGGCGACGAAGCCGCCGCCCTGCAATGGCTCAACACGCCACAAGCATTCATCCCCGGCGATGCGCCGGTCAGCCCGCTGCGGCTTTCCGCCAAGGATTCCGGCGCGCGGCTGGTGGAATCGCTGATGCGCCGCACCGCCCACGGCATGTTCTGAAACCGGCATGGCGGCCGACCCGACGCCATTGCGTCCACGCGCGAAACCGGCCGGCAAGCCGGCGCCCGCTCACGGCCGCGCGGAGGCGGGAGAACTGGCCGGGCCGCTCCGGCTCTGGCGCATCTCGGCTTGGCCCGGCCTGTCCGGCATCGGCGGGCACCACGGCGACGGCCGCTGGCATACCCAGCCGCGCAGCGTGCTCTATGCCGCCGAACACCCGGCGCTGGCCGCGCTGGAAGTCATGGCGCACATGCGGCTCTCGCTCGCCAACATCCCGGTCACGCTCAAACTGATCGCCATTGATGTGGGCAAGGGCGCCTTACAAGCCGCCCCGCCGGAACTGCCGGACGGCTGGCAAGCCAACGAACCGACCACCCAGGCGCTGGGCAACCACTGGCTGGACGACGGCGAAGCCCTGCTGCTGCCGCTGCCTTCCGCCGTGATGCCGCATGCGCGCAATTACCTCGTCAACCCCGCCCATCCCCAGGCCCGGACGCATCTGAACGAAGCGCGGGTGGAACCCTTCTGGTTCGACAAACGCCATTTACGCTGAACGAGACCGGCGCCCGGCCCATTGCCTCGATGCCCGCCACGGGCCCACGACAATTCGGTTTGGGACTCACGGCCCATGCGCGGTTTCTCCGCCCCGACCGTGAACTCATCGTTAACGGTCGCTTGGCTGCGTTCGGTTTTCTTAGCGGCCCGCGCGGCCGCGAACTGGCGCGTGATGGTTACAGGTGCAGGACTTGTTTCTTAACGACCTGCGCGACCACGAACCCCGTGCGTGATCGTCAACGATACCGAGCGCTTTCTTAGCGGCCTGCACGGCCGTGAACGCCATCCCCAGCCAGACTGGGAACCGTCCCACCTTTCTTAGCGGCCTACGCAGCCGTGAACGCTCTTGCATGCGATATGACGCACGCCGAATTTTTCTTAGCGGCATACGCGAGCGTGAACGGTCAAAGGCAAGACGTTCTCAACCCGCCGCCTTTTTAAAGCGGCCTGCGCGCCGTGGGCCCCATGCGGTCATCCGTCGCCTGCCCTACATTTCCAAGCGGCCTGCGCGGCCGTGAACACGCCCAACCGCGAGGACAGATACACCACCGATTTCCAAGCGGCCTACACAGCGGTGAACACGCCCAAGAAGGCGAACTTCGGGCTGTGCTTTTTCCAAGCGCTCCACGCGGCTTCGTGAAGCTGCATTCCATCCGCCCCACTCGAGGCCGAAACTGGCGTGCCGCCAGCTAGGTCACGACACACGACGTCAACCGCCTCGCCATTGGCGTCGCCGGCGCGGCGCTCACGCTTGCTCCAGCGCCTCGGCCAGCCGTTCTACCGCGATCACCTCCATCCCGTTGATCGAACCGGACTTCGGCGCGTTCGCTTTCGGCACGATGGCGCGCCTGAAGCCATGCGTGGCGGCTTCCTTCAAGCGCTCCTCGCCGTTGGGCACCGGGCGGATTTCGCCGGAGAGGCCGATCTCGCCGAACGCGATGGTCTTCTCGGCCAACGGCTGGTCGCGCAAGCTAGACAGCACCGCCAGCAGCACCGGCAGGTCGGCAGCGGTTTCCTGAACGCGGATGCCGCCCACCACGTTCACGAACACGTCCTGGTCGCCCACCATCACGCCGCCATGGCGATGCAGCACCGCCAGCAGCATCGCCAGGCGATTGCCTTCCAAGCCCACCGCCACCCGGCGCGGGTTGGACAGCGGCGAGGCATCGACCAGCGCCTGCACCTCCACCAGCAACGGACGCGTGCCTTCGCGCGTCACCATCACGCAACTGCCGGGCTGATGCGTACTGCCGCCGGAGAGGAAGATCGCGGACGGGTTCGGCACCTCGCGCAGGCCACGCTCGCCCATTGCGAACACGCCCAGCTCGTTCACCGCGCCGAAGCGGTTCTTGAACGCGCGCAGCACACGAAAGCGGCTGCCGGAATCGCCCTCAAAATACAGCACCGCATCGACCATGTGCTCCAGCACGCGCGGCCCGGCGATGCCGCCTTCCTTGGTGACGTGGCCGACCAGAAACACCGCGGTGCCGGTCTCCTTGGCATAGCGCACCAGCCGCGCGGCGGATTCGCGCACCTGGCTGACCGAGCCGGGCGCGGCGGTGAGCGTTTCCGTCCACAGGGTCTGGATGGAATCGGCAATGATGAAGCGCGGCCTGGCGACGATGGCCTGCTCCAGGATGCGCTCGACGCAGGTCTCCGCCAGCGCTTGCATGCCGTCGAGCGGTAGGCCCAGGCGCGAGGCGCGGCCGGCCACCTGCCCCAGCGATTCCTCGCCGGTGACATACAGGCCATGCAAGGCACCGGCCATCGAGGCCAGTGCTTGCGTCAGCAGGGTCGACTTGCCGATGCCGGGATCGCCGCCGATCAGCACCACCGCGCCCTCCACCAACCCGCCCCCCAGCACGCGATCGAACTCGCCGATGCCGGTGGATACCCGTGCCGCCTCGGTCTGCCGCACGTCCTTCAGCGCGGTGATCTTCGGCGCATCCACCTTGCCGGCCCAGCCGCTACGGCGACCCGCCGGCGATTTCGCCGCCGCCGCGCTTTCCAGCGCGATTTCGCTCAGCGTGTCCCACGCGCCGCACGCGCCGCACTGGCCCTGCCACTTCGGATGATCGGCCCCGCACTCTCGGCAAACGTAGGCGGTGCGGGCTTTGGCGGCGGTCTTGGCCATGCGGAACTCCTGTGAGATGCCGAAAGCTTAGCGGCGCGGCATCTCAAGCGCCGAGATGCCCGTGGAAAAACATCGAAAATGGGATGCCGTCTGACACAATCGGGAGCATTTCCTCGACAAGCGCTTTAGAATTCCCCGGCCAGCCAGCTACCCCGTTACGGGTTTCGCCAGCGAAATGCTCGTCGCTCGTGGAACTCCCAATGAAAAAACTCGCGCTGGTCATTCTCGCTTCAATGTCCGTTTCCGCCACCTTTGCCGGTGACCGGCCCGGCAATGCGGTCGCGGCCCCCTCCCCCGATACACGAAAGCCACGCGATGACGGCCCCGTGCCGTACCTGCTCGATCGCGTCCAGGTCATCGGACAACGGTTGTTCCCGTACCAGGAAGGCGTCAGCATCGATGAAAAATACGTTCAATCCCAGGCCAAGGGCAACGGCGACATCGGCACCCTGCTACGCGTGAACCCCAGTGTTCAGTTCAGCGACACCGCGCAAACCTCGCGCAACATGGGCGAAATCCGGCCGGCGAACATCAGCATCAACGGCGGGCTGTTCTACCAGAACAACTTCCAGATCAATGGCGTGTCCTTCAGCAATGACCTGGATCCCGCAAACGACAACCCGCAGCATCTCAGCAAGCCGCCCAGCGACGCCCAGGGCCTGGCGGTGGACACCGACCTGATCGCCAACCTCACCGTTTACGACAGCAACGTCCCAGCCGGTTTCGGTGGCTTCAACGGCGGCGTGGTGGACCTGGTCACCCGCAAGGCCGCCAACCGCTCCGGCGGCAGAATCTCGTGGCGCGCCAGCCGCTCGGCGTGGAACCGTTACCACATCGATAAAGCCGCGCTGGCAACGTTCGAGGCATCCGCCTCGCAATCGGCCCAGCCCGTCTACGACAAGCAGAAATATTCGATCATGCTCGAAAACCGCTTCGGCAACGGCCTCGGCCTGGTGGCCGGCATCTCGCGCCTGCGCTCGGAGATACCGCTGCGTGGCTATGTCGCGGGCTACATCCCCGAACACGACGAGGCCACCAAGTACAACACCCGGCAGAACACCAGCTACAGCCTGCGGGCCGACTGGGCGCCCGCCAGGAACTGGGAAATCGACCTGGCGCTCAACTACGACCCGACGGACGAGCGCTACTTCATCGTCAATACCCGCAACTCGTGGTTCGATCTCCAGCGCGGAGGACATGTGGCCACCCTGCGCGCCACGCGCAGCGGGACCTGGACGGTGGCGCAGGCACTCAGTCACTCGCGCCTGGACAGCTCGCGCGACGGCCGTGGCGTGCGCACCTGGCATACATGGGCCTGGTCGAAGGACAAAAACTGGGGCAGGCCGGAAAAGAAGCAAAGCCAGGAAGGCAACTGGGGCGACATCGACCAGCAAAGCCGCAGGACGGAATACAAGCTGACGGCGGACCGGGAGGCGTTCGACTGGGCCGGCATGCGCCACCGGATACAACTCGGCTTCTCGGCATCCACCCGCAAGGGCACCTACCACCGCCTCAACGATCACCACGTCTACATTCGTCCAGCCGCCACCACCAGTTGTACCGCCGCCGATGGCACGACCGATACGGTGGCCTGTTCGCTGGATGCCGTCCCCGGTTACGGCGGTAAGGGGCAATACCTCCAGATCATGGATGTTTATCGCGCGGGATATTTCGAAGTGCGCGCCGATGCGCTTTCGCTCTTCATGCAGGACGACATCCGCTGGAAGCGATGGAGCCTTCGTCCCGGCCTGCGACTCGATCATGACAACCTGAGCAGGCAATGGACGCTGTCGCCTCGCCTGGCCGTCTCCTGGGACATGTTCGGCGATACCCGCAGCCTGCTGACTGGCGGCATCAACCGTTATTACGGCCGCAACCTGTTCGCCTACAAGCTGCGGGACGGCCGGGAGTCACTGAGAACCCGATACACCCGGACCCGTTCGGGGCCCCATGCGCTGATGTGGCGCGCGCCGCAGACCGCCCGCGACCAAAGCGCCTTCGCCGACATCAAACTGCCTTACAGCGACGAACTGACACTGGGCATCAACCAGGCATGGGCCGGCATGGACTTCAACCTCAAATGGGTCAGCCGGCGCAACCACGACGAGGTGATGCGCCAGAGCATCAAGCAGGAAGGCATGCAACTGCCGACCTACACCTACGTCAACGCCGGCCATGCCAGGTCGCGGACCCTGACACTGGGAATCAGTCCACACAAGCCCTGGAAATGGAACGGCATATCGACCACGGCCATCCTCGCAATGGACAAGACCCAGGTAAATCGGAATTTCAGCGTCAGCGGCAGTGACTACGATTCGATCCTGAACGACGACTACCTCAACAGCCGTGTGCGCTACCGGGGAAAATTGATGCGGGCCGATGAAATCCCGGCCAGGGATTTCAATCGCCCATGGACCGCACGACTCGCCATCCAGACCCGATTCGGTGACAGCGGGCTGTCGTGGAGCCACTTCCTCCGCTACCGCTCGGGTTTCATGGGAATGATCCAGCGTGAGTCGGAAGTCATCGATGACGAAGTCGTCCGCGTCTACGACAGGCAGCCATTCCCCCGCAGCTTCACTTGGGACACCACCCTCCAGTACGAAATCCCGACGCTCCGGAACATCCGGCCCTACGCGCGCGTGGAGGTCACGAATCTCCTTAACCGCGCCAACCTCATCAACGCCGCGCTTTATGAACCGGGCCGCAGCTATTGGCTCGAAACCGGCATTCGCTTCTGAAGACCGATTCGCCAACCATGCATCGTCGCACCCTTCATCGCACACGCCACCTGCCCGCTTGCCTGGCCGGCGCCCTGCTTGTCGTGCTGCTTCCGCTGCCCGCACGGCAGGCGCCCACAGGCAGCCCGGCACTCGAAAAGTGCGGACGCGCCATCGCCATCAGCTCCGCCACACCCGATTTCGATTGCCTGCGCATGATTTACGAACGGCCTGTCCGGGAATGGCCCGCGCCAGAAATCGATATCGGGGTTGCATGGCGGGAAATGGCCCCCTTGTCCACGACCCCGCCGGAACCCGCCTACAACCGAGCGACACCCCAGAAGATCGCACTGGGGAAAAGGCTGTTCGACGACCCCAGGCTCTCGCTATCGGCGCAAATCGCCTGCGCCAACTGCCACGACCGCCAACTGGGCTGGGGCGATGGGCGCAGCGTGTCTTTCGGCCACGACCGGCAAGCCGGACGCCGCAACGCCATCGGCGTGGCCACCAGCGCTTTCTCCGCCGCTCTATTCTGGGATGGGCGGGCAACCACGCTGGAGGAGCAGGCATTGCACCCGATCGCCGATGCCAAGGAGATGGCCTTCGACCCTGAGAAAGCAGCCAAACGCTTGCAGGCAAGCGGTGACTACGACGCCGCCCTCATCGCGGCATTCGGCGATGCCAGGATGACCCCGCGGCGCATCGCCTACTCGCTTGCCGCCTTCCAGCGCAGCCTGGTTCCACGCTTCAACCGCTTCGACCGGTTCATGGAAGGCCACCACAAGGCTCTCACCAATCAGCAGGTCTGGGGCTTGCACCTGTTTCGCACTCGCGGTCGCTGCATGAACTGCCACTCCGGTCCCGCGCTGAGCGACGACGGATTCCACAACCTCGGCCTGCACTTCTACGGGCGCGCACGCCAGGACCTTGGCCGATATGAAGTGACCGGCAACCCGGCCGATAGCGGTAAATTCCGCACGCCCTCCTTGCGCAACGTGGCGAAAACCGGCCCCTGGATGCACAACGGGATATTTCCGGACTTACGCGGCCTGATAAACATGTACAACGCCGGGATGCCACGCCCGCAACCGCGCGAGGGGCAGGAGACCGACCCGCTGTTCCCACGACCCGACCCGCTGTTGAAACCGCTTGACCTGCATCGCGCCGAAATTGAAGCCATCACGGCATACCTGCACACGCTCTGATCCGCTTCCGGGAAGGCCCCCCGCCACGTCGATCAACCCGACAAACGCACACGGCGGCGCGGGCTTCGGCGGCGGTCTTGTCCATGCGGAACACCTGTGCGATGCCGGAAACCCAGCCGCGCGGCATCCCAAGCGCCGAGGTTGCCGCACGCGCGTCATCATCGCGGGCCATACTGGCGTATCGTTTCGTTCCAATGATGGTGCCTCGATGCTGCCGAGATTCCTCCTCGCCCTCGCCCTGTTGATGCCTGCCGCCAACGCCGCCGCCGAAACCCGCATGCCCGCCGCCAAACCGATGGTCATCGCCCATCGCGGTGCCAGCGCGCTGCGGCCGGAACACACGCTCGCCGCCTACCGCCTGGCCATCGAACACGGCGCCGACGCCATCGAACCCGATCTGGTGATGACCCGGGACGGCGTGCTCGTCGCCCGCCACGAGAACGAAATTTCCGGCACCACCGATGTCGCCGCGCATCCCGAATTCAGCACTCGCAAGACCCGCAAGCGCATCGACGGCCAGTGGGTGGAGGGCTGGTTCAGCGAGGACTTCACCCTGGCCGAACTGAAAACCCTGCGCGCCCGCGAACGCCTGCTGCAACTGCGCTCCACCGCCTTCGACGGCCAATTTCCCATCGCCACGCTGCCCGAGATCATCGAACTGGCCGCCGCCGAATCGGCGCGGCTTGGCCGCGACATCGCGCTGGTGCCGGAAATCAAGCATCCCAGTTATTTCAAGGGCATCGGCCTGGCAATGGAGCAGCCCCTGATCGACACGCTCGACCACCACCAATACACCCGCCGCGCCCCGGTCATCATCCAATCCTTCGAAACCGGCAACCTGCGCGAACTGCGCGCGAAGCTCGGCACACGCGGCAATATCCGCCTGCTGCAACTGCTGGACGAGGCCGGCGCCCAGCCCCATGACTTGGTACTGGCCGGTGAAAACACCCGCTACGCCGACCTGATGACGCCCGACGGCCTTCGCCGCATCGCCCGCTACGCGGATGCCATCGGCCCGTGGAAGGGGCTGCTCGACCTGCAACGCGGCAAAGACGGTCGCTGGCACAGCCGGTTGATCGACGACGCCCATGCCGCCGGCCTCGATGTCATCGCCTATACCTTCCGGCCCGAGAATCACTTCCTCCCGGAAGATCATCGCGATGCCAAAGAAGCCACGGCCCGCAACGAATCGGGTGCCATGCGCGAAATCCGGGAATACACCGAAGCCGGGTTGGACGGCCTGTTCGCCGACGATCCGCAACTCGCCCGCCGCGCCATCGACAACCGCCCCTGAGTAACGGGCAAGAAAGCCGCCCATAAACGGCTCCACTCGGGGAAACAGAGTAGAGTCCGGGCGACTTTTGGCTTTTGGCTTTTGGCTTTTGGCCAACGTTTTACCGCTTCGACCCAATGAGAGCTAGCCGCATCTTTGGACAGACTACACTCCAAGGCAGAGCAGCAGGAGAACCGCATGGCCTCTGGGAATCATCGGACAGGTAGCTCTGCTCGTCTGCACGCGGGCGCGCTGCTATCGCATTCTGGGGTCATAAAGACAAACGCGGTATTTCTCGTCTTCGCTCTGTCTGCATGTCGGCAGGCAGTACCAAGTGCTATGCCTGCACCCTCTCCGCAGGAACCCACCGCACGGACCATCCCAGCGTCAGGAGTTGTGCCATCTGCATCCACTCCTACGACTGAAGATTGGAAACTCTCGGTGTCTCCAGGCGAAGGCGGGAAATATCGCATCCACATTACCGATGCAACCGGCCGAGAACTTCAAGTCATTGATGGACAGGAAGGCAAGCCCCCTTACGAAGCTGCCGCTCTATTAAAGCTCGATGATTTCACGGGGGATGGAAAGCCCGACATCCTTGTTCGTAGCCTCTCTGCAGGCGCTAGTGCGCTGACGAGTGAAAGCATCTATGTGTACGACGCAAAGTCAGGCCACTTTCTCGACGCCGAGCTTTTCGAGAACGATGGCGAGGTCACAAAGACCGGGCCAGGATGCATAGCGGTGGAACACCGTAATCTAGACAACATGACCTATGCAAAGGACCAGTACTGCTGGGAAGGGAGTTGGGTTTTCAAAGGGAATAAGGACTGATGTCATTCGATCAGGAACGGTACGAGCAGCTTCGTATGCAGTTGGTGGGCCGCAATGAAGCGAATGTAGGCAACATCTATCTCGATGTACTTGGCATCCCTACCGTAGGACTTGGTGTGGCGCTAACCGCCCGTCAGGCGGATCGGGGATCGCCCCGCGAAGGAGAATGTCGTTTCGGCCGCGGACCTGCTCTCGCCCTATGACGACCCCATGCTCCGTGCCGAGATGGACGAGGTGCAAGAGCGCCTAGTTACCCTTCCGAACTTCATCCCCTGCAGATCTCAGATAACCGCATCGGGCACAGGCGGGCGCGCCTTCAATGGCTCGCCTGCCCGGTGGTGGTGCTATCGGCCTTTCTGGGGGCGAAGTGTGTGCAGGCGGGGGGCAAGGCGTGGGCGGTGCCAGCCGTCCATCGGCTTGTCCCCCGCCTGTGTCCACGGTGGCCGCAGGCCATCGTCCCCAGTTGGGCAGCAGATCGCTGGGCGTTGCGCCGACAATCGAGGCGTTCTCTGACGCCGCAGCAGGAAAATTCCTAGCCCGGAAAGGTAGGACCAGAGTCCATCTTTGGCTAGACTGCGACCCATGTAATAGGTGGCAGGAGAACCGCATGGCGACTATTGGTAATCATCCAACATGCGATGCAGCTCGTCAGAGCAAAGCTACGTGCGGACCAGTCTCGCGCCTTTTACACCCCATCCTGCTTTTCTTAGTCTCCATCTCAGCTGCGACAGGATGCACTGCCATGAGCGATGCCGACACATCTACCGAGCCATTTCGAGATCAGCAATCCACCGCAGAGGCCAAGACCCAGATCGGACACTGGATCGTTCCCGAGATGCCCCTTGCTGATGCCGTGCAGGCTCTTGGGGCACGAGGCTTCTCTTGTAAGCCTGCTGACACAGCACCGGGAGAATTCCAATCGTCGATCCTTTGCCTTTACTCGACACCGCCATCTCCACCACCGGACCAGCGCGTAACGGCTCCAACTACACCGATAAATTGGTTCGTCACGCTGAACTCCAAAGATGGAGCATTGGTCACTGACTTCCAGGTGGCGCGCACGCCTAGAGAAATTGGAGGCTGAAAATGCCAGGCGATGAAGCAAAAATTATCGTAGGGACGAGTCCTGTTGCCGCTGACAGACGGCACGCGTATCTCCTCTTCGAACGATCCGATGGTAGCCAAATTGTCGTCCGTGGCGGCCCGGATGCTCGCGCAGAAGGCAACGATCTCGCCAATTTCGCGGAAAGCACGCTGCTAGGTTCCGACAAGTTTGGCAACATCCGCGTTGATGCAGCGCCCTACGTCCCGCCGTACAACGCCGTCTATCAAAAGCAAGCGGACGGGTCCATTCGCCCAATACCTGTCGATCAAGCCAACCCCAGCGACCCGGCACTTTTTCGAGATGCACAAGGAAACGTTGTCGTGCAGCAGGAAATCGCGCCAGATTGGCCGCTCCCGGGTGAAAAGCACGAGCGCGTGGTTGTCTGGCAAGGAACGGGTCAAGAACTTGAGAAGAAGCTGAATACTGTGCTTGCGGCAGGACAACAGATCAATGATGCAAAGCTTGAGTATTCTCCGCTGTACAACAACAGCAACGGTCCGGAAAGGTAGGACCAGAGTCCATCTTTGGCTAGACTGCGACCCATCTGATAGGTGTCAGGAGAACCGCATGGCCTCTGGGAATCATCGGACAGACAGCCCCCCTCGTTTGCTCGTGGGTACGCTTCTGGCTTTGTGCGTCGGCATGGTCGCCTGCGCTTCTAGCCAGTCAGCAAAGGCTGATTTCAATGGCGTCTGGTCGGTCAAATTGTGCGACGAAGCAAACCCACAATTGCAATGCGGTAGCTTCGATCTGTATCTCACCCAGAACGGCGATAGGATCTGCGGAGACCACTTCGTTGCCACTCCAGGACTATCTCGGCTTGATGAAAGTGATCCTGGAACCGTGCTCGGCACATTCAACGGAAAAAGCGCGGTCCTTCTGATAAAGAGCACGCGAAACAACGCTTGGTACTTGGCGAAGGGTAAAATTTCCGGAACGGACCTTGTATGGCGCCGCGTGGGCATGGCGGTGGCTGGGCTGGATGACGAGCCGCCGATCATTCCAAAGGAAAGCACACTATCCCAAACAACCGCGCCCGAATACGTCAAGCATCTTAAAGAACTTGAATCAGCCCCGTGCCAGTGGGCAGACCAGCAGGGCTGAAATCACCAGCCCAAGGCGAACGAAGGAGGCGTTAAATGCCAATCGACTATAGAGAGCGCACGGAAGATCAGTATCGCCAGCGGGCCAGCGTGATGATCCAGAACTTCGAGGGATACCGTGCTGTGCCTTACGACGCTCGCGACGATATGGCAACTATCGGGTATGGGTACCCTTTCAATAGGGACAACAATGTCGAACTATGGGACAGGGCTGGCGTACAACTGTCTCAAGCCGAGCGCCAGCAGCTAGCTGCTATCGACAGAGCGCCTGCGGGGCAGAGAACTGCCTTGCGACTTGCATTCAACGTACGAATTACACGCGATGAAGCCAGCAGCTTGCTGGAAAACGCCAGCATATCCAGGTACGAAGGTCATGCCACGAACCTGAACATGCCATTCTCAGATGAGCGAGCTGTTGTCGTGTCACTTACATACAACCGTGGTGCCGGACGCATGGTGACCCACATGCAAGGGTTCAATGATGCGATCAGAGATGGCGACCGCGTGAAGGCATGGTATCAACAGTGAAGCATGCTCAGGCGGGGCCTGCGGATCGCAGGTAACCGCATCGGGCACAGGCAGGCGCGCCTTCAATGGCTCGCCTGCCCGGTGGTGGTGCTATCGGCCTTTCTGGGGGCGAAGTGTGTGCAGGCGGGGGGGGCAAGGCGTGGGCGGCGCCAGCCGTCCATCGGCTTGTCCCCCGCCTGTGCCCACGGTGGCCGCAGGCCATCGTCCCCAGGCTGAAGTCAACAGATCGGGGCGTTCTCCGATGCCTCCGCAGGAAAACTTCTACACGGGGAAGTGGGACCAGAGTCCATCTTTGGCTAGACTGCGACCCATGTGATAGGTGGCAGGAGAACCGCATGGCAATCCGAAGATCCACAGTCGGCGCACTGGCGAGTTTTCTGCTCGCCTCGTGCGCTAGCTTGGCCGCTTGCACGTCCAGCCCACCAGCGCAAGCTGCGAGGGCAGATTTCAATGGCGCATGGTCGGTGAAGTGGTGCGACCAATCAAAACCTGACGCAGATTGCGGGGGGTTCAACCTTGATCTAGTCCAGGACGGAAGCCGACTGTGCGGTAGCTATGACAGCGCCCGCGTCGGATTGTCCCAGATCGACGAGGGCGGAAGAGTCTCAGGCTCCACAAATGGTAACAGCGCAGTTCTAACGGTGGAAAGCGAGCGCAGTGGTGCGAAGTACGCCGCCCACGTAGTGCTCGACGGCAACCAAATCCATTGGAAGCTGGGAGAAACCATCCGAGAGGCTGACCAGGACATCGACATCGTTGCGATTGATGAAAAGCTTGATCGAAGACCACTTCAGGGCGATCTGGCTTTGAAACACGCCGAGACCGTATCGGACTGCCAAGCTCAATGGAGCAAGAAGTAGGGAAACATCGAAACCGCCGCAATTGGGAGCGCATATGGACTACCGCGAGCTGACCGAACAGGAATACTACGACCGCCTTCGCATCGTGGTGGCTGGTGCCGAAGGACTCCACGCACGATCCCAGGATGTAGGCGACGGCATGGCCACCATCGGCTATGGCTACACGTTCAATCGGGGCAACAACGCTGATATCTGGCAAGCCTCAGGCATACAGCTGACACCTCAGGAAGTCGCGGCCCTGGAAGCCATTGATGCTGCCCCCGCAGCAAACCGAACGCGCCTTGGACTTGCCTTCCCTCGCGAACTTACCGCAGCAGAGTCGGAGCAATTGCTGCGGGCCTCCATGCGCGAATACGAAGGACCAGCAAACTCTCTGAATATGCCGCTGTCCGAAGAGCGTGTTGCCATGGTCTCGTTGACTTACAACCGCGGTGCCGGAGCATTGACGGGCAACACGGCTAGGGACATCCCGGAACATCCCATCATGGATGCCATCCGGGATGGGAACAGGGCCGAAGCATGGTTCCAGATGCGATACAACTGCTGGGGCTCTGCAGATGCGCAGTTCGAGGGCGGTCTGCGCAAGCGGCGGTTCGCCGAGGCGCAAGTGTTCGGGCTCTACGACGATCCAAACAACGTGTCGCTGGATGAGGCACGCAGCGTTGCCCAGATGTACGGCCTGCATCGGGATGAGATCGATCAGGTGGAGCGAGCCCATGGCGTATCGATCGACGGCGATCTGGCCAGGCGGAACCGAATCGCGGAGGCGAACCGGGACTACCCTGCCCTCGTCCGCGAGTATGGAAGTGTCCAAACCATCGCGGACTCACTGGAGCCGGCTCGCCAGATGCTGTTGAGGCAGGCCCGCGAGGAAAACCCTGCTTTGGCGGATCGGGTCACACCAGAGAGCTTCACTGCGGATCGGATTCATCTTGATCCGAATCGAGATTTGCGGGATGCGACCAGCGTCGACCAAGACCTAGCAAACATGCGCAACCAACGCAACCCACCAAGGGCTGCGACGATTAATGCCGTCGGCCGAGAACAGCGCAACTCGACCACAGAGGATGTCGACCCGAACCATGCCACAACTATCGATTCTCGACGGATGTCGCGCGGGCAGAATCCACAGGAGATTGCTAGCAACGACTTGCTGATGGGACAAGGCGGCGACGACACCCTGCGCTCCCACCGTGGCGATGACATCCTGATCGGCGGGCAGGGCCGAGACCGGATGGAAGGCGGTGAAGGCCGCGATACCTACGTGATCGGCGCCGGCGACACCGTGATGGACAGCGACGGCGTGGGTGAGGTGCGCTGGGGCGGGCAGCAGCTGACGGGCGGCAGGCGTTCGGAGTCCGATCCCGCCAATACCTACCGCAGCGAAGATGGGCGCTTCATCTACACCCTGGAAAACAACAACCTCTCGGTCACCGACACGTTGGCCACCGATCAGGCGCTACGGGAACGGGCGGTGATCGAGAATTTCCAGAGCGGCCAGTTGGGGATCACCCTGAGCGGACCGGGTGGTGGCGGCGCAGATCCGCAGGTGGACCCGCAGCGCCCGGACGACCAGGAGCACCGTCGCATGATCGACGATGACCGCGACCGCCGCAACGACATTCAATCCCCTGCTCCCGGCGCCGAGCTGCCCGATCGAGAGGAGGTGCGGGCCAGGGAGAACCCGCAAGCATTCACTACCGGCGACCCTGACCTCGACAAGCTGGCCACCGCACTGTTTGCCAATGACGAGGCCGCGATTTCGCGCGTGTCCGCACAAATCGAGCAGTCCCCTCAGGTGCAATCGTTCGAGCAGTGGGGGCGCGACCTGGTTGCAGCCCAACAGCGAGAAGAGCTCCAGCAGCAAGAAATGACTCGGCAGATTCAAAACCCCGTAATGCGAATGTGATCGTCCATCGGTATCGGAACCCCCATGTCCAACGAACAAGCACTTCCCACCCTACTGGCATCGCTTCAAAACACACTCAAACTGCAATCCGCCTTGCTGGCCAAGTTCGAGCAACGCGAGGCACGCATGCAAGCCGCATTCGACCAACGAATGCGGGCATTGCAAGGCGAAGTCGCGCAGGTACATCGGCGGGTGGATGGCATCGTCAGTGGCGCCAGCACTCAGATCGCCAAGGAGGCCAAGGACGCGGTGTCACCCGTCGCCCGGGAATACGACCGAGCCGTCTCGGCCACCTCCGCGCATTTGCAGGGGGCCAGCAAGACCGTCTGGCTGTGGTTCGCCGCCGCCGGTACGATCCTGTTGCTCGTCCTTCTCGTCGGCTGGGCCGTATTGGGCTATTACCACCGCGAACTCTCCGCCGCCAAGGAAGAACTCCAGCGTTACGAAAACGCCATCCCCATCCTCCAAGCGTATTACGCATCCGATGCGGTCATCTGCGGTGGCCGTGTGTGTACCAACACCGATCCCAATGGGCAGCGAACGGGCGACAAGCGCCAGTACCGGCAAGCCAAGCCACGTCCCAAGCAGTGAGATTGGGGGAGTATGCGAAATTGAGCTTTCCGGGGGTGAAGCATGCTCAGGGGGGGGGTGAGGTGTGGGCGGCGCCAGCCGTCAAGCGACCTGTCCCCGACCTGTGCATACAGTGCCCGCAGGCTATCGCCCCCAGTTGAGTGGCAGACCTCCGAGCATTGCGCCGCCAATCGAGGCGTTCTCTGACGCCACAGTAGAAAAATTCCCAGTCTGGAAAGGCAGGATCAAAGTCCATCTCTGGCTAGACTGCGACCCATGTGATGGGTGGCGGGAGAACCGCATGGCAATCCGAATATCCACACTCGGCACACTAGCGAGTTTTCTACTCGCCTCATGCACTGGCTTGGGTGCTTGCGCATCCAGCCAGCCGAGGTGCGCCTACCCGTATCTCAACCGGTCGGCCCAGCACTTGGTCTCTCGGTCCACGTACAGGTCCAGCGCGCGGCAGTACGGTATGCCCGCGAGGCGCGCCGCGTCGTCGAAGTATTCGGAGTACGGGCGGACGCCCGCGGCCTCGGCCCGCTCAGCCAAGGACGCGAGGAGGTCGCCGCCCGTGCGCAGGGTGCTGACCATGCCGGACAGCGCGATGGCCACCGGGTGGTCGATCGAGTAGTGGGCCAGCTTACGCATCGTCGCTCCCGATCAGGTCGTGGTCGATGTCGCGCTCGCGCATGGCGAGCTGGAGCGAGCCGAGCGGGTTGGACTTGCCGGCGTTCCAGGCGCGGATGGCGACCAGGATGCCCTGGAGGCGCGCGTCGCCCAGCTTGATGTACTCCTAGACCTTCAGGAAGTCGTCCTGCTTCATCGCCGACGCCAGCTCGGCCGGGCCGACCGGGCGGTCCTTGCTGGGCATGCGGTCGATCAGGGACAGCACGGCAGACGCCAGTGCGACGTTGCGCGTGTCTACGGCGACCTGGGCCATGTGGCCGAGCTCGGCGGGGCCTGCGTGCTGGAGCTGCTGGAGGTACTCGGTGCGCTTCGGGTCGCCCTGGGCCGCGCGGCCCAGGACCTTCGCCGGGGAGTCGTAGAACTGGCGCTGGCCGATCAGCTGGGCGTGCGGGGCGCCCGCGTCCTTGAGGATATTGTCCAGCTCGGCCTTGGAGTTGTCCTTGATCTCGCGGACGGTGGAGACCGTCTCGTGCTCGGCGAAGCGGGCGACTTCGCCAGCACCGATGCCGGGCGCGCTCTTCCAGCGCGCGGCGATCTGCTGCTTGCGGGTCGCGATGTCCTTGTTCAGCCGCTCGATGGCGGTGAGGGTGCGCTTGTGCAGCAGGTCGAGGGTCGAGGCGAGCTCGCCGATCTGCTGGGGCGTGAGTAGGGGGGTGTCGCTGAGGGTGATCTTCATGGCTCGTTTGCTCCTGTGAGGTTGGTCCTCCGGTCGCCTGTCACGAGCGCATCCCCAACCGTGGGGTGGTCTGCGCGCCAATGCGCTGACCGGATGCCTTCAATGTGTCGCGGAGCACTGGCCGCGAACGCCATTGTTTCCCGGGCGTGTTTCCCTCGGAGCTGCCGCCGTCACCGCGGCTTGCGGATCATGGGCTTGGCGTCGCGCCGCCCGCCGATGCGATGTCAGGCGTCCCTGTCCGGGCGCACACCGACGGCCCAGCCTCCGGAGCCGCCGCACTCCACGCACACGCGGGCGCGGGCCACGTCCTCCGAGAAGTGGGGACGGCCGCAGCACATGCAGCGGAGCCAACCGACCCAGCGCACAAGCCGTGGGGGATCGAAGTTCGTGTCCATCACGGGCGTGCGTCGCGCGCCGCCGTCGTTCGGCCACCGTGCGGGCGCGATGAGCTCCCTGCCCATCCGCACCGTCGCGGGATCGTGCACCTGGCGCTTTGCGGGCGTGGCGCCGAGCCATCGGTAGTCCGGGTGCCTGGGGTCGTGCGCGCGGGCCGTGACCATGCTGTAGCCCACGCCGAGCGCCTGGGCCGCCGACCTGGCGGAGGGGTATCGCACCCCGTCCACCTCGACGGCGACCGCGTGGCCGTTAGTGCCCGCGGTTGACGCTGCCATGCTCGCGCCACCCCTCGTATTCCTGTGACATGCGCTCCCAGGTCTCGGCGTCCAGGCGCGACACCGGGCCGATGCAGGTCATCTCGCGGTGCCGACCTTCCGCATTCCCTCACCCATCGGCTGGCCCTTCGCATACTCGCGCAGGTCGCCCATGCGGTAGCGGATCAGCTTCGGCCCGACGCGGACGTACTTCGGGCCCCCGCCGTTGCAGCGGTACCAGGACAATGTGTTGTACTTGAGGCGCAGGAACGCGGCCGCCTCCTGGGCGGTAGCCAGCGCGTCGTCGGGGAGCGCGTGCAGCTCCGCCAGCTCCTCGGGGGAGAGCTTCTTTGGTTCGTAGGGGGTAGCCATCTCGGCCTCCAGGTCAGTCAGTGCGGCGGTGCCGCGGGATGACTGCCTGCTGTTCGTCGCAGAGATGGACCCGTGCTCCCCGTCAGTCGGTGTCGGGGCGGGCCTCAGCTGTTCTTGCCGCCAAAGGCACTTCTGACCGCCGTAGCAACTGCCGGCAATCCTCGGGCAGATCGCCAGCCCGATTAACTCACATAGTACCGGCCCGACTCACGCGCCGACACCAACATGTCCGTGCTCCCCGGTGAGCCCGGGCCACTCGGCGCTGCCCGGGCAACCAAGCTCCGAGGCCACGGCGCCCGGACGCGCTACGGGCCGCCTGGTGCGATCCAAGTCACGTTAAATACACGAGGCTTCTCGTGCATGAAAAATCAGGTCGTACGGAGGGTCTGCATCGTTGTTGGCAAATTTGCCAAACTTTCCGTTATCCGCGATAACGAAGAAGCACCTTATTGGCCTCTCAAATATGTCTTGAGCAAGGATCGAAGAATGGGTCATCTCACTCCATCCAACTCCAATAGGGTATGAGAACCTAAAAAATCAAGCTCCTTCAACGAGCCCCAATCGGATTGTCCGATGTCTTCAACGACGGCAAACCTCGTCGCCCCGCTTTCTTTTGTGCGAGCGACAAATGATGAAAACTCGTCTTCTGTGAAGAGTATCCCTCCCTGCATGAAGTCAGCGACCAGGTTGCCGGCGACAGATACTTTTCCGGAAGCTCGCTTGAATACGGATTCGAGGAGATACACCCAATCACGCTTAAACGATTCGCGATCGGTCCAATAGTTTTCGAGATACCGGACCGTCCTCTCATCCAAGCTATTCGACGAGTACCCTTCTATCTTGGAGGCCAAGAAGTCGGCGGTCATTTCTTCGGCTCTTCCACTCGGATCTTGTAGATTTGATTGCCTTCATTCCTGGTCATCCATCAAAAATGACCAAGGCGTTATGGGAAGCACAAACTACCGTGTGCAATAGTAGGGATAAACGGGAAATGATAGCGATCGAGCGGGGTCAACTGCGATTACTTCCGCATCACCAAATGCTGCGTAGGCAATGCTTGCCCGTAAAGTTTGGCCTGGCTCCAAGCGAACCTCACCACATCCTCCGGGGCAATATGCCGTCATGGCTGCTTTCGGATGCAGAGGACCGGTGGTCGTGGTCAAGACTGCACCTTCGTACCCCATCGGAAATGTGCCGTCTTCGGCAGGCCAGCTTTCCTTCGAAAGGCATAAGGGCGCGCCGACGGCAGACGTTAGGGCTACGTCGTATCGCTTCTCCGTCGGATTATCAACCACCGAAACACTGAAATCCTGCGGTTCTGCGCGTCGAAATGGACTAGCACAGGCAGTTATCGCCATGCACAGCAAGGCGACTGCCAGAAACCTGCTCATCGAGCCTGGTCCATGATGTGGTCAGGATTGATAAGGCGCTGCCGGCTGGGCAGCGTCTTGAAGATATTTTGTTGCTGAGGTGTCCCGAACTTGTATGCCGTGTCGCCATTGAAGAACTGGTCCTTATACCCCAGCACGGCATGCCCCGTTTCGTGACCCGCACCCCAAGCTAACCTCGACGGATCATTGAAACTCGCATGCGTAGTATTGACGATGACCATTTTCGGCCCGGTGGTAGGCACCCCCGCCAAGGTATCTCCACCGGCCCCATACGTGGCATTGATTTGTGCGCCCGTCATTCCATTAGCTGGAATAGCTCCCGCACTGGTATCTCGCAATGCCGCAGCCATTGAACTCATATCTGAGGCAGCCTTGGCCATGTTCTCTGGCGTAGCTGAGCCAGCACCGAAGTTACGTTCGAAAGACTTCTCAGCACGCTGGAGCGCCTTGCCACCTTCGGCCAGTGCACTGTTGATCTTGCCCGCCGCCTTTTCCAAGCTGCCGGCGGCGCTCTGCTGGGCGCGGTCGAACTGCTTCCACTGCCTGTCCGTCCAGCCAGTGCCACGCGACAGGCGCCCGTCCGGGTCGGTGAAGCGATAGGGATTGTTGTTCCCGTACCAGTAGCGGTTGTAGTTGGCGCCCGTATTCGGGTCGGCTTGTACGGGGTCGGCTGAAACGAACCGAGCCGACGCGTCGGAGGCGATGGCGCACAGCACCACGGTCAACAGTCCTGGAATGGCAAGCGCATCACTGTCCCCTTTTCGCGCGTTCGCGCTGAATGGATTGTAGGTAGCTGGCTTCCTGCTCCGGCGTTTTCTGCGTCCAGCCGAGCGATTCGGCCTTGGCGAACCATGCCAGATTCTCTTGCGACAGGCACCAGTATTCGTCATGCAGTTCGGGCGGCACGTCCGCGGCGTTCGGATACTTGGACCGGATGCGCTGGTCGGTCTGGATGTAGTAGGCGTTGGCCTTCCAGATCATCGCCACCGGGTCCTTGGAGTTGGCGGCCAGCGCCAAGTCGGCCACGGCCATGAGCGCGTCGGCGTCCTTCTTCTCGCCGTAGTGCTCCATCAGCGTGCCGGCGATAGCACCCACGCCCTCGTGCGGCAGCAGCGGGCGCAGGTATAGCCCGTTGTTCAACGCAGTCTCTGTGATGCCGGTTTCGCGCTGGTAACTGCTGTCGTATTTGAAGCCGCCTGCGGTGGCTTCGATGTTCAACCACATCTGCTGCTCGTCGTCGGCGAACTTCACCAACAGGTGGTTGGGTGCCGTGGCCAGCGCAACGGTCAGCCCCAGCCGCTGGCCCAAAATGACAAAGAGGGTGGGCATTGAAACGCAGTTGCCCTTGCGCGTCGCCAAGTAGGTGGCTAGCTGCTTGTTCTTCGGGTTTTTACCCAGCGGGTCCGACAGGTCGTAGGTGAAAGGCTTGTCCTGGTTCCACTCGCCAGGCACGTAGAGCGTCTTGAGCAAGGCGTCGAGAACCTGCCGCGCAGTCGGGGTGGCGGGCACGTTGCCGCGCACAGCGCGTTCCCATTGGTCGAGTTGCCGGCGCACGGCCGCGGTATCGGTGGACGGGTCGATGATGCTGTTCACCGCCAGCTTGGCGGTGGCGTAATCGACACGATCGTCGGGCAGTTGGAACTGGGCTCGCAACGGCGAAAGGTCAGAGGCGGCCAACGTAAGCGGGGCCAGAGCGAATAAACACACGCCCCAAGCCCATTCGATCCATCGGCGGCTCGCCCATCTCCCCATTTCAATCCTTTCCCCCGCTCGTTGATGATCCTAGACCCTGTCAATTGCTGCTGTCCAGTTGCTCACCCTAGGCCTACAGACAGGCGCCGGCCCAGGCATCCGCGATGTTGTCCCGGCCCTCAAGGATGACGCTCCTGCCGCCCGACACGAAGCACCGGAAGCCGGTGTACCCACCGAACTCGTTCTTGCCGTTGACCCGACCGCAGGCGACCACGCCGAACTCCTCGGTGTAGTTGGCGCGCACGTCGCGGAACTGCGCGGCGTCCGGGTCCTTCAGCTCGGCCCTCACGGCGCGCTCCGCAGCGACGATCGTTTCGGCGCCGAACCACTTCTCCTGCTGCGCCTTCTTCTCGGCCGCCGACATGGGGCGATCCGGCTCGGGCTGTGGCGCCGCAGGCTCTTGCGCTTGCTTCGGCGACGGCTCTGCCGCCGCTATAGGCGCGGGGGCGACTGTCGACTCACTGCGCGGCACCAGCTTCGACCCGATCCAGGCCAAGACCACCAGGACAACCAGAGGAACCCCTATCCGCTTCATGCACTCCCCCTAAGCCAGCGCCAGTAAATAGTCTGTTTTGGACTAATCCAATACGGACTCTAGCGTGCGGTGACCCGCCGGCCACCGCGCGATGGCCCAATCGACCCACAACCCCGACCGACTATCAACTCCTACTGACCGTCCTGAAGGCGGCCCGCAAGCGGGCGGGCGTGTCGCAGGTCGATCTGGCCGAGCGACTTGGGAACACGCAGACCTTCGTGTCGAAGTGAGAGCGCGGGGAGCGGCGCATCGACGCCGTGGAGCTGGTCGAGTTCGCTGAGGCGCTCGGCGTGCCGCCGCTCGGATTGCTGACGGAATACCTGGCGCAGCGCAGCGCGGGGAGCTTCCCCAAGGCCAGAAGGACAAAGAACGTGCAAAGCAAGAAGGGCAGCCTTGTGGGCTGCCCTTCTCACCTTTAGGTGGTGCCGGAGATAGGAATCGAACCTACGACCCCATCATTACGAATGACGTGCTCTACCAACTGAGCTACTCCGGCGGAAACCTGAAACTTGTTCAAACCGTGTCCGCGCTACCTCACCATCGGTCCGCTGGCGGCCCTAAAGCCTTCTACCGCATGCCTTTTGCCTCCGCCACCACGACAACCGCGTCGCGATTACGAATGCGCCGCTCTACCAACTGAGCTACTCCGGCTCGGGGCGTGGATTATAGGGCTTCGGCACGCCTCGCATCAATCGATCAGGCGCAGGCGCAGTTCTTTGGGCAGGGCGAACACCATGTTCTCCGGTTCCCCATCCAGTTCGCAACAACGTTCACCCGCGCCCAATTCACCCAGGCGATCCAGCACGCCCCGCACCAGTACGTCCGGCGCGGAGGCGCCGGCGGATACGCCGACCTGACGTTTGCCGGCCAGCCAATGCGGGTCGATCTCGTGCGCGCCATCGATCAGGTGCGCTTCCACGCCCTCGCGCTCGGCCAGTTCGCGCAGGCGGTTGGAATTGCTGCTGTTGGGCGAACCGACGACGAGGATCAGGTCGCACTTCGCCGCCAGTTCGCGCACCGCGTCCTGGCGGTTCTGGGTGGCGTAGCAGATGTCGTCGTTCCTCGGCCCCTGCATCGCCGGAAAGCGCGCGCGCAAGGTGGCGATGATGTCGCGGGTGTCATCCACCGACAACGTGGTCTGGGTGGTATAGGCAAGGTTGCCGGGCTGTCCGACTTCGAGCGTGCGCGCGCCGTCGATATCCTCGACCAGATACATGCGGCCGCTGGCGCCCTCGCGCGCCCACTGGCCCATCGTGCCTTCCACCTCGGGGTGCCCGGCATGGCCGATCAGGATCATGTCGCGGCCATTGCGGCAATGCCTGGCCACTTCCAGGTGCACCTTCGTCACCAGCGGGCAGGTGGCGTCGAACACTTTGAGCCGGCGGCGGTCGGCTTCGTCGCGCACCGCCTTCGATACGCCGTGCGCGGAAAAGATCACGGTGGCGCCATCCGGCACTTCGTCCAGTTCCTCAACGAACAATGCGCCGCGCTGCTTCAGGTCATCGACCACGAACTTGTTGTGCACCACCTCGTGACGGACGTAGATCGGCGCCCCCAGCATCTCGATGGCGCGCTTGACGATCTCGATGGCGCGATCGACGCCGGCACAGAACCCACGCGGGTTGGCGAGCAGGATGTCCATGTTCCGAGCCTAAGCCCCCTGCGCTGAATCTTTCTTGCCACCGCCCAGCACGCCGAACAGCACCATGCCGATGGCGCCGCCGACGATCGCCGAATCGGCCAGGTTGAACGCCGGCCAGACGTAATCGCCCGCATACCATTTGACGAAATCGATGACGTGGCCGTGCTGCAAGCGGTCGATGACGTTGCCCAGCGCACCGCCGATGATCAACGCGTATGGCGCGGCGGTTTTCCAGTCGCCGCGATGCGTGCGGTACAGCCAATGAACCAGCAGCCCACAGATGACGAAAGCGAGCACGGTGAAGAACCAGACCTGCCAGCCGCCGCCGTTGGCGAGGAAGCTGAAGGCCGCGCCGGTGTTGTAGGTGCGGTACCAGTTCCAGAAACCGGGGATCACCACGATGTCGGTGTATTCCGGCAATGCGCGCAACACCCAGTTTTTCGTCCATTGATCGAGGGCGATGACCAGCACGGACAACGCCAACCACGGTAGCGCGTTCGGTTTCGGGGCCTTCATCAGAACCACCTCCGGTCTTCGCCCTTGCCTTCGATATTGTCGACGCAGCGACCGCATAGTTCCGGGTGTTCGGCATGCGTTCCCACGTCGGCGCGATGGTGCCAGCAGCGCACGCATTTGGCCTTCACGCTCGGCGTGGCCAGCACCGACGGCACGCCGCTTCCCGACTGCACGCTCACGTCGCCGCTGATGAACAAAAAGCGCAGTTCGTCGGCCAACGGGGCCAGCCAAGCCAGCGTTTCGTCATCCACCGACAGCGTGATCTCGGCCTCCAGCGCGGCGCCGATCTCGCCGGCGGCACGCATCGGTTCGAGCCGCTTCGCCACCTGTTCGCGCAAGTCGAGCAGCCGGTCGAAGCGAGTGGCGGAGATCGGCGCATCCGCATCCAATTCCGCCAGACCGTCGTACCACTGGGCCAGCATCACGTCCCCGCCGCGAACACCCGGCAGGTGGCGCCAGATTTCGTCGGCGGTGAAGGCCAGAATCGGCGCGATCCAGCGCGCGAACGCCTCGGCGATGCGATACATCGCCGATTGCGCGCTGCGGCGGCCGCGCGAATCCTGGCGCATGGTGTAGAGGCGGTCCTTGGTCACGTCTAGGTACAGCGAGCCGAGTTCCACGCTGCTGAAATTCGCCAGCAGCTTGACCACCTCGGCAAAATCGTAGCGGGCGTAGGCTTCGACGATCTGCCGCTGCAACAGCGCCGCTCGATGCACGATCCAGCGATCCAGCGCGACCATGTCGTCGAGCGGACGCAGCTCGCGCGCCGGGTCGAAGCCATCCAGATTGCCAAGCAGGAAGCGCGCAGTATTGCGGATGCGGCGGTAAGCATCGGCATTGCGCTTCAGAATTTCCTGCGAGAGCGACATCTCCTGCGAGTAATCGGCGGAAGCCACCCACAGGCGCAGGATGTCGGCGCCGTACTGCCTGATGATCTCGTCCGGCTCGATGCCATTGCCGAGCGACTTGGAGAATTTGCGCCCTTCGGCATCCACCACGAAACCGTGGGTCAGGCACTCGCGGTAGGGCGCGGCCTTGTTGATCGCCACCGAGGTCAGCAGCGAGGACTGGAACCAGCCGCGATGCTGATCGGAGCCTTCCAGGTACAGATCGGCGGGCAGGTCGTAGCCGCGCGCCTTCAGTACGCATTGATGGGTGACGCCGGAGTCGAACCAGACATCGAGAATGTCGCGCACCTTGTCGTACTGCGACGCCTCGCCGCCCAACAACTCGGCGGCGTCCAGCGCGTACCACGCATCGATGCCACCCTGCTCCACCTTCAACGCGACCTGCTCCAGCAACTCGACGGTGCGCGGATGCGGCTCGCCGGTTTCCTTGTGCACGAACAGGGCGATCGGCACCCCCCAGGTGCGCTGGCGCGAGATCGTCCAATCCGGCCGGCCCTCGATCATCCCGGCGATGCGCGCCTCGCCCCAGCCGGGATACCACTTGACCCGCGGGATCGCGGCCAGCGCATCGCCGCGCAGGTCCGCTTGCCGCATCGAGATGAACCACTGCGGCGTGGCGCGGAAGGCGATGGGCGTCTTGTGCCGCCAGCAATGCGGGTAGCTGTGCAGGATGTCGTGCCCGGCCAGCAACGCGCCATTGGCGCGCAGGGCATCGACGATCGGGCCGTTGGCCTTCCAAATGTGCATGCCGGCCAGCGCCGTATCCCCAATCGGGGGTGTCGACGGCAGGTAAACGCCACGCCCGTCGACCGGATTCAACTGGCCAATCGAATAGGCATCGAGCAGCCCGGCGCCCTGCGCCACCGCGAAGTCTTCCTGGCCGTGACCGGGCGCGGTATGCACGGCGCCGGTGCCGTCCTCGTCGCTGACGTGATCGCCGGTGAGCACCGGGATGTCGCGTTCGGCATAGAACGGATGCGCGAAGCGCTCGCCCGCCAACGCCGTACCGGGGATCGCATGACCATGCACCGTCATCCCGTCCACGCCGTAGCGCTTCAACGCGCGCTCGGCCAATGCGGCGGCCAGCACCAACCAGCGCCGCGCGCCGGCATGCGCCGGGCCTTCCACCAGCACGTAATCGATCCCGGGGCCAAGCGAGACGGCGAGCGAGGCCGGCAGCGTCCACGGCGTCGTGGTCCAGATGGGGACGGCGACCTCGACGCCTTCCGGCAATCTCGCGCCGAAGCGCGCGGCGATGGCGGACGAATCCCGCGCCGGATAAGCGACGTCGACCGCCGGCGAGGTCTTGTCGGCGTATTCGATCTCGGCCTCGGCCAACGCCGAGCCGCAATCGAAGCACCAATGCACCGGTTTCACGCCGCGCGCCAGATGGCCGTTGCCGATGATCCTGGCCAGCGCGCGCAGTTCGTCCGCTTCGTACTTGAAATCGGCGGTGACGTAGGGATTGCCCCATTCGCCCAGCACGCCCAGGCGCTTGAAGTCGGTGCGCTGCAAATCGATCTGCGCGCGGGCGTATTCACGGCATTTCGCCCGGAAGGCATCGGCATCCAGCTTGTTACCGACTTTGCCGTACTTCTTCTCGATGGCGATCTCGATCGGCAGGCCGTGGCAGTCCCAGCCGGGAATGTAGGGCGCATCGTATCCGGCCAGCGTCTTGCTGCGGGTGATGATGTCCTTCAGCACCTTGTTGACCGCATGGCCCAGATGGATCCGGCCGTTCGCATACGGCGGGCCATCGTGCAGCATGAATACCGGCCGGCCTTTGGCGGCCTCGCGGATGCGGCCATACAGATTCTCGTCTTCCCAGCGCGCCAACGTCACCGGCTCGCGCTTGGGCAGATCGCCGCGCATCGGGAAATCGGTGGCGGGCAGCAGAAGGGTGGATTTATAGCGGTGGCTGTCGGCTTCGCTCATCGTGATGTCGTTTCAGGCGCGCCCGTCGGCGCGCGGGTGGTCGAGAATGTGCCGGGCGGCTTCGGCATCCTGCCGCATTTGCACGGTCAATGCGTCCAGCGTGTCGAATTTTTCCTCGTCGCGCAGCTTGGCGACGAACTCCACTTCGATATGGCGACCATACAGATCGCCCTCGAAATCGAACAGATGCGCTTCCAGCAGCGGCTCCACGCCATCCACCGTGGGCCGGGTACCGAAACTCGACACCGAAGGCCAAGGCGCCTCGCCGACACCACGCACCCAGGTGGCGTAGACACCCTGCAACGCGGGTTGCCTCGGGAAGCGCAGGTTGGCGGTGGGGAAACCAAGCGCGCGGCCAAGCTGCCGGCCGCGCACCACCCGCCCGCCAATGGCATAGGGACGGCCGAGCAGCTTTTCCACCCGCGCGAAATCGCCGGCGGACAGCGCCTCGCGGATGGCCGAACTGGACACGCGCTCGCCCGCCACCTTCAGTGGCTCGATGGCGTGCGCGGTGAAGCCATGACGCGCGCCTTCGTCGCGCAGCATCGCCAAGTCGCCACGGCGCCTGTGACCGAAACGGAAATCCGGGCCGACCCAGACCTCGCGCGCCGCCAGCCGCGCCGCCAGCACTTCTTCGATGAAGGTTTCGGCACTCATCGCGGTCATGCTGGCGTTGAAGCGCAGCAGGCCGATGCCGCGCATCCCCGCGCCGCCCATGCCGATGATCTTGTCGCGCGGCAGCATCAGCCGTGGCGGCGGCGCATCCGCCGCGAAGAACTCCCGCGGCAATGGCTCGAAAGCCAGCGCCACCGCCGGCAGACCGAGCACATGCGCGCGCATGGCGGCGTGGCGCAACAATGCCCGATGGCCGAGATGCAGGCCATCGAACGCACCGATGCAGACCACGCTGCCTTCAGGGCACAGCGGCCCACCGGAAGCGTCGCGGAAGAGGAAATTCATGAACTGCCCAGTATACCGGCCAGCACGGCGCGCTCAGTGCCGCAGATGGCGCGGGCGCAGACCCATCGCCACTTGGGCGGCGGCATAAGCCAGCGCGCCGGCCGCGATCGCCAGGAACAGCCACAGCACACGCGGCCAGACGCCGGGCAATTGATTCCATTCGCCCACGTGGTGGCGGATCGCCAGCACCACCGCGCTCATCGCCACGCAGGCGACCAGCAGACGCAGCAGGTAGCCGCCCCACCCCGCCTGCGACCGCAGCAGCCCGCCCCGCCGCAGATAGCGCCATAGCAGCCAGGCATTGACGAAACCGGCCAGCGCGGTCGCCAGGGCGATACCGCCATGCGCCCCTTCCACCTTGTAATGCCACAGTGGCGTGGTGATGGCGATGGTGAACAGCACATTGGCCACCACCGTCCAGATCGCCGCGCGCATCGGCGTTTTGGTGTCCTGGCGGGCATAGAACGCCGGCGACAGCACCTTGCTCAGCATGAAGGCCGGCACGCCCAGGCTCATCGCCGACAGGCTGATCGCCGCCATGCGGGTGTCGTGGGCGGTGAAACGGCCGCCCTGGTACACCACCGAAGTCAACGGCTCGGCCAGCAGCAGCAGGCCAAGCCCCGCGGGCACGCCAATCAGAAGCGACATACGGATCGCCCAATCGAGCGCCGCGGAATAGCCGGCCGCATCGGTGGCGGCATGGCGGCGGGAAAGATGCGGCAGGATCACCGTGCCGATGGCGACCCCGAACAATCCCAGCGGGAATTCGACCAGACGATCGGAAAGGTACAGCCAGGTCTGGCTACCCGTCACCAGCGCCGCCGCGAAACCGGTACCGACCAGCAGGTTGAGCTGCGCCACCGAGGACGAAAACAGCGTCGGCACCATCAGCCTGGCCACCCGGCGCACGTCCGTATTGCCGAAACCCGGCTTGAGCCTCGGCCGCAGACCGAGCCGGCCCAGCGCCGGCCACAACACCGCCAGTTGCAGGATGCCGGCCGCCAGCACCCCCCAGGCCAGCGCCTTTGGACGCAACCCTTCCGGGAACAGCGGGGCGAGAAACAACATGGCCGCGATCACCGTCAGGTTGTGCAGCACCGGCGTCACCGCCGGCAGCGCGAACTTGCCGAAACTGTTCAGCACCGAGGCCACCAGCGCCATCATCGAAATGAAGACCAGATAAGGGAAGGTGATTCGCAGCATGTCGGCGATCAGCGCCATCTGTGCCGGGTCGCCGGCCGCGCCAAAGGCGAAAATCCGCGCCACCCACGGCGCCGCCAGCATGCCGATGCCCGCGACCACGAACACCGCCGCGAACAACGCCCCGGCCATGCGGTCGATGAATTCCTTCAGCGCGGCCTTGTCGCCACGCTCGCGGATTTCGTTCAGCACCGGCACGAAGGCCATCTGCATCGAACCCTCGGCGAATATCCGGCGCAGATAGTTGGGGATGCGGTAGGCCACGACGAAAGCATCCATCGCCGGCGAGGCGCCAAACAAGCGCGATTGCAGCGCATCGCGCACGAAACCGGCGATGCGCGAGAGCATCGTCATCGAGCTGAACGCCGAAATCGACCTCAGCAGACCCGGACTGGCCACCGCCGACTTGCGCCCACCCGCGCTCATCGCTCACCCGTCTTGTTGACGCAGCCCGCTGGACCGGCCATACTTTCCTGTCTCGCGTTCCGCGACCTCATTCTTTCCTGTTTCCTCGAAGGTTCCACCGTGGCCAATATCAAGTCCGCCAAGAAGCGCGCCAAGCAGACCATTGTGCGCAATGCGCGCAACAACAGCCAGCGCTCCATGCTCCGCACCTCGGTCAAGAAGGTACTGAAGGCCCTGCACGCCAACGATGCCGAAGGCGCCGTCGCCGCGTTCGCCGTGGCCCAGCCGCTGCTCGACCGCTTCGCCTCGCGCGGCCTGATTCACAAGAACAAGGCCGCCCGGCATAAAAGCCGCTTGAATGCCCGCATCAAGGCGCTTAAAGCCGCTTGACCCGGCCTGCTCGCCGCCACCGGCGGCGCATGGCGTGAAAACGAAAGCCTCGCGGAGCACGCGAGGTTTTTTAGTGGGTGGAATTCAGAATATTCCACGCACGAGGCCAACCCTGCCCAGCCCCGATGAAAATGGCGGCGGTTTGTTGGTAGTGGAATGAAGCGGGCCGCCGCCCAGTGGCGACATGCCCGCTACCCGCTCAGGCGAGTTCGGCCGCTTCGGCCTCCAAACGCTTCCGCTCGTCGAGGAAAGCTTGCACCTTCAGCATCACCTCACGGGTGCCTTCGTGGGCCAGGCCAGAGACGATGAACCACGGTGCTTGCCAACCCAGTTCCGCGACAGTGCTGTCCGCCTGCGCGCGGGCGTCCTCGGCCGTCAACAGGTCGGCCTTGTTGAACAGCAACCAGCGCGGCTTATCCATCAGACCGGCGTCGAATTTCTCCAATTCGTTCTCGATGGCACGCACCTGATCGGCGGCACGCGCGCCATCTAGCGGCTCAATCTCGACCAGATGCAACAGCAAACCCGTACGCTGGATATGGCGAAGGAACAACGCGCCAAGACCAGCGCCATCGGCCGCACCCTCGATAAGCCCCGGGATATCGGCGATCACGAAGCTGCGATGCGGCTCCACGCTGACCACGCCGAGATTCGGGTAGAGCGTGGTGAAGGGATAATCGGCCACCTTTGGCGTGGCGGCGGAAACCGCGCGGATCAAAGTGGACTTGCCCGCATTGGGGAAGCCCAGCAGGCCGACATCCGCCAGCAACTTCAGCTCCAGCCGCAGCACGCGTTCCTCGCCCGGCGTTCCCGGCGTGGACTGACGCGGCGAACGGTTGATCGAACTCTTGAAGTGCATGTTGCCGAGACCGCCCTTACCCCCCTGCGCCACCAGCAGACGCTCGCCATGGCGGGTCAGGTCGCCGATGACTTCATCGGTGGCGATGTTGACGACCACGGTGCCGACCGGCACGGTAATGACCAGATCGTCACCCGCCTTGCCGTACATCTGCCGCCCCATGCCGTTCTCGCCGCGCTGGGCGCGGAAGAGTTTCTGGTGGCGAAAATCGACCAGCGTGTTGAGATTCTCGTCGGCCAGCAGCCACACGCTGCCGCCATTGCCGCCGTCGCCACCATCGGGGCCGCCCAATGGAATGAACTTCTCGCGGCGGAACCCCACGCAGCCATTGCCGCCGTTGCCGGCGGTCACGGTGATTTCAGCTTCGTCGACGAGTTTCATGCGGGGAAATTCCTGTGCGTTCGGGGCAAGTGTAGCGATGAAGACGCCCCGGCCCGGTCATCGCAAACGAAAAACCCCGCCGAAGCGGGGCTTTCCGCGTGGGAGCGGGTAGACGCCTTACTCGGCGGCGACCACGCTCACGGTACGGCGCTTCTGCGGCCCCTTGATGGAAAACTCCACCGTGCCGTCCTGCAACGCGTACAGGGTGTAGTCGCGGCCGCAGCCCACGCCCGGACCCGGATGGAACTGGGTGCCGCGCTGGCGGATGATGATGTTGCCGGCTTCGATGGCCTGGCCGCCATAGATCTTGACGCCCAGGTATTTCGGGTTGGAGTCGCGGCCGTTGCGCGAGGAACCTACGCCTTTTTTGTGTGCCATGACTGCTTCTCCTTACTTCTTGTCGCCACCGGCGATGCCGGTGATCTCGATTTCGGTGTAGTGCTGACGGTGGCCCATCTGCTTGCGGTGGTGCTTGCGGCGGCGGAACTTGACGATCCTCACCTTGTCGGCGCGGCCGTGGCCCACCACCTTGGCCGAAACGGCGGCGCCCTTCAGCGCATCGCCCAGTTTCACGCCCTCGCCATCGCCCAGCATCAGGACGTTGTCGAACTTGATCTCGCTGCCGGCTTCGACATCGAGTTTCTCGACGCGGAGCTTTTCGCCCTGCATCACGCGGTATTGCTTACCGCCAGTTACCAGTACTGCGTACATTGCCATCTTCCTTTGTCGTTATCGTGGCTTCAGCCGCCCGCTGGCGGACTGAACCGGCGATTATAGCCACTTGACGGCCGGAAGTCAGTCCCTGCGGGGAATGCCGGCCCGGCGCGCAGCCGGCTTGCAAAACCGGCCCGCCGTCGCCATCTGAATCGCGGGCAAAGTCATCGGTTGCCCGTTCTCCCCCGCCCGCTTAGGCTGGCCGATCGCCTGCCGTAAGGAACCCCCGCCCGTGGCATTGGACACCATCCGCATCCGTGGCGCACGGACGCACAACCTCAAGAACTTCGACCTCGACCTGCCGCGCGACAAGCTGATCGTGATCACCGGCCTGTCCGGTTCCGGCAAATCCTCGCTGGCCTTCGACACCATCTATGCCGAAGGCCAGCGCCGCTACGTGGAATCGCTCTCGGCCTACGCTCGGCAATTCCTTTCGGTGATGGAAAAACCCGACCTCGATCACATCGAGGGGCTTTCGCCGGCGATCTCCATCGAGCAGAAATCGACCAGCCACAACCCGCGCTCGACCGTCGGCACGATCACCGAGGTCTACGACTATCTGCGCCTGCTCTACGCCCGTGTCGGCATCCCGCGCTGCCCGGATCACCACTTTCCGCTGGAAGCGCAGACGGTCAGCCAGATGGTGGATCAGGTGTTGGCGCTGGCCGGCGATCCCGGGTCGTCCGGGCAGCGTTTCATGCTGTTGGCGCCGGTGGTGCGCGAGCGCAAGGGCGAGCATGCGCAGGTGTTCGAACAATTGCGCGCACAGGGCTACGTGCGCGTGCGGGTGGACGGCGATCTGCACGAAATCGACGCCGTACCGCCACTGGCGCTGCGCCAGAAGCACACCATCGAGGCGGTGATCGACCGCTTCAAGGTGCGCGAGGACATGCAGCAAAGGCTGGCCGAATCCTTCGAAACCGCATTGAAGCTGGGCGAAGGCATGGCCATCGTGCGGTCGTTGGACGATGCCCGGGCCGAGCCGCTGCTGTTTTCCTCGAAATACTCCTGCCCGGTCTGCGATTACGCCCTGCCCGAACTGGAACCGCGCCTGTTCTCGTTCAACGCGCCGATGGGCGCCTGCGAAACCTGCGACGGTCTCGGCGTGGCGCAGTTCTTCGACCCGGCCCGGGTGGTGACGCACCCGGAGCTTTCGCTCGCCGCCGGCGCGGTGCGTGGCTGGGATCGCCGCAACACCTATTACTTCCAGATGTTGCAATCGCTGGCCAAGCACTATGGCTTCAAGGTCGATACGCCATGGCAGGCACTGCCGGAATACATCCGGCAAGCGGTGCTGCACGGCAGTGGCGAGGAAAACATCGCTTTCACCTACCTCAACGACGCGGGCAGCCGCACCACGCGCAAGCACCGCTTCGAGGGCATCATCCCGAACCTGGAGCGGCGTTACCGCGATACCGAATCCAACGCGGTACGCGAGGAACTGGCGAAGTACATCAGCGAGCGCCCCTGCCCCGATTGCAACGGCGCACGCCTCAACCGCGCCGCGCGCAACGTGTTCGTCGGCGAGCGGCCGATCCACGAAGTCACCCAGCAGCCGATCGACGAGGCGCTGGCGTTCTTCTCCACGCTCAAGCTACCGGGCTGGCGCGGCGAGATCGCCGCCAAGATCGTCAAGGAAATCGGCGAGCGGCTCGGCTTTCTGGTCGATGTCGGCCTGGATTACCTGACGCTGGAGCGCAAGGCCGACACGCTGTCCGGCGGCGAGGCGCAACGCATCCGCCTGGCCTCCCAGATCGGCGCCGGGCTGGTCGGCGTGATGTACGTACTGGACGAACCCAGCATCGGCCTGCACCAGCGCGACAACGAGCGCCTGCTCGGCACCCTCACCCGTCTGCGCGACCTCGGCAACACGGTGATCGTGGTCGAGCACGACGAGGATGCGATACGCCTGGCCGATCACGTGGTCGACATCGGCCCCGGCGCCGGCGTGCACGGTGGCGAGGTGATCGCCCAGGGTGACGTGAAAGCGATCATCGCCTCCGAGCGCTCGCTCACCGGCGACTATCTCTCCGGCCGCAAGGCGATCGAGATTCCGGCCAAACGCCACGCGCCCAGCAAGAAGTTCATGCTCAAGCTGAAGGGCGCCAGCGGTAACAACCTGAGGAACGTCGACCTGGAAATTCCCGCCGGCCTGATGACCGCCATCACCGGCGTCTCCGGCTCGGGCAAGTCCACGCTGATCAACGACACGCTGTATGCGTTGGCCGCCAACGAAATCAACGGCGCCTCGCACACGCCGGCGGCGCACAAGGAAATCAAGGGGCTCGACCTGTTCGACAAGGTGGTGGACATCGACCAATCACCGATCGGGCGCACGCCACGCTCCAACCCGGCCACCTACACCGGCCTGTTCACGCCATTGCGCGAGCTGTTCTCCCAGGTGCCGGAAGCGCGCGCGCGCGGCTACGCGCCAGGCCGCTTCAGCTTCAACGTGCGAGGCGGCCGCTGCGAAGCCTGCCAGGGCGATGGCCTGATCAAGGTGGAAATGCACTTTCTGCCCGATGTCTACGTGCCCTGCGACGTCTGCGGCGGCAAGCGCTACAACCGCGAGACATTGGAAATCGTTTACAAGGGCCACAGCATCCATGACGTACTGGAAATGACGGTCGAAGACGCCGCCAAGCTGTTCGAGAACGTGCCGGCGATCAGCCGCAAACTCGACACGCTGATCGACGTGGGCCTGGCCTACATCAAGCTCGGCCAGTCAGCAACCACGCTCTCGGGCGGCGAGGCGCAGCGCGTCAAGTTATCGAAAGAACTCTCGCGCCGCGACACCGGGCGCACGCTGTACATCCTCGACGAGCCGACCACCGGCCTGCACTTCGCCGACATCGAGCATCTGCTCACCGTACTGCACCGCCTGCGCGACGAAGGCAATACGGTCGTCGTCATCGAACACAATCTCGACGTCATCAAGACCGCCGACTGGATCGTCGACCTCGGCCCCGAGGGCGGCCATCGCGGCGGCGAGATCATCGCCACCGGCACGCCGGAAACCCTCGCCCAACTGCCGCATTCGCATACCGGCCGCTTCCTCGCCAAGCAGATGGAAGAGGACGCCCGCCGCGCCAAACACAGGAAAAACGCATGAACGACGCCACGCCCGCCCACTGCTACCGGATGGAACTCAGCCCGCGCTGGGGCGACCTCGACGCGATGAACCACGTCAACAACGCCACCTATCTACGTTACCTGGAGGAAGCGCGCATCCAGTGGCTGAACGACCAGGACACCGCCTGGTTCGACGCCGACAACGCCCCCGTGCTGGCCTCGGCGACGGTCAACTACCGGATGCCCATCGAATACCCCTCGCGCATCGCCATCGAACTGTTCGCCCTGCGCATCGGCACCAGCAGCCTGACCATCGGCCATCGCATCCTCGATGCAGGCAACGGCGCGCTGCATGGCGACGGCCACGTCGTGGTGGTCTGGATCGATCGTGGGAGCGGCAAATCCTCGCCCTTGCCGGAAGGCATCCGCAGAGCGGCGGAGAAGATCGCACGGGCGGAATGACCGGCGCGGCATCGCGCAAGCGCCGGCTCAACGCGACGCCTTCGCCCTGACCTCACCCTTGCCGACCGGGTTGCGCGGGTCGCTGCCGGCCCGCATCGCGCCATCGCGCTTGTCGTATTCGACGGCTTGCAGGTTGCCCCAGGCATCCGAGGAACGCTGGCCCTGCACCTCGCCCGGCACGATCACCGTATGACCCATCGCCCGCAACCTGGCGACGGTATCGGCGGATAACGCCTGTTTCTCGATGCCGATGGCATCCGGCAACCATTGGTGATGGAAGCGCGGCAAGGCGGCGACTTCCTGTGCGCTGAGCCCGGCATCGAAACCGAGAATGCCGATCAGCACCATGGTGATGATGCGGCTGCCGCCGGGCGTGCCGAGCACCGCCACCCGGTCCTTCGATTCCATGAAGGTCGGCGTCATCGAACTCAGCATGCGCTTGCCCGGGCGCGGCGCGTTGGCCTCGTAGCCCATCACCCCGAAGGCATTGGGCGTACCGGGCTTGAGCGCGAAATCGTCCATCTCGTTGTTGAGCAACACCCCGGTGCCGGGCGGGATCAGGCCGGAACCATAGAGCAGGTTGACCGTCTGGGTGCCGCCGACACGATTGCCATCGGCATCGATGATGGAAAAATGCGTGGTTTCGGGGTGCTCGTCGAAAGGCGTGGGCACGCCGGGCAGCAAGCGGCTGGGCGTGGCCTGGGCGGGGTTGATGGTGCTGCGCAGGCCGGCGGCGTAGTACGGCGAGAGCAACGTCCGCTGCGGAACATGGGTGAAATCCGGATCGCCCAGGTAGAAGGTACGGTCGTGGTAGGCGCGGCGCATCGCCTCGACGACCAGATGCGTCCGCGCGGCCTCGTCCATCGCGCGCAAGTCCCACGGCGAGAGCATCTGCAACATTTCCGCCAGCGCGATGCCGCCAGAGGACGGCGGCGGCGCGGTGACGATCCGCCAGCCGCGCCAGTCGAAGCGGATCGGCTCGCGCTCCCTGACCGCGTAGCCGGCCAGTTCCCCGGCCGTCCAGCGGCCGCCTTCACGCTTGACCGCATCGAGGATGCGACGCGCGGTGACGCCACGATAGAACCCGTCGAAGCCCTTGTCGGCCAGCAGTTGCAGCGTGCGCGCCAGATCGGGCTGGCGCAGGAGGTCGCCCTCGGCCAGCGGCTTGCCGTTCTTCAGGAACACCGCACGGGTGCCGGGATAACGCTCCATCACCTCGCGGCGTTCCACATAGCCCTTCACCAGCCGGCCATACATCGGGAAACCGTCGCGGGCGATGCGGATCGCCGGCCGCAACGAATCCTTCAACGGCAGCCGGCCGTATTTCTCCGCCATGTGCACCAGCGCCGCCGGCAGGCCGGGGATGCCGGCCGACCACGGGCCATTCACCGAACGGTCGCGATCAAGCTCGCCTTTTTCGTCGAGAAAGGCTTCCGGCGTGGCGCTGGCCGGCGCGGTTTCGCGCGCGTCGATGAAGACATCGCGCCCGCTCTTCGCCTCGTGCAGCAGGAAAAAGCCACCGCCACCGATGCCGGAACTGATCGGCTCCACCACCGAAAGCGTGGCGGAGACCGCGACCGCCGCATCGAAGGCGTTGCCGCCCCCGGCGAGGGTTTCGAAGCCGGCATCGGTCGCCAACGCGTGGGCCGAGGCGATTGCCGCGCCCCGCGGCGCGACGCCACGCGACGCCTCGCGCGCCTCGGCGCCGGCAACCACGAACAGCAGCGCCAGCACGAGCCAGGCGCGGCGCGCGGGCGCGAAAAATCCCATCATGCGGCGTTCTCCAGCCGGTTGAGCTTGGCAAGCAGTTGTTGCTCGCTTTCGACGTGCTCCGGGTCGTTCTCGATACATTCCACCGGGCAGACGATCACGCACTGCGGCTCGTCGAAATGCCCCACGCACTCGGTGCAAAGCGCGGGGTCGATGACGTACACGGCTTCCCCCTGAGAAATCGCCTGGTTCGGGCATGCCGGCTCGCAGACATCGCAGTTGATGCAGGTATCGAGGATTTTGAGGGACATCTCGACCTCCCGCGTCCGCCCGGGCGGACGCAGGCCGGATCGCCACTTACTTGGCGGTGGAAACGAATACGTAGTTGAGGCCGGCCGGGGCGACGGCGGCGGACACGCGATCCTTGTCGGCCGGGTTGCCGACGAAGACCACCTTGACCTCCTTCATCGTGTTCGGCTTGACGTCCTTGAAGGCTTCGACTACCAGATCGGCCAGTTGGGTCGAGGACGAGACCGGCGAGCCGAACATCAGCATGTTGCCGCCGATGATGCCGCGCGACAGATCCATCTGCACGCGTTCCAGCAGGCGGTCGTACTCGCCCTGGAAATCCTCGCTCGACGCGGCGGGCAGGAAGTAGGCGAACGGCGCGTTGGAAACGCCATCCATGTTGGCTTCGGCCACCGAACCGAGATAGCTCTGCCAGGAGGCGCGATCCTCCCCGGCGGGCACGGCGGCCGGCGCGGCGACGGCTTCGGCCGACTGTGCCTCTTCCTTCTTGCAGGCGGCCAGCGACAGGGCGGCCAGGCAAGCGGCCAGGAGCACGCGATGGGTGTGTTTCATGGGATTCCCCCGTATCAGGACGTTTGTGGGTGACGCTGCCTTTCGGCCTGCAGCGCGGCGGCCACCGCTGGCGGCACGAAAGCGGAAACATCCCCGCCCAGGCGGGAAATCTCGCGTACCAGCGAAGATGAGATGAAGCCGTATTTCTCGGCCGGCGTCAGGAACAACGTTTCCACCTCGGGGATGAGATGGCGGTTCATGCTCGCCAGTTGGAACTCGTATTCGAAATCGGAGACCGCGCGCAGGCCGCGAATCAACACCCCGGCGCCGGTCTCGCGGACGAAATGCGCCAGCAGGGTATCGAAGCCGCGCACCTCGACGTTGCCGATGCCCGCCAGCGCCTCTCGCGCCAATTCGACCCGGCGTTGCAGCGAGAACGCCGGGCCTTTGCCGGAGCTGTCGGCCACGCCCACCACCAGTCGCTCGAACAGCGGCGCGGCGCGCTGAACGAGATCGACGTGCCCAGAAGTAATCGGGTCGAAAGTACCGGGATAGATGGCGATCCGCTGTCGTGGCATCAGTCAGGGCCGGGCCGTGGGGGTCATTTCGGGGAGTGTAGCAGCGCCCTCCCCGCGCCGGTAAAGGCGGTAGGCCACCTCGCGGGTGACGCCCTCGCGGTGCGGACGCCACCCGCCAGGCGTCACCGGCGGCGGCAAGGCCAGCGGCATTTCGACATAGAGCATGGCAACGGCATCCATCAGCGGCCCCACCCCGGCCAATGCCGCCTGCCAGAGATCCCCGGCGAACGGGGGATCGACGAAAGCGATGTCGTAGCGACGCCCCTCGCCCGCCGCCCGCCGCAGCCAGGCCAGCGCATCGCCATGCACGACTTCGACCACACCGGCGCCCGGCAAACGCGCCCTGGCTTCGCCGAGCGCGCGCGCCAGTGCCGCATCGCGCTCGACCAGCGTGGCCGACGCCGCCCCGCGCGAAATCGCTTCGAGCCCCAACACGCCGCTGCCGGCGAAAAGATCCAGCACGCGCGCGCCCGGCAGCCAGGGCATCAGCCAGTTGAACAGCGTCTCGCGGACGCGATCGGAAGTCGGCCGCAGGCCGTCGACATCCGGCACCGCCAGCCGGCTACCGCACCATTGCCCGCCGATGATCCGCACCGCGCCGGGCCGGCCAGCGGCGGGCGGATGGCCTATTGGCGAGCGTCGCGGTTTCGTCATGGGGTGGAAAGGTCCGGTGCTAACATGCGCGCATTGTCCGCTACCCGACCGCGCATGGTTAACTGGTTCTGGCGCAAGAAGCCCGCCGAGAGCGAAAAACCCGCCGAACAGCCGCCTTCCGCCCCCCCACAGGCGGGGCCTGAAACCGCACCAGAACCCGCCACGACGCCGACCGGCGTGGAGCCGGCGAACACGACGCTGCTCGAACCCGCCCCGGTTGCCGGCGGCGATGACGAATACGCCAACGCCATACCCGCCGCCCCGGCCGGAAAATCCGGATGGCGCGACCGGCTGAAGGGCAGCGGCTTCGCCCGCACCTTCGGCGGGCTGTTCTCGCGCAACCCCAAACTCGACGATGACCTGCTGGAAGAAATCGAAACCGCGCTGCTCACCGCCGATGTCGGCGTCAAAGCCACCACGGCACTGATCGACGAGCTGCGCGCGCGGATGAACCGGCGCGAATTCGCCGACGCCAATGCCCTGCTCGACGCACTCCGCGGCGACCTGGTGGAGATGCTGCGGCCGGTCGCGCGACCGCTGCTCATCGACCACGGCGTCAAGCCCTTCGTGATCGTCACCATCGGCGTCAACGGTGCCGGCAAGACCACCACCATCGGCAAGCTGGCGCGCAAGTTCCGCGACGAGAACCGCAGCCTGATGCTGGCCGCCGGCGACACCTTCCGCGCCGCCGCCGTCGCCCAGTTGCAGGCGTGGGGCGAGCGCAATGGCGTCACCGTGGTCGGCCAGGGCCAGGATGCCGATGCCGCCGCGGTGGCCTTCGACGCCTACACCTCGGCCAGGGCGCGCGGCAGCGACATCCTGATCGCCGATACCGCCGGCCGACTGCACACCCAGAGCGGGCTGATGGAAGAACTCGCCAAGATCGTGCGCGTGCTCGGCAAGCACGGCGACGGCATCCCGCACGAAGTTCTAATGGTGATCGACGGCACCACCGGCCAGAACGCGATCTCGCAGGTCCGCGCCTTCAATGCCAAGGTGCCGGTGACGGGCCTGGTAGTCACCAAACTCGACGGCACGGCGAAGGGGGGCGTGGTGTTCGCATTGGCGCGCGAGTTCGGCATACCGATCCGCTGGGCCGGCATTGGCGAGCGCCCGGAAGACCTGCGCGTATTCGACCCCGAAGCCTTCGTGGACGCGCTGCTGCCGGAGTCGCTCGGACAATGAGCCGGGCAGCGGCGGCCCGGGACGAACCATCGCCGTCCCGGCCGCAGCACAAACGAGGCCGGCGGCGGGCGTTGGCGCTGCCGCTGGCCCTGGCCATCGTCTTCGCCATCGCCCTGGGCATCGCGCTGCGGCCGCAATTCGCCACCGGCGTGATTCTCGACCAGGCCGGTCGCGCGCTCGGTCTCGAAATCACCGCCAACGGCCCGGCCGAGTACGGCATCCTCGGCACTCCACGCATCGTCCTGCGCGATGTCCATGCGCGGCAGCCGGGCGCGATGCGCGAACTGCTGGCGGTCGAACGGCTTTATCTTTCCGTGCCCTGGCGGACGCTGACAAGCCGTGGCGCAACCCCCGACATCGAACGCATCGAGCTGGATGCACCGAAGCTCGACCTCTCCGCGCTTGCCCAATGGCGCAAGAGCCAGCCCCCTTCCACGCAAACCCGGCTGCCCACGCTGGAGCGCGGCCTACGCGTGACAGGCGGTGAAGTGATCGGCGAAGGCTGGCGCCTGGACGGCATTGGCATCGACAGCGCGCATCTGGCCCCGAAGCAAGCGTTTGCAGCCCGCCTGCGCGGCCGATACAGCGGCAACGCACTGCGCCTGCCCTTCGACCTGCAACTGAAACTCTCTCGCCCCGAATCACCCGCCGCGTTCGGGCTGGCGGGGCGGGTCGAACCGCAATCCGGCGACTGGCGATTGCCCACCTACCTGCGATTGTCCGCCCCGCTGCGCTGGGGCGATGACGGCCTGCATCTTGCGCCGGCCAGGATCGGCGCACGGCTGCGATACGAAAATGGCGACGAGCCGATTCCGTTCTCCATCGGCCTATATGGCCCGGTGCGGATTTCCACCGAAGGTCTCGCCTGGCCCCGACTGGCGCTGGCGCTGCGCGGCAACGGCCCGATCCCACGATTGGAAGGCACCGGCCAGCTGAATCTTGGCGAACGCCTCGCGCTGGCGCTCGATGGCCATGTCGCCGAATGGCCGCGGGCCTGGCCGGCACCGCCCGCACCGCTCTCCACCTCGCGCTCGCCGCTGCGCTTCGTGCTCGGCTACGACGGCGCGCCCGGCCTTGGCGAAGTGATCGCCCTGCGCCTGCAACGCGACGCCGCCCATTTCGACAGCCGGCTGCGTCTGCACGAAATGCTGGCCTGGCGCGATACCGCGCAAACCGGCTCGCCCCTGCCGCCACTCGATGGCCGCCTGAGCATCCCCCGGCTGGAAATCGACGGCGCGGTGCTCGAAGGCGTGGAAGTCGACATCGACGACCCCGGCATTGCGCCGCTGAAACCGTCGAAATGATCCCCATGGAATCTCCGCCCACCGAAGCGAACGGTGGCGACTTCTTCGCCGCCCGCCTGCTGGACTGGTTCGATGCCCATGGCCGCCATGACCTGCCGTGGATGCACCCGCGCACGCCATATCGCACATGGCTTTCTGAAATCATGCTGCAACAGACCCAGGTGGCGACGGTCATTCCTTATTTCCTGCGCTTCGTCACCGCTCTGCCCGAGCTGCCCACGCTCGCCGTCACCGCCCCGGATGAAGTGCTGGCGCTGTGGTCGGGGCTGGGCTACTACAGCCGCGCGCGCAATCTGCATGCCGCCGCCAAGTGCTGCATGGCGGCGCACGGCGGCGACTTGCCCCGCGATTTCACCGCCCTACTCGCCCTGCCCGGCATCGGCCGCAGCACCGCCGGCGCGATCCTCGCCCAAGCCTGGGGCGAGCGCTTCCCGATCCTCGATGGCAACGTCAAACGCGTATTGACAAGGCTTTACGGCATCGATGGCTGGCCCACCGCGCCGGCGGTGGAGAAACGACTGTGGGCGCTGGCCGAAGCCGCCCTGCCGTCATCGCCCGCCACACGGCCGCGCATGGCCGATTACACACAGGCGCAGATGGATCTCGGCGCCACCGTCTGCACCCGCGCGCGGCCCCGCTGCGATGAGTGTCCATTCACCGATACCTGCGTGGCGAAACGAGAATCGCGCACCAGCGAGCTACCGACATCGCGCCCGAAAAAAATCATCCCCCAGCGCGAAACCCGCATGTTGTGGCTGCGCGACATCGAAGGCCGCACGCTGCTGGCGCGACGACCGACCAGTGGTATCTGGGCCTCGTTGTGGTCGCTGCCGGAGGCCGACGACCAGGACGGCATCGACCGCTTGGTTGCGCGCCATGCCCACGCCAGCGAAATGCCCCGTGGCGAGGCATTACCCCCGATCGAACACGCCTTCACCCATTTTCGCCTGCGTATCCGACCATGGCGGCTGGATGGCATCGCGCCACGCGCGCGGGTCGGCGACAATGACGACCTGCGCTGGGTCGCGCCGGAAGCATTCGCCGCACTCGGCATCCCCGCCCCGGTACGCAAGCTGATCGAGGAAAACACACCATGAGCCGCACCGTCTTTTGCCAACGCGAGCAGCGCGAAACCGAGGGCCTGGATTTCGTACCCTGGCCGGGCGAGCTCGGCAAACGGGTATTCGCCCACATCGGCAAACCCGCCTGGGCCGCGTGGCTGGCACACCAGACCATGCTGATCAACGAAAACCGGCTATCGCCGATGAACCCCGAGCACCGCGCCCTGCTGGAACGCGAGATGGAGAAATTCCTCTTCGGCGATGGCGCCGAGAAGCCCGCCGGATACGTGCCTGAAAGCGGCGGCTGAAGCCCCGCTCCCGTCAGTGCGATTTCCCGGCCCCGGCCTTCTCCCCGGCGCGAACGGCCTTCAGATCGACCGGCCGAATCTCACGGATCGGACAACGCATGTCGGGCTGCGAAGACGAAGTGACCGCATCGAAATTCACGCTCAATTGCCCCATCTGCGATGTGACGAGCAGCACCGGCGATGCGGCGTCGTAACGCAGGCAGGGCGGCGACACCCTGAGCAGCCAGTTGCGACTCGACCCCTGCATCAACAGGACGTGCTCGTCGTCGATCACGTCGAAGCCCGTACTGCTCGTGTAATAGGAAATGCTGCTCACCGGCTTGCCCGCGTGCGCCAGATAACGCGCCAACCTGTCGGTGTCGCTCTCGCGCGGCATGCCGGCGCACGACGACAAAGCGACGAGGGCGAGCATCGCCGCGGACAGAGGGAGGAATCGTGGCGACATCTTCATCTTCCGGCTCCGAGGCTAGGATTTCCCGGCATGATGCGCCCGTCGACAATCATTTCGGAAGCCGGGCGACGCCCGTACTCAAGCGCCATTCATTGCACCCCATTGCCAGCGACAAAATGAATGGGTAAGATGCGCGGCTCGCTTCCAGCGAAACCGATGGCCGGGTAGCTCAGTTGGTAGAGCAGGGGATTGAAAATCCCCGTGTCGGGGGTTCGATTCCCTCCCCGGCCACCATGTAAATCAAGTGGTTACAAAGCCCGCGCACGTCGTGGGTTTTTCATGGGTACACCTCCGGAACGGAAGCCCCATGGCCACCATCGTCAAGACACCCTCCGGCACCTGGAAAGCGGTCATCCGCAAGCAGGGCTGGCCGACCGCATCCAAGACCTTCCGCACCAAGCGCGACGCCGAGGACTGGTCGCGGCGAGCCGAAGACGAAAGGGTGCGTGGCGTGTACATCGATCGGACGAGCGCCGAGCGGCTGACCTTCGGCAAGGCGCTGGATCGCTACCTGTCCAAGGTGACGCCGACCAAGAAGCCCAGCACGCAGGCGGCCGAACGGAAGAAGGCCGAGGCCTTGCGGGACTTTTTTGGCGACTATTCGCTGGCAGCGATCAGCCCGGATCTGATTGCAAACTATCGGGACGAGCGCTTGGAAACGCCCCGCACCGTCCGGGAGGGCAAGAAGCGGGTCAGGAAGCCTGACGCCGGCACCCTCAGCGCCAACACCGTGCGTCTTGAACTGGCGTTGATGAGCCATCTCTACACCACGGCCATTCGGGAATGGCGGCTGGGCCTCATCCTCAATCCGGTAGCGAACGTCCGCAAGCCATCGCCAGGGGACGGCCGGGATCGGCGGCTGTCCGAGGACGAGGAGCGTGCGCTGTGCGCCAGGATCCAGACACACTCCAACCCCATGCTCGGCTGGATATTCACAATCGCGATCGAGACCGGCATGCGCTCGAGCGAGATCGCAGGCCTTCGTCTGAATCAGGTGGATCTGAAACGGCGCGTGGTGCGCCTGGCGATGACCAAGAACGATAGTGCCCGGACTGTCCCGCTCACGCAGGTGGCAACCAATGCGTTCGTTGAGGCAGTTGCCAATCCGACTCGGCCGGAGGATTGCAAGCTGGTGTTCTTCGGCGAACCGGGGCGCGACGGTGTGCGCAAACCCTATGCGTTCAACAAGACCTGGCATGACATCAAGACGGAGCTTGGCATCCAGGATCTACGATTCCACGATCTTCGCCCGAGGCGGTCAGCAGGCTTGTCGAGGCGGGCTTCAGCGACCAGGAGGTGTCGGCGATCAGCGGGCACAAGTCCATGCAGATGCTCAAGCGGTACACACATCTGAGGGCCGCGGATCTGGTCTCGAAGCTGGACAATCTGCCGGGAGTTGCCAAGGTCGAGGCGAAAGCCGAAGTTCCGACGGCACGAAGAATGCGACAGAGGAGGTTGCTTGATATGGGGAATTACACCTATGAGATGGTCGTCAAGTATGAGGTTGCGCGCGACCTGCTCAATGGCCGCATTACGACGATTTCGGAGCAGATCGCCGAGGAAGAAGCCAGAGCCGTGCCGGACACCCAACTCATCGAGCAGTTGGAGGAGCTGATGACCGCCATTGGTGCGTCGATTTCCGAGTTGGACGTTACCGACGAAGCTCGCCTCGATGCCGTGATTGCCGCCCATTCGAAGTCAATGGATATGTGAGAGGTGTGCGCAAATTCGACACTTTTGGACTGCCCAATTTCAGCAAGAATGAGTTACAAAATTGCATGAAATGGCTAAGCCAAATTTGGTAAAAATTTCTTTTATTTCAATGTGTTGCAAACTACGCCCGGATGCGTAGCCTAGCTTCGCGCGAAGGTTAATATGACGAGTGATATTCCTGCTCGCAGACCCGCCAAGGGCAATTTGCGTCCCAAGATTCGTTGCTTCGACGAAACAGGATACGGGCTCCAAAACAGCCCTGACAGCCAGGAACAGGCACTGGCTACCGCGCACGACCTTCACCTTCCAAAGGTGCGCACAGCATGCAGAATCCAGCCACTGCGCCTGGCCATCGGGCCAGCGCTACGTTTTCGACCTCGGTTGATCCATCTCTAAGCCCTACCCTGCTTCAACGTTACGGTCCGCTGATGACCCTGCAGCAGATTGCAGAATTGCTGGACAGGTCGCCTGCAGGTATCAGGGGCGGCTTGTACGCCGACAACGAAACATCCGCGCTGCTTGCTCCCGCAAAGATCAAGATCGGGCGACGCCTTTACTTTCGTACGGCAGTGGTTGGGGAGGCCCTAGATTCCTTGGGCGCGACAGCGAACCGGGCCGCGGTGGCTGGATGAACCATGATCAGTCAAAGACTGCCGGAGGAACGCGTCGAGGGCATTAGACGTGCACCTCGAAGGGAAGCGTACGAGAACCTTCCTCGGTCGCTGATTCGGGACAGCAGGATCTCATATCGGGCTTTGGGAGTGCTTACCAGGCTGCTGTCGAATGCGGACAACTTTCGCATGTCTTCTACAGCCCTGGCTCATGAGCGGAAGGAAGGTCGAGAAGCGGTTCGAGCTGCACTACGAGAGTTAGAAGCCGCAGGCTACATCATGCGGGAGAAGCGGCAGAACAGTCGAGGTCAATGGTCGACTGTCATGGTTGTATCCGAGACTCCACAGCCCTCCTCTGCAACTGGCGGAGGATCACAGTCTGCTGATTTCCGGGCGTCGGTTTCCCGGTCCCCGGATAACCGGTCGCCGGTTTCTCGGGCGCTAAAAAGCAGTACTACTAACGATCATTGCCAAAAGACTACTACTACAGATGTGGCGAGCCTTGTTCCACCCAGCTCGCTGTCTGATGCGGATGGTCGCTTTGCGGTGGCAATGGTTTCGGATTCAGTCCGCGATGCGCTGCTGGCGCAGCAACTGCTGGATGTGTTGGACGAAGCCAACTCTAAAGGACGAATCAAACGCCCGTGGCCGAACTACCTCCACGGACTGATCTCAAGTGCCACCGCTGGAAGCTTTAATCCGGCAGCAGGGAAGTCCGTTGCTGAACGTAGGCGTCCGCAGCCATCTCTCCGTGAAAAGATTGGCCTCCCGCCTCCAGAGAGAGTTGCCTCAAGAGAGACAGCTGATGCGGCCATCGACGCGGCCAGGAGGACTCTCGGCCTTCGGGTCGGAGGCGCGACGTGAGCAAGGGCATTGTTCTGAGCGTAAGGATTCCTGTCGAGCTGAAAGCCGAATGGGAAGCGCATTGTCGATCCAGGAACCAATCACCGAGCCATGCGATTCGCATGGTTATCCGACATCTGTTGAAGCATGGAAATAAATAAGAACCGGCTCGAATTTCCGCGCATGATCCAGATGAATCCAGAGCAAGAATCGAGCTTCGCCTGACTCTATCCGAGCGTGAGTTCATCGAGCGCATTGCGGAGCATGTAGGCACGTCACCAAACAAGTGGACCTCATATCTTGTTCGGGCGCACATCGCGCATGAGCCTCAGTTCGGAATGCACGAATTACAGGCAGTTGGGGAGTCGAACAATCAGCTGCGGGCCATAGGACGGAACCTCAACCAAATTGCGTTGATGCTGAATCGCGGCGAGCAGGCCGGAGATCTATCGGCAGTTGTTGCCCGGCTGGTCAATGAGATCAATCAGCACACTGAGAAGGTGCATGCCGTCATTCGCTCCAACCTTGAGCGGTGGAGGGTCACATGGCGGTGATCGTCGATGGTGTTTTGCAGGATTGGGGTGAGCGGCTGTTCTATCGAACGCCTCGCAAGGGCCGCAGATGCGTCACTGTCACCGGCACCAAGATCGTCAAGGATCAGGGGCCGGGTGCCGTGGTTCGTTCTCCTCGCGTCTTGAAGTCTGCGATCAAGGCAGTTGCCAGGAAAGCGCCGGAAGTGATGGTCAAGATCTCCGGCGCCGGCAAGGGCGTGGCGCAGTTACGCGCCCATCTTGAGTACATCTCCCGCAATGGGAAGCTGTCCTTGGAAACCGATGACGGTCAGCAGGTAGAAGGCAGATCGGCAGCTCGCGATCTGGCTGAAGAATGGAAACACGGCCTGTTCGGTATGCCGGAGGAAGGCAGGAGGCGGGAGAGTTTGAACATCGTCCTGTCGATGCCTCCTGGCACGGATCGTGATGCAGTACGAGCGGCAGCGTCGGAGTTCGCCAGGAAGCAGTTCGGCAATGATCGCCCCTATGCCTTCGTGGCTCACCACGACGAGAAGCACCCTCACGTCCATCTTTGCGTCAAGGTGCTCGGTCGGGACGGAACGCGCCTGAACCCCCGGAAGGCGGATCTACCGCTTTGGCGGGAACAGTTCGCGGAATCTCTGCAGGCTAACGGGGTTGATGCGAGCGCCACGCCTCGGATGTCGCGTGGAACGCGACGAAAGACGGTCAGCCAGGCGCGCTATCACCGCAAGGGGATCGAAGCCGGGCAGGCGCAGGAAAGGAAGGTCTATCCCAGCGAGGAATCGCAGCTAGCCAGCTACGCCATGTTGGCGAAGCAACTTGCCGCCACCGATAGCGGGGCCGGCTTTGCCCTTGATATCACACGTGTTGCCAGCCGCATGGCGGGTGTCCAGGAACGCTTGAAAGCGAATCAGCCTCGGAACACTCCTCGAGAGCGTATCCCCACCAAGAACCAAGAGGAACCGGGCCAAGAGCGTGGCTGACCGGTAGCCACACAACCCCAGCGAGGAGAGAAAAATGAAGCGCGCAGTATTCCTGATTGCTTTCGGCGTTGCCACGATGGCTGACAGCGGTCATATGTCGGCATCGGGCATCCCAGTCATCGACGTGACGAAGATCGTGAACGACACACAGAACCAGTCGGTGAGCGTCGCCATGTACATCGAGATGATCAATCAGTACAAGACGCAGATTGACCAGATGAAGCAGCAGTACGACTCGCTCACTGGCAGTCGCGGCTTGGGGATGATCCTCAACAATCCGGAGCTGCGCGATTACCTGCCTGCGGAATGGCGGGAGGTCTACAGCAGCATCAACAACGGCGGCTACCAGGGTCTGAGCGGCGCGGCAAAGGCGATCCTCGATGCCAATGGGCTGCTCAATGCCTGTGAGAAGCAGTCCAGCGCCAACAAGGGCTTCTGTGAGCGTCAGCTGGCCAAGGCCGCGCAGGACAAAGCCTATGCCTTGCAAGCGTTCGACATGGCCCAGGATCGGTGGAGCCAGATCCAGTCCCTCATGGGGCAGATCAACAGCACTACCGACCCGAAGGCGATTGCGGAGCTGCAGGCCCGGATCAACGCCGAACAAGCGGCAATCCAGAACGAGCATACCAAGCTGCAGATGTTCCAGATGCTCGCCCAAGTGGAGGAACGGTTGATCGAACAGCGGCAGCGGGAAGTCAATTCACGAGATCTCGCGCGACGCGGCTACGTCAAGCCGGCACCGGTCGATTTCGGGAACTGAGAAGGTGCCATGAACATGATCTACGGAATCATCCTCATGCCATCCGCGCTTTCGATCTGCGTCATCGCCATGTACTGGCGATCGCTTGCCCGCATTGGCTTCGTCGGTGAGGTTGTCGGGCGAGCTCCCAACATGCTGATCTTTGATTTGATGGCGATCTACGCTGCCTTGATGGTGGGCTATTGGAGCCTCCATGCATGGACGGGACATGCCTTGACCGTATTCCCATCAGCGCCACAGACGGATGCCGGGACGCTATTGGCCGCACTGGCCTGCTTCTTCGCCCTGGTGATGATCCTTCGGCTCAACGCCGGCGACAGGTTCACGACACCGACTGTTGCAGGAATCAGAGAAGCAGCGGTCAGATCGTTACTCACGCTTCGCATTATCGACCACGCCGAGGATGTATTCCGGAGCAGGGTTGCGAGGAGAAATGTATGAAATTGCTCATTGCGCCCATGCTTATGGCGATCGCATTGGCGGCCTGTTCTGAAGCCGAGCCGCGATCGGTTGAGTGGTTCACGGAGAACGGAACCGATCGTGAAGCTGTCCTGGCCGATTGCGCCAGGCACGCAGTTCCAAGTTCCATCGAATGCATGAATGCGCAGAAAGCAAAGGACTCGCTCGCCCTGAAGCGGCGCGGGTACGTCAGGCCTGAACCTGTCGATTTCAGCAAGGAGAAATGAGCCATGCCTGATCCTGGAATCTTCCAGTTCATCGGCGAGTCCGTCGATGCGGCCCTGATCTCATTCGTCATGGCAACGGCAGCGGAGGTGATCGCAGCCATTATGCCAATTGCCACGTTGGGCGTGACGATCTATTTCGCGATCATGGGCCACATGATGATCGCCGGGCGCCTGCAAAATCCGGCTGGCGCAGTCATGATCCAAAGCGTCAAGTTCCTCGCTATCTCGGCGCTGGCGCTGTCTGTCAGCGGATACAACACCTAGGTTGTCGATGTTATCCGCGGTCTGGAGGATGGATTGGCATCCGCCTTCTCCAGAACGGCGACAGGATCGCCCATGTCGGTCTATGCCACGATCGACACGACGCTTGGCCAGGGATGGGACATAGCGGCCGACCTATGGGAACAAGCAGGCGACCGAGGGCTCACCGAGAGCCCAATGGCGATTGGAGAGTACGTCAATGCCATCGCTATCGGCATTGCCACCTTGATCGTTGGCCTCCCTGCTGGCGCCATGATCGTGGTCGCCAAAGCCACCTTGCCCCTGCTTCTCGGAATCGGCCCCCTATTCGTCATGTGCCTGATGTTCCCGGTGACAGCCAAATGGTTCGAGCAGTGGTTCGCCCAAGTCATGACAGCCATCATGACTATCGCCCTGGTGGCAGCCGTGGCCGCGTTCATGATGAAGATCTTTGCGGCCTTCATTGGAACGGTGGACATTACTGGCGAGCAGAACACGCTGTTCACGGCCTTGTCGCTTAGCGTGCTCTCCATCGTCATCCTGCTGCTTCTGTACCGCGTGGGCGGGCTGGCGGCAGGCTTGGCCGGTGGCATGTCTGCGGCGGCCATCACCTTCGGCCAGATGGCGGCAGGCGCCGCATCGGTGGCACGCATGCCGGGGCGGCTGGGGCGTGGCGCCAACGACATGCTGAACCCGGTATCCAACCGCCTTGACCCTAGAACGGGCCTTCAAACTTCTTCCAGGCGGCTGGAGCATGTGGCAATGGGACGCTCGGTATTCGTTCCGAATCCTGCTTATCGGAACGCCTTGCAGGAGCGCCTGAAATCGACACTGCCATCCAAGAACACCGTCAAGGAGGGGAAGCAATAATGACGAAGCACGAGGGTGCCTGTAAGCGCCGCAGAAAAGCTAGGGGCACAGGAGAGGCCCATAGCTTCGGCTATCGGTTTGATCCCAAGAAAGGGGTCGTGATCTGTCAGATTGCGGAGTCGGTGACAAAGGAGGGATGGCAGGAAATCGAGGAACTGATCCAGTTCTTCAGATGCTTTGCCCCAGGCTTGGACAGCTTCCATGTCGAACTAAGACGATAGAAGTCCCGGCTACCTCCATTCCTAGATCGCGACGACCAGCTTCTGCCGCTCCTGCAGGAACGCTAGGTAGGCGGCGTCCTCGTCGGGCTGCTCATATGTGGTCACAGTTGTCCCTTTGGGCCATTTTCTCATGAGAAAGCCTATCCTCCCGCCGACCACCCTGCAAACCCGCTTTTCAAGACCGTCCTGCACAAGGGCGGTTTTTTTTCGTACGTACGAAAGGGAAAAGAGGAGGAGGACTATTGCAGGATAGGCTGTCGCCGGTATGTGTCACACAGTGATGGGAGCGGTCCGTGATAAGCCGGCTTAGCCCGTGATGAAGCACGCGCCGGGCTGGGCATCTATGGGGATGCCCTACGACCGGCGCGGCTCAAAGTGGAAGAACTATCGGAATGGGGGCTAGTCGAAGTGGCGCCGATAGAGCAGCTCTCCACAACGCTTGCTTACAGCCGTGAACAGGAACGCTGCCGAGGCGATCATTCCCAAGTACGCGGAGACGACCAAGCCAAGCCAGGAAAGAGCTTCGTTGGAGCCAATCGCCTCAACATAGAGCGGCCAGATCTGTGCGAGGAAGTAGGCAGTGAGCGAGGAGGCAAATACGCCGAGGCCACCCAATACCGCCAGTTGCCAAGCCTTCAGGTCCTTGAAGGCTCGTGCCTTGAAAGGCTTCCTTTTTGTTGGCTGCTCCCCTTGCCTGTCGTGCCGATGCGGATCGTTCATCGTTGCCTCCTTCTTGCCGGCTGCGGTAGAGTAGGATTAAATCCCATTAGGTTCTTGGAGGCTCGCCATGCGATCAACCCGGCAGCTGAGTATCACGCTTCCCAACGAGATGGCCGATCTGGTCAAGGCTAAGGTCGCGGCGGGCGAGTACGCGACAGAGAGCGAGGTTGTCCGGGATGGCCTGCGCACGCTGCTGGCCCGCGACCGGGCGATGGAGGCGTGGTTGCGTGAGCAGGTGGTGCCGGCGGCTCAGGCCTTGAAGGCCGACCCGGAGCGTGCCCTGTCGGTTGGCCAGGCTCGCGAGCAGTTGGCAGAGAAGCGTCGGCGCCGCGCGTGAGCTTCCGGGTCGAGTTCGCACCCGAGGCGATCGCCCAGCTCGCCGCGATCGAGGAATACATCATCAGTGCCGGGGCGACGTTTGCAGCCATCCGCTACATCGATGCCATCGTGGCCTATTGCGAGGGGCTGGAGACGTTCCCGGAGCGGGGAACAAAGCGAGACGATCTTTTCCAAGGTCTTCGGATTACCAACTACCGTGGCGCCGCCGTGATCGCGTTCCTAGTGGACGCCGAACGGGAAGTGGTGTCGATCCTCGGCGTGTTCTACGGTGGCCAGGACTACGAAGGGGCGTGGCGCGATTCCTGAGGTACACCACAGGTACAGTGCGCAGTTTTCGCGCACTTCTTCAGGCTACGCTAACCTACTGTTTCACAACTGCTTTTGACTTCCAGGTACTACGCTGGACTTCGCCAAACAATCAATAAGTTATTGATTCCAAAGAAATTGAAAATCCCCGTGTCGGGGGTTCGATTCCCTCCCCGGCCACCATCCAGGTGGTTGGCATTGCGCCGAAACATCCAAAAAGCCCGCAGAAATGCGGGCTTTTTGCTCTCCGGCATCCACCGCTGTCCGGGGCTGCCTCCAGTGCTATCCAGCAATTCCGGCCGCCGACCATGTCGGTAACACGACGCCCGTCCGAGCAGTTACCGCCACGCCGCTGGCGATATCGCCATCCGCGAGGCCAAGCCCGCGACCCAGCCCATCAAGCCCACCAATGGAAGCCAGCCAGACCTGCCGCTGCCCCCGGCAACGCATCCCGGTGGCACTGAGCCACCGCCCCACTCACCGGCAAACGCGCACGCCTGTGCCTCGATGACTATCCGAGGCCGGCGCGTGTTGTCCACCTTAAAGCAGCATGACGGCATTGCCGGGCATGGGCATGGGCATGGGCATGGGAAAGATAACGAAGCACGAGACCGGCCAACGTTTGCGGTAGACGCACGTAATGGATCGTAAGGTCTGCCCACCCAGGATCACTGCACTGCCTTGCCCCCGGCCACCCACAACATCAGGCGCAGGCGTTGACCACGACTTCGAAGCAGCCGAGCTGCGACCAATGCCAGGGCCTCTGATAGAAACGGCTTATGGTTCATCGACTCGACCTTGCCATGCCGCTGCTCAGGAAGTTACGGGGAGACGCCAAACATCGGCGATGGTTTTCGCGCCGGAAAGCCACCTGACCGACCAATATCTCCCACGCCATTCATTTCGGAATCGAACTGTAGCGCGAATACAAGGCCCTGTTCCAGGTAATCAACGGCGCCATACCGTGAACGGCTACCGTGGCGGTTATTTCAAAAATTCCGCCCACCATTCAATTAATCAACAGTTGCGCCGGCAACTTCCTGGACGGGCTCCGCCCACTCATCAGCCATTAATGGCTTCCGTAACGCAACAACCATGTTCGCCAACGGAATATGGGCTATTTATATATTCTCCATTTAATTGGCAGCACGCACCCACTGTTCGGATAAAGTTTATCACGAAGCCGCTGAGAGCCTGCGTCAAGAACATCAATATGAAAATTCTATTAAAGAAGAATTTCTGTCCATTCGATATTGACAACGGTGCGAGCATCCTGCACGCCGCCCTCTTCTTTGCGGTGGATGCCAATGAAATCCGGCCCTATCAAGACCGGAACGACACCCCTCCCCCATGACAGCGTACCCAAGCAATAGCCAACACCAATAACCCAAGGCTGCATATCGGACAGTTGCCGCCTGTTGGTCAACAGTCTCAAGTGTTATTCAAGCACCACCTATCGCTCATTGACGGCTGGCATCGAGCACCGCGCCTATCCGGTACGACCGACCTACACCCGGTACAAAACCCATGCCCTGGATTTCAGCCGCGCGACATTCCGGGCCACGACCGGATTCAATTGGAACGGCTTGCGCAGCAGCTCGTTTCGCAAGGTACTGCCATGAGTAACCGTCTTGAAAGTCAAGCGCCATGAAGCGATTCGTCCCAAGGCTTGTTGGTGCGAACCATGGCGTTGATCACGGCCAGCTACTCACGGCCCTTCGCGGCAACGCAATACGAGCACCCGCGCTCGGTTTCGATCAGCGCCACGCGCGATCAATCGGGCGACGGTAGCATCCACCACGCCGCGACCAGCTACGTGATGGCCCGGCTGGGGCCGTTCTCCGATACCACGGCCTTGTCGATCGCCGGCCAAAACAAGTCCATGCAAAGCACATTTACCGTGGGGTATGGCATGACGGGCGCGGCATTCGTGCGCAACGGTTACGGTCTCATCGGCAGCGGCAGCCTGTTCGATGGCAAGGGGTTGGCGGTGAATAATCGTTCCCGCGACCCGCAAACCGCCATCGTCAATGGCGCGACGGTGCAGGTGCCCGCACGCACTAGCGTGCTGATTCCATTGAGTTCCGGTTACATCCATGGCGTTGGCGTCTCGCCTGGGCCAACGTTGAGTGAGCAAGAGGCAAAATCGGGGCAGTATTTGTACAAGGGCAACATCAAGCCGGTGATCATCGCCGGTGGCTTTTGGGTAATGGCGCGATTCGAGTCACCGGAAGGCCATGCGCTTCCGGTGCAGTTCACCCGCAAACGGCCCGGCGAAAAACTGGAGCGCCTGTACCTGGACTCCCGCCAGCGGGCCATGCTTTTCGAGTTGCGCAAAGACGGTCCCGACATCGAACGCTACGTCACTACCGAAGCTGACCAGGACACACCCGCACAGGAATACCGCTGCGCCGTGACGCAATCGCGAGGACCACGGGACGACCACCGGGTCTCGACTTATCAGGAACTGATCTACACCTGCGTCCAGGTGGTGGACGCGGGGCTGAAGACAGCCAGGCGGCGGTAGCCGTGGGCCGCATACCGGCACTGCCAGTCACAGGCTTCGGGATAAAAGCCTGGATGAGAATGAGGGAAACATGAAACAGGCATGGAAACACCAAAGCCATGAGCACCGGGCCAGTGCGCCTTGGCGATGGCTGCCCAGCGGAGTCCGCAAATGGCTGTGTCTGCTGAGACTCTCCGCCATGACACTATGGCTGCCCAAGTCACGCGGTATGACGCAAGACGTCGATCGCGCGCAATGGCGGGCAGGCCAAGTCGAGTCGCTTATCCGCCGGATGCGTGGAAACCATGGAGGCGACCGGCAGGCAATCGATTGCTACCAGGTCGGCCTTGCGGTGGGTTATTACCGTCTGGAGGGCATCGGTCAACCTTATTCAACGAATCCTGTGACTGCTTCCGCATGGCGGCGGGGCGAGCTCGAAATGTTGCGGTGTATTGGATTGAAGCACGGAAAGGCCATCCGGCACCGCCGTGACCGCCGGTACGCCGCCCAATAACGGAGCGTTTGGCCTGGGACGATGTCGCCGAGGGGGGGCTTGAAATGCGTTACGTCATCAACGGGCGTCCGCATCGATTCGGACTCACGCGACTTCATGCGGCGCTACCCCGCCAATCTGGCGTTTTTACTGATTGAGCCGCCGCCTCCCGGCCGATGCGCCCCCACCCGCAAGGGAGAGAGCCGCATCGCCCGGGAGGCCCGGAAACATGGCCTCAACCCGGACACGCGGAAGGCGGGCCATGCCGCCGCCGCCCCCGAGCTTGGCCGAACAGTTTTGTTTACCGACGCGGCCTCAGCGCTCCAGTGTCTGCGCCGGCACTCGCACCGCGCCTTCCATCAACACGCGCGCGCTGCGGCTCATCACCGCTTTCTTCACCGTCCACTGGCCGTCGATCCGTTCCGCCGCGGCGCCGACGCGCAAGGTGCCGGAAGGATGGCCGAAGCGCACCGCCTCGCGCGCGCCGCCACCCGCGGCCAGGTTCACCAACGTGCCCGGCACAGCGGCGGCGGCGGCGATCGCGACCGAGGCAGTGCCCATCATCGCGTGGTGCAGCTTGCCCATCGACAACGCGCGCACGCGGAGGTCGATTTCGTCGGCACGGACGCGCTTGCCGCTGGAAGCCAGATAATCGGCGGCAGGGGCGACGAAAGCCACTTTCGGCGTGTGCTGGCGCTTGGCGGCCTCCCCGGCTTCCTTGATCAGGCCCATGCGCAGCGCGCCGGCGGTCCGAATCGCCTCGAACATCGCCAGCCGCGCGGCATCGGTGTTGATGTCCTTTTGCAACTCGCCGCCCTCAAGGCCGATGTCGGCGGCGTTGACGAAGACGGTGGGGATGCCGGCGCTGATCATCGTCGTCCTCAGCTTGCCCACGCCCGGCACGTCGAGCTCGTCAACCTCGTTGCCGGTGGGGAACATCGCCCCGCCGGCTTCGCCGTCGTCGGAAGGGTCGATGAACTCCAGCACGATCTCCGCCGCCGGGAAGGTCACGCCATCCAGCTCGAAATCACCGGTTTCCCGCACCTCGCCGTCGGCGATCGGCACGTTGACGATGATGGTCTTGCCGATGTTGGCCTGCCACACCTTGACCGCGAACATGCCGTTCTCCGGCAGGCGCGACTTGTCGATGAAGCCATTGGCGATGGCGAAAGGACCGACCGCCGTCGAGAGGTTGCCGCAGTTGCCGCTCCAGTCCACGAAGGCTTCGCCGATGGCGACCTGGCCATACAGATAATCGACGTCATGGCCGGGCCGCGTGCTCGGCGAGATGATCACGCATTTGCTGGTACTGGAACTCGCGCATCCCATGCCATCGATGTGCTGGGCATAGGGGTCGGGCGAACCGATCACCCGCATCAGCAGCGCATCGCGCACCGGGCCGGGCACGCGCGCGGCTTCCGGCAGATCCTGCGAGCGAAAGAACACGCCCTTGCTGGTGCCGCCGCGCATGTAAGTGGCGGGAATCCGGAGTTGTGGCTTCGTGCTCATCTCAAGCCGCCTCGCTGTTGGATGCCAGGAAATCCTGCGCGAAGCGTTGCAGCACCCCGCCCGCGCCGTAGACCTCGACCTCCTCGGCGGTATCGAGGCGGCAGGTCACCGGCACCTCCACGCGTTCGCCGTCCTTGCGATGGATCACCAGGGTCAAGGTCGCGCCCGGCATGCGCTCGCCGATCACGTCGAACGTCTCGGTGCCGTCGATGGCCAGGGTCTTGCGGTCGGTGCCCGGCTTGAACTCCAATGGCAGCACGCCCATGCCGATCAAATTGGTGCGGTGGATGCGCTCGAAGCCCTCGGCGACGATCGCCTCCACCCCCGCCAGCCGCACGCCCTTGGCGGCCCAGTCGCGCGAACTGCCCTGGCCGTAATCGGCGCCGGCGATGATGACGAGCGGCTGTTTGCGCCGCATGTAGGTTTCGATCGCCTCCCACATCCGCATCACCTCCCCCTCCGGCTCGACGCGCGCCAGCGAACCCTGCTTCACTTCGCCATCGACCACCGCCATTTCGTTGATCAACTTGGGGTTGGCGAAGGTCGCGCGCTGCGCGGTCAGGTGGTCGCCGCGATGCGTCGCGTAGGAATTGAAATCCTCTTCCGGCAGGCCCATCTTCGCCAGGTACTCGCCGGCGGCGCTTGAGGGCAGAATCGCGTTGGAAGGCGAAAGATGATCGGTGGTGATGTTGTCACCCAGCACCGCCAGCGGACGCATGCCGCGCAACGTGCGCTCGCCCGCCAATGCGCCTTCCCAATACGGCGGGCGACGGATATAGGTCGATTGCGGCCGCCAGTCGTACAACGGCGTGGCGCGCCCACCGCCTTCCACCCGCAGTTTGAACATCGGCTCGTAGACCTGGCGGAAGAACTCGGGCTTGACGCTGGCCTTCACCACCGCGTCGATTTCCTCGTCGCTTGGCCAGACGTCCTTCAACCGCACTTCGTTACCTTGCGCGTCGATGCCCAGCACGTCTTTTTCGATGTCGAAACGCACGGTGCCGGCGATGGCGTAGGCGATCACCAGCGGCGGCGAAGCCAGGAACGCCTGCTTGGCGTAGGGGTGGATGCGGCCATCGAAGTTGCGGTTGCCGCTCAGCACCGCGGTGGCGTACAGGTCGCGGTCGATGATCTCCCGCTGGATCGCCGGATCGAGCGCGCCACTCATGCCGTTGCAGGTGGTGCAGGCGAACGCCACGATGCCGAAGCCGAGCTTTTCCAGTTCCGGCAACAGGCCCGCCGCTTCCAGATACAGCTCGACCGCCTTGGAGCCGGGCGCGAGCGAACTCTTGACCCACGGCTTGCGAACGAGTCCGCGCGCGTTGGCGTTACGCGCCAGGAGGCCGGCGGCGATGACGTTGCGCGGGTTCGAGGTATTGGTGCAGGAGGTGATCGCGGCGATGATCACCGCGCCATCGGGCATCAGGCCACGGGCTTCCTCGGCGCGCGCCCGATCGAGATCGACGGCGATGCCGCGCGTGGCCAGCTCGCCGACCGGCAGGCGGCGATGCGGATTGGACGGCCCGGCCATGTTGCGCACCACACTGGAAAGATCGAAGCGCAGCACGCGCTCGTATTCGGCATTCTTCATCGCATCGGCCCACAACCCGGCGGCCTTGGCATAGGTTTCCACCAACCGCACCTGCGCCTCGTCGCGGCCGGTCAGGCGGAGGTAATCGATGGTCTGCCGGTCGATGTAGAACAACGCGGCGGTGGCGCCATATTCCGGCGTCATGTTGGAGATGGTGGCGCGGTCGCCGACGGTCAGGTGCCCGGCGCCCTCGCCGAAGAATTCGAGGTAGGCGCCAACCACTTTTTCCTGGCGCAGAAACTCGGTCAGGGCCAGCACGACGTCGGTGGCGGTGATGCCCGGCGCGGGCTTGCCGGTCAACTCCACGCCGACGATATCCGGCAGGCGCATCCACGAGGCGCGGCCAAGCATCACGTTCTCCGCTTCCAGCCCGCCCACACCAACGGCGATCACGCCCAGCGCATCGACGTGCGGCGTATGCGAGTCGGTGCCCACGCAGGTATCGGGGAAGGCCACACCTTCGTCGACGTACACCACCGGCGACATCTTCTCCAGATTGATCTGGTGCATGATGCCGTTGCCCGGCGGGATCACGTCGACGTTCTTGAACGCCTTCTTCGTCCATTCGATGAAATCGAAACGGTCGGCGTTGCGGCGGTCCTCGATCGCCCGATTCTTGGCGAAGGCGTCCGGGTCGAAGCCGCCGCATTCCACCGCCAGCGAGTGGTCGACGATCAACTGCGTCGGCACCACCGGATTGATCTCGGCCGGGTCGCCGCCGGCCTCGGCGATGGCATCGCGCAGGCCGGCCAGATCGACCAATGCCGTCTGGCCAAGGATGTCGTGGCAGACCACGCGCACCGGGAACCACGGGAAATCCAGCTCGCGCTTTCGCTGGACGAGTTGGCCGAGATAGCTGTCGAGCTTGTCCGGCGCGGCGCGGCGCACCAGGTTCTCGGCATGAATTTTCGCCGTATACGGCAACCTGTCCCAGGCGCCGGCTTGCAGCGCCTCCACCGCCTCGCCGGCATCGAACCATTCAAGTTGCGTCCCCGGAAGGGGTTTGCGATAGGCGTGATTCGACATGACCGGCTCCTGCATGGGGAAATGAAAGGCGGCATGCGTCGATGGGTGGCGCGTTGCTGCCCGGTGAACCCGCGTATTTTGCCAGAGGCATGTGAGCGCTCCGGCTTGGACGATGGTCGAGGACGGCGGGCGAACCCGCTTCGCCAACCGCTGGCAAGGATGCTCGCCTCGTGCCATACGCAACTGTATGCTTTCCCGATGGATACGACCGCCACGCGCTACCCGCACCTGTTCACCCCGCTCGATCTCGGTTTCACCACGCTGAGAAATCGCGTATTGATGGGCTCGATGCACACCGGGCTGGAAGACCGCGCCCGGGATTTCCCCAAGCTGGCCCGCTATTTCGCCGAGCGCGCGGCGGGCGGTGTCGGCCTGATCGTGACTGGTGGCTTCTCGCCCAATCTCTCCGGCTGGGTCAAGCCGTTCTCCGGCACGCTGCAATGGCCGTGGCAACGCGGCCGCCACCGCGAAGTCACCCGCGCCGTGCATGGGCACGGCGGCAAGATCTGCCTGCAACTGCTGCATGCCGGGCGCTACGGCTTCCACCCACTGATCGTCGGCGCCAGCGACAAACCATCGCCGATCACCCCGTTCAAGCCGCGCGCGCTCTCGGCACGCGCCGTCGAACGCCAGATCGACGCCTTCGCCCACAGCGCGAAGCTGGCGCGCGACGCCGGCTACGACGGCGTCGAGATCATGGGCAGCGAAGGCTATCTGCTGAACCAGTTCACCGCGCCGCGCACCAACGACCGCGCCGACGCCTGGGGCGGCGATGCGGAAAAACGCATGCGCTTCGCGGTGGAAATCGTGCGCCGCGTGCGCGAAGCCTGCGGGCCGGACTTCATCCTGGTCTATCGGCTGTCGATGCTCGACCTGGTCGAAGGCGGCAACGATTGGCCCGCCATCCTCGCCCAGGCACAAGCGGTGGAAGCCGCCGGCGCGACCCTCATCAACACCGGCATCGGCTGGCACGAGGCGCGCATCCCGACCATCGCCACCTCGGTGCCGCGCGCGGCCTTCACCGGCGTCACCGCCAAGCTGCGCCCGCACGTCGGCCTGCCACTGGTCGCCACCAACCGCATCAACATGCCGGACGTGGCCGAGGCCGTGCTGGCGCGCGGCGATGCCGACATGGTCTCGATGGCGCGGCCGTTGCTGGCCGACCCAGAGTGGGTCAACAAGGCGCATGCCGGACGCGCTGGGCACATCAATACCTGCATCGCCTGCAATCAGGCTTGCCTCGATCACGTATTCCAGAACAAGCCCGCCACCTGTCTGGTCAATCCACGCGCCTGCCGCGAGGACGAGTTCGTCGCCACGCCCGCCACCGCGCCGAAGCGCATCGCCGTGGTTGGCGCCGGCCCGGCCGGACTCGCCTGCGCCAGTACGGCCGCCGAACGCGGCCATCGCGTCACCCTGTTCGATGCGGCCGGCGAAATCGGCGGTCAATTCAACCTGGCGAAGCGGATCCCCGGCAAAGAGGAATTCCACGAAACCCTGCGCTATTTCGGCCACCGTATCGCCGATGCCGGCGTCGAACTGCGGCTGGACACGCGCGCGGACGCCGCGATGCTCAAGGCGTTCGACGCGGTGGTCGTCGCCACCGGCATCTCCCCACGCCAGGTCGACATCCCCGGCGCCGGCCACCCCAAGGTGGTGAGCTATCTGGACGTGTTGCAAGGCCGGGTCAAGGTCGGCGGCCGAGCGGCGTTGATTGGCGCGGGCGGCATCGGCTTTGACGTGGCGGAGTTCCTGGCCCAGGACGATGCGCCCGCTCCCAGCCTCGATCCCGCGCTGTGGATGCGGGAATGGGGCGTCGATCCCGGCTTCGAAAGCGCCGGCTCGCTATGCAAGCCGCAACCCGACGCCGCCGCCCGCAAGCTGTGGCTGCTGCAACGAAGCCCCGGCAAACCGGGCAAGCGGCTGGGCAAGACCACCGGCTGGATTCATCGCGCCACGCTCAAGGCGAAAGGCGTGACCATGCTGGGCGGCGTGGAATACCTCGGCGTGGACGACGCCGGCCTGCGCATCGCGGTGGATGGCAAGCGACAGACGCTGCCGGTCGATCACGTCGTCGTCTGCGCCGGACAGGAGCCGCGCCGCGAACTGGCCGACGAACTGCGCGCGCTAGGCATCGAACCGCACGTCATCGGCGGCGCCGACGTGGCGGCGGAACTCGACGCCAAGCGGGCGATCGAGCAAGGCACGCGGCTGGCGCTGTCGATCGGCTGAGCGCCGCAATGTCTTCGACCACGGCGGCGACCATCGCCCGCTGAGCGCCGACGATCCGGCCGGCGGGAAGCGACCCTCGGCATTCCGCGCCACTCGTCGCCGCGCCTGGGCGGCCGAGGCGACGGCATCGGGCCCGGATCGGCCCGGACACGCTGTCAACGCATGCCGAGCAATTTCAGCACGTTGTAGACCGCCATTAACAGGACCGCGACCAGGCAGGAATAAACCACCGCAACCGCAACGAAAAATTCAAGGAACGAGATTCGCCTATAGCGCCAACCGGCAATCAGCAAGAGCAAGAAACGCCTGCGAAATGCGGGCTCCATACGCTTGATCCGGCGCGTCGTCTTGCGCGCCCGGCTGCTACCGCTGAAGGCATTGTCCAGAAACTTCCCGACATTTGCGTGTGCCGCCAGGAGCGCTATCGAAAGCAGCCCCAACACCAGAAGCGCGCGCCCCGCGTTCGCCATGGCGAGAACCGGCGGCTTTATCTGGGACAAAACGACAATGGCCGCCGAGAACAAAAGCGCCTGCGGGGTGAGGTTCCTCAGGAACTCCAGGAAAGCATCCCGCCCAGGCCCGAGGATATGCACATGCGCCCCGGCGTATTTTCAACAATCGGCGGGAGCGATGGGCAAACACATTCCCGCCGCTCCTGCCGTCCGTCTCAACCGCGCTTGCCAATCGGCACGAACTTGCAATCCTCCGGCCCGGTGTAATGGGCGCCGGGGCGGATGATCTTGCCGTCCTGGCGCTGCTCGATCACATGCGCCGACCAGCCGGTGGTGCGGGCGATGACGAACAGCGGGGTGAACATCGGCGTCGGCACACCCATCATGTGATAGCTGGAAGCGCTGTACCAATCGAGGTTCGGGAACATCTTCTTGGTGTCCATCATCAGCATCTCGATACGCTCGCTGACGTCGAACAGCGCCTGGTTGCCGCCATCCTTGCACAGCTTCTGGCTGAGCTTCTTGATGATCGGGTTGCGCGGATCGCCGATGGTGTAGACCGGATGGCCGAAGCCGATGATGATCTCCTTCTTCTCCATCCGCGCGCGGATGTCGGCCTCGGCGGCCTCGGCGCTCGCATAGCGGCTGATGATGTCCATCGCCACCTCGTTGGCGCCGCCGTGTTTCGGCCCGCGCAAGGCGCCAATCGCGCCGGTGATGCAGGAATACATATCGCTGCCGGTACCGGCGATGACCCGCGCGGTGAAGGTGGAGGCGTTGAATTCGTGTTCGGCGTAGAGGATCAGCGATTTGTCCAGCGCATCGGCATGCAGATCGCTGGGCGGCTCGCCATGCAGGAGATGCAGGAAGTGCGCGGCGACCGAATCGTCATCGGTCTCGCAATCGATGCGGCGGCCGTTGCGGGTGAAGTGCCACCAATACAGCAGCATCGAGCCGAAGCTTGCGATGAGGCGGTCGGCGATATCGCGCGCCTCGGATTCCGGGTGCCCCTCGCGCTCGGGCAACACCGTGCCCAGCACCGAGCAGCCGGTGCGCATCACGTCCATCGGATGGGCATTGGCCGGGATCATTTCCAGCGCTTCCTGCACGATGGCGGGCAGGCCGCGCAGGCGCTTCAACTTGGCCTTGTAGGCTTTCAGCTGCGAGGCGGTCGGCAGCGCGCCATGCAGCAGCAGATGGGCGACCTCCTCGAACGTCGCCTTGGTGGCCAGGTCTTTGATGTCGTAGCCGCGGTAGGCCAGGTCGTTGCCGGTGCGGCCCACCGTGCACAACGCGGTGTTGCCGGCGGCGGTACCGGACAGGGCGACGGACTTCTTCACCTTGGGCGAGGCGGGTACGGTGGCTGCGGGCGTGGCTTTGCTCTTGCTCATGCGCGGGGCTCCTGCTCAGGATTTTGGTTTGGAGAACAACTGGTCGAGCTTGTCCTCGTAGGCGTGATAGCCGAGGAAATCGTACAACTCGGCGCGGGTCTGCAACTGCTCGACGGTGTTCTTCTGGGTGCCTTCGCGCCGCACCGTCTCGTAGAAGCCCAGCGCGGCCTTGTTCATCGCGCGGTAGGCGCCGCAGCAGTAGAGGGCGATGTCCACGCCGGCCTCGCGCAACTCGTCCACGGTGAAGAACGGGGTGGAACCGAATTCGGTCAGGTTGGCGAGAATCGGCACCCCGACCGCCGCCTTGAACTTGCGGTAATCCGCCAGCGTCTTCATCGCTTCGGGGAAGATCATGTCGGCGCCGGCCTCGACATAGGCCACCGCGCGTTCGATGGCCGAATCGATCCCCTCGACCGCCGCGGCATCGGTGCGCGCCATGATGACGAAGCCGGCATCGGTCTTCGCATCGACGGCGGCCTTGACCCGATCGACCATCTCCGCCTTCGACACCACTTCCTTGCCCGGGCGGTGGCCACAACGCTTCTGCCCGACCTGATCCTCCATGTGTACGGCGGCCACGCCGATGCGCTCGAAATTGCGGACGGTGCGGGCGATGTTGAACGCGCCGCCCCAGCCGGTATCGATATCGACCAAGAGCGGCATGCCGGTGGCATCGACGATGCGGCGCGCATCGGTCAGCACGTCCTCCATCGTCGAGATGCCGAGGTCGGGCATGCCCAGCGAATTGGCGGCGACGCCGCCGCCGGAAAGGTACAGCGCGCGGTAGCCGACACGTTTGGCCATCAGGCCGGCGTAGGCGGTGATCGCCCCCATCACCTGCAATGGCGATTCTTCGGCGAGCGCGGCGCGGAAACGTGCGCCGGCGGAGTCTTTGGCGGTCATGCGTGCTCCAACGGTGGTGAAAGGATCATTCTAGGCGATGCGACGTGCCCGGCCCGCCGGGGCCCCATGTGGGCCGGGCTTGCACGTCCCCGCCCGGCAAGCACCCGGCCGGTCAAAACGGCGCCGACGAGGCCATCGCCATCGGCTCACCGCTGGCGGGATGGGTGAAGATCAGCCCCAGGGCGTGCAGACAGACGCGGGCGGCCGGCGCCGCGCCATAGAACACGTCGCCGACGATGACATGACCGATGCTCGCCATGTGCACGCGCAACTGATGGCTGCGGCCCGTGACCGGCTCCAGTTCGATGCGGGTCCGGCACGCGGCTTCGTCGCGCGCCAGTACCCGCCAACGCGTCAATGCGGGCTTGCCGGCATCGGCATCCACCTTCTGCCGGGGCCGGTTGGCCCAGTCGCAGATCAGCGGCAAGCTGATCTCGCCGGCATCGGCCTGAATCAGGCCCTCGACCAGCGCTTCGTAGCGTTTCAATATCTGCCGCCGTTCGAACTGCATCGACAGCGCTTGCTGCATCGCCGCGCCACGCCCGAACAACACCAGTCCGCTGGTCACCTGGTCGAGCCGATGCACGGTCATCGCATCGGGAAACTCGTATTGCAGGCGTGTGATCAGGCAGTCTCGATTTGCTGGTAGACGACCCGGCACACTGAGCAAGCCGGCCGGCTTCTCCGCCGCCAGCAGATGGGCATCGACATGATGAAGGGCGATACTCGGGCGGCTTCCCTCTTCCGTCATCCGCATACTCAAGGCTTGCCGTCCCCGCCAGCCACGGCCTTGGCCGGCGCGTTCTTCACGTAGCGGTCGAACCAGTTCAACATCTCGTAAACCACCTGCTCGTTCGATTCCATCGCGGTATACCAGTGCGGCTCGTGCGGCAGCATTACCAGCCGCGTGGTGCCGCCGAGTCCGCGAATCGCCTGGAACAACTTGGGCGACTGCACCGGCTCGGTGCCAGGGTTGGCGTCGTCCGCGCCGTGCACGATCAACAACGGCACCTTGATCTTGTCGGCATGCTGATAGGCGGAGACTTCGTCGTACACCTTCGGCGCCCGCCACAGCGAGCGGCGTTCGTTCTGGAAGCCGAACGGCGTCAGCGTCTTGTTGTAGCCGCCGCTGGTGGCGACACCGGCGCGGAACAGGCCGGTATGCGCCAGCAGATTGGCGCTCATCAGCGCGCCATGGCTATGGCCGGTGACGCCGATGCGGTCGCGGTCGACCACGCCTAGCGCCACCGCCTTGTCGATGGCGGCCTCGGCGTTCGCCACCAGTTGCTCGGTATAGGTGTCATAGGCGGTGCGCGGGTCGCCGACGATCGGGAACGCGGCGTTGTCGATGATGGCGTAACCGGCCAGCAGCAACAGACGATGGCCGCGCAACACGTCGAAACGCTGTTCGGAACCGCTGATCTGCCCGGCCTGCGAGGGGTCGGCGAAATCCTGCGGATAAGCGTAGAGAATGGCCGGCAGCTTCGTGCCTTCCTTGTAACCCGGCGGCGTGTAGAGGGTGAACGAGAGCGCCACGCCATCCTTGCGCCGATAAGTGACCAGCCGCTTGCCGATGCCGCGCACCTGCGGGGTCGGATCGGGGATGCGGGTGATCGGCTCGGCCTTCGAGGCGAATGCCGGCTCGCCCTTGGCGGCCGCGCCGACGGCCGCGCCCAGCGTGCGGAGGAACAGATTGGGCGGCTCCGCCGGCGATTGCCGCACGGTGATGAAGCGCCGGCCGCCGGGCAGGACGGTGACTGGCTGCTCCAGCCCGTCGTCGCCGCTGCGGAACAGGCGTTCGGTCTTGCCGGTGGCCAGCGAATAACCATCGAGGAACGGACGGTCGCCCCGCGCGGTGCCGCCAGGGCCGGCCAGATAGACCCGGTCGCCTTCCTGCAACACCACCGCGCTGCCGTCGGGCCGTGTGCGCATCAACAGCGAGCCGGGATTGTCGTAGCGCTCGTTCTGCGAGTAATCCCAGACCACCCGCGCCGGCTTGGCGGGATTGGCCATGTCGATGCGGCTGACCCGTATCCACTGGCGGTTGGCATCGTATTCGTAGACGAACGGTTCGCTGCCTTCGGCCAGCCAGCGCGCGCCGCTGTAACGCTGGACGATGCGCGCCACCTCCCGCGGCCGGCCGTCGAACGGCGCGGCCCAACGCATCAGCCTGTCGCGATGCGGCACCTCCACCTTCCAATCGCCGTTGTCGAGCGCTTCCGGCCAGACCAGGGTGGCCGGCACGTTGGCCTGCCATGCGAAACCGCGCGGGCCGACCGGCACCCCGCGCACCGGCACGCGATCGGCGATGGGCAGCGAGGCCACCCGCGCCGACTTGCCGGTCTCGACATCGACCACATCGACATCGCGCGCGAAGCGCTGCCAAGTGGTCACGTAGGAATACGGCCGCTTCAGCGTTTCCACCCGTACGTGGCGGCCATCCGGCGCCGCTTCGACATCGGCCAGCGCACCCGGCTCACCCACCGTGCGCACCCCGCCGCTGGCGGCATCGACCACGGCCAGCTGCGCCGTGGCGTAATACTCGAACAGAGCCTCGTCCTCGGGGCTGCCCAAAGTATCGCGGGCCTCGTAGGTGCTGCTCTCGCCCTTGCCGGCAATGGCCTCGCGGATCTCGGGGCCGATCGCCCGCCTCGGCGCCGGGCCAAGGTTGGCCGGCAACTGCTTCACCAGCAGGCTGTCGCTGCCGCGCAGCCATTGCACTGCGCTTTCCAGAATCGGGTTCAGACGCAAGCCCTCGATGCGACGCGTCCTGCCGCTCGTCGCATCGCCCAGCCACAATTCGGTATGAGTGGCGGTGGTATTGGTGAAAGCGAAACGTTTGCCATCCGGCGACCACGTCGGCATGCCGATACAGGCGTTGACCGGCAGCGCCACCGGCGTCTGTTGGTGGCTGGCGATGTCCTCGATGCTCACGCCCCGCAAGCAGGTGCGGATGCCGTAGCCGTTGGCGGCATCGTGGCGGCTATGGTTGCGCGGTTCGATGCGCACGCCGGCCAGCTTGAGGTAAGGCTCGGCCACGCGCTCGATCGACGGGTATTGCGATTGCTGGATCAACAGCATGCGCTGGCGGGTCGGGTCGAGCAGCGGCACCGAGGGCAGCGGCGCGCGCAGCACGCCGAGCAAGGGTTCCGGCGGCTTGTCGTAGCCGGCGAGCGCGAGTGGTGCAAGCACGAAGGCGCAGGAAAGCGTGACGAGCGCCGTGCGGACGGCGTGCGATCTGGGTATGAACATGGCTTGTCCTCCTGATCACGCCACGCTACACCAGTGCATCGGCGCGAGGCCGTGTCGAAAGTCATGGCGGACGGCCAAGAAAAAACGGGGCGGCCTTCGCCACCCCGTTTTCGTCAACATCCCGCCATCGCGGATCAGAGCAGATGGGCGACGCCCGAACGCTCCTCTTCCAGCTCGGCCAGGGTCTTGTCCATCGCCGCGCGGCTGAAATCGTCGATCGGCAAGTCCTTGATGACCGTGTATTCGCCGTTCTCGCAGATCACCGGCACGCCGTAGATCACGCCTTCCGGAATGCCGTAGGAGCCATCGGAAGGCACGCCCATCGTCACCCACTCGCCGCCCGTGCCCAGCGCCCAGTCGTGCATGTGGTCGATGGCGGCATTGGCGGCCGAGGCGGCCGAGGACAGGCCGCGCGCCTCGATGATCGCCGCGCCGCGTTTGCCCACGGTGGGAATGAAGGTGTCGGCGTTCCATTCGGCATCGCCGATCCTGTCCTTCAACGATTCGCCGTTGACGGTGGCGAAGCGGTAATCCGGATACATCGTCGGACTATGATTGCCCCAGACCACCAGCTTCTCGATGTCGGCCACGGCCACGGCCGCCTTGTTGGCGAGCTGCGACAGGGCGCGATTGTGGTCGAGACGCAGCATAGAGGTGAAATTCTTCGCCGGCAGCTCCGGTGCCGACTTCATGGCGATATAGGCATTGGTATTGGCCGGATTGCCCACCACCAGCACCTTCACGTCGCGGCTCGCCACCTTGTTCAGCGCCTTGCCCTGCACGGTGAATATCTCGGCGTTCTTCAGCAGCAGATCCTTGCGCTCCATGCCCGGGCCGCGCGGCATCGCGCCAACCAGCAGGGCGTAATCGGCATCCTTGAAGGCGACTTCCGGATCGTCGGTGCCGACCATGCCGGCCAGGAGCGGGAACGCGCAGTCCTCCAGTTCCATCATCACGCCCTTCAGCGCGGCCTGGGCCTTCTCCATCGGCAACTCCAGCATTTGCAGGATGACAGGTTGGTCCTTGCCGAGCATCTCGCCGGAAGCGATACGGAACAACAGGGCGTAACCGATCTGGCCGGCGGCGCCGGTCACGGCAACACGGACGGGTTTTTTCATGGAGGCAATCCTCGGGGTCTGGGGGAGAAAAGCTCAGTACACGCGGTAGCCGAGCGGTGAAAGATAGGTCTGCAAACGCGCGGTATCGTAGCCGTGCACCACGTTCTGGCCGATCACCGTGACCGGCACGCCACGCGCGCGCAGCGCCTGCATGGCACGATCGCCTTCCAGCGTATCCACGTCGAGCCCGGTATAGCGCAACCCGGCACGCTTGAAATCGGCCCGCAGCTTGCGGCAATAGCCACACCATTCGGCATAGAGCAATACGATGCCCCGCTCCCCGCTGATGCGGCGCGGGTCGTCCGAGTGCAAGCTGCCGCTGTCCTGGCGCGTATCGCCATCACCCAGGCCGCCGCTTCTGCCCGAAAAATGGAACAGCGCGCCGACCAGTGCGAACAGCAGCAGGAACCCAAGTACGCGCATCGCCGCCGGCTCAGGCCATTTCCGCGAAGAATTCCTTGATGCGCTCCAGGCCCGGCGCCAATTGCGGCGTCGGGCAGGTATAGCTGATGCGCAAGGCACGCGGCTCGCCGAAAGCGGAACCGGGCACGCAAGCCACGCTCTTGGCTTCCAGCAGCGCATTGCACAGTTCGATGTCGTTGCCGATCACCCGGCCGCCATGCGATTTGCCGAAATAGGCGCTGACGTCCGGAAACACGTAGAACGCCCCCTCTGGCTTGGGGCAGACGATGCCGGGAATGGCCGCCATCGCCGCCATCACCTGGTCGCGCTTGGACTGGAACTCGCGGCACTTCTCTTCCGGCACGTCCTGCGGGCCGGCCAACGCGGCAACGGCGGCCGCGGTGACGATCTCGGGGATGTTGGTGATGTGGTTGGAATTCATCGTAGTCACCGCCTTGGCCACGACTTCCGGCCCGGCCATGAAGCCGACACGCCAACCCGGCATGCCGTAGGTCTTGGACAGCGAATCGACGAAGATCAGCCGATCCTTCAGTTCAGGACGGACGTGGATGAAATTGTGGTAGCCCACGCCGTCGAACACCATCGTGTTGTAGATATCGTCGGTGACGATCCAGGTATCCGGATACTTGACGATGACCTCCGCCAGCGCGGCGATCTCGTCCTTCGTATAGACCATGCCGGTCGGGTTGGAGGGATTGTTGAACAGGAACACCCGTGGCTTCTTCGCCAGCGCGGCATCGAGCTGTTCCGGGGTCAGCTTGTAATGCTGCTCCGGGCCGCAAGGCAGCAGATCGACCTTGGCGTTGACGATTTCGGCGATGTCCAGGTAGCTGGTCCAGTACGGGGTCGGGAAGGCGATCGTGTCGCCCTCGTCCAGCAATGCTTCCGCCAAGTTGTAGAGGATGTGCTTGGCGCCGATGCCGGTGGCGCAATTGGCGCGGCCATACCCGGTCAAGCCAAGTTTCTCGATATGCGCGAGGAAGGCGTCCAGCAGCGCATCACTGCCACGGTTGCTGCCGTACTGGCCACTGTCCTTCGCCAGCGACTCGCGCGCGGCCTCGTACACGTGCGGGCCAGGCAGGAAATTCGGCACGCCGATGGAGAAGCTAATGATGTCGCGGCCTTCGGCCTTGAGCTGCTTGGCCTTTTCGGCGACCGCCATGATGGCGCTGGGTTTGGCGCGACCGATGCGCGTGGCAAGTTGGGGCATGTCGGGATCTCGTACGTGGGATCGAAGGAAGCACCGGACGAAGCGACCATTGAGCCGCATCGCAGCCCCGCGACTTTACCACGCGCGCACACCGCGACCAGCTACAACTAACGAAGTGCGAACCACGGCACGAAGAAGAACAACAGCACCCCAATCTTGTACGCCGCCAGGCCGCCGTAATGCAGCGCGTCGAAGGCTTCCCGGCCCAGCCTGAACCAGCGCGCGTGCAAGCGGTACAGCCCATCGCCGACAAAAACGAAGACACCGAACCACACCAACAATACGGCGTAATGGCCCAACACGCACAACCCAAGGAAACGACGCAGGATTTCAAGTTCGCTCACGTCCTCACCGCCCATGCCCGATCGGAGCGTGCAACATCGTGGATTCCGTTCGGATGATCCAGTCATCCAGCCGGGCTGGCCGCCGCAAGGATATTTCTGTCTGCTGAAGAGTCCCCCTTCCTGCCTGCCATTACGACTGCCAAACGGGCATCGTCTCGTTACCTTCCACCGCGTTCCAGCCCAGCCAAGCCCCCACGCACAGCACCGGCCTCAATTGCCGTGATCCCACCGAGGTGACATCAGCCCCTTAGATCATGTTAGCTTGCAAGTCAAGGAGGGGAATGACGATGACGCGCTCAGCACTCTTGCTGCTATCGGCCGCCGCGCTTGCCGCCTGCGCCGGGCCGACCCGCGCCGTACAAACCGGCGCTTCACCGCCACAGAGCCGCCTGCCCGACACAAGGCCGCCAGCCGGCCCGCCCGGCAACCATGCCGCCCCCCCGCCCGCAAAGCCCCAGGAGAATCCCGCGATGAACACTCAGGAAGCCCAGCCCCCCCCCAACCCGACACTGAGCGCGGAAGAGGTGGGGCGACGTTTCCTGAAGTTCATCGAAGGCGTGGAATCCCGGGATGACATCACCCTTGAGCGGGTTCAGGAGGTGATGGGGTTGACACTCGACAGGTCAGGCCCGAACGGCCCCTTTTTCCATCAGCCATTAGGTAATGGCTGGTCATTTAACCTTCAGTTTATTACCAAAAAATCAAAGACACGATGGGGCGTTGAACTGGATTTCAGTAAAGAAGGGCGGGAGGGAACAGACACGCCTCCAACCTGCCCCATGGATTTCAAGGGATACCACGAATCACTGACATCCATGGGATATCAAGAGCGCCCTCACCATGACCAGATAAATGGAGATATTGGCCGTTTACTTAACGTAATCTATCAAAGAAATGGGCTGACAATAGGAATAACTCCAGAATTAAAGCAATTCCCCAATGGGGGGATATACCCATCATGCATCAAAAGAATAGCGCTACAAGTCACAGAAAGCGGGGTTTAAGATGACCAATTCGAAAGGCCAATATATCAATGCGAAACTTGAAGCCATCCTCGTCCAATTCGGCCAACAACCTGGCATATCTCCCGACCAGGAAGCCCAGCTACGCGCAGCCATCCTATCCGATACCGAACTGCTCGGAAAACTGAACCTGGCCACACAGAACAGTC